>CAVYBI010000007.1:0-503282 GCA_963766755.1 uncultured Solirubrobacterales bacterium | reverse complement strand
CAGCGCCGTCGTCTACTCCTGCGGCCCCCCGGCCATGCTCGAGGCCGTGCGTACCCTCTGCGCCGACCGGGGCGTCCCCTGCGAGCTTGCGCTGGAGTCACCGATGGCCTGTGGCTACGGCGCCTGCTTCGGCTGCGCCGTGCCGAAGCCCGATGGCACCTATATGCGCCTCTGCGTCGATGGGCCGGTCGTCCGTGGCGAGCAGATCGCCGGGGTGACCCATGCCTGACTTCTGCGGCATCCAGCTCGAGCACCCTGTGGTCAACGCCTCGGGGACCTACGACGCGATCGCCGCACGGCGGGTCTTCGGCGATGCCCTGCTGGAGGATTTCCCCTTCTCGGCCTTCGTCTCGAAGACGATCACGCCGGAGCCACGGGCCGGCAACGCGCCGCAACGGATCTGGGAGACGCCCGCGGGCATGATCAACTCGATCGGCCTGCCGAACAAGGGACTGGAGGGATTCCTCGCCGAGGACCTGCCACAGCTGGCGGAACTGCCGGTGCCGCTGATCGTCTCGGTGATGGCGACCGGCCGCTCGGAGTTCTCTCGAATGGTCGAGGCGGTGGCGCCCCGCGAGGAGGTCGCCGCGATCGAGCTCAACGTCTCCTGTCCCAACGTCCACTCCGGCCTGATCGTCGGCGAGCAGCCGGCGGAGGCCGAGGCGCTGCTGGAGGCGCTGCGGCCGCTGACCCCGAAGCCGTTGATCGTGAAGCTGACGCCGAACGTCGCCGATCCGGCGGCGGTCGCAATCGGAGCCCAGCAGGGCGGGGCCGACGCGGTCTCGCTGATCAACACCCTGAAGGCGAGCGCACTCGATCCGGTCAGCGGCGCCCCGGCGCTGGCCGCTGGTCACGGCGGCCTCTCCGGCCCGGCCGTGCGCCCGGTCGCCCTGCAGCAGCTGCGCACCGTGCTCGCCGCGACCACGGTGCCGGCGATTGGCATGGGAGGGATCTCCAGCGGTGCCGACGCCCGTGAATTCCTCCTCGCCGGAGCGGCCCTGGTGGCGGTCGGGACGGAGAATTTCCGCGACCCGCAGGCAGGGTCGCGAGTCGCGACGGAGCTCACCGGGGGGATGCCGAACGGGGTCAAGCCCGTGCCAGTACTCGACCTCTAGTTGAGGTTGAGGTGAATTTGGGCGGAATTGGGTCTCGGCCACTTGCGCCGGTTCGGCCCGCGGCTATACTCGCCGCGCAGATGCCTGCCCCCTCGGTAAAGATCTCAGCAGCCGCTCCCGCGCGGTCCTTGGATCAGCGGATGGAGGCGCTCAAACGAGCGAACGACATTCGCACGGCCAGGGCGAAACTGAAGAAGGATCTGAAGGCAAACCGGGCAAGCATCCACGCGATCCTGCTCGATCCCCCCGAGTACGTGCTCACCGCGAAGGTCTTCGACATGCTCCTCGCCGTTCCCAAGTACGGACGCGTGAAGACCAATCGAATACTCAATCAGTGCCGGATTTCGCCTTCGAAGACCATCGGGGGTCTCTCCGAGCGCCAGCGCACCGAGCTTGTAAGTCTGCTTCGCCGTTAGCGCGGCCGCTGCAAACCGGCGCATCTCGGAGTCCTCGGTCGGGCGTCTTGCTCACGTACTAGCGTACGCTCGCGGCGCCGACCTCCCTGCGTCCACCGATCTGCTTGGTTTTCGCGGCCGTGCGTAGTTCATGTCGAAAGTTTTCGTAATCACTGGCCCGTCTGGAGTCGGGAAGGGGACCCTGATCAGGGAGCTGCTGCAGCGCGTCCCCGACCTCGAGCTCTCGATCTCAGCGACCACCCGGCAGCCGCGGGCGGGGGAGGAGGACGGGGTCGACTACCACTTCCTCTCGCCCGAGGAATTCGCCCGGCGTCGCGAGCAGAACGATTTCCTCGAGTTCGCCACCTACAGCGGCAACCACTACGGGACGCTTCGCTCCGAGGTCGAAGGCCGACTCGGCGCCGGCCACTCGGTGGTGCTCGAGATCGAGGTCCAGGGTGCCCAGCAGGTGCGTGCGGCAAAGCCTGATTCGATCCAGATCTTCATCGCGCCGCCGGACCCCGCAGTTCTGCGCGAGCGTCTCGCGGGGCGGGGGACTGACCCCGTCGACGCGATCGACAAGCGCCTTGAGACGGCCGAAATCGAGCTCGCCTCCCAAGGCGACTTCGACCATCTGATCGTCAACGACGACCTCGAGACCGCCGCCGGCGAGCTGGCCGGGATCGTCAGCGAAGAGCTCACCGAGGCCCCGCCGGGCTGATCATCTAGACTCCCCGGCCGATGATCAAACCACGCGTAGACAAGCTGCTCGACCACGCCGACTCCCATTACGCCGCTGTTGTCGTCTCGGCGAAGCGGGCGCGTCAGATCAACAGCTACTTCCACAACCTCGGTGAGGGTGGATTTGGCGAGTATCCGCCGCCGATGGTCGAGACCAACGCCGAGAGGAACTACCTCTCGATGGCGCTTGAAGAGCTCGCCGAGGGCAAGCTCAAATACGAGTACCGCTCCTAGCGCCCGGCGCTGGGAGCCTCCAACGGGGGCAGCCGATGGCCAGAATCCTGCTAGGCGTCAGTGGCGGGATCGCCGCCTACAAGTCTCTGGAGCTGGCACGCCTGGCGACGCTTGCCGGCCACGGCGTCCGCGTCCTGATGACCGAGGCGGCCACCCGCTTCGTCGGCGCCGCCTCCTTCGAGGGGATCGTCGGCGCCCCGGTGCTCCGCTCCGAGTTCGAGCGGGATCCGATGCGCGGCGCCTTCCCCGGCGAAGGTGAGCCCAGCCACGACCCGATCGGCCATCTCGAGCTGGCGGCCAACTGCGACGTCTTCCTGGTCGCTCCAGCGACCGCCAATACCGTCGCCAAGCTGGCCGGCGGCATCGCCGACTCGATGCTGACCACCTCCTTCCTCGCCTGCTCGGCTCCGCGCCTGGTCTCGCCGGCAATGAACGACCGCATGTACGCCGATGGGGCAACCCAGGCCAATCTGCGCACGCTGCGCGAGCGCGGGGTGGAGGTGATCGAGCCGGACGAGGGCAAGCTCGCCTCCCGCGGCGAGCATGGTCGGGGGCGACTGCCCGACCCGGCGCGGCTGCTGGCTCGAATCGAGGCGGCGCTGCCGAGCGGCGAGCGGCCCTGGGACGGCCTGCGGGTGCTGATCACCGCGGGCGGCACCCGCGAGCCGATCGATCCGGTGCGCTTCATCGGCAACCGCTCCAGCGGTCGCATGGGCATCGCCCTCGCCGCGGCCGCCACCCGCCGTGGCGCCGAGGTCACCCTGATCGCCGCCAACGTGGCGCTGCCCGAGCCGGCCGGGGTGCGGCGGATCGACGTCGAGACCGCAGCCGAGCTGGCGGCGGCCGCTACGGCCGAGTTCGGCTCGACCCATGTCCTGCTGATGGCCGCGGCCCCAGCCGACTTCCGTCCTCAGGCCGCTCCAGGCAAGCTCAGGCGCGAGGGTGCCCTCGACCTGCACCTGGAGCCGACGGAGGACATCCTTGCCGGCCTTGCAGCCGACCGGAAGCCGGGGCAGACCATCGTCGGCTTTGCCGCCGAACACGGCAACGACCTCTTCCGAGCCCGCGAGAAGCTCATCCGCAAGGGCGCCGACCTCATAGTCCTGAATGACGTCTCGGACCCCGCGATCGGCTTCGAGAGCCTTGAAAACGCCGCAACCCTGATCAGCTCCGATGACGAGATCGCGCTCCCGCAAGCCTCGAAGGACGAGATAGCCGAGCAGATCCTGGATCGGTTGGACCGCCTCAGGGCGGAGGGGCGGCCCGGCGCACGACGCGGGCTATACTGAGAACAAGCTTTTTGTCCCTATGCAGTAGCGAGAAGTGGGCCTGGCCCACTTTTTTTTCGCCCCGAACCAGGCATGACCGACCTCCAGCAGAACATTCAGCAGCAGCTATCCGACCTCGATTCGGAGCTCGATCTCGTGGCCGTGGAGCGCCCCGGCACCGAATCGCTGCGCCTCTTCATCGACCATCCGGGCGGTGTCGATCTGGCGCTCTGCGAACGGGTCACCAAGCACCTCAACAACCTGCTGGCCGACTACTCGCTCGAGGTCTCTTCGCCGGGCCCCAAGTATCGCCGCCCCAGCACCACTTCCGAGACCAAGGAGCCGCTTCAGTGAGCAAGGAGATCGTCGACGCAGTCAAAGCGCTCGAGCAGGAGAAGGGAATCTCCGCCGATACGCTGATGGACGCCCTCGAGGACGCCCTCCTCTCGGCCTACAGGAAGACGCCCGGAGCTGCCAAATACGCTCGCGTCGACCTCGATCACGAAACCGGTGACTTCCGCGTCTTCGAACTGATCCTGCCGCCGGAGCTGGAGGAGAAGCTGCTGGCCGAGGCCGCCGAGCTGCAGGAGGAGCCCGAGGTCGATCCCGAGACCGGCGAAATGCGCGAGCCCGAGGATCCCGAGCTGGATCCGGAGATGATCGCTCCCTACGAGGACCAGATCACCACCCACGACGTGACGCCGGAAGACTTCGGCCGGATCGCCGCTCAGACCGCCAAGCAGGTGATTCTGCAGCGGATCCGCGAGGCCGAGCGGCAGATGATGTACGACGAGTACCAGGACCGGGTCGGCGAGCTGATCACCGGGATCATCCAGCAGTCCGACAAGCGCTACACGCTGGTCCAGCTGCGCGAGCGGGTCGAGGCGCTGCTCCCCAAGTCCGAGCAGGTCTACAACGAGCGCTACGACCACGGGATGCGGGTCAAGGCGGTCATCACCGACGTCTCCGACTCGACCAAAGGCCCGGCGATCGTCGTCTCCCGACGCAGCCCCGAGCTGATCAAGAGCCTGTTCGAGCTCGAGGTCCCGGAGATCGCCGACAAGCTGGTCGAGATCGTCGGCGTCGCCCGCGAGCCGGGCTACCGCTCGAAGATCGCCGTCGTCTCCCATGCCGACGGGGTCGACCCGGTCGGCGCCTGCGTCGGCCCGCGCGGCTCGCGGGTGCGGATGGTCGTCTCCGAGCTGCGCGGCGAGAAGATCGACATCATCCCCCACAACGACGAGCCCGCCCGCTTCGTCGCCAAAGCCCTGTCTCCCGCCCGCGTGCGCGAGGTCATCGTCGACGACGAGGAGCGCCAGGCGACCGTGATCGTGCCCGACGACCAGCTCTCGCTGGCGATCGGCCGCGACGGTCAGAACGCCCGTCTCGCCGCCCGCCTGACCGGCTGGCGAGTGGACATCAAGTCCGAGACCGAGTTCGCCTCCGAGGACACCGAGGTCGAGTACGAGGGCGAAGAGCAGTCCGACGGTCGCTGCATGGCGGCCCTGTCGAATGGCCGCCGCTGCCCGAACGCCGCCGTCCCCGGCTCCACCTATTGCGGTCTGCCCTCCCATCAGGCATTGACCCGCTTCGAGACCAGCCAGGTTGCCGTGCTCGCCAGCGTCTCCGAGGCCGAGGTGGCGATCCTCGCCGACCCCGACGGCGACCAGGGCCAGGTCGACGAGATTGTCGAGCGCGCCACGGCCGAGTTCGTCGAGGAAGAGCCCGAGGACGTCGCGCCCGCGGATGAAACGTCTGAGGCTCCCGACGACGAGGCCCCAGTCGAGGCTGTGGTCGAGGAGGCTGAGCAGGCTTAGTGGCTAAGAAGCGGGTTCACGAGATCGCGAAAGCGCAGGGCGTAAGCAGCAAGGAACTGCTTGCGGCGCTGAAGACTGCCGGCATCGAGGCAAAGGCGGCCGCCTCCAGCGTCGAGGTCGGCGAGGCCGTCAAGGCGATCAACGCCGCCAAGGGCAACGGCGCCGAGCCGGCCCCGGCCAAACCCAAGGCCAAGCCCGTCCACAGGCCCAAGCCCAAGGTCGTCGCGCCCGCGCCCGAACAGTCGCCGGCTCCTGCTCCCGCCGCGCCGCCGGAACCGGCGCCCGCCGCGAAAGCCCAGCCTTCGACCAAACCGATCCGTCCCGCCGGCAGCCCTCAGCAGGGCGGCGCCGGGGGCGGGGGCGGTGGCGCGGCCAAAAAACGCCGCGTCGTGATCGACTCCCAGGCCGCCCGCCGTGACCAGATGGGTGGGCCGCCGCCACAGCGCCCGCCGCGCCGCCGCGGCGGGCGCCGCCGCCGGCCGCTGCTCGAGGAGCCGCCGATGGGCCCGGCGACGCCGGTCGAGCCGGAGGCGACCAAGGTCAACTCCGGTGCAACCGTGCGCGAGGTCGCCGAGTCGCTCGGGCTGGCCCCGGCCGAGGTGATCAAAAAGCTGATGACGATGGGGGAGATGGCAACGCTCACCCAGACCCTCACCGACGAGTCGGTGCGAGCGATCGCGGACGAGTACGACCGCAAGCTGGAGATCGTCACCGCCGCCGAGGAGGAGCCCGAGGAGCCGGAGTTCTCCGACGCCGCCGAGGATTTGGTCGACCGCCCACCTGTGGTCACGATCATGGGCCACGTCGACCACGGCAAGACCTCGCTGCTCGACGCGATCCGCGAGACCGAGGTCGCGGCCGGAGAGGCGGGTGGCATCACCCAGCACATCGGCGCCTACCAGGTCCATAAAGACGACAAGACGATCACCTTCCTCGACACGCCGGGCCACGCCGCCTTCACGGCAATGCGCGCCCGTGGCGCCAAGGTGACCGACGTCGCCGTGGTCGTGGTCGCCGCCGACGACGGCGTCATGCCCCAGACCAAGGAGGCGATCGACCACGCTCGCGCCGCCGACGTGCCGATGCTGATCGCCGTCAACAAGATCGACAAGGAGGGGGCCAACCCCGAAAAAGTCCGCAACGAGCTGGCGCAAGAGGGCATCTCGCCGGAGGAGTGGGGCGGCGACACCGTCTTCTGTGAGGTTTCCGCCAAGACCCACCAAGGGCTCGACAACCTGCTCGACATGATCCTGCTGGTGACCGAGCTCGAGGAGCTCGGGGCCAATCCAGATGCTCCCGGCTCCGGCACCGTGATCGAGTCCCAGCTCGATCCCGGCCGCGGCCCGGTCGTAACCGTCCTGGTTCAGCGCGGCACCCTGAAGGTCGGCGACTCGCTGGTCGCGGGCCCGCAGTGGGGCCGGGTGCGGGCGATGCACGACTTCACCGGCGAGCGGGTCGAGGCCGCGGAGCCGGGGATGCCGGTCGAGGTGCTGGGCTTCGACGGCGTCAGCGACGCCGGCGAGTTCGTGCAGGCGGTCGAGAACGACCGCCGCGCCCGCCAGCTCGCCCAGGAGCGCGCCAACCGGCTCAAGACCGAGGCCCTGGCCCGCCGCCAGGCGCGCAAGGTCAGCCTCGACGAGGTCTTCGCCCGGGTCCAGGAGGGCGACATCAAGGAGCTCAACATCGTCCTCAAGGCCGATGTCGCGGGCTCGCTGGAGGCGCTCCAGGACGAGATCGCCAAAGTCCCGCAGGAACGCGTCGCGATCAACATCATCCACTCCCAGACCGGTGGCATCAACGAGTCCGACGTGATGCTGGCCTCGGCTTCCGAAGCGATCATCATCGGCTTCAACGTGCGGCCCCTGGCCGACGCTCGCCGCGCCGGCGAGCGCGAGGGCGTCGACATCCGCACCTACTCGGTCATCTACAAGATCACCGAAGACCTGCGCAACGCGATGGAGGGCCTGCTGGAGGCGATCGAGGTCGAGGAGGCCGTCGGCGAGGCCGAAATCAAACAGACCTTCAAGGCCTCCAAGGTCGGCCGGATCGCCGGCTGCATCGTCACCGATGGCAAGGCCACCCGCACGGCCGGCGTTCGCCTGATCCGCCAGGGGACGGTCATCTGGACCGGAAAACTCGGCTCCTTGCGACGTTTCAAAGACAACGTGCAGGAGGTGGAGGAGGGACAGGAGTGCGGCGTCGTGCTTGACGGCTACGCTGACGTCAAGGAGGAAGACGTGCTCGAGTTCTTCCAGACCAAGCAGGTCGAGCAAACCCTGGAGTAGGATGGCCGGCCCTCGCATGCGGCGCATCAACGAGGTGCTGCGCGAGGTCGTCGGCGCCGCGATCTCGAGTGATTTGAGCGACCCCCGTATCGGCTTCGTGACCGTGACCTCGGTTGAAACCAGCGCAGACTTGCGCACCGCCAAGGTGTTCGTCAGCGTGCTCGGAACCGAGGAGGAGCGCGAGGAGACGCTGGAGGGCCTGCGTTCCTCCCACGGGGTGCTGCAGACGCGGATAGCCGCCGAGACGCGGATGAAGCGGACCCCGACCCTGACCTTCCGTTACGACGACACCGTCGCCCAGGGGGCGCGGATCTCCCAGCTGCTCGAGGAAGAGCCGCCCAGCGAGCCGGAGCCGGGCGCATGACCGAGGCGACCGGAATCGCGACCTCGGACCTGGAGCGGGTCAGCGCCGAGCTGAAGGGCCGTGACCGCTTCCTCTTGACCGCCCACGAGGGACCCGACGGCGATGCCCTCGGCTCGCTGCTGGGGATGCACCAGCTGCTGACCCAGCTCGGCAAGGACTCGGTGATGTTCCTCGCGGCTAAGGAGTTTCCGCTGCCGATCGAGTACCGCTTCCTGCCGCTGGAGGAGGTCTTCCACGAGCCGCCCGCCGACATGGCAGACCGCACCGTGATCTTCCTCGACTGCGGCAATATCGACCGCATGCCGGTCGACTTCCTGACCGAGGGCGGCAACGACGTGATCAACATCGATCACCACCACGACAACACCCGCTTCGGAGACTTCAACCTGGTCGACGTTAGCGCCTCCTGCACGGCCGAGATCGTCTATGACCTCGCCGTCCTGCTCGGCGCCACGATCACCGGCGAGATGGCTTCGGCCCTCTACGTCGGCCTGATCACCGACACCGGCAAATTCATGTACGAGAACACCGACGCCCACACCCACCGGGTCGCGGCGGATCTGATCGACGCCGGGGTCGACATCGACGACACCTACCGGCGCCTCTACGAGCACGTGCCGATCGAGAAGCTGCGCCTCGTGGCTCGCGCGCTGGACGGAATTCAGCAGCACTGCGGCAACCGGCTGGTGGTCAGCTACATCACCAGTGCCGACTACGAAGCGACCGGGGCCGGCGAGGAGATGACCGAGGGGGTGATCGACCACCTGCGCTCGATCGACGGGACCAAGGTCGCGGCCGTGGTCCGAGACCTCGGCAACCGCGGTCGGGCCGCCCGCAAGGTCAGCCTGCGATCCAGCGAGGGGGACGTCGACGTCTCGGCGATCGCCCGCAAGCATGGGGGAGGCGGGCACAAGCGCGCCGCCGGCTTCTCCACCGACCTCGAGCTGGACGAGCTGGTCGACTTTCTCTGCGGCGAGGTCACCACTCAGCTGGGCCCCTGAGCATGGCTCACGGCGATCCCGCAGGGGCGGTGCTGCTCTACGACAAGCCGGCTGGGGTCACCTCTCATGACGTCGTCGCCGAGGTGCGCCGCGAACGCGGCTGCAAAGCCGGTCACGCCGGCACCCTCGATCCCTTCGCGACGGGCCTGCTGCTGATTCTGCTGGGTCGCGCGACCCGTTTGCAGCGTTTCCTGGTCGGGCTGCCGAAGACCTATCTGGCCACGGCGCGGCTCGGCTGGCGCTCCAGCACCGGCGACTCCGACGGGGAGCTGACCCGGACGGGCGAGCTGCCGTCCTCGCTCGAGCTGCCGACCGGGACCGTGCGCCAGCGGGTGCCGATGACCTCCGCCGTGCGGGTCGGCGGCGAGCGCCTCTACAAGAAGGCCCATCGCGGCGAAACCGTGGAGACGCCGGAGCGCGACGTCGAGGTCCACCGGGCCGAGCTGCTGTCCGCGGACGAGGAGCTCGCCCACTACGAGATCGAATGCTCGGCGGGGACCTATGTCCGCACCCTCGTCGAGACCCTCGGCGACGCTTATTGCGCCGATTTGCGGCGCACCGCCGTCGGGCCCTTCCGGGTCGAGGATTCCGGCGAGGAGCTGGAGGTCGGTCGCGTCGCCGAGCTGGTTCCCGCCGTGGGGGTGGCGCTGCGATGAGCATCGAGGTCGTCTCCCTGCCGGACGCCGAGCCGCGACCGCGCCATGTCGCGATCGGGACCTTCGACGGCGTCCACCTCGGTCACCAGGCGGTGATCGACGATGCCGACACCGTCCTCACCTTCGATCCACACCCGCTCGAGGTCCTCCACCCGGCGGCACTGCCGAAGCTGATCATGCCCTTCTCGGTCAAGCGCGACGTGATCGACGGGCTGGGCGTGGACGAGCTGGTCGTGATCCCCTTCGACCAGGAGTTCGCCCACCGCAGCGCCGAGGATTTCATCGAGCACGTCCTGGTCGAACGCCTCGGTGCGACCAAGGTCTCGGTCGGTGAGAACTTCCGTTTCGGCGCCAAGGCCAAGGGCGATCCGGCGATGCTCGAAAGCCGCGACGAGTTCGAGACCAGGGTTGTGCCACTGGTCGAGGTCGACGGCGAGACCGTCTCCTCGACCCGAATTCGAGCCCTCGTCGCGGCGGGGGACATGGCCGGGGCCAGGCACTGCCTCGGCGCTCCTTTCATGGTCGAGGGAGTGGTGGTCAAAGGCGACCAGCGCGGGCGCGAGCTTGGCTTTCCGACTGCGAATTTCGTCCCCGACGACCGCCTCGCGATCCCCGGTCACGGCGTCTATGCCGCCTTCGCCGACGGCGTTCCGGCGGCGGTCAACGTCGGCGTCAGGCCCACCTTCGAGAGCGGCCGCGGCGTCCTCATCGAGACCTACCTGATCGACCGCGACGAAGACCTCTATGGCAGGACCCTGCGGGTCGCCTTCGTCGAGCGGTTGCGAGGGGAGAAGCGCTTCCCGGACGTCGGCGATCTGGTCGCTCAGATGCAGCGCGATGTCGAGGACGCCAAGCGCGTCTGTGCTAGCTTCCAGCGGCCGTGACCCGCAGGGTGCACGGCTTTTTTACGACATGAGCCTGACCAAAGAAAAAAAGAGCGAGCTGATCGGCAAATACGGCCGGGCGGACGGCGATACCGGTTCCGCCGAGGTTCAGATCGCCCTGGCGACCGAGCGGATCAACGAACTCACCGAGCACCTGCGCACCCACACCAAGGACCACCACTCGCGCCGCGGCCTGCTGATGCTGGTCGGCAAACGGCGCCGGATGCTGCGCTACCTCGAGCGCATCGACCTCGAGCGCTACCGCGCCCTGGTCGCCGATCTCGGCCTGCGTCGATGATCGCCGCCGGCGAGCCGGCACCCGACTTCACCCTCCGCGACCAGGACGGCGAGAAGGTCTCGCTTGCCGACTATCGCGGCCGCAAGGTCCTGCTCGTCTTCTACCCGCAGGACTTCAGTCCCGTCTGCGGCGACCAGCTTTCGATCTACCAGGAGGTAAAGCCCGAGATCGAGGCCAGGGGAGTGGAGCTGGTTGGGATCAGCGTCGACCACTCCTGGGCCCACAAGGCCTTCCAGGAGAAGCTCGGGATCGACACCACGCTGCTCGCCGACTTTCATCCCAAGGGCGAGGTCGCCCAGGCCTACGGCTCCTACCTGGAGCAGTTCGGCATCGCCAACCGCACGCTGGTCCTTGTCGACGAGGACGGGATGGTCGCCTGGGCCTACGAATCGCCCAACCCCGGCGAGTTCCCCGGCGCCAACGTCATCTTCGACGCTCTCACCTGATTCACGCGTCTGCATTTAGGCGTGTATAGGAAGCCCTACAGCAGACGCATGACCTGGTGACCGACCTGACCAGTGCCGCCGTACCGCCGATCGGGCCAGATGACCATGTTCGCGGCGCGGGGGAGGGGCTGATCGTCTACGCCGACCTCGGCTGCCCCCACTGCGCCGCCGCCTGGGCGGAGATTGGGGCGCTCCCAGGCTCCACCGCCTTCCGCCACTTCCCGGTGGCCAGCAAGCACCCGCGTTCTCCGGCGCTGCACGCGGCCGCCGAGGCAGCCGGAATGCAGGATCGCTTCTTCGAGATGGTCGACTCGCTCTACGCCGACCGCGGCCGGGTTGACGATCCCCATCTCTGGGAGCGGGCCGAGCGACTCGGCCTCGACCTCGAGCGCTTCGAGCGGGACCGCCGGGCGACGCCGGTGGCGGAACGGGTGCGGCGCGACTTCCAATCCGGCATTCGCGGCGGCGTGACCGGCACTCCGGCGGTTTTCGATGCCTGTACCCTTGTCGCAGTTAGAGAACGAGAGTTCTGAACAAGCGAATGGCCGCCAACCGGGCGGCCGGAGGTAGGACAACTAAATGAGCATGTTTGACGTAAGCCGCGTTTCGGTGGATGTCGGCGACAGCCAGATTTCCTTCGAGACGGGCAAACTCGCGAAGCAGGCGGGTGGCGCGGTCGTAGTCCAGGCCGGCGACACCATGGTCCTGTGCACCGCAACCCTCGGCAGCCTGCGCGATGTCGATTTCCTTCCCCTCACCGTCGACGTCGAGGAGCGGATGTACGCCGCGGGCAAGATCCCCGGCTCGTTCTTCCGCCGCGAGGGCAAATCCGGCGAGAAGGCGACGCTGACCGCGCGCATGATCGACCGGCCGATCCGCCCGCTCTTCCCCAAGGGCTGGCACTACGAGACCCAGCTGGTCGCGATGCCGCTGTCGGTCGACCACGTCAACCCCTACGACATCCTCGCGATGAACGGCGCCTCGGCGGCGCTGGCGATCTCCGAAGTCCCGGTCGCCAAGCACGTCGGCGCGGTCCGGGTCGGCAAGCTCGAGGGCGACTTCGTCGTCAACCCGCCCGAGGAGCGTCACGAGGAGCTGGAGCTCGACCTGATCGTCGCCGGCACCGACGAGGCGATCCTGATGGTCGAGGCCGGCGCCGACGGCGTCACCGAGGCCGAGATCCTCGACGCGCTCGACATCGCCCACGGCGAGATCAAGAAGCTCGTCGCCGCGATGGCGGAGCTCCAAGAGAAGGCCGGCAAAGAGAAGATCCAGCACGAGGAGCCGGAGCTCGACAGCTCGCTGCTCGACACGATCCGCTCCGAGTACGGCCAGGCCCTGGTCGACGCTATCGCCACCGAGGGCAAGCTCGAGCGCTACGAGGCGATCGACAAGGTCAAGGACGAGGTCGTCGCCAAGTACGCGCCCGAGTCCGACGACGCCGACGGCGAGCGCAAGGCCGAGGTCAAGGCCGCCTTCGGCGCGATCGAGAAGGACACGATCCGCAAGGCGATCGCCGTCGACAAGAAGCGCCCCGACGGCCGCGCCCAGGACGAGATCCGGCCGATCGAGTGCGAGGTCGACATCTCCCCGCGCGTGCACGGCTCCGCCCTGTTCACCCGCGGCGAGACCCAGATCCTCTCCAACGTGGCCCTGGGAACGACGCGGATGGACATGCGCCTCGACACGCTCGGGCTGCAGACCACGAAGCGGTTCTTCCACCACTACAACTTCCCGCCGTTCTCGGTCGGGGAGGCGGGCTTCATGCGCGGCCCGAAGCGGCGTGACATCGGTCACGGCGCCCTCGCCGAGCGCGCCCTGGTGGCGACGATTCCGGACGAAGAGTCATTCCCGTACGTGATTCGCGCGGTCTCCGAGACGCTCGAGTCCAACGGCTCCTCCTCGATGGGGTCGGTCTGCGCCTCCTCGATGGCCCTGCAGGCCGCGGGGGTTCCGGTCAGCGCTCCGGTCGCCGGCGTTGCGATGGGACTCATCAAGGAGGGCGACGACTACATCGTCCTCACCGACATTGCCGGCGTCGAGGACCACCTCGGCGACATGGACTTCAAGGTCGCCGGCACCAAGGACGGGATCACCGCCCTGCAGATGGACATCAAGATCACCGGCGTCACCTTCGAGATCCTCGAGGACGCGCTGGAGCAGGCCCTCAAGGGTCGCCAGTTCATCCTCGGCAAGATGGCCGAGGCGATCGAGGGGCCGCGGGAGAAGCTCTCCCAGCACGCCCCGGCGATCGAGTCGATCAAGATCGATCCCGAGAAGATCGGGGCGGTCATCGGCAAAGGCGGCGAAACGATTCGCGCCCTCTGCGAGGAGTTCGAAGCGGAGATCGACGTCGAGGACGACGGCACGGTGCGGATCTACGCGCCGACCGGCGAACTGGTCGACGCCTGTGTCGCCCGCATCGACTCGATGACCCGCGAGGCCGAAGTCGGCGATCGCTACAACTCCGCCAAGGTCGTGAAGACGACCACGTTCGGGGCCTTCGTCGAGCTCGTCAAGGGCACCGACGGACTGCTGCACATCTCCAACGTCAAGCCCGGTGAGCGGGTCGACTCCGTCGACGACGTCCTCACCGCCGGCGAGGAGATCGACGTCACCGTGGTCGAGGTCGACAAGGAGCGCGGCCGGATTGGGCTGCGCCTCTCCAGCGACCCCTCGGTCGAGGGCAAATCGGCGGAGGAACTGGCTTCGGTCGGTTCCGGCGACGGTGGGCCCAGGCGCGGCGGCGGTGACCGCGGCGGCAGTCGGGGCGGTCGTGACGGCGGCCGTCGTCGTGAGCGCGAGCAGCGCAGCTAGACGTTGAGCGCACCCCAGCTCACCGAGTTGGGCTCGGGCGTCCGGGTCGTGACCGAGGAGGTTCCCTCGGTCCGGTCCGTGGCGCTCGGGCTCTGGGTGCGCACCGGCTCCCGTAACGAGACCCCGGCTCAGGCCGGGGTCTCCCATTTCCTCGAGCATCTGCTCTTCAAGGGCACGGCGCGCTACTCCGCGATCGAGATCTCCGAGCGCTTCGACGGGCTCGGGGCCTCGATCAATGCGGCCACCGGCAAGGAGACCACTCACCTGCACGCGCGCTTCCTCGACGAGCACACCGAGGAGGTCTTCGACCTGCTGGCGGAGATGCTGCTGGCGCCGACCTATCCCGAAATCGACTCCGAGCGCCAGGTCGTGCTGGAGGAGATCGCGATGTACGAGGACGAGCCGCAGGACCGGGTCCACGACGTCCTCGCGGAGGCGGTCTTCGGCGAGCATCCGCTCGGCCGCCGGGTGCTGGGGGAGGCCGACGTGATCGCCTCGATCCCGGTCCCGGACATCGAGAGCTACCACCACGCCCGCTACGCCGGCTCGGAGATCGTCGTCGGCGCCGCCGGCCACCTCGACCACGCCCGCATCGTCGAGCTGGCCGAACGCTTCGTGACCGCGCCGGCCGAGGGCGGGGGAGTGGCACCGGAGGGCGGCCTCGACGGCGTCTCCCGCCTCTGCTTCCACGCCAAGGAGACCGAGCAGTACCACATCTGCTTCGGGGCCCCGGGCCTGCGCCGCGACGACCAGCGCCGCTATCCGCTGGCCGTGCTCGACTCGATCTTCGGCGGCTCGACCTCTTCGCGCCTCTTCCGCGAGGTCCGTGAGAAGCGCGGCCTCGCCTACTCGGTCGGCTCCTACAACGAGCAGTTCACCGACCAGGGCCTGATCGCGACCTACGTCGGCACCCGCGAGGACAACGTCGAGGAGGCCTGCTCGATCATCGGCAACGAGATGGCCCGCCTGCGCTCCGAGCCGGTCTCGGCCGAGGAGCTGACCCGGGCCAAGGAGAGCGTCAAGGGCCGGCTCGTCCTCTCCTCGGAGTCGACGGCGGCACGGATGACGCGGATCTCGCGGGCGACCCTGTTCGGCCTGCCGATCGAAAGCCTCGACGAGATGCTGGCCAAGGTCGACGCGATCGAGGTCGACGACCTGACCGAGCTGGCGACCGAGCTCTACGGCGCCGAGCGACTCTCCGCGGCCTGTGTGGGCACCGACGAGGATCGCTTCCGTCGGGCCTTGGCGCCGGTCAGCGAAGCGCTGGTGGCGGCGTGATCCGGGTTGCGGTTGCCGGTGCCGCCGGCCGCATGGGCGAGGCCGTCTGCAAGGCGGTCGAGGCAGCCGAGGACACGATCCTGGCGGGCAGGGCCGATCCGGCCCTTGGGGTCGAGCTGGCCGACGTGCTCGGCGAGGCCGACGTCGTCGTCGACTTCACCGTTCCCGACACCGCCCTCGGCAACGTCCGCGCCTGCCTCGAGGCGGGCGTCCACACGGTCGTCGGCACCACCGGCTTCGATCTCGACGCCGCCCGCACCGCCGCCGAGGCCTCCCGCGCCAACTGCTTCGTCGCCCCCAACTTCGCGATCGGCGCCGTCCTCTTGATGGAGGTCGCGCAGACGATCGCCCCGCACATGCCCGAGTGCGAGATCGTCGAGCTGCACCACGACCGCAAGCTCGATGCCCCGTCGGGCACGGCCAGGCGGACCCAGGAGCTGATCGACAGCGCCGGCGGCAACGTCCACCAGCCGATTCACTCGGTGCGGTTGCCCGGCCTGGTCGCCCACCAGGAAGTGATCTTCGGTGGCGAGGGGCAGACGCTCTCGCTGCGTCACGACTCGATCGACCGCAGCTCGTTCATGCCCGGCGTGCTGCTCGCCGTGCGCAAGGTGGGGGCGCTGCCGGATAGCTTTACCGTCGGTCTCGAGAAGCTGCTTTTCGAAGACCAGGCCGGTTAACTGGGTACCCTGGCAGCGATGAAGGCGATCGAAGGCGTATTGACGGCGATGGCCACCCCGTTCGACGAGCAGGGTGGCGTCGATGTGGACGCCGGTCGTCGCCTCGCCGCCCACCTGCTGGAGCACGGCTCCCACGGCCTCGTGATCGGTGGCACCACCGGCGAGTGCCCGACGCTGACCGACGAGGAGACGGTCGAGCTGCTGCGGGCGGTCCGGACCGAGGTCGGCGACGAGGTGCTCTTGATCTGCGGAACCGGGACCAACGACACCCGCCACTCGCGCGAGCTGACCAAGGCCGCCGCTGCTGCCGGCGCCGATGCCTCGCTGGTCGTCGCGCCCTATTACAACAAGCCCAATCCAGCCGGCCTGCGCGCCCATTTCGAGGCTGTCGCCGGGGCCGTGCCCGAGCTGCCGATGGTCGTTTACAACATCCCGGCGCGCGTGGTGATCAACATGCCACCCGATTTGCTGGGCGAACTGGCCGCAATCGACAACATCGTCGCCGTCAAGCAGGCCAACGACGAGGAGCTGGGCCCGATCGAGGGCCTCTCGATCCTCGCCGGCAACGACAACACCTTCCTTCGCGTGCTCGAGTTCGGCGGCGCCGGCGGCATTACGGTCGCCTCGCACGTCGCCGGCAAGCAGATGCGCGAGATGTGGGACGCGGCCCAGAGCGGGGACATTTCCCGCGCCCGCGAGATAGACGCCGAGCTGACGCCTCTCTACGAGGGCCTCTCGGTGACCACCAACCCGATTCCGGTCAAGGCCGCGCTCGACATGCTCGGCCTGATCCCGGAGCGGATGCGGCTGCCGCTGGTTCCGGCGGACGCCGACCAGCGGGCCGCGGTCAAGACCGCGCTGGAGGGCATCGGCCTTCCGGTCGTCCGATAGCCAACTTCTGAAGAGAGTGAGTAACTAGTGCCAAGCAAGAAACTCCGAGTGCTGCCGCTGGGCGGACTCGGCGAGATCGGCAAGAACATGACCGTGATCGAGTACGACGGCAAGATCGTCGTCGTCGACACGGGGCTGATGTTCCCGACCGCCGAGATGCACGGGATCGACCTCGTCCTGCCCGACTTCTCCTACCTGCGCGACCGCGCCGACGACATCGAAGCGATCGTGTTGACGCACGGTCACGAGGACCATGTCGGCGCCCTGCCCTATGTGCTGCGTGAGATCGGCGAGCCGCCGGTGATCTACGGCGGTCTGCTGACGATCGGGATGGTCCGTTCGAAGCTCGACGAGCACAAGCTTTCCGACGCCCCCCTGCAGGAGCTGCCGGCGGGGGAGAAGGTCCAGCGCGGCCCCTTCGGCCTCGAGCTGGTCCACCTCGCCCACTCGATCCCCGACATGCGCGGCGTCCTGATCACCACCGAGGTCGGCTCGATGCTGATGACCGGCGACTACAAGTTCGACCAGACCCCGGTCGACGGCCGCCCGGCGGACATCCCCCGCCTGGCCGAGATCGGTCGCGAAGGCCTGCTGCTGCTCTGCGGCGACTCCACCAACGCCGACCGCCCGGGGGTGGCACCGTCGGAGTCGAGCGTCGGCCCGGCGCTGCTGCAACAGTTCTCGCACTGCAAGGGGCGGATCATCGTCACCTCCTTCGCCTCCAACATCCACCGCGTCCAGCAGGTGATCGACGCCGCCGTCGCACTCGACCGCAAGGTCGCCCTGGTCGGTCGCTCGATGCGCAAGAACTTCAACATCGCCTCCAACCTGGGGATGGCGAAAGCGCCGTCGGGCCTCTTCATCCAGCCGCGCGAGATCGAGAACTTCCCCGACGAGAAGGTCGTCGTGATCTCCACCGGCAGCCAGGGCGAGCCGCTCTCGGCGCTGCGGCGGATGGCCAACAACGACCACCGCGACGTGCAGCTTCACTCCGGCGACACGGTCGTCTTCTCGGCGACGCCGGTGCCCGGCAACGAGCGCGCGGTGAACGAGACGATCGACCGCATCTACGAGATCGGCGCCACCGTGATCACCGCCAAAGACGCGCCGATCCACGCCTCCGGCCACGGCTGGCAGGAGGAGATCAAGCTGATGCTGAACCTGACCAAGCCCAAGTACGTGATGCCTGTCCACGGCGACCACAAGCGCCTGCGGCTGCATTCGGAGCTGGCCGAAGCGGTCGGCGTCGAGCCCGCCAACATCTTCCGCGGCCGCAACGGGCTGCCGCTGGAGATCGACGCCAACGGGGCGAAGTTCGGTGAGGACATCCACGCCGGCACGATGTACGTCGACGGCGTCAACATCGGCGATCCCGACGACGCCGCTCTGCGCGACCGCCGGGAGATCTCCGCCGACGGGATCTTCATCGTCGTCGTCACGATCTCCAGCGACGACGGCAGCGTCGTCGCCGACCCCGAGGTGATCTTCCGCGGCGTCGCCTTCCTCGAGGAGGCGGACGCCCTGGTCGAAGAGCTCAGCGACCTGGTCGAAGATCAGCTCGAAGAGGCCGCCGAGAAGGGCACCCGCGAGTCGCACCTGATCGAGGAGGACCTGCACGACGCGGTCGGCAAGTTCGTCTTCCAGCGGCTGAAGCGGCGGCCGATGATTCTGCCGGTCGTGATTGAGGTCTGATTCCGGGACGGTGTAGGGGGAGGGGTAGTTGACCCTCTCCCGGAGGCCGTCGCGCAGCTGATCGAGCGCCAAGAGTCCAAGCGTGGTTCCTTGAGCCTCCGGGAGAGGGTCAACTACCCCTCATCCACACGGACAATGGGATCACCCAAGGGAACGGCCGCTTGGTCTGGGCTGGGCACAGGCATCTGGTGCATCGTTAGCTTTCGTGCGTCGTAGCTTTTGAGCTGAGCTGGCGCTTGTTGGAGGGATGTCGGTACCCCTCTCCGGGAATGTCGCGAAGCGTGCGGAAATGCAATCCGGTTTCTGCGCGACCTTTAGGTCGCGCTCCAACATCCGGAGCAACGCGCCCATAGGGCGCGGAGCGACAAATTCACGGGGAGGGGTACCGACATCCCTTCGCCTGGGGCCACGAAATAAGACCCGCCGAGGTGGTGTCTGGGGAGAAGCCTCGGCGGGTCTGGTGTCTCGTCCGCTGGGGAATTTAAGGCGGGGCGCTAAAGGGCTTTTAAAGGTCGGGTAACGGCTTACTCAGAATCGGCGAGGGGGATGCGGACGCGGAAGAGGGCGCCGCCCGACTCGGATTCGGTCGCCTCGATCCTGCCCCCGTGGGAGCTGGCGACGGCGCTGACGATCGCCAGCCCGAGGCCGGTGCCGCTGCCGCCCGCGGTATCGGCGGGGCCTTCGCCGCGGACGAAGCGGTCGAAGATCTGCTCGCGCATCGCAACCGGGATCCCGGGTCCGTCGTCGGCCACTTCGACCACGGCATCGCCGCCGTCCTCGCGCAGGCTCAGTTCGATCAGCGACCCGTCGGGGGTGTGGCGGGAGGCGTTGTCGAGCAGGTTGAGGACCAGGCGGTGCAGCTCGTCGGGGCTGCCTTCCACCCGCAGCGGCCGGCCGTTGTCGACGGTGAGGGTGCGGGCGCCCATCAGCGGCGCCGCCTCGACGGCGGCCTCCCCGGCCACTTCGGCGAGGTCGCAGCGGCGGTGCTTGTCGAGCCGGCCGGCATCGGCCCGCGCCAGCAGCAGCAGGTCGCTGACCAGGCGGCTCATCCGCCGCGAGGAACGCAGGGCGGAGTCGACGACCTCGCGGTCTTCGGCCTGGCCGGGGGAGGCGAGCGATCCCTGCAGCAGCTCGAGGTTGGCGAGGACGCTGGTCAGCGGCGTGCGCAGCTCGTGCGAAGCGTCGGCGACGAACTCGCGCTGCTTCTGCATCGCCCCCTCGCGCTCGGCGCGGGCGGCGTCGAGCGCCCGCAGCATCTCCTCCAGGGTCAGCGCCAGCTCGCCCACCTCGTCCTCCACTTTCGGCTCGGGCATCTGCCGCGAGGGGTCGCGGGTGGTGGCGATCTCCCGCGCCGTTGCGGTCAGCGAGGCGATCGGGCGCATCGCCCGCCGGGCGATCGCGACGCCGGCGAAGCTGGCGAGCAGGGTGCCGCCGAAGACGCCGGCGGCGATGAAGAGCCAGAGGCGGTCCACGGTCGAGTCGACGTGCTCGACGTTGCGGCCGTACTGGACGTAGCCGGTCGTGCTGCCGTCGGCGGCGATCACCGGCTCGGTCGCGACCCTGATGTCACCGTGGTCGGAGAGCCCGGCTTTGGGCGGCCCCAGGCCCGCTGCCCCCGTGCTCTCCTTCAGCAATCTGCCTTTGACGTCGAGCACTCGCGCCGAGGCATCGTCGGGGAGGACGAAATCATTGAGGCGCGGTCCTTCCTGGACATAGGTGCGGAAGGCGCCGTATTCGATTTTGAATTCCCCGGCGAGGATCTGGGCTGCCGTCCGCACCTCGTTGTTGAAGTCGTCGCGGATTCGCTGCGTGGCGACGCCACCGACCACGGCGCCGAACAGCATCAGGATCACCAGCGTCAGGCTCGCCGAGACGGCGGCCAGGCGCCAGCGCAGCGGCCAGCCGCGCGGGCGAAGCAGGCGCCGTCTCGAGGAGCCGGCCCGGTTGGGCACGATCCACACCGCTCAGTCCTTCAGCACGTAGCCGGCCCCGCGTTTGGTGTGCAGCAGCCGCGGCTCCTCGCCGGCCTCGAGCTTGCGTCGCAGGTTGGAGATGAAGACGTCGATCGTGTTGGTGGCGGCCATCGGGTCATAGCCCCAGACCTCGTCGAGCAGGCGCTCGCGGGAGATCACCAGGCGTTCGTTGCGCATCAGGAACTCGAGCAGCTCGAACTCGCGGTTGGTCAGCTCGATCTCACGCTCTCCGCGCCGCACCTCGCGGGTGTCGGGGTTGAGCTGAAGGTCGCCGACCTCGAGCGAGGCGGTGCCCCGCGGCGGCCGCCGCCGCAGCAGCGCCCGGATCCGCGCCAGCAGCTCCTGGCGCTCGAACGGCTTCACCAGGTAATCGTCGGCGCCGCTGTCGAGCCCGGTGACCCGGTCATCGGTCTCGGCCCGGGCGGTCAGCATCAGGATCGGCACGTCACCCTCCATGCGCAGCCGCCGGCAGACCTCGACGCCGTCGAGGCGGGGGAGGCCCAGGTCGAGCACGACCAGGTCGGGGACGAAGCCGGCGGCGACGTCGAGAGCGTCGACCCCGTCGGCCGAGGTGCGGACCTCGTAGCCCTCGTTGCGCAGCGAGCGGCGGAGCACGTCGGCGATGTCGGCGTCGTCCTCGACGACGAGGACGCGACCGCCGGTCTGGTCGGGCTCGGCGAGCATCGATCGATGTTAGCCCGCGATTCCGCCGCTCCCTGCAGGATTTAAAGCGAATTTAGCCGCAGGGGTGCGTGAGTCGGCGTCGAACCGGGACAGCATGTTCGTTCGCAAGAAGCGCGCGCCCGCGCGCAAAGCCAAAGCCGGGAAAAAACGAGCCAAAGCGGCCAAGCCGAAGGGCGGGCTGCATCTGCCTGCGGGCCTGGAGCAGAGGCACCTCGACCTGATCGGGCTGTTCCTGGTCGCGTTCGGCGTCTACCTGACCTTCGTGCTCTTCTTCGGCTGGGAGGGTGGCAAGGTCGGCTACGGCGTCGAGACCGGGCTCGTCTACCTCTTCGGCACGGTCGGGGCCCGGATCTTCACCGTCCTGACCCTGCTGGTGGGGGGGATGCTCCTGACCGGCACCTCCGTCTCCGCCCTCGCCCGCGGGATCGGGCGTGCGGTGCGGGCTGCCTTCCGCGGGGTTTTCCACGGCGGCGACGCGGCGGCACGGACCGTCGCCCGGACCCACGCCGATTGGCGCGAGCAGCGGCAGACGCGCTCGGAGGCCCAGACACTGGCCGGCGCCACCGACGTGATGAGCTCCTATCCCGACACCGACGAGTTCGAGCCGACCGTGCAGCTGGCGGAGGAGCCCGAGGACGAGCCGGACCTTGCCCTCGCCGCCGACGACTTCGATCGCGAACTGGAGGACATCTCCACCTCCGAGGAGGACGCGGTCGACGTCGAGGGCCCCGTTGCCGAGCCCGAGCAGGTGGCGCTGACGCCGATGGGCACGGCGCGGGGGGTCACGACTTCGGACGAGATCGATTACCGGCCGCCGCCGGCCAAGGCGCTGGAGCGCGGCAAGGGCGACAAGGGACCGGACCCGCGGGACCAGGAAGCGATCGGTCGCAAACTCGTCGAGACCCTGGGCCACTTCGGGGTCGAGGCGAAGATCGTCGGCGTCGTCAGCGGCCCTCACGTCTCGCGCTACGAACTGCGGCTGGCCCCCGGCATCAAGGTGAAGAAAGTCACCGAGCTGGCGAACGACCTCGCCTACGCGCTGGCCTCCACCGACATCCGCATCCTCGCCCCGATCCCGGGCAAGCAGGCGGTCGGGGTCGAGGTCCCGAACGCGCGCCGCCGCATCGTCCGCCTCGGCGACATCTACGCCGGCCGCCCGGAGAAGACCTCGCCGCTGGTCGCCTGGCTCGGCAAGGGGATCGACGGCAACCCGGTCTGGACCGACCTGGCGAAGATGCCGCACGTGCTGGTCGCCGGCACCACCGGCTCGGGCAAGTCCGCCTGCGTCAACGGCATCCTCTCCTCGATCCTGATGCAGGCCTCGCCGAACGAGGTCCGCCTGGTCCTGGTCGACCCGAAGCAGGTCGAGCTCAACCACTACGAGAACGTTCCCCACCTGCTGACCCCGGTGGTGACCTCGCCGCGCCTCGCCGCCAACGTCCTCTCCAACCTGATCGGCGAGATGGAGACCCGCTACGGGATCATGAGCGAGGCCCGCTGCCGCAACCTGGTCGAGCTCAACCGCCACCGCAAGAAAAAGGGCGACGCGCCACTGCCGCACATCCTCTGCGTGATCGACGAGCTCGCGGACCTGATGATGGTCGCCCCGGCCGAAGTCGAGGACTCGATCATCCGCCTCGCCCAGAAGTCGCGCGCCACCGGCATCCACCTGGTGCTGGCGACCCAGCGCCCCTCGACCGACATCATCACCGGCACGATCAAGGTCAACATCCCGTCGCGGATCGCCTTCGCGGTCTCCTCCCAGACCGACTCGCGGGTGATCCTCGACCAGGGTGGGGCGGAGTCCCTGCTCGGCCAGGGGGACATGCTCTTCCGCGGCGCCGGCAGCTCCAAGCTGCAGCGGGTCCAGGGTGCCTTCATCACCGAGGAGGAGATCGCCCGGATCACCAACCACTGGGCCAAGCAGGGCGAGCCCGAGTTCGAGGCCGAGTTGCTGGAGACCCCCGAGGACGTGGCCGAGGAAGGCCGCGAGGGTGACTTCGATCCCGACAGCGACGACCTGCTCGACGAGGCGATCCGCTTGGTCGTCCAGACCGAGACCGCCTCGGTCTCGATGATCCAGCGGCGCCTGCGGGTCGGCTACACCCGCGCCGGGCGCCTGATCGACATGCTCGAGCGCCGCGGCGTCATCTCCGGCTACGAGGGCTCAAAACCGCGCCAGGTGCTGATCACCCAGGCCGATCTCAACCGGGTCTTGGCCCCGGCCGGCCAGACCGGGCCTCCGGCGCCGGACTCGCTCACGGTCGACTCCGACACCGACCTCTAGTCACGCCCGTTCGGTAGCTTCATCGGCGTGATTCGCGCCGGCATCGTCGTTACGGGAACCGAGGTTCTGACTGGGCGCATCGCCGACTCCAACGGCCCCTGGGTCTCCGAACAGCTGGCCGAGCGGGGGGTGGAGGTCGCCCACATCCTCGTCGTCGCCGACCGCCCGGACGACCTCGAGGCGGCGCTGCGCTTCATGGCCGCCGAGGACATGGACCTGATCGTCACCACCGGAGGTCTCGGGCCGACCGCCGACGACCTCACCGGGGAGGTCGTCGCTCGCTTCGCCGGCCGCGAGCTGCTGCTCGACGAGGAGGTGGAGGCCAAGATCGCCGAGATCCTGCGTGTGTTCGCCCGCCGGGGCGGCTTCGACTTCGACGAGGAGGCGGTGATGGAGGCCAACCGCAAGCAGGCGATGGTGCCGGAGGGGGCGATCGCGCTCGATCCCGTCGGCACCGCGCCGGGGCTGGTGGTTCCGGCCGGAGAGCGGGTCGTGGTCGTCCTGCCGGGGCCGCCGCGGGAGCTGCGGCCGATGTGGCCGGCGGCACTGGCGACCGGACCGGTGCGCGACGTGCTGGCACGGGCGACGCCGCTGCGCGGCTACACGCTGCGGATGTTCGGGGTGCCGGAGTCGGAGATCGCCAAGAGCCTGCGCGAGATCGAGGGCGACGGGACCGCGATCGACGCGGTCGAGATCACCACCTGCCTGCGCCGGGGCGAGATCGAGATCGACGTCCGCTATCGCGACGAGGCCGAGGCGGTCGCCGACGCGGTGCGCGAGGGCCTCCGGGGGCGCCACGAGCGCCATCTCTTCAGCCTCGACGGTGAGACGATCGACTCCCAGGTCGCGAAGCTGCTCACGGGCCGCCGCCTGGGCCTGGCCGAGTCCTGCAGCGGCGGCCTGCTGGCGGCGCGGATCACCAGGGTCCCGGGAGCGTCGGCCTACATGGCCGGAAGCGTCGTCGCCTACGCGAACGAGGCCAAGGCGGAGCTCCTGGGTGTCGATCCATCCCTGATTGCCGCCAGGGGCGCCGTATCGCCCGAGGTGGCCGAGGCGATGGCGATCGGGGCGCTGGAGCGGTTCGGGGCCGACGTCGCGGTCTCGATCACCGGCATCGCCGGGCCTGACGGGGGCACGGAGGAGAAGCCGGTCGGCTACGTCTGCTTCAACGCCCGCTTGGCCGACGGCACCTCGATCGCCCGCGAACCGGTGATTCCGGGCGGCCGCGAGGATATCCGCGAGCGCTCGGCCCTGGTCGGCATGCACCTGCTGCGGATCCTGCTCGGCGGCGCCGAGCCGCCCCTTTAGGGCGGATGTTTCGAAGCCGCGCGTAAATCGGCTCGGATTTGTCCCGAACAGGCCTTAACGCGTGCGTCCCGACGCCGTAGCGTGGGTCGGGTGAGCAAGCCGGCCGAGAACGACAAGCCCGTCCGCATGTTCGTGGCGCTCGACCTGCCGGAGCGGGTTCGCGAGGACATCGCGGCCTGGGGCGAGGCCGCGCTGGTCGATCCGGCGCTGCGGCGGGTGCCGCCGGAGGCGCTCCACGTCACGCTCGCGTTCCTCGGCAACAGGCCGCCGGCCGAGGTCGAGCGGATCGCCGAGGCGATGGAAGAGGCGGCCGATCGGCCGGTGCTGCTGGAGCTGGATGGCCCGGTAGGGCGCCCCCCGCAGGGGAGGCCACGGCTCGTCGCGCTGCCCGTACTGCACGGGCCGGTCCCGGGACTGCAGGAGCGGTTGAGCGAGATCTTGGCCTTGGAACGGCTCTATGAGCCGGAGAAGCGGCCGTTCTGGCCGCATGTGACGGTTGCCAGAGTCCGCGCCGAGGGACGCGGATCGAGACGGCCGATGAAGGCGGAGGTTCCTTCCGGCCCATCTCCCACGGCGAGGACGGGCTGGTTCGATGGCGTCCGGATCTCCCTCTACCGTTCTGAACTCCAGCCTTCGGGTGCGCGATATGTCCCGCTGGCCCAAGTCCAGCTGCCCGGACCAGGGTGGCAGTGAGGTGATCGAAATGGCAGACAGAAGGACCAACTTGAACGACGTATCCGCGAAGGAAGCAAAAGCCAAGGACGCGGCGCTGGAGAGCGCGGTCAGTGGCATCAGGAAGGAGTTCGGCGAGGGCTCGCTGATGCGGCTCGGCGACAAGGGCACGGTCAAGGTCGAGGCCATCCCCACCGGCTCGCTGGCGCTCGACCTCGCACTTGGCATCGGCGGCGTCCCGCGCGGCCGCATCGTCGAGATCTTCGGCCCCGAGTCTTCCGGAAAGACGACGCTGGTCAACCACATCATCGCCCAGGCCCAGGCACTTGGCGGGGTCTGTGCCTTCATCGACACCGAGCACGCGATCGACCCGGTCTACTCGCGGGCGATCGGCGTCGACACCGACGAGCTGCTGGTCTCCCAGCCGGACTACGGCGAGCAGGCGCTGCAGATCGCCGACCGGCTGATCGCCTCCGGCGCCGTCGACGTGGTCGCGATCGACTCGGTTGCTGCGCTGACCCCGAAAGCGGAGCTCGACGGTCAGATCGGCGACACCACGGTCGGCCTCCAGGCCCGGCTGATGTCGCAGGCGATGCGCAAACTCGCCGGCAATCTCAACCGGACCAAAACCGTCTGCCTCTTCACCAACCAGATCCGCGAAAAGATCGGCGTCCAGTTCGGCTCGCCGGAGACCCAGCCGGGTGGCCGGGCGCTGAAGTTCTACGCCTCGCAGCGACTCGACATCCGCCGCATCGAGACCCTCAAGGAAGGGACCGAGGCGGTCGGCAACCGGGTCCGGGTCAAAGTCGTCAAGAACAAGGTCGCCTCACCGTTCCGCCAGGCGGAATTCGACATCGAGTACGGGGTCGGGATCTCCCGCGAGGGCGGTCTGCTCGACTTCGGCATCGAGCAGGACCTGGTGCAGAAATCGGGTTCCTTCTTCTCCTACGGCGAGACGCGCCTCGGCCAGGGCCGCAACAACGCCAAGCAGTTCCTGACCGACAACCCCGAGCTCGCCGCGGAGATCGAAACCAAGGTGCGGCTGGCCCTCGGCATCGACGGCGAGGCACCCGTCGACGATGCTCCAGAGGCGCCGTCCGTGGAGGCTCAAGCCGCCTGACGTCGTCTGACCAAGCGGGGCAAGGACACAGGGAGGCCTAATAGCAGAGCTATTGGGCCGACCGAGGACACCGCCCCGCGCCGTGTCAGCCGGCGTCAGTGGTTAGGATCACCGCCGCATGAGCAACGGAGACCTCTTCTACGTCTGCGGAATCGCCCTGGCGATTTCGGCAGTGTTGATCAGCTTCGTCGGGCTGAAAGTAAAGAACTTCCCCGGCAAGGCCTTCCCGGTCGTGATCCTCTGGTTCGCGATCCTGGTCGGCGGCGCCACTGCCTTCTCGGTTCTGCACGCCAAGGACGAGGAGAAGCACAAAGAAGCGGAGTTCGAGCACGCCGGCAAGGAGTTCGAAGCCGAGGGCGAGGACGCCGCCGCCGGCGAAGCGGCCGAGGCCGGGCACGAGGCGAAACCTGAGGCAGCCGCGCCAGAAGGAAGCGGCGGGACCCTTCAGCTCGCCGCCGATCCGAGCGCGATCGCCTACGACACCACCAGCCTGACCAGCGCACCGGGCAAGGTCACGATCGACTTCACCAACCCCTCGCCGCTCGAACACGATGTCGCGATCGAGAAAGACGGCGAAGAGATCGCCGGCTCCGAGCTGATCGCCGAAGGCGAGACCTCGGTCAGCGCCGAGCTCGAGCCCGGCACCTACACCTTCCTCTGCACCGTGCCGGGCCATGCGGCCGCCGGCATGGAAGGGGAGCTCGTCGTCAAGTAGGGGGTGGGAGGGGAGGGCCGTGTGCACCTCCCTCAGAAGCCGTCGCGCAGCTGGATCGCTTGCCTGGGCTCGGGGCGCTTGTCCTTGAGCTTCTGAGGGAGGTGCACACGGCCCTCCTTTCTGACCCCAAGCTTCCTCGCTCTGGGGATGGACCCTTGGCTCTCTCCCGCTACCCTGCCCAGCAATGGCGAAGAGCTTCCATGTGACCACCTTCGGGTGCCAGATGAACGTGCATGATTCTGAGCGGATGCGGGGGATGCTGGCTTCGCTCGGCTACGAGGAGGCCGAGAGTCGCGATGGGGCCGACGTGATCCTCTTCAACACCTGCTCGATCCGCGAGTCGGCCGACAGCCGCTTCATCGCCCATCTCGGCGAGGCGAAGCGGCTGAAGTCCGAAGAACCGGCCCGGGTCGTCGGTGTCGGCGGCTGCTGGGCGCAGTCGGTCAAGGACGAGGTCTTCCAGCGCTTTCCGTTCGTCGACGTCGCCTTCGGGCCCGGCCAGATCCACAAGCTGGCCGAGTTCCTCAACTCCGACTCGCTCAGTGCCCAGGGCTACTTCGAGTTCGAGGACTTCTCAGGGCACCTGCCGACCCGGCGCGAGCGCGAGTTCCAGGGCTGGCTGCAGATCTCCCAGGGCTGCAACTGCGTCTGCTCCTACTGCATCGTCCCCTCGACCCGCGGGCGCGAGGTCAGTCGCGATCCGGAGGAGCTCCTGATCGAGGCCGAGGCGCTCGCCGCCGACGGCGTTCGCGAGGTGACGCTGCTGGGGCAGAACGTCAACAGCTACGGCCGCGAGCTGCCGGTGCAGAGCCGGATCAGCTTTGCCGAGCTGCTGGCGCGGGTCGACGCGATCGAGGGAATCGAGCGGATCCGCTACACCAGCCCGCACCCGAAGGACATGAAGGAGGACGTGATCCGCGCCCACGCCGAGCTGCCGTCCCTCTGCGAGCAGATCCACCTGCCCCTGCAGTCGGGCTCCAGCACGGTGCTGAAGCGGATGCGGCGCACCTATAACCGCCAGCGCTACATGGATCGCGTCGCCCTGATCCGCGAGCACGTCCCCGATTGCGCGATCACCACCGACATCATCGTCGGCTTTCCGGGTGAGACCGAGGCCGACTTCGCCGAGACCCTGGCGGTGGTCGAGGAGGTCGGCTACGACGGCGCCTTCACCTTCGTCTTCTCGCCTCGGCGCGAAACCGAGGCGGCGACGATGGGCGAGCAGGTGGCGCACCCGGTCAAGGTGGAGCGGATGGAGCGGCTGGTCGAGGCGGTGCAGCGGCGGGCCAAGGAGCGGGCGCAGCGGTTCGTCGGGCGCACCCTCGACGTCCTCGTCGAAGGCAACAGCCGCACCGATCCGACCAGGCTGCGGGGCCGCACCCGGCACAACAAGGCGGTCAACTTCGAAGGGACGGCGGAGCCCGGCGAGTTCGTCGCCGTCGAGATCGGCAGCGCGACCTCGCAGACTCTGAGCGGGGTCTCGGCGAAGCCTCTCTCCCGCCTTCTTTGAGCGTTCTGGCGATATTCGGGCCGACCGGGGTCGGGAAGACCGGGGTCGCCATTGCTCTTGCCGAGCAACTGCGGGAACGTGGCGAGGATCCCGTCGCGATCTCCTGCGATGCACTCCAGGTGTACGAGGGGCTGGAGGTGCTGACGGGGACGGCCAGCGCCGAGCAGCAGGCGCAGCTGGAGCACAGGCTGGTCGGGCTCGTGCCGGTGACGCGTGACTTCTCGGTCGGCGACTACATGCCGCTGGCGCATGCGGAGGTAGACGCTGCACTGGAGGCCGGGCGGACGCCGATCGTGGTGGGGGGGACCGGGCTCTACCTGCGCGCCGCCCTGGCCGAGCTCTCGCTGGTCAAGGCCCCGCCCGATTCGGCGGACTCCGAGCTCTGGTCGCCGCAGACCCGGCACCCGACGACGATCTTCGGGCTCGACATGGAGCGGGCGCTGCTCTACGAGCGGATCGGCGCCAGGACCGAGGCGATCGTCGCCGGCGGAGCCCTGGAGGAGGTGCGCGGGGCCGATGCGCTCGGCCCCGGTCGCAGCGCCCGCAAGGCCCTGGGCTTCGACGAGCTGCTCGCGGGCGACATCGAGGCGATGAAGAAGCGCTCCCGCAACTACGCCCGCCGCCAGCTGACCTGGATGCGCAAGATCCCCAACCTCCACGCCATCGACCGGACCGGCCGTAGCGACGCGGAGGTGGCCGCGGAGATCGCCTCCTCAATAGGCTTCCGTCGGTGAAATTCGAGAAGTGGCAGGCATTGGGGAACGATTATTTGATCCTCGAGACGCAGAATCTTCCCTGGGAGCTGAACCCGAAGCGGGTCGAGTGGCTCTGCGATCCGCATTTCGGGGTCGGTTCGGACGGGGTGCTGCTGCTCTCGCGCAGCGAAGACCCGGAGTTCGTCGCCGAGCTGCGGATCTTCAATCCGGACGGGTCAGAGGCAGAGCTCTCGGGCAACGGGGCGCGAGAGGCGATCCTCTACCTGCGCCGGCACGGCTGGACCGACGAGGACACCTTCGCGATCAGGACCGTCGCCGGACCGATCGTGCCGACGATCACCGGCGAGCTCACCTGCGCGGTCGACATGGGCAGGGCCTCGATCGCGTCCAAGGACTTCCCCTCTGGGGGCGAGGACGGCAGGGGGACGTTGCACGCGGCCGGGCGCGAGTGGGAGTTCCAGCACGTCTCGATCGGCAATCCGCAGTGCGCGATCGTCGCCGGCGACGAGCTCGACGACCTCGACCTCGGCGAGATCGGCCCCGAGATCGAAGGCCACGAGCTCTTCCCCAACCGCACCAACGTCTCCTTCCTCGCGATCGACGGCAGCCGGGTCAGGGCGCGGATCTTCGAGCGCGGGGTGGGGGAGACGCTCTCCTCCGGGACCGGCGCCAGCGGCGCCGCGGTGACCGCCTTCCTGCTCGGAGCCGCCAGCCCGATCGTGGTCGAGCTCGAAGGCGGCGAGCTCGAGGTCGAGATCGGCGAGGACCTGGCGGTGCGCCTGACCGGCTGGGCCGAGCCGGTCTGCGCCGGCGAGCTCTCGCCCGAGCTGCTGCAGGCGCTCTCCGAGCTGGACCAGTGAGCTAATCGTTAGGGTTCCGCGCCGATGTCGATCTCCGACCCGTCCGTCCGCCTGCAGGCGATGCCTCCCTACATGTTCCAGGAACTGGAGCGGCGCATCGCCGAGAAGCGGGCCGCCGGCGTCGACGTGATCAGCCTCGGGATCGGCGATCCGGACGAACCGACCTACCCGCTACATCGTCAAGGCGATGCAGGAGGCGGTCGCCGATCCGGCCAACCACCGGTACCCGAGCAACCGCGGCCGGGCCGAGTTCCGCCAGGCCTTCGCCGACTTCTACGAGCGCCGCTTCGGGGTCGAGATCGATCCCGAGACCGAGGTGATCCCGGCGATCGGCGCCAAGGAGTGCATCTACAACCTCTGCTTCGCCTTCCTCGACCCGGGCGGCGTCGCGCTCGCCTCCGACCCCGGCTACCCCGTCTACACCGGCGGCCCGATCCTCGCCGGCGCCACGCCGGAGCTGCTGCCGCTGGTCCCGAGCTGGGCTTCGCCCCGGACCTCAGCGCGGTTCCCGCCGACGTCGCCGCCAAGGCCCGGCTGATGTTCCTCAACTACCCGAACAACCCGACCGGGGCGACCGTCCCCGAGGGCTTCTTCGAGCTGGTCGTCTCCTTCGCCCGCGAGCACGAGATCCTCGTCGTCCACGACAACGCCTACTCGGAGACGACCTACGACGGCTACGTGGCGCCGAGCTTCCTCGAGACTCCCGGTGCCAAGGAGGTCGGCGTCGAGGTCTTCTCGCTTTCCAAGGGCTTCAACATGACCGGCTGGCGCTGCGCCGCGATCCTCGGCAACGCCGAGGCGATCCAGACCTACTGGCGGCTGAAGACCAACGTCGACTCCGGCCTCTTCGAGGCCGTGCAGATGGCCGGTGCCGCCGCCCTGCAGGGCCCCAGCGGGCCCCCTGGAGCGGATGAACGAGACCTATACCCGCCGCCGTGACCTCGTCGTCTCGGCCCTGCGGGAGATCGGCGTCGAGGTGGCGGCGCCGAAGGGGACGATCTACGTCTGGGCACCCGTTCCCAGCGGCCACACCTCGACCTCCTTCTGCGAGATGGTGCTGGAAGAGGCGGCCGTGGTCGTCTCACCGGGCTCGATGTACGGGCCCAGCGGCGAGGGCTTCTTCCGCATCTCCCTCACCGCCCCCGACGACCGCATCGAAGAGGCGGTCGAGCGGATGCGCGAGCACCTGGCCTGAGAACCTGTCTAAGCGGCTTCGCGCTCGGCGCGCTTGCGCCAGTAGCGATTGAGGCCACGCCACTGGTATGCGGCCGGCACCGCCTGTAGCAGCTCGGTCGCGGCCTCCGGGCCGGAGGCGGCGGCCACGCGCTCGCGGTGGCGCCTCTCGTAGTCCGCCTCGGAGAGCTCGCGGGCCAGCTGCGCCTCCTCGTGCAGGCGCTCGCGGACGGTCGCCAGGTGCTCGGCGGGGTTCTCGACCGGGCCGAAGTGGGTGAGGGCGAGGGTCTCGGGATCCCAGGTCTCGACGATCCCGAGCGACCGCTCCCAGGTCTCGACGTCGATGTCCGGTGGCGGGGTCGGCGGCACGACGAGCTCGGAGCCAGGGATGCGGACGGCGGCGACGTCGCCGACGAAAGCGGTGCCGCTGTCCTCGTGCAGATAGCAGACGTGGTGGGAGGCGTGGCCGGGGGTGTAGGCGACGCGCATGCCGAGGACCGTCTCGCCGCCGCTGAGCACGCGCACGTTCTCCTCCGGCACCGGCACGATCTCGCCCCAGAGCTCCTGCATGCGCTCGCCGTAGAGGCGCTCGGCGCTGGCCAGCAGCTTCGAGGGGTCGATCAGGTGCGGGGCGCCGCGCTCGTGGACGTAGACCTCGAGGTCGGGCCAGCGGCGGACGAGCGCCCCGGTGGCGGCAGCGTGGTCGAGGTGGATGTGGGTCAGCAGCAGCGCCCGCGGGCGCTCGTCGCCGATCGCCTCCAGCAGGGTCGGCAGCGAGGACTCGGGCCCGGGATCGACCAGCGCCCCGTCGACCTCCCAGCAGCCGATCACATGCGGGCGCCCGAGGTGCATGACATCGATGACCGCGCATCTATGACGGCAGAGCGACGGGGCAGCTTGCCCTCGGCCGCGAGCGTGTCGCGCAGGCCCTCTTCGATGCCGCGCGGGCGTAGCCCAGCTCCCGCTCTGCCTTCTCGTTGCTGGCCCAGAAGGTGACGCCGTCGGCGGCGGAGATCAGCTCGCGCAGGTTGGGCGGCTGGCCCATCATCTTCCCGACCAGGGGGCCGATCGGGGTCATCATCTTCAGCAGCGGGGTCGGCACCGCGCGCTTGGGCGCCTTGCGCCCGCTGACCTTGGCGACGGTCTCGATCGCCCCGCGGATCGTGGTCGGCGGGCCGCTGAGGAAGTAGGCCTCTCCGGCTCTGCCCTTGTCGAGGGCGAGCAGGATGCCGGCGGCGATGTCCTCGACATGGGCGAAGCAGATGCCCGCGTCGGGGAAGGGGATCAGCGGCATCTTCCCGGCGAGGAACTGGTCGAGCATCTGGCCGATCGCGGAGGTGTCGCCGGGGCCGTAGACGCCGCCCGGCTGGACGATCGATCGCAGGGCAGGTCCCTCGCCGATCAGCCGCTTCGCCACCTGGTGCGCCTGCCACTTGGTTTCCTCGTAGCAGGAGGTGAACGGCCCGTCCGGGTACTCGTAGGACTCGTCGATCGTCTTGCCGTGGGTCTGGCCGATGCCGACGGTGGAGACGTAGACGACCTTCGGCACCTTCGCCTCGAGGGCGGCGCCGAGGACGTTCTCGGTGCCGGCGACGTTGGCCTCGCGCATCGCCGCCCGCTCGGAAGCGGGGATCCCCACCTCGTACATGGCCGCGGCGTGGATGACCGCATCGCAGCCGTCGATGCCGGCGCGGATCGCCTCGGTGTCGCCGAGGTCGCCGGCGACCAGCTCGCAGCCGAGCTCCGCGAGCTTCTCGCCTTTGGCGGGATTGCGGACCAGGCAGGCGACGTCGTCGCCGCGCTCGCGCAGCTGGCGCACGACCTCACTGCCGATGAATCCCGTTCCCCCGGTGACGAAGACCTTCACGACGCGTAACCCTATCCGTCCCGAGCGCTTGCCTACAATCACCTTGAGTGCAACGTTCGAGAAATGGCCGCAACACCGAGACGCGCCCCGGCGCGAGCGGTGAGAACGGTGCCGGCGTCTCGAACCCGCGAGCGCGCCAGCGGGCGCTGGCAATCGGAATCGTCGACGGCTCGCGAGCAGGGCGAGCCACTGGCAGAGCTGAAGGAGCTGCTGCGCACCGCCGGCGTCGCCACCGCCGGGGAGGCGACCCAGCAGCGCCCCAAACCGGACCCCGATCGCTACTTCGGCCGCGGCCGCCTGGACGAGCTGAAGGCAGCAGATCGCCGCCTGCGATGCCAACCTGGTCGCCTGCGACGACGAGCTGGCGCCGCGCCAGGAGCGCAACCTGGAGGCCGCGCTGGGGGTGCCGGTGATCGACCGCACCGCGGTGATCCTCGACATCTTCGCCGACCATGCCCACTCGGCCGAGGGCAAGCTCCAGGTCGAGCTGGCGCAGCTCGAATACAACATGGCCCGCATGCGGGGCCTCTGGACCCACCTCGAGCGCCTCGGCGCCGGCCGCATGGACGGCGGCATCGGCACCAGGGGCCCGGGCGAGACCCAGATCGAGACCGACCGCCGCCTCGCCCGCAACCGCATCGCCGCCCTGCGCCGCCGGCTGGGGCGGCTGGAACAGCAACCGCGGCGTGATGCGGGCCCAGCGCGAGAGCTCCTCGCTGCCCCGGGTCGCCCTCGCCGGCTACACCAACGCCGGCAAGTCGACCCTGCTCAACGCCCTCACCGGGGCCGAGGTCGGGGTGGGGGACAGGCTCTTCCACACGCTCGACCCGACCACCCGCAGCCTCGAGCTGTCCGGTCGCGACTACCTGCTGACCGACACCGTCGGCTTCATCGAGAAGCTGCCCCATCAGCTGGTCGAGGCCTTCAAGGCGACCCTGGAGGAGACCGTGCTCGCCGACCTGATCGTGCACGTGGTCGACGCCTCCGAGGCCGAGGAGCGGCGGGCGATCGACATGAAGGCGGTCGACGAGGTCCTGGAGGAGATCGGCGCCGGCAGGAAGCCGCGCCTGCTCGTGCTCAACAAGGCCGATCTGCTGAGTGAGGACGAGCGCCAGGAGGTGACGATCGCCCACCCCGGGGCGGTGCTGGTGTCGGCGCTCGACGGCGAGGGCCTCGAGGCGCTGCGCGAAGCGGTCGAGGCGGCCTTCGAGGAGACCCTGACCGAGGTCGAGCTGCTGGTCCCCTACTCCGAGGGCGGGCGCCTGCACGAGCTGCACGAAGTGGCCGGCGACCTGGAGCGGACCGAGCGCGAGGACGGCGTCCTCGTCCATGCCATGGTCCCCGCCGCCGAGCTGCATCGGTTCGACGATCTCGCCGTCGTCTAGGCTGCCGCCCGTGGAACTCCGAGTCGCGAAGCTGAACGACGCTGCCGTGCTGCCGACCCGCGCCCACGAGGGCGACGCCGGGCTGGATCTGTACGCCTGCGAGGCGGCGCACATCGGGCCGGGGGAGCGGTGGAGCGTCGGCACCGGGGTCGCGGTCGAGATCCCCGACGGCGCACGCCGGGCTGGTCCTGCCGCGCTCCGGCCTGGCCCGCGAGCATGGGATCTCCCTGGTCAACAGCCCCGGGCTGATCGACTCCGGCTACCGCGGTGAAATTCGCGTGCTGCTGCTCAACACCGACCCGGCCGAGACCTTCCGGGTCGCCGCCGGCGACCGCATCGCCCAGCTGCTGCTGGTCCCGATCGCGCTGGCGGAGCCGGTCGAGGCGGCGGCACTGGCCGATTCCGCCCGCGGGGCCGGCGGCTTCGGCTCCAGCGGCCGCTGAGTCAGCACCCCGGCGGCGGCGCGGGCGCTCGCGTGGGCGGCGGCCTCGAGGACATCGTCGAGCGGCTCCAGCTCGGGGCGGGCGCCGTAGCGGCGCTCCAGCGCCAGCGAGATCAGGTGGTCGGCGAGCCAGGCGTTCTTCGGCAGCAGCGGCCCGTGCAGGTAGGTGCCGATCAGGTTGTGGCGCCGAACTCCCTCGAGGCCGTCGCTGCCGTTGTTGCCATGGCCGCTGACGACACGGCCGAGCGGCTGCACGCCGGGGCCGAGGTAGGTGCGACCGCCATGGTTCTCGAAACCGGCGATCAGGCGGGGCCCCGGCCCCAGGTCGGCCTCGATCGCGACGTTGCCGATCAGTCGCGGGCCGGGCTCGCGCACCGTCTCGATGTCGACCAGGCCCAGGCCCGGCAGCTTCTCATCGCCGAGCTGATAGCTGTGGCCGAGCAGCTGGAAGCCCCCGCAGACGGCCAGCAGGACGGCGCCGCTCTCGACCGCCGCCTCCAGATCGGCTCGCTTGCCGGCGACGAGGTCGGCGGCGACCATGCGCTGGTCGCGGTCCTGCCCACCGCCGATGTAGAAGAGGTCGTGAGCCGCGGGGTCGACGGAGTCGCCCGGGCCCGGCTCCCGCATATGAGAAGCCGATCCCGCGCCACTCGCAGCGGCGCCGCAGGAAGACGATGTTGCCGCGATCGGCGTAGATGTTCATCTGCTCCGGGTAGAGGCTGAGGACGCGCAGCTCCATCTCAGGTGCCCCGTTCGAGGAGGACGACGGTGGAGGCGACGTGGAGGTCGGTGGCGGCGATCTCCCGCCGCGGCAGCGGCACGAAGCCGCAGCTGACCGCCTCCTCCTCCAGCTCGTCGGCGCTGAGCGTGCGGATCCGGATCTCGTTCCCTTCCTCGCTCAGCTCTCCGGTCGGAGAGACGGTCTGGCGCAGGCGGCGGATGACGATCTCCTCGCCGAGATCGACGGCATCCACGGGCAGGCTGGAGTAGACCCAGCCGTCGACCTCGCGCACGTCCGGCAGCGGCGGCGGGCCTTCGCTCTCCCGCGGCAGCCGCTCGACGATGGCCAGCGCGATCCTGCCGCCGGGGAGCAGATGGGCGCCGATGAAGTTGAGGCACTGGCGGCGCTCGGCACTGCTCGCCAGCAGCTGCACCAGCTGCATCGGTGCCAGCGCAAGGGCGATGTCGGTGTCCAGCTCGAAGCCGCGGGCATCGCCGAGGACGGGCTGGAGGGGCAATCCGCGCGCCCTCCCGCTCAGTGTCTCGATCAGCTCTGGATCGGCGTCGAGGCCGACCACCGTGTGCCCTCGCCGGGCCAGGTGCAGGGCGACACGGCCGGTGCCGCAGCCGAGATCGAGGATCGGCCCGTCAGCCGCGCTCGCCAGCTCCTCCCAGAGCCCCAGGTCGGCGGTGTAGGCGCCGCACTCGGCGTCGTGCCAGATCGCCGCGCTCACCGCCAGAACTCCTTCGCCAGGCCACGCGCGGTGAGCAGCTTGCGCAGCTCCAGCAGGGCGGTGTAGGTCGGCAGCGCGAAAACCCGCCCGGGCGCGGCGGCGACGGCTCGATCGAGCGAGGCCTCGATCTCCGGCACCACCTCGATCGCCGCGGCCGGCCAGCCGGCGTACTTCAGCCGCAGCGCCATCTCCGGTGCCCGGGTTCCGGCGCAGACGACATGCCGGACCCCACCCGCCAGCAGCTCGAAGTCGGCGTCCCAGACCCAGGAGACGTCGCGGCCGTCGGCGATCCGGTCGTTGAGCGCGATCCAGAGGTCGATCGGCTCGGTTCCGGCCTCCAGCCGCAGCGTCCGCAGCACCTCGTTGGCGCCGGCAGGATTCTTGATCAGCAGGATCGAGACCGGCTTGCCCGCGACCGCGATCGTCTCGACCCGGCCGAAGGCGGCTTGCATCCCGCCCAGGGCGGCAGCGATCCGCTCCGGCGCCACGCCCAGGCGCAGGCCCGTCGCCACCGCCGCCAGGGCGTTGTAGACGTTGTAGAGGCCGGGAAGCGGCAGCTCCAGCACGATCTCGCCGGCGGGAGTGCGGACGGTGCTGCGCGAGCCATCCATGCCGCGCAGCTCGATCGCCGTCGCCGCGACCTCGGGGCGGGGGCGCTGCGCCCCGCAATGGGGGCACGAGTAGTGGCCGAGATGGCCGACGAAAGCCCGCTCGTAGGCATATGGATGGCCGCAGCGGCGGCAGTGCTTGGCGTCGAAAGCATGCTGCAGCTCCGGCAGGGCCTGGGAGGCATCCTCGATCCCGAAGTAGACGACACCCTCGCGCGGGCGCTCCTCGGCGTCGCGACCGAGATCGGCAACCAGGGGATCGTCGGCGTTGAGGACGAGCGCGGTGCGGCCGGCCCGAGCGGCTACGGTCCTTGCCCACTCGTCGGCCAGCGCCTCCATCTCCCCGTAGCGGTCGAGCTGATCGCGAAAGAGGTTGCCGAGCACGATCGTCGCCGGGTCGAGCTGATCCACCACCCGCGGCAGCCAGGCCTCGTCGACCTCGAACAGGCCCTCCTGACCGTGCTGCTCGAGCAATGCCGTCGCCACTCCCCAGGTCATGTTCGAGCCGGCCCGGTTGTGGACGGGCCGGCGGCCGTCCGCCGCCAGCACCGCGGCGATCATCCCGGCGGTGGTGGTCTTGCCGTTGGTGGCGCTGACGACCGTCGTGCCGCCTTGCAGGCCGGCGCCGAGGCGGGCGATCGCGTCGGGGGCGAGGCGCAGCAGGACCCGTCCCGGCAGCGTGGTGCCGCCGCCGCGGCCGCTGGCCCGACTGGCGGCCCCGATCGCCCGCGAGGCCGCTACCTTGGCGCCGAAGAGCGGCCCCTGGCGGCCGCGCTCGGGCGCCACCGGGGCGGTCAAGCGGCCGCCGGTGCCGGCACCAGCACGCTGAGCGCACGCGGCAGCACGCGCAGTGAGGCCGGCAGGTCGGTGAGGTGCTCGCCGTCGGCGTAGACGGGGAACGGCTTGCTCGCGCTCAGCTCGAGATGGGGAGCGCGGAAGACCTGCACCTCGTCCATCTCGACGTGGGTGCCCTTGAACACCTTCGGCAGGTTACTCACGTAGCGCAGCTTGCTGACGTCGCCGATCGCGACGATGTCGAACTCGCCGTCGTCGAGCTCGGCGTCCGGGGCGACGAACATGCCGCCGCCGAAGGCCTTGTTGTTGGCGACCGAGATCGAGTAGCCGCTGAGCCGGATCCGCTCGTCGTCGACCCTGATCGTGAAGCGGGCCGGCTTCCAGCCCAGCAGGGTGCGGACCGCCGCGTAGGCGTAGACGAGGTTGCCGCGCAGGAAGTGGGTTTCGTTGGCGCGCCGGTTGGCTTCGGAGTCGAAGCCGATGCTGACGATGCCGAGGAAGCGCTCGCCGTTTGCCTCGCCGACGTCGATCCGGCGGCTGTGGCCGGAGAACAGGGTCGCCACCGCGCTCTCGGGGTCGCTGGGCACGCCGAGGACCCGGGCGAGATCGTTGCCGCGGCCGCCGGGAACGATGCCCAGCGGCGTCTCCGAGCCGGCCATGGCGCCGCCGATCGCCCCGAGCAGGCCATCGCCGCTGATCACGACCGGCACCTCCCCGGCTTCGACTGCCCGCAGCGCCTGCTCGACACCGTGCTCCAGGCTCTTGGTGCGCTGGACGCGGAAGACGGTACGGCGGGCGTCGAGCGCCTGCTCGACGGTGGGCAGCAGCTTCAGGGTCTTTCCTCCCGCCGAGGCGGGGTTGACCAGCAGCGTCAGCGGCATCCCTTCGATGTCCATGCGTCCCCAGCCTAGTCGGCGCGAGCCGCGCGATCCTCGTCGCGCAGGCGGCCGACAGAGAAGCTGCCGTCACCGGCCTCGGCGGCCCTCACCGGCTCGATTCCGAGCTGGCCGAGGCGCCATTGCCGAAGCCGAGCGGAGAGGCCGTCGCCGGCTCGTTGCGACCGGGCGAGGATCAGCTGCCCGCCCGGCCGCAGGACCCGGACGATCTCCGCGATCGCCGGGCGGCCGTCGAGCTGGGCGACGAGATCGAAGAAATCGTCCGGATACGGAAGCGCGCGCGGGCGCCCGACCTTGAAGGCGACCCGCCCCTCGGGATCGAGACCCACCCTGGCGGTGGCGGCGCGGATCCGATCCTCGGAGCGGTCGACGCCGCGGACCCGGGCCGCCGGGAACTCCCGCGCCAGGAAGAGGGTCCCGTCACCATCTCCACAGCCGATCTCCAGCACCCGCTCGGGTGGCGGAGTGACGTGCAGGACGGCAGCCGCGAGAGGAGTCAGGGGTGGGGTCGGCATCGTGCTCTAGTCTTTCGCGCCGATGGAGGAGCAGGCAGATCGACGCTGGATCATCCTCGCCGTCTTCGCGGCGGTCGCGGTCGCGATCGTCGGCGTGATCCTGATCTCCCGCGGTGGCGGCGACGACGGCGACTCGACCGCCGGCGCGGCCGGCGCCGAGGGCTGCGAGCAGGTCGAGGCGCCAAAACCGAAGCAGGTCTCGCTGAAGGCGCCGAAGCAGACCCTGAAGAAAGGGGAGGAAGTGACCGCGGTGGTGCAGACCAGCTGCGGCAGCTTCGAGATCGCGCTCGACACCGAGCGGGCGCCGAAGACCGCCAACTCCTTTGCCTACCTCTCCGAAGAAGGCTTCTACGACGACCTTACCTTCCACCGCATCGTCCCCGGCTTCGTGATCCAGGGCGGCGATCCGCAGGGAACCGGCACCGGCGGCCCCGGCTACAGCGTCGACGAGAAACCGCCGGCCAATCTCGCCTACACCAAAGGCACGGTGGCGATGGCCAAGAGCTCGGCCGAGCCTCCGGGCCGCTCCGGCAGTCAGTTCTACGTCGTCACCGGCGCCGACGCCGGCCTGCCGCCCGAATACGCCCTGGTCGGCAAGGTCAGCGAGGGCATCGACGTGGTCGAGCGCATCGGCAAGCTGGGGACGCCGACGGAAAAACCGAAACAGACGATCCTGATCGAAGAGATCACGATCGAAAAGGGCTAGCCCCGAGGCTGGGCTGATCCGGTGGCGAAGCTCGACCTAGGCGACCCCGCCCCCGACTTCGAGCTTCCGGGCACCGGTGGCAAGACCTACCGGCTCTCCGACTACCGCGGGCGCAAGCTGATCCTCGCCTTCTACCCGGGCGATGCCACCACCGTCTGCACCAAGCAGTTCTGCTCCTACCGCGACGAAGGCGATCGGCTCGACCAGCTCGGGGCCGAGGTGCTGGGGATCTCGCCGCAATCGCTGGAGTCGCACGAGCACTGGGTGAAAGAGCAGGAACTGAACGTGCCCCTGCTCGCCGACGTCGACCTCGCGGTCAGCAAGCGCTACGGCGTCACCGGCTGGCTCGGCCCGCTGGCCCGCTTCACCGAGCTGAAGGAGATCCCCGGCGGCCGCTACGTGATGCGCTCGATCTTCATCGTCGACGAGCAGGGGGTCATCCGCCACCGGCAGGTCTCGCGCAGCGGCGCCAGCTACGAGTCGGTCGGGGACCTCGAGCGAGCGCTGGCCGCGACCGGCTGATGGCGGGGGCCGAGCCGGCCTCCTTCGCCGTCGGGCCGGCGCCGACGATCCGCGGCGAGGCCACGGGGGAGGGGCCCCCGATCGTCCTCTGCCACGGGATCACCGCGACCCGACGCTACGTCCACCACGGCTCGCGAGCGCTGGAGCGCGCCGGTCACAGGGTGGTCGCCTACGACGCCCGTGGCCACGGCGAGTCCGATCCGGCTCCGCCGGGGGAGGGTTATGGATACCCGGAGCTGGTCGGCGATCTCGAGCGGGTCGTCGCCGGGCAGGTGGGGGAGGGCCCCTTCGTCCTCGCCGGCCACTCGATGGGCGCCCACACCGCCGTCGCCTACGCGCTCCGGCACCCCGACCGCCTCACCGGGCTGGCCTTGATCGGCCCGGTCTACCTGGGTGAGGTCTCGCCGGCCTCGCTGCACTACTGGGACGGCCTCGCCGATGCGCTGGCCGCCGGCGGGGTGGACGGCTTCGTCGACCACATCGACCGCGAGCAGGGGATCGACCCCGGGTGGCGCCGGTCGGTCCTCGGCTTCACCCGCGAGCGCATGCTCCTGCACCGCCATCCAGAGGCCCTGGTCGAGGCGCTGCGCGAGGTCCCGCGCTCGCGCCCGTTCGCATCGATGGACGAGCTCGAGCGGCTGCGGATCCCGGCCCTGGTCGTCGCCAGCCACGACGCCGCCGACCCCGGTCATCCCTACGAGGCGGCCGTCGCCTACGCGGAGCGGCTGCCGCGGGCGCGACTGGTCAGCGAGCGGGAGGGCCAATCGCCGCTGGCCTGGCAGGGCGGCAGGCTCTCGCGCGAGTTATCCGGCTTTTACACGGAGGCTCTATCTTCAGCGCGATGAAATTTCCGACCGAGGCCACTCTGCGCCGGGTTATCGCCTTCGTCGCGGCCCTGGGCGTAGGTGTCGCGACCTACATCGCGATCGCCGACTCCGGTGGCGGCGCGCCGGCATGCCTGGCCGGAGGCGGCGGCTGCGAGACGGTCGCCAACAGCTCCTACTCGCACATCGCCGGGGTCAACATCGCGATCTTCGGGATCATCGGCTACGTCACCCTGCTGGCGACTGCCTTCTTCGCCAACGACCTGGCCCGCTTCGTCGGCTTCGCGACCGCGCTCGGCGGCTTCGGGTTCAGCATTTACCTGACCTACCTGGAGATCTTCACGATCGAAGCGATCTGCCAGTGGTGCGTGGCCAGCGCCGTATTGATGACGATCCTCTTCCTGCTCAACGCCGCTCGCCTGGTCGGCTACGCCGGCACCGGCACCGGCGGGGTGGTGGAATCGAGGCAAGGGCAACCACAGGAGGGCGGATGAGCCACAAGCGGGAGCGGGAGAAACGTCGCGAAGAGCGACTGCAGGAAGAAGCGAAGGTCGACTCCGGCGAGCGCCGCAGGCGGCTGCTGCAGATGGGCGCCGCGGCGGTCTTCCTGGCGATCGTCGCCGTCGTCGTGCTGATCGTCGTCAACGGCAACAGCGACAGCGGTGGCGACGCCGAGAATCTGGTCGGAGTCGAGTCGGTCGATGCCCTCACCAAGGGCATTCCCCAGCAGGGCATGGTGCTCGGCGATCCGAAAGCCAAGGTCGAACTGGTCGAGTACGGGGACCTGCAGTGCCCGGTCTGCAAAGCGTACGCGGAAGACTTCCTGCCGCAGATAATCGAAAACAAGGTCAGGAATGGTGAAGCCAAGGTCGCCTTCCGCAACTTCGCCTTCCTCGGGCCGCAATCGGCGCCGGCCGGCGCCGCCGCGCTGGCGGCTGGCGCGCAGGGCCGCGGCTGGGAGTACCTGGAGCTGTTCTACCGCAACCAGGGCATGGAGAACTCCGGCTACGCCGACGACGAGTTCCTGACCGCCGTGGCCGAAGGCGCCGGGGTCAAGGACATCGCCCGGTGGAACGCCGACCGCAAGAGCAAGAAGTACACCGAGGAGGTCACCGCGACCACCGAAGAAGCCCAGAACCTCGGCTTCACCGGCACGCCGTCATTCTCGATCGAGGGCCCAAACAGCAACGGACTCGAACTCCTCGGCACGCCCAGCTCGCCGGGCGAGATCGAAGAATCGATCGAAGAAGTCGGCTGAGTTGACATAACCACCATTATCGTGCGTTGAAGGGCAGGCTGAGTGGATAGACCCCTGGCCTTCTCCTTTACTGAGGCGCGAGCACGGCGCTGCCGCGCACCAGCGGTCGCGCGATCGGCGGCGCCTTCGGCAATTCTCCGCGCTCGACGTCCTCGACCCGCAGCGGCGAGGCGGCGATCGTCGCGACGGTGTCGCGGTTGCAGTGGCAGCCGTCGGCGAGGAAGCGCCAGGGCTTCTCCAGCCGGTCCTGCCAGCGGGCGAGGCCCGGATCCTCGGCGCGGACGTGCTCGACGAAAAGCAGCCTGCCGCCGGGCTCGAGCACGCGTGCCAGCTCGGCCAGGGCCGCCACAGGGTTCGGGATCGTGCAGAACACGAGGGTCGCCACCGCGGTGTCGAAGCTCGAGTCCTCGAACGGCAGCCGTTCGGCCGGGGCTTCGACCACCTGGGCCGCCCGCCCCGACTGGGCCAGCTTCGGCCGCAGGCGTTTCGCCATGTGCGGGTCGGGCTCGACCAGGACCAGGTCCTCGACGGCCTCCAGGTAGAGGTCGAGGTTGACGCCGGTCCCCGCCCCCAGCTCGAGCACCCTCCCCCCTGCCCCGGCCAGCACTTCACGGCGCATCTGCCGCAGACCAGCCTCCTCGGTGGCCTTGAGGCCGCGGTCGTAGAGCGCCGCGAAGGCGCGTCCCCAGGTCGCGTCGTAGAGCGCGCCCAAGGGTCAGCCCTAGGCGGCGTCGCGCGCGGGCTGCTCGGCCGGCGCGCCCTCGGTGCCGGGCTCGCTTGCCGCCGCCCGCTCCTCGTAGGCGCGGCGGGCGCCGTGGTCGACCTCGAACATCAGCTTGTCGAACTTCATCAGGCGGCCGAGCCACTCGCGGAAGCCGCGGGGCGCCAGGGTGAGGAACCGGTAGAAGGCGCCGTTGACGCGGGGGACGAAGACGTCGAAACGCGGCACTTCCATCGCGTCGACGATCTCGTCGGCGACGTCCTCGGCCTCCACCGGTTTGATCCAGCGCTGGCCGACGCCGCTGGTCAGCTCGGTGTTGACCACGGTCGGCATCACGCAGAGGATCTCGACGCCGCTGCCCCGCAGCTCGCCGCGGACCGCCTCGCTCAGCCCCACCACGGCGTGCTTGGTGGCGGAGTAGGTGGCGATGCCGGGAACTCCGGCCTTGCCGGCCTGGGAGGCGATGTTGACGATGTAGCCGCTGCCGCGTGGGCGCAGGCGCTCGATCGCCAGCTGAGTGCCGGTGATGACGCCGTGCAGGTTGATGTCGATCTGGCGCCGGACCGAATCCTCGCCCTCCTCGACGAACGGCGTCACCGGCATGATCCCGGCGTTGTTGACGACAGCGTCGACCGGGCCGAGCTGGCGCTCGGTCTCGTCGAGGAACTTGGCGAAGGAAGCGCGGTCGGTGACGTCGAGCGCCAGCGCGATCGTGCCGCCGCCGAGCCCGGCCGCCGTCTGCTCGGCCAGCTCGAGGTCGAGATCGCCGATCGCGACCCGGCAGCCCTTGCGGACCAGTGCCGTCGCGGTCGCCTTGCCGATCCCCCGGGCACCGCCGGTGATCGCCACGACCTTGCCGCTCAGTGACCGCCGCTGCTTCGCCATCGTGTCCTCCTCGTTGGTGCGGCGGGCCTCAGCTCGCCGGCTTGTAGACGGTGACCACGGCGGCGCCGCCGAGGCCGATGTTGTGCTGAAGCGCCACCTTGGCGCCCTCGACCTGCCGCTTCTCCGCGTCGCCGCGCAGCTGCCAGGTCAGTTCCGAGCACTGCGCCAGCCCGGTCGCGCCGAGCGGGTGCCCCTTGGAGATCAGCCCTCCGGAGGGGTTGACGACGACCTCGCCGCCGAAGGTGGTGGCTTCCGCCTCGACCAACTTGTGGGCCTCGCCCTCGGCCGCGAATCCGAGCGCTTCGTAGGTGATCAGCTCGTTGGCGCTGAAGCAGTCGTGCAGCTCGCAGACGTCGACCTCGCCGGGGCTTACTTCTGCCTCCGCGTAGGCGCGGTCGGCAGCCAGCTTCGACATGTCGGAGCCGACGATCGTCATGCAGCTGGCGTCCTCGGCGAAGGTCGAAGAGAGGTCGGTGACCATCGACTGGCCGGCGATCTCGACCGCCCGGTCCCAGAGGTCGTGCTCGTCGACGTAGCGCTCGGAGGCGACGATCGCGCAGGCCGAGCCGTCGGAGGTCGGCGAGCACTGCAACTTGGTCAGCGGGTCGTGGATCATCCGCGCGTCCTTGATGTCCTGCAGCGAGTACTCGTCCTGGAACTGGGCGTAGGGGTTGTTGACCGAGTGCTTGTGGTTCTTCCAGCCGATCCAGGCGTAGTGGTCGGGGGTCGAGCCGTACTTCTGCATGTGGTCGCGGCCGGCGTTGCCGAACATCTGCGGCGCCGGCGGCGACTGCTCGGGATCGCGGAGCTCGAACATGCGGGTCGCGTGCTTGTCGAGCGCGTTGGTGCGGTCGGTGTACTTGACCCCGAGGCTGCCGGGCTCCATCTTCTCGAAGCCCAGCGCCATGGCGCAGTCGACGAGGCCGCCCTTGACCGCCTGGCGGGCCAGGAACAGCGCCGAGGAGCCGGTCGAGCAGTTGTTGTTGACGTTGACGACGGGGATCCCGGTGAGACCAAGCTGGTAGAGCGCCCGCTGACCGTAGGTCGAGTCGCCGTAGCAGTAGCCAGCGTAGGCCTGCTCGACGTCCTCGTACGGAACGCCGGCATCGGCCAGCGCCTTCTCCCCCGCCTCCTTGGCCCAGTCCGGGTAGTCGCCCTCCTTCGTGCCCGGCTTCTCGAACTTGGTCATGCCGACACCGACTACGAACGTGCGGTTGCTCAACTGTCTCTCCTAGAAGTCTTCCGCGCGCCGTTCGCGCGGTTTGGCTGCGTAGCCAGGAATCTACCGGGCCGCGGGCCCGGGTGGGTCCGGAGGCGGCCTCAGGACCCTGAACTTGAGGTCCCTCCCCCGCTCCGGATCGGGCCAGACGACGAAGGCGAGGAAGGCGATCAGGAGCCCGACGGCGGTCCCGATCAGGCGCAGCTTGTCGGCCTCCCAGGTCGGCTCCCCGAGCGCGTCGGTGAGGACGACGACGTAGATGGTGATCGAGGCAGTGAACAGCGCGTACTGGACGGTCAGCAGGCCGAGCGCCAGCGCCGTGGCCACGGTGAGGACGACCACGACCACCGCATCGCTGTAGCCGAGGGTTTCGGCGATCAGCGTGGCGAGGATCAGGCCGGCCACGGTTCCGATCGCCCGCAGGGCCGTTCGCAGATACGTTTCGTCGCGGTCCGGGCGCATCACGAAGAGGATCGTCAGCGGGATCCAGAAGCCGTGGTTGTCCATGTCGAAGGCGCGGTAGACGGCGACGCCCACCGCCAGCGAGGCACCGAAGCGGATCCCGTGCCGGAGGTTCTCCGACTCCAAGGTGAGATTGGACCTGAAGGCCGCAGCGACAGCCCTTCGGTCCCAGCCGCTCGGCTCGCCGCGCCGGCAGCGGTCGACGGCAACCCAGACGATCAGCGACCAGAGCACCTGGATCAGCCCGCCGACCGTGCCCCACAGCAGGGCCGGCAGCGCCTCGTCGACTTCGAGGAAGAGGCCCTGGGCGACGAGCAGGGTCAGCGCCCCGACCAGGCCGTAGATCGCGAGCCGCAGCGAGTAGGAGAAGCAGTAGCCGGCGCAGGCGCCGACCAGGGCCATCGTCAGCACCGCCAGCGGCGCCGACTGCGAGGTGAGGATGCCGAGCGCCGCCATCGCTCCGACCAGCGGCGCGGCGGCGGCCTGCCAGGCGGCGCGCGGTCCGGCCGGGGCGTCGAGCCCGGCGAAGCCAGCGAACATCGCGCCGGTCGCGATCGCGCCCTTGGTCGGGGCGTCGAAGCCGAGCTCAACGATCAGGGCGGCGCCGACCGGGAGCGCGATCAGGGCGCCGCGCCGCAGCGACGGCCCGGGCTCGCCGGGGCCGATCGAGAACAGCGGCGAGGCGCGCAGCCGCGTCGCCCGGCCGGAGGCGTTGAAAAGCCCACTCGCGCCGGTCTCGGCCGTGCGCCCGCCGGGGCTATCCTCAGGTGTCTTGGTCACGGCCGTTCTCAGCTCCGATCCTGCCGCAGGAGTAGGCATCTTCGCCGCCCTCGCGGCGGGAATCGTCTCCTTCCTCTCCCCCTGCGTGCTGCCGCTCGTCCCCGGCTATCTGTCGGCGGTCACCGGGGTTTCGGCGAGCGAGCTCGAGGACGCCGGCTGGCGCCGCGTCCTCGGCCCCAGCCTGATCTTCGTCGCCAGCTTTTCCACGATCTTCATCCTCCTCGGCCTCACCGCCACCGGCCTCGGCTCGTTTCTGCGCGACAACGAGGAGCTGCTGACGAAGATCTCCGGGGCGCTGATTGTGGCGATGGGGGTCCTCTTCGTCTCCTCTCTCTTCGTCGTCCGTCTCAACCGCGAGTGGCACGTCGATGCCCTGCTGGAGCGGGCCGGCAAGGGTGGTCCGGTCGTCGCCGGCGCCGCCTTCGCGATCGCCTGGACCCCCTGCATCGGCCCCACTCTGGGGGCAATCCTCTCCGCCGCCGCCCTCTCGGACTCCGCCGCTCGCGGTGCCCTTCTCCTCGCCGTCTACTCGGCCGGCCTCGCGATCCCCTTCGTCCTCACCGCCCTCGCCTTCTCCCGCATGACCACCGCCTTCGCCGTCGTCAAGCGCCACTACCAGCTGATCGTCGCCATCGGCGGCGTCATCCTGATCGCGATGGGCATCCTGATCTGGACCGGCGAACTGACCCAGCTCAACGCCGAAGTCCAGCTCTGGGCCGAAGAAGCAGGTTTGGACTTCTGGAACTGGGTCTGAACAACACGCGTCTGCATTCAGGCGTCCTATAGACGCCTAACTGCAGACGCGTCGATCAGTTGTTGACCGGCGCGACGGTCTCCAGCTCTTTGCCGACCGCCTCGGTGACCTCGAGACCGCTGTCGTCGACGTCACGGGAGCAGACGATGCGGAAGCGGCCGGTGCCGATCTCGCCGTCGGGCACGACCGGCAGGCCGCGGATGTGCTCCCAGCCGAGCCGCTCGACCTCGAACGGGTTCATCCGCACCTCGGCCGCCGGGAACGGGCAGTTCGAGTTGTGCTGGTCGATCGCCCTGGAGATCGCCTCCAGGTTCTTCGCCTCGGGGGATGCCACGCGACAAGTCTAGGACGCAGTGCAAGCTCCATCCGTCCCTCCCCCCTCCTACCATCGAGAGGTGGCCGGTACGCGGACGATCGCTCACCTCGACATGGACGCGTTCTACGCGTCGGTGGAGTTGCGGCGTCGGCCGGAGCTGAGGGGGAAGCCGGTGGTGGTCTGCGGGTCGGGACCGCGGGCGGTGGTGACGACGGCGAGCTATGAGGCGCGGAAGCTGGCCGGGATCCACTCGGCGATGCCGGCGGCGGTGGCGCGCCGGAAACTGCCCGACGCGATCTACCTGCGCCCCGACTTCCCGGCCTACCGGGAGGCCTCGGCGCAGGTGATGGAGGTGCTGCGGCGCAACGTGGAGACGGTCGAGGTGGTCGGGCTGGACGAGGCCTACCTCGACCTGACCGGGATCTTCTCGCCAAAGGCGACGATGCGGCGGGTGGCGACCGAGATCCGCCGCGACACCGGCCTGACCTGCTCGGTCGGCATCTCCGAGAGCCGGATGCTGGCCAAGATCGTCAGCGAGCTGGGCAAGCCGGCGGGACTGGTCGTGCTCTCGCGCGAGGACGCCCTAGAGCGCTTCGCCGGCGAATCGCCCGGGCTGGTGCCCGGGATCGGGCCGAAGACCGTGATCAAGCTGCAGGGGATGGGAATCCGGACGCTGGCCGACCTCGGCGGCCGCGACTCCGCCGAGCTCGAGGGCGCCTTCGGCCCCCGCTCCGGCGCCTGGCTGCACGCCCGCGGCCGGCTCTGGGACGAGACCCCGATCACGGTCTCCCACGAGACCAAATCCCAGTCGGTGGAGACGACCTTCGACGTCGACGTGCGCGACCGGGCCGAGCTGGAGTCGATCCTCGCCGAGCAGGCGGCTGAGCTCTGCGGGCGGCTGCGCAAGCGCGAGCTCGAGGGGCGGACGATCGGGGTCAAGATCCGGCTCGACGACTGGACCAACGTCAGCCGCTCGCACACGGTCGAGCTGCCGACCAACGACCCCGACGTCGTCGGCCCGGTCGCCCTGGAGCTGCTGCGCGCCTACGACCCGCAGCGCCCGGTGCGGCTGCTCGGCGTCCGCCTTGCCGGCTTCGACAACGAGACGGACGCCGAGCCCGCCGCGGCGGCGCCGCAGCTCAAGCTCAGCCTGCCCGGCTAGCGGTTCGCCAGCACCGTGCCGACCCCGGGGAAGCCGAGCCGGACCTTGGTCGCCTCGGTCAGGTCGTAGTCGCGGCCGGCGACGTAGGGGCCGCGATCGATCACCGGCACGGTGACGCTGCGGCCGTGGTAGCGCAGCTTCACCCTGGTGCCGCAGGGCAGCGTCTTGTGGGCCACGCCCAGGGTCCCCGGCATCAAAGTGCCGCCGCAGGCGACGCCGTTGCCGTAGAGGCCGGGGCCGTAATAGGAGGCACCGGCGAAGCGGTAGCTGGTCAGCCGGCGCGCCTCGCTGACCGAGCCGCGGGTGCGGGGCCCGTGGACGGCGAAGGCGCGCACCGCGTAGTTGCCGGTCTGCCGCGGCGACCAGCGCAGCGCGAAGCTGCCGTCGGCCTTGGTCCGCGTCGCCAAGACCGCCGCGTCCGCGCCGCGGAAGACCAGCTTGACCCGGTGGCGCCCGCTCGGGCGGACCTTGCCGTGCACGGCAATCCCGTTGCCACTCAGGACGGTGTGCCCCGAGAGGTGCAGGGAGACGTGGGAGGAGACCCGCTTGGGCTTGTGGTGGTGCGAACTGGTCGCCGCCGCCGGACCGATGCCGACGGACAGCGCGGTGGCCGCAGCCACCACGGGCAGGAGGTATCGCATCTGATTCGCTCGCTTTCTCGCCGCCTACGGGGTTAGCTGACGGGCTCGCGAAATCCGGCACGGCGCCGGGCTCTCGCTACGGGCGGCTCGCCGCCCGACTCGCCCCGGCCACGGCTTCCTCGCCGCGGCATTTGGGTCCCCCGCTCCCCGTCGCGCGGTGCGAGGGGACTCGGCAGATGGGTCGATCGTTTGTGAGCAGGCACCGTAGAAAGCCTCGGACGGCGGCTGAGTGATGGCGCTCACACGCAGATGGATCGGCAACGAAGCGTGCAAACGCCTTCAGCAAGCCGAAAATCGGCCCCTTTGTCGACTGGGCGGCGTGTGCGAAGATGAGCGGATGGCGAGCGAAAGGCTGAGCGGGCTCGATACGTCCTTCCTCCATATGGAGCGGGAGGGGGCCCACATGCACGTCGCCTCCACGATCATCTTCGAGGGCCCCGCCCCCTCCCACCGGGAGTTCCGCGACCACATCGCCTCGCGCCTGCACCTGGTCCCGCGCTTCCGCCAGAAGCTGCGCTTCGTCCCCTTCGACCAGGGGCGGCCGGTCTGGGTCGACGACCCGCACCTCAATCTCGACTACCACGTGCGCCAGAGCGCCCTGCCGGCACCGGGCTCCGAGGAGCAGCTGCGCAACCTGGCGGCGCGCGTCTTCTCCCAGCAGCTCGACCGCAGCAAGCCGCTCTGGGAGCTGTGGCTGGTCGAGGGACTGCGCGACGGCCGCTTCGCGATCGTCGGCAAGAGCCATCACGCGCTGGTCGACGGCGTCTCCGGCGTCGACATCACCACCGTCCTCTTCGACCTCGACGCCGAGCCGCAGGGCCCGCCGTCCTCCTCCCCGCCCTGGCTGGCCCGTCCCGAACCGACCGACCTGAAGCTGCTCGGCGATGCCGTCCGCGAGCGCCTGACCAGCCCGAAGGAGATCGCCCGCGGCGTTCGCGCCGTCCTCCGCGGCCCGCGCCAGGTGCTGCGGGGCGTCGGCGCAACCTCGAAGATGATCGGCGCCGGGATGGCGGCCCCCAGCAGCGTCTTCAACGTCGAGATCGGACCCCATCGCCGCTTTGCCATCACCCAGGCCGACCTGGCCCAGCTGAAGCGGGTCAAGGACGCCCACGGCGGCACCGTCAACGACGTCATCCTCTCGATCGTCGCCGGCGGCATCGGCAAGTACCTGCGGGCGCGCGGACACGACACCGAGGGCCTGGAACTGCGGGCGATGGTCCCGGTCAGCGTCCGCGCCGACGAGGAGCACGGAGCGCTGGGCAACCGGATCTCGGCGATGATGGCGCCGCTTCCGGTCTGGTCCGAGGACCCGGTCGAGCGGCTGCAGGTCGTCAGCGAGGAGATGGGCGACCTCAAGTCCTCCGGCCAGGCCGTCGGCGCCGAGATCCTGACCAAACTCACCGACTTCGCCCCCTCCACGATCGCCTCCCAGGCGGCTCGCCTGCAGCCGGCGCAGCGCTTCTTCAACCTCGTCGTCACCAACGTCCCCGGGCCGCAGTTCCCGCTCTACGTGCTCGGGCGCAAGATGGAGTCGATCTTCCCGATGGTGCCGCTGGCTCGCCGCCAGGCGCTCTGCATCGGGATCATGTCCTACAACGGCCAGGTCAACTTCGGCCTGATCGGCGACTACGACGCGATGGCCGACCTCGACAGCTTCGCCCTCGATCTCGAGGCGGCGACCGAGGAGGCGGTGGCCAGCGCTCCGTCGAAGCCGAAGCGCGGCAAAGCCGGCAAGAAGACGACCGCCTCAGCGAACGGCGCCGGCGTCGTCACCTCCGAGTCGCGCTCCTGACCTCGCACGGCTAGCGGATCAGCCGGCCGCCGATCTCGAACGGGATCCGGTCGGTCAGGTAGCGCCAGTCGAGCCGGCGGGCGCTGAAGCCGTTGGCGCTGGCGTCGGCGTTGACGACGACCGCGGTGATGCGGCTGTAGCGACCGGGGTCGGCGAGGCGGACGGCGAGCTTGCCGCCGCCGCGGCTGAAGTCCAAGCGGGTGACGGTGTGCCCGCGGCGTTCGCTGCCAAGGCGCCCGACCAGCGCCAGGCCGGCCGCGGTCCCCCGCGGCGCCATCGCCCTGACCGTGACCGCGCGGCCGCCGGGAGCATGGACGCGCAACAGCTGAAAGGTCGTGTGGTTGAGCAGGCGGGTCAGCTGCCGGCCGCCGAGCGGCAATGCGCCCTGGCGCGGCATGTCGGGATAGCGACCGCTCTCGCGGAAGCCCTCGCCGGTGCGCCACTCGGCGACGGCGACGGCGAAGCGGGCGAAGTCATGGCCGAGGTCGGAGCGCCCGGCGGCGTGGATCGCCGATTCGTAGGCATTGACGGAGAAGCCCCCGGGCCGAACGTGGATCGCCCGGGCCCAGGCCTGGCGGACGATCTCGGACCCGTAGTGGCGCGCCAGCCACTGATTCCAGACCGCCGAGCCGTACTCCTTGATCGAGCTGGTCGTCAGCGGCGTGTCCCAGCGTCTTACCCAGCGGCGCACGTAGCGCAGGTAGTCGTCGGTGCCGTTGTAGACCATGTCCTCCATCCAGGTCGCGCTGGACTCGGCGAACCACGGGTCCTGAAAGGCGTCGTAGCCGAACTGGAGGATGTGGTTGTACTCGTGGGCCAGCGTCACCTTGAGGTCGTCGGCCGGCTTCGTCCCCGGGAACTCGAAGGCGCTGTAGTCGTTGTCGAGGACCAGGTAGCCGTGCAGGCGGCGGGGAATCCTGTGCCGCTTGTCCGCCTGGCCCCGGTCGGGAGCGGCGTAACCGAACAGTTCGCCGCCGATCTGGGAGAGGTAGACGTCGGTCTTGCCGTTGCCGCCGCCCCGGTGCCCGTCGCTCTTCGGCTCGCGCCAGCCGAGCTTGTCGTTCTCGACCTCGTGCACGTGTTCGGCGATCCTCAGCACCTGCTCGACGAAGTTGGGGACGCCGTCGGCGTTGGTGTCGGCAAGGCTGGGGGCGTCGATTCCCTCGGCCACCCAGTGGACGCAGAAATGGCGGCCGCACTGGGGCGATTTCGGTGCCTGCGGGACCGCGTAGGCGTTGCGGTTGGGGTCGGGGTCGTCGGTCGGCCGCAGGCGTGCTTCGGTCGGCCGCGGCTTCGGCGCCACGAACGGCTTCTGACTCGGCGAAGCGAGGCTGGGAACGCCATCCGCGAGCCCGACGGACGCCAGGGCAGGGACGGGCACGGCGGCAAGGCACAGGAGCGCAGCCACCGAGAAACCGACCAGGTGGCGACGGCGGTCCCGCATCGGCCCCAGCCTAGCGAGCGGCTCGGCCCGCTCCGCCGCCTGCGGCGGCGATACTTGCTCGGTGATCGTCAGGCACAAAGCATGCGTGTAGCGCTCGCCCAGATCAACCCGACCGTCGGCGACATCGACGGCAACGCCGCCAAGATCGCCGAGTGGATCGGCCGCGCCGGCGCCGCGGGTGCGGAGCTGACGATCTTTCCGGAGCTGTGCGTGCCCGGCTACCCGGCCGAGGACCTCTACCTGAAGCGCCACTTCGTCGAGGCCAACCGCAGGGCGGTCGAGGAGCTGGCGCGCGAGGTCGGTGAGGAGATGACCGTGCTGGTCGGCTTCGCCGAGCCGGCTGCCGGCGCCGGCGACTCCCACCGCGCCCACAACTCGCTCGCGGTGCTGGCCGGCGGCGCGGTGCGCGGCGTCTACCGCAAGAACAGATTGCCCAACTACTCGGTCTTCGACGAGCAGCGCTACTTCGTCCCCGGCACCGAGCCGATGACGATCGAGGCTGGCGGGCGGCAGATCGGGTTGACGATCTGCGAGGACTGCTGGGTGCCTGGCCCGCCGGCCCAGACCGAGGCCGAACAGGGGGCGCAGCTGATCGCCAACCCGTCGGGCTCGCCCTACCACCGTGGCAAGGGCCGCGAGCGGGTGGAGATGTTCGCCGAGCGCTCGCGCGCCTACGGGACCTACTTCGCCTTCTGCAACCTGGTCGGCGGCCAGGACGAGCTGGTCTTCGACGGCCAGAGCCTGGTCACCGGCCCCGGCGGCGAGCTGATCGCTCGCGCCGCCCAGTTCGAAGAGGAGCTGCTGGTCTGCGAGGTCCCCGCCTCCGATCCCGGCCCGCTCGCGCAGCCACTGGCGGATTCCGACGAGGTATACGAGGCCCTGGTGCTGGGGCTGCGGGACTACGTCGCCAAGAACGGTTTCGGCCACGTCGGCGTCGCCCTCTCCGGCGGCATCGACTCGGCCCTGGTCGCGATGCTGGCCGCTGACGCGGTCGGGCCCGATCGGCTCAGCTGCGTGGTCATGCCGTCGCCCCATTCCAGCTCCGAAACCCAGGCCGATGCCCGAACTATCGCCGCCAACCTCGGCTGCGAGCTGATCGAGATCCCGATCGAGCCGATGATGGACGGCTACCAGCGGGCGCTGGCCGGTCCCTCCGAGCCCGACCTGGCGGCGGAGAACATCCAGGCGCGGATCCGCGGCAACCTGATGATGGCGCTCTCCAACCGCCACGGCTGGCTGGTCCTGACCACCGGCAACAAGAGCGAGATGTCGGTCGGCTACGCCACCCTCTACGGCGACATGGCGGGTGGCTTCGCGGTGATCAAGGACGTGCCGAAGACGCTGGTCTACGAGCTCACCCGCCGCGGCAACGAGCGGGCCGGCCGGGAGCTGGTGCCGGCCGCGGTGATCGAGCGGGCGCCCTCGGCCGAGCTGCGGCCCGACCAGCTCGACAGCGACTCCCTCCCTCCCTACGACCTGCTCGACCGCATCCTCGAGGCCTACGTCGAGCGCGACCAGGGCCGCGAGGAGATGATCGCGGCGGGCATGCCGGCGGCGACCGTCGACGACGTGATCCGCCTCGTCGACCACTCGGAGTACAAGCGCCGCCAGGCGGCGCCCGGAATCCGCATCACCCCCCGCGCCTTCGGCAAGGACCGCCGCCTGCCGATAACGAACCGCTTCGGCGGTTAGCCCTTCGGCAGCGGCCTGACGGCGATGGTCATCTGTGCGGTTGCGCAGAGTTTCCCCTCGTCGTTGAGGACTTCGGCGTCCCAGACCCAGGTGGTGCGGCCGCGGTGGCGGGCCTTGGCCCTGACTTCGGCGCCGCCGGCGGTGATCGGGCGGATGAAGCTGACGGCGATCGACTGGCCCATCGCCATCATCCCTTCGTCGATCGTCGCCAGCGCCGTCGCCCGCGAGCAGATGCTCTCGACCAGGGTCGAGAGCACGCCGCCGTGCAGCAGGCCGACTGGCTGACGCAGCTCGTCGCGCAGCTCGACCCGGACCCGGGCGTCGTCGGGATCGTCGTCGAGCCACTCGGTGCCGACCAGCCGGTCGAAAGGAGAAAGCAGCCCGCGGGGATCGTCGGCCATCGCGGCCAACCCTACCTGGGGCGAGATTAAGCTTTCGAGACCCGTGGCCGGCAGCCGCCACCCCGTCGGCGGCTCCCCGTAGGGTTTCGGACCGATGGCCCTCAGCGACGACCAGAAGGCAATGCTGCGACTGCTCGCGCAGCGCGAGCAGGGCTACGACGACCTCGCCTCCCTGATGGGCCTCAGCATCGACGAGGTGCGGGCCAAGGTCAAGGACGCGCTCGCGCAGCTCGAGGAGGAGGGCGTGCCAGCACCGCCGCCCCCGGTCGAGCCGGCCCCGGTGGCGAAGGAGCCCGAGCCCGCCGCGATTCCGGCCGAAGCGGAGCCCGCCCCGCCGCCGCAGCCCGAGCCGTCTGCCCCCAAGGCACCCGCTGACACCGTCCGCCCCGCCCCGCCCCGCCCCAAGCCCTCGCTCCCCAAGAGCGGCGGTGCCCGCGCCGCGATCGCCGCCGGTATCGCGGTGGTGGCGCTGGTGATTGTCATCCTCGTGGTCGGCGGCGGCGATGACTCGAACGACAACGGCACTACGGCAGCTACCGGGGACACCACGGCCGCCGAAGAAACGGTCGACACCAGTGCGGCGAACGAGAAACTAACCCAGGCCGTCCTCAGCCCCATCGACGGCGGCGACGCCACCGGCGTCGCGACCTTCGGCCGGGTCAAAGACTCGCTGGCGCTGCAGGTCGAAGCCGAAGGCCTGGCCCCGACCGGGAAAGGCGAGTCCTACACGATCTGGCTCTACGAGTCGCCGCAGAAGATGTTGCCGCTGGCTTCGACCGTGGTCCCGGAGTCCGGCAAGATCGGCGCCCAGGTCCAGGTCCCGACCGAAGTGCTCGCCTACCTCGCCAAGGAAACCTTCGACCAGATCAACATCTCGCTTACCACCGACGCCACCCTGAAGGCGTCGCTGGCCAAGGCGACGCGCGAAAAGAAGGCGCCGCTCTACACCGGCACCGACGTGTCTCGCAGGGGCACCATCACCGGCCCGATCATCGGCGCCGCCGACAAAAAATAGCCTCGGCTACGGGAGGAGCTTGCCCGGGTTCATGATCCCGGCCGGGTCGAGCTGGTCCTTGACCGCGCGCAGGACGTCGAGCCCGGTCCGCCCCACCTCCGCCTCCATGTAGGGGGCGTGGTCGCGGCCGACAGCGTGATGGTGGGTGATCGTGGCGCCGCAGGCGACGATCGCCTCGGAGGCGGCGCGCTTGACCTGGCGCCACTGCTCCAGCTCGGCCCCGTGGCGGCTGCGGGCGATGAAGGTGAAGTAGAGCGAGGCACCGTCGGCGTAGGCGTGCGAGAGATGGCAGAAGACGAGGCCGGGCGTGCCCTGGCCGGCCAGCGAGTCGCGGATCGCCGTCGAAACCGCGCCGTGCAGCTCTCCCAGCCGGCTCCAGGTGTGCGAGGTCTCCAGCGTCTCCACCATCGCCCCCATCCCCATCAGGGTGTCGCGCAGATAGGGGCCCTGGTAGCGACCGTGCTCCCAGGAGCTGCCGGCAGCCTGCCCCAGTAGGCGGCTCCCCCCGCGCGCAGTGCCCGCGCGGCGAGGGCGCGGCGTCGCGCCACCGACTCCTCCCTCGCCCTCGAAGCCGACGATCGTCAGGCAGCCATCGCGCCGCTTGCGCAGGCCCAGGTAGCCGCCGAAGAGCCTGCCGGCGACCCCGCGCGGCCCCGAGAGAGCCAGCGAGCCCTGCGTCTCCTCCTCGTCGGAGATCCGGATCACGTCGGGCAGACCGGGTCCCTGGGCCAGGGCGCGGACGATCTCGGTCCCGGCCTCGAAGCTCTCCGCCATCCAGGCCTCATAGCGGCGCTCCGCCGCGGCCGGGCGCACCCGCACCGTCACCTCGGGGATGACGCCGAGGACGCCCTCGGAGCCGACGATCAGCTCCCGCAGCGCCGGCCCCGCCGCCGTGTGGGGCGTTTCCAGGGTCTGCATGTCCCCGGCCGGGGCAACCAGGCGGACCGAGCTGACGAGGGCGTCGAAGCGCCCGTAGCCGCTGGAAGCCTGGCCGGCTGAGCGGGTCGCGGCGAAGCCGCCGACCGTCGCGTACTCGAAGGACTGCGGGAAGTGGCCGAGGGTGAGGCCCTCGGCCGCCAGCGCCGCCTCCGCCTCCGGGCCGCGCAGCCCCGCGCCCAGGCGCGCGGTCAGCGAACGGCGATCGACCTCGACGTCGCGCAGGGCGCAGAGGTCGAGGCTGATCAGGCGCTGGTGGGCCCCGCGCAGGGGCTCGACGCCGCCGACGACGCTGGTGCCGCCGCCGAAGGGCACCACGGCGATGCCCTCGCGGGCGCAGACGTCGAGGACACGCCGCAGGGCGTCGGCATCGGCGGGCATCACCACGGCGTCCGGCGCCGCCTCGAGGCTGCCGCCGCGCATCAGCACCAGGTCGGCATAGCCGCGGCCGCTGGAGTGCCGCAAGCGGTCCTCGTTCGAGCTGAAGACCGCCTCCGCCCCGACCGCCTCGGTCAGCGCCGCCGGCAGCGGCTCCGGGCTCGGCAGCGCAAAGTCCTCGAGCTCGCTGGCCAGCGGCCAGGGCTGCAGCTCCCCGATCCGCTCGCGCAGGACCGCCAGCGCCTCCGCGTCCAGCTCCGGCGCGATCGCCGGGTCGCCCCAGCCCCACCAGCTCGAGTCCCGCCGCGGCGGTCATCGCGTCACGCGCTCACGTCAGCGCCCGCTCGATCCCGTCCAGGGCCTCGTCGAGGATCTCGCCCTGGCCGCGGCGCATCATCGGCGAGCCCAGCCGCGACATCCCCTTCAGCGCCTGCACCGCGGTGAGGTCGACTTGGGTCCCCTCGCCGTCGGGACGCAGGGCGATCTCGATCCGGGAGCTGCGCAGATGGCGGGCGAACGGCGTTCCCTCCAGCTGCTGCTCCCAGACGTAGCGCTCGTTCTCGGCCGAGCTGAGGCAGCGGTAGTCGGCCCGCACCCCCCGTCCCTCGCTCGTCTCCAGCACCTTGGTCCACTGGCTGCGGCGGCCGGCGCTCTTCTGCTCGACGTTCTCGACCCGGCTCGTCCGCGGCCACCAGCGGGGCAGGCTGTAGGGGTCGGAGACAAGGCCCCAGACCTCGCCGACCGGGGCCGCGATCGTGCGGCGGCGGGTTACCCGTGCCATTCGAAGGATTCCCGGCGCTACTCGCCGGCGAAGCGGCGGAGATCCCTGACCAGCAGCAGGTGCTTGAGGTGGCTGACGGTCGCCGCCAGGCTTTCCAGGCTCTGCAGAGCCTCCTTGCGGCGCTCGGGGTTGCGCGAGCGCAGCGACGGGCCCAGCAGCGCTTCCAGCAGGTTCGCCTCGCGATCGGCGGAGGAGCGGAAGACGCGCAGGTTGCGGGCGCCGACGCCGACCCGGGAGAGTTCGTTGGCCGCCCGCACGATCTCGCGGTCGGTCTCGTCGTAGACGATCTTGCCCTCGCGCTTCTCCGGCTGGACGATGCCGTAGTTCTCCAGCTCGGCGATCAGCTCCTCGCGGGCGCCGGTCTCCTCGACCACTTCCTCGAGGGTCAGGTAGGCGCGCGAGGTGTCGACCAGGATCGCCCGCCGGGCGGCGCCGCCGTTGGGTTTGCGGTCGGAGTCCCCGAGCACCAGGTCGCCGCCGCCGGCCAGCTCCTGGCGGATCACCCGCAGCGGCAGGAACTCGTCGCGCTGCAGGCGCAGGATCGTCCGCAGCCGCTCGACGTCGGACTGGCTGTAGAGGCGGTAGCCACCCGAGGTGCGCCGCGGGTTGAGCAGCTTCTGGTCCTCCAGGTAGCGGATCTTGGAGATCGAGACGTCGTCGAACTCGCCCTGGAGGATCTTGCAGACGGCGCCGATCGTCAGCGCCTTGCGGGGGCGGCTGGGCGATTCCGGCGGCCGCGCCGGCTGGTCGGAGACGGGCATCGCTCAGCGCTCCAGGTAGCTCAGCTTGTACTTGCCGACCTGGATCTCGTCGCCGTCGGCGAGCCGGTGCGACTCGATCCGGCGGCGGTTGACGTAGGTGCCGTTGAGCGAGCCGAGGTCGTCGATGTAGAGGCCGTCGCGGCGGCGCACCAGCAGCGCGTGGTTGCGGGAGACGGTGACGTCGTCGAGGAAGACGCCGGCGTCGGGACTGCGGCCGATTCCGACCCGGTCCTCGTCGAGGCTGAAGCTCTCGCCGGCGCGGCCGCCGCCGGCGCGGATGACCAGCGCCGCCCCCGCCTCCTCGACCACCTCGTCGATGTCCACCGGCTGCATGTCGCCGGTGTCGTCGACGGTGTAGGTCATCGTCGTCGGGTCATCGCCGGACTCCGCCGGGCCGCCAAGGTAGGCACCGCACTTCTGGCAGTAGTTGGCGCCCTCGGGGTTGGCGAACCCGCACTCGGGACAGTGGACGGCCATGCTCGCGACTCCCTCCGCTCAGGCGGCGGGCTTGTCCTCCGGCGGGTTCTGCGCCTTGCCGGCGAGGATTTCGGTCAGCTGCTCGACGTCGTTGCCGGAGAACATCGTGTCGCCGCGCTCGTGTTTGTCACGCAGGCGGTTGACGAGCTCGGCCCGGAGGATGTCGATCTTCCCGTGCAGGACTCGCCGCTTGTAGGAGATCTCGTTCTCCTCCTCCGTGAGCTTGTCGATCAGGTCCTTCAGCTCCTTGTCGCTGAGGGAGCCCAGATCGGGAAAGGTGTCCTCCATCTCGCTCCTTGATCGGGGAGGCATCGCTGGCCTCCGTTTGCGCAGGCGACGATTATAGGTCGCCGGGCACCAAAGGTTCAACTGCAGGTTGAAGGTTCGGTCGTTTGACGCTCAGCTTGCAGAGCGGGCGCGCACGGTGCGGATGCCGGTGCGGGCATAGAGCACGGTGGCGAGGATCGCCATTGCCGTGCCCCAGACCACCAGCGCCGTCGCCACCCAGCCCGGGGCGAAGAGCGCCAGCCAGATCCCCCCCATGATCGGGAAGACCGAGATCCGCCCCGGCCAGTTGACCTCGATGTCGACCCCGTGCCGCAGGCCGAACTGGGCGAGGAAAAGCATCGCCAGCTCCCGCAGCGCGAGCACTGCCAGCAGCCAGCGCGGCAGCAGCTCGAAGCTCCAGCAGACGACGGCGCCGGCGAGGATCGTCAGGCGGTCGACCAGCGGATCCAGGAGCGCGCCCATGCGGCTGTACTGGCCGGTGACGCGGGCGAGGAAGCCATCGAGGTAGTCGCCGGCTGCGATTGCCCAGAAGACCATCGCGGCGCCGAAGGACGTGCCGTCGTCGCTGGAGTAGGCGAGGGCGAGGAAGACCGGCAGCCCCGCCAGACGGATGTAACCGACCAGGTTGGGAAGCGTCCACGGGTTGAGCGGCTCGCCTTTGCGCGTGCGCTCGGGTTTGGGGCCGCTGCGATCGAGGCCGAAGAGGCGGCGCACGCGGCCGCGGCCGAAGGGGGCCCTGCTAGGCATCGATGCCCTGGAGGAGTGCCGGCGCGCGCTCGGCGGCGTCCTCCACGGGCAGCTCGTGCTCGGCTCCGGAAGCGCGCTCGCTCGCCTCGACGATCCCGTTGGCGAGGCCGCGGCGGCCGGCGACGATCCGCAGCGGGCAGCCGAGCAGCTCGGCGTCGGTCAGCTTCTGCCCGGGCCCGGCGTCGCGCTCGTCGTAGAGGACCTCGACTCCCGCCGCCCGCAGCTCGTCGTAGAGACGGTCGGCGGCTTCGCGCTCCGGCTCGCCCGCCTTGGCGAGCGAGACGAGGTGGATCTGCCACGGAGCCAGCGCCCGCGGCCAGACGATTCCGCGCTCGTCGGCGCGCTGCTCGATCGCCGCCGCGACGATCCGGGCCGGGCCGATCCCGTAGCTGCCCATCGCGATCGGCCGCTCGGTCCCGTCCTCGTCGGAGAAGGTGGCGCCGAGCGGCTCCGAGTAACGGGTGCCGAGCTTGAAGATGTTGCCGACCTCGATCGCCGGCTCGATCTCGATCGTGCCGCCACCGGGGGCGGTGTCGCCGGCCTCGACCGTGCGCACGTCGAGCTCCTCGAACTCGAAGTCGCGCCCGGGCGCGACCCCGCGCAGGTGGGTGTCTGCCGCGTTGGCGCCGCAGACGAAGGAGTCGCCGGCGATCGCCGCGTCCTTGACGACGGGGACCCTGGCGCCGACCGGGCCGATGTAGCCGGCGGGGCCGATCCCGGCTGCGATCTCCTCCTCGCTCGCCTGGCGGAAATCGGCGCCGAGGGCGTTGCGCAGCTTGATCTCGTTGAGACGGTGGTCGCCGCGCAGCGCCACCATGACCATGCCGCGGCCCTCGACGATCACGGGGATCGCCTTGATGAAGGCGCCCGCGGGCAGCCCCAACTCCGCCGCGACCTCCTCGACCTTGCTGAGCCCGGGCGTGGAGACGGGCTCGGGCGCGGGCAGGGGCGCCGGCAGCTCGACCGGCTGCGCGGTGGCGGTGGCGACCTCGACGTTGGCCGCGTACCCCGGCGCCAGCGCCACCTCGTTCTCGCCGGCCGGACAGGGCGCCATGTACTCGTCGGCGCCGGAGCCGCCCATCATCCCGACGTCGGACTCGACCTTGTACCAGCGCAGCCCGCAGCGGTCGAGGATGCGCTCGTAGGCGCCCGCCTGGGCCTCGTAGGAGCGCGCCAGCCCCTCCTCGTCGCGGTCGAAGGAGTAGGCGTCCTTCATCGTGAACTCGCGGGTCCGCAGGACACCGGCCCGCGGTCGCGGCTCGTCGCGCTCCTTGGTCTGGATGTGGAACAGCATCAGCGGCAGATCCCGGTAGGACCGGACCTCCCGCGCCACGTGGTAGGTGACCGCCTCCTCGTGCGTCATCGCCAGCACCATCGGCGACCCCTTGCGGTCCTCGAGCTTGAACAGCTCCTCGATCCCGTAGCGCCCGGTCTTCTCCCAGTTCTCGGCGGGCTGCAGCACCGGCATCAGCATCTCCTGACACCCGATCCCCTCCATCTCCTCCCGGATGACCGCCTCCACCTTGCGCTCGACCCGCCACCCGGCAGGGAGATAGGTCCAGAGGCCAGCCCCAAGCTGGCGGATCAGCCCAGCCCGCACCATCAGCTTGTGAGAAACAGCCTCCGCATCGGCGGGAGCATCCTTGAGCGTCGGCAGGAACGTTTGCGAGAGGCGACTCACGCCCGAAACCTACCCGCTCCCCGGGCCGCAGCGCGCTAGGCCCTAGTGAACCGCCGCCCCGCCGTAGGAGAAGCCTCCTCGTCCAGCAGCACCTTGTCCGCCTCCCCCCGCTCGACCGCTTCCTTCTCCATCTGGGCGATCTTCTCGGGAGTCAGCTCGCCCTCGTTTTCCGCCTCGATCTTGGCCAGCCAGGCCGCGCCCTCCTCGGCCTCGGCCTCGTCGACCTCGACCTTGCCGCGGTCCAGCGACTTGTCGATCTCTTCGAACAGGGTGTCGACCAGCGTCTCCTGCGGCACCTTCCGCAGCGGCTTGCCGTGGGCGAAGATCAGACCCTCGTTCTTGGCCCCGGCGATGCCGAAGTCCGCGTGGCTGGCCTCGCCGATGCCGTTGACGGCGCAGCCGAGGACCGCCACCTCGACCGGCTCCTCGTAGCTTTCCAGCCGCTGCTCGATTTCCGCCACGACCGAGTCCATGTCGAACTGGAGGCGGCCGCAGGTCGGGCAGGCGATCAGCACCGGGCCTTTCTCCCGCAGCTGCAGCGCCTTGAGGATCTCCCAGGCGACTTTGACCTCCTCCTCGGCATGGAAGGTCGAGAGGCTGATCCGGATCGTGTCGCCGACGCCGTCGGCGAGCAGGGTGCCGAGGCCGACCGCCGATTTCAGCGAGCCCGCCCATTTGGTCCCCGCCTCGGTGATCCCAAGGTGCAGCGGGTAGGGGATCTTCTCGGCCAGCAGCCGGTTGGCGGCGATCGTGTTCGGCACGTTGGTCGACTTGATCGAGACCTTGAAGTTCCGGAAGTCGAGGCTCTCCATCAGCTCGGTGAACTCGACGGCAGCCGCAACCAGGGCCTCGACCGGCGCCTTGCGCTCGAGCTCGTGCAGGTGCTTGGGCAGGGAGCCGGAGTTGACGCCGATCCGCATCGGCACCCCCGCCGCGTTCGCCTTCACCGCCACCTCGGCGACTTTCTCGCGGCCGCCGATGTTGCCCGGGTTGAGGCGGATGCAGTGGGCACCGGCGTCGATCGCTTTCAGCGCCAGGGTGTGGTTGAAGTGGATGTCGGCGATGATCGGGATCGGCGACTGCACGACGATCGTCTTCAGCGCCTCGACGTCCTTCTCGCGCGGCACCGCGCAGCGGACGATGTCGGCGCCGGCCTCGGCGACCTTGTGGATCTGCTCCATCGTCGCCGCCAGGTTGGCGGTCTCGGTCTTGGTCATCGTCTGCACCGCGACCGGGGCACCGCCGCCGATCGGCACCTTGCCCACGAAGATCTGACGTTTGGAAGCCATATGCGAAGCGTATCCGGGTGGCCCGCCCGGCCGGCTAGCGGACGTTGTAGGCGTCGGTGCCGAGGCGGCCGATGTCGTTGGTCAGGCCGATCGCCATCAGCACCATCACCAGCGCGAAGCCGATCACCGTCGCCCGCTCCATCACCCGCAGCGAGGCCGGCCTGCCGCGCAGTTTCTCGACCAGGGCCCAGAAGATGTGGCCGCCGTCCAGGGGCAGGATCGGCAGCAGGTTGATCAGCCCCAGCGAGAGGCTGACCAGGGCGAGCAGGAGGATCGACTCCACCGCGCTCCGGTCGATCGTCTGGTTGGCGACGTCGCTGACCCCGACGATGCCGGAGATCTGCTTGCGCTGTTCCTCTTCGAAGATGCGGGAGAAGATCGTGGCGGTTTTCTCGGTCACCAGCCAGATCGAGTCGACGGCGCGGGTCGCCGCGGTGCCGGCGCCGATCTCAGCGGGCTCGCTGCTGTAGGAGAACCCGATCAGCGCCCGCCCGTTCGCCCTGTCGTACTCGGGACGGACGGAGATCGTCCGCACCTGGCCGTCGCGGCTCACGGTCAGCTCCACCGGGGTCGCCGCCAGGCAGCCGTCGACCTGCTTGCCGGCGCACTCGTGGGAGGCGACTTGTTCGCCAAACCTGGTCAGGCGCGCTTCGCGGTCGAGGCCGGGGTAGCTCCTGCCATCGATGGCAACGATCCGGTCGCCCGGCTGCAGCACCTTTGCCGCCGGCGTCCCACTCCTGATCTCGCCCACCCTCTGGTCGACCTGCTGAGCGTTGAAGAAGTAGACGAAGAAGAGGATCGCGAAGGCGAGGACGATGTTCACGGCCGGACCCGCGGCGACGACGACGATCCGCTTCCAGACGGGCTGCCTGTGGTAGGCGCGGTCCTCGACCTCCGGAGGAACCTCCTCCTCCGGGTTCATGCCGGTGATCTTCACGTAGCCACCGAGCGGGATCGATTTGATCCCGTACTCGGTCTCGCCGCGCTTGAACGACCACAGGGTCGGCCCGAAGAAGAGGAAGAAGCGCTCGACCCGCATCCCGGTCGCCTTGGCGGCGACGTAGTGCCCGCCCTCGTGGAGGACGATCAGCAGCGAGAAGCCGAGGAAGATGTAGAGCCAGTTCATGCTGGAGTCAACCCGCGAACCTGGTCTTCGCTGCGCCGGCGGGCCTCGGCATCGGTGGCGAAGAGGTCATCGAAGTGAGTTATGGACTGGGCCGGCATCTCCTCCAAAACGCGCTCGATAACGGCGGCGATCCCGGTGAAGGGGATGCGGCCGTCGAGGAAGGCAGCGACCGCGACCTCGTCGGCGGCGTTGAGCACGCAGGGCGCCGTCCCCCCGCTTCGCCGGCCTCGAGCGCCAGTCGCAGGCAGGCGAAGGTGCCGGGATCGGGAGCCTCGAAGGTGAGGGCCCCGGCGGCGGCGAGGTCGAGCTGGGGCACGTCGACGTCGGCGCGCTCGGGGAAGTGCAGGGCGTAGGAGATCGGCACCCGCATGTCGGGGTAGCCGAGGTGGGCCAGCGAGGAGCCGTCATTGAGATGGATCAGCGAGTGCACCAGCGACTGCGGGTGGACGACGACGTCGATCCGCTCGTAGGGCACGCCGAAGAGGTGGTGGGCCTCGATCGCCTCGAAGCCCTTGTTCATCAGCGTCGCCGAGTCGATCGTGATCCGCCCACCCATCTCCCAGGTCGGGTGCGCGAGCGCCTCCTCGACGCTGACGCCGGAGAGATCCTCGCGGCCACGGAAGGGACCGCCGGAGGCGGTCAGGACCAGCCTCTCCACGGTTCCCGGCGCCTCAGAGCCGATCAGCTGGTGCAGCGCCGAGTGCTCTGAGTCGACCGGCAGCAGGCGGGCGCCGGTCGCCTCGGCCAGGGCCATCACCAGCTCGCCGCCCAGCACCAGGCTCTCCTTGTTGGCCAGCGCCACGTCGATTCCCTCGGTCAGCGCCACCACGGTCGAGCCCAGCCCGGCGGCGCCGACGATGCCGTTGAGGACGAGATCGGCGCCGGAGCCGGCGATCAGCTCGACGACGCCCTCATCGCCGGCCAGCACACGGCCACTCCATGCGCCCCGCGCCCGCTCGGCGGCGTCCTCGTCGGCGAGGGCGATCGTCGGCACGCCGTGCTCGCGCGCCTGCTCGACCGCCAGCTCCCAGCCGGTCCCGGCCGCCAGGCCGGCGACCTGGAGCTCGCTGGAGCGCTCGATCACCTTCAGCGCCTGCGTCCCGATCGACCCCGTCGACCCGAGTATCAAGACCTTCTTCATCAGCTCAGAGGGTAGTAAGAGACACGCGTCTGCTCTCGGGCGTCTATAGGACGCCTGAATGCAGACGCGTCAGTAGACAAGCGCGACCGCGAGGTAGTAGCCGACGACGATCGTGAAGAAGACGGCGTCGAGGCGGTCGAGGATGCCGCCGTGGGGGCCGAACAGGGTTCCCGTGTCCTTGGTGCCGAGGTCGCGCTTCAGCATCGACTCGAAGAGGTCGCCGATCGGGGCGACCGCGGCTACCGCGGCGCCGATGATCAGGGCATCCACCCCGGAGAGCCAGTCCTGGTAGAGCCCGGCGAACCAGAAGCCCATGGTCCCGATCAGAAAGCCGCCGACCAGGCCCTCGATCGTCTTGTTGGGACTGATGCTGGGGGCGATCTTGTGGCTGCCGAACATGCGACCGGTCGCGTAGGCGGCGGTATCGGCGACGAAGGTCCCGACCAGGACGTCGACCAGCAGCGCCGGCACCGTGATCGGGCAGATCCCGCAGCAGCACCGCGTGGACCAGCGGGATCCCGATCCAGAGGATTCCCAGCAGCGTCACCCCGATCGAGATCGTCACCCCATCCCGGTAGCGGGCCCTGGCCGCGAAGACGAACAGCAACGGGAAGCAGGCGGCGAGGACCAGCAGCACGTTGAAGGCGGTGCCGAAGTGGGCCGCCACGATCAGCGCGGCGACGGCGACGTAGGCGGGGATCGCGAGAGGTCGCGAGTCCTCGGTCATCGTGATGTACTCGCGCAGGCAGACCACCCCGACCGCGATCATCGCTGCCGCGAAGACGATCCCGCCGGCGATCGCGATCGCGATCGCGAAGACGATCCAGGGCAGGGCCACCAGCACCCGCTTGGCGGTCTCGCCCCTCATGCCGCGCTTGCGCCGCGGTCGGGCGCGGCGGTTTCGGCGGCGGCGCCGGCTCGTCCGCGAACATCTCGTCGTCGAAGAGGTCGGACCTCACGACCGCGCCCCGAAGCGCCGCTGGCGGGTCTCGTACTCGCCCAGGGCCTGCTCGAAGGCGGCGCGGTCGAAGTCAGGCCAGAGCTCGTCGCGGAAGACCAGCTCCGAGTAGGCGCACTGCCAGAGCAGGTAGTTGGAGACCCGGTGCTCGCCGCTGGTCCGTATCAGGAGGTCGGGATCGTGCATCTCCGGTGCGTACAGGTGGCTGCGGAACTCCTCCTCGGAGCCGCCCTCGAAGCTTCGCGCCGCATCGACGATCTCCGCCCTGCCGCCGTAGTTGAAGGCGACGTAGAAGACGATGCGGTCGTTGCCGGCGGTCTTCTCCTCGGCCCAGTCCATCTGCTCGAGCAGTCCCTTCGGGACCCCCTCGCGACGCCCGACGAAGCGCATCCGCACTCCTTCGGCGTCCAGTTCCGGCGTCTCAGCGGCGATCCGCTCGCCCATCATCCGCATCAGTCCCCGCACCTCTTCCGGCGGCCGGGTCCAGTTCTCGGTCGAGAAGGAGAAGACGGTCAGCTCCTGGACGCCGAGCTCGACCGCGTCGCGCAGCCGTGCCTTGACCACGTCGGCCCCGGCCCGGTGCCCCTCGGCGACGGGCAGGCCGCGCTGCTGCGCCCAGCGGCCGTTGCCGTCGGTGATGATCGCTACGTATCTGGGCGCGGTCACGCTGCCGTGGACCGCCTCACACCTCGAGGATTTCCTCTTCCTTGCCCTTCAGCAGCGAGTCGATCTCGGCGATCGCCTCGTCCGTCTGCTTCTGCAGCGCCGCCTCGGCGCGGCGCTCGTCGTCCTCGCCGGCCTCGCCCTCCTTCTTCAGCTCGCGCAGATCCTGCATGACGTCGCGGCGGACGTTGCGGATCGCGATCCGGCCCTCCTCGGCGACGCCGTGGACGACCTTGACCATCTCCCGCCGGCGCTCCTCGGTCAGCTCGGGGATCTGCAGCCGGATCACGTTGCCGTCGTTGCTCGGGGTGAGGCCGACGTCGGCCTCCTGGATCGCTTTCTCGATCCCGCCCAGGGCGCCCTTGTCGAAGGGGGTGACGGTCAGGAGCCTGGCATCGGTGGTGGCGACGTTGGCCAGCTGCTTGAGCGCGGTCGCGGTGCCGTAGTAGTCGACGACGATGCGGTCCAGCAGGTGCGGCGAGGCGCGGCCGGTGCGAACGGTGGCGAGTTCGCCACGACTCGACTCGACCGACTTGGTCATGCGCCCTTCGGCGTCTTTGAGCAGTTCGTCGATCAGCTCCACTGGTTCCGGTCCTCGCTCATTCGGCGGGGGCACTGGCGACCAGCGTGCCCACCTTCTCGCCGCAGACGATCCTATCTATGTTCTTCTCGTCGCCCATGTTGAAGACGTAGATCGGCAGGTCGTTGTCCATGCAGAGCGAGAGCGCGGTCGAGTCCATCACCTTGAGGCCGCGCTCGATCGCTTCGCGATGCGTGATCGCGGCGATGAACTTGGCCTCGGGATTGGTGGCCGGGTCGGCGTCGTAGACCCCCTCGACCCCGTTCTTGGCCATCAGGATCGCCTCGGCGTGGATCTCCAGGGCCCGCAGGGCGGCGGCGGTGTCGGTGGTGAAGAACGGGTTGCCGGTGCCGGCGGCGAAGATCACCACCCTGCCCTTCTCGAGGTGGCGCATGGCGCGGCGGCGGATGTAGGGCTCGGCGACCTCCTTGACGTCGATCGCCGACATCACCCGGGTGTGCTGCCCGAGCCGCTCCAGCGCGTCCTGCAGGGTGAGCGCGTTGAGCACCGTCGCCAGCATGCCCATGTAGTCGCCGGTGGCCCGGTCCATGCCGCTGGCGGCGCCGTCGAGGCCGCGGTAGATGTTGCCGGCGCCGACCACGATCGCGACCTCGACGCCGCGGTCGCGAAGCGCCGAGACCTGCGTGGCGATGCGGTCGACCTCGGCCCCGTCGGTGCCGAAATCGAGGCTGCCCATCAGGGCCTCGCCGGAAAGCTTCAGGAGGATGCGCCCGAAGCGCGGCTCGGGAGAAGAGGTCACGTGCGACTGACCCTATTCCTCGCCGACGCGGAAATAGGAGAAGCGGGCGATGCGGACGTTCTCGCCGGTCTTGGCGGCCAGCTCCTGGCGCAGCTCCTCGATCGTCTTCGAGTCGTGCTTCTCGGCGTTGACATGGGCCTGATCGAGCAATGCCACCTCGCTGGCCCACTTCGAGAGCTGCCCGGCGACGATCTTCTCGACCACGTTGTCGGGCTTGCCTTCTTCGCGCGCCTTCTCCTCGAAGACCCGCTTCTCGTCCTCGCGCTCCTGCTCCGGGATCTCCTCGGAGGAGACGTAGCGGGGAGCGGTCGCGGCCACGTGCAGGGCGACCTGGTAGGCGAAGACCTTGAAGTCCTCGTTGCGGGCGACGAAGTCGGTCTCGCACTGGACCTCGACCATCGCCCCGACCTTGTCGTTGGCGTGGATGTAGGAGGCGACGACGCCCTCGTCGGTGCCCCGGCCTTCGCGCTTGGCCGCCGAAGCCTGGCCCTTGACCCGCAGCAGCTCGATCGCGCGGTCGGTGTCGCCGTCGGCCTCGGTCAGCGCTGCTTTGCAGTCCATCATCGCGGCCCCGGTGCGGTCCCGGAGTGCCTTCACGTCGGCTGCGGTGACGCTCACGACTCGTCCCCCTCCTTCTCTCTGCGGCAGCCGCCGGCTCGGCGGCCTGCGGCTCCTGCTCGGCTTGCGGGGAAACCGTCTCGGCCGGTTTGACCTCGGCAGGCGGCTTTGGCTGCCTCAGCCGCCGGTTTCTCGGCCTCGGGCGCGGCGGGCGCCGGTTTTGCGGCCTGCTGCGGAGCTTGCTTCGGCGGGGCGGCGTCCGGAGTCGCGGGCTTGGAGGCCGGCTGCGACGGGGTCGCCGCGGCGGCGGCCTGGGCCTGCGCCGTCGCTTTCGCCTGCGCCTCGGCCTCGGCGGCGGCTTTCGCCGCGGCCTCCGCCTCGAGCCGGACTTTCTCTTCCTCCTCGCGCTTCTTGCGCTCTTCCTCGTCCTTTTTGCGCCGCGCCATTTCCTCGGCGATCCGCTTCTCCTCCTGGACGCGCCAGCTGCTGGAGCCCTCCTCGACGGCGCCGCCGATCGTGCCGATGATCAGCTCGCAGGAGCGGATCGCGTCGTCGTTGCCGGGGATCACGAAGTCGACCGGGGTCGGGTCGCAGTTGGTGTCGACCAGGCCGATGATCGGGATCCGCAGGCGGGCCGCCTCGTGAACCGCGATCTCCTCGGTTTTGAGGTCGGTGACGAAGACCGCGTCGGGCAGCCGGTCCATGTCGCGGACCCCCCCGAGGTTGAACTCGAGCTTGGCCAGTTCGGCCTCCATGCCCATCCGCTCCTTGGTCGGCAGCAGGGCGAGTTTGCCGTCCTCTTTCCAGCCGTTGAGCTCGTGCAGGCGCGCGATCCGGGTCGACATCGTGTTGAAATTGGTCAGCAGCCCGCCCAGCCAGCGCTTGTTGACGTAGGGCATCTTGCAGCGGTCGGCCCATTCCTGGACCGTGTCGCGGGCCTGCTTCTTGGTGCCGACGAAGAGCACCGTGCCGCCGCCGCTGGCGAGCTCGCCGGCGAAGCGGCGGGCGTTCTCCAGCAGCGCCTCGGTCTGCAGCAGGTCGATGATGTGGATCCCGTCCAGCTCGCCGAAGATGAAGCGGCGCATGTTCGGGTTCCAGCGGCGCGTCTGATGGCCGAAGTGCACTCCGGCCTGGAGCAGCTCGGTAAGGCCTGCCTCTGGCATTGAATCTCCTTGGTCTGTTGGTGAAGCTCTCCCGTCCCGCTTGCCGGACCTGGCGCTGGGCCAGGCAGGATCCGGTTCGCTGCCGAACGGGGGTTGGTTTAGGACGGTTGATTGTAGAGGGCTAGCGCTGGGCGGAGCGCGCGGCCTCCAGAGCGGCTGCAAGGTCGTCCGGGAGCGCGGACTCGAAGCTGAGCCGCTCGCCGCTGAGCGGGTGGTCGAAGGCGAGGCGGTGGGCATGGAGGAACTGGCGCCCGAGCCCGTAGCGACGGGCGCCCCCATAAGTGACGTCGCCGGTCAGGGGATGGCCGATGGCGGCGAAGTGGGCCCTGATCTGGTGGGTGCGGCCGGTCTCCAGACGCGCCTCCAGGTAGCTCTCCAGGCTCAGCAGCTCCAGCACCGTGAAATGGGTGCGCGCCTGGCGCGAGGCGGCACCGGAGACGGCCATCCGGTGGCGCTGGCGCGCGGCGCGTCCGATCGGGGCGTCGATCGTGCCGGTGCGGGACCCGAGCTTGCCGCCCGCCAGCGCCAGATAGATCCGCTCGACCTCGCGGCGCTGGACCTGGGCCTGCAGCGCGGCGTGGGCCTCGTCGCCACGGGCGACGACGAGCAGGCCGCTGGTGCCCTTGTCGAGGCGGTGGACGATGCCCGGGCGCTCGGGGTCCTCGCCGCCGCCGAGGATGTCCCCGAGCTCGTCGACCAGGGTCGTGCCGCTGTGCGAGGGCGCCGGGTGAACCACCAGCCCAGCCGGCTTGTCGACGACGGCCAGCGCCTCGTCGAGGTGAACGACCCGCAGCCCCGGCTCAGCCACCCTCGGGCTCCCGCTCGGCGTCGCGGAGGTAGAAGAAGACCAGCAGCAGCACACCCGCGGTGATCGCCATGTCGGCGAGGTTGAACGGCGGCCATGACGGCAGGACGACGAAATCGGTGACGGCGCCGGCGCGGACGCGGTCGAGGAGGTTGCCGAGCGCCCCTCCGGCCAGCAGCCCGGTCGCCACCCACATCCCCGGACGAGCGGGATTGCGGGCGAAGAGGTAGACGACCACCCCCAGCGCCACCAGGGTGATCAGGATCAGCGGCGCCCCCGCTCCGCCGGCCAGGCCGAAGGCAACGCCACGGTTGTGACGGAGGGTGAGCCCCAGCGGCCCCAGGACGTCGACGTCCTCGCCCGGCACCAGCTGCGCCTCGATCGCCGCCTTGGCGGCCTGGTCGGCGGCGAGGACGAGTGCGCAGAGGACGCCGGCCAGGCACCAGGCGCGGGCGTTCGCGCTCACCCGGCGATCAGGTTGACGATGATCCCCTGTGCCACGAAGAGCACGATGATCCCGATGATCGGGCTGAGATCGAGGGCGAAGCCGCCACCGCCGATCGGCGGCAGGAAACGGCGAAAGAGGTTGAGGTAGGGATTGGTGGTCTCGGTGATGAAGTCGAGCACCCTCCGCAGCAGCGGGTTGTAGGGCATCCGCGGCACGTAGGAGATGAGGATGTTGGCGAAGATGAGGACGATGTAGACGACGAAGAGGGCGTCGACGTAGTCGGCGACGTCACCGCGGCTGAGCGCCAGCGCGATCACCGCCGCATCCTCTCCAGCGAGGCCCGTACCGCGGCCTTGAACGCCGCCGGGGCGCCCTCGGCCTCCAGCGCCTCGAGACCGGCCTCGGTGCTGCCGCCCGGCGAGGCGACGGCCTTGCGCACCGCCGCCGGCGATTGGGCCCGCAGCAGCTCCGCCGTGCCGGCAGCCGTCTCCACCACCAGCCTCCGGGCCAGGTCCCGGTCGAGCCCGTCCTCCGCCCCGGCCTCGGCGATCGCCTCCACCGCCAGGGCCAGATACGCGGGCGCGCAGCCCATCACCGCGGTGGCCGCGTCGAAGTCCTCGTCCGGCAGCTCGACGACCTGCCCGAGCAGCTCCAGCTTCTCCCGCACGACCGGCGACGGCGGGCCGGATACGCAGAGGACGCCACGGCCGACCTCGACCGCGACGTTCGGCATCACCCGGTGGGCCTCCGAGCGCGGAAAGGCGGCGGCGATCGCCGCCAGCGAAGTCGCCCCGAGCAGGGAGACGACCACCTTCGCCTCGGCAAGCTCCGGCGCCACCTCGGCCAGCATCGCCGGCTTCACCGCCAGCACCACGAGATCCGCCCTGGCGCCGATCTCGGCGTTGGAGACCGCCTCCCCTCCGAGCTCGCCGGCCAGCTCCGCGGCACGGCCGGACCCGGAGTCGGAGAACAGCATCCCCTCGAACTCCCCCGCCCAGCCTCGCGCCATCGCGGCGGCCATGCTTCCCGAACCGACGAATCCGACGATCATCGGCGGGAGACTAGTGGTGTGACCGGCAACGTTGCCGGGAGTCTGGCGAGACTCGGTGGTCGTCGGGCAAGGACGCAGGGAGCCCGAGTAGCAGCGCTACTCGGGCGACTGAGGACGCCGCACGGAGGCCGCCAGAAACCGGCAAACGTTGGTGGTCACACCACTAGTGCCCGACCGGCGCCTAGGACTGGTTGAAGAAGCCCTTGTCGATCAGCCTCGCCTTTTCCTCGGCGGAGACCTCGACGTTGCGCGGCGTCAGCAGGAACATCTTCTCGGCGATCCGCTGCATGCCGCCGTCCATCGCGTAGGTGAGGCCGGAGCAGAAGTCGATCATCCGCTTCGAGAGCTCGTGGTCGGCGGTCTGCAGGTTGAGGATCACCGGCACCTGCCGTTTGAACTGGTCGGCGACCTGCTGGGCGTCGTTGAAGTTGCGGGGGATGACCAGGTGGACCTGGATGTCGGAGCCGCCGGAGCCGCCGTTGTCGACCGGGCGCAGGGTGCGGGTCCGGCTGGCGGCGATCGGCTCGTCGTCGGCGAAGATGTCGTCGATCTCGTCGCGGCGGGCGCGGCGCGAGGTCGGCAGGCGCCGGACCGAGCTCTGCTCGCGGTCGCGGCGGCCCTCGAAGACTTCCTCGGAGCCGGTCTCGGGCTCGAAGTCGTCCTCGTACTCGGGACCGTAGTCGTGATCCTCGGCCAGGCCGAAGTAGACGAGCGCTCTATGCCAGGTGTCGCGAAGGGCCATCGGTATCGGTGTTTCGGCCTAGGCGGGCCGACTCCTTTACGGATTTCGTCAGGTTAGCGCCGATTCACACGAACAGCGCCGTCCCCAGCCGGATGATCGTCGCCCCCTCCTCGACCGCAACCGCCCAATCCTGGGAGGTTCCCATCGAGAGGCGCCCCAATCCGCTGGCCGCGGCCAGCTCGGCGAGCCGGGCGAAGTGGGGTCGCGAATCCTCCGGGTCCTGGCTGAAGGGGGGCATCGCCATCAGGCCGCCGACCTTGACCGGGCAGCGCTCGACGAAAGCGGGCAGATCCTCCGGCGCGACGCCGCCCTTGCCCTCCTCGCCGGCGACGTTGACCTCGATCAGGACCTCGGTCTCGGAGCTGCCGTGCTTGCCGAGCTCGCGCAGCACCGAGTCGCTGGCGACCGAGTGGACGAGGCGGCAGAGCGGCAGCACCTGCTTGACCTTGCGGCTCTGCAGGTTGCCGATGAAGTCCCAGGCGAAAGCGTCACCCCAGCGCTCGTGCTTGGCGGCGAGGTCCTGCTGGCGGTTCTCCCCCACCAGCTCCACCCCGGCCTCGGCGAGAGCGCCCATCTCCTCGATCGGCACGTACTTGGCCGCGACCAGGATCTCGACCTCCGTCCCCGCGACCTCGCGCACACGCTCCAGGTTCGCCCGCACCTTGGCCGCTTCGACGCCGTGGATCAGGCCGGCCACTCAGGCACCCTCCGGCTCGATCCAGACGAGCCCTCCCTGGCGGCCGGTGCGGCCGCCGTCGCGCCGATGGGAGAAGAACAGCTCCGGCTCGCAGCTGGTGCAGAGATCGGCGCTCTGAACCCGCTCCACCCCAGCCCGGTGCAGCAGCCGCCGCGCCACCTCGGCCAGATCCAACCGCCGGCGGGCCGATACGGCCTCGAGGACCGGCGAGAAGGCTTCGATCACCTCGGGGCCGACCTCGTAGCAGCAGGGGCCGATGCCGGGGCCGATCGCCGCTTCGGTGGCGCCGATCGCCTCGGCGCCCCGGGCGACGATGCCGGCCGCGAGGCCGCGCCAGCCGCAGTGCAGCATGGCGACGCCGCCAGGCCCGGCGAGGGCGACGGGAAGGCAGTCGGCCGTGAAGACCAGCGCTGCCAGGCCGGGTGAGCCGACGACATACCCGTCGGCCTCGGGGACCCCCGGCTCCTCCCGTGGTTCATTTGTGACGCCAGCCGTCCCAAAGGAACCACGGAACGGCGGGTCGGGGTGCGTGTGCGCCGCCAGCTCGGCACCGTGGACCTGACGGCCGTGGGCGATCCGCTCCGGCTCGAAGCCCAGTGCCGCGGCGAGGCGCCGGCGGTTCTCGACCACGGCCTCGTGCCTGTCGTCGGTGAGAATCCCGAGGTTGAGGCTGTCGAAGGGCGTGGCGCTGACGCCGCCGGTGCGGGTCGCGAAGGCGGCTCGGGCGCCGCCGAGCTCGGCCTGCAGCCACCGCACCCCATTCTGCTGGCGCCACTCCATGCGCTATCCGTCCCGGGCCGCAATCAGTGCCGTGGCCAGCTCCTGGTCGCGGCCGGCGATCTCACCGTCGAGCTTGCGCCGGAGCGCCGCCCGCAGGCCCAGGCCGACTGCCGGCCCCTCCGGAACCCCAGCCACAACCAGGTCGCTGCCGTCGATCTCGAGCTCGACCGACCGCCAGGTGCTGAGGTACTCCTCCAGCCACTCGGCCCCCAGCGCCCGCGCCAGGACCAGCTCCACCGGATCGCGGCCGCGCGCCAGCTCGACCGCCCGCGAGGGCCGCTCGGGGTCGGCCTCAGCCAGGGTGCCCTCCTCACCCGCCGGGCCGAGAGCCGCGGCGAGCACGGCTGGAGCCCGTGGCGCAACCTCGCTCCAGGGCGGAGACGCGAGCAGCCCGGCGACCCGTGCCGCCAGCTCGATCCCACCCTCGCGTGGCTGGATCAAACCCCACTCGCCGAGCAGTGCGAGGCCTCGCGGGCCGGTCCCTTCCCCGGCAAGTCGCAGCAGCTCGGCCTGGCGGCGGTCGGCGGAGACCGTGCCGAGGTCGGCTGCTCGCAGCAGCGCTGCAGTTTCCGGCTCGAGCTCGAAGCCGAAACGGGCGGCGTAGCGGGCAGCGCGGATCGCCCGGGTCGGGTCGTCGGCAAAGGACCCCCGGTGCAGGACGCGCAGTACCCCGGCCCCGAGGTCGGCCTGCCCGCCATGGGGATCGATCAACCGCGGCTCGCCGTCGAGCGGAATCGCCATCGCGTTGAGCGTGAAGTCCCGCCGTCCCAGGTCAGCCTCGATGCCGGCCGCCGGCGAGACCTCGGGCAGCGCCCCGGGATGCGGGTAGGTCTCGGTCCGGGCACTGGCCAGGTCGAGCTGATGGCCGTCGAGCACGACCTTGGCGGTGGCGAAACGATCGTGCGCGACCGGCTCGGCTCCGAGCCGCGCGGCGAGGGCGGCCGCATCGCCCTCGACGACGACGTCGAGGTCGGCTCGGCCGCGGCCGAGCAGGAGGTCGCGGACGGCGCCGCCGACCACGTAGACGGGCCCGGTGGCGGCATCGCGAACCGCACTCAGCTCCGGATAGGCGCTTCCCAGCGCCTCGGCGAGGTTCTCGATCGGCGTCCCGGCGCTTCGCATGGTCGCCCTACTCTGCCTGCTCTAGAGGCGGACCGGGATGCCGTCGGCGGCGAGGCGCTCCTTCGCCTCGCGCACCCGGTGCTGCCCGTAATGGAAGATCGAGGCGCAGAGGACGGCGTCGGCGCCGCCGGTGGTTATCGCCTCGCTCAGGTGAGCCAGCTCGCCCGCGCCGCCGGAAGCGATCACCGGCACCGGCACCGCATCCGCTACCGCCCTGGTCAGCGCGATGTCATAGCCGTCGCTGGTGCCGTCGCGGTCCATGCTGGTCAGGAGCACCTCCCCCGCTCCCAGCCGCACCGCCTCTTCGGCCCAGCTAACGGCATCGCGTCCTTCGACCCGCTTGCGGCCGCCGTTGACGTAGACGCCCCAGCCACCGTCCTCGCCCTTGGCGTCGATCGCGATCACCACGCACTGGGCGCCGAAATGGTCGGCCAGCTCGGTCAGCAGCTCGGGCCGGGCGAGGGCGGCGGAGTTGACCGAGACCTTGTCGGCGCCGGCGTCGAGCACCGCCTGCGCGTCCTCGACCGAGCGGATGCCGCCGCCGATCGTGAAGGGGATGAAGACGTTGTCGGCGGTGCGCCGGGCCAGCTCGACGATCGTCTCCCGCTTCTCGTGCGAAGCGGTGATGTCGAGGAAGACCAGCTCGTCCGCCCCCTCGGCGTCGTAGCGCTCGGCCAGCTCGACCGGATCGCCGGCGTCGCGCAGCCCGACGAAATTGGTCCCCTTGACGACGCGGCCGGCGTCGACGTCGAGGCAGGGGATGACGCGTTTCAGAACCATCCGATCAGGCTAGGGCAGCGATGCCCTCGGCCACGGTGAAGCGATGCTCGTAGAGCGCGCGGCCGACTATGGCGCCTTCGATGTTCGGGGCCGCGTCGTCGGCCAAGGCCTTGAGATGGGCGAGGGTTCCGACGCCGCCGGAGGCGATTACCTGGGTGTCGGTTACGGCGGCGATGCGGTTCAGCTCGGCGGTCGCGGGGCCCTCCATCGTGCCGTCGACCTCGATCGCGGTGCAGAGGAAGCGGGAGACGCCGAGGCCCGCTAGCCCCCTCACCGTCGCCGCGACGTCGAGATCGCTGGCTTCCGTCCAGCCGTGTACCGACACCTTGCCGTCGCGGGCGTCGACTGAGACGACCACGCGCTCGCCGTATTCGGCCAGCACCTGTGAGAGAAAATCGGGATCGCGCAGCGCGGCGGTGCCGATCACGACCCGCTCCGCCCCCGCCTCCAGCACCGCGTCGACCGCGGGCATCCCACGCAGGCCGCCGCCGACCTGGATCGGGCACTCGACCGCGGCGGCGATCCGCCGCACCGCCTCCAGGTTCTGCGGCTCACCGGCCTTGGCGCCGTCGAGGTCGACGACGTGGAGGAACTCCGCGCCTTCGCCGGCCCAGCGGGTCGCGGCGTCGACGGGATCGGCGTCATAGGTGGTCTCGCGGTCGTAGTCGCCCTGCAGCAGCCGCACCGCCTGGCCGCCGCGGATGTCGATGGCCGGATAGAGGATCACGGCGAGGCAGCGGTCACGCCGGGACAGATGCGCAGATCCCGGCGAAGTTGGAGAGCAGCCGCAGCCCGGCGGCACTCGACTTCTCGGGGTGGAACTGGACGCCGAAGACGTTGTCGCGCTCGGCCGCGCAGGCGAAGCGAGCGCCGTAGGCGGCACTGCCGAGCAACTCCCCGGGGCCTATGCGCGGCGCGAAGGAGTGGACGAAGTAGAAGGGCGTCTCCGACTCGATCCCCTCGGCCAGGCGCGACTCGCGCTCCCAGCGCAGCGGCGACCAGCCGATGTGCGGGACCTTGAGGCCGTCGGCCTCGAGCTCGCCGACCTCGCCCTCGAGCAGCCCGAGCCCGTCGGCGCCGCCCAGCTCGGTGGTCGACTCGAACAGCAGCTGCAGGCCGAGGCAGATGCCGAGGATCGGCACCCCGGCGTCGCGGCGCTCGGCGATCAGCTCGTCGAGCCCGAGCGCGCGGATCCGCTCCATCGCCCGCGGGAAGGCCCCGACCCCGGGCAGGATCAGGCCGTCGGCGGCGCGGGCCTCGGCAGCGTCGGCGGTGATCGTCGCGGCAACGCCAACGTGCTCCAGCGCCTTCTCGACCGAGCGCAGGTTGCCCATCCCATAGTTGAGGATCGCGATCCGCGTGGTCACTCGCTCAGCGTCCCCTTGGTCGACGGCACGCCGCTCTCCTCGGGGTCGATCGAGACGGCCACGCGCAAGGCGCGGGCGAACGCCTTGAAGCAGGCCTCGATCATGTGGTGGGCGTTGGTGCCGTAACGGACGGAGACGTGCAGGGTCAGCTTGGCGCTGTTGGCGACGGCGCGGAAGAACTCCTCGGCCAGCTCGGTGTCGAAACCGGCGATCGAGGTCGTCGGCAGGTCGGCGTCGAAGTGGCAGAACGGGCGGCCGGAGATATCGATCGCGCACTCGGCCAGCGACTCGTCCATCGGCACTACGGCGGAGCCGTAGCGGCGGATGCCGGCGCGATCGCCCAATGCCTCGTCGAGCGCCTGCCCGAGCACGATGCCGACGTCCTCCACGGTGTGGTGGGCGCCGGTCTGAAGATCGCCGTTGGCCTCGACCTGCAGGCCCAGCCGCCCGTGGCGGGCGAGCAGGTCGAGCATGTGGTCGAGGAAGCCGACGCCGGTCGCGGCGCTCGCCTCCCCCCCGTCGAGGTCGAGCGACAGCCGGATCTGGGTCTCGGCCGTGTCGCGCTCTCTGCTTGCGGTTCTGGTGCTCATCGCCTAATCATCGCTGACTCGCCGTGGACGGGGAAGCCCTCGGCGCGGGCGAGGGCGTCGGCGTGCGGCGCCAGCTCGCCGGCCGCCTCCGCCGTGATCTCGACCTGGGAGATCCGGCGGCGGAAGGCTCCGGGCCCAAGTGGCCCGGAAAAGCGCCCGGCGCCACCGGTGGGCAGAACGTGGTTGGAGCCGGCGACGTAGTCGCCGAAGGCGGTCGCACCGTGGCGGCCGACGAAGACGCAGCCGGCGGTCGTGACCCGATCCGCCATCAGGCCTGCGTCCTCCTCAAGCAGCTCGAGGTGCTCGGGCGCGTAGGCGTTAGCGAGGTCGATCGCCGCCTCCAACTCGGGGACCTGGACCAGCGCCAGCGGCGCGTCGGCCACCGAGGGACGAGTGGCCGCAGCGACCTCGCTCGCAGTCGCGATCGCGTCGAGCACATGCTCCTCAACCGCGACCGCGACCAACGGGCTGTCAGCGCCGTGCTCGGCCTGGGCGCAGAGGTCCAGTGCCGCCCATTCGGGATCGGTGTCGTGGCCAGCTACGAGCATCAGCTCCGATGGGCCGGCAAGCGAGTCGATCCCGACTTCGCCGAAAGCACGCCGCTGTGCCTCCCGCACCCAGGCGTTGCCGGGCCCAACGACCACGTCGACGCGCTGGATCGTCTCGGTCCCGTAGGCGAGACCAAAGATCGCCTGCGCTCCCCCGATCGCATAGATCTCCTCAACCCCACAGAGGGAGGCTGCCGCCAGGATCGACTCTGACGGCCGGCCGTTCTCTCCCGGTGGGGAAACGAGCACGATGCGCTTGACCCCCGCCACTCGGGCCGGAATCGCGCACATGAGCACAGTCGAGGGATAGGTTGCCCGCCCGCCCGGCGCGTAGATACCGGCGGATGCCACCGGCAACTCGCGAACCGTCACGGTCTGACCCTGGGGCAACTCAATCGACGGCGTCTCGGCCGGAATCTGCGCCTCAGCGACAGCGCGGATGTTGGCGGCGGCAAGCTCCATCGCCTCACGCTGCGCCGGATCGAGAGCACGCAGGGCCGCCTCCGCTTCACCGGGGTCAACCCTCATCTGCTCTCGCGTCAGCTCAACCCCGTCGTGCTCTTCGGTCAGGGCCAGCAGCGCGCCATCGCCCTCCTTGTGGACCCGCCCGGCGATTGTCGTTACACCCTCGACCACCGCGTCATGGTCCTGCTTTACAAAGGTCCAGTCCCGTAGCCGCCGCGCGGTCTCCGCCGCGCCCTCCCACTCGAAGCGGCGCGCCTTCACTTCGCGGCCGCTGCCTCTCTCAACTTCGCCGTCAGCTCGTCGACTTCGGCGGCACGCAGCTTGTGGGCGACCCGGTTGGCGACGAAGCGCGCCGTGCACTCGAGGATCTCCTCGCGCACCTCGAGGTCGTTCTCCTCCAGCGTGCGGCCGGTGGCGACGAGGTCGACGATGCCGTCGCCGAGGCCGATCAGCGGCGCCAGCTCGACCGAGCCCTTGACCTCGATCAGTTCGATCTGGCGGCCGGTCGCCTCGAAGTGGCGCTCGGCGATCCGCGGGTACTTGGTCGCGATCCGCATCATCCCCAGGCGCCGCTGGGACTCGCCCAGGCGCTCGTCGCCCTTGCGGCCGGCGAGAACCATGCGGCAGCGGCCGAAGCCGAGGTCCGCCAGCTCGTAGACCATGCGGTCGGACTGCTCCAGCAGCACGTCCTTGCCGGTGATGCCGACGTCGGCGGCGCCGGCCTCGACGTAGGTGGGGACGTCGGAGGGGCGCATCGTCACCAGCGTCATCCCCTCGGTCTCGAAGATCAGCGAGCGCGAGTCGCCGCGCACCTCGGAGGTATCGATCCCGGCCCCGTCGAGGATGTCGAGGGTCTCCCCCAGGAGGGCGCCGCGCGGCACCGCCAGCTTCAGCGGCCCGTCGGCCTTTGCCGGGCTCAGGCCGGCAACCTCGAAACTCATCGGCCCTCCCCTCCCCGCCGCGACTCCTCCTCCATCTGGGCGACGTGCACCCGCTCCAGGTAAAGGGCGAACCCGGCCGCGGGCAGGTCGGCGCCGAAGCGCTTCAGCAACCGGTCGTAACGACCGCCGCCGCCGAGCACGTGGCCGAGAGCGGGGTCGTAGACCTCGAGGATGGCGCCGCTGTAGTAGCCGAGGTCGCGCAGCAGGCCGAGGTCGATCTGCACCCGCCCGGCGACCCCACGCCGCTCGAGCTCCTCGTAGGTCGCCTGCAGGCGAGCGCCGGCGCGCTCGACCGCGGCGCCGCCGAGTCCGCGGGCCCGCTCCAGCACCTCGCTGCCGCCGCGCAGCTGCGAGAGCGCCACGCAGGTGGCGACCTGCTCCTCGCCGATTCCCTCGACAGCGCTGAGCTCGGCCTCCAGTCCGACCAGATCGTGTGTGGCCAGGCGGGCGATGATCGAGTCGCGCGCCTCGCCCTCGATGCCGTACTCGGTCAGCAGCTGGCGGTAGAGGTCGGCGTCGCCGAGCCCGATCACGGCGCGGTCGAGGCCGGCGGCGTCCAGCGCCGCCTCCAGCACCTCGACGACCTCGGCCGTGCCCGCCGGCGCCGGCACTCCGATCAGCTCGACCCCGGCCTGGATGAACTCGCGCATCTGGCCACGCTGGGGACGCACCGCCCGGTAGGCACTCGCCAGGTAGCAAAGGCGCAGCGGCTGCTCGGCTCCCGCCAGGCGGCTGGCGGCGAGCCGGGCGATCGGCACCGTCATGTCCGAGCGCAGCGCCAGCAGCTCGCCGCCCTCGTCGAAGAAGCGATAGGCACTCGCCGCGGTACGGCCGTCGCCGCGACCGAGGACCTCGTCGTACTCGATCGCCGGCGTCGCCACCTCGCCGTAGCCACGTGCTTCGAAGACCTCGAGCAGGGCACGCTGCAGGCGTCGCAGCTCCCGCATCTCGTCGGGGAGCACGTCACGGGTTCCGGGCGGGATCGGATGGATCATCCGGCTGACCTTACGAGAGACGGAGCAAAAGCCCTGCTAGGCAGGGACCTCTGCAGAGACGCGCTCGATCTGGGCCCCAAGCCCGCGCAGGCGCTCGTCGATCTGCTCGTAGCCGCGATCGATCTGGCGGATGTTGCCGATGTGGGAGGTGCCGTCGGCGGCCAGGGCGGCGATGAGCATCGCCATCCCGGCGCGGATGTCGGGGCTCTCGACGCGCTCGCCATGAAGCCGGCTCGGACCGCTGACGATCGCCCGGTGGGGATCGCAGAGCGTGATCCGAGCGCCCATCGCGACCAGCTTGTCGACGAAGAAGAGGCGGTTCTCGAACATCTTCTCGAAGATCAGGATCTCCCCCTCGGCCTGGGTGGCCAGGGCCAGGGCGATCGAGGTGAGATCGGCCGGGAAGGCCGGCCAGGGGCCGTCCTCGATCTTCGGGATCGCATCGCCGAGGTCGGATTCGACCTCGAGCCGCTGACCGGACGGGACCAGCATGTCGGCGCCCTCGATCTCCGAGCGCAGCCCCAGCCGGCGGAACTGGCGCCGCACGTTGCGCAGATCCTCGGCATCGATGTCGCGGATCCGCAACTCCCCCCCGGTCGCCGCAGCCAGGGCCATGAAGCTGCCGACCTCGATGTGGTCGGGTGAGATCGTGTGCTCGGCCCCGGAGAGGCGCTCGCCGCCGTTGACGACCATCACGTTGGAGCCGATCCCGTCGACCCGGGCGCCCATCTTGGTCAGCAGCCGGGCCAGGTCCTGCACGTGCGGCTCGCAGGCGGCGTTGGAGATCTTCGTCTGGCCGGCAGTCAGGGCCGCCGCCATCAGCGCATTCTCCGTGCCCATCACAGAGGGCTCGTCCATGAAGATCTCGCAGGCGCAAAGCCCGCCGGGCGCGCTCAGCTCGATCCAGCGGCTGCCGTCGATGCGGGCGCCGAGATCCTTGAAGGCGTCGAGGTGGGCATCGAGGCGCCGACGCCCGATGAAGTCGCCGCCGGGAGGCGGCATCCGCGCCTCGCCGAAGCGGGCCAGCAGCGGCCCGGCCAGCAGGAAGGAGGCGCGAATCTTGCTCGAGAGCTCCTCGTCGACGGTTGTTTGGGTCACCCCGCGCGCGCAGAGCCGGACGCTGTTGTCAGCCACCCAGGCGACCTCGACCCCAAGCTGCTCCAGCAGCGCTATCTGGGCCTCGGTGTCGCGGATCCGCGGCACCCGGTGCAGCAGCAGCTCCTCCTCGGTCAGCAGGCAGGCGCCGAGGATCGGCAGCGCCGCGTTCTTGTTGCCGGCGACGGTCAGCTCGCCGGAGAGCGGGACACCGCCCTGGATGACGAATTTCTCCATGGTCTGGGCTAGGGTAACGACCGCCATGGGGAGAGGCTGGAAGATCGGGGTGTCGGCGGTCGCCGCGGCGGTCGTGCTGCTGCTCGTCAACGCCCTGATCACCGGTGGGGAGACGGAGTCCGCCGCGATCACCGAACCCGGCGGCAGGATCCTCGACCTCCCAGCCGGGGAAGCGCAGATCGTCGAGCGCGGGCCGCGCGACGGCCGCCCGATCGTGCTGATCCACTGCTTCAGTTGCGCGATCAACTGGTGGGACGAGGTGATGCCCGCCCTGGCGCGCAGGCACCGGGTGATCGCGATCGACCTGCTCGGGCACGGTGGCTCCGAGAAGCCCGAGTCGGGCTACACGCCGGCGAACCAGGCGAAGCTGGTGGCGGAGGCGCTGCGGCAACTGGACGTACGCAACGCCGAGATCGTCGGCCACTCCCTGGGCGGCGCCGTCGCGGTGGCGCTCTCCGAACAGGACCCGCAGCTGGTCGACCGCGTCGGCATCGTCGACATGCCGCCCGACAACTCCTACGGCGACCTCGGCTTCATCGCCGGCCTCGCCTTTCAGCCAGTGCTGGGTGAGGCCCTGTGGAGGATCAAGCCCGACTTCTCCGTCAGGGACGGCCTGAGCGTGGCCTTCGCCCCGGGCTTCGACGTGCCCGACGCCTTCGTCGACGACGTCAAGCGCCTGACCTACACCGCCTACGACGAATCCCCGACGGGAACCGAGGACTTCATCGGCGAAGAGTCGCTCGACCGGCGCATGCGCCCGACCGGCAAGCCCCTGCTGGTGCTGATGGGTGCCGAGGAGCAGATCGTCGACGATCCCCAGCGAGCGCTCAGCCAGTACGCCGACGGCGTACCTGGAGCCCAGACTCACCTGATCGCCGGCGCCGGGCACTCCCCTGCCGTTGAGAAGCCGGCCCAGACCGCCCGCCTGATCCTCGAATTTGGCTCTGAATAAGGCTTTTGCGCCATGGCCTGCAATCCCCATTGCAGGATCGCCTTGCCGTCCGAAGCCCTCCGTACCTTACGAACTCATGTTCGATTCTAAGCAAACGCTAACGAGAAAATTGACCGACGCCGTCGACCTGATGATCGACTTCGCGACCCTCGGCGAGTACGGCCTGGAGCCCGTTGGGAGAGCTCGCCGGGACTGCGCAGTCCCGGCCCCTCGCCAGCGCACCCGCGCCCCGAGAGCGACCGTACGCAGCGCCCAGTGCAACCTGCTCCAAGAAGCCGGCTTCCGCACCTCTCCGCGCCTGTAAAAAAGCCCGGGCCGCGCTCTAAGCGCGGGCCCGGGCATCCTGCGAAGAACCGGCGGCGACCTACTCTCCCAGGGGGTTGCCCCCCAAGTACCATCGGCGCAGAGTGGCTTAACTGCTCTGTTCGGAATGGGAAGAGGTGTCTCCCACTCGCTATGCGCCACCGGAATTTTGCGAGACAGCCCCGGTGGAGCTTGAAAACTGCACAAGGCCTTCAAAGTAATTCATTCGAAAAGTATCCGTCAAGCCCTCGACCCATTAGTACCGGTCGGCTGAACGCATTGCTGCGCTTACACCGCCGGCCTATCAACCTGGTGGTCTACCAGGGGTCTTACTCCCTCAAGGGGATGGGAGAGTTCATCTCGAGGACGGCTTCCCGCTTAGATGCTTTCAGCGGTTATCCGTTCCGTGCGTAGCTAACCTGCGATGCCCTTGGCAGGACAACAGATACACCAGCGGCACGTTCATCCCGGTCCTCTCGTACTAGGGATGACTCCTCTCAACTCTCCAACGCCCACAGCAGATAGGGACCGAACTGTCTCACGACGTTCTGAACCCAGCTCGCGTACCGCTTTAATGGGCGAACAGCCCAACCCTTGGGACCTACTCCAGCCCCAGGATGCGACGAGCCGACATCGAGGTGCCAAACCGGTTCGTCGATGTGGACTCTTGGAACCGATAAGCCTGTTATCCCCGGAGTACCTTTTATCCGTTGAGCGACGGCGCTTCCACTTGCTACCGCCGGATCACTAAGCCCAACTTTCGTTCCTGCTCGACCCGTCGGTCTCGCAGTCAAGCTCCCTTGTTGCCTTTACACTCTACGCACGATTTCCAACCGTGCTGAGGGAACCTTTGGGCGCCTCCGTTACTCTTTAGGAGGCGACCGCCCCAGTCAAACTGCCCACCTGACACTGTTCACCGCCCGGATCACGGCGCGGTGTTAGAAGCCCAGACTACCAAGGGTGGTATCTCAAGGGTGACTCCCCGACAACCAAAGTCGCCGGTTCACTGTCTCCCACCTATCCTGAGCGAGATACCCCAGACTCCAATATCAAGTTGCAGTAAAGGTTCACGGGGTCTTTCCGTCTAGCTGCGGGTACTCGGCATCTTCACCGAGACTTTAATTTCACCGAGCCTATCGTTGAGACAGCGTCCAAGTCGTTACGCCATTCGTGCAGGTCGGAACTTACCCGACAAGGAATTTCGCTACCTTAGGACCGTTATAGTTACGGCCGCCGTTTACCGGGGCTTAGCTTCGCTGCTTCGCGCCGAAGCGCTAACAAGTCCGCGTAACCTTCCGGCACCGGGCAGGCGTCAGCCCCTATACGTCGTCTTACGACTTAGCAGAGGCCTGTGTTTTTGGTAAACAGTCGCTTGGACCAATTCACTGCGGCCCCGTCGGGCTCCCTCCGTATGGAGTTCACCCTAGTGGGGCGTCCCTTCTCCCGAAGTTACGGGACGATTTTGCCGAGTTCCTTAACGATAGTTAGCTCGCTCACCTCAGTATGTTCTACTTGTCCACCTGTGTCGGTTATCGGTACGGGCACGCGAATCCTGCCTAGAGGCTTTTCTTGGAGGCATGGGATCGGGGACTTGCCGGCGGTCAAGCCAGCTGGCATCGCACCTCGCGTCAAAACGCCGCTGCGGATTTTCCTACAGCGACTGGCTACGTGCTTGCCCCAGGACGACCATCGCCTGGGATCCCTTACCCTTCCCCGTCCCCCCATCGGTCATAACGGAAACGACGTGGTACAGGAATATCAACCTGTTGGCCATCGGCTACGCCTTTCGGCCTCGCCTTAGGTCCCGACTAACCCTGAGCAGACGAACTTTACTCAGGAAACCTTGGACAATCGGTGGAGGGGATTCTCACCCCTCTTTCGTTACTCATGCCGGCATTCTCACTTCCAATCGCTCCACGGAGCCTTACGACGCCGCTTCACGCAATTGGAACGCTCTCCTACCGCGTACAGAGCCCGCAGGCCTGCACACCCATAGCTTCGGAGACTAGCTTAAGCCCCGTTGAATTATCCGCGCCCGAACACTTGACCAGTGAGCTGTTACGCACTCTTTCAAGGGTGGCTGCTTCTAAGCCAACCTCTTGGTTGTCTCTGCATTCGGACATCGTTTGCCACTTAGCTAGTACTTAGGGTCCTTAGCTGATGGTCTGGGTTGTTTCCCTTTCGCGTACGAAGTTTATCCCCCGCACACTGACTCCCGAGTTAACCGTAACGGTCTTCGGAGTTTGCCTGAAGTCGGTAACCTGGTAGGGCCCCTAATCCAAACAGTGCTCTACGGCCGCAACGCAATCACTCGAGGCTATACCTAAATATATTTCGGAGAGAACCAGATATCTCTGAGCTTGATTAGCCTTTCACTCCGATCCACAGGTCATCCGCCCAGTTTTCAACCTAGGTCGGTTCGGCCCTCCACGAGGTCTTACCCCCGCTTCAGCCTGCCCATGGATAGCTCGCTCAGTTTCGGGTCTACCGCCAGTGACTGATTCGCCCTATTCAGACTCGCTTTCGCTACGGCTCCGCTCATCGCTTAACCTTGCCACTGACGAGTAACTCGCCGGCTCGTGATGCAAAAAGCACGCCGTCACACCACGAAGGTGCTCCGACCACTTGTAAGTCTACGGTTTCAGGTACTATTTCACTCCCCTTCAGGGGTGCTTTTCACCTTTCCCTCACGGTACTAGTTCACTATCGGTCACCAGGTAGTACTTAGCCTTGGAGGGTGGTCCCCCCAGGTTCAGACCACGTTTCACGGGTGTGGTCTTACTCAGGAACATCAATCAACAGATCAGAATGCTTTCACCTACGGGACGATTGCCCTCTGTGGTGCGAGGTTCCACTCGCTTCGGCTAACACCTGATTTTGTAACTGTTGCCGAGCCAGGCACGGCTCGGGCATGATGTCCTACAACCCCCAACAGACAACGTGTGCCCACTTACATCTGTCGGGTTTGGGCTGATCCCCTTTCGCTCGCCACTACTAAGGGAGTCTCGGTTGATTTCTTTTCCTCGGGCTACTTAGATGTTTCAGTTCGCCCGGTTCCCTTTCAGCGACTATGTATTCACCGCTGAATGACGCCGCATTACCGGCGCCGGGTTTACCCATTCGGAAATCCGCGGGTCAAAGGCTGTTCAGCGCCTCACCGCGGCTTATCGCAGCCGTCCACGTCCTTCATCGACTCCTGGTGCCAAGGCATCCACCGTAAACTCTTACTATCTTGACGGTGATACAGCCCATACACAAAGTGTACGGGCCGAAATTAAATTACCCATCTTGCCTTGTGCAGTTTTCAAGGTCCACCGAGGCACACCACGGAGTTCTTCCGTGGTGGTCTCTCAAAACTGAGCAGCGTGCCCACCAACAACAAGTTGTCGGCGGGGAGCCCGGTCGACGTTCTAGGTACTTAATTCTCCCTAGAAAGGAGGTGATCCAGCCGCAGCTTCCGCTACGGCTACCTTGTTACGACTTCACCCCAATCACGGGTCCCACCTTCGACGGCTCCCTCCTTGCGGTTAGGCCACCGGCTTCGGGTGTTACTCGCTTTCGTGGTGTGACGGGCGGTGTGTACAAGGCCCGGGAACGTATTCACCGCAGCATTGCTGATCTGCGATTACTAGCAACTCCACCTTCATGGAGGCGAGTTTCAGCCTCCAATCCGAACCGAGACGCACTTTATGGGATTTGCTCCACCTCACGGTATTGCTGCCCTTTGTATGCGCCAATGTAGCACGTGTGTAGCCCTGGACATAAGGGGCATGATGACTTGACGTCATCCCCACCTTCCTCCGGTTTGTCACCGGCAGTCTCCCATGAGTCCCCAACTTAATGCTGGCAACATGGAACGGGGGTTGCGCTCGTTGCGGGACTTAACCCAACATCTCACGACACGAGCTGACGACAGCCATGCACCACCTGTGATGGTGTCCCGAAGGAAAACCGTGTTTCCACGGCGGTCACCAACATGTCAAGCCCAGGTAAGGTTCTTCGCGTTGCGTCGAATTAAACCACATGCTCCGCTGCTTGTGCGGGCCCCCGTCAATTCCTTTGAGTTTTAGCCTTGCGGCCGTACTCCCCAGGCGGGGCATTTAGTGCGTTAGCGACGGCACGGGAGGAGTCGACACCTCCCACACCTAATGCCCATCGTTTACGGCGTGGACTACCAGGGTATCTAATCCTGTTCGCTCCCCACGCTTTCGCGCCTTAGTGTCAGTACCGTCCCAGCGAGCTGCCTTCGCTATTGGTGTTCCTCCTGATATCTGCGCATTCCACCGCTACACCAGGAATTCCACTCGCCTCTTCCGGACTCTAGCTTCACAGTATCCATCGGCTTTCAAAGGTTGAGCCTTTGACTTTCACAACGGACTTATGAAGCCACCTACGCGCGCTTTACGCCCAATGATTCCGGACAACGCTTGCTCCCTACGTATTACCGCGGCTGCTGGCACGTAGTTAGCCGGAGCTTCTTGTGGAGGTACCGTCAATCCACACGGCTATTCACCGGTGAACCTTCGTCCCTCCTGAAAGGGGTTTACAACCCGAAGGCCGTCTTCCCCCACGCGGCGTTGCTGCGTCACGCTTTCGCGCATTGCGCAAGATTCCCCACTGCTGCCTCCCGTAGGAGTCTGGGCCGTGTCTCAGTCCCAGTGTGGCTGATCGTCCTCTCAGACCAGCTACCCATCGTTGCCTTGGTAGGCCGTTACCCCACCAACAAGCTAATGGGCCGCGAGCTCCTCCCAATGCGGAGGCCGAAGCTTCCTTTAGTACACAGGCTTAAACCTGTGCACCACATCCGGTATTAGCCCGAGTTTCCTCGGGTTGTCCCGGTCATCGGGGCAGATTACTCACGTGTTACTCACCCGTTCGCGGCTTAGCCCCAGGGCAAGCCCTGGTTCGTCGCACCACTTGCATGTGTTAAGCACGCCGCCAGCGTTCGTCCTGAGCCAGGATCAAACTCTCCGTGAAAGGTACTCTACAAAGAGTTGCCATGCCTGGCGGGTCACCGGGTACACAAACTCGGCGACCGGCATGACGGGTAAATCAGACCATCCGGCACGCTGACGTGACCGGATGGATCGGGCTCAAACATTCCGCAGACCTGTTGATGGGCCTGCGGAGTGCACGCTGCTCAGTTTTCAAAGACCGCTGCGCCTCTGCGCCGGGTTTCGACGCTCTTCACGCATGGAGCCGCACAAGGCAGCCCCAGAAGGACGGGGGAGTATAGCGCCGCGGCGGACGTTTGCCTAGTGGCTCTGGCGAAGGCGGCAGAAGCGCCGCTTGCCGACCTGGAGCACCTTGCCGTCGAGGCCGTCCACGGCCAGGTCCAGAGCGCCATCGGCGACCGGCTCGCCGTCGAGCTTGACGCCTCCCTGCTGGATCAGCCGGCGCCCCTCGCTGGAGCTGAGGCCGAAGGCGGCGGCGATCAGCGCGCGGCAGGTGCACCTCGCCGGAGCCGTCCTCGAGGAAGGGCTCGAGCTCGACGTCGGGCATCTCCTCCGGGGCCGAGTGAGCGACGAAGACGCGGTTGAAGTGCTCCTCCGCCCCGGCCCCCGCCCCCTCGCCGTGGAAGCGATCGACGATCCGCCGCGCCAGCTCGCGCTTGGCCTCGTTCGGCGGGCCCTGCGGCTGCTCGCTCCCGAGCAGCAGCCGGAAGTAATCGGCCATCGCCTCGTCGGGGATGCTCATCAGCTTGCCGAACATCTCCTCCGGAGCGTCGGTGACGCCGACGTAGTTGCCGAGCGACTTGCTCATCTTCCTGACGCCGTCGGTGCCGACCAGGATCGGCATCGTCAGGATCGACTGCGGCTTCTGGCCGTAGGCGGCCTGGATGTCGCGGCCGAAGAGCAGGTTGAACTTCTGGTCGGTCCCCCCCAGCTCGAGATCGGCCTCGATCGCGACCGAGTCGTAGCCCTGCAGCAGCGGGTAGAGCAGCTCCAGCGCCGCGATCGGCTGGCCGGCGCCCAGCCGCTTCTGGAAGTCGTCGCGCTCGAGCAGGCGGGCCACGGTCGTCTGCGCCAGCAACCCCAGCAGCGCCTCGGGCTCCATCTTCAGCCACTCGCTGTTGAAGCGGACCTCGGTCCGCTCGCGGTCGAGCAGCTTGAAGGCCTGCTCCTGGTAGGTGGCGGCATTGGCCTCGATCTCCTCCGGCGAGGGCAGCGGCCTGGTGCTCGAGCGGCCGCTCGGATCGCCGACCCGGGCGGTGAAGTCGCCGATGATGAGGACGACGGTGTGGCCGGCCTGCTGGAACTCGCGCAGCTTCTCCAGCACGACCGTGTGGCCGAGGTGGATGTCGGCCGTGGTCGGGTCGATCCCCAGCTTCACCCGCAGCGGCAGCTCGCCGGCGAGCTGCTCGGCGAGCCTCCCGTCCGGCAGCACGTCGACCGCGTTACGCGTCAAATCGGCCATCTGGCGAATGCTAGACTGCCGCCTCCGCTCGGCGGGCTGAGCCACGCCGAGCAGTCACCTCTCGATGGCGGCCCTAGGAATAAAGCGCCGGCGGCGTGGCGGCGAAGTTCCGCCCGCCCCTCCGGCTCCCCCGACCAAGCCTGCGAAGCCGCGGCTGAAGAAGCTGCGCGTGCTCTTCGTCCTGCTCGGGCTGGCGATCCTGGCGATGGTCTCGACCGTCTTCGGGATGATGGCGGCGGTCTCTCAGGACCTGCCGGCGATCTACAACTTCGCCCAGTACAAGGCCTCCAAGAACAGCGAGATCTATCGACGCCAACGGGGTCCCGCTCGGGACCCTGACCAGCGACCAGAACAAAATCCTGCTCAGCTCCGGGCAGATCTCCCCCAACGTCAAGAACGCGGTGGTCGCGATCGAGGACGCGCGCTTCTACGAGCACAGCGGCGTCGACTTCCAGGGCATCGGCCGCGCCCTGGTCAAAGACATCCTCAGCCAGAGCGCCGCCCAGGGCGGCTCGACGATCACCGAGCAGTTCGTCAAGAACGCGCTCGAAGCCCAGGACACCCGCACCCTCTTCGTCAAGTTCAAGGAGGCGGCGCTGGCCTACCGCCTCGAGCGCCACTGGAGCAAGGACAAGATCCTCACCGAGTACCTGAACACGATCTACTTCGGCGAGGGCGCCTATGGGATCGAGGCCGCCGCCCGCACCTTCTTCGGCGACGCCCACCCCGGCTGCGGCACCCCGACCGAGCCCTGCGCCTCGGTGCTGGAGCCCTGGGAGGCGGCGACCCTGGCCGGCGAGCATCGCCTCGCCCTCGGCCTACGACCCCAAGGTCTATCCCGAAAACTCGCTCGGGCGCCGCAACATCGTGCTGGAAAAGATGTACGAACAGGGCTACATCTCCGCAGAGCAGCTCGAGGAAGGGACCAAGCAGGCGCTGCCCTCCCCCGACGCCATCGAGCCGCCGACGATCGACTCCAAGGCCCCCTACTTCACCGCCTACCTGCGCCAGCAGCTGGTCGAACGCTACGGCGCCTCGAAGGCCTTCTTCGCCGGCCTCAAGGTCAAGTCGACGCTCGACCTCGGCCTGCAGGAAGCGGCCGAGGAAGCGGTCAACTCCTATCTGGGCTACTCGCCGGCGACCGCCTCCGTGGTCGTGATCGACAACCGCAACGCGGGCATCAAGGCGATGGTCGGCGGCCCCGACTTCGACACCGCGCCCTTCAACCTCGCGACCCAGGGCCACCGCCAGCCCGGCTCCTCGATCAAGCCCTTCATCGCTGCTGACCGCCCTCGAGCGAGGGGATCTCGCCGGAAACGGTCTACGAATCGGCGCCGCAGGAATTCCGCTTCGGCAAGAACGGGCAGGAAGTCTTCACCGTCACCAACGACGGCGACCTCTACGCCGGCTCCTGCTCGATCATCTGCGCCACGACCAACTCCGACAACTCCGTCTACGCCCAGCTGGCGCTTGAAGGCCTGAAGGGGAAGACCGTCGCCGACCGCACCCGCTCGATCGCGGCGACGATCCACAAGATGGGCTACGCCGACCCGATCTCGACCAACCCGGCGATGGTGCTCGGCGGTCTCGAGATCGGCGTCACCCCGCTCGGCTGGACCTACGCCTACAGCACCCTCGGCAACGACGGCGACCGCGTCAGCGGCACCCTGGCCCCGCGGCCCGGCGACAGCCCGGTCTCCTACACCCAGGTCACCGACCAGGACGACCACACGATCAAGGGCGGCGACAACGACTCCACCCACGAGCAGGTGATCGACGAAGGGGTTGCGCAGGAAGCCAAGCGCATCCTCGAAACGGTCGTCTCCAGCGGCACCGGCACCAACGCCGAGATCGGCGCCGAAGGCCAGTGGGGCAAGACGGGCACGACCGAGAACAACGGCGACGCCTGGTTCTGCGGCGGCGTCAGCGACGAAGTCACCGCCTGCGTCTGGGTCGGCTACCCCGACTCGACGACGCCGATGACCACGCTCTTCAACGGCGGCCCGGTGATGGGCGGCACCTTCCCGGCCCTGATCTGGGCCAGCGTGATCTCCGCCTGGGAGGAGATCCAGGCCGAACCGGCCGCCGAGAAGAAGGCCGAGGAGGAAGGCCGCGAGACCAGCGACGGCGACTCCGGCGAAAGCCGAACACCTACGTACCGCCGGTGCCGAAACGGAAACCGCTCCGGAAAGCGAAGAAAGCGAACCGGCGCCGGAGGTCGAAGCCGAACCCGAAGGCGAAGCGACGCCCGAAGCGGCGCCGGAAGCCGAACCCGAAGCAGCTCCCGAATCCAGCGGGGGCGGCGGCGGGGTCACCGCCGGCTGATCCGGCCGACGGGACTCGACTCAGCGCGGCCTAGGGTCGCGGCCGGGAGACGAAGGCGGCTGCCGGCGGCGCAGAAGCGCCAGGGCCGCTCGACCGCTTTGGTGATCCCGATCCGCGGCCCGGTGACCACCGCGGCGGGCGGGCCGTCGGGGCCCAGCAGCAGGAACGGGTCGCGGCCGAGGTCGGCGCCGTTGCGCTCGAGGCCGATGCCGAGCGCCTCGGTCAGCTTGCCCGGGCCCCGAGCAGAGCTCGCCCTCGGGACGCTCGCCGCGGCGAGCCCGCATCTGCTCGATGCCGGCGGTCGGCTCCAGCGCCCGGATCAGCACCGCCGCCGCCTCGCCCTCCGGTTCGGCGACGGCGTTGAGCAGGCTGTGGATGCCGTAGGAGAGGTAGACGTAGGCGCGCCCCGGCGGCCCGAAGAGGACCTCGGTGCGATCGGTGAGGCCGACGTAGGCGTGGCAGGCGGGGTCGTCGCGCTCGTAGCTCTCGGTCTCGACGATCGACGCCGCCGACGCCTTCGAAGAAGAGCCGGCAGCCGACCAGGTCGCGGGCGACGTCGTGGACCGAGCGGTCGAAGAACGAACGCTCCAGCCGGCGGGCGTCAGGCGTCCGCGATGTGGACGTTGCAGGCCCGTCGACCGTCAAGAGCGCTCTTCGAGCGACCCGGGCCTTGACCGCGGCGAGGGTCTCGCGTGCCTCGCCGATCTGAGCCGCCAGCGGAGCCGAGCCGGTGCCGCCGGCGATCCGCTTCGACTCCAGCCAGCTGCTGCGCTCGAGCACCTCGTAGTAGGACTCGTCGAGGTGCTCGGAGTGCTGCCCGCAGCTCGTCCGGGGTCAGCTCGGAGAGCGTTCCCGTCCTGCTCGACCGCGTCGCGGACCAGGCCGCCGACGATGCCGTGCGCCTCGCGGAAAGGCACGCCCTTGCGGACCAGCAGGTCGGCGACCTCGGTCGCCGCCAGCATCTCGTCGCCGGAGGCGTCCTCCATGCGCGCCGCGGTCGAACTCGATCCCGGCTCAGCATCCCCGCGGTCGCGTCGAGGCAGAGCTCGACCGTGTCGATCGCGTCGAACAGCGGCTCCTTGTCCTCCTGCATGTCCTTGCCGTAGGTGAGCGGCAGCGCGTGCATCGACCCCGAGCAGGGTCGGCGTAGTCGGCGGCGACCCGCGGGCTCTTGGCGCGCAGCAGCTCGGCCGAGTCGGGGTTCACCTTCTGCGGCATGATCGAGGAGCCCGAGGAGAACGACTCGTCGAGCTCGCAGAAGCCGAACTCGCGTGCTCGACCAGATGACGATTTCCGAGCCGAGCCGCGAGAGGTGCATCGCGCAGGCCGAGGCGGCGGCCAGGTAGTCGAGGACGAAGTCGCGGTTGGAGGCGCCGTCGATCGAGTTGTGGCTGACGTGCTCGAAGCCGAGGTCGTCGGCGACCGCATCGCGGTCGATCTCCCAGTTGACCCCGGCCAGGGCGCCCGAGCCGAGCGGCATCACGCTGGCGCTGTCGAGCGCGAACTGGAAGCGCAGGACGTCGCGGGCGAGCATCCAGAAGTAGGCGAGCAGGTGGTGGCCGAGGTAGACCGGCTGGGCGCGCTGCAGGTGGGTGTAGCCGGGCATCGGCCAGTCGCGGTGGGCCTCGGCCAGCTCGAGCAGCCGCTCCATCGCCGTCGCCGCAGAGCTCGATCGCCTGCAGCGAGTGCACCTGGACGACCATCGCCACGTCGGTCGCGACCTGGTCGTTGCGCGAGCGGCCGGTGTGGAGCTTGCCGGCGAGCGGCCCGATCTCCTCGCCGAGCAGGCGCTCGATCGCCATGTGGATGTCCTCGTCGGAGTCCTCGAACTCGAAGCCGTGCTCGGCCATGCGCGGCGCGCACCCGCTCCAGGCCGGCGTCGATCTGGCGCAGCTCGTCCTCGTCGAGGACGCCGATCCCGCGCAGGCCGCGGGCGTGGGCCCGCGACTGGTCGATGTCGTAGGCGGCCAGCTGCCAGTCGAACGCGAGCGAGCGGTTGAGCGCCAGAAGCGCGGGTCGGGGTCCTTGCGGAAGCGGGACATCGAGCGGGCGATTATCCCCTTACCGGCGGCTGACCGAGGGCCGCCGCCAGCTCCTGACAGACACGGTCCACCTGGCCCTCGCTCATCGCCGGGAAGAAGGGCAGCGCCAGCGAGTGGGCGGAGGCGGCTTCGGCGACCGGGAACTGGCCCTCGCGGTAGCCGAGCTCGCGCAGGTGGGGGAAGAGGTGGATGCAGGGCAGGTAGGCCTTGCTGGCGATGCCGCGCTCGGCGAGGCGGGCGATCGTCGCGTCGCGGTCGACCTCGTCGGCGAGGCGGACGACGTAGACGAACCAGCTGCGGCGCTCGGCGCCGCGGGCGGCGATCGGGGCCTCGACGCCCTCGACCGCCGGCCAGCCGCTCGCTCGTAGAGCGAGGCGACCGCGGCGCGGCGCTCCAGCAGCGAGTCGAGCTTCTCGACCTGGGCGACGCCGAGCGCGGCGGCGAGATCGGAGAGCCGGTAGTTGAAGCCGAGCCCGCCGTGGTCGAGCCAGCCCATGTCGGCGGCGCGACCCTGGTTGCGCTCGCTGCGCAGGCGTGCGGCCGCCTCCGGGCCGGAGGGGACGATCATGCCCCCCTCCCCCGTCGTCATCTGCTTGTTGGCGTAGAAGGCGAAGGTGGCGAGGTTGCCGCGGGCGCCGACCGGCGCGGCCCTCGGAGTCGACCGCGCCGAGCGCCTCGCAGGCGTCCTCGAGGATGCCGAGGCCGTGCTCGGCGGCGAGCGCCTCCAGCTCGGCCATCGCCGCCGGGTAGCCGAAGATGTGGACCGGCAGGATGCCCCCGGTGCGCTCGCCGACCGCCGCCCCGGCGGCGGCCGGGTCGAGGTTGAGCGTGACCGGGTCGACGTCGCAGAAGACCGGCCGCGCCCCCTCGTAGAGCAGGCAGTTGGCCGAGGCGACGAAGCTGAAGGGGCTGGTCAGGACCTCGTCGCCGGCCCCCCAGCCGAGCGCCCGCACCCCGAGGTGCAGGGCGGTGGTGCCGCTGGAGACCGCGACCGCGTCCTCGACCCCGAGCCAGGCCGGCGAGGTCGCGCTCGAAGCGCTCCCCCATCGGGCCCAGCGAGAGCCGGCCCGGAGCGCAGCACCTCGAGCGCCAGCTCCTCCTCGCGGGCGCCGACCTCGGGCTGGGCGAGCGGGATCTGCTGACCCTGTTGGTTATCGAGCCTCGCGGCTGGAAGGCGTACTCCAGCGAGTCGACCAGCGCCTCCCAGGAGGCCTCGATGATGTTCTCCGAGACGCCGATCGTCCCCCACTCGCGCTCGCCGTCGGAGGAGTCGAGCAGGACGCGGGTGACGGCGCCGGTGCCGTGCGCTCTCGTCGAGGATCCGCACCTTGTAGTTGGTCAGCTCGATGTCGGCCAGGTGCGGGTAGCGGTCGGCGATCGCGCCGCGCAGGGCCTGGTCGAGCGCGTTGACCGGGCCGTTGCCCTCGGCGACGCGCACGTAGCGCTCGCCGTCGACCTCGACCTTGATCGTCGCCTCGGTCTCGACCTCGCCGCCGGCGCGCTTCTCGGTGACGACCCGGAAGCTCTCCAGCTTGAAGAGCGGCTTGTAGCTGCCCGCCTCGCGCCGCAGCAGCAGCTCGAAGGAGGCCGGCGCCGCCTCGTAGTGGTAGCCGCGGTGCTCGCGCTCCTTCAGCCGCTCGACCGCCCGCGCGGCCGCCGCGTCGTCGAGCTCGAGGCCGGCCCGCTCGGCCTGGCTGCGGATCGTCGCCTTGCCGGAGAGCTCGGAGGCGAGGATGTCGCGCTCGTTGCCGACCACGGCCGGGTCGAGGTGCTCGAAGGTGCTGGCGTCGGCGGCGACCCCGGCGGCGTGCATGCCCGCCTTGTGGGCGAAGGCGTTGCGGCCGACGTAGGGCTGGTCGGGGTCGGGCGCCATGTTGCAGAGCTCGTCGAGGTAGTGGGCCGTCGGGGTCAGGCTCGCCAGCTGCTCGGGCGCAGACCACCTCGAAGCCCATCTTCAGCTGCAGCGCCGGCAGGATCGAGGCCAGGTTGGCGTTGCCGCAGCGCTCGCCGTAGCCGTTGACGCATGCCCTGCACCAGCCGGGCGCCGGCTTCGACCGCGGCCAGCGAGTTGGCGACCGCGCACTCGGCGTCGTTGTGGGTGTGGATGCCGACCTCGACCGTCTCCGCCGACCGCGGCGACGACGTCGGCGGTCGCCTCGGCGACGAAGCCCGGCAGGCTGCCGCCGTTGGTGTCGCAGAGGGTGACGTTCTCGGCCCCCGCCTCGGCCGCGGCCCGCACGCATTCGAGCGCGTAGGCCGGCGTCGTCGCGGTAGCCGTCGAAGAAGTGCTCGGCGTCGAAGACCGGCGCGCTTGCCCTGCTCGCGGCAGAAGGCGATCGAGTCGGCGATCATCGCCAGGTTCTCCTCGCGGGAGACCCGGATCACCTTCTCCAGGTGCAGGACCCAGCTCTTGCCGACCAGGCAGACCACCGGCGCGAAGCTGGAGACCAGGGTCCGCAGCGCCTCGTCGTCCTCGGCCGCTGCGGTCGCGGCGGCGGGTCATGCCGAAGGCGGCGATCGTCGCCTGCTCGAGCTCCAGCTCGGCGAGCCGCTCGAACAGCTCCGCCTCCTTCGGGTTGCTGAGCTGGGAAAGCCGGCCTCGATGAAGTGGACGCCGAGCGCGTCGAGCGCGCGCGACGACGTTCAGCTTCTCGCCGACCGAGAGCGACATGCCCTTGCCGCCCATGCCGTCGCGCAAGGTCGTGTCGTAGAGCTTCACCTGTTCCATCTGCTGCCTTTCGAGTCGGAAGATCGGGAGGGAGCGCGAGGCCCCGTCTGCACGGCATCGCCGCGCCAGCCGCTAGGCGGCTGCGGTAATTCGCCCGATCGACTCGATGGAAGCGCATCAGGAACTCACCTTACTCGCCTGCGTCCGCTCCGGCCGGCGACCTCGACGAAGTCGAGCCACTCCAGGTACTCCTCGGCGCGGCCGTGCAGGGCGTCGTCGAACTTGGCCTGGATGTGGCGGGTGATCTCCCCCGGCTCGCCGAGCGGGTGGTCGTCGATCTCGCGCACCGGCACCAGCTCGGCGGCGGTGCCGGTGAGGAAGACCTCCTCGGCCAGGTAGAGCTCGGCGCGGGCGACGTCGCGCTCGACCACGGTGTAGCCGAGGTCGCGGGCGATCTGGATCACCGACTTGCGGTTGATCCCGTCGAGGATCGCGGCGACGTGCGGCGGGGTGACGATCTCGCCGTCGCGGACGACGAAGATGTTCTCGCCCGAGCCCTCGCAGACGAAGCCGCGCTCGTCGAGCAGGATCGCCTCTTCGTAGCCGGCTTTCTGCCGACTCGGTCTTGGCCAGGATCGAGTTCAGGTACTGGCCCGAGGCCTTGGCGTGCGGGATCAGGCCGCCGGGGCTGATCCGCCGCCAGCTCGAGACCTTGGCGCGGATGCCGTGCTGCTTGCCCTCCTCGCCGAGGTAGGCGCCCCAGGGGAAGGCGGCGATGATCACGTCGATCGGGGCGTCGGTGGCGTAGAGGCCGAGGCTGCCGTAGCCGCGGAAGGCGAGCGGGCGGATGTAGCAGGAGCGCGAGCCCGTTGCGGCGGATCAGCTCGTGGGTGGCCGGGCGATCTCCTCGGCCGAGTAGGGCAGCTCGAGGTAGTAGAGCTCGGCCGACTTCGCGCAGCCGGTCGAGGTGGTCGCGGTGGCGGAAGACCGCCGGTCCGCGCTCGGTCTCATAGCAGCGGATGCCCTCGAAGACGCCGGTGCCGTAGTGCAGCCCGTGGCTGAGCACGTGGACTTTCGCGTCCTCCCAGGGCACGAACTCGCCGTTGTGCCAAATCAAATCCGCCTGGTCCATGTTGTCGGAAGTATGCCCGATCAAACGAAGGTCTTCCCACCCCGGGCCACGAATCACGCCTGAAACGCGACAACGGAGGCGTAGGACAGATGAATTCCAGGTTTCTCCCGAAGCTCAGCTACTCGAACGTGATCGCGACGATCGCGCTCTTCATCGCCCTCGGCGGCGCCGCCGTCGCCGCCGGGCTGCCGCGAACAGCGTCGGCCCCAACCAGCTCAAGCGGGGCGCGGTGACCGCCGCCAAACTGCGCAAGGGCGCCGTCACCAGCGGCAAGCTGGCGCAGAAGTCGGTCGTCGCCGGCAAGCTCGGCCCCAACGCCGTCCTGCCTGGCAACATCGGCAACGGCGCCGTCACCACCGCCAAGATCGGCGCCGGCGCCGTGATCGCCAGCTCGATCAAAAACGGCGTCATCACGACCAACAAACTCAACAACGAACGCCGTGACCACGCCGAAACTGGCCAATGGCTCGGTCACCAACCCGATCCTCGCCAACGGCTCGGTCACGCCCAGCAAGCTCAGCGAGGAATTCGGCCCGATCGTGTGCACTCTGAAAAGCGGGCAGACGCTGCGGGGCGTGTTCGAGCGTCGGCGCCACCGGGACGGCGGGAGACCTGACCCGCTCCGCGGTCAGCTTCCAGTTCCCGCTGCTGAACGCTGCCCTCGGTGACCGTGCTGCAACCCGGCCAGACGACCGCCAACTGCGGTGGCCTCGGCGGCGGCGATGGCCAGACGCCGCAGGCGACGCCGGCAACCTCTGCATCTACGTCACCAACAAAGAAAACCTCGACGAAACGGGTCGTTCACGCCGATCGCGGCCGAGAACAACACCCGGCTTGGCTTCGGCCTCGTCGCGAAAGCGCAAGGCCCCGCCCTCAACCCGTACTTCGCCTACGGCCAGTGGGCGGTGACCGCTCCTTAGCTCGGAGAGCGCCGCGAGGACCGCGTCGGTCATCTCGGCGGTCCCGACCTCGACCTCGGCGGGGATGTCCGGCATCGGCGGCGTTGCCGGCGTCCCCGCGGCGAGGTCCGGCGTGCGCAGGCCGCTGCTCGAGCACCGCGTCGACCGCGGCCTCGATCCGCTCCGCGTCGTCCGGGCGCTGGAGGCCGTGGCGCAGCATCATCGCCACCGAGAGGAAGGTCGCGAGCGGGTTGGCGATGCCCTTGCCGGCGATGTCGGGGGCCGAGCCGTGGACGGGCTCGAACAGCCCCGGGGCGCCGTCGGCGCCGAGGCTGGCCGAGGGCAGCATCCCCAGCGAGCCGGTCAGCATCGCCGACTCGTCGCTGAGGATGTCGCCGAAGAGGTTCTCGGTGACGATCACGTCGAAGTCGGCCGGGCGCGAGACCAGCTGCATCGCCGCGTTGTCGACCAGCAGGTGGTCGAGGGCGACGTCGGGGTAGTCGGGGGCGATGTCCGTCACGACCTCGCGCCAGAGCCGCGAGGTCTCCAGCACGTTGGCCTTGTCGACCGAGGTGACGCGGGGCTTGCGGTCCGAGCCCTCGGCGCGCCGGCGCGCGGCCTCGAAGGCGGTGCGGGCGATGCGCTCGATCTCCGCGGCCGAGTACTCGCAGGTGTCGTGGGCGACGTCGCCGTCGCGGCCGCTGTCGCCGAAGTAGATGCCGCCGGTCAGCTCGCGGACGACCAGCAGGTCGGTGCCGGCGATGCGCTCCTCGCGCAGCGGGCTGGCGCCGACCAGGGCCGGGCTCGGCCGCACCGGGCGCAGGTTGGCGTAGAGGCCCATTCCCTTGCGCAGGCCGAGCAGGCCCTGCTCGGGGCGCGGCGCGTGGGGGTCGGTCGTGTCCCATTTGGGGCCGCCGACGGCGCCGAGCAGGACCGCGTCGGCGGCCCGGCAGGCGTCCAGCACCTCGTCGGTGAGGGCGATGCCGTGGGCGTCGATCGAGGCGCCGCCCATCAGCCGCTCGTCGAACTCGAACTCGCCGAGCGACTCCAGCAGCCGCCGCGCGGCGGCGACGATCTCCGGGCCGATCCCGTCGCCGGGGAGGACGACTATGCGCGGGGCGGCGCTCACGCGGCGGGACTCTACGCGTTAGCCGGCGACGGCCTCGATGTTGAGGCGCACGTAGTCGAGCACGAGCGGCTGCTCGCAGAGCTCGAGCACGGCTTCGGCGAAGGGCTGGCGCGCTTGCTCCGGCAGCCGCGCCAGGTGCGGGCCGAGGGTGACGGTCATCGTGAACCGGAGCGGGTCGGTCGGGGCGTACGGCTTCGGCTCCAGCCAGCAGCGAGCCTCGGAGAAGCCGGCCGCCCGCAGCCTCGACTCGGTCTGCTCCGGCGCGGCGAAGTTCCACATCGCTGCCATTCCCTCGAAGTGGGGCGCGTACTCGGGCCGGGAGGCGACGGCGGCGATCGCCTGGGCGTGCTCGGCGACGTTGCCCTCGCCCCCGCACTGGGCGACGAGCCGGCCGCCCGGCACCAGGCCTCGCGCAGGCGGGCGAAGAGCCGGTCGTGGTCGACGATCCAGTGGAAGGTCGCGGTCGAGAAGACCAGGTCGACCGGCTCGAGCGCAAGCTCGGAGAGGTCGGAGACGAGGTAGGTCGCCCGCGCCCCCAGCCGCTCGCGCGCCTTGGCGATCATCGCCTCGGAGCCGTCGACCGCGACGAGCCTGCCATCGGGCAGCCGCTCGCCAGCAGCTCGGTGACGCGGCCGGAGCCGCAGCCGGCGTCGAGGGCGGTCTCGTCCCCGCGCAGCTCGAGCCGCTCCAGCACCTCCGCTGCCCCACTCGAACTGCGGATCGGAGATCGCGTCGTAGGTCTCGGCGTCCCACTCGCGGGGCCCGGTGTTGATCGCCTCGGCCATCCCGCTCAGAGCGCGGTCGTCACCGGGCCGCGGTCGGCTCCGCCCGAGCTCTCGAACGCGTCGATCGCGGCGACGTTCTCGAGCGTGATGCCGATGTCGTCGAGCCCGTTCAGCAGCCGGTGCTTGACGTCCGGCTCGACCTCGAACTCGAAGACGCCGGCGGCGCAGGTGACCGTCTCGTCGTCGACGTCGATCCGCGCCTCGCCCGCCTCCGCGACCGGGCGGCAGTGCTCCTCGTCGAGGATCGCCGGCAGCAGCCCGATCTTGGTGCAGTTGGAGTAGAAGATGTCGGCGAAGGACGGGGCGACGATCGCCTCGAAGCCGAAGTCCTCCAGCGCCCAGGGGGCGTGCTCGCGCGAGGAGCCGCAGCCGAAGTTGCGCCCGGTGACCAGGATCGGGTTCGGCTCCAGCTCGATCTCGCCGTCGCGGATCCAGTCGTAGAAGAGGAACTCGCCGAAGCCGGTCCGCTCGACCCGCTTGAGGAACTGCTTGGGGATGATCTGGTCGGTGTCCACGTCGTGGCGGTCCAGGACCGAGACCTTGCCCTCGATCACGTCTATCGGCCTCATCCTCAGCTCCAATTCCTGATGTCGACGAAATGTCCCTCGATCGCGGCCGCCGCCGCCATCTTCGGGCTGACCAGGTGGGTGCGCCCACCCTTGCCCTGCCGTCCCTCGAAGTTGCGGTTCGAGGTCGAGGCGCAGCGCTCGCCCTCGTCGAGGATGTCGGGGTTCATCCCCAGGCACATCGAGCAGCCCGCCTCGCGCCATTCGAAGCCGGCGGAGCGGAAGACCTCGTGCAGCCCCTCCGCTTCGGCGGTCGCCTTCACCTGCTGGGAGCCGGGGACGACCATCGCCCGCACCGAGCCGGCGACCCTGCGGCCGTCGACGACCGCGGCGGCCTCGCGCAGATCCTCGATCCGCGAGTTGGTGCAGGAGCCGATGAAGACCCGTTCCGGGGCGACCTCGGTCATCGGGGTGCCGGCCTCCAGGCCCATGTAGGCGAGCGCCCGTTCGGCCGATTCGCGGTCGGCCGGCGAGTCCATCGCCGCCGGGTCGGGGACCCTGTCGGTGACCTCGAAGACCATCCCGGGGTTGGTGCCCCAGGTGACCATCGGCGAGATCGCGCCGGCGTCGACCTCGACCTCGGTGTCGAAGCTCGCCCCCTCGTCGCTGGGCAGCTGGCGCCAGCGCTCGGCGGCGGCGTCGAAGTCGGCGGGGGCGCCGGGACGGCCGCGGACCCACTCGAAGGTCGTCTCGTCGGGGGCGATCATGCCCGCCCGGCCGCCGCCCTCGATCGTCATGTTGCAGATCGTCATCCGGCCCGGCATCTGCAGCGCCTCGATCGCCGGGCCCGGCGTACTCGACCGCGTAGCCGACCATGCCGCCGGTGCCGAGGCGGCCGATCGTCGCCAGGATCAGGTCCTTGGGCGTGACGCCGGAGCCGAGCTCGCCCGAGTAGGAGATCCGCATCGTCTTCGGCCGCTTCTGGACCAGGCACTGGGTCGCCAGCACGTGCTCGACCTCGGAGGTGCCGATGCCGAAGGCCAGCGAGCCGAAGGCGCCGTGGGTCGAGGTGTGGCTGTCGCCGCAGACGATCGTCATCCCCGGCTGGGTGACGCCCAGCTCCGGGCCGATCACGTGGACGATCCCCTGCCGGTCGGAGCCCAGCGAGTAGATCGGGATGCCGAACTCCTCGCAGTTGCGCTCCAGGGTTTCGACCTGGACGCGGGAGAGCTCGTCGGCGATCAGGCGCGCCGCCATGGTGCCGTCGGTGGGCGTGTTGTGGTCGGCGGTGGCCAGGGTCTTGTCGGCGCGGCGCACCGGCCGGCTCGCCAGGCGCAGGCCGTCGAAGGCCTGCGGCGAGGTGACCTCGTGGACCAGGTGCAGATCGATGTAGATCAGGCCGTCGGAGACCTCGTGGGCCTCCCAGATCTTTTCGAACATGTTCTGCGGCATCAGCTCCTCCTCAGCCCGGCGGCTATCACGGCGAGGAAGCGGGTCGGCTCCTCGCCATCGTTCTCGAAATGATGCGGCAGGTCGGCGTCGAAGGTGACGCTGTCGCCGTTCTCAAGGTCGTGGCGGGCGCCCTCGACGAAGAGCGCCAGGTGGCCGCTGAGCACGACGGCGGTCTCGCGGCTGCCCGGCTCGTGCATCGGCGGGTCCTCGCGACCGCCGGTCGAGGCGCCCGGCTCCAGCGTGTGCAGCGAGACGTCGGCGCGCTGGCCCGGCAGCGGCGGGGTCAGCTCCTCGAAGCGGTGGCCGCCGCGCTCGAAGCGGCGGCGCTCGCCGGCGCGGCTGACGGCGACGTGCTGGCCCTCGTCCAGGCGCAGCAGCTGCGACAGGGTCAGCTCCAGCCCGGCGGCGATCTTCTCGGCGACCGCCAGCGTCGGGCTGGTCTCACCGCGCTCGACCTGAGACAGCATCGGCGCGCTGACGCCCGAGCGCTCTGCCAGGTCGCGCAGCGAGAACCCCATCGCGTCGCGCAGAGCCTTGATCCGGGGGCCGACGGTGGACGCGGGATAGACCTGTGGTGCAGCCTCGCGTCGAGACGTCCGGGTAATCGTCGAGTTGGTCGCCATGGTGTGTACGTTATCACGGACATTTGTATCTATGCAGTTCTAAGTGGGCGAGTGGCGTCTGCGAACGGATTAGCCAGTCGCAAGCATTTGGCGAAGATCTGCGGCGATTGCCCCAGGTTCGTCTTCGAGCTGCTCGGTCGCGATCCGGGTCACGCCAAAGCCCGCGACTCGCAACCGCCGATCCCGCGCCCGGTCTTCACGGAAGGCGACCCGCGTGCCATGCGCCGCGAACCCATCGAGCTCCACGACCACGCGCTGGCGTGGCCAGAGGCAGTCGACCTGGTATCGCCTCCCTCCCACTTCGAGCCAGGCATTGAGCTGCGGCAGCGGCAGCCGCTCACGGCGCAGGAAGGGTAGGAACCGTTCCTCCAGCCAGCTCCGTGCGCGTCCCGGCGTCTCGCGGCGGCGGGCCAGGCACTCGCGGACTTTCTTCGAGCCCTGCCGCCGCGGATAGCGCTCCAGCAGGTCGGGGAGCGAAAGACGGTCGTGCAGCCGCAGATATTCCGACTGTCGCAGCGCGTTCTCGACCGCGTCGACCGAGGCAACGGCCGCGAGGTCGAAGATCGTCCGTGGCACGGACGTCACCGGAATCTCGCGCTCCATCGTCACCTCATCCTCGGGCAGGATCGCGAAATGCCGATGGATGCCGCCGCACGAGCGGCTTTTGACCGGCGCAGTCACCTCAATCCTCCGGCTCGATGGATCGCGAATACTCCAGAGCGCCGCTGCCGAGTGATGGCTGAGCACAGCCTCCCGCCCGCAGAACAACACCGCCGCCATCCAGCGCGACTCCCGCGAGAGCACTCGATGGCCCACTGCGTAGACCCCTCGGTGCAGAGGATGCAGACGGCCCACCCGTAACCGCACTGCGATGGCCTCCCTCCCCGCCCCCAGCGCAAGCAGCTGCCGACGGGCCACCATTCCGTGCTGAGCCTCGGCCAGCTCGGCGATGCGGCCATCCAACCCACGCGTCTGCCCCCGCACGTCCATAGGACGTACAAGTGCAGACGCGTGTGAAGTTCGCCCCCCTTGAGGGCGGTTAGGGGCCGGGGTGCGCTCGACGGCGGCTTCGGCGGTCGCCGCCTCGGCCTCGCGGGTGGCGGCGCCTTCGAGGGCGTTGGACAGGGCTCGCACGTAGGCGCGGGCCGAGGCCTCGAGGATGTCGGTGGCGACGCCCTGGCCGGTCGCCAGGCGACCGGCGGTGCGCAGCATCACGGTCACCTGGCCGAGGGCGTCCTCCCCCCCGGTCACCGCCTCGACCGTGTACTGGCGCAGCTCGCACTCGGTCTCGGTCGCCGACTGGATCGCGCGGAAGATCGCGTCGACCGGGCCGTCGCCGCCGGACTCCCCGACCGCCTCCTCGCCGGAGGGCAAGGTCACCGCGACCCTGGCGACGGGCTCGCGACGGGAGCCCGCCTCGACCTCGAACCAGGCCAGCTCGTGGGCGTCGGAGCGCTCGCGCATCTCGTCGGAGACGATCGCCTCCAGGTCGAGCGCGGTCACCTGCTTCTTGCGGTCGGCGACCTCCTTGAAGGCCTTGAAGGCGGCGTTCAGCGCGTTGCCCTCGACCTTGAAGCCCAGCTGCTCCAGCGCGTCCTTCAGTGCGTGGCGGCCGGAGTGCTTGCCCAGCACGATCGAGTTCGACTCCAGGCCGACCTCGGTCGCGTCCATGATCTCGTAGGTGCTGCGCTCCTTCAGCACGCCGTCCTGGTGGATGCCGGACTCGTGGGCGAAGGCGTTGCGGCCGACGATCGCCTTGTTGGGCTGGATCGCGTAGCCGGTCAGGCGCGAGACCATGCGGCTGGTGCGGGCGATCTCGCGGCTGTTGATCCCGGTCGTCAGGCCGTGCACGTCCTCGCGGACCTTGACCAGCATCGCGATCTCCTCCAGCGAGCAGTTGCCGGCGCGCTCGCCGATCCCGTTGACCGCGCACTCGACCTGCCGCGCCCCGGCCAGGACGCCGGCGTAGGAGTTGGCGACGGCCAGCCCCAGGTCGTCGTGGCAGTGGACCGACATCTCGACCTCGCGCAGGGCGGGCACCAGCTCGTAGAGACGGCGGAAGTAATCCGCGTACTCCTCGGGCGTCGTGTAGCCGACCGTGTCGGGGATGTTGACCACGCTCGCGCCCTCCTCGACCGCGATCGCGCAGACCTCGGCGGTGAACTCGATGTCGGCGCGGGTCGCGTCCATCGGCGAGAACTCGACGTCCTCGCAGTAGGACTTGGCCAGGGCGACGGCGGCGCGGGCCTGCCCCTTGACGTCCTCGCGGTCGGTCTGCAGCTGGTGCTCGATGTGGATGTCGGAGGTCGAGATGAAGGTGTGGATGCGCGGCCGCTGGGCGTCGCGCACCGCCCCCCAGGCGGCGTCGATGTCGGCCTTGTGGGTGCGGGCCAGGCCGCAGACCACGGGCCCCTCGACCACCCGCGAGATCTCCTGGACGGCCTCGAAGTCGCCGGGCGAGGTGATCGGGAAGCCGGCCTCGATCACGTCGACCCCCAGCCGTGCCAGCTGCTGGGCGATCTCCACCTTCTCGGCGGTGTTGAGCGAGATGCCCGGCGACTGCTCGCCGTCCCTCAGGGTGGTGTCGAAGATGTGGACGCGGTTGGCGTCAGATGCGGGTCCCATCGGACCTCCTCCTTCTCTGCTTCATTTGAATGACCTTGTCTCTCGCGGCTATCGCGCCGCCCAGCGCTATTCCCCCCGAGGGGGGAGGAGAAGGAGAAGCGCGAGGCTGTCGAACCGGTGGGTCATTCGCTCACTGCAGCGTAGCGCAGAGCCCACACGCCATCGGTGGCATTTTCGTAGGGTGGCGCCCATCGCCACCGCCCAGCGCACCAACTGGCTCGCCCTCTTCGCGATGGGCATCGCCGTGGTCGTGATCGCCAACGACTTCTCGGCGATCAACGTCGCCCTTCCCACGATGGAGAAGGACTTCGACACCAACATCAACACGATCCAGTGGGTGGTCAACGCCTACGCGCTGACCTTCGGGGTGATGATCGTCACCGGCGGCCGCCTCGCCGACATGTTCGGCCGCCGCAAAGCCTTCTTCCTCGGCACCGCGATCTTCGCCTCGATGTCGGCGCTCGGCGGCGCCGCCCAGTCAGAGGCCTGGCTGATCGCCTGCCGCACCCTGATGGGGATCGGCGGCGCCCTGATGTGGCCGGCGATCCTCGGCATGACCTTCGCGATCCTGCCGGAAGAAAAGGCGGGCCTGGCCGGCGGGATCATCCTCGGCGCCGCCGGACTCGGCAACGCCATCGGGCCGCTGATCGGCGGCGTCCTCACCGAGACCCTGAGCTGGCGCTGGATCTTCTTCCTCAACGTGCCGATCTCGGTGTTTGCGGTCCTCGTCACTTACTTCCTGGTTCACGTCAAGGAGCCCGAAGCCGAGGACCAGCGGATCGACTACCCGGGGATCGCCGCCCTCTCGGTCGGGCTGGTCTCGCTGCTGATCGCCCTCGACCAGGTTTCCGACTGGGGCTGGGGCGACCCGAAAATGATCGCGCTGCTGGCCCTGTCCGCGATCCTCGTCCTCGCCTTCGTGCCGATCGAGCGGCGGGCCGGTGCCCACGCGCTGGTGCCGCGGGAGATCATGCGCAACCGCAGCTTCACCGCCTCCTGCGTGGCGATCCTCTTCATGTCGGCGACGTTCTTCGCCTCGCTGCTCTACCTGCCCCAGTTCATGGAGAAGCAGTTCGGCTACTCACCGCTGGAGGCCGGCATCGGGATCCTGCCCTTCCTCGGTGTCTTCGCGGTCGTCTCCTTCATCGCCGGCCCGCTCTACAGCCGCCTCGGCGCCAAGCCGCTGGCGGTCTTCGGCGCTGCCTGCATCACCGTGGCGCCGTTTCTCTTCTCCCAGGTCGACGGCGGCTCCAGCTACGGGTCGCTGGTGCCGGGGATGGTCGTGCTCGGGCTCGGCGTGGGGAGCTTCTACCCGACCGCGACGACGGCCGGGGTGACCTCGGTCGACGACTCGCAGACCAGCCTCGCCGGCGGCATCGTCTACATGTTCCAGATCGCCGGCGGCTCGATCGGGCTGGGGTTGACGACGACCGTCTTCTCGTCCGCGATCCCACCCTTCGTCGACGGCATCCAGGCCGGATTCCGGCTCGACGCCGCCCTCTCCCTGGTCGGCTTCGCGATCTCGCTGCTGTTCGTCGGCGGCAGCCTGCTCTCCCGCCGGCGCTCCGCCGAGCAAGCCCCCTAGGAAAGCGAGTGGTTGCGGCCGGAGCCGCCCAGAACCGTGTCGTCGCCGCTGTCGCCGTGCAAGAGGTCGTCGCCGCTGCCGCCGATCAGGCGATCGCTGCCGGGCCCGCCGAACAGAGAATCGGCACCCGCCCTCCCGATCAGCGTGTCATCGCCGGTCCCGCCGACCAGCCTGTCGTCAGCGCCACCGCCGACCAGCCTGTCCTGCCCCGGACCGCCGCGAAGGGTGACCGGAATCGGGACCCCCCGCGCGACGATGACCGAATCATCGCCGCCGCCGGCGTTGACTTCGAAGCCGCCGATCGAGCTGGCAGCGCAGATCAGCTGGGTTTCCATCCCTTCGGGGTGCCAGCAAACATCGACGCCGATTTCGAGCTGCGCCAGCGAATCGATCACGTAGCTGCGGCCATCGGGGCTGAGGGCGATGCTGATTGCGCTCTCTTCGATGCCACCCGCGAGCAGCACGGTGAGCTTCGACTCGGCCGCATGGGCGGTCGTCGCGGTCCATGCCGCCAGCAACGTCGTCGCAATCAGGATCGCTCTCTTCATCGCAGCATCAATCCGGTCAGGAAATCCAACCCTGTTAAGGGAACAACACGACCTTGCCGACGTTGCGGCGCTGGGCGATGAATTCGTGCGCCTCGCCGGCGCGGTCGAAGGGGAACGCCTCCGCGACCACCGGCTCCAGCAGCCCGGCCTCGAGATCCGCCATCAGCGGTTCGGTGACGCGATCGAGATCGCCCTCGCGATCCCACCAGCTCAGCATGTTGAGGCCGAAGACGCCTTTGTTCTCGTTCATCATCATCAGGCTCTTCCACCAGGGCATCGTCGCCAAGGGCATCTTCGCGAGGCTCTTCAGCGTCGCCGGGATGTTGCGGACGCCGGCGTTGGAGTTCTCCGAGAGCCCGTACATGACCAGCCGCCCGCCGGAGCGCAGCAGCCGGTAGTCCTTGCGGAACGAGGTCGGGCCGAGCGCATCCATGATCAGGTCGACGCCCTCACCGCCGGTGATCCGCATCACCTCGGACTCGAAGTCCTGGCCGCGGTAGTCGATCGCGTGGGCAACGCCCTGCGCCCGGATCGCCTCGTGCTTGCCCGGCGAGGCGGTGCCGAAGACCTCGGCCCCGGCGTTGCGGGCGAGCTGGACCGCGGAGATGCCGACGCCACCGCCGGCCGCGTGGATCAGGACCCGATCCCCCTTCCGCATACCGCCCATGAGGACCAGCGCCGCGTAGGCGGTGCCGTAGTTGACCGGGAAGGCGGCGCCCTGCTCGAAGCTGAGGCGATCGGGCAGCGGCAGCGCCTGGGCGGCATCGACGCTGACCAGCTCGGCCTGGCCGCCGAAGCGGGTGCCGGCGACGACGCGGTCGCCGAGTGCGAAGTCCTCCACCCCGGCGCCCAGGCTCTCGACCTCGCCCGCCACCTCGTAGCCGAGCACGCAGGGCGGCTTCGGCGCGTCCGGATAGAGACCGACCCGGGCCAGGGTGTCGGCGAAGTTGATGCCGGCGGCACGCACCGCGATGCGGATCTGCCCGGGGCCGACCGCGGGGTCGGGACGCTCCTGGACCTTCAAAACCTCGGGACCGCCGGTCCCCGTCAGCACCACCGCCCGCATGCGGAAACCTTAAAGGTCCACTGAGCGGCCGACTGAGAAGCCCTCGAGGCCGAGGATCTTCTCGATCGTCTCGGCCCGCACCGGGGCGTCGGTGGTCAGGGCCATCACCGCTTTGTCGCCGCCCTGCTCGGCGCCGACCGCGGCGGAGACGATGTTGACGCCCTCCTCGCCGAACATCGTCCCGACCCGGCCGATCATCCCCGGCTGGTCGGCGTAGCGGAGGACCGATATGTGCTCGGCGAAGGGCAGGTAGAAGCCCTCGCCCCAGGCCGAGACCAGGTAGGGCTCGTTGCGGGGCCCGACGCTGGTGCCGGCGACCTCGACCTCCTCGCCGCCGGAGCTGACCCGGACGGTGACGAGCTCGGTGAAGTCCTCGGCGCTGGCGTCCTTGGTCTCGACCAGCTCGATCCCGCGCTCCTCCGCCATCTGCGGCGCGTTGACCAGGTTGACCGGCTCCTCGGTGTGGCCGGAGAGGATGCCGACGAGGACGGCGATCCCGAGCAGGCGGGTGTCGTGGGAGGCGATGCGGCCGCGGAACTCGGCGGTGACGCGGTCGACCGAGCCGTCGCCGAGGCCCTGGGCGAGGCGGCCGAGCTTTTCGCAGAGCGGCACGAAGGGAGCCAGGGCCTCCATCGCCTCGGGGCGAACGGCGGCGATGTTGACCGCGTTGGTGACGACCCCACCGCTGAGGGCGGCGGTCACCTGCTCGGCGGTGACGACGCCGGCCCGGTCCTGAGCCTCGGCGGTCGAGGCTCCCAGGTGGGGCGTGACGACGACGTCGCCGCGGGCGAAGATCGGGTGCTCGGTGAAGGGCTCGGAGGGAAAGACGTCGAGCGCCGCGCCGGCCAGCTTGCCGGACTCGAGGCCGGCCATCAGCGCGTCAAGGTCGACCAGCTCGCCGCGGGCGCAGTTCACCAAGCGGGCCCCGTCCACCATCGCGGCGATCGTCTCGGTGCCGATCAGGCCGATCGTCTCCGGCGTCTTCGGCACGTGCAGGGTGACCAGGTCGGCGCGGCCGAGAACCTCCTCGACGCTGTCGAGGCCCTCGACCCCGAGCTCGCGGAAGCGCTCGGCGGAGACGAATTTGTCGAAGGCGACGACGTCCATCTCGAAGCTCTGGGCCCGCTTGGCGACGAGCTGGCCGATGCGGCCGAAGCCGATCACCCCCAGCGTCTTGCCGTAGAGCTCGGCGCCCTTGAACTTGGCCCGGTCCCAGCGCCCGGCGACCAGCGATTCGTGCGCCTGGGGCACGTTGCGGAACAGCGCCAGCGCCAGCGCCAGGGTGTGCTCGGCGGCGGCGACGGAGTTCGACTCGGGGGCGTTGGCGACGATGATCCCGCGGCGCGTCGCCGCTGGGATGTCGACGTTGTCGACCCCGGTCCCGGCGCGGCCGATCACCTTCAGGCTGCCGGCCAGCTCGATCAGCTCGGCGGTCATCTTCGTCGCCGAGCGGATCAGGATCGCGTCGTAGTCGCCGATCTTTTGTTCGAGCTCCTGGTCCGACATCTCCAAACCGAGGTCGACGTCGAAGTTGGCCCGCAGCAGGTCGACGCCGGTATCGGCGATCTTCTCCTTCACCAGAACTCTCATTTCGCGACCCCGCCGACGTTGGCGAGAACCCAGTCGATGCAGGCGGTCAGCGCCTCGACATCGGCGGGCTCGACGGCGGGGAACATCCCCACCCGCAGCTGGTTGCGGCCGAGCTTGCGGTAGGGCTCGACGTCGACGATGCCGTTGGCGCGCAGGGCGGCGGCCAGGGCGGCGGCGTCGACCGAATCGGCGAAGTCGATCGTGCCGACGACCAGCGAGCGCTTGGCGGGGTCGGCGACGAAGGGGGTGGCGACGTCGCTGCGCTCGGCCCAGCCATAGAGCCGGCCGGAGGAGTCGGAGGTCCGCTGCACGCACCACTCGAGGCCGCCGTTGGCGAGCATCCACTCGACCTGGTCGGCGAGCAGCAGCAGCGTGGCCAGCGCCGGCGTGTTGTAGGTCTGCTCCTTGCGGGAGTTCTCCAGCGCCGTCTGCAGCGAGAGGAAGCCGGGCTGCCAGCGACCCTCGGCACCGTCGAGCTCCCCGATCCTGGCGATCGCCGCCGGGCTCAGCAGGGCCAGCCAGAGACCGCCGTCGGCGCCGAAGGACTTCTGCGGGGCGAAGTAGTAGGCGTCGGCCTCGGCGATCTCGACCGGGAGGCCGCCGGCGCCGGAGGTGGCGTCGATCAGGACCAGGGCGTCGCCGCTCTCGGTGGGGCGCTCGACCGGGACCATGACGCCGGTCGAGGTCTCGTTGTGCGCCCAGGCGATCACGTCGGCAGCCGGGTCGGCGGTCGGCGCCGGGGCGTCGCCCGGAGCGGCCTCGACCAGGATCGGGTCGCCGAGGAACGGCGCCGAGGCGGTCGCCTTGGCAAACTTGGCCGAGAACTCGCCGTAGGTGAGGTGGAGGGCGCGGTCGCGCACGATCCAGGCCGCCGCGGCGTCCCAGAAGGCGGTGGTGCCACCGTTGCCCAGTGCCACCTCGTAGCCGTCGGGCAGGGAGAAGAGCTCGGCGAGGCCGGAGCGGACCCGGCCGACCAGGTCGCGGACCGGCGCCTGGCGGTGGGAGGTGCCCATCAGCTCAGAGCGCTCGGCCAGCGCCGCCAGCGCCTCCGGGCGCACCTTCGAGGGCCCGCAGCCGAAGCGACCGTCGGCCGGCTTCAGCTCGGCGGGGATCTGGGCGGCGTCGGTCGCGGAGGTCGTCATCGGGTTCGACAGGTTATTGACCGTCGCGGGTGGACTCGCGCCGGGGCCAAGAGTAGGCTCGCGGCGCTGTGCTGGAAGTCCCGTCCAACCCGAGGGGGAACCGTGTATCCGATTAGCTACGAAGCCGATTTCAACCCGACGCCGAACCGCTGGACGACCTTCTTCCGGCTGCTTCTGGCGATCCCGTGGCTGATCGTCGCGACCTTCTGGGGAATCCTCTTCCTCTTCACGCACCTCTTCGCCTGGGTGGCCGTGGTCATCCTCGGGCGCTACCCGCAGTGGCTGTACGAGTTCAACTCCGGCGTCGTCCGCTTCTCGATCCGCACCTCCGCCTGGATCTACCTGCAGACCGACGTCTGGCCGCCCTTCAGCCTCAGCGACGACTCCAGCTACCCGATCCGGGTCAACTTCGCCCCGGCGGCCGAGCGCCAGAGCCGCCTGAAGGCGTTCTTCCGCATCGTCCTCGCCCTGCCGGTGGCCCTGGTCCTCTCCTACGGGACCACCTACATCCAGCTGCTGGCCGGGGTCGTGGCCTGGGTGACGATCGTCTTCCGCGGCTACCTGCCGGCGGGCGTCAACGAGATGATGACCTTCGTCAACAGCTTCCACGCCCGCGTCTTCGGCTATATCGCGATCCTCACCGACGACTACCCGCCGATCGGCATCGAGCGAGCCAAGGGAGCGGCCCCCGCGGCCACCCCGCCCGCCCCGCCGGCAATGCCGAACATCTGAGGAGGCCGCAATGAGCGACACGACCAACGAGAACGTGAACAAAGGCGAGGGTTACGCCGTCGCCAACCTCGCCGACCTCGGCGAGGGCCCCGGCTTCCGCAAGATCCGCAAGGAGCTGGGCGTGACCGCCTTCGGCGTCAACGCGATCGTGCTGCCACCGACCTATGAGACCGGCAGCCACTACCACGACGAGCAGGAGGAGCTCTACTTCCTCCACAGCGGCGAAATCGAGTTCACCTTCGGCGACGGCTCGACCCAGCGCCTGACCGCCGGCGGCCTCGCCTGGGTCGACGCCCCAACCGAGCGCCAGGTCAAGAACCTCAGCGACTCCGAGGAGGCCGTCTACGTCGTCATCGGCGGCAAGGGCGGCTACGTCGGCCGCGACGGCAAACTAGGCGAGGGCGAGACTCACCGCTAGAGGCAGAGGACCGGGGACCCCTTCCCCGGAGGCCGTCGCGCAGCTGGTCGCGCTCACTGGGCTCAAGCGCATGTCCTTGAGCCTCCGGGGAAGGGGTCCCCGGTCCTCTCCGCGTAGCCGAGGGTTCGCTACGGCCGGAGGCATGGACCTCTTAAGGAAGCTGGGGCACCGAGACCTCTCCGCCGAGAGAAGCTGCGGCGCCACCTCCAGCCAGGGTTTGGGTGCACGCGCTCTTTTCAGCTGAAGAAGGCGTCCGTGAAAAGGATCGGATGCCCCTCCCCAGGAGGCTCACGGACAGGCGCTTGAGCCCAGTGAGATCGACCCAGCTGCGCGACGGCCTCATGGGGAGGGGCATCCGATCCTCCCCCACCACCAGCCCTACTTAGTGTCGCGAAACCCCTGATCGATCCAGGGCATCATGTCCCGCAGGTCTTTCCCGACCTCCTCGACCTCGTGCCCCGCCCCCTCCTGGCGCATGCGGTCGAAGTTCTCGTTGCCGGCCCTGTTCTCGGCGATGAACTCGCGGGCGAAGTCGCCGGACTGGATCTCGGAGAGGATCTGCTTCATCGCGGCGCGGGACTCCTCGCCGATGACCCGTTTGCCGCGGGTCATGTCGCCGTACTCGGCGGTGTTGGAGATCGAGTGGCGCATGCCCTGGATGCCCTTTTCGTACATCAGGTCGGCGATCAGCTTGAGCTCGTGCAGGCACTCGAAGTAGGCCAGGCGCGGGTCGTAGCCGGCCTCGACCAGGGTCTCGAAGCCGGCGCGGACGAGCTCCGAGGCGCCGCCGCAGAGCACGGCCTGCTCGCCGAAGAGGTCGGTCTCGCACTCGTCCTTGAAGGTCGTCTCGATGATCGCCGCGCGGCCGCCGCCGATCCCCGAGGCGTAGGCGAGGACGAGGTCGTGGGCGTTGCCGCTGGCGTCCTGGTGGACCGCCATCAGGCAGGGCACGCCGGCGCCTTCCTCGTACTGGCGGCGGACCAGGTGGCCGGGGCCCTTGGGGGCGACCATGCCGACGTCGACGCCGGGCGGCGGCTCGATCTCGTCGAAGTGGATCGCGAAGCCGTGGGCGAAGAGCAGGAGGTTGCCGGGGGCGATGCCGTCGGCGATGTCCGACTGCCAGATCTCGGCCTGCTTCTCGTCCGGGAGCAGGATCATCACCAGGTCGCCGCGGCTGGCGGCTTCGGCGATGTCGAGCACCTCGAGCCCGGCCGCTTCGGCCTTGGCGCGGCTGGAGGAGTCGGGGCGGAGGCCGACGACGACGTCGACTCCGGAGTCCTTGAGGTTGAGGGCGTGGGCGTGCCCCTGGGAGCCGTAGCCGAGGATCGCGACGGTCTTGCCGTCGAGCTTGCCGAGGTCGGCGTCCTTGTCGTAGAAGATGTCGTCGGTTCGCATGCGCGGCAGGCTATCCAACCGCCCTAGCGGAGCGCCCTGCGCATCAGCTTGCCCGAGGGCGTGCGCGGCAGCGCCGCCGCCAGCTCGACCCGCTTCGGCACCTTGAACCCGGCCAGCGATTCGGCGCAGTGGCGGCGCAGCTCCTCGGGCGTCACCTCCGAGCCGCTCTCGAGGACGACCACCGCGGTCACCGCCTGCTGCCACTCGGGGTCCTCGCGGCCGACCACGGCGGCGTCGGCGACCTCGGGATGGCGCAGCAGCACCTCCTCGACCTCGGCCGGGATCACGTTCTCGCCGCCGCTGACGATCATGTCGTCGATCCGGTCCTTGACGTAGAGGAAGCCCTCCTCGTCGATGTGGCCGAGGTCGCCGGTGTGCAGCCAGCCGTCGGCGTCGGCGCGACCGGGGGCGACGGTCGGGCCCTGGACGAGGATCTCGCCGTCCTGGATGCGCAGGTGGGTGGTCAGCAGCGGCCGGCCGGCGGAGCCGAGCTTGCGCCGCGCCTCGGCCGGGGCCAGCGTCGTCACCTGCGAGCAGGTCTCGGTCAGGCCGTAGGTCTGGACGACCGTGGCGCCCTTGGCCGTCGCCTCTTGCAGCGGCTCCTCCGGGACCGGCCCGCCGCCGACCAGGATCGCCCGCGGCCCGGAGAGGTCGGCGCCGGCCTCGAGCAGCCGGGTCAGCATCGTCGAGACGACCGAGACGACGGTGATCCCGTCGGCTTCCAGAGCAGCGCCGGCGCGGTCGACGTCGAAGCCGTCGTGGACGACCGCGGTGGTGCCGTAGATGACCGAGCGCATGACGATGCTGAGGCCGGAGACGTGGCTGAGCGGCAGGCAGCAGAGCCAGCGGTCCTCGGGCTCGACGCCGATGTTGAAGGCGGAGCCGACGGCGCTCCAGAGGAAGTTGCCGTAGGTGAGCCCGACCGGGTGCGGGGCGCCGGTGCTGCCGCTGGTCAGGACCCGGGCGCAGACCTCGTCCATGTCGTGCTCGCCGAGCAGCGGCATGTCGGCCTCGGTCTGGGTCAGCTCGCCGGCGTCGTCGAGGTCGACGATCGGCTCCTCGGCGGCGACGATCGCCTCCCGCTCCTCGATCGTCAGCCGCGGGCTCAGCGGCAGCAGCCTGGCGCCGACCTTCATCAGCGCGTGCGCCAGCACGACCTGCTCGCGTCGCGGGTGCATGGTCAGGGCGGCGGTCGAGCCGCGGCGGACGCCGTGGGCGGCGAGGCGGCGGGCGACCCAGGTCGCCTCGGCCTCCAGCTCGGCGTAGGTCATCTCGGCCCCGTCCGCCACCAGGGCGGTGCGGTCGGGACAGCTTTGAGATCTCTGGGCCAGCCAGTCGTCGAGCTTCATCCGGATATCGTGCCCATCATGCCCAAACGCCACAAGGACGCCCCGCCCGAGGAGGATCTCTACGCGCCGATCGAGTGGCAGAGCGCCGCCGAGTACGACGACATCCGCTACGAGAAGGCCGAGGGGATCGCCAAGATCACGATCGACCGGCCCGAGGTCCTCAACGCCTTCCGGCCGCAGACGCTGATCGAGATCTCCGCGGCGCTCGAGCTGGCGCGCGAGGACACCGAGGTCGGCGCGATCGTCCTCACCGGCGAGGGACAGAGGGCGTTCTGCTCCGGCGGCGACCAGACGGTCCGCGGCGACAGCGGCTACGTCGCCGAGGGCGCCTCGATCGGCCGCTTCCACGTCACCGACCTGCAGGTGCAGATGCGGCGGCTGCCGAAGCCGGTGGTGGCGATGGTCGCCGGCTACGCGATCGGCGGCGGCCACATCCTCCACCTCTGCTGCGACCTGACGATCGCCGCCGACAACGCCGGCTTCGGGCAGACCGGGCCCCGGGTCGGCTCCTGGGACGGCGGCTTCGGCGCCTCCCTCCTGCGCGACCTCGTCGGCACCAAGAAGGCGAAGGAGTTCTGGCTGCTCTGCCGCCAGTACGACGCCGAGGAGGCGCTGGAGATGGGCCTGGTCAACGCGGTCGTGCCGCTCGAGGACCTCGAGCGGGAGACGGTCGCCTGGTGCCGCGAGATGCTCGCGCTCTCGCCCTTCGCGCTGCGCCTGGTCGAAGGCGAGCTTCAACGCCCACGAGGACGGCTACGCCGGGATCCAGCAGCTGGCCCACGACGCCAACCTGCTCTTCTACGGCAGCGAGGAGGCCGCCGAGGGGCGCGAGGCCTTCAAGGAGAAGCGCCGGCCCGACTTCTCCAAGTTCCCGCGCCGGCCATGAGGATCTGGCTGATGGCGGCGCGGCCGCGGACGCTGCCGGCGGCGATCGCGCCGGTCCTGGTCGGCACCGCCGCCGCGGTCCAGTGGGCCGGCGAGCTGCCGCGGGTCGGCGCCTTCCTCGCCGCCCTGGTCGGCTCGATCTTCATCCAGATCGGGACCAACCTCGCCAACGACTACTCCGACGCCAAGCGCGGCGCCGACACCGCCGACCGGCTGGGGCCGGTGCGGGTCACCTCGGCCGGGCTGGTGACGCCGCAGCGGGTGCTGCGGCGCGACCTGGATCGCCTTCGCCGTCGCCGTCGCCTGCGGCATCTACCTGGCCGCCGTCGCCGGACCGGTGATCCTCGCGATCGGCGTCGTCTCGATCGCCGCCGGCGTCCTCTACACCGGCGGCCCGCGGCCCTACGGCTACGCCGGCCTCGGCGAGGTCTTCGTCTTCCTCTTCTTCGGCCTGGTCGCCGTCAACGGCTCCTACTACGTGCAGGTCGAGCAGCTCGACGCGCTGCCGCTGGGGCTCTCGATCGCGATCGGCTTCCTCGCCACCGCGATCCTCGTCGTCAACAACGTCCGCGACCTCGAGACCGACCGGCGCGCGGGCAAGATGACCCTGGCGGTGCGGATCGGCCGCCACAACGCGGTGATGCTCTACCGGCTGTTGGTGCTGGGGGCCTTCGTGGTCCTGCCGATCGCCCTGCTCGCCGGCGACGGCGAGCGCGCTGCCGCTGATCGGCCTGCTGGCGCTGCCGCTGGCGATTCGCGCCGATGCGGGCGATGACCAACCGCACCGACGGTCCGGCGCTGAACGGCGCGCTCGCCGCCACCGGCGCGCTGCTCGCCGTCTACAGCCTGCTGGTCTCCGCCGGCCTGCTGATCTCCAGCTGAAGGCGCGCGGCTGAGAAGCTGTGGGCGATGCGAATCGCCTCCGTCGAGGTCATCCCCTACGCGCTGCCCTTCCGCGCGCCCTACGTGACCGCGCGCGGCAGCGCTCGACCGGCGCGAGATGGTGCTGCTGCGGCTGCGGGACGAGGAGGGCCTGATCGGCCTGGGCGAAGCGGTGCCGCTCTCGCTGCGCGGCGGGGCGACGCTGGCCCGGGTGGTCGCCGAGCTGGAGCAGCTCGGCCAGCTCGCGGAGCTGAGCGAGGCGAGCTTGACCAGCGGCGCCGATCTCTCGGCGCCGGCCCGCTGCGCGGCGCTGACCGCCCTGGTGGACCTGCGCGGGCGCCGCGCCGCCGCCGAGAGCGGCTCCCCTGCGGCCGCGGACGAGCCGGTCCGCTGCAACGCGACGCTGGTCGCCGGCGAGCCGGCGGCGGTCGCCGAGGACGCCCTGCGCTGGGCCGCCGAGGGCTTCTCGACCTTCAAGCTGAAGCTCGGAGCGGGCGACGACGTCGGCCAGGTGCGGGCGGTGCGCGAGGCGCGTGGGACCCGCGGCCCGGATCCGCGTCGACGCCAACGCCGCCTGGGACGTGGCGACGGCCAAGCTGCGGCTGGCCGAGCTGGAGGCGCTCGACGTCGAGCTGGCGGAGCAGCCGGTGGCGACCCTGGAGGGGACGGCCGCGGTGGCGGCGGCGACCTCGATCCCGATCGCCGGCGACGAGAGCGTCGAGAGCCGTCTCGACGCTGAGCGGGCGCTGGCGCTGGGGGCCTGCTCGCTGGCGAGCGTGAAGCTCTCCAAGGTCGGCGGCCCCGAGGAGGCGATCGCGATCGCCGAGGTGCTGCCCTCCTACCTCTCCAGCGCCCTCGACGGCCCGGTCGGGATCGCCGCGGCGGCCCAGGTCGCGCTGACGCTGCGCGAGAGCGCCGCGCCCGGCGGCCTCGACCTCGCACACGGGCTGGCGACGCAGCGTCTCTTCGCCGCGACCATCGCCACGGTCGAGTGCGAGCTGCGGGGCGGCATGCTCCACCCTCCCCCAGGCCCGGGCCTGGGGGTCGAGATCGACGAGCTGGCGCTCGACCTGCATCGGCTTTAGCCTGCGCCCCCGGTCGCCCTTCTTTGTAACCCAGGGGGTGACAAAAGACAAAGGCACCTTTGGACCCGACCAACGCAAACACCGCTCTCGCCTCGGCCTTCGTCGAGGAGCTGGCGCGTGGCGGACTGCGCCATGCGGTCATCTCCCCCGGCTCCCGCTCCACCCCGCTCGCGGTGGCGCTCTGGCGGCAGCCGGAGATCGAGGTGACGGTGATCGTCGACGAGCGCTCGGCCGCCTTCTTCGCGCTGGGAGCGGCGCAGGCGAGCGGCGAGCCGGTGGCCCTGCTCTGCACCTCGGGCACCGCCGTCGCCAACTACCACCCGGCGGTCTGCGAGGCCGACGAATCGGCGCTGCCGCTGCTCGTCCTGAGCGCCGACCGGCCGCCGGAGCTGCGCGGGATCGGCGCCGGGCAGACGATCGACCAGATCAAGCTCTTCGGCTCCTCGGTGCGCTGGTTCTGCGAAGTCGGCACCCACGAGGCCGACGACGGCGGGCTGCTCCACTACCGCTCGGTCGCCTGCCGGGCGCTGGCGGCGGCCCGCGGCGAGACCCGCCCCGGTCCGGTCCACCTCAACCTGCCCTGGCGCGAGCCGCTGGCGCCGATCCCCGTCGAGGGAGCGGTGACCGCGACCGACCCGCTGGCGCTGGCGGGACGCGACGGACGGCCGCTGACCGCCGTGACCCGGATCGACCTCGAGCCCTCGGCCTTCCTGCTCGAGGAGATCGCGGGCCACATCGGCGACGCGATCTCCGGCGTGATCGTCGCCGGCCGCCAGCTCGACCCCGAGCTGCGCGAGCCCCTGGCCCACCTCGCGCGCGGCGTCCGGCTTCCCGATCCTCGCCGAGCCGACCTCGCAGCTGCGCTGCGGCCCCCACGACCGCTCCCACGTGGTCGCCGCCTACGACCTGCTGCTGCGCGACGAGCGCTTCGCCAACTCGGTCGTCCCAGACTTCGTCCTGCGCTTCGGCGAGATGCCGACCAGCAAGCCGCTGCGGGCCTGGCTGGCCGCCAGCGGCGCCGAGCGAAGTCGTCGATCGACCCGAGCGGCGGCTGGAACGAGCCGACGCAACCGCGCCGCGGCGATCCTCCGCGCCGACCCGACCGAGCTGGCCTCGGGCTGGGCGGCGCGGCTGGAGAAGGAGCAGCGCGGCGCGCCGGAGGCGTGGATCGCCGCCGAGGCGGCGGCCGCAAGCTGCCCTGGAGGCGCGAGCTCGAGGCCGGCGGCGCCGATCGCCGAGCCGGCCCTGCACCGTGCGCTCGGCGCGCCCACCTGACGGCGACCTCGTCTACACCGCCTCGAGCATGCCGATCCGCGACCAGGAGGCGTTCCTCGGCCGCCGAGCGAGGCCGACGCCCTGTTCCTCAGCAACCGCGGCGCCAACGGCATCGACGGCCTGGTCTCCTCGGGGATCGGCGCCGCCCACGCCAGCGGCCGTCCGACGACGATCGTCACCGGCGACCTCGGCCTGCTCCACGACATCGGCGGCCTCGCCGCCCTGCGCGAGGTCACCACCCCGGTCCGCATCGTCGTCATCGACAACGACGGCGGCGGCATCTTCCACTTCCTCCCCCAGGAGCAGGCGCTCGGCGGCGACGAGTTCGAGGCCCTTCTCGGGACCCCCCGCGGCGTCGACACCGCCAAGGCCGCCGCCCTCTTCGACCTCCCCCACCGCCGCCTAGAGAGCCTGAAGGACCTTCCAGCAGCCCTGGCAGCCGGCACCGGCCTGATCGAGGTCAAGACCGACCGCCGCACCAATGTCGAGTTGCACCAGCGACTGGCGGCGCGAGTCAAAGAGGCGCTGGCGCCCGCCTCCTAAGTTGCCTCAGTCGTCGAGGATCTTCCAGCGAAAGATCGCCGGCGAAGGGTCGAAGGTGCCCTCCGCGTTGACCGCCAAGAGCCGGAAGGTATGGCGGCCCGGCTTCAGCGTCGCCTTGAAGGGCGAGCGACAGGATCTGAACGGCTTCCTGTCGAGCCTGCAGCGGAAGCTACCCGGCTGGTCGGAGGAGAAGGTGAACTTCGAAAAGCGCTTGTAAGTGCGCTTGGGCGGGTGCTTCCCCAGGCGGGTGACGGGCGGGGGCGCGAGTGCGGATGGCGGAACCTGTGCAGTCATGAACGGTTCCGGCGCAGACTTGACGACCGGTGCGGGCACCGCAATCGAAGCCACCCGCCGAGTCGAGCGGCCCGATGTCCAACGGCGCCGGCGTTCCGCTGCCGTCGGCATTGCCGATCATCGCCACGAAGTCACGGGAGAAGACGATCTTCGTGCCGTCCGGCGAGTAGGCCGGCGTGGTCTCGTTGGCACTCGTGGCAAAGAGGGGATGGGTCGGGCCACCGCTGATGCCGACGGCGTAGATGTCGTGGGGGCCGCCAGGCATCGCGATCGGGGTCTGGCTGAAGGCCACCGTGGTCCCATCGGGCGAGATCGCCGGCTCGGACTCGATCAGGTTGTCGTCGTCGGCGACCGCGGCGGATGCCGTCACCGGCGGCACCGCGGGAACGGAGGAGATCTTGCGCACGTCCATGTCCCCGGTCTCCGACGCCATAACGATGCTCTGACCGTCCGGGGTGAACCGGGGAAGGACATCGGTGGCAGACCCGTTGAAGAGAAGTTGCTGGCCACTGCCGTCGGAGCCCATCGTCCAGATGTCGCGGTCGCCGTAGGTGGGGAACGGCGACCACTGGTTCCAGGCGATCCGCGACCCGTCCGGGGAGAGAGTCGGCTCCTGGTCGAGCAGGTTGTCGTTGGTCAGCTGCTGGGCGCCGGTGCCGTCGGTGTTCATGATCCAGATCTCCGAGGTCGCCTGGGAGTCGACGCCGAACGCCATCTTCTTGCCATCGGCGGAGACGGACGGATAGAAGGCGACTTCGGGCAGGGGTGCGCCGTCGGTGACGACGTCGGTGACGTTTTCGAGCCCACTGCCATCGGGGTTGACCGCGTAGATGTCATAACCACAGCTGACTTCACAGGCGTGGAAGTAGATCTTGCCGTTCTGCCCCGGGTAGGCAGCGTTCGCGGACCCTGCGGCGAGGAGCGCAACGAAAATTGAGATCGCCCCCGCAAGGCGGAGGCCTTTCCCCAGACGAGCCATCCGCGCAGCCTAACCGCCCGCGACCTCCCCGCCGGGCGCTGGACAACTCTCTACTCAGCCAACAGCGGCAAAAGCGCCTGCAGCTTGACCTCGGTCTCGGCCAGCTCGGCGGCGGGATCCGAGCCGGCGACGACGCCGACCCCGGCAAAGAGATGCGCCTCGCGGTCGCGGAGCAGGGCGCTGCGGAGGGCGACGCAGAACTCGCCGTCCTCGGTCGCGTCCATCCAGCCGACCGGGCCGGCGTACCAGCCGCGGTCCATGTGCTCGAGCTCGGCCATCGCCCTCGACACCTCGGGCCAGGGCTCGCCGCCGACCGCGGGGGTCGGGTGCAGCATCCCGGCCAGCTCGATCGCCGAGCGCGGCTCGGCGAGCTGGGCGATCACCGGCGTCGCCAGGTGCTGGATGTTCGCCACCTTGACGATCTCCGGCTCCGCCGCCGCCTCGACCCAGACCGCGTGCGGGCGCAGGGCGCGGACGATCCGCTCGGAGACGATCCGCTGCTCGCGCCGGTCCTTGTCGCTGCGCAGCAACTGCTCGCCGAGGTGGTCGTCGACGGCGGGGTCGGAGCTGCGCCGGGTCGAGCCGGCCAGGGCGACGGTCGAGACGCTGGCCCCCGAGCGGCGCACCAGCAGCTCCGGGCTGGCGCCGATGAAGGCCGCCTCGGGCGTGCCGAAGCAGAAGCAGAAGCAGGACGGAAACTGCTCGCGCATGGCCCCGAACAGAGCCGCCGGGTCGTGGGCGGCGCCGCTGCTGACGACGACCTCGCGGGCGAGCACGACCTTGGTCATCCCCCCGGCACCGATCCGGGACGTCGCCGCCGAGACGGCGGCTTCGAAGTCGCCGGGTGGGCGGGCGCTGCGAATCTCCGCGTGCGAGGTCGGGTGCGGGTCGAGCATCGGCAGCGGCGCCTCGCCGCGCAGCCCGGCCAGCCTCGCCGCCAGCGCGGTGCTCCTCCCCTCCGCGTCGTCTCCGGGCTGGACGACGGCGTTGACGGTCAGGAAGGCGCGCTCGCCGCTGCGGCAGATCGACAGCTCCGGCAGGACCAGCGAGCGCCGGCGAGAGCGAGGACCAGGTCGAGGAAGAGCCGCCCTCGGGATCGAAGGCGAAGCCACCCAGCCAGACCGGGCCGGCGCCCGCCGGCAGCCCGCGCGGCTCGTCGAGGACGGCGTCGCCCCCTGTTCGCAGGCACTCCTCGGCGACGTCCGCGAACCGGGTCTCCCCCCGCGAGGCCGCCTCGTGCGCGACGCCGAGCTCCCGCCAGTGCGAAGCCACGATCCGGCTGCTCCCAGCAGAACCAGCGATCTGAGGCCAGGCGCGAAGCAAAAACGGCCGCGCAGGGATCGGCGACATCGGTCTCGACGGTGACGCTGACCAGGGTGCGCCGCCCGCGCTGGACGGCCTTGGCGACGAGCTCTAGGAGGAGCTCAGTCGCTGCCACGGGCGATGGCGATCTCGCCCGTGCGGACCATTTCGACGAGCCCGTGCGGGCGGACCATGCGCTCGAAGGCCTCGATCTTGTCGGCGGAGCCGGTCACCTCGATCGTCATCGTGCGGCGGGCGACGTCGACGATTTTGGCCCGGAAGATCTCCGCGAACTGGATGATCTCGGCCCGGTTCTCGACCGCCGAGGAGACCTTGAACAGCGCCATCTCGCGAGCGACGGTCTCCTCCGGTTCCATGTCGCGGATCTTGAGGACGTTGACCAGCTTGTGCAGCTGCTTGGTCACCTGGTCGATCGGGTGGACGGCGCCGTCCAGGGTCAGCGTGATCCGCGAGATGCTGGGATCGTCGGTCGGCCCGACCGCGAGCGTGTCGATGTTGAAGCCGCGGCGCGAGAAGAGGCCGGCGATGCGCGCCAGCACGCCCGGCTTGTTCTCGACCAGGATCGAGAGGATGTGCTTGCGGCCGCTGAGCTGCCCGGGCAGGTGCAGGTCCTCGAGCTTGACCGCCTGCGGGGTGCCGGCCTCCATCAGCGCACCGCCCTCGGGGCCTCGACCATGTCGCGGGCGGCCTGGCCCGGCGGGATCATCGGGTAGCAGTTCTCCTCCTGGGCGACGCGGACGTCGAGCAGGACCGGGCCGTCGGTCTCCAGCGCCTTGACCATCGTCTCCTCGAGGTCGGCGGAGTTCTCGCAGCGCAGGCCGGTGGCGCCGAAGGCCTCGGCCAGCTTCACCCAGTCGGGGCTGGCGCCCATCTCGACCGAGCTGTAGCGGCGGTCCCAGAACAGCTCCTGCCACTGGCGGACCATGCCCATGTAGCCGTTGTTCATCAGGAAGACCTTGACCGGGATCTCTTCGGTCACGCAGGTGGCCAGCTCCTGCACGTTCATGATCAGGCTGCCGTCGCCGGCGAGGCAGACGACGTTCTCCTCCGGGCAGGCGACCTTGGCGCCGACCGCCGCGGGCAGGCCGAAGCCCATCGTGCCGAGGCCGCCGGAGTTGATCCAGCGGCGCGGCTTCTCGAAGCCGTAGTACTGGGCGGCCCACATCTGGTGCTGGCCGACGTCGGAGGTGAGGATCGCGTCGCCCTGGGTCGCCCGGTGCATCGCCTCGATCATGAACTGGGGCTTGATCTCGCCGTCCTTGCCGGGCTCGTAGAAGAGCGGGTGGTCCTGCTGCCAGGCCTGGATCTGGCTCCACCAGGCGTCGAGGCGGGAGGAGTCGGTCTGCAGCGCCCGGTACTCGCGGGTCAGCTTCGGCAGCACCTGCTTGACGTCGCCGACGATCGGGATGTGGGCGCCGACGTTCTTGGAGATCTCGGCCGGGTCGATGTCGATGTGGATGACCTTGGCGTGCGGGGCGAACTCGTCGAGCTTGCCGGTGATGCGGTCGTCGAAGCGGGCGCCGATCGCGACGATCAGGTCGGCTTTGTCCATCGCGTAGTTGGCGGTGACGGTGCCGTGCATGCCCAGCATCCCCAGCCAGTTCTCGCCGGAGGCGGGATAGGCGCCGAGCCCCATCAGGGTCGAGGTGATCGGGAAGCGGTCGGAGGCGGCCAGCTCGCGCAGCTCCTCCGAGGCGTTGGCGTTGACCACGCCGCCACCGCTGTAGAAGATCGGCCGCCGGGCGTTGGCCAGCGCCTTGGCGGCGATCCGGATCTGTTTGATGTTGCCCTCGGTCGAGGGCCTGTAGCCGGGCAGCTCGACCGGCTCGGTGCGCGGCTCGTAGTCGATGTCGGCGCGCGAGAGGTCCTGCGGGATGTCGAGCAGGACCGGCCCCGGCCGCCCGGTCGAGGCGACGTGGAAGGCCTCGTGCACGTACTCGGGGATCTGGCGCGCGTCGGTGACCTGGAAGGAGTGCTTGACGAAGGGCAGCGTGGCGCCGAGGATGTCGGCCTCCTGGAAGCCGTCGGTGCCGATCAGCTCGGTGCGGACCTGGCCGGTGATGAAGACGGTCGGGACCGAGTCCATCATCGCGTCGGCGATCGCCGTGACCAGGTTGGTCGCGCCGGGGCCCGAGGTGGCGAAGGCGACCCCGACCCGGCCCGAGGCCTTGGCGTAGCCCTCGGCGGCGTGGCCGCCACCCTGCTCGTGGCGGACCTGGACATGGCGGAAGTCGGCGTCGACCAGGGCGTCGTAGGTCGGCAGGTTTGCCCCACCGGGGATCCCGAAGACGTCCTTGACGCCCTCGGCCTTGAGGCTTTCCATCAACGTGTCCGCGGCTCTCATCGGACTGGCGATGCTACCAGCGCACAGGCGCCGCCCGGGCGGACGAGCGGGCGGCGGTTACGCCTGGCCAGCAGGCGATTTCGCCGGGTTCCAGCGGGTGTGAGGGTCGATCGAGCTCTCGATCGCGTTTCCCTTGTAGCGCTCGATCATGTGGATCATCGACTCGACCAGCTCCTCGCCCAGCAGAGTCGGCTCGAGGCCGAGGTCGAGCAGCTTGGTGTGGATCGCGTTGTAGTAGTGCTCTTCCTTCTCCACCCGCGGGTTCTCGTAGTGCTGGATCTCGACCGCGTAGCCGAGGTGCTCGCCGGCCTGCTTGACCAGCCCCGCCAGCTCCAGCACCGAGAACTGCTCGGTGAACTGGTTGAAGACGCGGAACTCGCCGCGCTCGGCCGGATTGGCCACCGCCAGCTCGACGCAGGCGATCGTGTCGCGGATGTTGAGGAAGCCGCGGGTCTGGTGGCCGGCGCCGTAAACCGTCAGCGGGTGGCCGATCACCGCCTGCAGACAGAAGCGGTTGAGCACGGTGCCGAAGATCTCGTCGTAGTCGAAGCGGGTGATCAGACGCTCGTCGCCGGCGGTCTCGTCGGTGTCGATGCCGTAGACGACGCCCTGGTTGAGGTCGGTCGCGCGCAGGCCCCAGACCCGGCAGGCGAAGTGGATGTTGGTCGAGTCGTGGACCTTCGAGCAGTGGTAGAGCGAGGCCGGCAGCTTCGGGAACGGCAGCGTGTCCTTGCGCCCCTTGTGCTCGATCTCGATGTAGCCCTCCTCGATGTCGATGTCGGGCTGGCCGTACTCGCCCATCGTGCCGAGCTTGACCAGGTGGCAGTCGGGGACGTGGTCGCGGATCGCGAAGAGCAGGTTGAGGTTGCCGATCACGTTCGCGTGCTGGGTCTCGACCGCCTTCTCACGCGAGGCCATCGAGTAGGGCGCCGAGGCCTGCTGGCCGTAGTGGACGACCGCCTCGGGCCGGGTCTCGGCGACCACCTCGTCGAGGAAGTCGCCGTCCTCGATCGCGCCGACGTAGCTGCGGATCTCCTTGCCGGAGGTCTCCTTCCAGGTGGCGATGCGCTGCTCGAGATCGGCGATCGGGGTCAGCGAGTCGGTCCCGGCTTCCTCGTGCCAGCGGCGGCGCGAGAAGTTGTCGACGACGGAGACCTCGTGCCCGCGGGCCGAGAAGCGGAGTGCCGTCGGCCAGCCCAGGTAGCCGTCGCCCCCGAGGATGAGGACTCGCATAGGCGCGGCAGGCTACCGGACAGGGACGGCGGCGGTGGGGATCTGCGGCGCTGCCAAGCGCCATAGCATCCGCCCGATGGCGACCAGTCTGGCGGCGCGCAACGGGGGTCGAGTGGGCCTCGCCGCCCTGGTGGCGATCCTGCTGCTCGGCGCCGGCTTACGTGTCGGGGAGGCCTGGGACGGGCGAGTGCCGGTCTACGACGCCACCGCCTACGCGGCGATCGCGGCCAATCTCGAGCGAGGAGAGGGATTCACGGTCGGCGCATCCGCCACGCAGCCGTCGAGCAACTACTCCCCCGGCCTGCCACTGCTCGTCGCCGGGACCTACGAGGTAACCGGCGGCGTCCACGAGCGCCTGGCGCGCATCGTCCTGGCGCTTCTGGGCACGCTCGCCGTCCTCTTCACCTACCTGATAGCCCGCCGCCTCGTGCGAGTGATGCCTGAAGCCGGTCCTGACCGGCCCAAGGCATCACTCGGCGTGATCGCCGGCTTGGTGGGGGCGGCGGCCGTCGCGGTCTATCCGGCGCTGCTCGAGTACCAGGGGATGCTGATGAGCGAGCCGTTGGCTGCGACCTTGCTCTCGGGGGCGGTGCTGGCAATGCTCTGGGCCGGCGACGCCGGCGATGAACGACCGGGGGGCGCGAGGTGGCTGTTGCCAGGCGCCCTGCTCGGAGCCCTGGCCCTGGTCCGACCGGAGTACCTGGGGGTTGCCCTCCTGCTCGGACTGGTCGTATTCGCCACGGGATTCCGGGAGGACTGGCGCCGCTCACTTGCCCAGGCCGCGATCCTGTTGGCCGGAGTCATTGTCGTCGTCGCCCCGTGGACGATTCGCAACGCCGTCGCCCTCGACCGGTTCGTGCCGATCTCGACCGGGGGTGGCCAGGTGCTGTTCGCCGGCACGTACCTGCCGTCCGACGGCGACCCGGAGCGGGTCGGGGCCGAGGTGGTGGCGCGCCATCCAAACCTGTTCAGCTCAGACGCCGTCCAGAAGCTGCGCCTCGAGCAGATCCTGGCAACGCTCGCCGCTCACCGCTACCCCGGGCTGGAAACCGACCAGGCGCTCTCGCGGATGGGCCGCGAACAACTCTGGGACGACATCTCCGAGCAGCCGCTCGAGTTCGCCGGCTTTGTCGCCACCAAGGTCGGCCGGATCTGGCTGCACGGGCCGCGCGACGTGATGCGCGAGCCGGGCTGGGAGGTCTTCCATTGGGCGCTGGCCGGCCTCGGACTTCTCGGCCTCGGGCTGCTCGCCTGGCGCCGCCGCTGGGAGGCCCTCGTGCTGGCGACGACCTTCCTCTCGATCACCGCCCTCAGCACCCTCCTGGTCGCCTCGCCGCGGCGGCTGCTAGTGATGCTGCCGCTGCTTGCCGCCCTGGCTGGCGCCGGCGCGGTCTGGCTCTGGGGCAACCTCAGGCGCAGCCCCCACCGACGCCATTTCCAGACTTGAGGCCCCTCCAGGGGCCCAAACCCTGAAAACGATGCCGGTGGGCGGCCCGGGTAGCCTGGGCCGGACTTGAACGCCGCCGACCGCATTCGCGCCCTGCCGCAGCGCTACGGGAAGACGACGCTGATCGTGCTGGCGCTGATCGCCGTCGTCGGACTCGGCGCCCGCGCCTACGTCGTCGCCAACCCGGTCGCCAACCCCGCCGACGACTCACACGCCTACTACGCGCTGGCCAAGGCCCTGTACGAGGAAGGCAGCTTCGGTGGCCCGAGCTTCCGCGACTCCAGCGACTGGTCGCCGGGGGCGCCGCTGCTCTATGCCGCCAGCTTCTACGCCACCGGCGGCGCTCGCGAAGGGACGGCCCGGATCGTCGAGGCCCTGCTCGGCGTCGTCGCGATCCTCGTCGTCTTCGCCCTCACTAACCGCCTCGGCGGCCGGATCGCCGGCCTGCTGGCCGCGTTCGCCGTCGCCGTCTACCCGCCGTTCATCCACTCCACGGGCGAGCTGATGAGCGAGCCGCCGGCGATCCTGACCCTGCCGGCAGCGGTGCTCGCCTTCCTCTGGGCGAGCGAACAGGAGCGATTGCGCGCCTGGCTGCTGCCGGGCCTGCTCTTCGGCCTGACGGCGATGTTCCGCCCCGAGTACCTGTTCGTCGGCGCCGCCTTCGTCGTCCTCGCGGCGATTCGCGTCGGCAGCGCTCGCGGCTGGCGCCCCGGCCTCGCCGGCGGTGGCCTGCTGGCCCTGGCGCTGGCGCTGCCGATCGTGCCCTGGACCGTGCGCAACGTCGACGTCCTCGATCGCGTCGTCCCGATCTCGACCGGCAGCGGCAAGGCGCTCTACGTCGGCACCTTCCTCCCGGCCGACGGCGAATACCAGCGGGTCAAGGCGATCCTGGTCGAGCGTTACCAGGGCCGCACCCTCGACCCGCACTCCGCGGCGCTGGAGGAGGTCGACCCGACGCCGCTGTTCGACCGCGTCGCCAGCCGCTACCCGGACCTGCCGCGCGATTCCGCCCTCGGCAAGATCGGCAAGGAGAACTTCTCCGAGTACTTCGGCGACGACCCGCTCAGCTACGCGGGGATGACCGCCCGCAAGGTCGGCCGGATGTGGAGCAGCGGCGTCGGCGAAGCGATGAGCAGCGGCGTCGGGCGGGCGATCCAGATCCTGATCGTGGCGCTCGGGCTGGCCGGGTTCGTGCTGCTCGGGCTGCGCCGCTCGTGGTGGCAGCTGGTCGCCCTGGCGACCCCGATTGCCCTCGTCACCGCGATCGGCGCCGCCTCGCTGGCGGCCCCCCGGCGCAACGAGGTGCTGATGACGCTGGTCTTTCCGCTTGCCGCCCTGACCCTGTCGCGCGCCGCATCGGCCCTATCCTCTTCCGGCCGATGGTCCCCCGAGCAGGCATCTTCCCCGCCGAACTGACGGCGCTCCGCAGCGGCGGGCTGATCTTCGCGATCGGGCTGATCGCCTACGCGATCCTCCGCCGCCGCTCCCTGCGCAACGTCGACGTGCTGCTCCTGCTCGCCGCCGGGGTCGGGCTGGCGCTGGTCTCAGGGACCGAAATCACCGACAAGCTGCTCTCCGCCTTCTCCTTCGAAAAAGGCAACGGCGGACGCATTCTCGGCCTCGCCGTCTTCGCCATCTTCGTCCTCTACTTCCTGATCCTGCGGGCGCTCTCGGTGGCGGCGCGCAACTCGCGCCAGCTCTCGGCGGCGCTGGAGGGCCTGGCCTGGGAGGAGTTCCGCCAAGCGCAGCTGCCGGAGCGCTTCCGCGGCAAGATCGCAATCCTCGTCCCCGCCTACAACGAGGCCGAGAACATCGGCCACGTCCTCGACCAGATGCCGGCCGAGGTCTGCGGCGTCGCCACCGAGACCCTGGTCGTCGACGACGGCTCCCGCGACGGCACCGGCGACGTCGCCGCCGAGCACGGCGCCGCGGTCGCCCGCCACGTCACCAACCGCGGTGGCGGCGCGGCGCTGCGCACCGGCTACCGGCTGATGGTCGAATCCGGCGCCGAGATCGTCGTCACCCTCGACGCCGACGGCCAGCACCTGCCTGCGGAGATGGAGCGCCTGGTCAAGCCGGTGCTCGACGGCGAGGTCGACGTCGCCCACGGCTCCCGCGTCCTCGGCCACGCCGACCGCAACCACTTCGCCCGCGAGCTCGGCATCGTCTTCTTCAACCGCCTCGTCTCCTTCATCACCCGCACCCACGTCACCGACTGCTCCAACGGCTACCGCGCCGTCCGCACCACCGTCCTCCCCCAGCTGGTCCTGCGCCAGGAGCAGTTCCACACCTCCGAGTTCATGATCGAGGCGATCAAGCGCGACATCCCCGCCAAGGAGATCCCGATCACGGTCGAACAGCGCCTGCACGGGCACTCCAAGAAGCCGGCTGTCTTCCGCTACGGCGTCGGCTTCGCGAACGCGATCGTCAGGACCTGGCTGCGCTGACCGGCGGGTCCTCGAGGCTGCGCCAGAGGTGGACGACGGCGTAGGAGCGCCACGGCCTCCAGGCCTCGGCCAGCCGCTCCTCCTCCGCCCCACCGGCGGCATAGCCCCTCCGCTCCAGCGCCCGCCGCAACCCCACGTCGCCGAGTGGATAGGCATCGGGGTCTCCCAGCGCCCGCATCGCGACGTAGGAGGCCGTCCAAGGGCCGATCCCCGGGACCGAGAGCAGCGCCGCCACGGTGGAGCCCAGCTCGGCCCCCGTGTCCAGGCTGAGGTCGCCCGCCGCGACCCGCCGCGCCAGCTCGCACAGTGCCCTGCCTCGACTCCTCGGCATCGGCAGGCCGGCGGGGTCGGCCTGCGCCAGCGCCGAGCTGGTCGGGAAGCGATGGGTGACCGCGCCGACCGGCTCGTCGAGGGGAGCGCCATAGCACTGGACCAGGCGCCCGGCCACCGTCCTCGCGGCGGCGACGGAGACCTGCTGGCCGATCACCGCCCGGGCGGCCAGCTCGAAGCCTTCGGCGGCGCCGGGCACGCGCAGGCCGGGGCGGCGGCGGACGAGCGCACCGAGGCAACGGTCCTCGCCCAGCTGCGCCGACACGGTCTGGGGATCGGCGTCGAGGTCGAGCAGGCGACGACAGCGGGCGACCGCCGCGGTCAGGTCGCGGAGATCGTCGAGCCGCAGCAGGCAGCGCACCGCCCCCGCCCGTGGCTGCAGGTCGACGACCGCGCCACCGTGCCGCAGGCCCAGCGAGCGACGATAGGAGAAGCCGTCCAGCGCTTCGACGCCGGGCACTGCCCGGGAGCCGAGGAAGCGGATCGAGGACTCCCCGTCGAAAGGCCGGCGGCAGGCGAGGCTGAGTTCGATCGTCCCCGGCGCCGCCTTGCCGCCCTGCCCCCGCGCGCGCCGCCGCAGCTCCGTCGGCGTGCGCCCGTAGATCGACCGGATCGTCTCGTTGAACTGACGCACGCTGCCGAAGCCGGCGGCGAGCGCCACCTCGGCGAAGGGGATCGGGGTCGATTCGATCAGCAGCCTGGCCGTCTGGCCTCGCTGCGCCCGAGCAAGCGCCAGCGGCCCGGCACCGACCTCGTCGGTGAGGATCCGCTGCAGCTGGCGCTCGCTGTAGCCCAGGCGCCCGGCGAGGCCGGGCACGCCGTCGCGGTCGACGGTGCCGTCGGCGATCAGGCGAAACGCCCGCCCCGCCACGTCGGCGCTGCGATTCCAGGTCGGCGACCCCGGCGCGGCGTCGGGGTCGCAGCGCTTGCAGGCCCTGAGGCCGGCCTCCTGTGCCGCCGCGGCGCTGAGGAAGAGGCGGACGTTGTGTCGTTTCGGCAGGCGGGCGGGGCAGCTGGGGCGGCAGTAGATGCCGGTCGAGGTCACGCCGACGAAGAAGTGGCCGTCGTAGCGCGGATCGCGGCTGCGCATGAACCGGTAGCAGGTCTCGAAGTCGCCGATCACGGGCTCATCCTGACACCGCCCCGCTCGCAAGGCTGGCGACTTTCGGACAGCTGAGCCGATCTGCCGACCGTGGCGGATTTCCGCCAGACAGCGCCGTCGCCCACGCCTATCGTCGGCCCGACCGACCACCCACCGAAGGAGACCCGATGCACGACGTAGACAGGTTCATCCAGGTGTACGAGGAAATCTGGCCGAGCTTCGACGCCGACCGTCTCGAAAAGTTCGAGATGGTGCACCCCGAGGCACGGATCGACCACTCCGGCATGGAGCGGCCGATCAGGGGCGACGAGGAGCCCGACTACGTCCGCGCCATCAAGGCCACGATGCCCGACATCGCGCTCGAGACGAGGAGCTGGGCGGCGCGCGAGGACGTCGTCTTCGTCGAGTACGCGATGACGGCGACGGTCGGCGGCGAGCAGATCGACTGGGACGGCATCGGCCGCTTCAAGCTTCTCGACGGGCGGGTCATCGACGCGATCGGGCGCTGGGACCCGGCGCCGATCCGCGCCGCCGTGGCCGCCCTGGCCACCTAGAGAGGGGGCGCCCCCGGCCCGCTGCGGCGCGCTACCTGACGCCGGGGTGCCGAACCTCGGCCGGATCGGGCAGGTACAGGTCGGTGCCGCAGCGGGGGCAGACCTGGACGTAGAGCTTGAGCGCCTTATGGCAGTTGGGGCACTGGCGTTCGGGTTCGTTCTTCTCGGTGCGGTAGAGGATCACCGCGATCAGGCCGATCAGCGGCACGACGGCGCCGACGACGAACCAGATCCAGAACGAGCTGCCCTTGCCCTTGGCGACGATGCCGGTGGCGAGGCCGAAGAAGAAGGCGATTACGAGGTACTCCACAGCTCCATTCTGGCGCTAGAGGAGCTTCTTCGGGTGACCGATCGAGCCGACCTCGGAGATGTCGCGCCGGAACGGCAGGCCGGCGGTCCAGTCGAGCACCGCACGGACCTTGCGAGCGGTTCCGGGGATCTGGCTCATGTGGTAGCTGCGCGCCAGCCACCAGGCGGGAAAGCCGCGGAAGGTGCGGTCGCCGATCCGGCCCACGGCCTTGTAGCGGCCGAGGTTGACGAAGGACGCCTCGCTGCGGTATTCGAACCGCTCGGGGGACCCGATCCCCAGCTCGGCGGCGATGTTGCGCGCCGCCACCGGCCCCTGGCGGACGGCGTGCTGTGCGGTCGGCGGACAGAGGCCGCCGCGCGGGTCCGGTGCCGCGGCGCAGTCGCCGATCGCCCAGACCGAGTCGAGTCCTCGCACCCGCAGGTGCTCGTCGACCGGGACCCGGCCGCGCTCGTCGAGCGGCAGGCTGAGCTCTTTGAGAATCGGCTGCGGGGCGACACCGGCGGTCCAGACGACGGTGCAGGCTGGCAGCGTCTCGCCGCTGGAGAGGCGGGCGCTCTCGGGGCCGACCTCCTCCAGCGTCGTCTCCAGCCTGATGTCGATGCCGCGCCCGCGCAGCTCGTGCAGGGCGTAGTCGGCGAGCTGCGGGTCGATCTCCGGCAACACCCGCCCGGTCGCCTCGACCAGCACCCAGCGCATCCCGTGCAGCCGCGCCCGTGGGTAGCTCTCCATCGCGTCGGCGGCGAAGTCCTGCAGCTCGGCCAGCGCCTCCAGGCCGGCGTAGCCGGCGCCGACGAAGACGTAGGTGAGCAGCTTTTCGCGGCGCGCGGGGTCCTCGGTGGCATTGGCTTCCTCGAGGGTCTCGACGACGTGGTTGCGCAGCCAGATCGCGTCGGCAAGGTCCTTGAAGCCGATCGCGTGCTCGGCCAGCCCGGGCACCGGCAGCGTCCGCGAGACCGAGCCCAGCGAGAGCAGCAGCTGGTCGTAGGGCAGCGTCTCGGTCGCGCCGTACTTGGCCCGCAGCTCGACCGTCTTCGCCTCGGGGTCGTGGCCGACGATCGAGCCCAGCCGCAGATAGGTGCGCTTGAGGATGTCCCGCAGCGGCGTCACCACATGACGCGGCTCCAGCGTCCCGGCCGCCGCCTCCGGCAGGAACGGCGTGTAGAGCATGAAGTTGGTCTCGTTGACCAGCACCAGCCGCGCCGACTGCCGCGGCATCGTCTTCTCCAGCTCCCGCGCCGCCGCCGCTCCCCCGAATCCACCACCGGCGATGACGACATTCCAGGCCATGGGTTCAACTTAGCACTTTGTAACAACGTGTTACAAAGTGCTAGATCACACTTTCGTCACCCCACGAATCTGCTGCAGGGCGTCCTATAGACGCCTAAGTGCAGATGTGTGAATCTAGATCCGCTCGCGGATCAAGCGGTTAACCTCGCCGCCATCGGCGCGGCCCTTGGTCTCGCGCATGACATGGCCGACGATGGCGCCGATCGCCTTCGCGTTGCCGGCCTTGATCTGCTCGACCGCCTTGGCGTTGGCGGCGATCGCGGCGTCGACGACACCCTCCAGCTCGCCGTCGTCGGCGGCCATCTGAGCCAAACCCTCGCGCTCGACGATCGCCGCCGGGTCGCCGCCCTCGGCGACCAGGGCCGCCAGGACCGCCTTGCCGCTGCCGTGGGAGATCTTCTTCTCCTGGACCATTGCGATCAGGGCGGCAAGCGCGGGGGGCTCGACCTTGGAGTCGGTGGCGGTAACCTCCTCGTCGCCCTGGCGCAGCGCCGCCGCCAGCTCGCCGGTGACCCAGTTGGCGACGACCTTCGCCTCCACCCCGTCGGCCTCCCTCGCGGTTCGCTCGAAGTAAGCGGCGGTGCCGGGATCGGCAGCGAGGGTGGCGGCAACGTCGGCGGCTAGGCCCATCCCTTCGTAACGCACGATCCGTGCCGCCGGCAGCTCCGGCAGCGCCTCGCGGGCCGCCCGCAGCATCTCCTCGGTCGGCGCCAGCGGCACCAGGTCGGGCTCGGGGAAGTAGCGGTAGTCGTGCGATTCCTCCTTCGAGCGCAGCGAGGTGAGGCTGCCGCTGACCGGATCGAAGTGGAGGGTCTCCTGGGTCACCGTCCCCCCCGCCGCGATCAGCTCGCGCTGGCGCTCCAGCTCGGCTTCGACCCCGCGCTGGACGAAGCGGAAGCTGTTCATGTTCTTCAGCTCGGTCTTCGTCCCCAGCTCCTCGGAGCCGGCCGGGCGCACGGAGACGTTGGCGTCGATGCGAAGGCTCCCCTCCTCCATGTTGACGTCGGAGACACCGAGCTGGCGCACCGTCTCCCGCAGCAGCCGCGCCCACTCGGCGGCTTCGGCGGCGCCGCGCAGGTCGGGCTCGGTGACGATCTCGACCAGCGGCGTGCCGCCGCGGTTGAAGTCGACCAGGGAGGCGCCGGAGCCGTGGATCCGGCCCGACTCGCCGACGTGGACCATCTTCGCCGCGTCCTCCTCGAGGTGGGCGCGGTGGATGCGGATCTCGCCGAGCTTCCCGTCGCTGGCGAGCGGAATATCGAACTGGCTGATCTGGTACGCCTTCGGGTTGTCGGGGTAGAAGTAGTTCTTACGGTGGAAGATCGAGCGCGGCGCCACCTCGCACTCCAGTGCCGCGGCGATCTGCAGCGCGTAGAGGATCGCCTGCTCGTTGGGCACCGGCAGCACGCCGGGGAGGCCGAGGCAGACCGGACAGGTGTGGACGTTGGGCTCGTCTCCGAAGGAGAGCTCGCAGCCGCAGAACATCTTCGTCCTGGTCGCCAGCTGGACGTGGATCTCCAGCCCGATCACCGCCTCGAGCTCGTGCCCGTTCTCAGCCATCGACGCCCTCCGGCCTGGAGTCGAAGCCGATCCCCTGCTCGAGCGCGTAGGCCGCGTCCAGCAGCTTCTGCTCGGCGAAGGCCGGGGCGGCGATCTGGAAGCCGACCGGCAGCCGCGGGCCGCCACCTTCGGGCTCGGCCAGACCGGCGGGAATCGAGATCGCCGGGATACCGGCCAGGCTCATCGGCACGGTGAAGAAGTCGTTGAGGTACATCGAGAGCGGGTCGTCGGTCTTCTCGCCGAGCCCGAAGGCGACCGAGGGCGAGGTCGGGGTGACGACGAAGTCGACCTTGGCGAAGGACTCGGCGAAGTCCTCGGCGATCCGCGTGCGGACCTTCTGCGCCTGGCCGTAGTAGGCCTCGTAGTAGCCGGAGGAGAGCGCGTAGGTGCCGAGCATGATCCGTCGCTTGACCTCGGCGCCGAAGCCTTCGGCCCGCGTGTTCTCGTACATCTCGAGCAGGTCCCCGGCGCTCTCGGAGCGCCGCCCGTAGCGGACGCCGTCGTAGCGGGCGAGGTTCGAGGAGGCCTCGGCCGGGGCGATCACGTAGTAGGCGGAGATCCCGTGCTCGGCGCTGGGCAGCGCCACCTCGGCGATCTCGCCGCCGAGCTCCTCGATCCGCGCCAGGGTCGCCTCGAAGACCTCGCGCACACCGGCCTCGAGGCTGTCGTGGGCCAGCTCGGCGGGGACGCCGAAGCGCAGCCCCCGCAAACCCTCGCGGCTGGGGGCGACGATCCCGCCCTCGATCCCGACCGAGGTCGAGTCGCAGGGGTCGCGCCCCTCCAGCGCCGCCAGCATCAGCGCCGCGTCGGTGACGTCGCGGGTCAGCGGCCCGCACTGGTCGAGCGAGGAGGCGAAGGCGATCATCCCGTAGCGCGAGATCGCCCCGTAGGTGGGCTTGAGGCCGACGATCCCGCAGAGCGAGGCCGGCTGGCGGATCGAGCCGCCGGTGTCGGTGCCGATCGCGCAGGGCGCCAGGCCGCCGGCGACGGCGGCGGCCGAGCCGCCGGAAGACCCCCCGGGCACGCGGCCGCGATCCCACGGGTTCAGCACCGGCCCGTAGGCGGAGTTCTCGTTCGAGGACCCCATCGCGAACTCGTCCATGTTGGTCTTGCCGAGCACGCGGGCGCCGGCGGCATCGAGCCGGCGCACGGCGGTCGCGGTGTAGGGCGGGCAGTAACCCTCGAGGATCCGCGAGCCGGCGGTGGTCGGCGAGCCCTCGGTGCAGAAGATGTCCTTGACCGCGACCGGGATCCCCTTCAGCGGCCCGTCCTCGACCTCGTACCCGTTGCCCTCCTCGATCTGCCAGAGGTAGGCGTTCAGCTCATCCCCGGCAGCCGCCCCGCGCCAGGCCTCGAAGTACTCGCCCGGGGAGATCTCCCCCGCCGCGATCTTCGCCGCCGCCTGCGCGACGGTCAGCTCCAGGAGGTCGGCCATCAAGCGTCGGCCTGCGGCGACGGCACCCTGAAGGCACCGTCAAGCGGTTCGGGAGCCTGTTCGAGCGCAACCTCCGAAGCAAGGCTCGGCCGCGGCTCATCCGCCCGCAGCACGTTCTCCAGAGCCACCACGTGCGAGGTCGGCTCGACCCCCTCCAAGTCCAGTTTCCCGATCCGGTCCACATGGTCGAGGATCCCCGACAGCTCCCCCACCATCGTCTCCACCTCTCCCTCTGTGAGCCTGAGACGCGCAAGTCTCGCCACGTGCAGCACCTGATCCCGGTCGATCATCGGCGGGATTCTAGGCGCCGCCCCGAGATCGCAGCGGCAGCGGTCTTTGGCCGCTCAGCCAGTTATTGTCCCGCCCGATGCAGGGACCGGCCGCAGAGCGCTTCGTCGTCCTCAACCTGCGCCTGCTCGCCGTCACCTTCGCCGTGGTTGGAACTCTCTTCATCGCGGTGCCGAGCGGGGTCCTCGACGTCATCTCCGACGTCGGCGAATGGTTCGGCAACGACACCCGCGCCCCCCACACCCAGGTCTACCTCTGGCTGGCGCTGTCCTTCGCCTACATGGTCGTCATCACCGGCATCTGCCTGCTCGCCCAGACCGACGTCGTCCGCTACCGCGCGCTGCTGCTCGTCCTCGCCGCCGGCAAGACCGCCTCCTCGCTCGGCTCACTCGCCTTCTTCGTGATCCAGGACCAGGTCTTCATCTACCTGCTCAACTTCCTGGTCGACGGCTTCCTGGCGCTGTTCTCGCTCTGGCTCTGGGCCCTGGCCGGCCGCATCGGCCGGCCGACCGACCCCGGTTGACAGCGCGCGCCAGGGCTCTCGGCCGCTGAGCAGCGCACGCTGAGCGCGATCTGCGCGGCGATGGCGCCCGGCATCGACGGCCTGCCCCGGGCCGAGCGCGACGTCGAGGTCGCCGGGCCGGTGGCGAACTTCCTCGGCTCGGTCTCGCCAAGGGTGCTGGCCCGGCTCAAGCTCGGTCTGCGCGCCTTCGAGTGGCTGCCCTTCCCCTGGCGCTTCAGCCGCCTCGACCCCGAGGCCCGGGAGGACTTCCTGGCGAAGCTGGAGGGCTCGCGCCTTTCCGTCCACCACGACCTGCTGCTGATGGCGAAGCTCTTCTCGACGCTCGGCTACGCGGTCACCCCCGCGGTGCGGGAGCGGATCGGCTTCGAGATCGGCTGCGAGCTCGCCGACGGGACGCTGCCGGAGCCGGCCGGGAGCCTCGGCGACCTGGAGCCGCCGGGCGAGGGCGAGGAATGCGACGTCGTCGTCGTCGGCTCCGGCGCCGGCGGCGCGGTAGCGGCGGCGACCCTGGCCGAGGCCGGGCTCGACGTGATCGTGCTCGAGGCCGGCGCGCACTACAACCGCGACAGCTACCCGGGCGACCACCTGGAGGCGATCGCCGAGCTCTACCGCGACGGCGGCCTGACGATTGCCGCGGGCCGGCCGCCGATCCCCGTCCCCGTCGCCAGGGCGCTCGGCGGCACCACGGTGATCAACTCCGGCACCTGCTTCCGCGCCCCGCAGCCGGTGCTCGAGGACTGGGAGAAGCGCTTCGGCATCCCCTGGGCCACGGGCCTGGACGCCGACTACGCCGAGGCCGAGGATTTCCTCCGGGTCACGCAGCTCGATCCGGAGCGGATGGGTCGCAACGGCCAGCTGGCGATGGAGGGTGCGGCGGCGATCGGGGCCAGCGGCGCCCCGATCCACCGCAACGCCGGCAACTGCGTGCAGTGCAGCTCCTGCCCCTTCGGCTGCGAGATCGACGCCAAGCGCGGCATGCACGTCAGCTACCTGCCGCGCGCGGTCGCCGCCGGGGCGCGGATCCGCACCGGCGTCGAGGTCGGCCGGATCCTGGTCGAGGACGGCCGCGCGGTCGGGGTCAGCGGCTCGACCGGGGCTGGCGGTGGATCCAGTCGACGCCCCTTCACCGTGCGCGCCCGCCGGGCGGTGATCGCCGCCGGCGGCGCCTTCGGCACGCCGGAGCTGCTGCTGCGCTCAGGGCTGGGCGGGCGCCAGGTCGGCCGCAACTTCCACATCCACCCGGCCTGCTGGGTCGGTGCCCGCTACGGCGAGGAAGTGCGCGGCTGGGACGGGGTGATGCAGAGCTACTACGTCGACGAGTGGGAGCCCACCGGGATCCTGCTCGAGGCGACCTTCACCCCGCTCGCCTTCGGCGGCGCCTGGCTGCTGGGCACCGGCCGCTCCCACCAGGAAGCGATGCTCGGCTTCGGCCACGTCGGCTCGATCGGCGTCCACCTCTGCGACGAGTCCTCCGGCAGGGTCGGGCTCGGCGCCGAGGGCTCGCTGCGAGCCGGCTACAAGCTGCTCGGGAGCGACGCCGACCGCCTCGCCTTCGGCATCGCCCGCGCCGCCGAAGTCCACTTCGCCGCCGGCGCCACCGAGGTCTACCCCAACATCGCCCGCGTCGGCGTCCTCGAGCCAGGCGACCTGCCCCAGTTCGAGGCCACCTCCTTCAAGCCCTCCGAGCTGCGCCTGGAGGCGTTCCACCCGATGAGCACCGCCCGCATCTCGGCCGACGAGCGCGAGGGAGTCTGCGCCACCGACGGCTCCGTCCACGGCACCGACAACCTCTACGTCGCCGACGCCTCCCTCTTCCCCACCTCGGTCGGCGTCAACCCGATGATGACCGTCATCGCCTTTGCCAGGCAGATCGCCCGAGGAGTCGCGAGCAGCCCCTCCTAGCTAGCCGCAGGGGGCGGTGGGGGTGGCGGTGGCGGGGTTGACGACGGCGGAGGCGGCGGGTTGTTGCCGGGACCGCTGCCGGAAAGCTTGTCGGCGGTGCCGCTGAAGGTCGTGCCCTCTTCCTGCATGCCGCGATAGCCGCCGTAGGCGATGCCGGCGGCAGCGAGGAAGCCGAGGAAGATGCCGAATTCGCGCGTGGCCTCGACCGAGACGCCGCCGAAGGTGCCGAAGTCGGGCGGGGAGACGATCCGGAAGAGGATCAGCAGAACCGAGAGGCCGCCCAGGACCGCAACCGCGACGTTCATCGAAACCGGCGGCTCATAATCGGAGTCGCTGAGGCGGAGGAAGGCGTTGACCAGGGCGATCACGATCGTGACCATGAGGACGATCGGGATGAAGTCCAGGGCATCCCAGGCGCTCCCACCCGCGCCCGAGCCGAACGACACGGATCCGCTTTCGCCGGAGATCTCCACCCCGAACCAGTCGAAGAACATGAATATGAAGAGCAGGACGGCCGATACCCCGGCGACCTTCTCCCCGGTGTTGAGCTTGTCCACGTCCATCTGCAGTCCCTCCGTCGAAGCTTGCCGGTCGATTCGACCCTGTATAGCCGCTTCAAGCCCTATTCGAGGGGGAAATAGCCGACCCTTCTAGGCCGGCGTGGACAACGTGCGCGTCCGCGCCGCCTGCAAGGTATTGACCAGCAACATCGCGATCGTCATCGGGCCGACCCCACCCGGCACCGGCGTGATCGCAGCGGCCACGCCGGCGGCGGCCGCGAACTCGACGTCGCCGCGCAGGCCCTCCTCGGTGCGGTTCATGCCGACGTCGATCACCACCGCGCCGGGCTTGACCGCATCGGCGCCGAGCAGCTCCGGCACCCCGACCGCGGCGACGAGGACGTCGGCGCGACGGCAGGTTGCGGCGAGATCGCGGGTGCGCGAGTGGCAGACGGTGACGGTCGCGTTGGCGGCCAGAAGCAAGCGTGCCACCGGCACCCCGACCAGCTTCGAGCGCCCGACGACCACCGCCTCGGCCCCCTCCAGCTCGACTCCCTCGTGGCGCAGCAGCTCCATCACCCCGGCCGGGGTGCAGGGCACCAGGCCGGGAGTGCCGTGGGCGAGCAGGCCGGCGTTGACCGGGGTGAGGCCGTCGACGTCCTTGCCGGGGTCGATCGCGGCGACGACGGCATCGGGGTCGATCTGCTCCGGAACCGGCAGCTGCACGAGGATGCCGTCGACCTCGTCGTCGAAGCGCAGCGCCGCGACCACCTCCAGCAGTTCGCTCTCGGCGGTGGCGCCGGCGAGCCCGTGGTGGACCGAGCGCATCCCCACCTCCTCGCAGGCGCGGTGCTTGTTGGCGACGTAGATCTCCGAGGCCGGGTCGTCGCCGACGAGCACGGTGGCCAGGGTCGGCACCCGTCCAGCTTCGGCCTTGTAAGCCGCGACGTCGATCCGCACCTGCTCGCGGACCGCGACCGCGACCGCCTTGCCGTCGATGATCCGCGCCGTCACCTGGCTACCGCTTCCGGATCGGCGCGTAGTCGGCCATCAGCTTGCGCTCGGAGCCGTCGCCGGAGAAGCGGACCACGACCACCCCACCCGGCTCGACCGCGGTCACCACGCCATCGCCGAAGCTGGCGTGGACGACGTCGTCGCCGGTCTGCATCTCCAGCGCCGGGCCAGGGTCGACCGGCTGAGCGGGACTGGTGCCGGATGAGGGCTCCCAGGTCATCCCGCCGACCGTGCTGGAGACGGTCGCGTGGCGCTCGGTCAGCTCGACCGGCAGCTCGTCGATGAAGCGCGAAGGCAGGTTGCGCTCGGAGCGCCCGAAGAGCCGCCGCTCGCGGGCCCAGGTCATGTAGAGGCGCTGGCGGGCGCGGGTGATGGCGACGTAACAGAGGCGCCGCTCCTCTTCCTCGCCACCCTCTTCGAGCGCCATCATGTGCGGGAAGGAGCCGTCCTCGCAGCCGATCACGAAGACGGTGTCGTACTCGAGGCCCTTGGCGTTGTGCACGGTCATCAGCGTCACCAGGTCCTGCTCCTCCTCGATCGAGTCCTGGTCTGAGAGCAGCGAGATCTGCTGCAGGAACTCCTCCAGCGGCGGCACCTCGCTCTCGCCCTCCTGCTCGCGGTTGACGTCGAACTCGGCGGCGGCCCCGGTGAAGGCGTCGAGGTTCTCGATCCGCCCCTCCGCCTCGACCGTGCGCTCGGCCTCCAGCGCCTCCACGTAGCCGCTCTCGCTCAGCACCGCCTGCACGATGTCGGCGACCGCGGCGCCGGCGTCGACCCGCGCTTTCAGCAGCTCCATCGTCTCGAAGAAGCGGGTCACGTTCTTGACCGCGCCAGAGCTCAGTCCCGGCACCTCCTCCGCCCGTTCGGCGACCTCCCAGATCGTCAGCCCGGCCGTGTTCGCGTAGGAGGCGAGCCGGCCCTGAGTGGTGTTGCCGATCCCGCGCCGCGGCGAGTTGACGATGCGCAGGAAGGAGACCTGGTCGGCCGGGTTGAGCAGCAGGCTGAGGTAGGCGACGGCGTCCTTGACCTCGGCCCGGTCGTAGAACTTGGTGCCGCCGATCACCTGGTAGGGCAGGTCGAAGCGGACCAGCGTGTCCTCCAGCACCCGGCTCATCGCGTTGGTCCGGTAGAAGACGGCGACGTCGGAGCGCTTGACCCCGTGCTCCTCGCCGAGGCGCTGGATCTCCGCCGCCACCCAGCGCGCCTCCTCGTGCTCGTCGCCGAGCTCGGAGAGCTGCACCGGCTCGCCGCCCTCGATCTCGGTCCAGAGCTTCTTCGGCCGCCGCTCGCGGTTGCGCTCGACCACGGCGTTGGCGGCGGAGAGGATGGTCTGGGTGGAGCGGTAGTTCTGCTCCAGCTTGACCACCTCGGCCTCGGGGAAGTCGTGCTCGAAGTCCAAAATATTACGAATATCGGCGTGGCGGAAGCCGTAGATCGACTGGTCCTCGTCTCCAACCACCATCAAATTTCCGTGCTCTGAAGCCAAAAGCTGCAGTAGCCGGTACTGGGCGTGGTTGGTGTCCTGGTACTCGTCGACGAGGACGTGGCGGAAGGTGCGCCGCCAGCGCTCGCGCACCTCCTCGAACAGCTCCAGCGCGTTGACCGTGCGGACCAGGAGGTCGTCGAAGTCCATCGCGTTGGCCTCCAGCATCCGCTTCTCATACAGCGGGAAGCATTCGGCGACCACCTCCTCGAAGAGGCTGCCCTGCGTTTCGGCGTACATGTCGGAGTCGATCAGCTGGTTCTTGGCACCGGAGATCTTGTTCTGGATCGCCCGGGCGGGATAGCGTTTGGGGTCGACCCCGAGCTCGCGCATCACCCGCTTCAGCATCCGCAGCGAGTCCGACTGGTCGTAGATCGTGAAGCTGCGCGAGTAGCCCAGCCGCTCGGCGTCGGCGCGCAGCATCCGCGCGCAGGAGGAGTGGAAGGTGGTCACCCACATCGCCCGCACCGAGCGCCCGATCAGGTCGCCGACCCGCTCGCGCATCTCCGCCGCCGCCTTGTTGGTGAAGGTGATCGCCAGGATCTCGCCCGGCCGCGCGACCCCGGTGGCGAGCAGATAGGCGATCCGGTGGGTCAGGACCCGGGTCTTGCCCGAGCCGGCCCCGGCCACCACCAGCATCGGCCCCTCGACGTGTTCGGCGGCCGCCCGCTGCGGCGGGTTGAGCCCGGCCAGCAGGCGCTCGACGCGGTCGGCGCCGGCCTCGGTCGGGGCCCCGCCGGCGGCCATCTCGCCTTCGGCGGGGATCTCGAACTCGCTCTGCAGCATCGCTCCGAGAATAGAGGGGCGCTCGGAGGGGCCGGAGGCGCTCAGCCGCCGGCCGAGGAGCGGCCGGTGCGGGGCCGGATGTCCGGCGAGTCGGCCGCCGGACCGTTGCCGCCGTCGAGCGCGGAGAGCCGCTGCTCGAGCTCTCCGATCCGCTCCGAGAGCGCTTTGATCGCCTCGGCGATCGGGTCCGGCAGATGGATCCAGTCGGCGTCCGGCCCCTCGATCCGCTTGCCTTCGACCCTGACCGTGTGGCCGGGGTTGCCGACCACGGTTGCCCCCGGCGGCACGTCCTCGACCACGACCGTGTTGGCGCCGACCTTGGCGCCGGCGCCGACGTCGATCGGCCCCAGCAGCTTAGCGCCGGAGCCGACGGTGACGTTGTCCCCGAGTGTCGGGTGGCGCTTGCCGCGCTGGAAGCCGGTACCGCCCAGCGTCACCCCCTGGTAGAGGGTCACCCGGTCGCCGATCACCGCGGTCTCGCCGATCACCACGCCGGCGCCGTGGTCGATGAAGAACTCGTTGCCGATCGCCGCCGCGGGATGGATCTCGACCCCGGTCACGGCGCGGGTCATGTAGGCGATCGCCCGGGGCAGGACCGGCACCCCCGCCTCCATCAGCGCGTGCGCGGCCCGATGCGTCAGCAATGCCTGCACGCCGGCCCAGCTGCTGAGGATCTCGAAGGTGGAGACCCCCTGCGCCGCGGGGTCGCGATCGCGGGCGGCGGCGACGTCTGCGCGCACCTCGAAGACCACCTTCTTCCACCTGCTCATGGTGAGAAGAAGGGTAGGGACATGTAGCGCTCGCCCGAGTCGCAGACGACCGTCACCACCCGTTTGCCGGCCATCGCCGGCCGCGCCGCGATCTCCAGCGCGGCGCTGATGTTGGCCCCGGCCGAGATCCCCGCCAGCACCCCCTCCTCACGCGCGACCAGCCGCGCCGTCTCCAGCGCGTCCTCGTCGGTCACGGAGAGGATCTCGTCGATCACCGAGCGGTCCAGCACCTCCGGCACGAAGCCGGCTCCGATCCCCTGGATCTTGTGCGGGCCGGGAGCGCCACCGGAGAGCACCGGCGAGCTGGCCGGCTCGACCGCCACCACCAGCGCCTCGGGCGCCCGCTCCTTCAGCATCCGCCCGACCCCGGTGATCGTGCCGCCGGTGCCGACCCCGGCGACGAAGGCGCCGATCTGACCGTCGGTGTCGCGCCAGATCTCCTCCGCCGTGGTCCGGCGGTGAGCCTCGGCGTTGGCGGGGTTGGAGAACTGCATCGGCATGAAGGCTTTGCGCTGCTCGCGGATCTCTTCGGCCAGGGCGACGGCCTCGTTCATCCCGCCCAGCGACGGCGTCTCCCGCACCTCCGCCCCATACGCCCGCAGCAGCTTCGCGCGCTCCCTGCTCATCCCCTCCGGCAGGGTCAGGATCAGCTCGTAGCCCCGCGCCGCGCAGACCATCGCCAGCGCGATCCCGGTGTTGCCGCTGGTCGGCTCGACCACCACCGAGCGCCCCGGCTTGACCAGCCCGGCCTCTTCGGCCGCATCGATCATCGCCACCCCGATCCGGTCCTTGACCGAGCCGCCGGGATTGAAGTACTCGAGCTTGGCGCAGATCACCCCGCCGACATCGCTGCCGAGCCGGTCCAGGAGGACCAGGGGCGTACCGCCGACGACCGCGGAGGCCTCCGCCCCGACCCTCACTTCGACACCTTGCCCGCGCCGCTCATGGGCGCACTCTAAGGGCTCCCAGGCAGCCGCCGGGGCGGAGCGGCCTTTATTGCGAGAGAGCGCCCTGGCCCCTGGCGACAAAGTCGCGGAAGGTCGCGTTCCAGGTGGTCTCGGCGAGCTGCGCCTGGCCCTGCAGCGAGGGGTGGAAGTAGTCCGCGGTCGAGTTGGCGTGGCCTGGCCCGAAGACCGGAAGCACGTTGAAGGGGAAGATCGGCAGCCCTTCGGTGTTGGTCACGTTGGCGACGTCGTCTTTGGTGAAGGACGACTCGAACACCGCGTTGCGGTCCCAGCGGCAGCGGCTGAACTCGGCACAGGCCCCGGCGAGCGCGCCGTTGTAGGCGATCACCCGGTCGCGGAAGGCGGCCCGGCGCGCGACGTCGGCCGGTTCACTGGAGAGGGGGTTGGCCAGCAGTCCCTGGCAGACGCTGAGCGCGGCCCAGCGGGTCAGCGCGTTGGGATCGGGCGGACTGGTGAAGAGCGTGTGCAGCTGGTTGATGTCGGGGATGCTCGCCAGCTGGACGTAGACCTTCGGGTTCCCCGCCGCGAGCGCGCCGAGTGCCGCTTCGACCTGGTCGCGGAAGGTGCCGAGCGGGGTCGGAGTCGAGGCACAGGCGTCGTTGGCGCCGATCTCGATCGTCACGTAGTCGGGGCCCTGGGCTGCGGCCGCCTGCGCCTGGGCGAGCAGGCCGGCGGCGCGAGCGCCGGAGACGGCGTCGTTGAAGCCGACCACGTCCCCCGGATGCATCGCCTCCAGCCGCTGCAGCTGGCTGTTCACGGCCGGGTTGGTACCGGTGGCCCAGGAGTTCTTCGGGCAGTCGAGGCCGGGACCGGTCGGGCAGCCGGGGCCGCTGGAGTTGAAGGCGCGGGTGATCGAGTCGCCGAGCGCCGCCATCGTCTGCGGCGGCTTCGTCGCGGAGGCGGGTGCCGCCACCAGGGCCAGCGCGGCGAGGAGGGCCGTGACGGCCAGAGCGAGGATTCGCAGCCGAGAACTACCAGTCATGAAAGTCCCTCCTTGGGGCAGACGGTGGGACCGCGAAGACGTCCCGCCCTCCCGCAGGCCGTCCAACCTCGCAGCGGAGATCGTCAACTACCCGGCGCCGGGCGGCGTAAAACAGAGGTAGTCGAGTGGATTAGATGAAGTACATGCCGCTGCCGGCCTCTTCCGCCTCGCGCCGCGCCACTTCGGCGATCGTGGTCTGGCCGAAGACCTTGCGCAGGGCGGTGACTCCCTCGGCCCAGATGCCGCCGGCCTCGTCGGCCTCCTGGCCGATCTTGCCGTCGAGGGCCTGGACGACCTCCAGAACGGTGATCTCTTCCGGGGGCTTGGAGAGCGTGTAGCCGCCGCGCATGCCGCGGTGGCTGGTCAGGAGCCCGGCCCGGCGCAGGGTCGAGAACAGCTGCTCGAGGAACTGCTCGGGGATCTCGCGGCGCTCGGCCAGCTCCTTGATCGGGACCGGGCGATCGCCGGAGCGAGCGAGCTCGGCGAGGGCAACGACCGCATAGCGCGACTTGGAGGTGATCGAGATCAAGAGTCCTTTCTACCGCACCGTTCCGGGCTGGGCTAGGATCGGAATCGAAGGGGTCGTTACCGGCGAACGGGCCCCGCCCGCAAACGAGTGATCGGAACCGTCCTGAGCGAGCGCCTCAACTGCCTTGTGATCGACGATCACCCGCTGGTCCGCCTCGGAATCCGCGGAGTGCTCGAAGATGGTTTCGAGGTGCACGAGTCCAGCAGTCGCGAGGAGGCCCTGGACCTGGTCCGGGACATCGGCACCTTCGACGTCACCATCGTCGACATGCGCTGGCGCCAGAACGGGCCCGCGGCCTCGATCAGCGGCCAGGATGCGATCCGCATGCTGCGGCGCTCCTCCCCCGGGATCGGCATCGTCGCCCACGGCGAGCAGCCCGAGCGGCACATCGCCAGCGCCGCGATGCAGGCCGGTGCCAGCGCCTACGTGGCCCGCACCGCCGGGACCGCGGAGCTGCGCCGTGCCGTCGATGCCGCCGCTGCCCAGGAAAGCTTCGTCGACCCCGCCGTGCCGCCGAAAGGCAGTCGCGGCAAGCTGACCCAGCGCCAGCGCCAGATCCTCCAGCTCCTCGCTGACGGGGAATCGACGACGGTGGCGGCGCGCGAACTCGACCTCAGCGAAGAGACCGTCAAGACCCACATCAAGACCGCGCTGGCCCGGCTCGGGGCCCGCAACCGGACCCATGCGGTCTCGATCGCCCTGCGCGAATCCCTGATCGACTAGGAGAGGCTTAGATCCAGCCGCGGTCGCGGGCGGTGAGCACGGCCTGGGCGCGGTCGACGGCGCCGATCTTGCCGTAGACGTTGTGCAGATGGGTGCGGATGGTCGAGACCGAGAGCTGCATCTCGCCGGCGATCTGCTTGTAGACCATGCCCTCGGAGAGGTGGCGGAGCACGTCGAGCTCACGTGCCGACAGCGGGCAGGGCTCGCTGATCCGGTTGGAGCCCTCGCGCGGCAAAGGCATTTCGTAGAGGAGGTCGCGCAGAGCCTCGGGACCGAGCCCGCAGCGCTCGGCGCTGGCCCGCAGCCGTTCCGGGGAGATCGCCTCGCCCTGGGAGTAATGGGCGACCATGTCGGCGGTCGCGACCATCGCCGCCAGGCCGTCGGAGTCCTCGGCGTGGTGGCGCTCGATCGCGATCGCGATCCGCTGCGGCAGGTTCCAGCGCCGGGCCAGCACGCCGCCGACCAGGGTGTGGTCGATGCCGAGTTGGTCGCGTTCGTCGCGCAGGCGCTGCTCGGGGGTGCGGGTGCCGGCGTCGAAGTAGACCTTGTAGCCGGGGTGCAGGCGGGAGATGACGAGGCGGCCGACGTCGTGCAGCAGCGCGGCCACGGCAAGCTCGTCGCGTTCGACCCAGCCGACGACGCGGCCGATCTGGTCGGCGGCGCGCTGCGTGGCCAGGGCATGAACGCGGAAGCGCTCGGGTTTCAGCTCCCAACCGCCGTTGGACTCGAAGAAGTCGAAGCTGGGCGCGGTACCGGCGATCGCCAGCACCCCCGACGGCTTGAGCACCTCGACGGCCTCGGGTATGCCGCCGACACCACCGGCGACGACGCCGCTGCGGTTGGCGAAGCGAAGGACGGAGATCGAAAGGGCGACGTCGGACTCGACCGCCTCGACCAGGTCGCGGATCCGCGCGGTGTCGGCGGTCGCCGCGGCGATCACCCGCTCGCGGGACTCGATCAGGACCGGGAAGCGCTCAACTGCCTCGAATGCTTCCGCGAGGCGGCTGCCGGGAGCGGCGTTGCTGCGCGAGCCGCCTGCTCCCGAGGGAGCGTCATGCGCAGAGACCTTGCCATTGGTCTGGGTAGTCGTAGCGCCCATTGGCCTCCACATCGGCAGATGAAGACGTTTGGTTTAGCCAAAAGTACTTTTTTTGAGCCCTCGCGAGCTAGATCATCCGTCCGCTTATGCGGCCGAAAGCCGCTCCACAGCCGTTTTCAGCCTGTTTAGGGACTGTTCGCGGCCGAGGGCGGCCAGCGACTCGAAGATCCCCGGAGAGACCGAGCTGCCGGTGATCGCGACGCGAATCGGCTGGTAGAGCCTGCCGGGCTTGACCTCGAAGCGCTCGAGCAGAGGCGCCAGCGACGCCTCGATCGCCTCCGGCGAGAACGGCTCGGCTTGCGACAGTGCCTCGGCCGCAGCCTCCAGCATCTCCCCCGAGCCCTCTTTCATCACCTTCGCCCAGGCCTTCGGGTCGTCGACCGGGGGTTCGAAGAGGAAGCGGATCAGCGGCCAGACCTCGTCCAGCGTCTGCGCTTTCTCCTGGGCGATCTCGCAGGCGGCTCGAAGCTGCTCGTCTGGCTCGCGGCCGAGGTGGCCGGCGACCGCCGCGGTGTACTCGTCGAGCGTCATCTCGCGCATGAAGCGGCCGTTCAGCCAGCGCAGCTTCTTCTCGTCGAAGATCGCCGCCGCCTTGCCGACGTCGGCAACCCGGAACCGGCGCACCAGCTCCTCGGTCGACATCAGCGTCGTGTCGTCGTCGGTCCCCCAGCCCAGCAGCGCCAGGTAGTTGCGAACGGCCGCGGGCAGGTAGCCGGCGTCGCGCAGCTCCTGCACCGAGGCGGCGCCGTGGCGCTTGGAGAGCTTCTTGCCGTCGGGCCCGTGCAGCAGCGGCAGGTGCGCGTAGCGAGGCGGCTCGTGGCCGAGAGCGGCGAGGACCAGCAGCTGCTTTGGCGTGTTGGAGAGGTGGTCGTCGCCGCGGACCACCTCGGTGATCCCCATCTCGGCGTCGTCGACGGCGACCGCGAAGTTGTAGAGGACCGAGCCGTCGCCGCGGGCGATCACGAAGTCGTCGTAACTGGCGTTGGGGAAGGCGACCGGGCCGCGGAGCAGGTCCTCGACCACCGTCTCCCCCGCGTCCGGCACCCGCAGGCGGATCGCCGCTCCGGGCTCCTCGGTGGGGGTACCGCGGTAGCCGCTGCCGGCGCCGTGCTCGGCCTTCCAGGCCTCGACGTCCTTGGCCGTGGCCGAGTCGCGGTAGGCGGCGCCGGACTCGAGCAGGCGCTCCAGCGCCGCCGCATGGCGGTCGGCCCGCTCCGCCTGGGATATCGGCCCCTCGTCCCAGCCCAGCTGCAGCCAGCACATCGCGTCGAGGATCTGCTCGACGTTCTCCCCGGTCGAGCGCTCGCGGTCGGTGTCCTCGATCCGCAGCACCAGCGCCCCGCCCTGATGACGGGCCGCGAGCCAGTTGTAGAGTGCCGTCCTCGCTCCGCCGATGTGCAGCGCACCGGTCGGCGAGGGGGCAAATCTCAAACGGGGGTTATCGCTAGTCATGTTGATCGGGGCGCATGTCTCCACCGCCGGCGGGCTCGACAAAGCGATCGAGCGCGGCGGGGAACGCGGTTGCGAATCTATCCAGATCTTCAACCAGAGCCCGCGCATGTGGCGGCCGACCAAGTACGGCGAGGAGGACTTCGCCGCCTTTCGCGAGGCGATGGACGCCTCCAAGATCGGGGCGGTGATCATCCACGCCGTCTACCTGATCAACTGCGCCAGCAAAGACAAAGAGCTGCGTAAGAAGTCGCAGGACTCACTCACCCACGCCCTGCGGATCGGCGACGCGATCGGCGCGGCGGGGGTTGTCCTCCATCCCGGCTCACAGAAAGACGAGCCGCTCGCGCCCTCGATCAAGCGCGCCGCCAAGACGATCGCAAGCGCCCTCAAAGAGACTGACTCCTGTCGACTCCTGCTCGAGCAGACCGCCGGCCACAAAGGCCTGCTGGCCCGCGACTTCGATCAGATCGCCGATCTGATCGACGGCGCCGGCGGCGACAAGCGCCTCGGCCTCTGCCTCGATTCCTGCCACATGTTCGTGCAGGGATATGACATCACCGACGAAACCCACCTTGCCCAGGTCCTCGACGAAGCCGACGCAAAGGTCGGCATCGACCGCCTCGGCGCCGTCCACGTCAACGACGCCGCCGCCCCCCTCGGCTCCTGCCGCGACCGCCACGCCAACATCGGCAAAGGCGAGATGGGCAAACGCGGCCTTGCCGCCTTCCTCTCCGAGCCAAGATTCGAGGGCCTCCCCGCCACCCTGGAGACTCCCGGCCCCGACAAGAAGGGCTCGGACAGGAAAGAAGTGACCCTGGCCAAGAAACTCCGCCGCGAAGGCCTCAAACGCCGCAGCGCCTGAGTGCGGCAGTCCTTTGGGTCGCCATGCGGACCAAAGGACTGCCGCACTCATCTGAATCAGGGCAGGCGAGGAAGGATCGGGCTAGCCGGCCCTTGCTCTCCCGCCGTCAATTCTCTATTTGACGTGGACGCCGGAGATCGCGCGGGCGACCACTAGGCGCTGGATCTCTGAGGTGCCCTCGAAGATCGTGTAGATCTTCGAGTCGCGGTGCATCCGCTCGACCGGGTACTCGCGGGTGTAGCCGTTGCCGCCGAGGATCTGGATCGCCCGCTCGGTCGCCCAGACGGCGACCTCGCCGGCCTTCAGCTTCGACATCGAGCCCTCGGCGTTCTCGAAGGTCTGCCCGCTGCGCCCCATCCAGGCCGCGCGCCAGACCAGCAGGCGGGCGGCGTCGATCTCCAGCTTCATGTCGGCCAGGGTGAAGGCGATCGACTGGTTCTCGATGATCGCCCTGCCGAACTGACGCCGCTCTTTGGCGTACTCGAGCGCGTACTCGTAGGCGGCGCGGGCGATGCCGAGTGCCTGGGCGCCGACCGTCGGCCGGCTCGCCTCGAAGGTCTGCATCGCCGCCTGCGATTTGGCTTTCTTGCCCTCGCGAACTCGCGCCAGGCGTTCGTCGAGCTTCTCTTTGCCGCCCAGCAGGCAGGCGCCGGGAACGCGGCAGTCGTCGAGGTGGACGTCAGCGGTGTGCGAGGCGCGCAGGCCGTGCTTCTTGACCTTGGCGCCCTGCTCGCAGCCCTTGGTGCCGGGCGGGATCACGAAAGCCGCGTGGCCGCGCGAGCCGAGCTCGCGGTCGACCGAGGCGATGACGACGTGGACGTTGGCGATGCCACCGTTGGTCGCCCAGGCCTTCTGGCCGTTGAGCACCCACTCGTCCTTGGCTTCGTCGTACTTGGCGCTGGTGCGGATCGCGGAGACGTCGGAGCCGGCATCCGGCTCGGAGGCGCAGAAGGCGCCCAGCTTGACGTCGTCCGGCGTGCCGAAGCACTGCGGGATCCACTCCCCCATCTGCTCCGGGGTCCCCTGGCCGAAGATCGCGGCGACGGCGAGCGAGGTGCCCATGATCGCCATGCCGATGCCGGCGTCCCCCCAGAACAGCTCCTCGTTGGCGATCGGCAGCGTCAGGCCGGTCTCGTCGGCCCAGAACTGACCCATGGCTTCGAAGCTGTAAAGGCCGATGTTGGCGGCCTCCTGGATCACCGGCCAGGGAGTCTCCTCGCGCTCGTCCCACTCCTCGGCGGCGGGCCTGACGACGCCCTCGGCGAAGCCGTGGACCCACTCGCGGATGTCCTTCTGGTCCTGGTTGAGCTCGAGCGTGAAGCTCGGGCCGCTCTGCTCTCCGCCGGCGTTGCCGGCCATGCCGGTCAGCACCTGGTCGGCATCCGCCTCTGCGATTCCAGCCGTTTCGGTCATCGCGGCGGATCCTACATTAATCCGTGGCTAATTACATGGAAATATGTTCAGATCAGATGTCGCGCAGATCGAAGGCGCGCAGGCCCTCGGCGCCGCCGTCGGTGCAGTCGAAGAAGCGACGGTTGACGCAGCCGTAGGACTCGCCGGAGCCCTCGTAGGCCCGCTCGACCGAGAACTGGCAGTGGGGCAGCGGCTCGCCGGTCATCTTGACGCCGCCGAAGCCACCGGGCTCGAGCACCGCGGAGAGCTCGACCTCGGCACCGAAGACCTCCTGCATGCAGCCGACGTACTGCTGACCGTTGAGGCGGTCGACGTAGCTGTAGAGATAGCGGCACCCGGCTTCGATGCAGCCGCGCGGCTCCACCATCTTGTCGCAGAACGAGCGGCACTGGCGACACTCGCCAACCTGCGTTCTCGTAGCGGTCATGAGAGAAGTCTAGGCAGCCGCGCCCGCGTAACGAAGCGGTTTTGGCGATTCAAGCGGCGAGCGCTGCTTGGCCCAGGAGATGATCGATCTCCGCCAACAGGTGGCTGGAGGGTCGCACCCGGTACTCGTTGCCGAGCCGAAGGCTCTTCGGCCCCTCGCTGGTCTGCATCACCAGGTGGACCTCGGCGTCGCCCTTGTGGTGTTCGAGCACGGCCTTCAGCTCGTCGACGAGCCCGGCGTCGAGGCGGCTTGGATCGACCTCGACCTTGAACGGCCCCGACGGCACCGGCGCACTCTTGTTGCCGCGGGCGATCTCGTCGCCGTCGGGCTCGAAGCGCTGGGCCTCCTGCACCACCAGCTTGGTCTCGCCGCGGTCCTTGTGGTCGAGGCGGCCGCGGACGAGCACGATCGCGTCGGGCGCGATCACGGTGGCGTTCTCGGACTCGTCGGCCTTGAAGACCAGCATCTCGACCTGGCCCTCGACGTCGTCGAGGGTGGCGAACATCATCTGGCTGCCGCTCTTGGTGCGGATCTTCTTGCAGTCGACGACGATGCCCCCGACCGTCACCCAGGCGCCGTCGGGCTTGCTGCCCAGCTGGGCCAGGCTGCAGTCGACCCGCGCCCGCAGCGCCCCGCGCACTTCCGCCAGCGGATGCGAGGAGAGATAGGTCCCGAGCGTCTCCTTCTCCAGCGCCAGCAGCTCGGCGCGATCGAACTCGACGGCCGAGATCGGCGGCCGGTGGTGGGCCTGGGCCGGCGAGGACCCGGTGGCGCCGGCGTCGTCGCCGAAGTCGAAGATCGAGCCCTGGCCCATCTGCGCGTCTTCCTGCGCCTTCTGGCCGGCGGACTGAGCCGCGGGCAGGGTTTCCAGCATCCCCTTGCGCGTCGCTCCGGTCGAGTCGAGGGCGCCGCACTTGATCAGGCATTCGATCGCCCGTTTGTTGACGGCGCGGGAGTCGACCCGCTCGCAGAAGTCCCAGATCGAGGGGATCTCGCCGTCCTCGCGGGCGCGCAGGATCGCCTCCACGGCGGAGTGGCCGACGTTCTTGACCGCGTCGAGGCCGAAGCGGATCGCTTTCTCGTTGACGACGAAGCTGTGGTCGGAGCAGTTGACGTCGGGCGGCAGCACCTCGATCCCCATCTCCTCGCAGCGGTTGACGAAGAAGGGAACCTTGTCTTTGGTGCTCATCACCGAGGAGATCACCGCCGCCATGTACTCGGCCGGGTAGTTGGCCTTGAGGTAGGCGGTGCGGTAGGCGATCAGCGCGTAGCAGGCGGCGTGGGACTTGTTGAAGGAGTAATCGGCCGCCGCCTCCATCAGCCCCCACATGTCGTTGGCGACCTTGGTCGCCGTGCCCGAAGCCTCCATGCCTTCGAGGAATTTGGCCTTCATCGTCGCCATCAGGTCGCGCTTCTTCTTGCCGATCGCCTTGCGCAGGTCGTCCGCCTCCGACGGGCTGAAGCCGGCCATCTGCTTGGCGATCTCCATCAACTGCTCCTGGTAGAGGACGCAGCCGAAGGTCGGCTCGGTGATCGGCCGCAGGCGCTTGTCGGGGTAGGTGACCGAGGCCGGGTCGCGCTTGCCCTTGGCGTAGGCGGGGATGTAGGCCATGGCGCCGGGGCGGTAGAGCGAGACGAGGGCGACGATGTCGTCGAATTCGGTCGGGCGGACCTTCTTCATCGCCTCCCGCATGCCCTCGGACTCGAGCTGGAAGACGCCGGTGGAGTCGCCCTTGGCGAGCATCTCGAAGGTCGGCACGTCGTCCATCGGGATCTCGCCGATGTCGAGCTCGTCGCCGCGCGAGCGGCGGATGATGTCGATCGCGTCCTCGATCACGTCGAGGTTGCGGAGGCCGAGGAAGTCCATCTTCAGCAGGCCGATCTCCTCGATCGGGCCCATCGAGTACTGGGTGACGATCTTGTACTGGCGCTCGGCCTTGCCCGAGCCGTTGCCGTTGGGGGCGGCCGGGGCGCTGCGATCCTCGGCTAGCTGCAGCGGCACCACCTCGTGCAGCGGCCGGTCGGCGATCACCACCGCGGCGGCGTGGATCGAGTTGTTGCGGATGATCCCCTCGAGCCCCTGGGCGACGTCGAGGATTTTTTTCGCGTCGGGCTCGGAGTCGTAGGTCCTTTTCAGTTCCTGGCCGGACTTCAGGCACTCCGCGAAGGAGGGGTTGCGGCCCATGATCGGCTCCGGGATCTGCTTCGCCAGGCGATCGCCGGTGGCGTAGTCGAAGCCGAGCACGCGGGCGGCGTCACGGGTGGCGGCGCGCGGCGCCATCTTGCCGAAGGTGATGATCTGGGCGACCGACTCGCGGCCGTATTTCTCGCCGACGTAGCGGATCATCCGCTCGCGACCGCGGACCGAGAAGTCGATGTCGATATCCGGCATCGATTTACGGCCGGGGTTGAGGAAGCGCTCGAAGAGGAGATCGTTGGCGAGCGGGTCGAGATCGGTGATGCCGAGGTTGTAGGAGACGATCGAGCCGGCCGCCGAGCCGCGGCCCGGGCCGACGGCGACGCCGTTTTCCTTGGCGTGGCGGATGAAGTCCCAGACGATCAGGAAGTAGGAGGCGAACCCCATCTCCTCGATCACGCCGAGCTCGAACTCGAGCCGCTCGACCGCCTCGGCCGGCGCCGGGTCGCCGTAGCGCTGACGCAGGCCCTCGCCGGCGATCCGCCGCAGCATCGCCTCCGGCTCCTCGTCGTTCTCGGTCGGGTAGCGCGGCAGCAGCAGCTTGCCGAGCTCGATCTCCAGCGAGCAGCGCTCGGCGATCTCCAGCGAGGTCGGCACCGCCTCGGGCCACTCCGCGAAGGACTCGATCATTTCCTCGGAGCTCTTGATGTAGAACTCGTTGGTGTCGAAGCTCATCTTCGGCAGCGCCAGCGTCGACTTGGTCTGCACGCAGAGCAGCGCCGCGTGGTGTTCGAAGTCCTCGCGACGCAGGTAGTGGACGTCGGCGGTGGCGACCAGCGGCCGCTTCAGCTCGCGGGCGAAGTGGACGATGCCCTCGTTCGCCTTGTCCTGCTCCTCGATGCCGTTCTTCTGCACCTCGAAGTAGACCTGGTCCGGCCCGAAGGCCTGGATCAGATCGTCGAGATGGGCGCGGGCGTCGTCGGCACGCTCTTCCACCAGGCGCCGGCAGAAGCGGGACTGCAGGCAGCCGGTGAGGACGATGACGCCCTCGGAGTGGCGGGCCAGCAGCTCCATGTCGACGTTGGCCTTGCCGCGCGAGAAGCCCTCGAGGAAGCCGGCGGAGGTGAGCTGGACCAGGTTGGCGTAGCCCCGGTCGCTTTCGGCCAACAGGGTGATGTGGTTGCGCTCGTAGCGCGGCTGCTCCTTGATCGTCTTGCGATCCTCGACGAAGTAGGCCTCGAGGCCGACGATCGGCTTGATCCCGTGCTTGCTGCAGGCCTTGTAGAGGTCGACCGCCCCGTTCATCACCCCGTGGTCGGTGAGCCCCAGCGCCGGCTGCCCCAGCTCCGCCGCCCGCGCCGCCATCGCATCGATCTTGCACGCACCATCGAGCAGCGAGTACTCGCTGTGGGCATGCAGATGGACGGCTGAAGCGGTGCTCACGAGGTGCCGGCGATCATGGCAACTGAGGCAGATGGCACCGGCGGGTTTGGTGAGACTTCCGCGCTAGTTCCGGGGGTATTTCAGCGGCTAAGGGCCGGAGGGCTCGAGTGGGGTTTCGCTTTCGTGTGTTGCGAGCCTGGGCTAGGTGCTGGGGCCTCCGGGGGCGGTGCTGCTCGTTGCCGGGCCTCTTGACCTGGTTTAGCTGTTTCTCGCTAGCTCTGATGAGGCGGCGGACCGCCTCCACCTGCCGCAACGAGGGTGACTCGACCTACGGATAGACGAGCAGCGTCACCACGAAGCCGTGCTGTCGGATGACGACTTCCCAATTCGCCCCCGCGTCACAATTCGCCCCCGCGTCATCGTCGTCTTCAACGACCTCCTCAAGACTCCGACCGGAACCCTTGACCTCTGCGCCTTCGTAGCCGTCGCCGTGGACAGAGATCATCGGACCGCATGGCTTTGGGTGCCCGTCTCGCTCCCACCACACGTTCCAACGCTCAGTCGGCGTATTCGCGCCGCCCTGGGAGACCATCTCAATGCCTCCAGAGAATTTCGCGAAAGTCGTGATCTCTCCGCCGCCATGGTGGAAGCCGACCTCGGCCTCCACCATGCGACCCGGCATTCCCTTCAGCACCTCGACCAGCTCCTCGAACGTCATGCGTCCTCGCCTTACTCAGCGGTCCCGTAGCCAGGGTCTTTGCACCCCTGGACAAATATCACGGGCGTTCAGGGGACCAATTCGGGACAAGTTTCATTGGACCCATCGCAGTCCCCTCCGGCGGCCGTAGTCAAGAGCGCGAGCGCGGCTCCCTCCCAGGGGAGGGAGCCGCGCCGCCCGGTTAGTTGCCCTTCGTGGTAGCGGCTTCCGGCAGCGTCGACTTCGTAGCATCGAACTTCATCCTGCTCACCTCCCTCCTACCCCCGTTGAGGATTTGAGCAAGAATCTCCGATTACTGGCCTACTTAGTCAGCGATGCTCACAAGAGCCACCACTTTGGGAGGAAAGCCGATTACTGTCTGACCCGGCAGGTAGTCAGATGCCTCTGAGAAATGTAGAGACGTGGATCCAGGAGCGAAAGTTGACGCGCCCCCTTCGCTGATTAGCGCCAAGCTGGCCAAGGCGCTGGCGAACCCCTGGCGTAACCGCATCCTGATTGAGCTCCACCTGCGGCCGATGAGCCCTACGCAGTTCACTGACGAGTTCGGCGGCAACCTGACGGTCGTCTCGCGTTACTTCCGCGAACTCAAAAAATGGGGCTTCCTCGAAGTCGCAGAAGAACTACGGGGTGGTAAGAGGCGTGGCGCTGTCGAGAAGGTCTATCGAGCGATCCGGCGCGTTCAATTCGACACTCCTACGTGGGAAGTACTACCGCGCTACCTACGGGAAGAATGCTCAGGCACCATCTTGGACGGCCTCGTCCGGCGAATCGCCCAGGCGGTCGCAGCGGAGACGTTTGATGCCGAAAAGGATCGCCACCTTTCATGGAAGGCACTTCATCTCGACCGACAGGCATGGACTGAATACGTCACCCGACTCGACAAGGTCTTGGACTGGGTGGGCGAGTTGGAGGTTGAATCAGCCGCCCGTTTCGTAGGGACGGAAGAGGAGCCGATACCTGCGACGGTCGCGCTCATGGCCTTCCGGTCGCCGCCCGAACCAAGCGAAACAGCGAAGCAGCCACCGCAGCGGAGGAGCCCGGACCCCGCAGCCGGGCCACCCGGATTGCCACCATTCCTGATTAGCGCCCAGATGGCCAAGGCGCTGGCGAACCCTTGGCGCAACCGCATCTTGATCGAGCTTCACCTGCGGCCGATGAGTCCCAGACGGTTCGCTGATGAGTTCGGCGGTCCCGAGCTGACGACCACCGCACGCTACTTCCGCCAGCTCAAAAAGTGGGGATTCCTCGAAGTCGCAGAAGAACTACGGGGCGGTCATAGGCGCGGCGCTGTCGAGAAAGTTTATCGAGCAATTCGGCGTGCCCATTTCGATACCGCCATCTGGGAGGGCTTGCCTGACCACCTAAGGAACGAATGCTCAGGAGCGGTCTTGGACGGTCTCATCCTGAGGATCACCCAGGCAGTCGAAGCGGAAACGTTTGACACCGAGACGGATCGCCACCTTGCATGGAAAGCGATCTGCTTGGACCGGCAGGCATGGCGCGAACTCACCACCCGGCTCGATGAAATCCTAGCCTGGGTGAACAAGCTTGAGGTCGAATCAGCCGACCGCATCGCGGAGACGAGAGCGGAGCCCATACCGGCAACGGTCGCGCTTATGGCCTTTCGCGCACCCGAGACAACGTAGCCGGGCCTCACAGCCCCAGGCCTTCGGCTCCGCTACGCGCAAACCCAAGCCGACCCGCCGGAGTCCGCCCAGATTTCAGCGGCAATCCGGTCCTGTTCCTCCTTGGGGGCCTGATGAGGAGCCCCCTGGCCGCCGTAGAGCTCCCAGGTGGAGGGCAGGATCTGGTAGGCGCCGCCGGCGCCTGAGGATGGGTTGAGGGCGCTGTAGTTGCCGCCGGACTCGCACATCACGATGTAGGTGGGGATCGAGTAGGGGCCGCCGAGCCAGCGGCCGACTTCTTCTTCGGCTTCGGCCTGGCTCGCTGCCCGCGCTTCCGCGGCGCGGATCTCCTGGACCTCGCCGACCCACTTGGCGATGCTGGATTTCAGGCCGGCCAGCGACGCCTCGCGTTCGGCGCTGAGCGATTGCAGGTGGGCGGCGGCGGCCTGGGCGGCTTCGCGCACGGCGGCGATCTGGGCGCGGGCGGCGTCGAGCCGCTCGTTGTAGGCGATGGCGCGGGCCTCCAGCTCGGCGACCAGCTCGGCCTCGCGGCGAACCTCGTCGCGGACCTGCTCGACGCGGTCGGCGAGGGCGCTGTCGGATTCCTCGATCGCCCGCAGGTAGTCGGCCCGGGTGGCCAGTTCCTGGTAGTCGGCGGAGCCGAAGACGAGGCTGGCGGTGCTGGGAGTGCCGCTCTCGTAGATCGCCACCAGGCGCGCCGCGAGGGCGCCGCGGGAGCGGCGCAGGCGGGCCTTCTCGGCCGCCAGCCGCTCGCGGGTCGCGGCCAGCCTGCTGCTCAGCTCGGCGGCGCGCTCCTGACCTTCGGCCAGCAGTCCAGACAGGCGCTCCTCTTTCGCCGCGGCGGTCGCCGCCTCGCCTTCGGCGACGGCGAGCCGTTCCTGACTCGCGCGCAGGTCGGCGGCAATCGAGCTCGCCTCGCCGCGGGCGGCGACGAGCTTGGCTTCGAGCTCGCCGGCGTCGGCGGCGTCGGCCCGGGGCGCGACCGCCAGCGCGGCGGCAGTCAGGGCGCAGAGCAGTGCCACGGCGGCGCCGAGAGCGAGGAGATCCTTTCTGGCGCGAACCGGCACCACGAACGGGCGAGGCTAGCGAGGGTGCGAGCGAATCCTCACAAGTTGTCGATAAGCCGCAACGGATGTTGCGACCGGCCCCCTGATCCGTCCGATCAGCCCTCGGGGACGTTGCGGCTTGCCAGGTAGGCGCCGATCGCGACGAAGACCGCGGTGACGCCGATCCCGATCCGGATCTCGCGCCGGTAGCGTCGGCGCAGGTAGCGAACGGCGAAACGAACGGCGGCCTTGCCCACGTTGTCGTACATCAGCCCTCTCCCCCGCGCTCGCGGATCCGGTGCGCCATCCGCGACTGCAGCGACCAGAGCTCGATGAAGCCCGGCGATGCCGCCTGCGAGAAGAGGCCGCCGGACTGGTCGAAGCTGGCCAGCTCGGAGTCGTAGACGGCGTTGGGCGAGGAGCGGGTGACGACGCGGACGCCGCCTTTGTAGAGCCGCAAGCCGATCTCGCCGGTCACCTGGGCGTTGACGGTGTCCATGTAGGCATCGAGGTCGCTGCGCAGCGGCTCCCACCACAATCCCGCGTACACCAGGTAGCCCCACTTCTGGTCCAGCGCCGGCTTGAACTGGTTCTGGTGGATCGTCCCGACCAGGCGCTCCAGCTCCTCGTGGGCGCTGAGGACGATCGCGGCGGCGGGCACCTCGTAGATGTCGCGCACCTTCAGGCCCACGATCCGGTCCTCGATGTGGTCGACGATGCCGACCCCGTGGCGGCAGCCGATCTCGGCCGCCTTTTCGAGCAGGTCGACCAGGCCCAGCCGCTCGCCGTCGAGGGAGACCGGCAGGCCGGCCTCGAAGCCGACCGTGACCGTCTCGGCCTCGTCCGGCGCCAGCTCGGGGCGGGTGACCAGCTGGAAGACGTCGTCCTCGGGCGCGTGCGAGAGATCCTCGATCCAGCGGCCCTCGGAGGAGCGGCCCCAGAGGTTGTCGTCGATCGAGTAGGGCGCGACCTCGGTGCCGCCCTTGACCGGGATCCCGTGCTCGCGGGCGTAGGCGATCTCCTCCTCACGCCCCATCTGCCAGGAGCGTACGGGGGCGATCGTCCGCAGCTCCGGCGCCAGGGTCGCGACGGTGGCCTCGATCCGCACCTGGTCGTTGCCCTTGCCGGTGCAGCCGTGGGCGATCGTGTCGCAGTTGGTCCGGCGCGCGTACTCGACCGCAAGCTGGGCTATCAGCGGCCGGCCGAGCGCGGTGAAGAGCGGGTAGCCGTTGCCGTAGACGGCATTGGCCTTGATCGCCGGCGCCAGGAACTCGGCGGCGAAGCGCTCGCGTGCGTCGACGACGTGGCACTCGACGGCGCCGAGCTGGCGCGCCTTCTCTTCGATCACCCCGTAGTCCTCGCCCGGCTGGCCGAGGTTGACGGTGAGGCAGACGACCTCGGCCTCGTAGGAGTCCTGGATCCACTTCAGCATGACGCTGGTGTCGAGCCCGCCCGAGTAGAGCAGGAGGACGCGATCGACCTGGGAGGGATCGGCCTCGTAGCTGGCGGTGGGGGTCGCCTGTGGCGGCTGGGGGCTCACGAGAGGCGCAAGTCTCGCACGATGCGGGCGCGGAGGAGGCCGGGTGCCCTAAGGGGCTTCGATGCCGCCGCTGCCGCCTTCTTCCGGCGGCGCGGTCGGCGTCGTCGTGGTCGTAGTCGGTTCCGTCGTGGTCGTGGTGGGTTCGGTGGTTTCCGTGGTCGTCGACTCGGTCGTCGTCGGCTCCGTGGTGGTGGTCGGCTCGGTGGTTTCCGTCGTGCTGGGAAGCGTCGTGACCGATTCCGAGCCGGAGGCGGTCGAGGCGCCACCGTCGTCGTTGCCGGCGATCACGATCACGGCGACGACGAGGCCGACGATCACGGCGATCAGGCAGGCGATCACCAAACGCGTGTTGCCGTGGGGGCGCTCGCCGTGGGGGCCGCGATCGTCTGGCCCCATCAGGCGGGTCGGGTCCTCGTGCACTCCTAATCCTCCGGTCCGAGGATCGCGTCCAGGATCGAGGCGGTGTCCTCGATGTCGAAGCCGTTGCGCAGGCGGGTATCGATTTCCTCGCGGCTGCTGCCGGAGACCGCCATCTGCGTGGCGAGCAGGCGAGCACCGGCCGGGGTGCCGTCCGCCGCGCTCACAGCCGGTGCGTCGTCGACGGCAGCGACCGCGGTCAGGTGTGGGGCGCGCTCGGCCGGCTGCGGGCGATCGGCCTCGCGGGGCGCCTCACCCGTCGCAAGCTGCCGCTTCGCCTCCTCCAGCGAGGAGACGAGCCGCTGGGACTGGTCTCCGATCGCCTCGGCCTGGGCGATCAGCGAATCGGTCAGGTCCGAGAGCGCAGCGAGGCGGTCGCCAACCAGGCGGTCCGCCTCCGCACGAGCATCGTCGAGCTGGCGGCGGGCCTGCTTTTCGGCGTCGTCGATGACGGTGACCGCGGCGCGCTCTGCCGCCTCGACGATCGCCGCCAGCCGCTCGGCCGCATCGGCGGCAAGCGGGGTCGGCGGCTCTGAGCGTTTCTTCGATCTCACGGACGAGCCAAGCCTAGAAGCGATTCGCCGATCAGTCCAATTGCCTTCTCGAGGTGAGAGGAGTCGACCAAGAGCGGCGGCAGCAGCCGCAGCGTCCCCGGCCCGGGAACGTTGACGACCAGGCCGCGCCGCAGCAGATCCGCCCCCACCGCCTGGGCGTCGATCCCACCCTCGAGGCCGGCGCCGACCATCAAACCGCGGCCGCGCACCTCGGCGACGCCGTCGAGGGCGAGCAGGCCCTCGCGCAGCTGCGCGCCGAGCTCGCGCACCCGCCGCAGCAAAGCCGGGTCGTCGATCACGTCGAGGACCGCCAGCGCCGCCGAGGTGGCGACGGGACCGCCGGCGAAGGTGGAGCCGTGGTCGCCGGGCTCGAGCACGTCGGCAGCCTCGGGGCCGGTGATGCAGGCGCCGATCGGGACACCGCCGCCGAGCGCCTTGGCGCTGGTCAGGACGTCGGGCCGGACCGGGGTCTGCTCGTAGGCCCAGAGCGAGCCGGTCCTGCCCATCCCGGTCTGGATCTCGTCGAAGATCAGCAGGGCGCCGACCTCCTCACAGGCCTCGCGAGCGGCGAGCAGAGCCTCGTCGGAAATCGGCTGGACGCCGGCCTCGCCCTGGATCGGCTCGATCAGCACCGCTGCCGTGCGCTCGCCGACCGCCTCACGCAGCGCGGCCGCGTCGTTGCGGGGGACCGAGCGGAAGCCCGGCAGCATCGGCCCCAGCGCCTCGTTGCGAGCCAGTCCCGGCGTCGCCGCCAGGGCGCCGTAGCTGCGACCGTGGAAGTCGCTCTCGAAGCTGACGATCTCCGGCGCCGCGATGCCGCGCCCGTGGGCATGCTTGCGGGCGACCTTGATCGCGCACTCGTTGGCCTCGGTGCCGGAGTTGGCGAAGAAGACACGGCCGCCCAGGCTCGACTCCGAGAGCCGCTCGGCCAGGCGCGCCATCGGCTCCGTGTAGAAGAGGTTGGAGACGTGCATCAGGCGGCCCGACTGCTCCTGGACCGCGGCGACCACGGCCGGGTGGCAGTGGCCGAGCGAGCAGACCGAGATCCCGGTGAGGAAGTCGAGGTACTCGTTGCCGTCGGCATCCCAGAGCAGCGACCCCTCGCCGCGGACGAAGTCGACCGGCGCCCGCCGGTAGGTCCGCATCAGGTAGCGCTCCTCCAGCGCCTGCGTCGCCGCCAAGCTCACGGAGTCACCATCGTCCCGATGCCGGCGTCAGTGAAGAGCTCCAGGAGGAGCGAGTGGGGAATCCGGCCGTCGATGATGTGAGCCGACTGGGCGCCGCCGCGGATCGCGTCGACGCAGGCCTGCAGCTTCGGCCGCATCCCGCCGTCGATCTCCCCCAGGCGCTCTTCAACCTCGGCCACCGCGGCGCGGGAGATCAGCGAGCTCTCGTCGCCGGCGTCGGCCAGCCAGCCCTCGACGTCGGTGAGGAAGATCGCCTTGTGAGCCCCGAGCGCGGCGGCGACTTTGCCGGCCGCCTCGTCGGCGTTGACGTTGTAGGACTGGCCCTCGCGGTCGGAGGCCGAGGAGGCGATCACCGGGATGTAGTCGGCGGCGATGTGGTTGAGGACGTCGACGTCGACCCGCTCGACCGAGCCGACGAAACCGACCTCGTCGGCGTTGGCTGCCGGCGCAACCTCGAACAGGGTCCCGTCCTCGCCCGCCAGCCCGACCGCCGGCTGCCCGGCCCGGTTGAGCCGCTGCACGATTTCCGAGTTGAGCTTGCCGACCAGGACCATCTTCGCCACCTCGACCGTCTCCGCATCGGAGACCCGCAGGCCCTCGTGGAACTTCACCTCGAGCCCGAGCCGGTCCATGTAACGGGTGATCTCCGGGCCACCGCCGTGGACGATCACCGGGTTGAGGCCGACGTACTTGAGCAGGACGACGTCGGCGGCGAAGTCCTGGCGCAGGCTCTCGTCGATCATCGCCGCGCCGCCGTACTTGATCACCACCGTGCGACCGTGGAACTCGCGGATGTAGGGCAGCGCCTCGAGCAGCGTCTCGACGCTGGCCCCGGCCGCCCGCGACTGCGGTGCCTGCTCGGTCATCCGTCGCTCCTTTCGCTAGATGGGTTGTCGCTCATGGAGCTCAAGTCGTGTACTCGGCGTTGATCCGGATGTACTCATAGCCGAGGTCGGAGAACCAGACGTGGGCGCGGTGCTCGCCGCGTCCCAGCCGCAGCCCGATCTCGGCCTCGGCGGTCTCGCCGCCCAGCTCGCCGGCGTCGATCGAGTCGGCGCCGATCTCCTCCAGGTTCTCGCCGACCAGCGCCGCACCTGCCGCCTGGGCGATCCGGCCCCAGTTGGGGTCGCGGCCGAACAGCGCCGTCTTCACCAGCGGTGAGTTGGCGATCGCCCGCGCGACCCGCTCGGCCTCCGCTGCCGATGCCGCCTCGCTGACCTCGATCCGCCCGACCCGGACCGCACCCTCGCCGTCGCGGACGATCTCGATCGCCAGCTGGGTCAGGACCGCCTCCAGCAGCCCGGCCGGCAGCGGTTTGCCGCTGGCGCCGGTGGCCTGAAACAGGACGCAGTCGTTGGTGCTCATCTGGCCGTCGACCGTGATCCGGTTGAAGGATGCGTCGGTCGCGGCCCGCAGCAGCTCCTCGGGATCCTCGACGACGGCATCGGTCTGCACGAAGCAGAGCATCGTCGCCATCTTCGGCTCGATCATCCCCGCCCCCTTGGCCTGGGCCGAGAGGGTGACGCCGTCGACCCGCAGCGTGCAGCGCTTGGGCCAGCGATCGGTGGTGACGATCGCATCCGAGAAGGTCCCGCCACTCTCGGCGGAAAGCCCCGCCGCGGCCTCGTCGATTCCGGGCAGCACCGCCTCGATCGGCAGCGGCACCCCGATCGTGCCGGTCTCGGCGACGGCGACGCTGGCCGTGTCCATGCCGAGCGCGGCAGCTGCCCGTTCGCACATTCCCAGCGCGTCGGCGTAGCCCTTCTCGCCGGTCTCGGCGTTGGCGTTGCCGGAGTTGACGACGGCTGCCCGGACCCGGCCGCGATCGGTCACCTCGCGGCAGACCCGGATCGGCGCCGCGGCAGAGGCGTTGCGGGTCAGCAGCAGCGCCGAGCTGACCTCCCCCTCGTCGCAGACGAGCAGGCCGACGTCGGTCTTGCCGCCGCCCTTGAGCCCGCAATGAGCCCCGCCGGCGCGGAAGCCAGGTGCCAGCCGGGCGGGATCGAGCTCCTCCACCCCGGCCGGTGCCTCGACCCACCTCGACCTGAAGAAACCGCTCACCGCAGCCCCTCGGTCTCGTCCAGGCCCAGCATCAGGTTGAGGTTCTGGATCCCCTGGCCGGATGCCCCCTTCCAGAGGTTGTCGATCGCCGAGAAGGCAAGCACCCTGCCGCGCTCCTCGACGGTGACGTGGATATGGCACTCGTTGGAGTCGCGCACGTCGCGCAGGCCCGGCGGCCGGTCGAGGACGCGGACGAAGGGCTCGCCGGCATAGCGCTCGCGGTAGAGCGCCTGGACCTGCTCCTTCGTGACCGGCTCGGTCGTCTGCGCGTAACAGCTGGCGAGCTCACCCTGGTCGAGCGGCAGCAGGTGGGGGACGAAGGTGACCGGGGCCGGGCTGCCCAGCGCCGCCAGCTCCTGCTCGATCTCCGGCCGGTGGCGATGCCCCTCGGTCTTGTAGGCGAAGGCGTTCTCGTCCATCGATGCGTAGTGCATCGCGTCGCCCCCACCCCGGCCGGCGCCGGAGACTCCCTGCATGGCGTTGACGACGACGTCGGCGAGCAGGCCCTGCTCGGCCAGCGGCGCCAGGCCGAGCACGCTCGCGGTCGGGTAGCAGCCGGGGGTCGCGACCAGCTTCGCCTCGCGCAGCTGCTCCCGGTAGAGCTCGGTCAGGCCGTAGACGCCCTCGCCGAAGAGGTCGGGGGCCCCGTGCTCGCCGTACCAGCGCTCGTAGGTCGCCAGGTCCCGCAGCCGGAAATCGGCCGAGAGGTCGACGACGATGATGCCCTGGGCCCGCAGGGCGGCGACGGCCGGCGCCGCGGCGCCATGCGGGTAGGCGACGATCGCGGCGTCGATGCCCTCGACCCGGTCGAGGTCCAGCTCGGTCAGCTCCAGCGGCACCCGGTAGCGCGGGTAGAGGCTGTCGAGCCGGGTCCCGGCGTCGCTGCGCGAGGTGACCGCGACCAGCTGCAACCGCGGATGGCGCCAGGCGATCTGGGCCGCCAGGGCGCCGGTGAAGCCGGAGGCGCCGGCGACAAGCAGCCGCGCCGCGGGCTTTCCGTTCAGGGGCTGTGCGCCGAGGTCACTCACGCAGGCTGCCCCCGATCTGCTCCAGCTCGGCCTCGATCGCGTCCCGCAGGCCGGCGACCTCCTCGTCGGTGAGGGTGCGGTCGGCGGCGCGGAACTCGAGCCGCAGCGCCAGGCTCTTGCGGCCTTCGCCGAGCTGCTCGCCTTCATAGAGGTCGAAGATCCTCGCCTCGCGCAGCAGCTCGCCGCCACCCTCGAGGGTCGCGTCGCGGACCGCCACCGCGGTCACCGCGACCGGGACGACGACGGCGAGGTCCTGGTGGACGGCGGGGAAGGTGGTCACGTCCTCGTAGATCTCTTCGCCGACGGGAGCAGCGCCGACCAGCGCCGCGGTGGCGATTTCGAAGCCGACGGCCGCCTCCAGATCCCAGGCCCGGCAGACCAGGGGGTGGATCTCCCCGATCCAGCCGACCGGGACGTCGGCGATCGAGACCGCCGCCGCGCGGCCCGGGTGCAGGAAGGGCTCCGGCGCCGCCTCGAAGTGGAGCTCGACGCCGAGCTGGCCGGCGAGCGCCTCCAGCGCGGCCTTGAGCGCGAAGAAGTCGGCCGGCTCGCCACCGCCGCGCCAGGACTTCTCGGCCAGGGGGCCGACGGCGAGGCAGGCCAGCCGGTGCGGCTCGGCGAAGGGCGCCTCGCGCTCGCCCCCGAAGACCCCGGCCAGCGGGCCGTCGCCGACGGCCTCGAGCGGCAGGTAGACCTGGCCGGACTCGAAGAGGGCGACGGAATCCGCATCGCGGGCGAGGTTGCGGGAGGCGACGTCGAGCAGCGAGCCGAGCAGCGCCGTCCGCATCGCCGACTGGTCCTCGGAGAGCGGGTTTGCAAGCAGCACCGGTGCGGCGCGGGGGTCGCCGTCGGGGATCCGCAGCCTGCCGGCCTCGCCGGGATCGGTGAAGCTCCAGCCGACGATCTGGTCGAAGCCGAGCCCGCGCAGGGCGTCCTCGGCCCGCCGCCGCAGCTGCTGCTCGCGGCTGAGGCCGCCGATCGCCTCCGCCACCGCCGGCAGCGTCGTCGGCAGGTGCTCCTCGAAGCCGTGGACGCGGCCGACCTCCTCGATCAGGTCGACCTCGCGGGTGATGTCGTAGTGGCGCTCGGGCGGGACCTCGACCTGCAGATCCTCGCCGTCGACCTCGACCCCGAAGCCGAGGCGCTCCAGGTAGGCGGCCTGGTCGGCCTGGTCGATCCGCATCCCCAGCAGGCCTTCGACCCGCGCCGCCCGCAGGTGGATCCGCGGCGGCGCCGGAATCTCGGCGGCGACGTCGATCGTCCCCGGGACCAGCTTCGCGCCGCAGAGCTCGACCAGCAGCCGCGAGGCGATCCGCTGCGCCCGCAGGCAGAGCTCCGGGTGCAGCTGCTTCTCGAAGCGCGAGGAGGCCTCCGAGCGCAGCCCCAACAGGCGCGAGGTGCGGAGGATGTTGGTCCCGTTCCAGTTGGCGACCTCGAGCAGGACCCGGGTGGTGCCGGCGGAGACCTCGGAGACCTGGCCGCCCATGATTCCGGCGATGCCGGTGGGCCCGTCGCTGTCGCAGACCAGGACCGTCTCGGCGTCGAGGGTCCGCTCGACCCCGTCCAGGGTCGTCATCTTCTCCCCCTCGGAGGCAGTCCGCACGGTCAGCACCCCGCCCGGGACCTTGTCGAGGTCGAAGGCGTGCAGCGGCTGCGCGGTCAGCAGCATCGCGTAGTTGGTGACGTCGACGACGTTGTTGATCGGCCGCTGCCCGGCCGCCGTCAGGCGGGCCGCCAGCCAGAGCGGCGAGGGACCGACCTTGACGTCGGTGAAGACGCGGGCGGTGAAGCGCGGGCAGAGCTCGGGGACCTCGACCGCGACCGAGGCGAGGTCGGACGCCTCGCCGTCGCCCTCGGCGGGCGCGTCCTCGCTCCAGGGCTCCTCGGCGAGCGGCGCCGCGGAGATCGCGTGGACCTCGCGGGCGACGCCCCAGACCCCGAAGCAGTCGGACCGGTTCGGCGTCACCTCCAGCTCGAGGACCGGCTCGACCAGCGGCAGCACCTCCGCCAGCGGGGTCCCGGGCGCCGGTTCGCCGTCGAGGACGAGGATGCCATCCGCGTCGCCGCCGATCTCCAGCTCGGAGACCGAGAGGATCATCCCTTCGGAGAGGACCTTGCGCAGCTTCGCCTCGCGCAGCTTCTCGCCTCCGGGCATCCGCGCCCCCGGCAGCGCCAGGGCGACGGTCTGGCCGGCGGCGACGTTGGGGGCGCCGCAGACGATCGTGCGCTCGCCGTCGCCGCTGTCGACCCTGCAGACCCGCAGGCGGTCGGCGTTGGGATGCTGCTCGGCGCTCAGCACCCTGCCGACGACGAAGCCGTCGGGCGAGGGCGGGCCGACGGCGCCGATCCGCTCGACCTCGGTCCCGGTCATCACCAGGCGGTCGGCGAGCGCCGCGACCTCGAGGCCGGGGTCGCAGTACTCGCGCAGCCATGAGTACGGGATCTTCATCTCTCGCCCTTCACCCGAACTGCTCCAGCATCCGCACGTCGTTGTCGAAGAAGCGCCGCAGGTCCGGCACCGCGTGGCGCAGCATCGCCACCCGCTCGACCCCGAGCCCGAAGGCGAAGCCCTGCACCCGCTCCGGGTCGTAGCCATTGGACTCGACGAAGCCGAGCACGTTGGGGTCGACCATGCCGGCGCCGAGGATCTCGATCCAGCCCTGGCCCTTGCAGAGGTTGCAGCGCTCGCCGGCGGCCAGCGAGCCGCTGCCACCGCACTGGAAGCAGGAGACGTCGACCTCGACGCTGGGCTCGGTGAAGGGGAAGAAGTGAGGGCGCAGCCGCACCTCGCGCTCGTCGTCGAAGATCGCCCGGCAGAGGGTCAGCAGGGTCCCCTTGAGGTCGGCGAGCGTCAGCCCCTCGGCAATCGCCAGGCCCTCGATCTGGTGGAACATCGGGCTGTGGGTGGCGTCGGAGTCGCGCCGGTAGACCTTGCCGGGGACGATGATGAAGATCGGCGGCGGCTGCGCCTCCATCGAGCGCACCTGGACCGGCGAGGTATGGGTCCGCAGCAGCACCTCTGGGTGGGACTGCACGTAGAAGGTGTCCTGGAGCATCCGCGCCGGGTGCCCGGGCGGGTGGTTGAGGGCGGTGAAGTTGTAGTAGTCGTGCTCGATCTCCGGCCCCTCCATCACCCGGTAGCCGAGGCCGACCATCGTGTCCTCGATCAGGCGCGTGGTGCGGGCGATCAGGTGAGCGTGGCCGAGTGGACGCGGCGGCGCCCCAGGCAGGGTGACGTCGACCCGGTCGGCGGCAAGCCGGCCCTCCAGCTCGCTGGCGTCGAGCCGCTCCGCGCTTACCTCCAGCAGCGCCTCCAGCTCCTTGCGGGCCTTGTTGGCGGCGCCCCCGACCTTCCCCCGTTCCTCCGCTGGGAGATCGGCGATCCCACGCAGGATCGAGGTCAGCTCGGCTTTGCGGCCGAGGTAGCGGACCCGCAGCTCCTCTAGCGCAGCGCTGCTGGCGGCGGCCTCGATCGCCGGCACGGCCTCGCCCCTGATCTCCTCGATCCGCTCAAGCATCGGGCTGGGCCTCCATGGCGGCCGACGATATCCGCTGAGCGGCGATCGCCGCCGCGGCGGCGACGTTGAGCGACTCGGCACCCGCGCGCAGCGGGATCGTGGCCGTCGCCTCGCACTGAGCGAGCACCTCGGCGGGCAGCCCCTCGCGCTCGGCGCCGAGGCAGAGCGTCGCAGCGCCCGCCAGCGCCTCCAGCCCCCTGCCACCGTGGGCGGCCAGGGCCGCCCGCGGCGCCGGCGTCTCCGCCAGCGCGGCCCGCGAAGGCGGCTGCGCAAAGAGCGAGCCCATGCTGGCCCGCACCGCCTTCGGCGAGAACGGGTCGGCGCAGCCGGGGCCGAGCACGACCGGGCCATCCAGCAGCGCCTGGGTGGTGCGGATAATCGTGCCGACGTTGCCGGGATCGCCGACCCCGTGCAGGTAGACGCAGGGCGCAGCCGGCGCCTCGGACCAGCGCAGCGGCCAGACCGCGATCGCCCGCGTCCCGGAGCCGAGCGAGGAAACCGCCGCCAGCAGCTCCGGCTCGACCTCCTCGCCATCCAGGTCAAGCGACAGCCCAGAACCGGCCGCGGTCAGCAGGAAGCGCGGCTCGGCTCCAGCCGCCAGCCCGGCCTCGACCAGATCCTCGCCCTCGGTCGCGAACAGCCCCTCGCGCTCGCGGTGCTTGCGCTCGCGCAGCTTGCGGACCAGTTTCAGCTTCTCGTTTTGTGGACTGACGATCATCGGTTCGGCTTGGTCTGACTCTTCGGGTCGGCGGTTTCTTCTCCTGGAACAAAAAAAGCGGGCCGTTTTCACGGCCCGCCCGGGAGAATGGAGTGTGTGGTGGACCGCTAGGCGGCCGCACCCTCCCGGGCTAGCTCCACAAATCGGCGGAAGGCATCGCGATCTGAGACCGCGATCTCGGCGAGCATCTTGCGGTTGACCTCGACCTCGGCCTTGTTGAGGCCGTGGATCAGTTCCGAGTAGCTCATTCCCTCCAGGCGCGCGGCGGCGTTGATCCTGGTGATCCAGAGACGGCGAAAGGTGCGCTTTTTGTTGCGCCGGTCGCGGTAGGCGTACATCCCCGACCGCTGCACCTGCTCTTTGGCGAAGCGGTAGGAGGAATGCTTGCGACCGAAGTAGCCCTTCGCTTCCTTGAGGACCTTGCGGCGCTTCTTGCGCGCGTGGACGGAGCGCTTTACGCGGGCCATCTACTTGCCCCCCAGCAACTTCCGCACCTTCGGCGCGTCATTCGGGGAGATCTCCACCGGCCGCGCCATCTTCCGCTTCCGCTTCGGCGACTTTTTCTCCAGGATGTGGCTGGAGTACGCACGACGGCCCCGGAGCTTGCCGGTGGCGGTCTTGCGGAAGCGCTTCTTGGCGCCCGAATGGGTTTTCATCTTCGGCATCGGGTTCGCTATTGAAGCAGACGCGGATACGCTGCGCCGCGATGCGGATTGTCTACGTGGTCGGGACCCGGCCAAACTTCGTCAAGACGGCCCCGGTCATCGGGGCCCTGCGAACACGTCTGCCCGAGGGCAGGCACGCGATCGTCCACACCGGGCAGCACTACGACCGGCTGATGTCGGAGGTCTTCCTCGAGGAGCTGGGCGTGCCGGCGCCCGACCACATGCTCGAGGTCGGCTCCGGCAGCCACGCGGCGATGACGGCGCGGACGATGGAGCGCCTGGAGCCGGTCCTAGCCGAGGAGTCGCCCGACCTGGTGATCGTCCCCGGCGACGTCAACTCCACCCTGGCGGCGGTCCTGACCGCGGTCAAGATGGGCATCCCCGTCGCCCACGTCGAGTCCGGACTGCGCAGCTTCGACCTGACGATGCCGGAGGAGGTGAACCGGATCGTCGCCGACCGCTTCTCCGAGCTGCTCTTCCTCCACAGCGAGGAGGCGGTCGGGAACCTGCGCGCCGAGGGAATCGCCGACGCGCGCATGCACATGGTCGGCAACACGATGATCGACACCCTGGTCGCCCTGGAAGGCCGCTTCCGCGCCGCCGGCGTCGCCGCCCGGCTCGGGGTCGAGCCCGGCGCCTACGCGCTGGTCACCCTGCACCGCCCGGCGCTGGTCGACGGGCCGCTGCTGCCACGGACGCTGGAGCAGCTCGCCGGCCTCGCCCGCGAGATGCCGGTCGTCTTCCCGGTCCACCCCCGCACCCGCAAGATGATGGAGAGCCTCGACGCCGACCACCCCGGGCTGAGCCTGATCGAGCCGCTCGGATACCTCGACTTCCTCTCCCTGCTGGCCGACGCCGGCGCCGTGCTGACCGATTCCGGCGGCATCCAGGAGGAGACCACCTACCTCGGCATCCCCTGCTTCACCCTGCGCGACAACACCGAGCGGCCGGTGACGGTGAGCGCCGGCACCAACACCCTGCTCGGCCTCGACCCGGCAGCGATCGGCGGCATCCCCGCGGCCCTCGCCGGCCCCAGCAAGGCGCCAGCCGAGCCTCCCCCGCTCTGGGACGGCCACGCGGCGGAGCGGATCGCCGACGTAATCGTCGGCAGCGCTTAGGAGTCGTCGGCGGGAGCGTCGGCCGAGGTATCGGCCGGGGCCTCGGCGGCGGGCGCGTCGGCGGGGGCCTCAGCGACTGGAGCGTCGCCGTCGGCAGCAGCCGCGTCGAGCTTGTCGACCTCTTTGCTCGGGGCCAGCAGCATGCTCATGTTGCGCCCTTCCTGCAACGGTGCCGACTCGATCACGGCGATGCCGCCGAGATCCTCGAAGAGCTTCTGCAGCAGCGCCCGGCCCCGCTCGGGGTGGGCCTGCTCGCGGCCGCGGAACATGATCGTGACCTTGACCTTGTCGTGGTGCTTGAGAAAGCGCTCGACGTGGCCCTTCTTGGTCTCGTAGTCATGGGCCGCGATCTTCGGCCGCAGCTTGATTTCGCGGATGTTGACCTGCTGCTGGTGCTTGCGCGCCTGCTTCTGCTTCTGCTCCTGCTCGTACTTGTACTTCGAGTAGTCGAGCAGGCGGGTCACCGGCGGCTTCGAGCCGGGAGCGACCTCGACCAGGTCCAGGTCGGCCTCCTGGGCGCGCTTCAGCGCATCGTTGATCTCGACGATGCCGAGCTGCTCGCCGTCGGCGCCGATCAAGCGCACCTGCGGCACGCGGATGCGCTCGTTGATCCGAGTGGTGTCGCGCTCTGGTGGGCGCCGATCGAACCTACGCGGGACCGGCACTATCTAGAGGAGCGGTGGAGCTTCAAGAGGACGAGAGATCGGGACGCGGGCACGGGACGCTCAGCGGCGGCGGTGATTTGAGGTGCCTGCAGTCAAGTTGGCGGGAGTATAGAGGCAGATCGGCGGTTGACAACCCGGGGCGCCTCAGCCTGTGCCGGTCTCGGACTTGACCCGATCGGCGAACTCGGCCGTCGACATCGCCCCCAGCTCGCCGTCGGCGTGCGAGCGGACGGCCACCGCGCCGGTCTCCTGCTCGCGGTCGCCCACCACCAGCATGTAGGGGTAGCGGCCGATGGCGGCGTCGCGAACCTTCTTGCCGATCGACTCGGAGCGATCGTCGAGCGCCACCCGGACGCCGAGTTCGCGCAGCTCCTCCAGCGCCCTCTGGGCGTACTCGTTGTGGCGGTCGGAGATCGGCAGGACGATCGCCTGCACCGGCGCCAGCCAGACCGGGAAACGGCCCGCGTAGTGCTCGATCAGGATCCCGGCGAAGCGCTCCATCGAGCCGAGCAGGGCGCGGTGGATCATCACCGGGCGGTAGGGAGCGTCGTCGGCTCCCGTGTAATAGAGGTCGAAACGCTCGGGCATCTGGAAGTCGAGCTGGCAGGTGCCGCACTGCCAGGAGCGGCCGAGCGCGTCGGTGACGTGGAAGTCGATCTTCGGTCCGTAGAAGGCGCCGTCGCCGGGGTGCAGCTCGTACTCCCGGCCCTGCTGGTCGAGGGCCTCGGCCAGCGCCGCCTCCGCTTTCTCCCACTGCTCGTCGCTGCCCATCGACTTCTCCGGGCGGGTCGAGAGCTCGACCCGGACGTCCTCGAAGCCGAAGCGCGCGTAGAGCTCGTCGATCGCCTCGCAGATACTCGCCACCTCGTCGGTGATCTGATCCTCGGTGCAGTAGACGTGGGCGTCGTCCTGGGTGAAGGCGCGGACCCGCAGCAGTCCGTGCAGCACCCCCTCGCGCTCGTTGCGGGAGACGCGGCCGAACTCGGCCAGGCGCAGCGGCAGCTCGCGGTAGGAGTGGCGGTCGGAGGAGTAGACGAGGCAGGCGCCGGGGCAGTTCATCGGCCGCAGCGCGAAGCGACGCTCGCCGTCGTCCATGAAGTACATCTCGTCGCGGTAGTTGTCCCAGTGCCCGGAGCGGTGCCAGAGCTGCTCGTCGAGCACCTGCGGCGTGGCGATCTCCTGGTAGCCGCGCTTGCGCAGCTGCTCCTGGACCTCGTCCTCGATCAGGTGCAGGAGCGTGGTGCCGTTGGGCAGCCAGAAGGGCATCCCGGGGGCCTCGTCGCGCAGCATGAAGAGGCCGAGCTGGGGGCCGAGGCGGCGGTGGTCGCGGGCCTTGGCCTCCTCGATCCGCTCCAGATGCTGCTCCAGGTCCTGCTTGGAGAAGAAGGCGGTGCCGTAGATCCGGGTCAGGCGCTCGCGGTTCTCGTCGCCGCGCCAGTAGGCGCCGGCGACCGAGTTGAGTTTGATCGCCTTGATCCGCCCGGTCGAGGGGCCGTGCGGGCCGCGGCAGAGATCCTCGAAGGGGCCGTTGCGGTAGAGCGAGACGGTCTCGACGCCTTCGTCGCGGACGAGGTCTTCGATCAGCTCGACCTTGTAGGTCTGGTCCTGGCCCCTGAAGATCTCGATCGCCTCGGCGGGGGTGACGTCACGGCGGCCGAACTCCTCGTCGGCCTTGATGTGGGCGAGCATCGCCACCTCGATCGCGCCGAGCTCCTCTTCGCTGATCTTTGTATCGGCCGGGAACTCGAAGTCGTAGTAGAAGCCGGAATCGATCGGCGGGCCGATCGTCACCTTGGTTCCCGGGTACAGCTCCACCACCGCCTCGGCCATCACGTGGGCGGCGTCGTGGCGGATCAGCTCCAGCGCCTCCGGGTCGCGGTCGGTGAGGATGCCGATCTCCACGCCCTCGGGCAGCGGTGCCGAGAGGTCGCGCAGCTCGCCGTCGACGCGGATCGCCAGCGCGGCCTTCGCCAACCCCGGGCCGATCGCCGCCGCCGCGTCTGCCCCGGTCGCCCCCGCGGGCAGCTCCAGCGGCTTGCCGTCGGGCAGGGTGACGGTGATGTTGTCGGTCGTGGCCTCCATTCGAGGCCATGGTAGTTAGCGAACGGGTCCCTGGCGTGCCTGGCGCACGGCGATCAATGGGCAGGGACTCTTGTCATTGACCGGCTTGGCGGTTTCCCAGAGGACATACGGGAGCGCAACGCGGCGGATGCGGAGGTCCGGGAAGGGTGGCCGGTCGGCCGATCCATGGGTGACAACGAAGCGCACGCCGGGCAGCGGCCGATCCTCGGCTTCGCTCTCGGCTGCGATGCAGACGCGCCCCCCGCGCAGCTCCCAGGAGATGTACGGGACGCCATGCTGGTCGGTCAGTAGCTCGTCGGAGGCAAGCACCAGGGTCGAGCCGGAGGCGACGAGCGGTCGCAGGCCGGTCAGAGCCGGCGAGTAGGAGGTGGGACCGACGGGGGCGTTGGCAAGCGCCAGCGCCGAGCAAACGCCCGCCACCGTCACGAATGCCGCAGCGACAAGCGCACTCATAGGTTGACCCAAGCTTTTTCCCGTTATAGCCGGGTCAAGTCTTGGCTCGATCCGGTCGAGCAGCGGCAGGAGGATCACCAGGGCCGCCAGTGGCGCGGCGATCTCGATCGCCTTGGCGCTGGCGTAGGGCGTGCCGAGCACGCGGGCGGCGGCGTAGGCCAGCGCCGCAGCCCCCAGGCCGGCGAGGAGCGCGGACTCGCGGCGGCGCCAGCAGCGTCCGATGCCGAGGAGCAGCAGGACCAACCCGAAGGCAGCTCCGAGGTAGTAGCCGGCGGCGGGTACGGCGCCGTCGCCTGGAGCCAGCCGGAAGTCGCCAGAGGGCCAGATGCCGAGCGCCTCGAAGGGCGAGATCTGGCCGAAGAGGTTGCCGAGGCCGGGCCCGCTGGGGTCGAAGGTCTCGAAGTTGCGGAAGTCGATCATCCGGCCGATCTCGGGCGCGACGAGAACGGCGAAGGCAAGCACCGCCAGCAGGAGCGACTGCAGCGCCGGCATCTCATTCTTCATTGCGTACTCCAAGACCATCCAAATCGCCACCGCGCCGACCAGCCAGATCAGACCGGGGAAGCTGTAGACGTAGACGGAGCCGACGGCGAGCAGGGCCGCTGGGACGAAGCGCAGCGGGAGGTCGCGCCAGGCTCGGGTCGACTCGCGCAGGGCGAGGGCGAAGGCAAGGACCAGGAGTGCCTGCATCGTCTCCTTGAAGGCGCCCTGGGCGAAGTAGGAGGCGACGACGTAGGCGAGGCCGACGACCAGGGCGCCGGCGGTGCGGGGGATCGGCTTCAGATGGGCGAAGGCGGCGAGGGCCGTCAGCGGCGCCAGGACCGCCACCGCCACCGTGAGTCCGCTGAAGCCCTGGACCAGGCCGACGCCGAGCCCCTTGTTCAGGGCAACGACGATCGCGTGCGGTCCCAGCGGGTAGCCCTGGTGGAGCAGCTGGCCTCCCAGGCCATGGGCGAGCCGGTCGGCGGCCAGCAGGTGCTGGGACATGTCCGGGTTGAAGCTGGTGCCCAGAATCCCGAAGTGGCCCTCGGCCGCGAAGGGGAGTGAGGCGGCAAGCAGAGCGAACAACGCGACCGGCCAGCCCGTCCGCAGCGCCTCCACCCCACCCTCCAGCCGACCCCAAAGGAAGGCGACGGATGCCAGCGTGGCGACCAAGACGGCGACCGCCGAGACGACTCCGTCGCCGCCCAGGCGAACCGTGCCCCAGCAGAGTGCACAGAGCAGCGCCAGGCCGACCGCGGGCGAGAGCCAGGACCAGCGCCGGGCGCCGCAGAGCCCGATCGCCGCCTGGCCGATTGCCAGCGAGGCGCCACACACGGCCAAAACTGCTGCATAGGTAGCGATCACGAGGCGGCGAGCCTAGAGGACCCCTGTGGCCGATCCCGGCCGAGCCTGCTCCCTGGCGACCCCTAGCCTAGGACTCGACGGCGATAGCGACGGGATCGACTGCGGCTTCCGCGACCCCTCCGGGAACAGCTTCCGCCTCACCCAGGTGATGCTGCCGGCGACCGCCTGAGCGGCCGCCACCCCGGGAAGCATGGGCGTTACTGGGCTCGAACCAGTGACCTCTACCTTGTCGAGGTAGCGCTCTCCCAACTGAGCTAAACGCCCGGGAGGCCTGAATCTAGCAGCGCGAAACCAGAGGCTGGGTGACCGGTCGCCGTCCGGCTAAAGGTCGCCCCTGCAACGGCCGATGCAGGCAGTGCAACTTTCCAGCCCCTCCCGTGTTTATAGGGGCGTCGCATGAGCAGCGGCAGCTAGAACTTCAAAGCTCGAGGACCGACGAGCCAGCGACTTAAATCTCTCTGGTGGCACGTCCTTCGGAAAACAAAGGGCCCCTCTCGGGGCCCTTTTCCGTTCTGGTGCGACTCAGACATGATCGCTGGGCAGATGCCAGCGCCGCGGCTCGATCAGCCCGTCGCTCTCGCTCGGGCCCCAGGAGCCGGGCTCGTAGAGCTTGACCGGCGGCGGCTGCTCCAGCACCGGCTCGGAGATCTCCCAGAGGCGCTCGATCGCATCAGAGCTGGTGAAGAGGGTGCGGTCGCCGACCATCACGTCGTGGATCAGGCGCTCGTAAGCGTCGAGGGCATGCTCGGCGCCGCCGAAGGTGTCGGCGTAGCTGAAACGCATGTGAGCCTCGCCCAGCTCGACCGTCGGGCCAGGCACCTTGGCGAGGAAGGAGGCCGAGATGCTGCCCGGGTCGCCGAGCTCGAAGGTGAGGTGGTCGTGGCCGAAGGACTCGACGATCTGCTCGCAGTCGAGCGGGAACATGCGGCGCGGCGGCTGGGCGTAGGCGATCGTCAGCAGGTGCCGGTTCTCGGCCAGGCGCTTGCCGGAGCGCAGGTAGAAGGGCACCCCCTCCCAGCGCCAGTTGTCGATGAAGGCCTTGATCGCGACGAAGGTCTCGGTGTCGGAGTCGGCGGCGACGCCGTCCTCCTCGCGGTAGCCGGCGTACTGGCCGCGGACGACGTGGTCGGGCGACAACAGCGGCATCGAGTCGAAGACCTTCTCGCGCTCGAGCCCGAGCGCCTTCGGCTCCAGCGAAGTCGGCGGCTCCATCGCGACGAAGCCGAGCACCTGGAACAGGTGGGTGACGATCATGTCGCGGAAGGCTCCCGTCTGCTCATAGAAACTGCCCCGCATCTCGATCGAGAGCGTCTCCGGGATGTCGATCTGGACGTGGTCGATGTGGTTGCGATTCCAGACCGGCTCGAACATGCCGTTGGCGAAGCGGAGGGCGAGCAGGTTCTGCACCGCCTCGCGGCCGAGGTAGTGGTCGATGCGGTAGATGCAGCGCTCCTCGAAGACCGAGTGCAGCAGCGCGTTCAGCTCCCGAGCCGAGGCGAGGCCGGTGCCGAACGGCTTCTCGGTGATCACCCGGGCGCCGTCGCCGAGACCGGCCGCGCCAAGCGCCTCGACCGTGCCGGTTGCCGCGTTCGGCGGCAGCGAGAGGTAGTAGAGGACAGGGGCCTCGCCGCCGAATTCCTCCTGGGCCGCGGCGACAGCGTCGCCGAGCGCGTCGAACCCCTCCCCCACGGCGACGAACCGCAGCGAGTCGGCGAACGGGTTCCAGGTCGCCGGGGACATGTCCTGGCGGCCGGAGGCCTCGATCGCCTGCCGGGCCAGCTCGCGGAACTCGGCGATCTCGACCTGGCGCCGCGACACCCCGATGATGCGGAACCGCTTCGGCATCAGACCGACCTGAGCGAGGTGGAACATTCCCGGCAGCAGCTTGCGCTTGGCCAGGTCGCCGGTCGCTCCGAAGAGGACGATCACCTGGTTCTCGGGGATCTGCTCGGCCGAGTCCTTCGCCGATGCGCTTGCGGTGGCGACGCTCACGCCCTCAGGCTGACAGATGCGTTGCCCTCGCCGGCGGCGCGGTCACGACCTATGCTGACGGGCGTCTATGGCCCCTGACCGAACCAACGGCGGAGTCGAGTACGACCGCCTCGAGCTGGACCGCTCCGAGCGCCGCTTCTGGCGCGATATCTGGGAGTCGGTCCCGGCCGAGGTCGCCGCCGAGCACGGCATCGAGCTGCGCGACTTCGGGCCGGTGCTGGCGTTGGTCGCAGACGACTTGCCGCAGGTCGGAATGATGAACCTGGTTCTGGGTGCGACCGAACCGGGGGCGGTCGAGGACGGCCACCTGGCGGCCGCGACGGAGTGGATGTGTTCGCGGGGCGTGAAGACCTACGTCCCGGTTACGCCCGGACTGCCGAGCACGGATGCAGCGGAGGACTGGCTGGCGGCAGATGGCTTCACCAAAGGCTACGCCTGGATGAAGTTCGTCCGTGGGCCCCACCCACCGCGCTTCTCCGCCCCCGCCGTCGAGGTCGTCGAGCTGACCGTCCCCGAGCAGGAGCCCTTCGGGATGATCGCCGCCACCGGCTTCGGCCTCCCGGCCTGGGCCTCGGCCTTCTTCGCCGACCTCCCCGGTCTCGATGGCTGGCGCTGCTACGCGGCCCGCGTCGACGGCGAGGCACAGGCCTGCGCCGCCATGCACGTCCACCAGGGAGTCGCCGAGTTCGGCATCGCCGCGACCCTGGAGCCGGCCCGCGGCCGCGGCTGCCAGCTCGCCCTGCTCCACCGCCGCATCCTCGACGCAATCGACGCCGGCTGCCACACCCTCTTCGTCGAGACCGGCGAACGCATCCCCGACCGCCCCTCGGCCAGCTACCGCAACATCCTCCGGGCGGGATTCGAGGAGGCCTACCTGCGGCCGAACTGGCAGCCGGCCGGCCCCTGAGTGTTATCCGGCAGAGCCAGAGGCGCCTACCGGAATCGAACCGGTGTAAACGGCTTTGCAGGCCGCTGCGTAGCCACTCCGCCAAGGCGCCGGGAGGCCGCCCAAGCCTAGCGGCGCGCCCCAGTTGTGGCGGCACGGTTCGAGCTAGGCTCAGGCGGCATTCCATCTGTCGACAACCCGCAGCGAGAGGAGGACGAGATGGTCGAGAGGATCGAGGACATGCCGGCCGGGACGATCGGGTTCCGGGCGTCAGGCAAGCTGACTCCGGAGGACTACCGCGAGGTGCTGGTCCCGACCCTGCGTGACGCGGTCGACTCCGGCGAGGTGCGGATGCTGTTCGTGCTCTCCGACTTCGAGGAGCTGGAGCCGCGGGCCTGGCTGGAGGATGCCAAGACCGGCTTCGAGCTGGGCTTCCTCAAGCACTCCGCCTGGAAACGGTCGGCGATCGTCAGCGACGCCGACTGGGTCAAGAAGGCCTTCCGCATGTTCGCCTGGATGACGCCGGGCGAGGTCAAGGTCTACGACCTCGACCAGGAGGCAGAGGCCAGGGACTGGGTCGCAGCGACAGCCGGCTGAGCCGGCTGAGCACCCGGCGGGCCCCTTGCCCGTTGGCGCCCGTCCCGCTATTTCCAGCGTCGTGGCGCCCCGGCCAGGTATTCCGCATAGCCGCGCAGGGCAGCTGGCGAGACCAGCGCCCGATAGCCGAAGAGGTAGCCGAGGAAGCCCAAGGCGTCGTGCCGGGGATGGAATCCGAGGCGGCGAAAGACGTGCCGCTCCTGCCACCTTCGCAGCAGCCCATAGATGACGAGGGTGATCGGCAGCACCAGCATCGACCACCACGAGAACAGCAGCGGATAGCCCGCGATGAAGAGGACGACGCCCGGGATCCAGAAGAAGACATAGCCGAAGTCGAGGAGCGGCACGAGGTAGTCGAGCCCGGAGACGAATCTGGCCAAGACCCTCGGCTGCTCGGCGGGCGGGTTGCGCTGAAGGCCCTCCAGCATCCCCTGCGCCCAGCGCGATCGTTGGCGCATGAGCTGGGAGACCCGCTCTGGCGCAGCGGTGGCGGCGAGCGCGCACGGCTCGTACTCGACCAGCCCGCGGGATCCCATCATCGACCAGGTGAGGACGATGTCCTCGCCGATCGCGTCCGGCCAGCCCCCCACCGCGCGAACGTCCTCCGCCCAGTACGCCGAGAAGGCGCCCTGGGCGACCAGGGTGCTGTCGTAGGCCGACTGCATTCGCTTCACCCCGTTGATCCCGAGCCGGTAGTCCCAGCTCTGCATCCTGGTCAGCAGGTTGCGCGTGGGGCTCTCGACCACCAAGGCGCCCGCGCAGGCGCAGACGTGCCGCCCTCCGGGTTCGCGCATCAACCTGCCGACCAGATACCTCAGAGCCTCCGGGTGCAGAAGGGTGTCGGCGTCGACGCTGACCACGATCGGAGTCTCGACGCTCTCCAGCGCTCTGTTGAGCGCCCGCCACTTTCCGGCCTCCGGCTCGAAGATGCGTCGCAGCTCCAAACCACGGCGCCGCGCCGTCTCCTCGGCGACCTCGGCGGTGCGGTCGGTCGAGTTGTTGTCGGCGAGGATCGCCGTGAGCGGCCCGCCGTAGGAGAGGTCCGCGATCCGCTCCAGGGTCGGCCCGATGGCCGACTCCTCGTCCCGGGCGGCGATCACGACCGTCACCGGGGGCCACGCACCCTCCGGCCAAGGGCCGCTGGGTGGATCCAGCGATGGGACGCGGTAGCGCAGCGTGATCAGCGTGAAGACCATGAAGCCGACGAGCACGGCCGGGACGTAGGCGAGGAAGATCGGGATCACCCAGGACATCACCGGACCGATCGCATCGCGCAGCTCAGCCCGCCATGGAGACGAAGCCCAGACGGCGAACGCCACGTAGGCAGCGGTCAACCCGAACGCCACCGCGAACCTGAGCGTCGTGGAGGCTCCCTCGTGCGACCGAGCGCGCACCTTGTGGCTGCTCGGGGTCCTTTGGGCGGACACGGCTTGCGACATGCGCTCAGCGTTCCACAGGGGATGGACGATCGAGGCCGCTCTCGAATGAACGGCTAGGTGCCCTGGGCGCGGCGAGCTTTCGGCCGCGCTAGCCGCTGAGGACTATTGCGATGAAGAACACGAGCACCACCTCGCTGACGATCCACGAGTTCTCGTCCATCCAGTTGCGGACTCTTGGCAGCAGGGCCTTTGCCCTTTGGCCCAACGCCAAGACGGCGAGGGCCGGCAGCGCAAGCAGGAGAAGGGCAAGGACCACAAAGGGGAGGACGTGCCACCACGGTTCACCGTGGTTCGCCAGATGGGCACCCACCGCGATCGAGGTGATGAGGTCGCTGGGGAAGAGGCCCAGGAGAAGCAGGCCCAGGATGAAGGTGAACCTGGGAGTCGCCGTCTGCAGCTTGCCCATCCACTTGGGAGGCTCGGACTGCTTCCTCCCGCGGAACACATGGGCGATCGCGACGAGCAGCAGGGCAACGATCACGAAGTCGAGCGTGCGAGACCCAGATTCGCTCGGGGAGCCGCCGCTCGCGATGCCCTGGGCCACGAAGAAGGCGGCCGTTACGACGGCGAGGAGCGAGATCGCCCCTCCGAGGAGGTAAGCGGCGGAATCCGTCCGCCACTCTTCGCTGGTGGCAAAGAAGAACGAGCTGATGATCTGCGGGCCCGCAACCATCACGAAGGCCAGCGGCAGGACGGCGAGGATGTTCATCGCGTCATCGGCTTTCCGTCGATCAGTCCGATTGCCCGGTCAGGTGAGGTCCGTCTCGACTTCGATGCGGCCGGACTTGGCCGCGTCGGCGAGTGCGCCGTAGTCGAGCTCGTTCTGATCCGCGTAGCGCTCTGAGAAATCGGCGATCGCCCGATCGAAGCTGTCGCCCTTGCCCAGGTAGGCGGCGATCGCGATCCGGTCGCCGCTGCGGGCGTGGGCTCGGGCGAGGGTCCAGCCGCACACCCGCCCATAGACAGCCAGTCCCTTCGGCGGCAGGGTGTCGACGTCGACTGATCGCTTCCCGTCCCAGAGCTGACGCACGTAGAAGTCTCGTTTCTTGTCGTCCATGCCGAACGCCGGCAGCCAGCCGAGGAGGATGTCGCTTGACGCCTGCATCAGCCACTGCCCCTCGACCACACGCTCGCCGTGGTTGCCGAACTCGCTCGCCCCGGCGTAGGGCTCGAGCACCGAGGCCTCGGCTTCCTTGGCCTGCAGGAAGAGTGGGTCCTGCCCGTCGCGGCCCATCATCAAGACCACCCAGGCGCGGGTGCCGACGCTGCCGACCCCGACCACCTTGCGGGCCATGTCGACGAACCGGTAGCTGTCGAAGAGATGGCGGCGGTCACCCTTGAGGCTCTCCCGGTAGCGGCCCAGCATTTCTTGGATCCGCTCTTCGCCCTCGTGGCGTCGATCGTCGGAGAGGAGCTCGCGGGCCGGGACGAGCAGGGGTGGATCGCTGATGATTCGCGGCTCGCCGTCGACCTCGTGGACAAGCCGATCGAAGGCCTTGAGGCTGTTCTTCCCGTGTGCCTTCGCCACGTTCTTTTCCGCCGCCTTCATCTGCTTGCGGTCGGCGACCTGGGCCACTTCGGCAAGCAGCGCGTCGACGTCGAGTCGCGCGTACCAGACCTCGAGGTTTCCCATCGCGGCGAAACTTCGCATCGCCTCGCGGTATTCGAGGACGGTGCCGAGGACGGCGGCGCGGGTCTCCTTGGGGGTGAAGTTACGATCGCGCCCGGCGATCTCAAAGCTCGCCGCGAGGCGCTTGACGTCCCACTCCCAGGGACCGGGAAGCGTCTCGTCGAAGTCGTTGACGTCCAGGACAAGGCGCCGATCGGGGGCAGCGAAGACGCCGAAATTGGAGAGGTGGGCGTCGCCGCATGCCTGAACTCGCAACCCCGAGTCGGGGGTCTTCGCGAGGTCCATCGCCATAATCGCCGCGGCGCCGCGGAAGAAGGTGAACGGCGAGGCCAGCATTCGCCCGTAGCGGATCGGAACCAGCTCGGGAACACGGCTCTTGGCCTGGCCCTCGAGCACCTCGACCGGATCTGTCCGGTCCTTCGCCGGCTCCCACTCCGCGTGGCTGGAGCGAGACGCGTTTTCGCGGGCCGCCTTGCCGGCGGCGGCGCTCTTCGCTGCCGTGGAATCGAGGTCAGCGGCTTGGGATTTGGTGGGCGTCGAGGCCATCACCACGATCGGTCGTCGGCGAGCGGGAACCTCCTCCGTTCGATCATCCCACCCGGAGCCGGCGAAGTCGAGGCAGGGGCGGCCTTCCGCCGACAGGCGCCGCGGGCCTCACCGTTAAAGATGTAACAAGAGCAGGGAAATCGTGGATACTCGGTTGGTGGCTGGTAGCGATCGGAATGGCTCGCTTGTCGTTGCAGGCCGCTCTCTGAGGCAACCGATTGGTCGATGGGGACGACATGGAGGATGAGCGCAAAGACGAGGTCACCGAGTCCGGCCTCGCGGGCATGCCGCTGGCCCCCCGCGCGCGCCACCTGCTGACGCTCGAGTTCGGGGATCGCAAGGACTTCGACGATCCGCGGCTGGAGTGGCGGCGGCTCTTCTCCGAGGTATTGGGGACGTTCTTCCTGGTTCTCGTCGCGGCCGGCGGCGGCCTGCTCTATGCGAAGGGCCAGATCGGCCTCGCGGCGGCCGTAGTCGCGCCCGGGCTGATGGTGATGGCGATCATCCTCTTCATGGGCGCGGTGTCCGGCGCACACCTGAACCCGGCCGTCTCCCTCGCGTTCGCGCTGCGTGGCGACTTCCCGTGGAAGCGCCTGCCCGGCTACATCGTCGTCCAGCTGATCGGAGCGACGCTCGCCTGCCTGTTCCTCCTGGCGGTCTTCGGCAACGTCGAGCACCTCGGGGCGACCCTGCCAGGTGCCGGGTATCACGACTGGCAGGCCCTGCTGATGGAGACGATGCTGACCCTGGGCCTGGTCAGCGTCATCCTGGGCACCGCCTCGGCGGCGCAGAACGTGGGCGCGATCGCCGCGCTCGGGGTCGGTGGCTACATCGCCCTGGCCGGCCTCTGGGCCGCCCCGGTCAGCGGGGTCTCGATGAACCCAGCTCGCTCCTTCGGGCCGGCGCTGGTCAGCGGCGATTTCACGAGCTACTGGGTCTACCTGGTCGGCCCGATCGCGGGAGCGTTGATCGCGGTCGGTTGCGCCGTCGTGCTCCGCGGTCGTGGCGGCACCTCGATCTCACGTGCCGCGGGATCGGGGGTCCTCGACCCCGGCAGCCTCAGCGCCCGCCAGCGCCTCGCGGGCAAGATAGAGCGGGGCGAGATCGACCCCCAGGCACCGGGGCGCGCGCAGCGAGAGGAGTGATTCATGCCACAGGTGGCAGTCTGCGCTGACCGGGAAGGCTTCAGGTGAGCGTTCGCTCGATCCTCACCTCGCACATGTCCACCGATGCACGAGTGCCGGGCGTCTCCGACGAATCCATCTCGCTGAACACTTTGCCTCCGGCCTCCATGTCCTCCGCGCTCTCGAAGTGCTGAAGGACCACCGCCGTTCCCTGCGCCTCGTCGAACAAGATCTCGAGACCCGTGGCGGGCACGCCGGGCGGTGGCCCGTCGGACTCCTCGATGCGAGCAAGAAGCTCCTGCATCCGCTCGGCAGATACGTCGGTAAACCTGACGGCACGTACATACATGACAGCATCCTCCTCGATCGTGGGACACCGACCATAGTCGCCCCGCCCCGGGCCGTCGAGTCCTCAATCGAGGCTTTCGCCGAGCGGCTCAGAAAAGCGGGGTCCGGTCAGTATGTTTGCGCAGTGCGACCTCTTCGCTATTCCATCAACGTCACCTTGGACGGATGCTGCGATCACCGTGCAATCTCCCCGGACGAGGAGACCCATCGTCACGCGACGGAGACTCTCGCCCAGGCCGATGCCCTCCTCTTGGGCCGGGTGACCTACGAGCTGATGGAGTCGGCCTGGCGGCCGCCCGGGCAGATGGACGCGATGCCCGATTGGATGGCGCCTTTCGGCCGGACGATCGACGCAATGAAGAAGTACGTCGTGTCGAGCACCCTGGACCGGGTCGATTGGAACGCGGAGCTCGTGCGTGGGGATCTCGGGGAGGCAGTTCAGGAGCTGAAGCAAGAGCCGGGCAACGGACTGGGCGTGGGAGGCGTGCAGCTCCCGTTGGCGCTGGCTGAGCTGGGGCTGATCGATGAGTACGAGTTCGTCGTGCACCCCAGGCTGGCGGGCCATGGGCCGACGCTGTTCGCGGGGCTGTCGAAGCCTCTCGACCTGAGACTCGTGGGCCGGCAGGAATTCGACTCAGGGGCGGTGGCGATGCGGTACGAGCCAACGAGACGGAATAGCTGCGCGGCATAAACTCGCGCCGTGGCCTACTCAGAGGAGCTCGCAGAGCGAATCCGCGAGGTGATTGACGATCGGCCGGGCGTGACGGAGCGAAAGATGTTCGGCGGGATCGCCTGGATGGTGAACGGCAACATGGCCTGCGGGCTCATCGGAGAGGATCTGATGGTCCGGCTCGATCGCGATGACGCCGAGGCGGCGCAGGCCGAGGACCACGTCGGCCCGATGGAATTCACCGGCCGGCCGATGCGGGGTTTCATCTTGGTCGAGGCCGAAGGCATCGAGGGAGACACTGATCTCGGGCGCTGGGTCGATGCCGGGGCGGACTTCGCCGAGTCGCTGCCGTCAAAGTGACCAAGATCGGTCCTCTGTGATGGCTGGCGAGATGGGCGTCGAAGCCGGGTCCGATGGCCAAAAGAAAGTCGACATGAGCGAAAAGCCCGAGAGCAACTCAATTGCAGGCTTGGTGCTTCAGTGGACCGATGCTTGGAATGCATGTGACGTGGATGGCATCCTTGCGTTGGTGCATCCAGAGTTCCGGATGCACCGGATGAAGGGCGACGTCATCGACCGCGAGGGCTTGGCGGATGCCGTCCGGCGCCAGACCTACGGCGCTGCAATGAAGCTATTCCCACGGTGCCTTTACGGCAGAGACAACCAGTTCGCCGTCGCGGCCCGAATCGAGTATCGCCATGTGGAGGATGACGAACTCATCGGCGCGACTGACGACGGTGGAATGGCGGTGGAGGTCCGGGATGGTGTCGTGGTGTTCGCCGCGCCGCAGCCCACCTGGGCAGAGGCACTTTCGAAAGCAGGTCTCACGGAGGACGACCTGATCTTTGAGTGGGAGACCTGAACCGGGCCTACCGTTGACTACGCGACCAGGCGCGGAGGCGGTCGACGACGGCACGATCATCGCGCAGGCCGACGTGATCCCGCAACGAGGGTCGGCACCGCTCCCTTCTCGACAACCCGATCACGTCGCGGCGCTGCTGAGTGCGGCAGGCAAGCTCGACACCGACGGACGGGAGGGCGATATCGGTCGCCGCCGCCCGCTTCTCGCCACGTTGACGCTGGCGGGCCGGATCAGTGAGGCGCTTGATCTGCGCTGGCGGGACGTGAACCTAGAGGGCGGCGCTTGCGGATCGCGGCAGCGAAGACTGACGCAGGGGTTCGCGAGGCGCAGGCGGAGCACACCGACCCGAAGATGACGCTTGGCCTCTACGCCCAGGTAATCGCCTCCAAGACGGATCAGGGCGCGGCCCTGGACGGCATCGTCGGCGCGTCTGATTGGGCAGCAACGGGCTGCGAGGGCGTGAGTCAAGCGGTCGGGGAAGCAGCCTAGACCTGGCCTAGACAGCGAAAAGCCCCGCCAGAGCGGGGCTTTTCCTGAGAGCGGCTGAAGGGATTCGAACCCTCGACCTTCTGCATGGCAAGCAGAGAGTCAGCGGTAAGTGGGCGCCCGTCGAAGGGGCGGAAAAGCCGCATGGTGGCAGGGATTCCGAACACGCTCGCCGCATCTTGCCAGCGCTGGCGGACGCTTCCAGAACCCCAGTGGGCTATTCAGTGGGTCAAACGTCCTCACGCCGCTCGCGTCCTCTCGCGCTCGCCAACCCCGGCTACCTGCTCATCCTCATCGCTGAAGCGCATCAGCTCCCAGACTTGGGCCCGGTCCACTCTCTTGCGCTTGAGCACCTGCGCGTAGACCTCCAGGGTCATTCGGGCGTCGCGGTGGCCTAGCTGCGCCATCACCCAGCTGACATCTCGGCCGGCGGTGAGAGCGAGGCTGGCGAAGGTGCGCCGCAAGGCGTGGGGCGTCAGCTTCTCGGGCAGTAGGAGCTTGCCTTCGCCGGAGCGCTTCTTGTTGGCGATCGTCACCGTCTCGACCAGGAGGCGGGTGCGGATATTGGAGGCGTTCTGCTGCCCGCCGGTCGACGTGTGGAAGACGGGCGTGGCGGGGGTCGGACTGCCGCCCAACCGACTGGGCGCGCCGGCGAGGTGCGAGCGCAGTTCGTCCAGCAGGAGGGCGGTCAGTTCGACGTCGCGTTCGCCGGCTTCCGTCTTGGCCTTGCCGACCCGCAAGACCTCGGCGTGAATGTCGAGGTGAGAGCGCGGGACCTCGATCGCCTCAGAGATGCGAAAGCCGCCGAGGCACAGGGCCGCTAGCAGCGCCCGACCGCCGTAGGTGGCTTCCTGCTCTCCCCCTTCCCACTCCCTTGCCGCGTCGAGCAGGTCCACGACCATGTCCGGCTCGAGGAAGGTGCGGCGCTTCTGCGGTTCGCGGAGTCGGCGCCTCGGGCCCCGTGCCGGGTTGCCGGATAGCTGGCCGTATTCCACGGCGTCGTCCAGCACCATCGCCAGCATCGAGAGAACCATGTTCACGGCGCGTGGGGAGAGCTGGCGCTTGGTGTGGACGGAGACCTGCTTGACCAGCCATTCACGGAAGTCGTCCACCCAGCGGACATCGATCGCGTCAGTCGGCTTGTGCGGCTCGTAGCCGAGCAGGTATTTGAGGCGCCACATGTAGTCGGCTTCCGTCTTCGGCTCCAGGCCCTCATGCTTCTTGCGCTGGTAGAAGCGGGAGGAGGTGACATGCAGGGTCTCGGACTTCTGCGGCTCGACTATCGGCTCGGGCGGCTTCCAGGTCCCTCGCTCAACCTGTTCGTTGACGCGATCGAGCTCGATCTTGGCCCGCTCTCCACTCCAACCTTCGTGGTTGGTCCCGAGGTCGATCCGGTATCGCTGGCCGTAAGCCCGCACTCGGAGGCGCCAGGAGACGGTGCGCCCGTCCTTCCACTCGTGGCACTCGATCGTTCCAGTTGCCGGTCGCGGCACCATCGCGACGCTACTTATCGGCCGTGGCGAGTGACTTGCCGGGAAGCGGGAGAAGGTCGATGCCTGCCGGAACTTGCGGCTTTCGGCTGCGGCTCGTTGTCTCGGGCGGTGGCGCAGCGGCGGCGATGGCCTGCCGGTCCAACCATGCTTCGACGGCGGAGCGTTTGAACCGCAGCGGAGAGCGCGGGCCGCGGCCGAGGCGGATCCCGCCGAGTTCCCCGGCGTGGTCGCGCACGAAGTCCTCTGACGCCGCGAGTTCTTCGGCGGCCTTTGCCGTCGTCCAAAGAAGCGGCTCGGCCACCTACGCCCCCTCGTCTCCCTCTTGGGCGAGCAGCCTGAACGCGTATCGCCGAACTAGCTGGGTGCCGTCCCAGCTCCCGTAAAGGCCTTTCCAGTAGTCGGCAAAGGCCAGTGCGTCGGCAAACCCCTCAAGGCGACCCTCCTGGTCCGTGACTTCGTGAAGCTGCTCGAGCCGGACAGCGGTGATCTCGATCCGCCCGATCTCCTTGCCACCGCGGCCTCTGCCGGGACCCTCCTCGATCACCGGCTGGAGCGCGTAGTCCCTCCCCCGGAAGTAGCGGTTCGGGATCGGGTGACCTGCGTCGTCGTACTTCACCGGCCGCCGCGTCACCGTCTTCTTGCCGTCGAGAATGGCGGCGACCATCTGCTGCTTGAAGATCACCGCCCACTCCTCTCTGTAGTGCTGGGATCGGGCTGATCTGATGCGAGGTAGGACTGCTCCATGAGACGGGCGAAAGCGTCCTCATCTCCGTCGGCGGCCTTGCAGGTAAGGCAGTTGCAGGACTTCGGGTGCGAGAGGGCGACCGAGGCGATCGCGCCCTTGAGCGCCATGACCTTCGAGAAGCCTGCGACCCAGTTCATCGCGGAGCCTCCTCTTGTTGGTCCCGAAATGGGGCGAGCAGCTTCAGCGCAGCGTCTACGCGGTCAAGCGCGGCTTGAGCATCCTTTGCCCCGGCCGCCGCGTCGAGGTGATGGCCCACAGCACCAAGCACTTCGGCGACGGTGCGGAGATTGGCCTCGCGCAGCTGGCCCTTGAGCTGCCGGTTCTCAGCGATGATCCCGACGTTGACCCGTAGGCGCTCGACGTATTCAGCGGCGAGACGGTCGAGGGTCCAGTGACGGCACTCGCCCCCGCAGCGAGAACAGAGCGTGTTGGTCGCTCTGCCGGAGCCCCCACAGCCAGCGCAGACTGGATCGGGCTCGGGGCCGTGGTCGCCTACCCCGCTGCCACCGCACGCCGTGCAGACCCCGCCATCCTCCAGGTGGTGATCGTCTACGTGGCCCTCCTCGCAGACCCAGACTTTGTCGCCGGCGTTGAGGCTCACGACTCGCCTCCCTTCTGCTCGCGTTTTACAAGCTCTTCGCGGGCCATGGCGGTCTCGACTTTGCAGCCCTCGGAGCTGGAGCTAGGCATCGTTCACGTCCTCCCAAGGACCCGTAGTGATGGTGCGCTGCTCTATGCGGCCGCTCAATGCGCCGCCAGCCTTCCAACCGCGGAGGTTCGCCATCGCGGTGTCGAGATCGCGGAAGGGAGCTCCGGTCTCGTAGGGCTCGCCCCTGAAGTTCTCGCCGACCACCCGATACTCAGTCCGCCCCTCCACCTGTTTCTGTTCTTCCGTCTCAGGCATCAGCGCTTCTCCTTTACGTCAGTGGGTGGGTTGAGCAGGGTCAAATCCGGGCAGCGGTAAGAGCGGCGCGGCGTGAAGCGACGGAGGCCTCGAAAGGAGCTGCGCAGTTGCTGGAGGCGGTTCCAAGTAACCCAGACCGACCCGTCCGCTTCCAGCGCATCGACCTGGCCCACCTTGCCGCCGGTCGCGCCGGTCGCGAATTGGCGCACGACAGCGCTCCCCACTTCCAACGGGTGCCCTGCGGAATCGAGGATCACTGGATCGCTCACCCCGACCCACCCCTTCTAGTAGTAGAGGCCGTCATTCGATGACCTCCAGCAGCCGCCCGACCAGCAGCTCCATCGCCGGCGGCGTGACCGCGTTGCCGTACTGGGCCATCCGCTCTCGCTTGTTGCCGAGCACCTCATAGGCCGTGCCGGGGACCTTGTCCGTCATCGCCATGGCCGAGGCGATCTCGTGGAGCTGGAACATCCGGAAGCGGCAGGCGTCGATGTCGTCCTCGGTCAGGACGACGGCCGGCGGCCCCTCAGTCGCGCAGGTCGTGACCGGCTCGAAGTCGACGTCCCGCACGCGACCCTCGCGGGTGTAGGGGACCAGGAGGGCGACGCGGTCGCGGGTGGTCAACGTCTGCGTCGGATCCCTATCGGGGTCGCTGACCTCATTGCCGCGGTTGTAGGGGATCAGCAGCGACTGCCCCGGGCCGTGTGCCGTGAGCGTGCGGATGGGCTCGTGGGTCGGCGTCGACATCTGGGCCTGGTCGCCACGTGCGGTGTTGTTCCGCATCACCACCCCGACGGTCTCGCCGGTCAGGATGGGCGGCGACGGGTCCTGCTCGGCGTCCTTCGGGACGTTGTTGGCCCGGTTCGCCATCACCATCCCGAAGCGATCGCCTGCGCAGACGGTGTGCATGGCCTCAGCCTCGGCATCCTTCGTCGCGTTGCCATTGGAGTTGCGCTGGTTGTCGCGCATCACCAGCGCCTTGGACTCCCGCGCCGTCTGGGTCGCCAGCGGATCGAGTCCGGCATCAGCCCCGTCGTCAGACCAGCTACCGCCCGCGGTCGTGACCAGCGCCGGGCGAGTGGTCGTCGGCTGCGTCGGCGCCGGAGCGGCGTGGGCATCCCTCGGCGTCACCGATCCCATCGGCGGCACGACCATCGCTCGATCGAGCGTGCCGTGGACCGTGTCGAGCGGGCGGGTTTCGGCGTCCCGGGCGCGGTTGCCCGGCGTCCGTTCGTGGGTGTTGCCGGCGACCGGCATCACCATCGCCATGTCGTGGCGCTGGGTCAGGGTGACGATCGGCAGCGTCAGCGGCTTGGGGGCGCCGCCGTGGGTGAGCCGAATCGCGAAGGGGTCGCCGGCCAGCTTCTCCAGGCCGCGGCGAATCCGTTTCCGGGTGTTGGTCGCGAGCGGGCGCTTACGATCGCCGATCCGCTCGGCCGGCAGGCTCCAGTCAATGGCGGTCGCCGCCGGGTGGACGCCCGGCAGCACCGAGCCGTTGCACTCCGGACAGGCGAAGAAGTACTGGGCTCCGTAGCGGCCCCAGGGGCGGTCCGGTTTCTTCCAGGTCTGGCGGCCGTCGACCAGCTGCGCGCACTTCGGGCACCAGGAGACCGGCTCGACCTTGAGGTTCGGCCGGCGCATCCCCTTCAGCCACCAGACGATGTACATCCGGTCGCGGGACTGGGGCACCGCCCCGGCGAACATCGAGTTCAGGTAGACGATCTCGTGGTGGTAGCCGAGGGCGTGGCCAAATCCCAGCCAGGCCTGGAAGAGCGTGCCGTCGTCGTTCGGCCCCCACTTCCAGGCGTCGACCACGTTCTCGACGACGATCGCCTTGTAGGGGTAACCGGCGATCTGCTTCTGCTCGGCGAAGCGCCAGACGTCGAACATGGTGGCGCGGGAGCGGTCCTGCTCCTTATCGCCGGAGGGGCCGTCCTCCCACAGCGAGGCGGCCTGCGGCTTGCGGCGACGGGCGCCCTTGGCCAGCGAGTGATTCGTGCACTCGGGTGAGGCCAGGAGGATGTCGGTGTGGGGGTAGCGGCGGATCTGCGCCGTCGTCAGCGCGGCGACGTCGTTGCAGTCGTGGTCGGCGTGCTGGAAGTTGGTCGCGTGCGTCTCGATCGCGCGCTCCCAATGGTTGAGGGCTAGACGCAGCTCGCCGCCCGCCATCTCGGCGCCGATGCTCGAGCCGCCGGCCCCGCAGAACAGGTCCGTGATCGTCGCCGTCATCGAACCCCCTCCCCCTCGATATCCGCTATCACGTCATCCACGCTCATCTGAGTGGAGCCCCCCCCCTGAGATCCCCGCACCGTTTAGAAGCGGCGCGTCGTCGTGAACGCGGTTGCGAGCGAGCGCAGCCGTTTCAGGGTTCAGCTCGAACCCGATCGAGCTCCGGCCGGCGCGGGCGGCAACGATGCAGGTGGTGCCGGAGCCGGCGAACGGATCGAGGACAGTGTCTCCCTCGTCGGTGCCGGCGAGGATGCAGCGACGAGCCAGCTCGGTGGGCATCGGGGCAACGTGCGAAGCGTCGGAGCTCTGGCGGATCGCCCACACCGACTTGTGCCACCAGCCCTCGCCAGGATCGCGGACCCGACTCTTGGCGTTGGGGGTCAGCAGGAAGATGTACTCGTGCCCGCTCGACGGGCGGTCCTGGCGAGGCGGCTCGGGCGCCACGATCTTGTCCCAGATGATCGTCTGTCGCAGGTACCAACCGTCAGCCCGCAGGGCGTCGGCAACGAGAAACGGCGAGAGGGTCAGATCCTTCGGCTTGTAGCCGGGCGGGGCTGAGCGCCAGCCTTTCTCCAGCGTTTTGCCGCGCCACGCTTTCCGTGAACTAGCGATCCCGCCCCCCCCGTTGCCTCCTGCTGCGTACTTGTCGCCGAGGTTGAGCCAAAGGGAGCCGTCGCCGACCAGAATGCGGCGGAGCTCGCGAGCGACGATGACCAGCTTTTCGGCGAACGCTGCCGGCGTCTCCTCTCGGCCGATCTCCTGCTCTCCCCCGCCGTAGTTACGCTGACGCCAGTAGGGAGGACTCGTAACGCAGCACTGGACCGACTCATCGGGCATCTCTCGAAGCCGCTCCAGTGCATCGCCCTGCCTGATCTCCCACGTCAACCCTCCGCCCCACCCTTCCTACCTGCTGCTGTCGAGTCCCCGAACCCCTCCAACTGCGGCTGGGTGAGGAAGGACTTCAAGCGGTCCAGTGCGTCACCGGCCTGGGCCTTGGTACGGACCACGGGCATCTCCACCCCGGCCTGCTTCGAGCGGCGTTCAAGCTCTCGCCGTTGGGGCACAGAGACGGGCCGGAATCCCTTCCGTGCCCGCTCTGCTGCTCTCATGGCCGGTGAGATCACTCGGCCGGCTCCAGCTCCGACATGCGCTTGAGGAGGTCGATCGCGCTGGGGACCAGGGCCTCTTCGACCGGGCGGAACTCCTCGGCGATGACTTCCTTGACCTTCTCGTACACGGCGGCTCTGGCGGCTTCGGCGGCTCTGGCGGCTCCGGCGGCTCCGGCGGCTCCGGCGGCTTCGGCGGCTCCGGCGGCTCCGGCGGCTCTGGCGGCTTCGGCGGCTCTGGCGGCTCTGGCGGCTTCGGCGGCTCTGGCGGCTTCGGCGGCTTCGGCGGCTTCGGCGGCTCTGGCGGCTCCGGCGGCTCCGGCGGCTTCGGCGGCTTCGGCGGCTCTGGCGGCTTCGGCGGCTCCCTGGAGCCCACGCTTCTCGAACTCCTTCTTCACGGCCGCGTAGACCTCGTCGTAGAGCTTGTTCAGCGCCTCGGCCCGACGCTCCCATGAGGCTGCGCTGACCCGATCGATCAACGGCTGAGCGTTGTCGATGGTCTTGCCGGTCAACTCCGGCAAGGCGCGAAGCTCACTCGCGGCGTCTTTGGTGCCGGCGAGCTCCAGCCACATCGGCAGGGCAACCCGGACCGCCCAGTCCGCGCACATCCAGGCGCGGTCCTCATCACGACCGTCTCCCTTGGTGCCGATGCCCCAGAGGATGGAGCCCTTCAACTGCTGGCGCAGATCGTCGGGGAGGTTGTCCTGGAGGACCCGGCGGAAGCTGGCGATGACGGGGGACTTGCCGACGTCGTCTTCCTCGGTGCGATCGGACCACGGGAGTTTCAGCACCCAGCGGCAAAGCTCCTCCGAGCAGCCGTCTGGGTGGGTGCAGTCCTCAGCTGGCGCCGGGTGGCTGCTGACCTTCAGGTCGATCTCGTCCAGTAGCGCCAGGCGCTCCGGGTCTGGCTTGGGCTTCGTTGCAGTGGTCATCGTGCTCCTCTCGGGGCCGTGACCAGCCCCTCGGTGGTTGGGGATGGGTGAAGATCTGGGCCGGTGGGAGCGCCGTGGGCTGAGCACTTGGCGACGTGCTCTTCTCCGGTCAGGCGGTTCACCAGCGTCAGTGGTGAGACTTCGTGGACCTCGATGACGTGGGCCATCTCTTTCCAGTAGCCGCGATCCACCAACTTGCCGTGGATGTCCAGCTTCCCGGCGTCGTACAGCGGGTGGCATCCCTGATCGGGCTGGTAGACGTGCCGGCAGAGCGGGGCGACACACAGGACGTGGTCACATCCCCCGAACCGTCGTGGCCAAAGGTGTGCGGGGTCGAGGGTCCAGTTCGGATCGTCCTCGACGTCCCGGCCGCAGCCGACGCACACCAGGCCCTTGAGCTTTACCCGCTGAGGCTTGGCGACGGAGAAGCCGCGGCCGGGGTTGAGGGTCGAGCCGTGGCGTCGAGGCCGAGTGCCGGCGTCCTCTTCGGCTTGACGCTTGGGCGAGACCTTGGCGAGCTGGGCACCCTGCCGCGGCTTCAGTTCCGCCTCGGTCTGGAAGCGGTTGCCGTGCTCACAGCGGTCCGGTCGTTTCTGACCCGGCCACATCTCGGCCTTGCAGTCGCAATCTCGGGTGCGGTAGCTCTTTCCCATCAGGCCGCTACCGCCTTCCGCACATAGCGGGCCACGGTCTTCGAGTCGTGCCCGACCTCCCGGCCGATCTGGGAGAAGTTCTTGCCCTGCTGGGCCAGGGCGATGATGCGCTCGCGAGCCTCGTCGCCGACCCGCTCGTTCGCGATCCCCGTCCGGGGGTTGTCCCGGTACAGGTCATCGGGTAGCTCTCCCAGGCAGACTCCGAGCTTTAGGAGGATTCGGTCGGCCGTGTAGACGTTGGCGGCGCGGCCGGCCTTCCACTTCGAGATCCTGTCGCTGCCTTCTTTGCCGAGCTGGGCCCGGGGGTCGGTGAGGAGGAAGCGATCCTCCAGCCAGGCCACCAGCTTGGGGCCGTCGAGGAAGTCGCCGAGTTCGGTCATCAGGCGCTCTCCCCGGCGGGGACGAGAGGAGCGACGGCAAGCTTCAACTCTGCGCGGCGGCGAGTGAGGAGCTTGTCGTCGGGTCGGCGCTCCAGCAGCCTTTCGACTTCCGCCAACGCCCCGGACAGATCCTCACCATTGACTGATCCGCGCGCCCCTGCGCGCGCCTTCTCTCTCTTTATCTCTCTGCTGTTCTTCTCCGTTACTTCTCTCTTGTGCCCTACCTTCGGGCAAGATCCTGCCCCGCCATCGGGCAGGTCAGATTGTGGATCGGGCAGGTCGTGCCGACTATCGGGCAGGTCGCCAGATGGGCCCTCCCCACTTGCCCCGCTACCGGGCAAGTCCGTGAGAACACCTGCCCGACTACCGGGCAAGTCACCTGCCCCGCCATCGGGCAGGTCGGCCATCTCCCAACCGGCAGTGACCTCAGGTGCAGTGCTCGGGTACAGATCCCAGACGACGGTTCCGCGTTGGCGGCGGATGCCCGTATCCCGGATCTTCTCCAGCTCTGTGAGATTTGTAAGCGCCCGTTCGACCGAGCTGCGCGGGATGCCGCATTTGCGGGCGATCGTGTTCTGGGACGGCCAGGCGCGCATGTCGCGACCGCAATCCCACGCCTCTTTCTTCACGTAGCTGGCGAGGTGCAGGAGGACGAGCTTCGACTGCCCCCGTGCCTCCTGGTCATCCCAGATCATCTTCTGGAGGTCGAGGCTCACCGGCCGGTTACTTCCTCGGCAGCCACGTTTCCGCGGGCGCAGCCGGCGCCGTTCTCTACATATAGGCATGGCACCTACGCCGCCCTCGGTTGGTCGGCGGCGGGCAGATCAACGAACTCGAGGGCATCCAGCCGACCAGCGATCCGCATGAGGTTGGTCGCGGCCGGGTTCGCGTCGTAGAAGCCTCGGCAGCAGACCTGTGAGTCGGGTCCCTCGGCAATCGTGAACTTGTGGCAGATGAAGTGCGCGTCCTTCTCAGCGCAGGTCCGCAGGATGTCGAGCTTGCGCTTGTCGTCAACAACCTTCGCGCTGGAGAAGAGGCACTGGTCGCAGCGCTTCTTGCAGACCCGGAAACCGCTCACGCCGCCCACGCCTTCGGGTCGGGCTCGGGAAGCATCGGGATAGTTCCCGGCGAAGGATCGGGTGAAGCGGTGCTGGCGCTCTCGAGATCGACAGACGTAACCTCCTCGGGCCTTACGGACTCCGGGACACCAGCACCGTTCTCGCCCGAATCGACGCTGGGGGTCGGCACCTCACCCGTAGTTCTCGTTCCGACCTTCTCCTCGGGTTTGGATCCTCCAGCGTCGACTCCGACGAGCGTTGCCCGTCCCTTCTCGGTGAAGATGTAGACCCACGATTTCGCGCACTTGCGCGCCGGCACCTTGGACTTGCGGTACTCGGAGGTGGGCTGGATGAACTTGCGGCCGCGGAGAGATCCCAGCTGGCCGGGTACGAGCTTGCGGCAGCGGTCGCGGTGCTCGTCAGGGAAGTAGTCCTCGAGGTCGTCGGCGTGGCAGTCCCCGGCCACCTTCAGCCGATCGATGATCGCGTTGTAGACGATCTGGGCGAGGTGGTCGTTGAGCTTGGAGGCTTCCTGTTGGGCGCGGGCCTCGGCAAGTGGGTGCTCCGTTCGCGCTTTGTTCGCGATCTCTGCCCTTTTCGCGCGCATTCGGCACGCCGGGGAGTGGTAGACCGCCCCGACCCTCATTCTGTCGAGAGACGCGCCGCACCCACAGCGGCAGTAGCGGACCGCTTCGAAGCCGCTCACTTCGTGCCCTCTGATTGAGGCCGGACCAGCACGAAGGCATAGACGTCGACAAGCTCGGTCAGATCGGAGCCGGGGTACAGCTTGCGCCAGTAGGCGAAGAACGCCTCGCGAGACTCGAAGCCCTCTTCAATCGCCTCACAGGTGAGGATGCGGTCCAGTCGCTCCCTCACCGTGACGACGATGCGGATTCGCCCAACCGCCTTCTTGCCCCGGCCGGGCTGGACTGCGTACTCCCTGCCAACGCTGTAGCGGCGCTGCCCCTTCGCCGGCCGTCGCGTCGCCGTCTTCTCCCCGGCCAGGATCTTCTCGACCATCTCGGGCTTGAAGATCACCGCTGCCCCTCCCGGTCACTACATGGGGTGGCGGTGAGGAGGGCGCCGGCTTCAGCGAAGGCAGCAGCACGCCCAAGAAGCTCTTCCTCGTTGTCGGCTCGCGGCTCCAGCGAGTCGTCTCGACATTGATCTGCCCGTCTCTCCAACTCGGCCCGAGCCTCGGCTACGAATGCCTCTGCCTTCTCGGCACGGTCACAGGCTGCGGTCCGCTCGCGCATGAGCTCGCCGACCCGGTTGTCGATGCGATCGGACTCCGCGATTGCCTTGTCGTAGTCGCGACTCCATTGCGCGCAGCGCTCCCTGGCCTCATCCCGTTCCTTCTCCAGCTGGGCTTCACGGGCCTGGAGGTCGGAGAAGCGGACGAACCCGCCCTGGGGATCTGGATTCAGCGAGTAGCCGTGGAAGGCCGCGTGCAGCTTGAACCGCTCTATCTCCCGATCCCGTGGGGAGGTGTCAGCCACGATCTGACCCCTCCCCAGCATCTATGGAGGCGAGGGCTGCTTCGAGGTGCGTCTTTGCCGCAGTTCGAAAGTGCTGCTTGCGGGTCAGGGCGACCAGCTCCCACTTGCCCTTGCCAGCACCGGCCGCCAGTCCCCGAGCCACCGCCTCAACAGCCTCATCCCCTAGTAGGCGCTCGGTGAAGGCGGCGAGCAGGTGGGGGTGGGCGGCTTCGAGGGCGACCGCGGCCTCAGCGCGGTGCCTCTCTTGGCGGTCGTGCGTCAGGTAGTCCCATCGGCCCCCGACTCCAAACCGCTCACCATCGAATGCGGCGAGAGCGCGAGCGGCCGCCTCCTGTCCCTGCTCAGGTATCGGGGTAGAGCTAGACGAAGGCATCGACAACCTCGATCCCGTCGGCGTTGATGACGAAGCGGCCGGAGCGGTGGAATCGGTAGTAGCGGCCGAGACCGAGTTCTTCGAGCCGGCGCGCGACCTTGCCCCCGCCAGCGCCCCGGACACGGAAGGTCCGCTCCCCGTTGGCGCCTCGACTGCGATACAGCGCTTGCAGATCCGGGGATCGTCGGCGGTGAGGAGCAGGATCCCGCAGCGATTCTCCTCCGGACCGCGAGAGCCGCATAACGTCGGGCTTTCGCCGCCCCGGTTCAGGTGCGCCTTGCCGCCGGTGCCGTAGAAGACCCGATCGTCCCAGAAGATGAAGGCTCGCTTCCCGTCGCTCACTGGTCGCCCCCCTGCTCGGCTGACGGCGGCTGCCAACGGGTCTCGGCGCAGCGAGTACAACGCTGCCTCCGGGGCTCGTCCACGCGCCTGTCAGCGGGTGCCCAGCAGTGGCCGCGCAGAAGGCAGACCAGCTTCTCCGGCCAGTAGCCCTTCACCGCTGCTCCCCCCCTGAGGAGTTGAGGGTGGCGGCGAGTTCAGCGGTTCCAAGAGACTGGTCGCCCCAGTAGCTCCAGTCGCCCAGCCGTGCGCGGCGAGCGAAGAGCTCAAGGTAGGGGCCGGGGCTGCACTGCTCGATTAGGTCGAGAAAAAGGTCCGGCTTGGCCGAGTGACTCCGGCTGCCGCCTGGGGCCCTTCCCGGTGCAGCGGCGGGAGCGTCGATTACCGAGGTCTTCAGTCGCTCGGTGACGGGCGGCGAGCCGATGGTTGCGACCAGCAGGTACTCAGCGTGGTTGGGAGCGACTGAGCCACCGAAGGGAGACGGGTTCCCGGTCTTGCGCCAGACGATGGTCTGCTTGTAGGTGAAGCCCCAGGCGGCGAGGACACCGAAGACGTCGGGCAGGTAACGGTTCGTGGTCCAGAGGAAGAGGCGGCAATCGGCAGCAGCGCTGTCAACGACCGGCAGCGCGGCGATCTGGGCCAAGCTCATCGCGTCGTAGGGCAGCTCGACACGCCTGACCTTGTGGCCTTTCCTCCGCGGGTTCCCCGGCATCGTGGCGAAGCCCTCGTAGTCCCAGGGTGGATCGGCGACGATCGTTGCGAACCGTTCGCTCATCCCCCCACCTCTCCTACGTCTTTATCCGGGGTGGCGGGGACGTCTGGGGCCGGTGGCCGGACGCCCGCTGCCCGCTGGAGGTCGATGGCATCCATGCGCTTCTCGGCGATGTAGGCATCGTCGATGGCGCCGCGGAACTCGGGCGGGAGGGCGCGGTCAATGTCCCCGACCGCCTCTTCCAGCATCGCGAAGGTCTCGCCCTCACGCCCCTTGGTCTCCGGGGCCAGCCTCAGGGACTCAGCGACCAGCGGCAGGATGTAGCGGAGCGCGATCGCCGTCCTGCCAGAAAACTCAACTCGGCACCCGCCCTCTACTGGTGAAGGGGAAGCGGGCCGGTAGCGCTCTCGCAAGGCTTTCGTCAGGGCGGTGAGGGCGACTCGCTGCTCCTTCGTCTCAGCGAGTCCCAGGCACTTGGCATACGCCTCCGACGCGGCCTGGATTGCGGAAGTCTTCGCAAGCCCCTCCTCGGAAGGGGAAGCGGGCTGGGTGGAGGTGGGGAGTTCGGTGGCAAGGTCGCGGAGGCGCTTCGCGGCCGCCACCAGCGTCTCGGCCCTGGCGCGCAGGACAAAACCGCCGGTCGTACCGGGCGCGCTCTCGGCCTCTCGCTCGCGCTGCTCTTCCAGTGCGGCTGCCTCTTCCTCAAGGTCGCCTGCGAGGGTTTCGACGCGCAGCAGGCTCCCGCCGTGGGCGCACTGCTCCATGTGCAGCTCGTACTGGAAGTCCAGCCCCTCCCCGTCATCCTTCTGTAGTGAGGCTGGGGCGGGCTCGTAGGTGGCCTCGAAGGTCGCTGCGGAAAGCGTGAAGAGGTGGTCGTCCTCGTCGCGGATCAGCCACTCGCCGACGCCGAGGCTGATGCCAGGCTCGCCGGGTGAGATCCCGCCCCCCCACTCGCAGATCAGCTTGTAGGCCTCGTCGCTCCCGTCGTACTGGACCGCCTCGACCTCGACTGCCTTCTTGCGGAACCTCTTGGGCTCAGCCATCAGCTCTGTCCCTTCTGGTTGGAGTCGCGGGCAAGAAGGACGCCGCCGCAGGTCTCTAGCCGGCCGGGACGCACGAAGGCGCAGATCGACCCGATTTCTTTCGCGGTCGTCGCCTCCCGGCCGCAGACCGTGCAGCGAATTTCCGACAGGTCCGGCTCCCGCCCCTCCCCCAGTGAAGCCGGGTGGTCCTCGGAGTCGAGGGCGGCACGGATGGCGGCGGCGATTTCCGACTCGCGACCACAGAAGCCGCAGGGTGGGGACTGCGTGCACGGGCATTCGGCGAGCTTGTCTTCCGCCAACTCCAGGCCGTGCTGCGCCGCATCCCGCTTCAGCTTCACGGTGACCTCGCTCATCGCCCCTCCTCCTTCGGCTGGTCGGGTGCTTGGTCAGCGGCCCGTCTCACATCCAGGATGGGAAGGGGATGGGGCGGGCGCTCCGCAAGCTCCGGGCGTTGACAGAAGCAGGTGGAGAGACGGTCGGTCGGTCGCATCGTCTTTGCGATCCGGTCCACTTCCAGCTCCGTGACAGAGCCGGGATGCGGCGCGCATACTTCGCAGTTCACCGCTCGCCCCCTGGCGCTTGGTCCTTCGGCTGGTCTCGATTAGGACAGTCAGGGTGAGAGCAGCCGGAGCAGGGAAGCGGTTCGACGCACCCGCCGCAGTCGGGGTCCTTGCCGCTCCCTCCACAGTCCTTCGGCTGGTCGAGATGGATGCCATATAGCTCCACTGCGCAGGGGAGACAGCAGCGTGGCCCCGATTGATAGGCCGGCGTTTCATCGAGCAGCTCGACACAGCGATCGCCGGGTTCGATGGAGCCGATACAGCCGTCGGAGTGCTGTCGCCCCTCGCCTTTACCGCCGTTGCCACAACACTCCCAGCGCTTGCGTGCCGTGCGGACTTCGCAATCGCGGCCTGGCTTGTAATCGGGCTGATCTGATCCCTGGTAGGGCTGGGGGGAGACCGGGCTGAGGTTGCCGACGTAGAAAACCCCGCGGCCGTCCCGGAGAATGAAGTCGCCCGGAACAACACGCCTCGTGCCCGTGGGGGTCCGGACCTCAAGGAAATACTCGCTGTCGAACCAGCCGACTACGGCGCCGCCCGACCAGTTGACAATCGCTGCTTGGCTCTCCTCGCTCCCGTCCCAGCACACCGCCTCGATATCGCGCTCGCGATCCTGGACCCGGAGCAGCAGGCAGGCAGCACACAGGCTTTCCTCCCCAATGGGAATCGCGCCCGGCACCTCCTTTTCGCAGCCGTCGCAGTACGAGTCCTGGCCAGCCTCCACCCCACCCTTGGAGTGCTCCGGCAGCGAGAAGGAGTGAGCGGTCGCCGAGTCCCAGGCAGCGCGAAGAACGATGGTGGCCGTCTCCTCGTGCGTCGGCGCGTGAAGCATCTCGCACCGCTTGCGGTGAGCCTCGGCTGCAACGTGCCTCGCCTCCTCACCCAGCAGCCGTTTTCCAAGCTCTCGGAAAGCGTCTACCTCGGCCTTGAAGTGCTCTTGTGGTGGGGGTGGGCTGGCGTTGATCTCCCGCCAAGCCCCAACGCAGCGGGACTCGATGACGGGCGGACGAGGGGGTGGTTCCTCGTGCTCTGAGATATACCGATGAATCTGGACTGCCCGCTCGTGGGAGACCGGTCCGTGGATGCCGTCTGCCTCGTTGACGCGGTACTCGATGGTGGTCTCCTCCCCACCTAGACGCTCTACGTCAGGGGCGGGAGGAACGGCAGCAAGGGCAGCGGCGAGCGCGTCGCGCATAGCCGATTCGGAGAACTCGCCCGTGGTGAACTCGCTCTCCTCGAACGACGTAGACGCCGCGTCCACCGCTACCTCACCCAGCAGCTTCTCTCGTAGCCGCTCTACGTCATCGTCTAAGACCGGGACGGGTGCGGTGCCTGCGTTCTGGAGCGCGGCGACGAGGTAATGGTCGATGCGGTCGCGGTGGCCCACAACGTCCTCCGCGGAAAACCGCTGACGATGAAGCTCGGCCCGCGCCAGTCTGATGCCCTTGAGCAGTCCCTGGTCTACACCGGAGAGGGCGATGGGTGGCCGCTCAAGAACCTGACCACAGCCGGAGTCCTCGTCCAGCATCACCGGGCAGGTGCCGTATTCGCCGGGCTCCCCCGTGCCCCATCCACGCCCAGACAGCTTGTGGGGCTCCAGCACGCCGTGGACCGGACACCGCCATAGCTCCTCCCCGTCCTCACGAGAAAGCCGGTGCCCCGCCTCTCCCTGCCCTTCCTCGGAGAGGGCGGCGACCAGGTCGCGATAGACCTGCTCGGAGGTCTTCCCGGTCTCAGTGCCGAGGTCGAGGGCGGCCTGGTTGATGGCCGACCGCAACCGCTCGACCTCACTGCTCGGCCCCTCCGACTCCGTAGTGGTGTTGGGGGTCTCAGGCATCAGGCACCGCCTTGTGGTCGAGCATCTGCTGCGGTGAGATCCGCCGGACGCGCCCCGGTGAGATTTCGAGGTCGTAGAGCACGACATCGCCGTGCAGGTCGTGGTGGACCTTGGTGACCTTCCCTTCGGAGATGGTCGTGTGCTTGATCCGGTAGCGAGCGCCTTCCTCCAGCGTCTCCACTACCTCCACCTGCTGCTTCTCGTCAGCCATTCCCATTGGGTCCTTTCGGATCGGCAGGGTCGAAGTCGGGGTGCTGGGTAGCCATGTGACGGCGAAGCTGCTTAAAGGACCGGCCGCACCCGGGCACAGGGCAAACCGCCGCCGCCGCTTTCTTGCGGGCCTTCGTCGCAGCGCCCTTGTGCGCCCGTGCCGATGCCTGCGCCTGGTCGCGTTCTGCGGCAACGCGCGCGCGTTGCTCCTTCTGCCACTGAAGCTGACGCTCCAGCTTCTCGGCCCTGCTCTCGCCTACTGGCTGGTAGGTGTGCCCGAGCGGGCAATAGATCGACATCGACCCGCCGCCTTCGTGCGTCCTCATCTGCTCGCTCCGCAGCGAGGACGGGACCGCGTGGGCGATGCCACACCAGCACTTCAGGACCGTTAGCTTGCCGCTGTACGTCAGGGTCTCGGGCATCTACTTCTCCTCAGTCATCGGGGACTCGGTTAGCTGGGGATCTGGAAGCAGCAGGCACCGAGCAAAGAGCTCAGGGAGCCGGCGGAATGTCCAGGCAAAGACGACGGCGAAGAGGAGCGTCATGCGGCTCATTTCGGCACCGCCCGGTAGAACTTCTCAAGCGCGCCCCGGCGAGGAGTGGAGTGACTGAACTCGATCAGCCCCGCCTTCGCCAGCTCTTTTACGTGATAGCTAGTGACGCCCAGTGACGCATCGGAGATCGAGAGCAAGTTCGTTGCCGACAGCGGCGACTCGGAAGCCTCGATCTCTTCCAGGATCTTGACCCGCAGCGGGTGGACGAAGGCCCGGGCCAGCTTCTCCCACTTCACGAGGCCAGCTCCAGATCCGCGGCCTGCTCACAACCGAGCCCGTCAACGATCTCCTCGATCGAATACCCATCGAAGGCCTTGGCCCGTGCTTCTACGGCCTGCCAGTCGGAGTGGCCAAGGCTGCGCAGCGTCTCGATCGCGCAGGCCCGTTGAAAGAGGGCGGCATTGGAGGCGTTGCCAGCAGCAGAGACCAGGACCGTGACGGCCTCTCGGGTGCGCTCATCGATGCAGAAGCCGCAAGGGCGCTTGGGGTCGGCGAGAGGCTCGCCGCAGCGGATACAGGCGGCCTTGCTCATCGGTCGTACACCGTCCCCGCGAAGCGATCGTGGATGACCGCATTCGGGTCTCGCTCCCCCACCGATGGGCTGGCAAAGGAGCGGCAGCGAGCGTCGGCTGGGTCGTGGCGATCGAGCCCGTCGTCTCCTACGGGGGGGGGCTTCAATGGCCTCGAAGGCAAAGCCCGCTTCCTCCTGCTCGTGGTTCAGAAGGGACCAGGCCAAGCCGTCTCGCTCTGCAGCGAGGTCGACCTGGGTACCACGGCGCCAGGTGGTGGCCTTTGGGCGGCGAGGGCTAGCGACCGCCATCAGGCAAGCCCCGCCATATCGGGCGCCGGCAGATCGGACTCGTCCGGCACTGGTTGCAAGTCGGGGCGCTCGGCTTCGCGGTCCTGCTTCTCGCGGATGCGGTTGGCCTCGAGCGAAGTCGGTTGCTCCGCCGGCGCCTGGTCCTCCTCGGGGTCAATCCCGACGAAGGCGATTTCCAGCAACGAAGAGAGGGCGTACTTCTTGGCCCCGGAGATGCCCTTGCCGATGGCCTTGTCGCCGACCTTGTCTTGGCCGTAACCGATCCAAGAGAGGTCGATGGATTCGCCGGTCTCGACGTCGACCACCTTGAACTCCATCTCGACCTTGAGGATCAGGCCAAGGTCAGGTCGCCAAGACCGGTGGTCGCCGGTGACCGAGGGGATGACGAGAAGGCCGCATTCGCTCAGGACACGCTTGGCCTCGGTGACCACGTCCTCGACACGGGCGAACTCGTATTCAGCCCCGTCCTCGGTCCCGTGGTGTTCGCCGCCCTTCTCGATCGCCTCGGCTGCCTTGCGGGCGGCGTCGAGCTTGGCCCAAAGACCTTGCGGCTCCCGAGCCGTAGCCCTGGCGACTCGGGCACGGCGAGGCTGTCCTTGACGGCGCCTCATCACTCGCCTCGAACCTGCTTCTTAGCCACGAGAAGGAGGCGGGACAGGTGGCCTTCGGCAGAGGTGAGGTCGGCTTCGATGAGACCAAGAAGTTCCGGGCACGGTGACTGATCCAGGGCCCCCTCCAGCCAATCGAGCCTGGCCTTCCCCTCGGCGATGTGCTCAGTCAGGTCTCCCAGCCTGCTTTCCACCCGCTTGGCAGCTATCTCGTCGTAGCCGTTGTGGAGGTCGGTGGCCGCTACGGCGCTGCTGTCTCGAAGGTCGCTGACGCGCATCAGCACTCAGCTCCAAGGGCACCGAACTCGTGGCAAACAGCGTCGGCATCAAGGACCCGCTCGGCGGCAAAGTCACGGAACTCCGGCCAGTCACTGACCTGCTTCGCCAGCGTCTCCGCCTTGAGCAACCGATCGAAGGCTGCTTTCTGGGCTCGATCAAGGGAGTCGCCGGCCATGACGATCTCCATGGCCTTGAGATCCCGGGTCGTCACGATGCCCGCCTCTCAACCCCGGCACCATCACGAGGCAGACGGCCGCGGACCCGGATCTCGTCTTCCCGGCGTAGTTCGTCAGCTCGCAGCTCGGCCTCGATCTGATTGCGACGAGTCAGCTTTTGGAAGCGCCTTTCCTCGCAGTGGAAGACCCAGAGGATCGAGACGACGACGCCGACCAGCAACAAGCAGCCGGCGAAGGTGAAGAGGAGGAGTGCCCTGAGGACATCGAGGACGGTCTCAAGGAGGGCGGCGATAAGAATCGAGGAGGTCACTTCGGCCCCCCGGCGGAAGATCCCTCGGTACCGAGATGCTGGAGATTGACGGGCGCCCATTCGATCCACCCGGTGTGCTCCTTGGCAGCCTTGTCGAAGCAGGTGATGCACCAGATGCCAGCGGCGGATTCGCTACCTGGAGGCGTCGCGTGGCCGGTTACTGCCTTCCAGAGCGGGTTGTCGTGGCACCACCAGACGGTCTCGACGGGGCAGCCGCAGTGGTGGCAGACCTCGCACTCGTAGCCCTTGATGTGGCGATGCCAGAAGGCTCGGAGTCGACCGGCCCCGGAGAATTTGCGCCAGGTGTAGGAGAAGCCGCGCAGCCGCACTCAGACCACGCTCCCCTCGGGGGTCTGGGCGGCCGCGATGCCGGCGTCGTAGGCGCCCAGAACCATCCGGTGGATCGGATCCTCGGGATCGAGGTCCATGTCGGAGAGCGCATCCACGATGCGACGGCGGCCGGCCTCGGCTTCGCTGTCCCCCGACCCACCAGATGGAGCGCCGGCCGCCGGGTCACTTGGAAGACCCTCCGGCGCTCCACCTCGTAGGTCGGACTCGCCGAGCGCCCGGTGCTCGAGCACGAACCCCAGATCCTCTGCTGCCTCCAGTAGGTCTCGCTGCTGCTTCCCTGCACAGGCGAGGTCGTGGGCTTCGAGGGAAAAGGTGTAGCTGGCCCTGAAGGGCTTGAGGGGCTGAGCCATCAGTCGCTCTCCGCAATGCCGACGACCAGCCAGGAAATCGCGCCGGCGATATTGATGCCGGCCATCGAGCCGGCAGCAAGCGCCGGGATCTCACCCGACATCCCGCCGGCAACCGAGAAGCCGGCGAACCCACAGTTGAAGACCAGCCAGAACGCAGACTGCGGGGTCATGCGCCACCCCCACCCAGCAGCAAGCCCCCGGCCGGGATCGAACCGGCGCAATCCGACTTACAAGGTCGGCGCTCTTCCATCTGAGCTACAGGGGCGCGAAGATCAGGACCAGAAACAAGGAGCGCCCAAGAGATCAAGGAGACGATGCGGCGGTATGTGGCGGTGGCGACGATCGCCAAGATCGGGTTCATGCGGCCACTTGCCCCTGATTGCGACGGCTCCGATACGGCGACGGCGGGACGTCGAGGTTGAAGCGATCCGCCCGACTTAAGACCGACGCGACGACGTTCTCTCGGACACCCTCTGCTCTCGCGATCTCGCGGTTCGTCAGCCCCTGCGAGCGCAGGTTGATGAAGTGAACGGTGCGCAAGCGGGCGTCATCACGGTGGCAAGCGGCGCACTTGTCGGGACGACTAGCGGGCATTGCTGACCCCGCACCCATCCGCTGGCCGCACTGAGGGCAGTCGGCGCGCTGAGCGTCTTCCCATTCCCGCTTCGCGTCGTTGCGGCGAAGATTCTGCTCCCGGACGCGCTCGGGGTTGGCCTTCTTCCACGCAGTGACCCGCCCGGTGATCCACTCGCAGACGGTCGTGACGCTTACGTCCAACTCCTCGGCGATCTCCCGATAGAGCGCCCCCCCCTGTCGCAGATCCCGAGCCTTCTCAATCTTCTGCTCCCGAGAGAGAGTCATCAGCTCGTGCCCTCCAGCGATGCCTTCAACCGCCGCATCGCACCCTGGACACCGCCGCCGCCCTTACCCCGACGTCGACCGATCCGCTTCGTGGAGTTGGCGGGACGCTGGGAGTGGTCCTTGCCCCGGAACTGCAGGGGGCGGTCCAAGTCGAGCATCGAAGGAGTCCGGTAGCCGACGATTCCCTTGCCGGCCTTGCGGGTCTTGCGGGTGATTCCAGCGGGCACTAGGCAGCGCTCCGGGACTCGGAGGTGGCTGGCTCGGAGTGAACGGCGTTAAGCCACTCAACGGTGCATCCGAGCTGCCCGGCCAGCCCGACGGCATTGTCAAGACTCGGCTTGCTGTCTCCCCGCCGCCACTTACCTAGCAGGGACTCGGAAATGCCTAGAGCTTGGGCGAGTTCCATGTTGCTCATGCCCGCTCGGGCTTGAGCGACTTTCAGGTTCTGGCCGAATATTGAATGGCAAGTCATTGACATGCCGCAATATACATCTATCTTTGGTCATGTCAACTATGACTTTAGAAATGGCATCAACAAGACGGGCCACCGCAATTAGGTTCCTCTGGGCAATGGGCGAATCTCCAGCGCAAACGGTTGCCAAGGCAGTAAAAAAAGCGCGCGAGGCGAAGGGCATGCGGCCCGAGGATCTGGCGTCCAAGAGCGGTGTCGGTATGCGAACCGTGGTGCGGATCGAAGCTGCGAAAACCAAACGGATGCGCCTCGATACCGCGACGAGCCTGTCAAAGCTGCTCGAGATCCCGATTGAGGAGCTACGGCCCCCGGCCCTTGACGACGATCAAGGGGTCCACGATCTACTTGCCGAGGTGCTCAGCCGCCTTCAGCGGATTGAACTGGCTGTGGGGGTGCCAGCGACAGTGGATGGTCTAGAGGCGCAGGACGAAGATGACGAGTCGGTCCTGCCACCCGACCCCAACGGGTCGCAGAACGAAGAGCCAGAGCCCGGAGCGGAGACTGGATAGGCATTCTCGCTGCCTGCTCTCGCAGGGTCGAGGCAATCACCCTGGCTGCCTCGTATTCGTCAGTAGTCGTCTGCTCTTGATTCAAGGCATGGACCTTTCCCGAGACCCGAGCGTCGGCAGCACCCGGAGTTCAGCCCGCCCGGCGTCAGCTTCGATGCTGCGCACTCCCCTCGCACCCCAGCGGCGCGAGATCGCGCAAGCTTTCAAATCAGTCGGATGCGACCGCGCCAGCCGGCGTCCCCCTGCCCGCACCGCTGAATAAGACAACGCCGACCCCATTTTCTCCCCCGTCCGTTCTTGAACCAAGCCAATCGAGTGCCCGAGTCTTCCTGAGCAAACACGGCCTGTCAATGCAGCATGGAAGTACTTCCATGCACCCCAGAGTCTCAGGCCCGCTGAAAAGCGAGGAGCGTGACAACCAGGGGAATCCCCGGCTTGCCGTTGAGGCGGCTGAGGCTTTCAGCCCCAACCTCGCCCGCCCTATCCAAGGCCTCAATCAGGATGGCGCCGATTTTCTCAAAACCCTCCTCGTCCACGGTGAGGCCCGGATCCCGTAAAAGAGATCGGGCCGGGTGATCGTCGAGGACGCCTGCTTCGACGGACTGGGACAAATCGCCAAGGATCAACTCAACGGTATCTGCGCTGAGATCCTCTCGATTCCGTCGACTGATCTGCCTGGATTCGGGCGTGTCGATGATCGGGCGCGCGATCGTTCTATAGAAATGCTCCTTACCACCATGGCGCCTGCTCGTCGTGACCAGTTCGATCAATGGGATCGTGTCTTTCCCGTCCCAACGTCGACCGGCCAAGTGGCGGACGTGGTAGGAGACCTTTTCGCGATCCACCCCTAGCTCGTTGGCTATCTGCGTGGAGCTCGATGGGCGTTCCCGCATGATCGCCAGGATCCGATGCCGAAGGGGATGCGCCAGCGCTTTGCTCAGCGCGACATCGATCTCTGCTGCGTATTGCTGTTTCGTCATCTGCGTGGCTTTGGTCATTGGATCTCGCGGATCAGTCAGCCTAACTTGCGGCAAGAAAGAGTAGCGGCCATTTCCTTCTAGCCCCCTTGCCCCCGTCTGAGGTGCATGGAAGTACTTCCATGCACCTATCGACGGAAGGGGGTGAAGAAATGCTTATCTCAAAGACGCCGCACCTGATGCCGGTCTGCCCCACGAAGCAGGCCTAGTCACGGGGCCGAGTCGGGCTCCAGTACGGGCCTGGCTCGGCCCTTCACGATGTAGATCACTCGGTGATCGCGCCACTCATCTGGAGGTTCGGCCAGGACAACCTTGCCATCGACCTCCCTCTGGCCGATGGTCGCTAGGAGCTTCAGGTCGGCCCTCCCCACGGCTTCACCAATCCGCTCTGCCGTCCAATGTCGCTCGCGGTGGACATGTGGCTCGAGGTCACTACCCGAGACTTCTGCCTCGAAGATGCCTCCTGGCTCCACATGATTGGCCTGTCCAACCCAGCGCCACTCCCCCACGCTCATGGCCTCGTCATCGCCGCTGGCAAAGCTCGACTCGAAGAGGGCCAGGGTGTTGGAGTCGAAGAGGACGAGGCCGTCGGGGGCGAGGTTCGCGCGCATCCCGGCAAGCGCTCGCTCAAGGTCTCCGTCCTCGACCAGGTAGTTGACGACGTCGTTCAGGGCCCAGACCAGATCGAACTCCCCGAGCGTCGGCAACTCTCGGAAGTCGGCCACCTCAAGCGGCACCGCATCGCCGTATTTGCGTCGGGCCTCCTCGATCATCGCTGGCGAGACATCACAGCCAACGATCTCCCAGCCCCGTTCCAGCATCGGCTCGAAAGCCCTGCCCGTCCCGCACCCGATATCGAGCAAGCGACCCTTCTTCAGCCCGTGCTTCTCCAGCTCGGGCAGCAGCGCCCCGATCCACATCTCGTAGTCATTGAGATGGTTAAAGGCGTCGTAGATCGGCGCGAAGGCTTCATAGGCCTCGCGGGCGGAATCGTCGGACCCCGAGCCTCCTGCCATCCGCGGAGGGTATCTCGACCCATGAAGACCGCTGGGGCCGGTAGGGGCGAGGGACGGGTCAGCTTTGGGCGCGGTTGGCAAGCCGGCGATCAACGATCTGCCGAATGCGCTCAGGAGACTTTTCGAGCAGTCGTCCGATCTCACCACGGGTCGCGGTCTCCATCGCCTCGATCATTAGGTCGGCCCTCTCCTGGGTTGCGGCTTCGTAGCGCTCCTTGTGATCGTCAACCTTCCGATCGGCTGCCTTCAGTTTCTTCGCAAGGTTGTCTGGGATCGGGGTCACTGGGGACTGCACGGCTCACTCATGGTTGGCTCCGTCGGGGAGGGCGGTTTGTACCAGGGCGGCGCCTACGACTTGGACCAGCGTGCGGGCAAGGGGCAGGTAATGCTCAGCCGCATCGCCCGGGCGGTCCTCTTTGAATCGCTCCCACCCGTCCCTCGCGGCGTACTTCGTGGCGTACTTGCCGCCGAAGTCGGCGATGACGAGGTGATGCGCCACGGCGGCAACCGGTCCGTTGTGGTTAGCCAAGGTCGACCCCCTCCTCTCGGTGTTTTTTGCACTCTTTACGGCCGTGGGCCAGACATACTGGGCAGACGAGGTCCCCGTCCCGGGTCACTTTGTCGGCGGGCGGCGCGAGCGGGGGGTGGTTGCGGCGTCCCCGGCGGGCCGTCGCGATGTTCATCCCCATCCTGCTCATCGGGGTAGTACCTCGAGAACAACGCGGACGCGGCGGCCCTCTAGGCCGTTGTCGAACAAGGCATCGGAGATCCAGGCGCTGTAGTGCTTGCGAGTCACGCCAGCGGCTCGACCAGGCTCCGGCTCGACGTCGATGCATCGGGCGAAGATGTGAGGGCCGTCGCAGCAGATGCAATCGTCGGCGTCGAACAGCGGGCCATCTGACTGGCTCCGCATGAACGTGACGACGCCCTCCACTTCAGTAACGCGCTCGGCAGCGGCCATCAGAGGACCGCCTGGATCTTCAGTCGATCAACCGCGCCTGCCAACTCCGGGGGGCCAAGGATGATCTCCTGCCAAGACCCGGATCCATGCTGGGCGCGACGACACGCCTCTTCAATCGAGACCCGGTAGTCGGCGGGCTGCTCGGCGATGATCGCCTCGACGCTCTGCCCGGCACGCGCCTTCAATAGCTCGCCGTGACCGTCGTACTGCTTGATGCGGAACTCGCCAGCAATAGGCTGCTCGTGCATCACGACCCGGCCCTTCCCTGCGCCTTTACCTCCCGACGGATGTATCCGCCAAACCTTTCGACCGCAGCTGCGGCCCTGTCGGCCCATTCCGTTGCCTTCTCGGCGTCGCCCTGGTCCATCCAGTAGCGAGCCATCTGGATCGCCTTGCGGGCTTCGGTGCCGGTTCTCTCGCGACTCTTGCGGGCACTAGGCTCTACCTGCATCAGGACCAACCTCCTGGTGTCATGGGCCGGGGCGCCACAACGCCGCCGGCCCGCTTTGTTCCGTTTGACGACTTTGCCATATGTCAATACTATACCCCCTCTTCCACCTTGTCTACCCCCTCTTCTGGGTCTAGACCGAGAAAAGCCCCCCACCCGCCGAAGCGAATGAGGGGCCGATGGAGCACCGTCCTAGCTTTGCGAGCGTAACGTCAGGCGCAGACCCAAGCGCTTGGGCCGACATCGGCCCTATGGCACGTCAGGCTTGCGCTCACGTTCCCGCCCGTGATAGCGCCAGAAGTCATAGCAGCGACGACAACGCCCAAGCCGCAATGGCTTGCTCAGTTCGCCGCAGTTTGAGCAGGCAGAAGCCTCTCGGCGAAGTGCGGGCTTTGGAACGCCCCGGGCGGCACCCTCAAGCCGACCGTCAACCCGCCAAGGTCGCTCGTTACCGGTGCGCGTCAGATAGGCCGCGCAGGTTAGACATCGACCCTTTCGGCGCTTCCCCACTTCGGTCTTTCGGCCGCAGTTGGCGCAGATCAGCTCGGCGACAGTGTGACGCAGCCGATGATGAGCACGGCACAAGAACTCCAGATTCTCGCGGCGATTATCGCCAGGATTCTCGTTCTTGTGATGACGATCCTTGGCGGCCTCCTCGCAGCCAGGTTCTTCGCAAGTCACCCCAGCGAGCGAATAGCGGCGCTGGGCTCGACCACGCTTTGAGTGCTCAGTGGCTAAATCGCCCTTGAATCGGGTGTCGGGGCGCATCCTCCCCAACTGCTCGCGATGACAGGCGGTCGAACAGGTTTTGCGTTGCCTGAACCGGTGCGACTTCTCCTCCACCCGTTGCCCGAACGTCTTCCCGCAGACAATGCAGGCCGGAGCCTCGTACTCTGTCTCATGCATGGGAGCTCAATCTCCTGTGCCATGCCCCCGGTCTCTTACGCGACGCGGGGGCGCTCTGTCGTAGGACTCAGCGACTATACGCCGCAGACCGGCCAGGGTGAGGAACCCTGTTCCCGGTAGAGGCGCGCCGCGCGTTCGTCCTGCTCTCGGGGAGGGGCTTCGCTCGGAAGGCCCGAGCCGCCGACAGACGCCCAGGTGCTCAACGTGAATTGATAGGCGCCGTAGAACCCATTGCCGGTGTTGATCGAGTAGTCGCCGCCGGACTCGCAGGAGCGGATCGCAGCGAGGACGTCGGCGCCGGGTGGCGTGATCGCGGCGCGGTAGGCCCGCTGGGCCAGCTTGTCCTGTCGATACTCGAGGAAGGCGCCGCGGCTCTCTCGCCAACGATGCTTGATCGCCTCTCGATGGCCAGGCCCAGCCGCACAGCGCAGCATGCGCTGGAAGGCGGCGATCGTCTTCGCCTTGGGCTTCTCCCTCTCCCATCGGATCGGCTGCCAGGTCTTCTCCGCGAAGATCTCGAAGCCTCGGGCCTCGAAGGTCTTGCCGTGACAGGGATCGGGATGGAACGGGGTGATCGTGTTGGGGCGGGTCGCAGTCGTCGGGCTCGCCAGTTGGAGGCAGAGCAGGACGATGGCCCCGATTGATATCGGGAACGTGGCTCGGCGGATGCCGGTCCTTTCCGTTGCTTATCAGGGGAGCCCAGAACTGGGGCTATTCCGAGAAGGCGGGTGCTACGGTGAACCGCATGGACTGGAGCAAGCCGTGGGCTGTTTGGCGCTCAAGCACTCGGGGTGGCTGGGAAGGAGTTCGCACCTTTCGCTGGCGCTGGCTTGCTCGCCTCTTCGCCTGGGAGCACACGAAGCGCGGGTGGTTCCAGTACAAGGTCGAGCCGAGCGCAGATTGGCTGTCCCGTCACTGATGCCCCAGGTCATCCACATAGACGGCCCGCTCAGTAACGAGGACGCGCTCGCAATCGGCCGGCGCTGGCTCGATGAGTACGCCGCGACCGGGATGGCGGGCAAGGTGACGGTCGGCCCCACGCGGCTTCAGCGCCTCGCCAAGCGCAAGGCCAAGGTCGGGAAGCGCGTCTCCGAACTGCTGCAGGAATACGACAGTTGGAACGACCTGCCGTCACCGTGGTTTGAGCACGAACGCGGCGAATGCATCGAGTGCGATGCACGGCGGATCGTGGAAGAGATGCTGGACTGATGGCTCACGGCCCCATCCCAGACGGCGAACTCGCGCGCGAAGTGAAACGCCTTGGCTTCGAGTTGACTCCGGCCCAGATCCGATATCTGGAAGCGGACTTCGCTGACGGCCTCTACCGAGTCGGCGAGCAATGGGGCATGCAGCAGCAGGCCGCCGCTCACGCCATACGCAAGGCGGGCTATGAGTTCGGCAAGAGGCTGGCCGCCGAGTTCGACGCTCTCCAGAAAGCCGCCGTCCGATGACCGGCCCCATCCCAGACAAGCCCCGAGATCTTCTCGACGTACTGCGCAAGGGCAGCCGAGCCTTCTACGCCGAGCAACAGCAGCTCCATGCTGAGGCCATCGCCCAAGCTGCAGCGGGACGCGACGGAACCATACCCCGCTACCCGGCGCTTACTGGGTGCTAAGATGCAGCGCATGAAGTTCGAGGAAGCAGCCAAGAATCTCGGTCGCGCCGCCAAGGCGGGCCTGACTGTCGAGCAGTTCGTCTCGGGCACGAAGCCCTACCTCGACTCACTCCCGACCGCCGCCGAGCTGTTCGGCGCGCGATCGTCGTCCCGAAGTTCCTAACCCTCACCGGGAAGGGACGGCTGCGTGGGCGGCAACTGGTCTTGAAAACCAGCGCGGGTGAAAGCCTGGGGGTTCGACTCCTCTCCCTTCCGTTCCCTGGAGCGGATCCGGCTGGATCAGGAGCGCCGTTGCTAGCGGCGTAGGGCTTCACGGCCTTGTGGGTTCGAGTCCCACTCGCTCCGCTACAGCACCACGACCTTCACCCCCGGCACCCCGAACCGCTTCTCCGTGACGATCCGGGTGACGTGGCGATCGTCAACGATCAGCCCGCCCTGAGTCAGCCCATCGAGGCAGGCCCGCACAAGCTTGTCGAGGTCCCCATCCTTGGTCGGCCACCCGTACTTGGGCCGCTTCCCTTCGGGCATCGAGAAGACCAGCTCGACCTCGTAGGGCGGATCGAGGGGCTCGTACGCCGGCCGGTTGGCGCGAGCGGCGTAGGCGACAACGTCGACCCAGGGCTTGCACCGAGTGCTCGACTCCCTGCTCCCTCCATTGCGGAAGTGGACCCGGGAGCCCTTCGGGGCTGGGTGGCCAGCGATGTAGATCGAGAGCCGTGGTGCTGGAGCCGCCACGCCCCGGGTCGCCTCGGTGTCCCCGGTCACTCGCGGTGCGCTTCGATTTCGATCTTCGTCGTGGAGGACGGGAACAGGTAGACGCCTACCGCAAGGGCGAGGGTCGCAACGTCGACCTCACCGACCGCCGGCAGATCCAGCGTTGCGTCGGGGCCGAAGCCCAGGGCCGCGGTGATGGCGAGGATGACGCCCGCCACGAGCTTCGCGCCGGGGATATAGGCGGTCAGCTCCGGTGGGAAGAGACGCGCGAGGAAGTTCCGGATCTTGTCCAGCATCGTGATTCCTTTCGTCAGCGACCCGCGAGAAGCGGACGCCATTTGTCGGCCCGCTCGAGCACCTCACGGGCATAGGTCTCGTTGGGGTTCGTTTCCCCACCGTTGTAAGAGCCGCACCCGGTGAACTCGCCGAGCCGGTGGACGTAGTCGGCGAGGATCGACGTCGCCAGGTAGACCTGCACCTTGGGCCTCCACAAGCCGGCGTGGTCGCGGATGTAGGTCCAGTAGGTGACCTGGCCGAGGCCGACGCCGTTGGCGCCGATGCCCTGGCGCTCGATGACGAGGCGACGGAAGCGCGGGTAGTTCTCCCACGTCACCTTCTGGCCGGGGTTGAGGCCGCCAGCGTCGTGGCCGTAGATCACCTGGAAGCCCGACTCCTGATCGAACATGGCGAAGGCGAGCGCGTAGCGCAGCTTCTCCTTGCGGCAGGCGTAGGCGATGTGGTGGGCGATCTTCTCGGGGACGCCGTGCTCGGTGGCTCGCTTGGCGACCCGGCGGGCAGCGCGTCGGCTGTAGAGGCGGCGCATCAGGCCGCCCCTACAAACTCGATGCCGACGTGGACGTGGTCGCCGTGGTCGATCCCTGCGCCCCACAGGATCTGGATCTCGAAGGCCCAGCCATCTACGACGACGACGTGGGTGGTGAAGCTGTTGGGCTGCCAGGTGGTGATGCCGAAGGCCAGCGCCAGGGCGCGGGCATCGTCTTCGCCGGAGAACGTCGGGAAGTCCCGAGCGAACTTGAGCACCATCGTGGTCAGGTGGTCGCTCACCGAACTGCCACCGATCGCGGCGTTGTGGGCCGGCGTGCGCTTGCCCGACCCAGTCGGCAGGCCGCGCTTGTTCATGAAGGGCGTGACGAGCTGGCCCATCAGATCGGCGGCACCGCCCCAGTGTGGGCGCCCGCCCGCGGTGCTGCGGATCTGGACGCCGGCCAGCGTGCCCTTGTTGGCCTGCAGCACCTTGTGGATCAGCGAGCGCAGCTTGCGAGCTGCGCGGCCATCGCGGGCGTAAGCCAGTCGGAAGCCGCGCTTCCCGGTCTTCTCGAACAGATGCTTGTGACGCTTCCTCTCGGACAGGCGCTTGCGGCGCCTCTCGCGGAGGCGGTTGAGGTCGAGCACGAGGCTCTCCTTTCGGTATGGGAGCCGGTCAGCGCCGGCCAGGAGTTAGCGCCGCCGACGTCGTCGGCGAGGCATCACAGAGAGGTCGACGTACCAGCGGTCGAAGCCGTAGTGGAAGCGGGGGTGAATCGTGAAGCCGACACGGCCGTGAGGCTTCTTGACGCCCTTTTTATCGAGGACGCCGGGAATCGCCCGAGCGATCTCCTCGGCGAGCATCAGCGGCGTGTAGGCGGTGTCCTCGATCCAGGGGACTGCGACGAGATCGAGGTCCCGGACGCGGCTGCCGTGGACACCGACGGCGTAACCGACGCTGCGACCTACGTTCTGAGCGGCGGCAAGCGCGTGCTCGCGGGTGATGAGCCCACCGTCGCCATCAGTCATTCAGCAGCGCCCAGTCACCGTGCAGCCAGCCTCATTTACAGCCCCTCCCGCTTTCTCCACCACGCCCCCTGCTTTATCCAGGGTGGTGCCGAGAGCGGCCCCGGTTTCCTCAAGCAGTCCTGGAGGATCGACGGGAACCTCTTTGCCGGCGGGGTTCAGGACTGGTGCGGCTGGAGACTGATTGGGAACTGATGAGGCGTTCGGCTGTGACGCTCCATCAGTTGCGCCACCGCCGCCCTTGGGTGGCGCTTTCGTTGGATGGTGCCGTGGTCCGTCTGGCTTGGGAGGCGCGGCCGGCTTGCCACTGTCGCCTTTACCCGGCGTTGGAGCCTCGCCGCTGCCGCTCGAGGCCGGTGCCCCTCCCTCATGGCTGCCGTTCTCTCTGGCGGTCGCCTCTCGTTCGTTCCCCCGCTGACGTTCCTGGGCCAGGCGAGCCCCGGCGCAGGGTTCGGTGAAGGTGACGTTGACCGCGTCAGCCAGTTCCCGGATCGCTCGAAGCGTCCCCGCCTTGCGCTCGATCGCGCAGGCCTGCGGGTGGGTGATCGTGGAGACTGCGGCTTCAAAGGCCTTCTCGCACTGCCTGGACTTCGCGCCGTATTTCAAGCAGGGAGATTCGACCTTGGCGACCCGTTTATCGACCTTGTCGGTCTGGTCTTCGGCTCGCTCGAGGAGCACCCCGAAGGTGACCACCAACACCAGGAAGGCCACGGCCGCACCACGGCGCCAGCTCGTCTCGCTGATCGGGTGCTTGGATCCAAAGGGGCTCATCAGTGCAGCCCTCCCCATAGAGCCATCGCATAGAAGACGAGGGCCCACCAGCGGGCAAGCGGCGAGTAGAAGACGGCAACGCTCATCTCGCCCCCTTGTCGAAGAACTCGGCCGAGCCGATGAACCCCAGGGCGGCGATGATGACCTGGCCGTGGATATTGGGCCAAAGGCTCGCCTCCAACAGCAGGACGCTGACGCCGACGGCGCGGAAGAAGAACGTTGGCCCGAGGCGAAGCTTCATTCATATCTCCTCCAGGGTCGAGGGGGTTCGGGGGGCACCAGTTGGACAACATCGAGCGATCCCGCTTAGGATGCTCGGCGCTCTTACTAAGCTCGTACCGAAAGGGAGACGCCGCACATGCACCGACGACTGATCGCTCTTGCCCTCGTTACCGCTGGGTTGGGAATCGCCGCTTCGCCCGCAGCCGCAGCCGATAAGGACTGCTCAGACTTCCCGACTCAGGCTGCGGCTCAGAAGTTCTTCAAGAAGAAGGGTGGCCCGAAGAAGGACCCGCACCGGCTCGATGCCGACCGTGATGGGATCGCCTGCGAGAGCAACGCGTAGGCGATGGACTGGCTGAAGCAGCACTGGCAGCCGATTGCGATCGGCGTTGTGGCCTTCATAGTCGGCGTCGCGATCGGGAGCGGCGGCGGGGACTCCGAAATCTCGGACGAACTCGCTGAAGCTCAACAGGAGCTCGCCCAAGTCGAAGGCGAACGCGCCGCAACGCAGCGGCTGGCTGATCGCGCGCTTTCTGAAAAGGAAGTCATTGCCCAAGAAGGGGATGAAGAAGTCGAGCAGATCAAGGCTCGCGCGCGGCAAGCCTCCGCAGAATCTGAACCGGCCCCCGAGCCCGAGCCCGAACCCGAACCGCAAGAAGTTCCGAACGTGGTTGGGCTACCACTGCCCGCTGCGAAGCAGCTCTTAGAGGAGGCTGGCTACAGAGCGGCGGCCACCAACACGGACACGGCCTTCGGGATCGTGGTCGAGTCCAACTACACGATCTGCACGCAGGGTGAACCACGAGGGAATCTCGTGCCGGTACTCGCCCAGAAGTACGGCTGCTAATGGAGGGTGACGCGGAACCAACGCAAAGCACGCCGGCCGGGTGGTATGAGGACGGCCCAGGGCTTCGTTTCTGGAACGGCGATGCATGGACGGAGCAGCGGGCTCCCAAGCCCGTCGAACCAATGACGCAACGAGCACTGGCCAGTGCCGTGCTCGTCGGGGTACTTGCTGCCTGGTTCGTCATCTGGCTGCTCGCACAGCTGGCCCCGGACACCTTCTACGTGCCCGTGAAGTTCGTCGTGGAGGAGCTGCCGAACTTCTAACCCAGAGAGTCGCGAGGGTCAGAGGCGTGGGAGGGCAACCAGGTCAACTGGGGTCCCCCTCTGGGCCGGGTTACGATGCTCCGAGGGAAATCAGGTCCGCGTCGTAGCGCTCGAGCAGCGCCTGCAACCCCCCAGGCGGCGCATCCAGGGAGAGCTGCGCTTTCCGCTCAGGATGCGTGTATGCCCGGGACGTGACCTTGCGGTAGCTGGGGTCGCCAGAGTCGGCCCGCGAGACGAGGTCGCCGGCTCGGAACTGGGAGGCTGGCTTCCAGATGCCCTTGTCGTTCTGGGCCCAGCCCGATACCGCGCAAGAGCCGGCGTGGCTCAGTTCGTTCGCCTCGACCAGCCACCGCCCCCCCGTGCCGATCGCGAGGTCTTTGTAGCCAGTTTTCAGCACCAGCACGTCATGGCGATCTTCATCTGCCTTGACGGCCGGGTGGTCGGGGTCAGTGATTTCCAGTTCGGCGGTTTCGTAGTCCGCCCCGGAGCCAATGGGGCCGACCGACCTGGTGGTCCCGTCGGGGTCCGGCCAGACCACGGTGATCTTCCGCCAGGACCGCGACGTGTCTTCTCCGTCTTCCTGGAACTCAGAGGAGCCGCTGTAGAGCTTCCACCGTTCACCGTAGGTGCCCGGTTTGCGAAGGGAGAACTTGTCTCCGAAGACCATCCAGTCCAACAGGCCGTAGCGGGTGAGCTCTTGGACTACTGCGGCGAGGGTGGTGTAGTCCGACCACCATGCGTGGGGAATGATGTAGCCGTCGTCTTCGCTCTCCGCGTCGAACTCGAGGCCGGTGAGATTGGTGATTACGTACTCAAGTATCTGGCGGGCCGTGTAGCCGACTTCTGGCCAGGTGCCCTGGAGGGTGAGGTTCTGGGTGGCGAGGCGGCTGAGGACCCGGAGGTTCCGCCACCCCCAGGAATCGCCGCCGTTGGTCCCGCTGCCGCCGTGGGTCCAGATGAAATGCAGGAGCGCGTACCTAATGCCGTCTCCGGTGGCGGCTACGTACTGCTGGTTGGCAGCAGTGTTCTTGTGGTTGGTCCCGCTGCCCCCGGCGACTTTGTGCCGGTCGTCTCCTGACAGGTACGCCTGATTGGCAATCGATTCCGTCCCGGCAGCGGTGATGACGAAGAAGTCATAGAGGAGCGCCCCCAGGTCTACCCCGCCGCCGTGGTACCACATCTCTGCGGTCGGGGACTTGCCTTCCTGCCACTGCTGCATGGCAATGATAAGCGCCGGGATCGCGCTGTCTCCGGCGGCACTCTGGGTGAATGAAGCGTTCACCCACTCACGGCCAATTTCCTGCATATCAATGCGCCGCTCCGTGCTCGGCTCCCCCCACCGGCTCATGCTGGAGTCGATTAACCCCAGTTTTAGAGCCTTGTTGTCCTCCAGCTTCGTGGAGTTCCCCTCAAGCTCGACGCTGATCGACTTCGAGTCTCCCTCTATATGCGAGGTCTTCCCGAGCCGCCCCGGACCCCAGACAACCTCCCCGCCTGGCCCATAGACGGTTCCTCTGCTGAAGGGGGCGAGGTCCGGCTGTGGGGCTCGGGGGTCTCGAGCGAGCGTGAGCCTGGATTCCTTGTCGCCCCCCGGGATCTCGTCGAAGCACTCCAGGTTGTCGAGGACATTCTCCGGGCGCCACTCGTCTGCGGCAAGGCGGGTAGGAGCGCCGTCCGGCGGCTCGATCCGCACCGCGAGTTCGTCCGGGTCGTACTCGTGGATGACAGCGATGCGCGAACTGCCCGCCCCAGGCCCTTCGCCTTCTTCAAGACCTTCGCCGGGGTACAGCGAGTCCGACGGGTAGAGGTCATCGGCCGGGTAGAGCTCGGGCACGGCGCCCTACCCCACCGAGGCGAAGCGCCGACGTTTGGCCGCTTCACCTTCGGCTGGCGGCTGAAAGGCCAGCATCAAGGTGAGCGAGACAGCGTTCGCCCCGTAGGTGTGCGTGACGCTGCTCTGAGCGCCTTTGGCTACGAGCGCCGTTTTGTGGGCGACCTGGACATCGGCGTTGTCGCCATCCTCGGTCCAGCCGGATCCCGCGGTTGCGTTGCGGCCTTCCCAGTTGACGATGACGGAGAAGAGGAGGCAGTTGTCGACCGTCGTCGTAGGTCCATCGACGACTGCGTTTTTGGAGGCCGGGGTGTTTTCTTTGAAGTTTGCGCCGCTGGTTGCGTTGGTCGGCGTAGTCGTGTCGGTGCCGCTGATCGCCGTGATCGTCCCGGAGCGGTATTTGCTGGATCCGCCCCAGGCCACCGTGTAGGTGGTGTCGGTGCCGTTCCAGTTGGCCAGCTCAAAGCAGGCGATCGTGAAGAGGGATCCTTGTTTCGTCTGGGCCTTCTGCGTCCACGTCTGGCCCCCGCTCGGAAGCCCGATGGTCACCGAGCCTTCGACCACCACGGCGATGCAGAGAGTGTCCCCTTTGACGGCGGTGCCCGGGACCGTAAACGTCCTCGTCGTCCCCGCTGCGCCTGCGATAGCAGTCGTTTGCCGATGCGCGACAGCCACTTAGACCACCACCGTGTGCTCGACGACGACGGCGACGGTCATGTTCTTGGGCGTGCCGCTCACCGATTCGACCACTAGACCCAGCCTGTCGCCGCTGGCGACCGCCTGGTCGGTCGGGTCGGTCGTCTGCGTTTCCGCTTTGACTTCGATGGCCGTAAAGCCGGTCAGGTCGGCGCCGTTCTTCTGCAGCTTGACTTTGGCGTTCGTCCCGGAGTTGAGGCGGTGGATCACCTTTGCGACTTTTGCCGTCTGCCCCGAGCGCAGGCTGAGGAACATCGGCGGGATGAAGTCGGTATCGCCCGAGGCGACTTTGATCTCGTCAGGGACCGTGAACACCTTCGTCTCGTAGTAGGTGCTGGCGCCGCCGCCGGAGCCGGGCACCTGCGCGCCCATGGCGTCGGCCACGGTCCGCACCTGCACGTCCTCGCCTTCGACCTGCTTGGCCCGGACGTAGTCGACCACTTCGGCGAAAGCGCTGGCTTTGAACTCGGTGGCTTTGGAGGGCGCGCCGGCCACGATGTCGTGGAAGGTGAGGATCAGCCAGGTGCCCTGTGCGATGGCTTTGTCGATCGCCGCTTTGATCGCCGCGACCGTGGTCGTAGTGCCGTCGATCGACCAGCCGCGCAGGGTGTAGTCGTCTCGGGGCGGCACCGTCTCGGGCCCCGTCGCGGTCGCTCTGCCCGCCCCGTAGTCGCGCTTGGCGAACGGCCGGCCTTTGTCGCTCTTCGCCGAGCCCTTGGGATAGGCGAAGGTTGCGCGCCTGAAGCCGTGCTCGTCCAGCCACGCCTTGAGTCCGTCGAACTCAGCTTCCAGTTCGGGCGTCGTCGCGATCGAGTCCAGGCCGCTGGAGAGGTTGTGGTTGGCGACCGTGTAGGCGTGGCCTCCGATCTCCCAGCCGTGCTGGTCTCGCAGCGTCTGGAGCTGGGCGAGCGTCAGATATGGCGCTTCCCCGATGATGTCGGCGATGACGTAGGCGCTGGCCGGGAACCGGTGCGCGGAGAGTTTGCGCACGGCGGTTTCATAGACGCTTTTGTAGCCGTCGTCGAAGCAGAAGCTGATCGTGGCCTGCTGCTTGGTGGGGACGGCGTAGATGCCGGCCACGTAGAGGGTCAGTTTGCCGGCGCTGTTGTCGGTGACGAGGATCTGCGCCGTGTCGATGGCCGACCAGTCGACGGCGCCGGTGATGGCGAAGGCCCCGGGAGCGAAGCTCTGGCGCTCGAAGGTGCTCTGCAGCGGGATCGGGTCGTCTTCTTCGTTCCAGACCGTGACCTCGGCGTAGTCGGTCGCGATGTTCCCCGAGGCCAGGCGCAGCTTCACGGTTTTCAGCCGGGAGGAGAAGCTGAGCTGGGAGTGGAAGACGACGTGCTTGTCGGTCAGGTCGACGGCGGTCAGCGCCGGGGAGGTGGCGATCGAGGTGCCGCCCGAGCCGTTCGTTTCGATCTTGAAGGAGCGGTCGGTGTTGAGGATGAGTTCGCCGCCGGCGTCGGAGAAGGCGCCGGTGGCGTTGTTGGTCCACCCGTGTTCGTCGGGGAACATGGCCAGGGGCAGCTCTTCCCGCCTGCTTGAGGCAGAGGCGATCTCCGCCTCGAGGCCGGCTTTCGCGGCGGCCAGCTCTGCGTCCGTCGCCGCGGTCGACGAGTCCTGCTTGGCTTCGACTTCCGCCTTGGTCGCGAGTTTGGACGTGTCGGTGATGCCATGCACGGCGGTCGTGTCGGCCGCGTGTGCCGCATCCGCCGCCGCAGCGGCACCCGCGACGGCGCCTACCTCCCCATCGGTGTAGTCGGAGAGTCGTTCCTCGGCATCTATGAGTGCGGCGGCATTTAGTTTGGTCCCGCCAGCTTTGAGGTTTTTCCAAGCCTTCGGGGTGAATGCCACGGTTGGGACTCCTCCTCTGGAGGGCTGATAGGACAGTTCTTTGAAACTGGGCTACGATTCCGCGCCTACCCGGCGAGGTGCTGGCAACTGCAACTGCAGACGAAGAGAGGCAGCGGATGAAGACGAGGTCGGCGCTAATTGGGTTCGTGCTCGCCGTGGCAATCAGCGGTACGGCCTTGGCCTCCCCCACCCCCTCCAAGCCCGAGGCGCGTAAGGCCGCGGTGACGAAGATGAACGCCTACCTGCGCTCCAACGCCTGGGCGAAGTCCGGGGTGGTCGGGAAGTGCTCCCGTGTCTCGATGCGCCGGGTGGATTGCAAGATCACGATCCGCGGCAGCGCCCGCACCTGTTCGCTGGTGGCCCGGGCGAAGGCGAGGCGCACGATCCTCGCCCAGCGCCACTGCCGTGACGCCGTCACCGGCTCACCCGGCGCCAGTAAGACGATCCGTCTTAGCGCCCATCTCGGCAAGAGCCCCCTGCGGAATCTCTTCGACCCCTTCAAGGCCACCTACGACTACGGGGCGAGCTCCAGCGTCCAACAGCGTGGGGTCGAAGAACCGCAATCGACCGCCGGCGTCCTCGCCCTCTACGTGGACGGGGTCCTGGAGTGCGCCCAGAACGTCAACGAGGCGAACCCGTCAGCCGAATGCCCGGTGAAACACGACGAGCTCGGCACCTACCGGGTGACGACCATCTACACGGCGGGGAACGAATCGGCTACGGACTCAATGCTCTACAAACTGGAGCCGATCCCGACCAGCGTGAGTCTGAGCGTGAGCTATGAGCCGCTGGTTGTGGCGCGGTATATGGGCGAGTGCGGCTCGGCGGACCCTTGCATATTGGAAGACGGTCTCTTTGACAACGCCGGCATGATGGTTGGCACTCTCACGATCACGGTCGGCTCGGTCTCGCCGCTAAGCGCCGTGGCCACCACCACCTGTCCCTTCGGACTCGCAGGCTGCATCTCACTCCCCGAGGGCCAGCCTAGAACCTTGGCCTTCCCAGTTATTGCCCTGGCAGATCTCATCGTTCACGGCGATCAGGATCTCGTTGAGGACCAGCTAATCGATGCGGAAATGCAACCGCCAAGCTCGATTGAGATATCTGGCCCGGGCATACCACAGATTCCGGTGGCTGACATTGAATCCGGCTCGCGATTTTTCAGATCCGCATCCGGCCAGAACTCGGGCTACGCCTCCTCTGAGGCGACCGCCCCCATCCAGTTCATCCCCGCGGCAACCGACACGATCGTCTTCCGCTAGCTCGTCGCCCCCTGCGCGAGGTGAAATGCCGGCCGGCGCATGAACGCCTCAACTTCGATGTCTGCCGCACCTGAGTCAGCCGCCTCGCCGAAGTCGCCCTGACTGGGGACCAGCAGAACGCGGCTGGGGCGACCCTCTACGGCTCCGGGCGGGTCGTAGGGCATGTGCGTGCAGAGAGGCGAAAGTGGGCCCCAGACATCGTCAGTGAGCTGCTGCCGCTCGATGCTCTCGCTTCGCAGGTCCAGGGAGCGCAACGCAAAGCACACCCGGTCCTCCGGCTCGCCTTCGGTGTAGTAGATGGCGATGGACCCGAGGTCGACCTGTGCCGTGACTGCCGATTCCGCCATGCTCGCCACCGCCAGAACGAATCCGAATCCGCTGCTATTTACATCGCCGAACGACCAGGCCCCAAGATCGAAGGCATACGTCGCCGTCCCGTCACCCACCGGCCACAGGTTCGGCTCCACTGGGTTCTCTGCTTGGGCCACTCCCGCTTTCAGCAAGCGCAACTCCGCGTCTCTGACGCCATCCAGAGTGGCTGAACGCTCAACGCTAACTAGCGCTTGAAGCGGCGTTGAGCCTTCCGGGAGCGCGAACCCAAAGCTCTTGAAGAGGAGATAATGAGACTGATTGCCCAATGCCGGCAGGGTTGCTTTCGCGTAGACATTGTCGGAGGCTTTGGCTTTGGCGGCTTCTTTCCATTCGATGGTTCCCACGCCGGTTTTGTCTTCCACCGTCCCCGGCAATTTCACAGACACCAGATCAGCCGCAGGAGCCTCATATGGCTGCGCCACCACAAGGTGCTGCTCAGTCGATTCCGGGTAGACCTGGTGCAGCCGCACTTTCCCGCTCCCCGACAGAGCCCTCGCAAATACCTGGAACTGCCAGCGCTCATCCCCCAGCTTCGCCAGCATGGGAAGCGCCTGCCCCATGTCGTACTGCTGGTAGTCGCCGCCGTGGTGGGGGATCGGGACGATGGGATTCTCTTCCCAGGCGGTTGCGCCCAACGGCCGCCAGCGGAGACGTAGCTGAGCTTCGTCCGATTCGGGATTCTGGACCCGCAGCCACGGCCGCCGGCCGCCGGCGTGGGTCATGTGCCCGACGCCGTCGATCTCTGAGTCCAGGATGGTGATCCACCCCGCCGTCAGCGATGCCTCCACCACTTCGACGCCGGAGACCGTTTTGACTTCCGCCCCCCCCTTCGGGGTCAGGTCGGCGCAGTCGTAGACGGGCTTCGCGGTCGGGTCGTCGAGGTCAGCAGGCGCATCTCGGCACTCCATCGACTGCCGCAGACCCCGAAGGTGTTCTTCCCCCACGTTTTTGATCCGCAGCCGCACCAGCCCGCGAGTGGTCCCCCGGCTCGGTGGGACCGTGACGATCGTCGCCCGCCCCACCTGTTCGGTCTCGACCTCGATCTCTTCCTCCTCGGCGTCAAGCCATTCCGAGCCGACCAGGAGCTGGAGCGTCACGTCGGGAGACTGACCAGTCTGCCACTCCCCCATGTTCCCCAGCGAGACCTCACGGAAGACCCGCGTCACCACCGGCCCCGCGAAGTCCCCCACGTAGGGGACGCGCTTCAGCCAGTCCCCGACTTCTTCGATCTGGCCCAGCTTCTGCTGGAGGCGGTAGGCGGCCGTAGCGAGACTCGCTTCGGCATCCTCGCGAACCGCGAGCGAGATCGTTGCCACCCGCTCCTTGGGGTTCGTCGCGACGACCACCGGGCCCCGGACCCCCCGCATCTTCACGGCGTCGGTTCCGGCCTCGGAAAGCTGAAACCCGACCACCGACAGGCCCATTTTCGAGAGCGAGAACTCCTCTCGCTCGGGGACGATCTCGTTGGGGGAAAAGATCAGGTCATCGACGATCCTCAACGCGCTCTGCCTCCAGGAGTATGGCGACCGGTCACGGACGCGCCACGGATCGAAAAGGGAAGCCTCTGGCCGTTGACGACGGCTTCGGCGGGCGGGCGGGAATCGCCAGCCTCCTGCACGATGTCCCCGTTCACGTAAAAGGCGATTTCCGGCGCCCCGCCAGAGCCACCGCCGGCCAGGTCGCGGATCGAGGCCGCAAGCTCGACCTCCTGCTCCGGGGTGCGGATCCGCTCTTCACCGCGGACCAAGGCCAGGCTCTCTCGCCGATATGGACCCGGCGTCACACCACCGTCATGGAACACGCCGGCGAAGGGAGCACCGACCGGGTAGGTGGCATCGAAAAGCTCCTTGGTCTTCGAAAGGCGCTCGGCTATGGCGGTGCGCTGGTTGGCCTGGCGCAAAAGCTCTTCCAGCATCGAAGAGCGCTCGGAGTCGCCATCGTCAGATCCACCACCGCCGCCGCCCAGACTGTTCGCGGCAGAGCGGATCCTGAGACCCAGTTCCTCGATCGAGGTCTGCACGTCCCAGATCACTCCGCCGAAGCGACCAGCTACCCGCGGAGGCGCAAGCGCCGAAGACGGGAGAAGTTCATGCAGATCCCCCAGTCCGTGAATGCCCTGGACATCTTTGAGCGCACCCTCCAGCGTGCCCGAGCCCGGCAGGGGCAACGGCGGTGGCTTTATCCGGTTCTTCCCACCGGGAAAGAACATCTCGCGAGCTTTGCCGACGGCCTCGGTCAGCTGCGCGTTCTTCATGTGCAGAATAGGAAGCTGCTCGCGCATCCGATCGCGGGTCCCGATCAGCCCTTTCAGCCAGCCGGGGAATGCCGTTTTCGGGTTGTTTTTGCGGAAGCTGGCGATCTGCTTCGCCACTTCAGCCGTGAAGTCGTTGATCTGCTCTATACGTCCACGCGTGTTGAACGCCTCGCCTTCCCATGCGTTGGAAGACGCGAGAACCGACGGGCGGTGCTTGCCGAAGCCGAACTTCTCAGCCCGCAGGATGTTGTTGCGCCACTCAGCCGCTCGCTCCAGAAGGGATCCGTAGGCCGGCCGCTCCCGGGTGTCGACGTAGTTGGTGAAGTTCGAGACGTAGGCTTTTTCGGCGGCTTCCTGTCGATCCGCATACGCTTTGTCGGATTCGCCCTTCGCCTGCGGGGAGATTTCCGGTGACTGTGGCTCGAGGGCCACGACCTGTTCGGCGTACTGAGCGGCACCCTCATAGGACTGCTGAGAGCCTTCGATGATCTGGTCGTAGCCGCCGAAGCGGCCGAGAGCCTTCCCGAGCCGTTTTTTCAGAGCCTTGCGGACCGCGGCGAGACGGAGTCGGGTCCGCAGTTGGGTCAACCCCTGCAGCCGTGCCTGGATAGCAGCAAGGTTCCGGCCGATCGCCTGCGCAACACCCGGGCGCCCCTCTTTTTCGGCGTTCTGTTTTGCCTGCCCGTAGGTACGAGCCAAGCTTTCCGTCTTGCCGATCGCCTTGTTGACGGCGTCCAGGTTCTTCGGCATCGGACCGAGATCAAGGCTCCCGGTCTTCGCGCCTTTGTAGGTGGCCGGGATCTTTTCCGTCGGCTTGGCTTCGGGACCGCTGGCAGCCACGTCGACCGCCTTGCCACTGACGATGCCGCGCATACGCTCGGCGAGATCGCCGTTGACCCTGCCCACCGGTCCGACGAAGGGCGCATACCAGGCCCCCATCCCTTGCTCATCGAGGATCTCCTTGGCCGCCTGGGCGTTGCGGTAGGGGTTGAACATCGCCTCCCTGCCGCCGTACTTGGCGATCCGGGCATCCTGGAATCCGGTCGTGACCTGCCAGAGACCGAGACCCTCGGTTCCACCCGGGTCGCGCCCCACTGCCTTGCGATCGCCGCTCGACTCGCCCTGAGCCTTCTGAGCCATGCGCCCAGGAGATGCCATGCGAGCTACATGGGCAAGGGTGGCGAGCTCGTCGTTATCCCAGGTCGGCCCCGATAGGGCATCCCAGGCCGCCACGGAACCGCCCTTGGCGAGCTTCTGTAGGAGGAGCCCGCCCTTCTGCATCGCCACGTGGACATGATTGAAGTGTTCCGGCACCGCGAAGGCCGGCGTCTTGCGTCCGTTGTCGATGCTCCAGCCGAGCGGCGAGTAGATGAGCTCCAGCAGGCGCGAGCCCCAGCGTTTAGCGACGGCCATCGCGAACTGCATCATCTCCGGCGTCGGGCCGGTGGAGTTGGAGAAGTCGCGGGCGCGGTTGATGCCGTGGAAACCATCGTCACCCGGACGGAAGCCCGAGGTCATCGTGAGACCCATGCTCGCGGCCAACTTTTCGACCGCCCCTAGCTGCCCGGGCGCCGTGCCAAGCACACCGATGCCCGGCCCAGCCTGACGCTGCTTGTCCAGGAAGGCCTTCGCGCCCTCGAAGACTTTGTGGATCGCCGACTGGCCGAGCTTCTTGAGCGCGCCGCCCTCGCCCTCGAGCTTCGGTTCCAACAGCCCGCCGCGGCGCAAATGCTGGACCGCGCCGTCGACCATGCCGCCCTTCTGGAAGCGGGGCACCGCCTCATTGGCCTGGTGCAGCGCCCCCATCAGGTTCCGGTTGCCGACGAAGATGCCCTCCTTGGACTCCACCTTGGCGACGGGAGTTCCGTTTAGAGAGAGGGTGTGGCGGTCGCCGGTGCTGTTGCCAGGGACCATGCTGGCCAGGCCGCCCGTGGCGAAGGCCGGGACGAGGCCACCCGTCTGCCGCCCCACCGGCTTGAGCTGGTTGCCCATAGGCGACAACTCCGGCAAGGACCCAAGGGCTTTTTTGAGGTTGAACTGAGGCGCTTTCCCGCCGAGAGTCTTCAGCATCTGACTCACGTTGAAGCCGAGCGTCTCCATGGCCGTGGTGGCGGCCCCCGTGAGACTCCCGAAGGATCCCGCCACCCGCTTTGCGAAGGCGTCGCCCTTCTGCCCACCTTGGGTCTTGAGGGTGTCGAGGCGGGGAAGCATCTGCCTCAGCACCCCGCGGCCGCTCCCCTCTGCGATCCCCGGCAACGGGCCGAGTTGGGAACGGAACCCCTCGCGAGTCAAGAGTCCCTCGCGCACTACATGTTTGCGGAACCGTTCGAATCCTGCACGAGCCTTGTCGGTCTTGGGCGCCGGAATTTCTTCGTCGTCGCGGAAGATGGCGTTGACCAGAGGCGCCCCGGGGTTGAGGGTGGCCGGGAAGTTCTTCCCGATGAAGTTGGTGGCGTCGTTTATCGCGCCGCCGATCCCGCCGCCAAAGATGTCCTCCTTGGCCCGTTCGACCGGCTCCTTGATGTACTTCCGGATCGCGTCGGCGATCATTGGCTGCAGGGCGGCCAGACCGGCGATGGCTCCGAGTACGAGGCTGGCGCCAAAGATTTTCCCGACCCTCGCACCACCCGTTTTGGCGGCTTTCCCAAGCTTCCCGTTAGGACCAGTCGCGTCCTGCATCCAGCCAAGCAGGCCGGCTCCGGTCTCAGTTCCAGCGATCCATTTCGCCGCCGCCTTGAAGAGGTTCTTGCCGAGCGCGGTACCCATGTCCCAGCCAAGCCCGGCGAGCTTCTTCAGGCCGCCGGTCTTCGACAAGATCAGCCCGGTGATGGCGAGCTTGCCCCAGATGCCGGCGTTGATGAACGCGCCTACCAGCGCCTTCGCAATCTTCCAGCCGGCCTCGCCAGCGTGATTGGCCAGCGTGCGGAGGAAGGCGTCGAAGGTCGGAACGCCCCTGTCGCGCATTTCTCCGAACTCCGTCAAGAAGTCGCTCGCCCAGCCGGTAACGGCGCCCGTTACATCGGTCAGGGCGGGGACGAGCTCCGTGCGGACCAGACGCAGAAGGTGAGCCACCCCCTCCTGCTTGCCGAGGGTGAAGAACGCCTTACCGAGCGCGCCGATCAGCTTGCCCATCTCGAAGACGGCCGGTTTCACTTCTGCGAAGTAGCGCTTAAGGGTGTTCTCGCCCTTCGTGGAGTCGGTCCACTTGCGCCAGCCTTCGGCTGAGTCCCCCAGCGCGTCGAGAATCGCGTTCCCCAGCGGCCGGGCGGCCTCGCTGATGTTCATCAGCGCCCCGCCGACCCCCTTGAGGATCGGCCCCAGCCGTTCCATGGTTTCGCGGGTGCGATCGAAGAACGCGGCGAGGCGACCGGACTCCCGGCCCGCCTTCGCCTCACCCTCGATCCACTCCGAGAACTTCTCGGTCCCCTTGCTCAGCCAGTCGAGGAACGGTTCAGCCGCCACCAGGACGTGCCGTAGGGCGTCTCCGAAGTTCAACGCAGAGTCGCCGAGGCGCCCGATGATCCGCGTGTTCAGCTTCCCCAGCCGTGCGAGGTCTTTCCCCCAAGCGGCAGAGCCGAGCTTGCGGCCCGCTTTGGCGGCGAGGCCTCCCAGGGCCTTGGAGGTCCCGTCGATCAGCCCCCGGAAGACCTTGAAGTTGCCAAGCGCTCCCCGCAACCCCTTTTCGGCGCCGGGGAAGAAGCCCTCGGCGGCGGTCTCCCGGAGCGCATCGAGGCGCGGTTTCATCCCGACCAGGAAGTGCACGAACTTCTGCGCTGCGGGCGGCAGCTGCGACATTTTTTCCTGCAACGCGCTCGCGGCCGAGCCCTGGTCTTTCAGCGCATCGGTCTGGTCGCGTACGGCCCTCTCCAGGTCACGGCTCGCGTCTTTCACTGCCCGGTTCGCATCCGCCTCGGCCTTCTTGGCGGCGACGACTTCGGGCATCCCCTTGACGCCCTTTTCCTGAGCGTCCCGGTAGTCCTCACGGGCACGCTTTGCCTCAATCCGGGTTTCCTCGAGGTCGTGACGGGCCTGGTCGACCGCCTCTTCGGCGAAGCGGATGTCCAGGCCGGAAGACGCCGGGTCTCGAAGCGCTTTCGCCAGCTCCTGCCGGGCCTGCTTCAAGCTCAGTACCGAGGACTGTTCGGAGTCCACAGACCGCTCAGAGGCGAGGCGAAGGTCGTCTAGCTGGCGCTCTGCCTCTTTCCTCGCATCCGTGAGGGCGTCCGTGGCTTCCTCGGCCTGGCCTTCGACGTCGATCAGGTTGCGCTTGGCGTCAGCCACCCCTTCGGCGGCCTGTTCTTGCTGGCGCATCGTGTCGACGGCCTGTGCCCCGCCTTTGACCTGGGCGTCCAGGGCGGCCTTGACGGCATCGCCCACCCCGGCCGTGGCCAGCTTCATGGCACCGAACGCCTGAGCACCCGCCAGGGCAGCGGCGGGCAGGGTGACAAGGAGGCCGGAGAGCGAGCTGAGCGCGGACGTTGCCGCGACCGCACCGGCCGCCAGGGCACTCAATCCCTGCAGCAGCAAGCCCACGCCGGCAATCAGCACGGGCCACCTGAACGTTCGCCAGATGTTTCGGAAGAACTGGGAGCTGCGGTTGACCCGCGCCATCACCCCGTCGAAGCCCATGAAGCCGCCGGCGCTTGATCGAGCATTGCGGGAGGCGGTTCGGAAGCTCGATGCGACCTGTCGCAGCTCTCCTCCGAGGCCCTTCAGGTTCTTGGCGGCAAGCTGGCGCACAGAGTTGCCGACGGCCCGGAAGTCCGCGTTCAGTGGTCGCAGGCGAGTCCGTAGGCGGGTACTCAGGCGCTCGATCAGCGGCAGGCTGCGCTCGGCGTCCTTGCGGGCGCGAGTGAAGAACTCAGACATCTCGTCGAGGCCGAGCCCACCCGCGATCGTCTTCGCGTTCTGGGAGGCTTGCCGCTTGCGGAGACCCCGGGCGATAGCCGCATTTGCTTCGCTGCCCAGCTTCTCGAAGCGCTTCAAGACGGGCGTGAGGGAGCGCCGATCCGACGCTCCCTCAGCGATGTCCTTGCCGGCCTGCTTCCCCGCCTTGCGCATCGCGGGGGCGAGCGCCTCGTTCAGCTTTCGCCCGATGGTCTCTTGGAAGTCACGACCAAATTTCGGCTGTACATCCACGTAGCCGGTGCCGATCTTGGTACCGGCGATTGCTGCTGCTGACATGCGCTCACCCCCTCCCTACGTGAATAGGGCCTTCCGTTTTTGAGACATCTGCTGGGGGGTCGCCTTTGGTGCGGCCTCCTCAGCGCTGGCTCCCGGTCGCTGAATCTCCAGCGGCTTCTTGGGGAGAGCCTTCTGGCCTTTGGGCGATACCTGTACGCGGGCATTCACCCACCCCCAGGTATCCACCCGTTCGGCGACGATCGCGAGCAGCTCGTGCATCGAGGTCCACTGCTGGCCCTCGACCCTCCATACCGCCGCATCGGGGGGAAGCCCGTTCAGCAGCACGTAGAGGCGCCGGCACCCCTCCCGCTCAGCCTCCTCTCGAAGGTCGAGCTGGTAGTACCGGGCGAAGTCGGCCTCGGCGAGATCCCAACGCTCAGTCAGGATCTCGCCGAGGCTTTCTATTCCCCCGGGCTCGTACCGAGCGCTTCCATCACGCCGTCGATGAGGTCCGTCAGAACCTCAGCGTCGGTCTCGATGGTCAGCCCCTCCTCGTCGAGCTTCTGCTCAACCAGCTCGTACTGATCGGCCCCGATCACCCCTTCGAGCAGATCGAGGAAGGCGAACTGGGAGCCGTCCCGGTCCTTCATGATCCGGCGGTACTTGAACGCGACCGACAGCGGGAGCTTCTTCGGCAGGTCCAGCTTGAGGCCCCGGAAGTCGTAGGTCAGATTCTCATCGGCTTTCTTCTCCGCACGAGCAGCCTCCCCCTTTTTCGAGGGGGAGGCTTTCTTCGCGGCAGGTTTTGCCTCGCTCATTGGCTAGGAGCCCTCCGGCGCGTGAGCCGGATTGTTCGACTGCATCTTCCAGGCCGAGTCCTCGCCCTCGGGACGCAGCGCGTCGAATTTCAGCGGGTACTGAGCGGCCTCGTTTCGGACGCGCTGTATCTCGACCCCCTCCGTCATCGTCGCCCGCTTCAGGATGACCCGTTCCTTGTCATCGCCATCTTCGTACTCGGCGATGACGACGTACTCAACGAGATCGTCGTTGTCGGCGGGCGGGTTGTACTCGTACTCGCCCGGAGCGGTTTCCGTCCAGGTTCCACCGCCGAATGCCAGCGCGTAGTTGTCGCGGTTCGTCTGAAGCATCGTGGCGGCCAATCCGCGGGTGCGTTTCGTAACCCGCCTGTGGATCGCATCAGCCGACTGCCACGCCTCGGTCTCGGAGACCTCCTGCCCGAAGCTATCGGTCACGCCATCCGTAGACGCGTAGCCGAGGTCGTAGAAGGCAGAATCCAGAGGATCGCTGAGCGTCTCAGGAAGCGGCGCGGGATATACGGCAACGAAAATGTTGCCGTCGCCCACGTACTGCAACTCGGTTGAGTCTTGTGCCATGAGGCATTCCTCCTGCCCTTAACGCAGGGCGGTTTGGGTTGTGCTTATGAGCCGCCCTGCTGGAGCGGCGAGAAACCGCGTCACGCCTTGCGGCGAGCGCGGGTCACTGCGGGTAAGTGGTTATGGCTTGGGAGTCGGTTTGAACCGAAGGCCAGCGGCGATGACGGCCCTGCGCAGGACTGCTAGCGGCGGCTGGTTGACTGAGCCGAACTCCACGAAGTGCCAGTGCGAGGTGAAGGCGCGCACCTTGTTGCCGGTAGCCCTAAGCAGGTGCTTGTAGCGGTGCGTAGGCCCGACCGGAGCGATGCTCTTGGCGATCCCGGCCACGACATCGGCGCGGTCGTTCATGCCTTTACGCATCTGCGGCTGGGCGGTCAGCTTCTCCTCCCAGCCGGGCTCGGGCTCGTAGTCGACGTGGCTCATCCGTGCAGCCAGATCGTTGAGGTGATCTCAAATCTCTCCATGGCCGGCTCCTCATCCGTGTCGGGCATGTAGGTGCGGGAGGATTCGACGCCGGTGACGACCGCGCCCTCGTGCTCGGCGAGGTTCATTACCCGCAGGGCATCCCGAACCGCGATCGAGAGGTTGTCGACGGCCAATGCGGTGTTCTCTGCCTCTCCCGCGAAGACGTCGATCTGCAAGAGAGCTTCGACCAGACGGTCCGCGACCCCGCCATCCGTGGAGGGGTCGGCAAGTAGCGTCACGCGGATCCAGGGGGCGCTCCGGCTCGACGGCGTCGAAACCCGCACACGCGCCCCGGCCTGCTGAACCGCCTCTACCGTCTTGAGGTAGGCGATCGTCACCTGTTGGGCCGAAGGGATCGGCATCAGGAGCCTTCCGCGTCACCGGCACCGGCAACGCGTCGGCACGTCGCCGCCACATGCCACAGGCTCCGGCTACCTTCGGCGGCGTCCCACGGGTCGCCCACCAGCTCGTACCTGTGGCCTTTCACGATCACCGCATCCCCCGTGTTGATCTCCGTCCCCCATGGGAGGAAGAGGTTCCAGAGCGTGTCTGAGGTCTCGCCGGCGCCCTTCGGCTCGTCCCGGTCTCGCTGCTGGAAGGCGCAGCGGGTCTCGACTTCGATGGGCTCGCCCAGTACGGGCTCTCCTAGGGCGTCCTCTTCCTCTTCCTCCTGCCGCAGAAGGAGCACGCAGGGCGTTTTCATCATGCGCTGAACGCTCATCCCCACTCCTTCGCCAGATCCTTGACCACGGCAGCAGCTCGCTTCGCCGCCTTCCCATCCACGGCCTCATAGACGTCGCGGACGATCTCCCGCCGGCGAGAGGCGACGTCGGGCGGGTCCTCGATCGAGCGCTCAATCGCCTCGGCGATATCCCGAGGCCCCGAGGCCATCGGCCCTACATCGGCGTGTGACCAGAACCGCAGCCCGTGCTCGACCTTCCTGCGAAACCACGGCGCGTTCAGCACCACGCAGCGACGATCTAGGGCCGCCCATTCGTAGAGCACGGAGCTGTTGTCGACGGCCAGGACGTCGGCCCGCTCGATCACCTCGTCAAAGCCCTCGACCAGCTCTATTCCCGCCCGCCTGTAGTGGGTCCGAATCCGCCCGTCGAGGAGGCGGGGGTGCCCGTGCCCGATCACATCGAAGGCCTTGGCCAGCTTGGGAAGCGCAGCCCGGTAGTGGTTGAAGGCGCCTTTGGTCTCCGGGCAGATGTTGCAGTTCCAGTGGAAGCTGATCGCCACCACGGGCCTCTCTCGCCTCTGCGGCTTGAAGCCGTGCCAGCGGTCCAGCTTCGGGCACCCCACAGGAAACGCGGGGATGGCGGGGTGAACGGCGGAGTGTCGTCGGGCCGCATCGCGACCCGGCACGAGCACCGCCACCACCCCGGCACGGTCGAGAGCGCCGATGTAGGAGCCCGAGCCCACCGGCTCACCGTTGGGCTTCAGGTAGGACTGGCCAGCGCCGTGCTCGGAGTAGACGACACGCCTCCCGAGCTTCCGCGCCCACTTCAGGTCACGGTAGGAAGCCACCAAGGTCAGAGGGCCGGGATTCGGGGCCTGCTCCACGGAGACCGCCTCAACGCCAGCAGCCCGGGCGCTCTCCAGCATCCTGGGATGCACGTAGAAGGTGCCTCGCAGTCGAGCCGGGAGAGCTAGCCAGGTGGGGTAGAGATGTTCGGCGTGATGCGGCTCTCGACTGAGCGCATCTACTTCAGTACCCATGCCCTCGGCGTTCCTCGCCGACATGTCTCACCCACGGTTCCGATCCGCTGCCGTTGCCCCAGATGCCGAACCGCGCCTCCGGGTCCTCGCACAGCTGCCGGCTGAAGTTCCACTCGTGGCGCTTGCCGATCGGCCTCGAAACCCTGCACAGCTCGCGACGGAAGAGGCAGGGGTTCAGGGTGAACCAGAGACGATGCTCCAGCCACTCCCGCTCGCCGTCGCTGACCCGCTCGTACTCGTCAGGGTCCCGCTCCACGATCCCACCGGCCTTGACCTCTCCCGGGAACCAGGGCTGGCGAAGCAGGGCCATCTGCTTCAGGTAGGGCCGGTCCCTGAGGACGGCGACCAGCTCCTGCAGGTCGACGTCGCGCTCGAAGAGGAAATCGTCCTCGCAAAAAAACACCCACGGATCGCGGGCTTCACGGGCCAGGTACTTCCAGACCCGCGTCAGCGCCCAGTCCTGCCCCAACCGCCGAGGCGAAGCCGAGACCGTGAACCCCTCCGGTGCGAAGGTCTCCCGCAGCCACCCCGCGTACTCCACATCTCCGGAGTCATCGAAGATCAGACGTGGCCCGTCGATCCCCTCAACGCGTTGTAGGAGGCTCGGGATGGTCTGCTCGATGCAGTCCTTGCGGCCATCGGTGGTGATGGCGAGGGCGATCACGACAGCGGCCCCCCCGGCTCCCCCAGAATCTCCCGCATGGCGTCAGCGTCCTTCCGAGCAGCCTTGTAGCGAGCGCCCAGTGCCTTGTTGCGCTGGTAGGCCTCGGAATTCGGGTCCTTCTCCAACGAGCGCGGGTGCCAGAGGTGCTGACAGGCACCCTCCAAACGGACAACGCCCGCAAGCGACTGGCAGGCGTGGAAAAAGGAACTGTCCTCGAATCCCCAGCCCTGAAAGTGCTCGTCGTAACCGCCCACCTTCTCCCAGGTGGCTCGCCCCACCGCGAGGCATGAAGACTTCGGGTTCGAGTAGGTCCAGCGCACAGGTGCCTCGACCGGGTCGACTCCGCCGGCGAGCACCCGGTCGGTCCCGTCGCGCGTCAGGGAGCGAAAGACGTTCTGGGGCAGTGCCAGACGCCCACCCTCTGCAAGCTCGACAGCTCGGCGTAGCTTCTCGAAGTCGGGCACCGTGTCGGCATCGAGGAAGACCGCGACGTCCCAGCCTCCGGCCGAAGCGGCCGCCCGATTCCTTGCCGCCGCCCGATTCATGGGCTGCTCGCCCTCGTCAACCCCTTCGACGATTGGCCAGTCGACTTCGGCTTCTACCCGCTCTCGCACGAAGGCCCAGAGACGATCGCGGTGCGGTTCCGGCCGGCGGGGGACCAGGACTACGACGCGCATTTGCGTTCCCGGTTGTAGCGCCGCACCTTTTCTCGATTACACGTCTTGCACTTGCGGCCACCGTTGGCTTCGATCATCGTGTTCTCGTCGTCGTACGGGTGCCCTTTGGGGCAATGAGTTTTCGCCGCGTTCAAGGCGGTAAGAGTCTCGCCGCGATGCAGGTTCTCCTTGCGGGTTACCGGCTCAAGGTGATCCGGGTTGACGCAGGCTCGGTTGCGGCAGAGGTGGTCAAGGTCGAGCCCCAGGGGTATCTCCCCCACCAGCAACCGGTAAGCCGCTCTGTGCGCCTGCTGCGTCTTTCCTTCCATTCGGAAGCGCCCGTATCCCGGGCTACCGATCGCGCCGATCCAGACCCAACATCCATTCGGCTCTTTTTCGACCTTGGCGAGCAGGCGTTCGGTGGTCGATGGGCCTACCCGCCCGTTATGGCCGCTGCGGAACTCGCGCGGCCTTCCATCTCCGCCGATCGTCGTTCGCTCGCCACAACCACAGCGGCAGAATCCGCTGGCGGTATCGTTCTTCTCGTCCATCGGGTTACCTCCGGTGGGCCATGCCCCCGGACGGTCGCACGTCGCGGGGGCGCTTATCAGTAGGTCACAGATTACCGGCGCCACAGGCGCTCCCGGCGGTGATACAAGGCGAGATCGGCATCCCAGTTCGCCATGTTCCCCTTGCGATCGGTGTCGTCCGCCTCCCGGGTACCGAACGAATGGTGGCGATGCTCGATGATCGAGTTCGGCTCAAAGACCGCTACCCCCCGATGCTTGGCGAGCTGCCATAGCTCCCGCTCGACCGCGTTGTGGTGGTAGCCGGTGTGGAAGAGCACTCCTGGTTCGTCGTAGGCGGCGCCAGGATCATCCACATATGAGCGCCGAACGATCGGCATCGTGACGTTCTTCGCCCTCGCCGTCGCTGGGGTCAGATCCAGCGTCCCAACTACCTGAACCGCCGGGTCCTCGAAGCGCGCAACCGCAGCTTCGTACCAGCCAGCGTGGAACACCACGTCGTCGGCCAGCGGCGCGATCAGCGGCTCCGCAGAAGCAACAGCGCCAGCACCAACCTTCACCGGGTACGTGCCATCGGCCCGCACAAGCCGTACGTCTCCCCCGCCACCGGAGAGCCGCCTACAGACCTCCCAGCTCTCCCCATCATTGGAGTCGAGAACGAAGTAGACGCAGTAGGAGCCCTCCGGGGTCGCCTCTCGGATGTTCTGGAGCAGGGCCGGGAGTACATCGGCTCTCCCGAGGGTCGGAATCAGGATGGCGACGTTCACGAGCCACCGACCGATCCGTCGGTGATTTTCCAAGGGTCAGTCGTCGTTGGGTATCGACGATCGTCTTCGCTGTCATCGGGCTCGAACTGCTGAAGGTGATTGAAGGTGATCCCGCCCTCGGCATCGGAGCGAACGTCGGCGCGCTCATCCTCAGCAGCCAACCGGCGAATGCGCTTCATGGCTCCACCTCAGGCTGTGGCTCGGGGACGAAACGGTCAACGAGGGTGCCTGCCGTCGCATAGCCGGCGAGAGTGCCGTTGACGGCGAACCGAACAAGCCGGACCTCGCGGTCGGTGAGAAGCAGATCGCCACCCTCGCCCCCTCGGCGAAACGCCTTCGACTCTTGCCGGGCGCCAAGCTGCTCCGAATAGGAGTGCAGTTGCTCGGGGTTCTCCATCACTCGTGCAACTACCTCGATGCAGACAGCCCGAAGTAGTGGGTGAGCCGGGTCGGGGAGGTCTTTCGCCCACTCCCAGGACTGCCCGGCCTCGGTAGCGATCACGGCCATCGCCGATTCGACAAGCATCTCGGCTAGTGCCGAGTCCGCGGCGTCGAAGTCACGCTTGAGGCGCGTTTCGAGATCTTGTGCGGTTGCGAAGGCCATCGTGGCTCCCAAAGCACGAACGGCCGCCCCAACTCATAGGTCGGGACGGCCGTATTCGTTGCTTCGGTTTAGCTCCCCTGCTCCTCGAGCACGGCGAACGGGTACCGAGTGGCGTTGTCGGGGTTCTTCCGATTGATCGGATTCGCGGTCACGAACCCGAGGCGCATGACCACCCGCATGGCGGACGAGTCCTGCTGCATCAGGTTCAGGATCACTTTCCCGTCGTCATCGGAGATGACGCCATCCGTGAACAGCTTCCAGGTGATGTCCTGGCGGATGCCGATGATCGCTTTGCGCCAGTCGCCAGCGATCAGCTCGACGCCGCGGTCCTCCCACGAGCCGTTCCCATCCGGGTAAACGACCGTCTCGCCGTAGAGCTGCGCCGGAGTACCAGCCTGAAGCGAAGGCTGGAAGATTGGCGTGCCGTTGGCGTCGCGGAGGCCACGCAGCGAGGACTTCAGCCGCGTGCGAGCGGCGAAGCCGTTGACCGCAAAGCCGTCGTCCTCCACGAGGCTCATCACCCCGCCCTCACCCCCGATGTCGAGGCCGACGTCGTTGTAGCCATCCTCGTTGTCGACCGAACCACGGTCGACCGAGTGACCGTGTTTCTGTGCGCCGGTCACAATCGAGTCGGGGAACGACGACGGGCTGTCCTCGTCGAAGAGAACGGCGTCGTCGATCTTGGCCCCGAGGGCCTCAACGATCGCGGGACGCAGCTCGCCCCAGATGTCGAACTCGGAGTCGTCGAGGATCGCATCCGGGACGGGCACGATCACCGCGAGCTCCTCGGCCTCCAGGTACTGGTTCGCCCACTCGGCCTTGGTCGTCTGCTTCAGGCCGGTGTCGCCGCCGACCCAGTAGGCAGTCGGCAGAGCCGAGAGCACGGGCTGGCGCTCTTTCTTGGTCGACATTTTGACCTGACGCATCAGCGTCAGGGCGGCCGAGGCGGCCGGAAGACCCTTGAGGATCTCTTTCCGCTCGGCCTCGGGGATGAGAGGATCGGCGTCCGTACGGTCAATCAGATCGTTGACCGCGTTCATCGGAACGCCGCTGACGCGAATCTCGGCGAGTTCGCTGGCCCAATTGGGCGTCAGCATCGCCTTCAGGTCCGCGATCCCCGAAGGGATGCGGAGAGTGTCCTTAGACATGGGTACTCCTCCTGGCCGCAGGGGGCCGGTCGTGTGGTGATTGAGCGGCGCCCTGCGGCTGCCTGAGGGGTGCTGCGATGCGCTCGCTGTGCAGCGAGCGCCCTACTGCCTCGTCGAACTACCTATTGCGCGCTCGGCGCATCAGGTCGTTCATGTCCTCCGACGACTTCTTGCCTTTGCCCTTGCCGGCATCGGCGTCGCCAGGGTCGACCTTCTTCCCGCCGTCGGCCGCGAGAGCCGGCTTGCGCTCGAGAAGGTCGACAAGCTCCTCGGTCAGAACGTCCGTCTTGGGACGCCCGTTGTCGTCGTACAAGGTCGCCTCCGGAAGGTCGCCGCGAGCGACTGCACGCTCGACGAAGACCAGTGCATCCTCTGGGTCATCGAAGCGAAGAGTCTTCGCATCCTCGCCCTTCCCGACTTTCACGCCCTTGGCGGCGAGCCGCAAGACTGCGCCCTCAAGGCGATCGCCGCGGCGCTCCTTATCGAACTCCGACTGGGCCTTGGCCTTGGCGTCGGTTTCGGCTTTTTCGATCGCCTTCTCCTGGTCGGATCTGCCCGACGCTTTGATCTTGTCGATTTCCTTCCGAAGCGCGTCGTTGGCGTCCCTTTCGGCCTTGGCCCGCCGCTCGTGCTTGCGTGACTCGCGTTTCCAGTCGGGCTCGTCTTTGTCGGCGTCGACCGCGGCATCGGGGTCTTTGTCGACGCCTTTGCCTTTGTCTTTGCCTTTGTCGGCGTCCGCATCTTTGTCTGCATCCGCGTCCGCATCTGCGTCTCCCTCGCACCGAGGGTGTGAGGCTGGGATGCCGGCGCTTATCTCGCCCCATGCGGGCCGCAAAAGCTCGGCAAGCTCAAGAGCCTCAGGGTGAATCGTGGTGGCCATGCGGCCTCCTTCGTTGTTGGGGGACCGTGCGGCCCCGGTTGGGACGGCCTACGCCGCAATTGCGGATGGGCCGGTAAAGCGATGACGCGCGTCGACCACGACTGGGCCAAGCTCGCCGTGCTGGCGAATGGCGACCTCCGGCGGGAGGTCCAAGTCGTTCTCGAGGGCCCCGAAGAACTCGTCCCGGTCCGCCTGCGTGATCACGTCTACTCCGCAGCCACACCGCGGGTGAACCGGAAGTAGGTCGCCCTTGAGGTAGCGACGACCGGCGATCATCTTGCAGAATGGACATGCGTCGGCGTCTGGGACGCGTTGATAACCAAGGATGCGATCGTCCTTGCCCCCGACAACTCGCAGAGTCGCCCGCATCGAAAGCTGGGCGTCGGTCTGGATGGCGCTGGTCGCACGATCCATCCCAACCGCTACAGCGTCGTTCCACTGTTTGCCCTGCTTGAGCTCCGACCAGACCGAGACAAAGGGGCGGGTGTAAACGGTCCTGGGGTCGGTCCCGTTGCGAACTGCGGCCCCGGTCACCTCAGGTAGAGGAACGGGAAGCGGCTGGCGTCCAACCGCGCGAGCTAGAAACTGGTTGGTAAGCAGTGCACCTGAACGCTGGGAGCCGAGGACTAGCGGAAGGATCAGGGTCAGCCACAGTCGGAGATCGTCTTCGTCGTAGGAGCTCAACGATTCCCATGCGATTTGTGCTGCCCGTGCCGCTCGCGCACGAATCCGCCGCTGGCCCTCTATGTGGGCCGTGGCGAGTTGGCTAGCCATCGGTCGGCGCCGCGGCGTCCTCCGGCGTCACATCGAGCAGCGCTGCGAGGCCGTCCGACAATCCCATCGACTCCCACCGGGTGATTTCGTCCTGAGTCGCGTCAAAGACGGTTTCCCAGATCACCTGACGAGGCAGAATCTCCTTGAGCTTGGTGGCCGCGTCTGCTTTCTCGCTGAGCGACCGCGACTCCCGGTTCAGCCAACGGATCTCGGCCGACGGAGCGAGATCGACGGGCTTCGGCAGCATCCGGCCGGCGACCCGCTCCACCTCCTCAAATCCCTCGCCAACCTCGGGCTGATGGTCCGCGACCCGCGAGTTCAGGGGGGCATCGGAAGCGCGGATTGCATCCGCATTCACGTTCTGAATCGGGACGCTCCGGAGGTAATAGCTCGGCGTCATCGACACGCCCGCCAGACTCTCTACGTCTCGATCGAGGGCTTCACCGAACGCCTTCAGATCGGCCGCTGCTAGCTCCTGCAGTTTGACGTTCGGGTTCTCGAACTGAGCAATGATGTCCGCTGCCAGCTCGAACGGCGCGACCGGCTTCCCTTCGTCGTCTTTGATGATGTTGTCGCCGATTACTGCGCGGATCGGAAAGCCCGCCGTGAAGGCGATCACCAAGCGGAGGAACTCCAAGATGTTGATTCGGTCGAGATGACTGAGGTGGTCCTCCAAATCGCCACACGCCGAGCCGAATCGGCCTCTCCCCTGTGCGCGTCCCGTCGCGATCTCAACTGCCGGGACTAGGTCGTACTTGTTGGGAAGTGGCCACTCCTCGTCAAGAACACTCCGGGGCTCCCATCGAGTCCCGCCCTCGCCGCTTGAGTGTTTGGGGCCGGCGAACTTGTAGAGGGCTTCCGGGGTGTAGAGGGTCGCGTGCGGAACGTTGTCGTCGTCGACCCACCGCCGGGTGGCCGCCACGCGCTCGTACAGCGAACCCTCCCGGTACTCGACGATCACCGTCGCCGGGTCCTCAAGGGTGATCTGGGGCCGGAGGTCGCCCTTGCGAGGCCAGATCAAGGCGAAGGTCCGCCCGTGCGCGACAACAGTGTGAATGCCCCGCTTTGACTCTGCGTCCATGCGGTTCTCTTGCCAGACCTCCCAAACCGCATCGCTCACGGCCTGCTCTGGGGACCGCAGCCCACCGATCTGCATCCTCGAAGCCGCAGCCTTGACGATCAGGCGCGCGTAGTTGGTCTCCGAGAACTCCAACAGCATCCGATAGGCGCGGGTCACCTTCGCCCGTTGGATAATCGAAGGGATCGGGTGCTCCCCCTTGCGGTAGCTCTCGATCAGCTCGTACTTCCGGGCCCGCGCCGTGAGGTGCTCGCAGTGGTCGGCGAGTTTTGCTTTCGCTTCGTTCTCATCGAGCACCTGGGGTCACCTCCTCGCCGGGGTCAGAATGCGGCACGGCCGTACGTCGGGATCTCAAACTCGCCGAGCTTCAAAGCGTCATCCCGAGCACGTCGCGCAAGCACGTCGGCCGGGACGCTGTCGATCTTGAGTGGCGATCCCTTGCGCTCCTTGCGGACCAGGATCGCGTCCTCGGTCTCGGTGTCGTCCTCTTTGCGAACGCGGATCTTTCGAGTCCGGGCGTTCTCGTAGTGCCACTGAACCAGGGAGGTTCCCGCAGACTCGGCGACCGGCTTGCCTTTCGCGTCGACAAAGATCTCCTCGGTGCGGATCGGCCGCGGGTCGATCACGATCGTTCCGCGTTTAACCTCAGCTCTCAGGGCTCCGGTGGCGACGGCCATCTTTGCCTCAGAGCGTCCGCCAGTCCAAAACTCGGTCACCGGGGGGGATCCGTACGCGGCGGCCCAATCGCCCATCTCTGAGTTCCACCAGGCCGGGTCACCGTACATCTTCACGACGTGGAAGTTCTCGAATGCCCAGGCGACGGCCTCCCGGACCTCCTTCCGCCACCCGAGATCGTCGCCCTTCGGAGTCCAAACGCCGATCGTGAAGAGATCGCCAGTCCTGGTCCCAGCTTTGAGTGAAGTGTGGTCGTCGTTCTCGGAGCCGTCGAATCCCAGACTGATCGGGTCCCCGCCGCTCCAATCGACCTCGCCGATGACTGCCCTGATCTCGGTCGGCACAAGCCAGTGCGATGCGGCGGCTCGGGGCCGATTCAGGAAATATCGATATGCAGTGTCTTCGGGGTCTTCGGCGTCTCGGATGACCCGAACGATCCGCTCGAAATCCATCCACTCGGCGGCTGGGCCGTATGCCTCGCGCATCGCTTTGATGAGCGAACGGTTGTCGCCGAACCGGACTGGCTCTGGCCCTTGCCGGTGGTCATACAGGACGCCGAACTTTTCGACCGCTTGCAGTACATCGAGATGCGCATAGCGACCCGCCGCCTGCTCCGCGATCGAACGCTCTCCGGGTTGCCAAGCCGTCGTCGTGTCGAGGATCCACGGTTCGGCGTCCTTGCGCTTGCCGGTGTTGCGGGCGACGGTCCCGTACATCTGCCGCAGCTTGGGAAGCACGTAGAGGTGCGTCTCGTCGGCAGTCGCTTTCGACTCTTTGCCGCCGTCCTTCGATGCATCGCCCGAAGTGGACGGCACAATCTCGCCGCCGCCGGGCTCCTTGATGAAAGTCCGGGTCAGGCCGACGTCAACTGCGTACTCGTTTCCGGCCTCGCCCTCTTCGAGCATGTAGCGGACGTTGTCGTAGGTGTTACCGGACTGATCCTCCTCGGTCGCCATGCAGCGAACGAAGGGGTAGCGAACCGGCACCCCGACGGGCTCCCCCTCGGCGTCGAAGCCATCGCAGCGAACCGGGCCGAGTGCCTCGGCGCAATCGAGGCCGCCGGCGATCTCCGACTTGGCCCTTCCCTTCGGCCGAGACAAGATCGCACGCTGAACCATCCGGCGCCCTGCCCGCGGGTGACCTTGCGGATGCACCCGATATGCCCAGAGGATGAATAGGGCGATCTCATCGTCGATCACCCACGGCTCGCCCTGAACATCGCCGGGGCCGTGGGGCAAATACGCTTCGATCCAGTCGATGACCTGCCACCCGAGAGTCGGGAAGCCATCCCACTGCGGCAGCGTCATTGGCTATCCGGCTTTGACCAGCGAAAGCCGTGCTTTGCGAGCGTCGGTCTTCTCCGACCCACCAGCAGCCGGGGGCGGGGCGGCAGCTTCCTTCTTCTTGTCGACGATCTCCCAACGAAGGTCGATCATTGCCTTCGGCGTGAGTCCGAGAACTTTGTCGAGCTCCCGCATCTCTTTGAGGTAGGTCACCCGACCACCGGCTAGGGCTTTTAGTTTGGCCAAGAGGAGGCCGAGGTACGTCAGGCGTTCCGGCAAATCCTCGGGGTCCTCGGACTCGATGATCCTGAGCATGGAGTTGTGGACCCGTTCCAGAAGATCGTCGGACTCCTCCAGGGCCGCGACCTCGTCCTCGAGTTGTGCCCGGCGGGCGAGCACGTAGAGGTCGCCGGGGTTCCACGCCATCGCCTGCGGAGTCCCCCACGCCCATTTCCACCACGCCTTGCCCGCTTTCTGCAAGTTGTACGCCTCCGGAACCTTTGGAGGGCGACCCTTTCGGCCGGATGCATCCAGTTCCGTCGTGGGTATGGTCGGCGCGTTCGTGCGCCGCTTTTTCTTGCTGGGAGCGGGTCCCCGTGGCATTGAGTCTCCTCTGTGCAGAGGGCGAAGCACCCCCTGCGGGGCGCACTCGCGTTTTCAGAAACCCGTAGGCATTGCGAAGGGCAGTACTCCCCGGTCGGCATTTCGCCTCCCTTGGGGGTACCCCCCCACCCCTGCGCCGTCCGCTCAGCAGGCGGCGCGCGCCATCGCCAAGGCCGAGTGGATGGCATCGCGGGTGGCTTCGAGCTGAAGCGTCGCGTACTCACTCGGTGCTGCCGGCGGGATGACTTGATTGGCCTCGATGGCCCCTGCGTTATGAGCGCGACAGGCTCGCTTCGCTCGACCGGTGAACGGCACCATCTGGGCAAAGGCGGCGTTGCCGTGCATCTGGAGACGCAGCGTGAAGCCCAGTTCCAGATGAGCCCGTCGAGCGCATCTGGCTCCAGCATCTCCGTGAGCTCGGCCGAGTACGGCACAACCGCCCACTTCTCGCCGTCTCGGACCACAGCGCAGGGATGCTCTGGCGGCACGCCGATCGGCGTGGTCTCCGGCATCGCCTCGCCCATCGTCGTATGCCTGATCCTGCGTTCCAGTGTTCCGTTGGCCATGCGGCCCTACCTTCCTTGCGCCGTGCGGCGCAGTCGCTGTGCCTCGTTGCCCTCTCGTGAGGACTTGACGCGGTCGCAGGCTGAGCAGATGCCCTGCAAGTTCTCAGGGGAGTGGTCGTCTCCGGGGATACGGTGGTCGCAAACCGTGGAGAGCGATCCGTCACAAGCAATACGCAGCACGCAGATCGGGTCGCGTTCGAGGATCTGCAGCCGAAGCGATCCCCAGTTGCTGGGGAGCCGGCTTCGCCTCGTTGATCCGTGCCATGCCTTCCGTGCGTGGTCTGGGCAGGGTTGGATCTGCGGGCAATCGGGGTGCGAGCAAGTCTTGGCGGCGCGGGGCACCTACTCTCCGGCCTCGCTCGGTTCTGAAGACGACATGTCGAGCACCCGGAGAGCGAGGTCGGTGAGAGAGGCGCGTTTCTCCTCGGAGATCATGGCTGCGCTGGCTCGAAGACTGGGACACCGCGCTCACCCACATGCCAGAGCCGGTCGGGGAGGATCGCGTTGTAGACCTTGATCTCCTGGATGACGGGGCCGAAGTCGGGACGGATGCAGATCGAGTCGCCCTCGGCGATGCGGACCTGCCAGAGATCCCAGCCGTCTACCTCCGACGTCCACTCCATAGCGCCACTGAGAGACCAGGCTGCCGAAGGAGTCGGGCTGAAGCAAAGGTAGGGAGATAGGAGATCAGGGTCGCTGTGGGTCGTGGCCGCCTTGCGCGGGTGCAGCCCGTGGGCTTCGATCTCGGTCCGGCGTTCCTTGGGCGACCAGTGGTAGAGAGCGGGGAGAATCACCCCCAACCACCCGATCACCCAGATCAACCCGACGCTCAGTAAGGCGAGTGAAGCGAGGGCGATGTTCTCCTTGTGCTCTCGGTTGAGCTTCATTCGTCTGAAAAGTAGTGCCGGAGCTCGGCGTCGATTTCCTCATGTTCCTGGGCGCTCAGATCCCGCTCGGCAGCAATGGCTCCGGCGGTGACCTTACGTCGCTCGGCCTTCACGTTGGCCGGTAGCTTCTCCGGCTTGCAGCAGGGACACCCGCGCTGCTTCTGGTGACGACGCTTGTGGTTCACGCCGCCATCCCCATCTCTTCCAGCCTCGCCACCCGTAGCTTCTTGACCTGTGCCGGGGTGGGCTCGCCTTCCTCCCAGCTGCCTCCGTTGCATCGAGAGCAGATCGTGGAGGGGTTGAAGTGGCTGAGCGGGGCCTTGCAGTCTCGGCAGGGTCGCTTTGGCTTGGGCTCCTGTCCTTTGGGGCGGCCGAAGGTGGTTCGGGTGACCAACTCCACTTGAACTCAGTCCCCGGTCTTTTCGTCGCCCGAGACCTCGTAGGTGGCCTCGAAGATGTCCGGCTTGCAGGGGTAGAACTCGCCCTGGACGCCGCGGATGATCCAGTCGCCCGGATCGGCACGCATGGTGCCCTCCAGGGTCTCGATGGCGATGACCAAGCGCCCGCCCGTTTGCCGCTCGCCCGGGTGCGGCTCGACCTTGCCGCCGCACCAGCGGGCAACCTCCTGTGGCGGGTTGTGCTCGTTGCACCGCACCGCCTTGATCACGACAGGCTTCTTGCGGAACTTCGCTACGTCGATCACGGCTGCGGTCCTTTCATGCGCGAAGCGGGTCGCATCGGTCCAGAAGCCCCACCCGGTTCCGACCCGGGTTCTCCGCCTCGAGAGGGCGGCGTCTTAGCCAGTGGACGATGGGGCCTGAAGTTGGCGGGGTGCGAGGGGTCGTCGGCCGCGGCCTCTCCCTCGCTACGGGCTCCCGCCGAGCCCCTTCTACGCCGCTGCTTTGTCGGGTGCGGCGAAGCTGATGCCGTTGCTCGTGGCGGGTTCCGGGCAAAGCGAGCAGGCGCTCTTCCCATCGCAGGTGCAGCGCTCTTTCCGGGGTTCGCCAGCGAAGGTGCGAGAGCGCGTGTCAATCCGCCTGTACTGCACCACCCGCCGACCCTTGTAGCCAGGCAGGCTCGGGTCGTACTCGATCACCTCGTCGGTGACCTCTCGGCCAAGCCGCTCGTTGTAGAAGTCGCGGTTGACGACCGGGGTGTTCCAGACCGGTAGGGCGTGCGTCCCCTTGATCTCTCGCCCCGCAGCGACGTAGCGTCGCTCGTACTCGGCGACCTGAATCGAGTGCTCGTACTTCGTCAACGCTTCCTCTGCGGCCGCGGCAGAGTCCTCTCCCTCGACCTCGATGCGTATACGGGTCAGCATCCGCCGACCTCCTTTCACCCAGCTATCCAGCCGGGGTCGTGTTTGCGATAGCAGGGGCCGGATTCGAACCGGCGTCCTCCGCGTTATGAGCGCGGCGAGCGACCTGGCTGCTCTTCCCTGCGGCGTAAGACTTGGGGCAGCGCCCGCTGGCCGGGATGGCAGGATCAGGCAGGTACGAGCGCGACGATGGCCCCAGGCTCGATACAGAGGCCGTTGTCGCCGTCCCTTTCGGGCTGGACATAGAACATGTCGCACGCCGTGGTTGGGTCTTCCGCACGACGGCGCAGGAACGCACGCAACTCGTTCTCGAATTGCTGGGGCGTCTGGTTCTTGACGAGGGTGGCGTGGTTGCCCTGAAGTAGGACGAGGGTGTTCTTGAGCATCGGATTACCTCCTGTGCGTGGGTGGGTTGAACTCGGGGCAGCGCCCGCCGGCGCGATTCGAACGCGTGACCTCCGCTATCAAGAGCGGTGCTCTACCTGCTGAGCTACGGCGGACCGACTGCCCCAAGGTTGTCCGCCAGGCGCAGGGCCATCGACCTCCCAGGGCTGTCGTTTAACCGCTACCTGCTTCCACGGCGCGGCCTGGCGAAGGTGTGAGACCGAGTGACCCCGAAGGGGTCTACGTCGGTCCTGAAGTTGAAGCCGCAGGCCCGCCGTTGAGGGGCGGGCGTCATCACCTGCGGCGCATTACGTATGTGGGACACGAGGCCCCCGTGGACGCTGGGCTTACCTCGGTCGAATGGCGGCTCCGTCGATTCAGGCGGAGCGTCCGGCGCTGGCAGTTGATCGGCTGCAGCCCGGGAGTCTCACCCTGCTGGGAAGGTGGGTGAGACGAGGAAGCTCAATCCCCGGCTGCTGGAACGCGGGGTGTTTTTGCCCCGGTAGCCGGTTGTCGAAGGCGAGGCCGATGTTGTGGTCGGCGAGCTTGGTTCGACAGGAGAGCTAGGCGCATTCTAGACACTGACGTCGGCGGTATTCAAGGCAGCTCGCTTTTTCGCCCGCTCCACGGCCGCCTCAGCGAGGATGGAGCGCTTACCGCGGCGCCGCAGGTTGAGCACGGTCCGCTGCTTCTCGGCGATCTTCTTCTCGTCCACGCTGGCCTCGTGCTCGAACTCCAGAACGTCGCTCTGTTCTTCCCGTTCCCTGCGGCTCAAGGGGACCAGGATCTTCTCGGGCTCCATCTCGGTCGGCTCCGGTGCGCTGTCGATCGGATTGGGCCCTGCGGGGACCTTCGTCTTGAGCCCCGTGTGGCGCACTGGATCGGGGTCCTCGAAGATGGCAACGGTGGCGTCCCAGCCTCGGCTGCCGGCGACCTCGAAGTCGAGCACTAGCACTACGTCGTCTGGCCGCGTGCGAGGCGTCTTGACCTTCTTCGGCTTGTAGCCCTCGGGCCACTTCCCGTACCGGCGAAAGTGCATCCAAGCAATGACATCGGCGTGGGTCTCCGGGCTGTACTCGCTGCGGCGTTTGGCCTTCTCTTCGGCTGCCTTCTCCTCCTCCTCGACCTGGAGCCAGTAGACGCGGTTCTTCTGGGGTTCTGCTGCGCCGGCGGGCCAGCGGATCTTGGTCGAGTACGGCGCAGCGTCGTGGATGGCGGCGACGGTGTCCTTGGGGAACCTCATGCGGCGATTGGCTCCTTTGCACGTTGATGACGACGGGATCTTGGAAGTCGTCGAGGCCCGAGCTGGCAGGCGGGGCAGACGCAGCACATGGCGTAGCCGTGGCAGACGGAGGGCTGCGGGGGAGTGAGACCTTTGGCATCGATGACGGTTCGCAGGGCGAGGACGCGATCGCTCTCGTCCGCGGACGGGGGATCGAAGTCGCCGGGCTTCACGGCCGCGCCAACGTCGTAGGAACAGGAAGCAGCGACCGACCCCTACATAGGCCGTCTCTGGAGCAGTTCGGGGTGCAGGAGACCCAGTCGCTGGGCGTGTTGCAGTTAGGGCAGTAGAGCCACCCGGGGTCGGGGGTTGGCTGGGTCACGCAGCCAACCCCCGCTTGAACTCCTCCAGCCCCTCAGAGAGCAGCTCGCACCGATCCTCGATCGACTCTCGAGCGTTGACCCGGTGCGTGAAGGCCTTGAAGGTGTGCTCGGGGAGTAGCTCTTGGGTCTCGGCTTCTAGCTCAAGGAGACGGAGGGCCGGGTTGCCGACTGCGGCGTTCATGGCTTTGAGTCGTCCTTCCGCAGGAACGAAGCGAGGCGGTCGAGGCCCAGTTCGATCTCGTTGAAGCCTCGGCCCTCGCATCCCGTGCAGTCGGTGTGAGTCGGGCTCGGCGGATCCCCGGCGTGCCGGCGCCCAACCTCGTAGGCGCCTCGGGAATCACTCGCGCCGGTCTCGGCGAGGACGTTGCATTTGACGCGCTCGACCGTCGCGGACCAGCCTGCGAACTCTGGGGTGGGCACCTTGCCCTCGCCGCAGCAGCACTTGCACTGTTCGCGAGCCAGCAGCACCGGCTCATCAATGAACTGGGCTAGGGAAGACGGCATCGAAAACTCCTCTCGTTGATGGTCATGCGGCTGCCGGCTCCTCCGTCCAGACCGTGTCCGGGGTCGTCGGCTCAGGCCGGATCGCCTTCCAGATCAGGTCGTCGTAGGGCTTGCCATCGAGCATCCGGAAGAGAATTGCCTGGTTGCCGCCGCAGCGCTGGAAGTACTCGGCGATCTCGCGGCGGTCCTCGGTTGGCGGCTTGCCTCGGAAGAGGGCGAGAGCCGAACCCGTCTGCGCCTTGAACTCGTCGCGGAGCCCGGCGGCGGTCGAGTCGATCCAGTCGAAGATCTCATCGGGCACCCCATCGAGTTCAGATGCCGGGTCCTGGCCATTGCGAAGCGCGTCCCAGATGTGTCGGGCGTTGACCCCGGTGATGATCCGGTGGAGCCGCACGTACTCGGTGTGCTTGATCTTGACTCGCAGGCCTGACTGGAAGGTGACGACGTAGCCCTCGGCGTTCGGGCGGTCGCGGTGGAGGAGCGAGGTCAGGGAAGGCTCGTCGCACACCTCGGCGACGGGCCCAGTCCAGGCCATGTTGTCGGTGGACTCCCGGCCGGTGGTCTTGTCGAGGGCCGCGAGGAGAACAAGCTCGCGACGGCCGCCGTAGTCCACGACGATCCGGTTCTCGGGATAGACGATCTCGAAGAGAGGCGTGAGATGGGGAGGACAGACGACCTCGTAGTCGTTGAGCAGCCGCGCCCCTTCGATCGCCTGCTCGCTGGTGAAGCTGCCCCTCGTCGCCAATCGGGGCTGGCTGTCGAGCATGTAGAGGATCCCCAAGGAGCCGTCGATCTTCTCCCGGACCGTGAACGGCTCCGTCGGCAGCTCCCCTACAAGCGGGTCACCGTAGTTGAAGAACTTCGGGAAGGGCCGAGCGATGATTGTGCCCTCGGCATCGAGGATCAGGCCACGGCAGGCGAGCGTCTCCGGGGTCCAGTGATTCTCGTACTGGGTCTTTTGCGTGTAATTCCAAATCCAGAGGTCGGCATCCGGATGCCGATTGGCCATAAGCCAGCCATCTTGAGCGAGCGACCTCAGGCGCTCGACGTCGAAAACCATCAACCACGCTCCTTCTGTCGACGCCGGGTTTCTCGACCACGCCGGGCGTTACAGGCTCGGCAGTGCCGATCGCCCTTTGCTGAGATCCAGGTGTTCTCCGGCGTGAACTCATGGCCGTGAACACAGTGCGTCTTCACAGCATTGACAGTCGAGACTCCGATGCCGCGGCGCGTATTGACGGCTGCCGTAACCGGCTCAAGGTGCGCCGGATTGACGCAAGCGCGGTTACGGCAGAGATGATCGATCGTCAGGCCGTCAGGGATCGGACCAACGAATTCCTCGTAAGAGAGCCGATGGACGAACTCCATCGTTTTGGGAGCGCGGCCCTTGATTTCGCCGTAGCCGTCCGGCTTCTTGAAGCCTTCCCAGGTCCAGCATTCCTCCCCACCGCCGTTCCAGACAACCTTCTCCATCAGGCGTTCGATGGCAGGGCGCGGGCGCGGGCCGCGGGTTCCAGGTCGCTCAACCTTCACGGCTTCGCCTCCGTGTAGTTGTAGATCCAGAGGTCAGCGTCTGGGTGGCGCTGGGAACGCAGCCAGCCCTCAGCGACCATCGCGTCCAGCTTCTCGCGATCGACCAACGGGACGCTCATCGCTCCCCCTCGGTTCCTTGGATGGGCTGGGTGGGGGTCACGATTCCGACTCCTCGACGCGCAGATCAATCCAGGTGTCGTCGAACGGCTCGGCGCTGAACTGGCGGCCGGTGGCCTCACACATGCGGATCGCCATCTCGGAGTTGGTCGCGTGGATGGTCTGCTCGAACGGCTCCCCGGTCTTCAGCATCTCCCAGATCCGGCCCGCCTCGAAGCCGCGGCAGAACTCCTTGTCATCGGTGTCGAAGCCGAGCAGAAGCTTGTAGTCCTGGTCGCTCAAAGCTCCACCCTCCGCCTCTTGCCCACCGTCAAGGTCACGTCGTCAAGTCCTTCGGCAGTGAGACGCTCCGCGTGATGCCGACCACCAGGGTCTTGCGGTCCAGTGCCGGCGCCGGAAGGTCCACCAGTCCGCAGGGCTCTCCGTCGAGCTTCACTCCCCCCGTCGCCAGAAGCCGGCGAGCCTCGGAGCGAGAGACGCCGAACTCGTCAGCGATCAGCTTCGGGAGATAGACGCGCTTGTGCGGCTCGCGCTCCCGGTCCCAGCAGAAGAGCGTGCTCACCAGACCCTCCCCGAGATACGGAAGGGCAGGATGCTCTTAGCCCGCTGCTCCTCCTCCTGATTGCGCTTCCACTGCTCCGGGAAGAGGGCGCGTTCAATCTCCTCGATGGAGCGATAGCGCTTCCCGGGCTTGGCGTCGCTCACTCCGCCCCCTCAGATGGGACCAGTTCGCCCGCGAGCGCCGCCTTGACGATCAAGTCCTTGGCATCGAACTCCGCTTCAAAGCCCGTGTCCCGGTCTCGCCGCTGCGTCCCTACTAGCTCGGCTAGCCGGATCTGTGCCCGGCAGCGAACTGCATGTGCGTCTTCTTCAGCTTCGTTCGCTCGGTTGAAAGCGGCGAGCGCGTCGATGACTTCGCGAACAGTCGCGGGCATCTACTCCGCCCCCTCAGTAGGTAGCCAGTCGCCTCCGCGGACCTCCAGCAGCGAGAGGATCAGCGTGTCGACGGCAGCCGGGTCCACGATCTCCAGCGCTCGCGGTTCCTTGGCGCCGTGACGGAGAGCGTCGAAGCGAAGCGCCACCCCGCCGCTCTCCTTGTCGCGGTAGACGTCGATCTGGCCGGGGTATCGAGAGTCGGAGCGCCAGAGCTTGATCTGGCGGGAGTTCACGGTCCCCACTGCCCGTTCGACCTCGACGCAGTAGGCGAGTGAAGTGCCTGGCTGGTCGGAGCCAAGACCGCCGCCCGCTCGCCACTTGCGGAATCGGAGGCTCAAGCGAAGACTCCCTCAGCTAGCCGCCTGCAACGAAGTGTGCGCCCGACCAGGGCCGCGAGAGCCGTAATCGGGGTGAACGGCGCGGCGATCGCGTGCCTGGCGGCCGTTCTCAGTGGGCCAAACCGTGGGCCAATGGGCCACATAATGGGTCGAACGGAGCCGAACATCGCCCCACGCACCCGAACCCTGAAAGCAGAAAACCCGGCTCTAGGCCGGGTTTTCCTGAAGCGGCTGAAGGGATTCGAACCCTCGACCTTCTGCATGGCAAGCAGACGCTCTAGCCAGCTGAGCTACAGCCGCACAGGCCGGGATTCTAGCTACGGGCTCGCACTCCTGGTTTCCGCGCTAGCCTGATCGCTCGGCTTCCCCTCAGCGACCATGCTCTTTCGTCAGATAATCCACGAGGACCTCGGCTGTGCCTCCTACCTCGTTGCCGATCGCGAAGCGGGGGTGGCGGCGGTCGTCGACCCGCAGTGGGACGTCGAGCCCTACCGGCGGCTGGCCCGCCTGCACGGGGTGCGGATCGGGCACGTGCTGGAGACCCACAACCACGCCGACCACGTCTCCGGGCACGGGCGGCTGGCGCGGACGACCGGCGCCACGATCCACATCCACGAGCTGGCCGGTGCCGAGTACGCGCACGAGCCGTTCGCCGACGGCTGGGTGCTGACGCTCGGCGACCTCACGATCGAGGCCCTGCACACGCCCGGGCACCGGCCCGAGCACACCTCCTTCCTGCTCCGCGACGCCGGCCGCGACGGCGCTCCCTGGGCCGTGCTCGGCGGCGACTCGCTGTTCATCGGCGACGTCGCGCGGCCGGACCTGGCGGTGGAGCCACGCGAAGGCGCCGCCGACATGTTCCGCTCCCTGCAGCGGCGGCTGCTCCCGCTCGACGACCAGGTCGAGATCTGGCCGGGACACCTGGGCGGCTCGCTCTGCGGCGGTTCCGCGATCGACCTCAAGACCTCCTCGACGATCGGCTTCGAGCGCCGCCACAACCCCGCACTGGCGATCGCCGACGAGGCCGAGTTCGTCGAGGGCGCGGTCGCCTCGCTCGGCGACCGCCCGCCCAACGTCGAGCAGATCGTCGACCTCAATCGCGGCCCTCTGGTCGAGGACTTCGGCACCCCGGCGCCGCTGACCCCGCATGAGGTCGAGGAGGCTGTCGCCGCCGGCGCCGTCGTCATCGACGGCCGCACCAACGAGGAGTTCGACGAGGCCCACATCGCCGGCGCCCTCAGCACCTCCGCCTACGACACCGGCTTCGCGACCAAGGTCTCGCGGGTCGCCCCCGAGGGCGAGGAGATCATCGTCGTCGCCGCTTCCGACGGGGACGAGCGCCAGGCCGCCGAGCTGCTGGCCGCGGTCGGGCTGCGGGTGCGCGGCTTCCTCGAGGGTGGGATGACCGCCTGGCGCACGGAGGAGCGGCCGGTGCGCAAGATCGAGCTGATCGACCCGGAGGAGCTGGCCAGGCGGGTCGAGGGGCCGGAAGCGCCGCTGATCCTCGACGTCCGCAACGCCGCCGAGTACGCCGGCGAGCACATCCCCGGCTCCCTCCACATTCCCTACGGCGACCTCGCCGGGCGCTTCGACGAGCTGCCCCGCGAGCGGCCGATCGCGACGATCTGCCGCGGCGGCAAACGCAGCGGCCTCGCCGCCTCGATCCTCCAGCGCGAGGGCTTCGCCGAGGTCATCCACGTCGGCCAGGGCGTCGGCGCCTGGCGCGACAGCGGCCACCCGGTGCGCAGCGGCGCGGCGAGCGCCCCCAGCCCGGCGCTCTAGCCGTTCAAGCCCAACTTGCCCGGCACCGGCCTCGGCCCCTAACGGTCGAGCTCAGCCAGAAGGCTGGGGAGATCGAGGGGACGCACGTACATCTCCACCTTCTGGCCGGGTTTCGGCTCGGGCCACTCCTCCCGCGGGCGGTCCCAGTAGAGCTCGACCCCGTTGCCGTCGGGGTCGTCGAGGTAGAGCGCCTCGCTGACGCCGTGGTCAGAGGCCCCGGTGAGACCGATCCGGGCCTCCCCCAGCCGCCTCAGGGCATCCGCCAGGGAGCGGCGCGCCGGGTAGCGAATCGCCGTGTGGTACAGCCCGGTCGTTCCCGGCAGCGGCGGCGAGCCGCCTCTCGATTCCCAGGAGTTGAGGCCGATGTGATGGTGATAGCCGCCGGCGGAGATGAAGGCGGCGTCCTCGCCGTAGCGCTGCATCAGCTCGAAGCCGAGCACCCCGCAGTAGAAGTCGAGGGCGCGGTCGACGTCGGCCACCTTGAGATGGACGTGGCCGATGTCGACGCCGGGATCGATCGGGTCGGCAGCGGAATCGGGCACCGGCCGAGCTTACCCGCCGTCCAGCGCCTCGTTGACGATGCGGTCGGCGTCGGCGTTGTCGGCGCGGCGAACATGGCGAATCGACCAGCTCTCGAAGGGCGCGAGGGCGCGCTTCACCTCGGCGTGCAGCTCCTTCATCGTCGCGTCCTTGACCTTGTATCTGCCTTCGACCTGGCGGACGATCAGCTCGGAGTCGCCGACCAGCTCCAGCTCACTGGCACCGTGGGCCGCAGCCAGCTGTATCCCCAGCAGCAGCGCCCTGTACTCGGCGACGTTGTTGGTGGCGCGGCCGATCCGCTCGCCGCGCTCCTCGAGGACCTCGCCGTCGGCAGCGCGGACGACGGCCCCGATCGCCGCCGGCCCCGGGTTGCCGCGGGCACCGCCGTCGACGTTGACGGTCAGCTTCGCCATTTCGCATTCCACTGCCGCGCCGCCGCGTCGAGCTGGTCGATCTCGGTCCCCCTGGCGAGCTCGGCCACCGGCTCCTCGCGCTCGCCGCTGGCCACCGCCCACTGGTACCAGGTGAGGTCCCAGGCGACGGTGATCCGCGCCGCTTCCGCTGTGCCGGCGGCGGCGCCGATCGAGACCCGCGGCTCGCCCAGCGTGCGGGTCAGGCCGGCGACGGTCCGCGCCGCCTCGCTGGCGTTGAAACGGTCGACCGCCAGCTCGAACCTGTCGGCAGCGGTGGCGATCAAGCCTGCTGGAGGTGGGACTTGAGCCGCATCACGGCCTTGGTGTGCAGCTGGGAGACGCGTGACTCGGTGACCCCGAGGACGTCGCCGATCTCCCGCAGGGTGAGGTTCTCGTAGTAGTAGAGGGCGACGACTAGCTGCTCGCGCTCGGGCAGGGAGCCGATCGCCTCGGTGAGGCGGTCCTTGACCTCGCTGCTGGCGAGCGCCTCCTGGGGATCGGCGGCGCCGTCGTCGGCGATCGTGTCCAGCAGGGAGACCTGGTCGCCGGAGGAGTCGGAGACGGTCCAGAGCTCGTCGAGCGCGTAGACGGAGGAGTTGGCGATCTCCAGCAGCGAGCTCTGCAGTTCCTCCTCGGACATGTTCAGTTTCGCCGCCAGCTCGGCCTCGGTCGGCGCCCGCTGCAGTTCGTGCTCGAGCTTGGCCTGGGCCGCCTCGATCTCCCGCGCTCGCGAGCGCACCGATCGCGGCACCCAGTCGAGCGAGCGCAGTTCGTCGATGATCGCGCCGCGGATCCGGGTCATCGCGAAGGTCTCGAACTTGATCCCGCGCTCGGGCTCGAAGCGCTCGATCGCCCCGATCAGGCCGACCAGGCCGTAGGAGATCAGGTCGGCGTCTTCGACGTGCGAGGGAAGCCCGGCGCCGAGCCGGCCGGCGACGAACTTGACCATCGGCGAGTAGGCGACGACGAGGCGCTCGCGCGCCGTCCCGTCGCCATCGTCCTTGTAGCGACGCCAAAGATCGCGAAGCTCAACCTCTTTTACGCCAGTTTCCATGCCCGTCTCCCGATTCTACGGTCGGTCGGCGGGTTCGGCGTTATGCACGAGGATGGCTGGCGGCATAGGTATCTCGCAGGCGGGCGGCATCGACTCGGGTGTAGACCTGGGTGGTCGAGATCGACGCGTGGCCGAGTAGCTCCTGAATGGTACGCAGATCGGCGCCTCCCTCGAGCAAATGAGTGGCGAATGAATGGCGAAGTGAGTGGGGCGAGATCCCAGCCGCCATCGCCGCCTCACGCGTCCAGAGACCGAGACGGCGGGTGACGTCGGAGTTGGAGAGGCGCCGCCCGCTCTTGGAGAGGAACAGCGCCAGCTGGCGCGGATCGCTCGCCAGTGCCCGGCGCCCGCGTTCGACGTAGCGCTCCAGCGCCCGCTGCGCCGGCTCGCCAACCGGCAGGATCCGCTCCTTGGAGCCCTTGCCGAGCACTCGCAGCTGCTCGGTCTCGAAGTCCATCGCGCCCTGGTCGAGGTTGACGATCTCCTCGCAACGCAGGCCACACGAGTAGGCCAGCTCCAGCATCGCCCGGTCGCGCAGCTCCAGTGGCGTGCCGGCGGGAATCCGCTCCAGGAGCGTGCGCATCTGCTCGGTCGAGAGCACCTTCGGCAGCTTCTCTGCCCGCTTCGGGCTGGAGACCAGCTCGGCCGGATTCTGGCCGGCCCGCTCGGTGCGGACCAGGAACCCGTAGAGCCCGCGGATCGCGGCCAGCTTGCGCGCGACCGTGGCCGGAGCGGCGCCGGCCGAGGAGAGCCCGGCGGCGAAGCGACGCACGTCGCGGTGGCGAACGTCCCCCGGCCCCGTTCCCTGCGGCTCGATCCACTCGACGAAACCAGCCAGATCGACGGCATAAGCCTTCCGCGTCCGCTCGGCGGCGCCCCGAGCCCTCAGATCACGGTCGTAGTCGGCCAGCGCCGTTTCCCAGTTCACGAAAACTGATTCGGCTTCACATCAATTCGTCCTGCGCCCGGGTTCGAAAACCAAGCAGGTCAAGGACGAGAGAGGGAGTGTGCTCTGCACATGACCGAACGAGGACGCCGAGATGCGCCGGTTTGCAGGGCCCGCTATCCGATGTAAATCGGGGTTCCCAGTTCGACGCGGTCGTAGAGTTCTTCCACGTCGGGGATCGACATCCGCACGCAGCCGTGGGAGGCGGCGCTGCCCAAGGAAGAGGTTTCTTCGGTGCCGTGGATGCCTGCGCCTTCGTAGATCGCCATCCAGCGTGCCTTGATCGGGTTCGACGGCCCGGGCGGGATCGACTGCCCGGCGAGCGAGCCGGCCCAGGCGGAGTCCGGCACGTTCCAGGTTGGGTTTTCTTCCATCGCCTCGATCGCGTAGAGGCCTTCGGGCGTTTCGAGGCCTTCCTGGCCGACCGCGACGGTGTAGGTCTTGGCCAGCTTCAGGTTTTCCCAGAGGCGCAGGGTGTAGGAGCCGCGGTCGAGGGTCAGGTACGACGGGTACCGGGCGGCGACCTCCCCCTTCGTCACCTCCGGTTTGGTGGCGTGGGCGCGAGCGACGATCATGTGCGGCGCGTTGGCGTTCAGCACCGCCTCGTTGAGGTCCTCGGTCAGCAGGTTGTCGCGCAGCTTGCGACCGAGCTCGCCGGCGACGACTTCGAGCGAGTCGCCGCTCGGTTCGACGTCCGCGTTCTGCGGTTCGCGATTGATCTCTTCGGCGATCTGGCGGACGAACTTGTTGATCGCCCGCTCGGAGTAGGTCACCTGCGGCGAGATGCTCTCCGCCACTTCACCGCCGGTCACGTAGCGCACCAGCCGCCCGGGCAAGCCGCCGTCCTGACTGTCGGCGACCGCTTCCTCGACCGCCTCCCCGACATCGGCGCGAACCCTCAGCTCGGCACCGGGAAGCTCCCAGCTCTCGCCGTCGAAGCTGACCCGCAGCGAGTGGCGCAACGGTGCCAGCAGCCGCTTGCGCACCAATGCCGCGGCTTCCTCTTCGTCGAGCCCGCCGACGTCGACGCCGGCGATCCTGACGCCATCGGCGATTTGATCCTTCTGCGAGCTGTCGTAGGCGTACGCCCCGGCAACGCCGAAAACGACGAGCAGGACGGCGACCGCCGCCGCTATCTGAGTCTTGCGTCCCATCTCGTTCCTCGAACCGTCCTCGACTTGTTCTTCACCCGGTTGCGAAAAGTTTAGGCATTCGGATCATTCGGCCCGAATGGCCGTCTTCCCTGCAATTTCGCAATTGCACCGGTCTTATCGGCAGCCGGCGGGATATCTTTCGCGGGTGCGCACGAAGGACGAGGTTCGCAAGGAGGTCTGGAAGGCGATGGATCGCGAGGGCGTGTCCCGCTTCCCAGGCGCCGAGGGCCGGATCCCCAATTTCGCCGGCGCCAAGCTGGCGGCCGAGAAGCTCGCCGGCCACCGGCTCTGGAAGCGCGCCCGGGTGATCAAGGCCAACCCCGACTCGCCGCAGACCCACGCCCGGCGGATCGCCCTGGAAGAGGGGAAGACGGTGATCATGGCCGTGCCCCGCCTGCGTGACCCCCACCCGTTTCGCGTCCTCGACCCGAAGACGCTCTCCAAGCAGGCGGTGAAAGAGGCGGCGACGATCAAGGGGGCGCTGAAGCACGGACGGGTGGTCGCCCTCGACGACCTGCCGGAGGTCGACTTCGTCCTCTGCGGCTCGGTCGCGGTGAATCTGAGCGGGGCGCGGGTCGGCAAAGGCGGCGGCTACCACGACCTCGAGTACGGGATCCTCGTCGACGCCGGCAAGATCGACGGCCACACCACCGTCGCCACCACCGTGCACCCGATTCAGATCCTGCGCCAGCACCTGATGGTCACCGAGCACGACCTTCCCTGCGACATGATCGCGACGCCGCGCGCCGTGATCGAAGTCGAGCGCCAGTACGGGCGCCCGCGGGGCATCCTCTGGGACCACCTGCAACCACCCCAGATCCGCGAGATCCCCGTGCTCGAACGCATGGGGTACGCGTAGTCACGGCCAGCGTCGTCGGCTAAGGTCGGCCGATGCCGACCTACATCCGCTTCAGCGAGGATCACTCCCTGGCCGTGCTGGAGAGCTTCGAGGAGATCGCGGAACGGATCCGCGAGGCCGAAGCGGCGAAGGTGCCGCTGTTCGAGGCCACCCGCACCGATGGCCCGAAGATGCTGATCAACGCGAACGGGATCCGGACGGTCTCCGAAGGGAAGAAGAAGGATGGCGCCCGCAAGGGCTGACATCGAGGGGGATCTTCGGCGGGACCCGCGCATCGTCGCCGGTTCCGACTACGGCACGACGGACTCGGAGTGGCGGCGGATCGACTGGCGCCGGCACCTGCACCGGGTCGAGCTGCCCGGGGCCAGCGTCAACTATGTCGAGATCGGCGAGGGCGAGCCGATCGTCTTCGTCCACGGCATCTCCGGCAGCTGGCAGAACTGGCTCGAGAACCTGCCCCACCTCGGCCGCGGCCGGCGCGCGATCGCGCTCGACCTGCCGGGCTTCGGGGCGAGCCCGATGCCGTCGTGGGAGATCGACATGCCGGCCTACGGCCGCCTCGTCCACGACCTCTGCGAGAAGCTCGGGGTGGAGGGCGCGACCATCGTCGGCAACTCAATGGGCGGCTTCGTCGCGGTCGAGGCGGTGACCGCGACCCCGGGCCGCTTCAAGCGCCTGGTGCTGGTCTCCGCCGCCGGCATCCTCAACACCTGGAACCCGGAGGAGCGCGCCGTGGCGACTGCCTGGGCCTGGAAGGTCTTCGGGCCTCACTACGCCCGGCGCAGCCGCTTCATCGTTTCACGCCGCCGCGCCCGCGAGCTCGTCTTCCGCCCCTTCGTCCGCTACCCGGCGCGGCTGCGCGAAGACCTGCTGCTGGAGCAGATCGAGGGCGGCTTGCGGCGTGCGGAGGGCTTCGGCGACGCCCTCCACGCTGTCATCCGCCACGACATCCGCGAGCGCCTGGCGGCGATCGAGATGCCGACGCTGATCGTCTGGGGCCAGTCGGACCGGGTGATCCCGATGGCGGCGGCGCTCAGCTACCACCGCCGCATCCCCCACTCCCGACTGGAGATCTTCGAGCGGACGGGGCACGTGCCGCAATTGGAGCGGCCGGGACGGTTCAACGCGATCCTCGACGATTTCCTCAGCTGACGCTTCCAGCTTTGTGGCCCCTATAGGGGCTCAAATCCTGGTGTCGCGACTCAGCTGGTGGTGACCGCGCCGTGTGACGCGGACCCAACGGTGTGCGCGTACTTGGTCATGACACCACGGGGGAAGACCGGCTCCGGCACCTCGTACTCGGCGATGCGGGCGGCGATCTCCTCGTCGCTGAGGTCGACGTCCATACGGCGGGCGTCGATGTCGAGGGTGATCTGGTCGCCCTCGCGCAGGGCCGCGATCGGGCCGCCGCGGACCGCCTCCGGCGAGACATGGCCGAACATCAGGCCGCGGGTAGCGCCGGAGAAGCGGCCGTCGGTGAGGAGGGCGACGCTCTCGCCGAGGCCCTCGCCGACGATCGCGGCGGTGACCTGGAGCATCTCGCGCATGCCGGGCCCACCGATCGGGCCCTCGTTGCGGATGACGATGATGTCGCCGGGCTTGATCTGCTGCGCCTTGACCGCGCGGAAGCAATCCTCTTCGGTCTCGAAGACACGGGCCGGGCCGCTCTGGCGGCGGCGCTCGGTGCCGGCGACCTTGATCACGGCGCCCTCGGGGGCGATGTTGCCGTACATGATCGCCAGCCCACCTTCGGCCTTGACCGGGTCGTCGACCGGCCGCACCACTTCCTGACCGGGCTTCTCGCTGGCCGCAGCGGCCACCTCGCCGATCGTCTCGCCGGTGATCGTGATCGCGTCCTCGTGCAGGACGCCCTTTTCGGCCAGCCGCTTGATGATCACCGGCACACCGCCGGCCGCGTAGAGATCGGTGGCGATGAAGCGACCGCCCGGCTTGAGGTCGGCGAAGAGCGGCGTCGCCCGGGCGATGCGGTCGAAGTCATCGATGCGTGAGCTCGATCCCGAGCTCGTGGGCGAGCGCGATCAGGTGCAGGACGCCGTTGGTCGAGCCGCCCGAGGCGCAGACGCAGGCGATCGCGTTCTCGAGCGAGTCGCGGGTGATGATCTTGCTCGGCCGCAGGTCGTCGACCAGCACCTTGATCACCAGCTCGCCGATCTTCTCGGCGACGGTCGGCTTGTCGTCGTCTTCGGCCGGGACCATCGCCGAGCCGCCGGGGCTGATCCCCAGCGCCTCGAAGGCGCAGGCCATGGTGTTGGCGGTGAACTGGCCGCCGCAGGCGCCGGCGCCGGGGCTGGCGACGCCCTCGAGCTCACTCAGTTCCTCATCGCTCATGTCGCCGGCGTTGTGGGCGCCGATCGCCTCGAAGATGTCGAGGATGGTGACGTCGCGGCCGTGCCAGTGGCCGGGGGCGATCGAGCCGCCGTAGAGCAGGACCGAGGGGACGTCGAGCCGGGCCAGGGCCATCGCGCAGCCCGGGATCGTCTTGTCGCAGGCGCAGAGGGCGACGATCGCGTCGAACTGGTAGCCGCGGGCCATCAGCTCGATCGAGTCGGCGATCACCTCGCGGCTGACCAGCGAGGCCTTCATCCCCTGGGTGCCCATCGTCACCCCGTCGGAGACGGCGACGGTGTTGAACTCCATCGGCGTGCCGCCGGCGGCCCGCACCCCCTCTTTGACGTGCTCGGCGAGGGCGCGCAGGTGGAAGTTGCACGGCATCGCCTCGGTCCAGGTGTTGGCGATCCCGATCGTCGGCCGGCTGAGGGCGTCGTCGTCGAACCCGATGCCCTTCATGTAGGCGCGCGAGTGGGCGCGGTCGGGACCGTCGAAGACGGTGGCGGAGCGGGGACGCGGGAGCTTGGTCTGAGTGCTGCCGTTGGTGCTCATGGGACGAAATCTACTGACGAGGTCCTGGAAGCCAGTCCGAAGACATCGACGGGGCCCGGTCCGGAGCCGATCTCACGCAGCCCGTTGGCGACCGCCTCCGAGGCCACCACCCGCGCCTTGCGCGCGGCCTCCAACGGCCCATGACCCTGAGCCAGGAACGCGGCCAGAGCCGAGGAGTGCGTGCAGCCAGAGCCGTGGGCGGCGCCGTCGGGGTGGCGCTCGCCGGGGATCTCGACCATCTGCTCACCGTCGAAGAAGAGGTCGACCAGCCGCTCGCTGTGGCCGCCGGTGACGACGACCGCCTTCGGTCCCAGCTCGAGCACGCCGCGGGCCAGCTCCTCCTGGCTCGCCCCCTCCCCCGCCCCGGTCAGCTCGCGTGCCTCGGGGATGTTGGGAGTGGCGATCGCACAGCGCGGCAACAGCACGTCGACGAGTGCCGCCCTCGTCTCGTCGTCAAGCAGTACTGCGCCGCTCTCGGCGACCATCACCGGGTCGATCACCACGGGCGCGAGCGCGACCCCGAGGTAGGCGAGCGCCGACCGCAACGGCATCGACCGTCGCCGCCGAGCCGAGCATCCCGATCTTGACGGCGTCGACCCCCATATCCTCGGCGATCGCCAGGATCTGGGCGAAGACCATCTCCGGCGAAACCGCCTCGACCTGCTCGACCCCGACGGTGTTCTGAGCGGTGATCGCCGTGATCGCCGTCATCCCATGCACCCCACAGCGCGCGAACGCCTTCAGGTCGGCCTGGATCCCGGCACCGCCACCGGAGTCGGAACCGGCGATTGAGAGCACTGCGGGGACGCGTCGCATGGTCATGCGGAGCCTAGATGGCCGCACTCGTGGGTGACGGCAGCAACGTGCGGGAGTAGAGGCCCATCGTCGAGCAGGTGACGTAGCCGAGCAGCTCCAGGCGGGCGAGGGCGGCGGCGGTCTCGGGGCCGGGAAGGCCGAGGGCGGCGGCGACTCCGTCGCAGCTGCCCTCGCCCCGCATCGACCGCCGCCAAGACCTCGGCGAGAGCCTGGTCGAGGGACGGGCCCCGGCGGCCGATCGGCTTCGCCCCGGGGCCAAGCATCGCGTCGAGGACGTCCTGGGCGTCGCGGACGAGACAGGCGCCGCCGGCGAGCAGGTTGTTGGGGCCGGCCGAAGCACGGGAGGTGATCGGGCCGGGGACGGCGCCGAGGTCGCGGCCGAGGTCCGCCGCGAGGTCGGCGGTGATCAGCGAGCCGGAGCGGGCCGCGGCCTCGACCACGACGGTCATCCCGGCCAGCGCCGCCATGATCCGGTTGCGGGCGGGGAAGGTCCAGCGCCAAGGGGCGGCGCCTGGTGGGAACTCGGAGATGACGAGACCCTTTTCGCAGATCCGACGCCAGAGCGAGCGATGGGCCGCGGGGTAGGCGATGTCGGGACCGCAGCCGAGGACGGCGATCGTGCGACCGGCGTCGACGGCGCCGCGGTGAGCGCAGGCGTCGATGCCGAAGGCGAGGCCGCTGACGACGACCATTCCCGCCGCGGCCAGCTCCCGCCCAAGCTCACGGGCGATCTCGCGGCCGTAGGAGGTGGCACGGCGGGCACCGACGATGGTCACCGCGCCGAAGGGCTCGAGACCGTCGAGCAGGCCTGGGTCTCCCCTCCCGACCAGGGCCCACGGCGCGTCGGCCGCGTCCCGCAGCCCCTCCGGGTAGAGGTCGCCGTGGCGGCAGCAGGCCCAGCACTGCGCCGCCAGCAGCTCCGCTGCCAGATAGCGCTCATCGAGCGCCTCGATCCGGCCCAGCAATTGGGCGGCGACCTTCGGCGCCGCGGCGGCGACCAGGTCCTCGTTGGTGAGCCGCAGCAGTTCCGGCGAGCGCGAGCCGATCGCTCCGGTGGCGATCTTCTCGATGTAGGGGCCGAGCAGGGCCAGCAGCCAGGAGCGGCGCAGACAGTCGGGGCAGGCGCGCGGCTCAGCCACGATCTCGCCTCCGCAACTGCAGCGCCTGCGCCATCTGCTCCTGGCCGATCGTCTCGGCGCCGGCGAGGTCGGCGATCGTCTGGGCCAGGCGCAGCGCCCGGTCGTGGGCGCGGCCGCTGAGCCGCTGCCGCGCGTACAGCTCCGCCAGCAGGGCCGCGGCCTCGCTGCTCAGCACGCACTCCCGGGCCTCGCCAGGTGTCATCTCGGCGTTGCAGCGACCGGGGCCGAGGCGCCGCTCCTGCCGCTCGCGAGCGGCGGCGACGCGCTCCCGCACGTCGGCCGAGGGCTCTCCCGGCCCGCCGCCGATGTCGGCCGCGCTGGGCTGGCGCACCGCGGCGAGGATGTCGATGCGATCGGCGAGAGCGCCGCTGAGCCGTCCCTGGTAGCGCTGAACCGCGACCGGGGCGCAGCTGCAGTCGGGATCGGCTTCGCCGCGCCCGCAGGGACAGGGATTGGCCGCGGCGACCAGCATGAAGCGGCAGGGCAGGGTGCGGCGGCTGGCGGCACGGGAGATCGAGACCTCGCCCGCCTCCAGCGGCGCCCGCAAGGCCTCCAGGGAATCGCGACGGAACTCGCAGAGCTCGTCGAGGAAGAGGACGCCGCGATGGGCCAGGGTCGCCTCGCCGGGGCGCGGCGGGCTGCCGCCGCCGACCAGGCCCCCGGGCTGATCGTGTGGTGCGGTGCCCGGAACGGCCGGCCCGCCGGCAGCGGAGCGCCCAGTCGCCCGCAGGCGCTGGCGATGCGAGCGACCTCCAGCGCCTCGATCGCGGCGAGGGGCGGCAGGATCGAGGGCAGGCGGCTGGCGGCCAGCGACTTGCCGGCGCCGGGCGGCCCGATCATCAGCAGGCTGTGGCCGCCCGCCGCCGCGACCTCGAGCGCGTGGCGCAGGTGCGGCTGCCCCCGCAGGTCGGCGAGATCGGGGCCACCGGCCCCGGCGATCCGCAGCGGCAGGGCCTGTGGGCGCAGCGGCTCCCACTCTCCCGCCACCAGCGCCGGCAGCCGACCGAGGCCGTCCAGCGCGATCACGTCGATCCCCTCCGCCAGCGCCGCCTCGGCGCCGTTCTCGGCCGGCACCACGATCGCCTCGGCGCCTTCCTCCCGGGCCGCCTCGGCGATCGCCAGAGCCCCGTTGACCGGCCGGGTCGATCCGTCGAGGGCGAGCTCTCCCGCCATCGCCACCCGAGACAGCGCCTCCCACTCGAGCTGGCCGGAGGCGCTGAGCAGCGCCGCGGCGATCGCCAGGTCCATCCCCGGGCCCGCCTTGCGCAGGCTGGCCGGGGCGAGGTTGACGACGATCCGCCGCAGCGGGAACTCGAAGCCACAGTTGACCAGCGCCGCCCGCACCCGCTCGCGCGCCTCCCGGACGGCGGCGTCGGGAAGGCCGACGATCGCGAAGCCGGGCAGGCCCCGATGGACGTCGACCTCGACCCGCACCGGGCGGGCGGCGATGCCGTCGAGGGTGAAGGTCCGGGCCGTGGCGAGCACGGAGAGGACGCTAGGGCGCCGCGGCGCACGTGTTACGGGGAGTTCGAGCCAATGCTGGAACTTCTTGCGCGCCATAGGCGCGATCCCGCGGTCTAGCGTCCCCGGCGATGACGATCGCCCGCCAGAGAACCGGCCAGAGGGCCGAGGAGCTGGTCGCCCGCCGGCTCGCCGCGGCCGGCTGGGAGATCGTCGAGCGCAACGCCCGCACCCGCTACGGCGAGCTCGACATCGTCGCCCTCGATGGCCGCACCCTCGTCTTCGTCGAGGTCAAGGCCGGCCGCGAGGGAGCCGAACTTCGGGCCCGAGCGCCCGATCCTCGCGGTCGACGCCCGCAAGCAGCGCCGCGTCCGCAAGCTCGCCACCGCCTGGATGGCAGAGCGCCGCCAGATCCCGCCCTACACCGAGATCCGCTTCGACGCCGTCGGCGTCACCTTCGACCGCGGCCGACCGTCGCGGTCGACGTCGAGCACATCAAGGGAGCTTTTTGAACAACCGGGGAGGGCGCCTGAGGAGACAGGTCAAGGACGAACGAGGGAGTGTGCTCTGCACATGACCGAGCGAGGACGCCGAGATGTCTTCTCAGGCGCCCTCCAGGCCCATTGGGGGTAAGCCACAGACTGGAAGGAGCGGCGGTGCAGCGGCGAAATGCCGATCTGCTCGATCGCGGCACGGTGCTCCGGGGTCGAGTAGCCGACGTGCTCGTCGAAGCCCCAGCCGGGATGGCGGTCGGCCGCGTCGTGCATGTAACGGTCGCGGGTGACCTTGGCGAGGACGGAGGCGGCGGCGATCGCGGCGCTGGTGCCGTCGCCCTGGATCACCGCCCGGTGCGGCACCGCGCAGCGCGGCAGCGCGAAGCCGTCGGAGAGGCAGGTCGCCTCGGGCGGAGGATCGAGCCGCTCGAGGGCGACGGAGAGCGCTTCGATGTTGGTCACGTGCAGGCCGCGGCGATCGATCCCGGCGGCCGAGCGAATGACGACGCTGACCCGTGTTGCCGCCCGCAGCACAGAGGGGAACATCTCCAGGCGCCGCTCCTCGGTCATCTGCTTGGAGTCGTGCAGACCCCCGAGCGCGCGCCGGTCGGCGTGCGAGAGGCTCTCGTAGTCGATCAGGACCGCGGCGGCGACCAGGGGGCCGGCCAGGCAGCCGCGCCCGGCCTCGTCGGTGCCGGCGACGAAACGAGTCTGGAGGCCGCGGTCGAAGGCGAACAGGCGGCGGCTGCGAGCCAGCCTGCGGCGACCGGTTCGGGACTTAGAGGGTGCCGACGCGGTCGGGTGGCCAGTAGGTGGCAAAGGCCTCACCGATGATCCAGCTGCGGGGGACGGGTCCCCAGAAACGGCTGTCGTCGCTTGCTCCACGGTTGTCGCCCATCATGAAGTAATGGTCGGGCGGGATCGTGATCGTCCGCGGCATGTTGCAGGCGGCGGCGCTGCCGCAGGGAATGATGTACGACTCGTCCTGCTTCTCGACGCCGTTGACCACGGGGTGTCCGCCCCTGACCGAGAGCGTGTCCCCCGGCCCGGCGACGATCCGCTTGATGAAGTTCTGGCTCGACTCGGCTTTGGTCGGTTTCGGGCAGGGTTCGCCAGGCCGCGGCTGGACGCCGCATTCGGTGCCGTTGTCGGCGCCGGCGGGCGGGTGGAAGACGATGATGTCGCCGAGCGCGGGATCGTTGAGGTGGTAGATGAAGCGGTTGACCAGGACCCGCTGGCCGACGTCGAGCGTGGGCTCCATCGATTCCGAGGGGATCTGGTACGGCTTGATGACCCAGGCTTGGATCGCCAGCGCCAGCCCCAGGGCCAGCGCCACGATGACGACCAACTCGACAAGCCCGCCACCTTTGCCCTTCGGCTTCGGGATCGCGAGTTTCAGGCTGGATCCTCGTCGGAGTCGCCGGCGTCCGCCGGCTTCTCGTCCTCGGCATCCTCTGACGCTGCGTTGTCCTCGGTTTCCCCGGCCGCGGACGCCTCCGCGTCCGTGTCCGCCGCTGCCTCAGTCTCTGCCGCCGCCTCGGGCTCGGCTGCCGTCTCTGCCTCCGCGCTTGCCTCGGGATCGGCTGCCGCCTCCGCCTCCGTGCTTGCCTCGGGCTCGGCTGCCGTCTCTGCCTCCGCGCTGGCCTCGGGCTCCTCGTCCTGCGTGACGACCGCCTGAGCCTCGTCCGGCGCGGGCGGCACGACCTCGTCCTGACTCACGCCCTCGGCATCGGTTGCGACCGGCGCCGCCGCGGTGGGCGCGGAGACCATGTCGTCGTCGATGCCCCAGCGTCGCTCGGCGACGCGGGCGGCCTTGCCGATGCGACCGCGCAGGTAGTAGAGCTTGGCCCGTCGCACGTCGCCGCGCGCCGCAACCTCGAGTTTCTCGATCTTCGGCGAGTGCAGCGGGAACGTCCGCTCGACACCGACTCCAAAGGACTGCTTGCGGACGGTGAAGGTCTCGCGAACGCCAGTGCCCTGGCGCCGCAGAACGACGCCCTCGAAGACCTGGGTGCGCTTGCGCGTCCCTCGATCACCTGGAAATGAACCCGCACGCGATCGCCTGGGCCGAAGGAGGGAAGTCCCTCTTTCAGCTGGGCACGCTCGATGCTGTCGATTACGGAGCTCATATTTGGCGAGAAAAAACCGCCGGACCCGGGTGCCGGGAACCGTGCGGTGGCGGAATGGTAGCTACTCGGCGCCCGACTCGAATTGCTCGGCTCGAGCGCGGCTCTGTTCGAGCCGCCATTGGCGCACCTTCTCGTGGTCGCCGGAGAGCAGGATCTCCGGCACCTCCCAGCCCCTGTGCTGCGGTGGCCGCGTGTAGTGCGGGTACTCCGGCATCCCCTCCAAGACCTGGCTGAAGGACTCCTCGACGGCGGAGTCGGCGTGGCCGAGCGCCCCCGGCAGCTTCCGCATCAGCACGTCGGCGACGACCATCGCCGGCAGCTCCCCGCCCGCCAGCACGTAGCGCCCGATCGAGAGCTCGTCATCGGCGAGGTGCTGGTGGACGCGGTCGTCGAAGCCCTCGTAGCGCCCGCAGAGCAGGGCCACGTGTGGCTCCGCGACCAGCTCGTCGGCGATCACATCGTCGAGCAGCCGCCCGGTCGGCGAGAGCAGGACGACCCGTGGCTTCTCGACTTCCCCGTAGGCAGCCTGGAGCGCCGCGTCGACCACGTCGACCCGCAGGACCATCCCCGCTCCGCCCCCGTAGGGCGAGTCGTCCACCTGACCGGCGCTCAGCGGCGTCGTGTCGCGGTAGTTGAACAGCCTCAGCTCGCTGCCTTCAGCGATCGCGTTCGAGACCGATCTCTGTCCGCGAAACCACTCGAACGCCTCCGGAAACAGGGTGAAGATGTCGAGCTTCATGGGCGCCTCCGCCCGCAGGCGTCAATCAAGGATGTCGACGATGACGCGGCGATCGATCCGGACCGCAGCCGCCTTGGCGATCGTCCTGATCGCGTTCGCGACGCGCCCGCCCTTGCCGATCACGCGACCGAGGTCGCCCTCGGCGACGGTCACCTCGTAGACCAGGTCGCCGTCCTCTTCCAGCTCCTCGACGACCACGGCCTCGGGATCCTCGACCAGAGCCTTGACGAGGAACTCGATCAGCTCGGTCATCGGAGCGGCCGGCGGCCTAGCTGCCGGAGGCGGCGATGCCCTTGGTGCGAAGCAACCCGGCGACCGTCTCCGAGGGCTGGGCGCCGTGCTCGAGCCAGTGGCGCGCGCGCTCCTCGTCGAACTCGATCAGCGACGGGTTCGTCTGCGGGTTGTACTGGCCGATCGTCTCGATCGTGCGACCGTCACGCGGGGAGCGTTTGTCGGCGACGACGATCCGCCAGATCGGGTTCTTCTTGGAACCCACTCGTCTAAGTCTGATTCTGACTGCCATAGGTCGCGGCAGGTTAGCGCCTACGGATCTTCGGGCGCGGTGCCCCACCGGTCATCTGCGCCAGCTGCTGCGCGTCGGGCATCTTGCCGCCGACCATCGAGCGCATCATCTTGCGCATCTGGTCGAACTGCTTGACCAGCTGATTGACGTTCTGAACCCGCGTCCCCGAGCCGTTGGCGATCCGTTTGCGCCGCGAGCCGTTGATCATCCCGGGATTGGCCCGCTCGGCCGGCGTCATCGAGAGGATGATCGCCTCGACCCGGTCCAGCTCGCCCTCGTCGACGTCGGCGTTCTTCAGCTGCTTCATCGCCCCCATCCCCGGCAACATGCCGATGATGCCGCTGAGCGGCCCCATTTTCCGCACCTGGCGCATCTGCTGGAGGAAGTCCTCGAGCGTGAACTGGTCCTTTTCGAGTTTCTTCTGCAGGTCGACCGCCTGCTTCTCGTCGACCTGCTGCTCGGCTTTCTCGATCAGGCTGAGGACGTCGCCCATGCCGAGGATGCGCTGGGCCATCCGGTCGGGATGGAACTTGTCGAAGTCCGCCAGCTTCTCGCCGGTGGAGGCGAAGAGGATCGGCTTGCCGGTGACCGCGTTGACCGAGAGCGCGGCGCCGCCGCGGGCGTCGCCGTCGAGCTTGGTCATCACCACGCCGTCGAACTCGGCCGCCTCGGCGAAGGACTCGGCGACGCCGACGGCGTCCTGGCCGGTCATCGCGTCGACGACGAGGAGGACGTCGTGCGGCTGCGTCTTCTTGCGGATGCGCGAGAGCTCGCCCATCAGGTCCTGGTCGATGTGGAGGCGGCCGGCGGTGTCGACGATCAGCACGTCGCGGCGCTCGGTGCGGGCCTGCTGCAGCGCCCACTCGGCGATATCGACCGGATCGCGGTCGGTCCCCTGCTGGTAGACATGGGCGCCGGCGCGCTCGCCGACGGTGACCAGCTGGTCGACGGCAGCGGGCCGGTAGACGTCGCAGGCGGCAATCGCCACGTCCTTGCCGTCCTTGCCGAGGTGCATCGCGAGCTTGGCGCAGGCGGTGGTCTTGCCGGAGCCCTGCAAGCCGGCCATCAGGATCACGGTGGGGCCGCTGGAGGCCATCGCCAGCTCTCGCCCGCTGCCGCCCATCAGCGTCGCCAGCTCCTCGTTGACGATCTTGACCACGTGCTGACCCGGATCGAGGCTCTTCAGCACCTCGTCGCCGAGGCAGCGCTCCTTCACCGTCTTCGTGAACGTTTTGACGACCTTGAAGTTGACGTCCGCCTCGAGCAGGGCAAGGCGGATCTCGCGCATCGCCGCATCGACGTCGGACTCGCTCAGCTTGCCGCGCGAGCGGACGTCGGAGAGGGTCGCCTGGAGGCGATCTGAGAGCTGGTCGAACACCGTCGCCCAGCTTAGGGGGTGCGTTTGTCCTTAGTCGCCCTCTGGGCTAACAAAGTCAAGAGCGCTACTCCGCGAGCAGAGCCGCGGCGTACTCGGCCGGGTCGAACGGGCGCAGATCCTCAAGGGTCTCGCCGACGCCGATCAGCTTCACCGGGATCTCCAGGTCGGCGGCGATCGCCAGGGCAATGCCCCCCTTGGCGGTGCCGTCGAGCTTGGTCAGGACGACGCCGTCGACCGCGACCGCCTCGGAGAAGACCTTGGCCTGGCGCAGCCCGTTCTGGCCGGTGGTGGCGTCGATCGAGATCAGCGTCTCGTGCGGGGCCTCGGGGATCTGCTTGGCGATCACCCGCCGCACCTTCGCCAGCTCCTCCATCAGGTTGTCCTGGGTGTGGAGGCGGCCGGCGGTGTCGACGATGACGACGTCGGCGCCGCGGGCGCGGGCAGCGGAGATCGCGTCGAAGGCGACCGACCCCGGGTCGGCGCCTTCCTCGCCGCGGACCAGGTCCGCGCCGGCCCGCCGCGCCCACTCGGCCAGCTGCTCGGAGGCGGCGGCGCGGTAGGTGTCGCCGGCGGCGAGGACGACCGAGAGGCCCATCTCCTTGCTCAGGTGCCAGGCGATCTTGCCGATCGTGGTCGTCTTGCCGGTGCCGTTGACGCCGACCATCATCAGCACCGCCGGCTCGGCGCTGAGGTCGATCGGAGCGCGGCCGCCGGCGGCGACCTCGGCGAGGATCTCGATCAGGCGGTCGCGCACGGCAGCGCCGTCGGCGGGGACCGTGCCCGCCTCGACCTCGTGCTCGAGCCGTTCCACCACCGCGGCGGTGGTCGGAGCGCCGGCGTCGGCGAGGATCAGCGCCTCCTCCAGCCGCTCCCAGGTCTGCTCGTCGATGCGGTCGAAGAGGCTGGCCGAGATCTCCTCGGTCAGCGCCTGGCGGCTCTTGGAGAGGCTCTCGCGCAGGCGCTTGAAGACGCCGCGGCGCTCGGGCGCGGGCTCAGCCGCCGCCGAGCCGTTCGCGCTCTCGCGCGAACCGAGGTCGATCATCTCCCGCCAGGTCGTTGCCATCGCTGGCCGGGGAGGCTATCTGGGCGGCGCTCCTGAGCTCCTCGACCGAGGCGGCCAGGTGATCGACGATGTGCTCGTGCGTCGGGAACGGTGTCGGGATCGGCGAGCAGCCCGAAGCCGACCTGGCCGTTGTAGCTGAGGATCGCGATCGCCAGCGCGTGCTTCTTGGCGAGAAAGCCGATCGGGTAGACCTCGGTCAGCTCGCGGCCGAGCACGTAGAAGGGCGTCTGCGGGCCGGGGAAGTTCGTCACCAGCAGGTTGAAGAGGCGGGTGGAGAAGTTGATCGCCGCGGTCGGCGAAAGCAGGACCGGTGGCGCGAAGTCGCGGAACCAGTCGTTGAGGCCCCAGATCGCCTCCGCCCCCAACGGCTGCTTGGAGACCTTGAGCGCGTCCATCGCGACGGAGACGGCGCGCAGCCGCTCGACCGGGTCGGCGATGCCGACCGGCAGCGGGCCGCGCATCGCGGTCAGTTTGTTGCCGAGCTCGCCGTGCTCGTTTTCGGTCCGGATCGAGACCGGCACCAGCGCCTTCAGCTCGAGCCCGTCGACGGCGACGTCGCGCTCCAGCAGCCAGCGGCGCATGGCGCCGGCGACGACGGCCAGGGTGACGTCGTTGACGGTGCCGCCGAGCGCGTTCTTGACGCGCTTGAACTCGGGCAGGTCGAAGGTCGCCCAGGACATGCTGCGACGCGGCCCGATCGTGGTGTTGAAGGGCACCTTCGGGGCCGGGCGGGCGAGATTCCAGGTCACCTCCCAGAGTCCGATGACGCCGTCGGCGGCGCGCCTGCTCGCCCGCCCGGGCTCGCGCAGGGCCCGCCGCAGCCAGCGCCCCAGCCGCCGCAGCGTCGCCGCGATCCCGGCGCCGGCGTGGCCGATCAGCGCGGCCCGCGACGGGGTCTCGGCCGGGGTCCAGGGCGCCGCCTCGCGCGCCGGCTCGCTCCTCGGCTCGACGTCGAAGAGGAGCATGCCGATGTCGACCGCGGAGATCCCGTCGGCCATCGCGTGGTGGGTCTTGTAGACGACCCCGAAGCGCTCTTCGGCGAAGCCCTCGACCAGGATCAGTTCCCAGAGCGGTTTCGAGCGGTCCAGCGGCGGCGCCAGCAGCTCCCCCACCAGCTCCTGGAACTGGGCCTCGGTGCCGGGCGCGGGCAGGGTGACCCGGCGCAGGTGCTGGTGGATGTCGAAGTCCGGATAGTCGACCCAGAAGGGGGTGCCGAGGCCGAGCGGCGGGTAGAGCAGCCGCTGGCGCAGGCGCGGCAGGTGGTGCACGCGGCTGCGGATGTGGGCGAGGAAGTCCTCCTCGCCCGGGGCCTCGCCCTCGCACATCAGCAGGGCGCCGATCGCCATGTGCCCGTTGGCCCTCTCGTTGGCGAGGAACGACGTATCGAACGACGTCAGTCTGTCCATGTGGCGTTGTGCCATGACTCCTCCTCCCTCCAGTCGAGGGTACTGAGTAGCCCTGCCTAAGCTACGGCGGACAGGGCCTCTCCGCCGTCCTCTTCGGCGTCGCCGTCATCGTCCTCGGCGATGTCGCGCGGCAGGCGGCGGGAGACGACCTTGGTCACCCCGTCCCCACCCATGCTGACCCCGTAGAGGACGTCGGCGGCGTCCATCGTCCGTTTCTGGTGGGTGACGATGACGAACTGGGCGCGGTCGGAGAAGCGGCGGATCAGCTGCAGGAAGCGGTCGATGTTGGCGTCGTCGAGGGCGGCCTCGACCTCGTCGAGGATGTAGAAGGGGCAGGGGCGGGCGAGGAACACGGCGAAGACGAAGGCCAGCGCGACCAGGGACTTCTCGCCGCCGGAAAGCAGCGAGAGCTTGCGGGTCGACTTGCCTGCCGGGGTGACCTCGATCTCGACCCCGAGCTCCTCGCGCTCCTCTTCCTCCTCCTCGGGCTCCGGCTCGGCGTCGTCGCTCGGGGCCTCCTGCTCACCGGCGGGGCGCTCCTCGTCGCGGACCGGCCGCAGGCTGACCCGGCGCAGGACCCCGCGGCCGCCGGGGAAGAGGTGCTCGACCATCTCCTCGAAGTTCTTGGCGGTGGCGTCGAAGGTCTCCTCGAAGGCGCGCTCGATCTCGTTGTCGATCTCGCGGATCAGCGTCTCCAGCTCGCGCATCGCCCGCTCGGTGTCCTCGCGCTGGGCCTGCAGGCTCTCGACGTGCTCGCGGGCCTCGTCGTACTCGCGCTCGGCCAGCGGGTTGACCGGGCCGATCTGGGCGCGGCGGCGCTCCAGGCGCTCGAGCCGGCGGTCGATCTCGGCCCGCTCCTCCTCACCCATCGCCTGCTCGGCCGGAAGCACCTCATCGCCCAGCTTCCCGGCGATGGCGGCCAGCTCACGCTCGGCCTCGGCGCGGCGGTCGCCGAGGTGGGCGGCCTCGACCTCGGCCTTGGTCAGCTCGTCGGCGACGGCTTTCATCTCCGACTGCAGCTCGAACTCCTGCTGGGAGCAGGCGCGCAGCTCCTCGGCGATCTCGTCGCCGTCGCCCTCGCCGCCGACGACCTTGCCCTCGGTGCGCTCGACCCGGGCACGGATCGCGGCGCCGACGGCCTCGATCGCCGCCAGCGCGGCGCGGGTGTCGTCGAGCAGGGCCTCACCGTCGGCGACCCGCTTGCGCATCGCCTCGCGGTGGCGCTCACCGAGCAGGCCCTCGGCCCGGCGAGCGTGACGGGAGGCGCGCTCGGCGCCGCTGTGAACGTCCCCGAGGGCGGCCTCGCGGGCCGGCTCGGCGGCAGCATCGGAACGGGCGACGGCGAGACCCGCGGCGGCGGCGTCGAGGCCGGCGCCGATCTCCCCCAGCTCCTCATCCAGCTTGCGCGCCCGCTCGGCCGGGGCGCCGCCGGCACCGACGTCCAGGGTCAGCGGGCCCAGTTCGGAACGCAGCGCCTCCAGCCTCGCGTTCAGCTCGGCCTCGCGGCCGGAGAGGCCGACCGCGCGCACGGCGACCCGCTCCTGCTCGCCGCGCAGCTTCGTGACCAGGCCCCAGGCCTGGGTGCGCTCGCGGTCGCGGGCGGCGAAGCGCTCCTCGGCCTCGCGACGGCGTTTGCCGACCACCGTCAGCCGCTCCTCGATCCTGGCGCGGGTCGCCCGCGCCTTCGCCGCGGCCTTCTCCGCCGCGGCAGCCCGGTCGGCGCCGAAGCGCAGCTCCTCGGAGACGATCTGGCCGCGCAGGCCGAGCTCCTCGCGCTCGATCCGGGCACCGATCTCGGCCGCCTGCGCCTGGCGCTTCAGCGGCCGCAGCCGCGCCCGCGCCTCGCGCTCGACGTCCAGCGCCCGGTCGAGGTTGTCGCGGGCGGCGCGCAGCTTCAGCTCCGCCCGGCGGCGGCGCTTGCGGTGCTTGCCGAGGCCGGCGGCCTCCTCGACCAGGAGGCGGCGCTCGCGCGGTTTGGAGTGGACGATGGTCTCGACCCGCCCCTGGCTGATCACCGAGTGCATCTCCCGGCCCAGATTCGTGTCGGAGAGGACGTCGGTGACGTCGGCTAGCCGGCAGCGGGCGCCGTTGAGCCGGTAGACGCCGTCGCCGGAGCGATCGAGGCGGCGCTGCACCGCGATCTCGGAGAACTCGATGGCGGCGCGGCCGTCGGAGTTGTCGATCACGACCTCGACCTCGGCGGCGCGGCGCTGGCCGATGCCCTTGCCGCCGGCGGAGATCACGTCCTGCATCGAGGCACCGCGGATCGCCCCCGGGCTCTGCTCGCCGAGCGCCCAGAGCACGGCGTCGGTGATATTCGACTTGCCGGAGCCGTTGGGGCCGACGATCACGCTGACGCCGGGCGAGAACTCGAGTCCCACCCGCTCGGGGAACGACTTGAACCCCTTCATCGTGATCGATTTCAGATACATGCTCTCCTCGTCCCTTCGACGCCTAGGCTCGCGGTTGAGTCGGACGCAATGGCCGCCACCCCTAGCCTCCCAGCTGCTTCAAAGCCTGCTCCGCCGCGACCTGCTCGGCCGCCTTCTTGCTGCGACCGACGCCCTCGCCGATCCGCTTGGAGTCGACGATCGCCTCGACTTCGAAGCTGCGCCGATGCGGGGGGCCGGTGGCGGCGATCACCTCGTAGCTTACGCGCGCCCCACGGCGGGCGAGCAGCTCCTGCAGGGCGGACTTGAAGTCGATCCTGGTCTCCGAGGCATGCTCGATTCGGGGCTCGAAGGCGGCCGCGACCGCCACCGCGGTCCGCTCGAAGCCGAAGGCCAGGTAGCAGGCGCCGATCAGGGCCTCGGTCGCCTCGGGCAGCGGCCGCTCGCCGTCGAGCAGGATCTCCGCCGGAATCGCCCCCGCCACCCCCTCGGGCTCGGCCGCGCGCAGCATCTCCGGGACCCCGAGCCGACGACCGATCTCGGCGCAGGAGACGCCGCTGACCGCCTGGTTGTGGATCTTCGTCAGCCCTCCAGCGGGGATATCCGCGAAGCGGGCGGAGACGTCGGTGGCAACCGCGAGGCCGAGGACACTGTCGCCGAGGAAGGCCAGCCGCTCGAAGGAGTCGACCCGGCGCTCGGTCCAGGAGGAGTGGGTCAGCGCCTGCCCGCGCAGCTCGGCGGAGAGCTCGCCGATCAGAGCCGAGAGGGCCGCGACCGCCGGCTCCGGGTTCGCAGCCACCCGTCAGGCCGGCGCGTGCTCGACCACGAAGCCAACCGCATCGCCGACCGTCTCGATCCGCGATGCCTGCTCCTCGGAGACGCTGACCCCGTAGCGATCCTCCAGCTCCATCACCAGCTCGTAGAGGTCGAGCGAGTCGGCGTCGAGGTCCTCCTTGAAGCGGGTCCCCTCGCCGATCTTCTCGATGTCGACCTCGAGCTCCTCGGCGAGGTGCTCGCGGACGAGGGTGAGGACTTCGTCGCGCTTCATCCCGTCCTTCCTATCACGCGCTCTCCCCGGCGGCGAGCGCGCCGCGACCGGCGCCGCCTTCGCGCAGCAGCGCCGCCGTGCGGCCGACCGCGTCGACCTCGGCGCAGCGGGCGGCCAGGCGCACCGCGTTGGCGATGCCCTCGGGCCCGGAGCTGCCGTGGCCGACGACGGCGATCCCGCGCAGGCCGAGCAGGATCGCGCCGCCGGTGGTGTCGGGGTGCAGTTCCTTGCGCAGGCCGCCGAGCGCGGGCTTCATCAGCAGGCCGCCGAGCGCCGAGACCGGGTTGGAGCGGGCCGCGTCTCCAACCGCCCCCGCGACGGTGCGGGCGGTCCCCTCCATCAGCTTCAGGGCGACGTTGCCGGTGAAGCCGTCGGTGACGACGACGTCGACCGCGGAGGCGGGCAGGTCACGGCCCTCGACGTTGCCGGCGAACTCGATCCCGGGCGCGGCCGAGAGCAGCCGGTGGGCCTCGACCACCTCCTCGCGCCCCTTGCCGGCCTCCTCGCCGACCGTGAGCAGGCCGACGCTGGGGTTCTGGACCTCGAGGACCGCGGCGCTGAAGGCCGCGCCGAGGAAGGCGAACTGGACCAGGTGCTGGGCCCGCACCTCGACGTTGGCGCCGACGTCGAGGAAGAGCACCGGTTTGCCCGGGACCGGCACCTGCACCGCCAGGGCCGGCCGCTGCACCCCCTTGAGGCGCCGCAGGCCGAAGGTCGCCGCCGCCATCGTCGCCCCGGTGGAGCCGCAGCTGACCATCGCGTCGGCGGCGTCTTCGGCGACGTCGCGGGCGGCACGCACGACCGAGGCCTCGGGTTTGGCGCGGACGGCCGGCACCGGGTCCTCGTCGTTGCCGATCCACTTGCTGGTCGGAACCACCTCCACCCCGTCGACGCCCTCCAGCCGGAGCGCCCGCTCAGGACCGAAGACCCGCACGCCGATCCCGTCGGCGGCAGCCAGGCGAGCTCCCTCGGCGAGCACGTCGAAACCCTGCTCCGCTCCATACCCGTCAAGCGCGACGGTGACCCGGCGCCCAGGCGCCACGGCTACTCGGAGTCGGTGGCGGTCGCCGGGGTCTCGGCGACTTTGTGAGAGATGACCTCACGCCCGGCGTAGGTGCCGCAGGTGGGACAGACGCGATGCGGCAGGCGCGGGCTGTGGCAACGCGGGCAGCTGTTCAGACGAGCCTTGCCGGCCTTGTGGTTGGCGCGCCGCTTGTCGCGGCGCGCGCTGGAGGTTCTCTTCTTCGGGACAGCCATCGGACGCGCATAGTAGCGGCCGGCTCCCTCAGTAGGTCGCGCGGATTACGGCTAGATCGCCCTGCTGCCAGGCGACTTCGCCGTTGCACCAGCCCATGAGGTCGGTGAGCTGGCTTCCTGTGAAGACGTCGCCGATGACCAGGGAGCGGGACTGGCTCTTGACCTGGCGGCAGAGATTCTGTTTCTGCTCGTCGTTCAGCTGGTTGACGGAGAGGACCGAGATGACCAGGTCCCAGGGGCCGTCGGGGAGCGGGTCCTCCATGCGGGCGAGCTGGACGTCGTCATAGCTCTGGCGGGCGCGGAAGACCATGTCGGGGCTGGCGTCGAGGCCGACCACCCAGGCGTCGGGGTGGGCCTCGATCAGGCGCTGGGTCGTCTCCCCGGTGCCCATACCCAGCTCCAGCACCCGGGCGGGCGGGAACGGGATCGCCGCCACGGCCTGGTCCTGCAGATCGTCGTAGCCGGGTATCTCGGCACGGATCCGCTCCAGGTAAACCTCGGGTGTCCAGTCGAATTGACCCATCTCGTAACCTCGTCGGGAGGGAGTCATCGTAAGGGCCTATCCAGCGGAGGTTGCCTCATGTCACAAGTGCGCACGACGATCATCGACCTTTCGCGTCTCTCGCTGGCCCATGGCGAGGGCAGGCGGATCGAGGTCCCGGTCGAGCTCGATCCCTTCGAGCTGGGTGGCCAGACCTACGTCGCCAACCCCGTCTCCCCCACCGTCAGGCTCGAGGTCTCCCGTCCCAGCGGCGGCTTTGCCTTCCGCCTCCAATTCCCGGTTCACCTCGAAGGGCCGTGCATGCGCTGCCTCGAGCTCGGCACGCTCGACCTCGACGTCGAATCCCGCGAGGTCGACCAGGCGCAGACCGACGACGCCGAGCTGCGCAGCCCCTACGTCGACGAGGACGAGCTCGACATCGGCCGCTGGGCCCACGACGCCACCCTGCTCGCCCTCCCCACCCGCTTCCTCTGCCGCCCCGACTGCGCCGGCCTCTGCCCCGTCTGCGGAGAGTCCCTCAACAACGCCGACCCGGCGGACCACGACCACGACCAAGACCCCGACCCCCGCTGGGCGGCTCTCAAGGATTTGAAACTCGACTAGGGCTGCTCGTCGAGCTCCGCCACCGGCTGCTCGTCGTCGCGCCCGGCAAGCCGGTCGCGACCGCGCTGCACGGCGGCGAGGAACTTCTGGAGGTTCACTTCAAGGGTGTTGAGGATCTCGTCGGCGTAGTCCTCGGCGCCGAGACGGATTTCACGCTCGCGGGTACGGGCGTCCTCGACGATCTCGTCGGCGGCACGCTCGGCCTGCTTGGTGACCTCCTCGTCGGAGATCAGGCGGGCCTGCTGCTCGCGGGCCTCACGGACGATCCGCTCCGCCTCGCGTTTGGCCTCGGCCAGCATCTCCTGGCGCTCCTTGACGATCCAGCGCGCCTGCTTGATCTCCTCGGGGATCGTCGCCCGCATCTGGTCGAGGAGGTCGTAGATCTCCTCGCGGTCCACACGCACCTGGTCCGTCAGGGGGACGGGTCGGGCGTTGTGGACGACGTCGTCCAGCTTGTCTATTAGAACGAGAACGTCCATTTTCAGGTCGTAAGCCTACGTGTATGCGGGGGATTTGGTGAAGATGCCGTTATCCAAGGCGTTTTTTGCAAGCCGTCGCCCACCGGGCCGACTGGGTGGCGGAAGCCTACCTGTCGTCCAGGCGGTCGGAAAGCGCGGCCGCGACCGGGGCGGGCACGAGGTCGGAGACATCGCCCCCGAAGGTGGCCATCTCCTTGACTCCAGTCGAGGAAAGGAAGCTGTAGTGCGGAGAAGCGATCACGTAGATGCTCTCGATCCCGGGGTCGAGCTTGCGGTTGAGCTGCGCCATCTCGAACTCGTACTCGAAGTCGGAGATCGCCCGCAGGCCCTTGACGATCGCCTTGGCACCGTTGTCGCGGGCGAACTCGACCAGCAGCGTGGCGAAGATCTGAACCTCGACGTTGGGCAGGTCCGCGGTTGCCGCGGCGATGAAGTCACGTCGCTCTTCGGCGTTGAAGAGAGTCTTCTGCTTGCGCACCGGGTTGTTGACGACGCCGACGACGACGCGGTCGAAGACCTTCGAGGTCCTGGTGATGATGTCGATGTGGCCGTTGGTGACCGGGTCGTAGCTGCCCGGGCAGACGACGGTGCCGTTGCGCTCGCTCACTTGCCCGCCGCCCCGTATATGGAGACGTCGGCGGCGCCGTAGCGGCGCTGGCGCAGGGACTCCAGCGAGTCGATCCGCAGCGGCCGGCCGGCGCCGCTCTCGACAACCGCCCGCCCGCCGCTGGCGAGAAGGCGGGGCAGATGGGTATTGAGATCCTGCGCCACGCGGTCGGCGAGTCTATACGGGGCATCGACGAAGACGATGTCGAATCGGGCGGCGCCGTCGTCAGCGGCGGCGGCCAGCCAGCGCCCGACGTCGGCGCGGACCAGCTCCACCCGCTCGCGCAGCCCCAGCCGCTCGACGTTGCCGAGCGCCGGCCGGGTGTCGCGGTCGACGAGGACGGCGCGTTCGGCCCCGCGCGAGAGCGCCTCGATCGCGAGGGCGCCGGTGCCGCTGTAGAGATCGAGGACCGTGGCGCCGACCACGCGCTCGCCGAGGGCGGAGAAGATCGCCTCGCGGACGCGGTCGGAGGTCGGGCGCACCTTCCAGCCCTGCGGCGCGACGAGGCGCTGTCCCTTGAGCTCTCCGGCAATCACTCTCACGCCAGACAACCTAAACGGGGGGTGGTCGAGGTTTGTTGCGCTATCCGAGACGAAGCTCGACCACCCGGGGTAGCCACACGGGGGTTAGAGGGGGATCGGGTCGGCGGCGCCGGCGCCGAAGCGGCGGCGGGCGGCATCGAGCAGGGGCCCCAGCGCCGGATCGGCGAGGGAGCCGTGGCGTCGCAGCAGCGCCAGCACCTCCTCACGGGCCGCCGCCAGGGTGGCGGTGTCCTCGGGCAGGCGGGCCACCGCGAAGCGCGGCAGGCCGCTCTGCCGGGTGCCGAGGATCTCCCCCTCCCCGCGCAGGGTCAGGTCGACCTCGGCGAGCTTGAAGCCGTCGCGCTCGTTGGCGACGGCCTCGAGCCGGCGCCGTGCCAGCCCTCCCGTCTCTTCGGCGAACAGCAAGCACTGGGAGGAGTGCTCGCCGCGCCCGACCCGGCCGCGCAGCTGGTGCAGCTGGGAGATCCCGAACCGCTCGGCCCCCTCGATCACCATCACGGTCGCGTTGGCGACGTCGATCCCGACCTCGATCACGGTCGTCGCCACCAGGACGTCGGTCTCCCCCACCGCGAACGCCCGCATCGCCTCGGCCTTCTCGGCCGACGGCATCTGCCCGTGCAGAACCCCGAGCTCGAACTCGCGCAGCTCCCCGGATCGCAGCCGCTCGGCCTCCACCTCCGCGGCCTTGCCCTGGACCTTCTCCGACTCGGCGACCAGCGGGCAGACGACGAATGCCTGGCGCCCCTCGCGCAGGCGCTCGCGCAGGAACTCATAAGCGCCGGCACGGCGCTCCTCGCCGACCAGCCAGGTCTCGACCGGCTGCCTGCCGGCAGGCAGCTCGTGCAGCGCCGTGGTGTCGAGGTCCCCGTAGGCGGTCAGCGAGAGGGTGCGCGGGATCGGGGTCGCGGTCATGTGGAGGACGTGCGGCGCCATCCCCTCCACCCCCTTGGAGTCGAGGGCGCGGCGCTGCTCGACCCCGAAGCGGTGCTGCTCGTCGACGACGCAGAGCCCGAGGCGGGCGAACCTGACGTCCGGCTCGATCAGCGCGTGGGTGCCCAGGATGAGTCCCAGCTCGCCGCTGGCGAGCTGGTTCAGGGCCTGCTTGCGGATCGGAGCGGGCGTTGAGCCGGTCAGCAGCGAAAAGGGGATCGCCTCCGCCGCCAGCAGCCTGCCGAGGGTGACCGCGTGCTGCTCGGCCAGGGTCTCGGTGGGCGCCATCAGCACCGCCTGGTAGCCGGCTTCCAGCGCCCGCAGCATCGAGTAGACGGCGACCACCGTCTTGCCGGATCCCACCTCGCCCATCAGCAGCCGCTGCATCGGCTCACCCGAGTCGATGTCGGCGTCGATCTCGTCGAAGGCCCTGAGCTGGTCCCCGGTCGGCTCGAACGGCAGCGAGTCGACCCAGCGCCCGACCGGCTCCCCCGGCCGGCCGAGCCGCGGCGCCGGCCGGGCGGTCCGGTGCGTGCGTTTGCGGGTCGCCAGGATCGCCTGGTAGAGGAACAGCTCCTCGAAGGCGATCCGGTTCAGCGCGGCGTCGGCTTCCTCGGGGCCCTGCGGGAAGTGGGCGGCCCGGATCGCCTCGCCGGCGCCGGCGAGGCCGCGCCGCGCCCGCAGCTCCGCCGGCAGCCCCTCGATCGCGTTGGGCGCCCAGGCGCACGCCTGCTTGGCCCATGCGCGTATCCGCTGCGGTCGCAGGGCCTCGGTTGCCGAGTGGACGGGGACGAAGCCCGACGACGGCTCCCCCTCGCTGACGAGCTCGTACTCGCTGACGCCGAAGCCGCGCTTGGAGAGCTTGCCGGTGAGCAGGAGCCGGGTTCCGGGAATCAGCTTCTCGGCGACCCAGGGCTGGTTGAACCAGGTTGCCCGGGCATGGCCGCTGTCGTCGCCGACTTTGACGCTGACGATGGTCGGGCCGCGGCGACGGAAGGGGCGTGGCTGGGGCCCCAGCACTTCGACCAGGACGGTTCCCGTCTGCCCGTCCTCGAGCTCGCCCAGTGGCTGCACGGTGCGGTCGCGGTGGCTGTGGGGGAAGCGGAGGAGGACGTCGCCGGCGGTGTGGATGCCGGCTTCGGCTGCCGCCGCGGCCATTTTTGGACCGACACCGTCGAGGGCCTCGATCGAGACGTCGAGGACGCTGGGGCGCGGCCAGTGGACCGGAGCGTCGCGGAGCTCGGCGCGGCTCAGCTCGCGCTCGCCACCGAAGCAGCGCACCGGGTCGGCCACTACTGGGCGGCGAGCAGCCACCACCAGCTCGGCTGGCCCCCCTCGTGGGTCTCGACCTCGACGCCGTCGGGCACGTGGGTGTCGATCTCCGAGAGTGGGATCGGCGCTCCCTCGCCGGCGATCACGGTGACGATCTCGGCCCCCTCGGCGAGATGCTGGATCGTCTTGGTCAGGGTCGAGCCGGAGCCGCCCCAGGCGACGATCTCGCCATCGGCGAAGCCGACGGCGTCGCCCTGCTTGAAGCGACCCTGGGCGTCGTCGCGAGCCGCCGGCGCGACGCCGCCGGTGGCGAGGCCGTCCAGCGCCGCTTCCAGGCGCTCGGCGTTGGCGGCGGCCGAGGCGCCGGGGTCCAGCTCGACCAGGGCCAGCAGACTCGCCTGCTGCGACGTCGCCGCCATCACCCGGGCCGGCTTCTCCGAGAGCTCGCAGGCGCGCTCGGCCGCCATCACCACGTTGGCGGAGCTGGGCAGCACCAGCACCTCCTCGGCCGGCACCCCATGGATGCCGGCGAGCAGCTCGTAGGTCGAGGGGTTGAGCGTCTCCCCGCCGGGCACGACGTGGGCGCCGAGCTCGGCGAAGAGGCGTTCCAGGCCCTCGCCGGCGGCGACGGCCAGAACCCCGGTACGGCCGGCGGTGAGGCGGGCGCTGCGCTCGGCCATCTGCTCGCGCATGTCGGCGACGTCGAGGTTGGTGACCTCGCCGGCCCCCTCGAACAGGGCCACGGCGGCCTCGGGCTCGTCGGTGTGGACGTGGACCTTGAGCGTCGCCTCGTCGCCGACGACGAGGACCGAGTCGCCGAGGCCCTCCAGGCGGGGCAGGAAGTCGCGTGAGGAGAGGCCGTTGCCGGCGACGATGAAGTTGGTGCAGTAGCGGTAGCGGCTGTCCTCGTGGTGGGGCAGGCTCAGGCGCGGCGCCTCGTAGTGGGAGACCTCCGGCAGCTCGTCGTCGCCGCGCAGGGCGGCGACGACCCCGGCCAGGATCAGGACCAGGCCATGCCCGCCGGCGTCGACGACGCCGGATTCCCGCAGCACCTCCAGCTGTTCCGGCGTCCGCGCGACCGCCCGCTCGCCGTCCTCGATCGCCCGCTCCAGGACCTCGGCGAGGATCGCGTCCTGCTGCTCGTCGCTGACGTCGCGGCCAAGCCGCTGCTTGTCGGCTTCGAGATGGGCCAGCTGGCGGGTCAGCGAGTGGGCCATCTCGCGGAAGACGGTCAGCATCGTTCCCTCGGCCGGCTCCCGCACCGACTCGTAGGCGGCATCGGCGGCGCGGGCGAAGGCGGCGGCGACGAGGACCGGGTCGACCAGCTCGCCGGGCCGGCTCGCCAGCTCCTCGGCGGCACCGCGGACGATCTGGCTGAGGATCACGCCGGAGTTGCCGCGTGCACCCATCAGCGCCGCCCGGGCCAGCGCCTGGACCAGCTGGGTGCGACCGACCTCGTCGACCTCGAGCCCGTCGAGGCGGTCCAGCTCCTCCATCACGGCGCGCAGCGTCATCGCCATGTTGTCGCCGGTGTCGCCGTCGGCGACCGGGAAGACGTTGAGGTCGTTGACCTCCTGGCGTCGTGCCTCGAGCGAGGCGTAGGCGGAGCTGATTACCCGGCGGAAGCGGGCGATCGAGGGATCGGGCATCTGCGCAGAATCTAGTCACCGCCGGAGATGGCTGAGACGCGGGCGCGAATGGCCGTTGCTAGCGTGCCGCCGGATGCGACGCTTCGCCACCTGGTGCACCGGGCACCGCAAGACCGTGATCATCGGCTGGATCGTGGCCCTGATCGGGGTCGGGATGCTCGCGGGCTCGGTCGGATCGGACTTCTCCGAAGAATTCAAGCTGCCCGCCTCCGACTCCCAGGAAGCCTTCGACCTGCTCGAAACCAAGTTCCCGGCCCAGTCCGGCGATACCGCGACGATCGTCTTCAAGGCCGATGCCGGGGTCGAGTCGCCGGCGGTCGAACGGAAGATGGACGCCGTCTTCGCCGCGGTCGCCAAGGTCCCGCACGTCAGCGAAGTCGCCAGCCCCTACTCCGGTGACGGCGCCGCCGCGATCAGCGAGGACGGCAAGATCGCCTACGCGACCGTCCAGTTCGACGAGCCGGCCAACGAAATCGGCAAAGGGAATATCAAGCGGGTCTCGAGCGCCGCCCAGGGCGCCGGCGGCGATGGCCTCCAGGTCGAGGTCGGCGGCCAGCCGATCGAGGAAGTCCGGGCCGAAGAAGAAGGCGGCGACTCGACCTTCGCGATCGGCCTGCTGGCGGCGGTCGTGATCCTGCTTCTGACCTTCGGCTCGGTCGTCGCGATGGGCCTGCCGATCGTCACGGCGCTGTTCGCGCTCGGGGTCGGACTCAGCCTCGTCACCCTCGGCACCCACGTCTTCGACACCGCCGAGTTCGCGCCGCAGCTGGCGGCGATGATCGGCCTCGGCGTCGGCATCGACTACGCGCTCTTCATCGTCACCCGCTTCCGCAACGGGTCTCGACGAGGGCATGGAGCCGCGGCCCGCCGCGATCGCGGCGATCGACACCGCCGGCCGCGCCGTGCTGTTCGCGGGCGTGACGGTGATCATCGCCCTGATGGGGATGTTCCTGCTCGGCCTCTCCTTCCTCTACGGGGTCGCGATGGCCGCCGCCCTCGCCGTGCTGATGACGATGATCGCGGCGCTGACCCTGCTGCCGGCGCTGCTGACGATCGTCGGGCGGCGGGTCGACCGGCTGCGCATCCCGGGCCTGGGGAGGCGCTCCTCAGCCAACGCCGAGGACACCCGCTGGTTCCGCTGGAGCCGCGAGATCCAGCGCCGCCCGCTGGCTGGCGGCGCTCCTCTCCGGCGGCCTCCTGATCGCCCTCTGCATCCCCACCCTGTCGCTGCGGCTCGGCTCCAACGACGCCGGCACCGACCCGGCCGGGACGACGACGCGCGAAGCCTACGACCTGCTCGCCGAGGGCTTCGGCGCCGGCTTCAACGGGCCCTTCGCGATCGTCGCCGCGCTGCCGGCGGAGGGCGACGACACGGCCCTGACCGAGCTGCGGGCAGGACGCTGAAGGACGAAAAGGGCGTCGAGGCGACGACGCCGGTGATGCTCAACCCGGCCGAAGACGTCGGCGTCTTCCAGCTCTACCCGACCACCTCGCCGCAGAGCGAGGAGACGACCGCGCTGCTCGACCACGTCCGCGACGAGGTGATCCCACCGGTCGAGCAGCAAACCGGCGCCACGGTCCACGTCGGCGGCATCACCGCGATCTTCGAGGACTTCGGCACCGCGATCGCCGACAAGCTGCCGCTGTTCATCGGCGTCGTCGTCCTGCTCTCGGCGCTGCTGCTGATGGCCGTCTTCCGCTCGGTCCTGGTGCCGCTGAAGGCGATCGTGATGAACCTGCTCTCGCATCGGCGCCGCTTTCGGCCTGATCGTCGCCGTCTTCCAGTGGGGCTGGGGCGCCAGCCTCATCGGCGTCGACGGCACCGGCCCGATCATCTCCTTCTTCCCGATCTTCCTCTTCGCGATCATCTTCGGCCTCTCGATGGACTACGAGGTCTTCCTGATGTCGCGGATCCACGAGGAGTGGGAGCACGACAAGGACGCGACCATGGCGGTCACCCGCGGGCTCGCCCTGACCGGCCGCGTGATCACCGCGGCGGCGGCGATCATGGTCACCGTCTTCGCCTCCTTCATGATCGGCGAAGACCGGATCATCAAACTCTTCGGCCTCGGCCTCGCCGCCGCCGTCTTCATCGACGCCGTGATCATCCGCTCGGTCCTGGTCCCCGCCGTGATGCAGCTCTTCGGCGAGAAAGCGTGGTGGCTGCCGGGGTGGCTGGACCGGATCCTGCCGCGGCTGCACGTCGAGCCGGCAGAGGGCGATCCGGCGCCGACGGGCGAGCATCCGGTCGTTACGCAGGCTGCTGAGTAGGGGCTTCAGGGGGGAGGTGTCGGGGGTCCCCTCCGCTCGCTGGGATTTTCGCCGGGAGCCCGCCAGCTCTAGCTGACCGACACTGCGAAAATCAGGACGCCGCGCGCTCCGGGGACGCTCCCGACACCTCCTTCACGCGGAGCTACTCAGCAGATGCGTCTTGCTTCGAGAGGTCGTGGACGTCCCGTCATCGCCTTCCTGGGATGAGCGCTCCTTCCGCCGTATCGGCAGGACGTGTCGCTGGAGGGGTCTGGTCGCCCTCCATTCGAATGTGCGCGAAGCGCGCGAAATGCAATCTGTCTTCTGCGCGACCTTCAGGTCGCGCTCCAACATCCGGAGCCGACGCGCCCATAGGGCGCGGAACGACAAATTCGAATGGAGGGTGACCAGACCCCTCCCCCGCACCTCCGAACTAAGCCGCCTTAATGACCTTGTTGCTCTTCAAGCAGCGAGTGCAGACCCAGGTGCGCAGCGGGCTGCCGTTCTCCTGGATCCGGACCTTCTGCAGGTTCGGGTCGAAGCGCCGCTTGGTGGCGACCATCGAGTGGCTCCGGGACTGGCCGAACGCCGGTCCCTTGCCGCAGCTGTGACATACCTTGGCCATCGGTCGCGGATAGTACCTTTTTCGCTGGTTAGCTAAGTGGACTAAGCTTTTAGGGATAGCGCAGTCGACGAGAGGGGGAGAGAAAATGAGCTCCGAGGACTTGGACCACGTGAACATGCACGAGGCGAAGACCCATCTCTCGCGCCTGGTCGAGCGCGTCGAAGGCGGCGAGGAGATCGTGATCGACCGGGCTGGCAAGCCGGTGGCGAAGCTGGTGCCGGTGGGGCGTGGCCCCCGCAAGCTGGGCGGCTGGGAGGGCCGCATGACGGTGCCCTCGGATGAGGAGTGGGAGCAGATGGACAGGGAGATCGAGCAGCTTTTCGAGGAAAGCGAGATCTTTCCGGGTGAAAGCAAGAGGCGGGGCGACCGTTGAGACTGCTGCTCGACACCCAGGTCTTGATCTGGGCGCTGACGAAGCCCGAGCGGCTATCCCAACAAGCCAGAAGCGCAATAGCAGCAAGCGAGAACCGGGTTTTTGTCAGCCTGGCCAGTCCCTGGGAGATGGCGATCAAGACGGCCCTGGGCAATCTGGCGCCCCCTGACGACCTCGAGTCGCAGCTGAGCGAGAAGAGATTCGAGCTACTGCCGATCGCCCTACGCCACACCCGGGCAGTCGCTTCCCTACCTCACCACCATCGTGACCCCTTTGACCGCATGCTGATCGCCCAGGCACAAGTAGACGGAATGACCTTGGTTACCTCGGACCGAGAGATCGAGCGCTACCAAGTCACCCTCTTGTCGGCGATCTAAGTCAGCTCGCGCTTCAAGCAGCGCCATCCGGGCCACGGTGAGCGCCGCGTTGCGGCCCTGGTCGCGCTTGCCGCCGCCGGCCCGGGCCAGGGCCTGCTCCATGTTGTCGCAGGTGATGACGCCGAAGGCGCAGGGGACGCCGGTCTCCAGCTGCACGTCCTGGATGCCGCGGGCGGCCTCGGCGCAGACGAAGTCGTAGTGGTCGGTCTCGCCGCGGATGACGACGCCGAGGCAGGCGACCCCGTCGTAGCCGCGTTCGGCGAAGACCTTGGCGGCGAAGGGCAGCTCGTAGGCGCCGGGCACCGAGACCTCGGTCACCGACCCGGCCGCGACGCCGGCGATCTCGAAGCCTTCGCCGGCGCCCTTCAGCAGCCGCTGGGCGAGGTCCTCGTAGAAGCGGCCGACGCAGACGCCGAAGCGCAGCGGCGCCAGCGTCGCCCGCTCGTCGTCGCGGAACTGCTCCAGGAAGGCGCCCGCCTCAGCCATCGGAGGCCTTCGCGTCGCGCTCCTCCTCGTCGTGGATCATCTCCTCGTCGAGGGCCAGGCCCTGGTGGTGCAGCGAGTGGCCCATCTTGTCGCGCTTGGCCCGCAGGTAGTCCTCGTTGTGGGTGTTGGGGTCGGACTCGATCGGCACCTGCTCGGAGACCGAGAGGCCGTAGCCCTCGAGGCCGACGATCTTTTTCGGGTTGTTGGTGAGGATGCGGATGCTGGTGAGGCCGAGGTCGCCGAGGATCTGGGCGCCGATGCCGTAGTCGCGCAGGTCCGCCGGCAGACCCAGCTTGAGGTTGGCCTCGACCGTGTCGGCGCCCTCCTCCTGCAGCTTGTAGGCGCGCAGCTTGTTCAGCAGGCCGATCCCCCGGCCCTCCTGGGAGAGGTAGAGGAGGACGCCCTGGCCCTCCTCCTCGATCATCGCCAGCGCCGAGGCGAGCTGCTCGCCGCAGTCGCAGCGCATGCTGTGGAAGACGTCGCCGGTGAGGCACTCGCTGTGGACGCGGACGAGCACGTCCTCGGCCCCGTCGACCTCGCCCTTGACCATCGCCACGTGGTGTTTGTCGTCGACCAGGGAGCGGTAGCCGACCGCGGTGAAGTCGCCGAAGGCGGTCGGCAGGGCGGTGTCGACGACCCGCTCGACCAGCTTCTCGGTGCGGCGCCGGTAGGCGATCAGCTCGGCGACGGTGATCATCTTCAGGCCGTGCTTCCGGCAATAGGGGACCAGGTCGGGGACGCGGGCCATGGTGCCGTCGTCGTTCATCACCTCGCAGATGACGCCGGCCGGGGTGAGGCCGGCGAGGCGGGCGAGGTCGACGCTGGCCTCGGTGTGGCCGGTGCGCTCGAGCACGCCGCCGTCTTTGGCCCGCAGCGGGAACATGTGGCCGGGGACGACGATGTCGCGCGGGCCCGACTCGGGATCGATCGCGACCTGGATCGTGTGGGCGCGGTCGTGGGCGGAGATGCCGGTGCTGACGCCGCCGGCCGCCTCGATCGTGACCGTGAAGGCGGTCTGCAGCGGCGCCTCGTTCTTGGCCGCCATCAGGTTGAGGCCGAGCCGTTCGCAGCGCTCCGCGGTCAGCGCCAGGCAGATCAGGCCGCGCGCCTCCTTGGCCATGAAGTTGACCGCCTCGGGGGTGGCGAACTGGGCCGCCATCACCAGGTCGCCCTCGTTCTCGCGGTCCTCGCCGTCGCAGACGACGACCATGCGGCCGCGGCGGATCTCCTCGATCGCTTCCTCGATCGTCGAGAACGGGCTCTCCCCCGCCTCGGCCACCACGTCTTTTTCCTGCGCCTCCGTCATATGGCTCACGCTCGCTCCTTTCCAGCGAATGGTGCCAGCAACCGCTCCACGTACTTCGCCACGATGTCGCACTCGACGTTGAGCCTGCTTCCAGGCTCGAGCTCTCCAAGATTCGTCCGCTCCAGGGTCTCCGGGATCAGCGAGACCTCGACCCAGTCCTCGCCGAGGGCGGCGATCGTCAGGCTGACGCCGTTGAGCGTGATCGAGCCCTTGTCGACGGCGTAGCGCAGCAGGTCCGGGCCGAGGGCGACGCGGACGCGGCGGGCGAAGCCGTCCTCGCCGACCGACGCGACCGTGCCGACGCCGTCGACGTGGCCCTGGACGATGTGGCCGCCGAGGCGATCGGAGGCCCGCATCGCCAGCTCGAGGTTGACGCGACCGTCCCGCTCGACCCCCCCGAGCGCGGTCACGTCGAGGGTCTGGTTCATCGCCTCGGTCTCGAAGTGCTCCGCGCCGACCGCGGTCGCGGTCAGGCAGACGCCGTCGACCGCGACCGAGTCGCCGAGGCGCGATCTCGACCCCGAGCTTCGTCGCGATCCGCAGGCGCGCGCCGTCGTCGCCGCTCTCGACGGCCTCGACTCGACCGACGTCCTGGATCAGTCCGGTGAACACGTCACCACTCCCTGAATCGGGCCGTGATCAGGCGTGTCCTCGCCGACCCGCTCGGTCGGACGAGGCACAGGGCGAGACCCGGCGCGGGGGCTCTGTCGCGGGGAGAGGGGCGTCGACTCCACCCAGCAAGACCGGGGCGACGAAGGTGCGGGACTCGTCGAGCTGATCGGCGGCCGGAAGGCGGCGGCGAGGGTGCGGCCGCCCTCGAGGAAGAGGCTGGTGATGCTCGCGGCGGCCGAGGTCGCGCGAGCGCCGCCTCGATATCGGTCGGCAACGAGGATCTCGGCACCGGCCTCGCGCAGGGCGGCCACGCGACCGCCGGAGCGTTTGGAGCGGAGATCACGAGCACCGGCGACTGGTCGAGGGTCGCGAGGAGCTGGGAGTCGAGCGGGAGCCGGGCCTGGGAGTCGAAGACGACTCGCAGCGGCTGGCGGGCGTTCTCGGTGCGGGCGGTGAGCAGGGGGTCGTCGGCGAGGACGGTGCCGATGCCGACGGCGATCGCGTCGGATTCCGCGCGCCAGCGGTGGACCAGGGCGCGGCTGAGCTCGCCCGAGATCCAGGGCGAGTCGCCGGGAGCGGTCGCGGTGCCGCCGTCGAGCGACATCGCCAGCTTCAGGGCGACCAGCGGCAGGCCGGTGCGGGCGTGCTTGCGGAAGGGCTGGTTGAGCAGCCGCGCCGCCGCCGCCTCGGCGCCGGCCGCGAAGACGACCTCGACACCACCGTCGCGCAGGATCCCGGGACCCCGACCCGCCGCCTTCTCGCTCGGGTCCTCGGAGGCGATGACGACGCGGGCGATCCCCGCCTCCAGCACCGCATCCACACAGGGCGGCTGCCGCCCCTGGTGCGCGCAAGGCTCCAGCGTCACGTACATCGTCGCCCCCGCCGGATCCTCCCCGCGCTCACGACAATCGGCAAGCGCCGCCCGCTCCGCGTGCAGCCCACCAAGTTCGGCGTGGAATCCCTCGCCGATAACGCTCGCCGTCACGCACCACAACGGCCCCGACCAGCGGATTCGGGCTGACCCGCCCGCGCCCGCCCTCAGCCAGCTCCAACGCTCTGCGCAGATGAACCTGATCCATGGCTGTGAGCTGGCTGTTCATTTGGACCGATTGACGAGTCAATCAACAATTCTAGCCACGGCTCGATATGGCTAAGCAGGTCAAGGACGCAGGGAGCGTGGCGTGCTCTGCACGCGAGCCGACCGAGGACGCCGAGATGCGACGCCATATCGAGCCGCGCCCGAATACCCTGACACGCCGATGAAGCTGATCATCCAGATCCCCTGCCTGAACGAGGAACCGACCCTCCCCGCGACGATCGCCGACCTGCCGCGCCAAATCGACGGCTTCGACGCGGTCGAGCTCCTGGTCGTCGACGACGGCTCGACCGACCGCACGGTCGCGGTCGCACGCGAGAACGGGGTCGACCACATCGTCCGTCTGACCAACAACAAGGGCCTGGCGGCTGGCTTCCAGGCGGGGCTCGACGCATGCCTGAAGCTGGGCGCCGACGTCGTCGTCAACACCGACGCCGACAACCAGTACAGCGGCGCCGACGTGAGGAAGCTGGTGGCGCCGATCCTGGCCGGCGAGGCCGACATGGTCGTCGGCGATCGTCAGGTCTCCCAGATCGACCACTTCTCCGGCTCCAAGAAGGGCCTGCAGCGGCTCGGCAGCTGGGTCGTGCGGCGGCTCTCCGGGACCGAGATCACCGACACCACCTCCGGCTTCCGCGCCTACAACCGCGAGGCGGCGCTGCAGCTATCGGTCGTCGACAACTTCACCTACACGCTGGAGAGCCTGATCCAGGCCGGCAAGATGCTGGTCGCGGTCGACCAGGTGACGGTCGGGACCAACCCGCAGACCCGCGAGTCGCGGCTGTTCGACTCGACCGGCGCCTACGTGCGCCGCAACGGGCCGGCGATCCTGCGGATCTACGCCCGCTACGAGCCGCTGCGCGCCTTCGCCACCGCCGGGCTCGTCGTCCTCCTGGCGGCCCTGGCGGCCTGGCTGCCGTTCCTGATCGACTGGATCTTCAACGGCGACAGCAGCGGCCACGTGCAGTCGCTGATCCTCGGCGCCGTCCTCTTCATCGCCGCCGTGCAGCTGTTCGCGCTGGGGGTCATCGGCGACCTCCTGGCCGGGCAGCGGGTGATGACGCAGCGGGTCTTCGAGCGGGTGCGGCGGGTCGAGCTGGCGCTGGGCGTCGAGCCCTCCCACTACGAGCGCGGCCGCCCGACCGACTGATGGCGACCGGCAGGGGACGCTCGGCCTCGGCCGAGTACGGCAAGACCGCGAGCTTCCTCGCGATCGGGGTCGGCCTCACCGGCCTGATCACCTACGCCTACTTCCTGATCGCCTCGCACGTGCTCTCCAAGCCCGACTACGGGCAGATCACGGTGCTCTGGTCGGCCGTCTTCATCACCATCTCGACCCTCTACCGGCCGGTCGAACAGCTGCTCTCCCGCCACATCTCCGAACGGCTCGAGCGCACGAGCCGATCGGCCAGGAGATGCGGGTCGCCTCGACGATCCAGCTCGGCCTCGCCGCCTCCTTCGCGGTCGTCGCCCTGGCCCTGCGGGGGCCGATCCAGGACGGCCTGCTGGAAGGCAACGAAACGCTCTACTGGGTCTTCTTCGGCGCCGTCCTCTTCTACGCCGCCAGCTACTTCGCCCGCGGCTTCCTCGCCGGCCAGCGCACGCTTCGGCCCCTTCACCGCGCTGATCCTCTCCGAGTCGGTCTTCCGCACCTCGTTCGCGGTCCTGGTCGCGGTCGGCCTGCTCAGCGGCCAGTCGGCGGTCGCGATCGGCATCGTCGCGGCGCCGAGCCTGTCGCTGATCGTCGTGCCGCTCGCGTTCCTGCCCGCGCGCGGAAACTGCGAGGGCGCACCCGACGTTCCCGAGCCGGACGCGGCGGAGGAAGCGCCGGCGCCGGCGAACGAGGACTTCTCCATGAAGAAAGGCGGCGGGTTCGCGGCGGCGGTGCTCGTGATCATGTTCAGCGAACAGGCCTTCCTCAACGCCGGACCGCTGATCGCCCGCGGCCTCGAGGGGGCGGCGGCGGCGGGGTTCATCTTCAACGTGCTGATGATCGCGCGGGCGCCGCTGCAGCTCTTCCAGGCGGTCTCGACCAGCATCCTCCCCCACCTCACCAGCCTCCACACCTCGACCGCGCCCGACAGCGAGCGCGAGTTCCACCGCTCGGTGCGCGGGGTCCTGCTCGGGATCGCCGCCTTCGCCGCCTTCACCGCGATCGTCGTCCTGATCGCCGGGCCGAAGCTGATGCAGATCGCCTTCAGCGACAAGTTCACCTACGACCGCGCCGGGCTGCTGCTGGTGACGCTGGGCATGGGCCTCTACCTGGGCTCGGTCACCCTCAACCAGGCCTGCCTCGCGCAGGGCCAGGTGCGCCGCGCCGCCGCCCGCTGGCTCGGCTGCGCCGCCTTCTTCATCGGCTGGAACTTCGTGCCGCTGGTCAGCGACGAGTTCCGCCGGGTCGAGATCGGCTTCGCGCTCACCGCCGGCGTCCTCTTCGCCCTGCTCTACCTCGTCTACCGCCGCCCGCACGAACGGCCGGAGGACGTCCCCGACGCGGGCTCGCCGGAGGAGCTCGAGGCGCGCCTGGCGGCGATCGACGAGAACGTCTGACGGTTGACTAGGGTCCGTCGATGGGCGGACACGACGCCGAGCTGATCCTGATCGCCGGCGCCCTGCTGGCCGCGGGGATCTTCGGCGCGCTGCTCGCCGACCGGGTCCGGGTCCCGGGCCTGCTGCTGTTCCTCGGCCTCGGCATGCTGGCCGGCTCGGAGGGAATCGGCGGCATCGAGTTCGACGACGCCGAGCTGGCGCGGACGCTGGGGACGATCGCCCTGATCCTGATCCTCTTCGAGGGCGGGCTGACCGCGGGCTGGTCGGAGATCCGCCCGGTGCTCGGAACCGCCGCCTCGCTGGCGACGATCGGCACCGCGGTGACGGCGGTGATCGCCGGCCTCGCGGCGAAGCTGATCTTCGACCTCAGCACCCTGGAAGGGATGCTGGTCGGCGCCGCGATCGCCGCCACCGACTCGGCCGCGATCTTCGCCGTCCTGCGCCGCTCGACCCTCGAGAAGCGCCTCGCCCGCTCGCTCGAGGGCGAGTCGGGGATGAACGACCCGGTCGCGCTGCTGCTGGTGATCGGCTTCATCGAATGGATCCAGGAGCCGGGCTACGGCCTCGCCGACATGGCCGGCCTGCTGGCGCTGAAACTGGCGATCGGGATCGTCGTCGGGGTCGCGATCGGACGCCTCGCGGTCGCCGCCCTCAACGCGCGCCAGGCTGCCCACCGACGGGATCTACCCGGTGGCGACGATCGCGATCGCCGGGCTCGCCTACGGCCTCGCCGAGGTCGCCCACGGCTCCGGCCTCCTCGCCATCTACCTGACCGCGCTGGCCCTGGGCTGGCGCCAGCATCCCCGCCCGGCGCACCATCGTCGCCTTCCACGAGGGTCTCGGCTGGGTCGCCCAGATCGCCCTCTTCATCCTGCTCGGCCTGCTGGTCTTCCCCGAGCACCCTCGACGACGTCGCGCTGGAGGGGCTGGCGCTCTCGGCGGCGCTGATCTTCGTCGCCCGGCCGATCGCCACCTTCATCGCGACCGCGCTGGCGCCGCTCAACGTGCGCGAGCGGGCGATGCTCGGCTGGGCCGGACTGCGCGGGGCGACGCCGATCTGGCTCGCGACCTTTCCCGGTCGTGGCCGGGGTCGGCACCGGCGAGGAGCTGTTCTCGATCGTCTTCTTCGTCGTCGTCACCTCGACCCTGGTCCAGGGCGCCACCTTCGAGCCGCTGGCGCAGCGGCTGGGCCTGACCACCGACGAGCCGGCGCTGCCGCGACGGCTGCTCGAGTCGGGCCGGATCCGCCGCATGGGCGGCGACGTGGTCGCCTACCGGCTGCCGCCGGGGGCGGCCGCCGCCGGGCACCGCGTGCGCGAGCTGGAGCTGCCGCGCGAGGCGCTGGTCAACGTGATCGTCCGCGACGGGCACGCGATCCCGCCGCGCGGCTCGACCGAGCTGCGCGAGGGCGACGAGCTGCACGTCCTCGTCCGCAGCGAGCTGCGCGAGGAGGTCGAGGCGCTGACCAAGCATCTGGACGAAGGGACCGATCGGCCGGCCAGCGACCTCCGGCGCTGCCCCGGCGAGGCGCCTCGCAGGTCTTCTCGGTGCGCCCGGCTGCGGCGACGGCGACGACCCCGAGCCCGAACGAGGTCGACGGGATCCCGGTGCTGGCGGTGATGCGCAGCCGCGGCGACGGCAGCGGCGCGATGGTGGCCCTCGCCGACGGGCGCTACGCGGTGACCGGCGAGAGCGTGGTCGCGGTCGGCGGTCGGCGGGCTCTGGCCGACTGGTGCGAGCGCCGGGCCGAGCGCGCCGGCGTCGACCCGGCCGAGCGCGCCTGGTGGCAGGAGGTCACCGGAGCACTGATCGCCCGCGGCCACGAGATGTAACCAGCGGGGCTAGGACCGGCGCATATCGGCGTCCTCGGTCGCTCGTCTTCGGGTCACGCACGAAGTGCGCTCCCCTCATCTCGCTCCCTGCGTCCTTGATCTGCTTGGTCCTAGCCCCGCTGGCGCGGCTTAGATCGCGCCGGCGGCCGCGGCGATCGCCGTGTAGGCGGCGGCGGGGTCGGCGGCGCCGAAGACGGCGGAGCCGGCGACGAAGAGGGAGGCGCCGGCGGCGGCGACCGAGCCGGCGGTGGTGGTGTCGACGCCGCCGTCGACCTCGATCTTCGCCGTCGCCGACCAGCGGGCGCAGGCGCTCGACCTTGGCCGGCGAGGACTCGATGAAGGCCTGGCCGCCCCAGCCCGGGTTGACGGTCATGCAGAGGACGATGTCGGCGTAGCCGCGCAGCTCGGCGAGCGCCTCGGCCGGGGTGCCGGGGTTGATCGCGACACCGGCCAGGCAGCCGAGCTCGCGGATCGCGTGCAGGGTGCGGTTGGCGTGCGGCGTCGCCTCGGCGTGGAAGCTGATCGAGTCGGCCCCGGCCTTGGCGAAGGCCTCGATCTGGCGCTCGGGCGCCTCGATCATCAGGTGGACGTCGATCACGCCGCCGGCGGCGTGGACCTGGTCGGCGATCGCGCCGAGGACCAGCGGCCCGATCGTGATCGGCGGCACGAAATGGCCGTCCATGACGTCGAAGTGGATCACCCGTGCCCCGGCCTCCATCACCTCTTCGACCTGGGACCCCAGCTTCGCGAAATCGGCCGAGAGGATCGACGGCGCGACCCGGGGGTCCGCGATCAGCTCACGCATCCGCTCGCTCATGGCGCGCAGCCTACCCGGACGCGCCTGGCTACGTCCTCGGTCGCTCGCGTGCAGAGCACGCCACGCTCCCTGCGTCCTTGCCAGCCACGGCCGGTCAGGCTGCGCGCAGCATCGAGGCGCCGCAGGACTGGCACTGCATGTCCTCGGTGTGGCTCATCCGGGCGATCGTCTGGTGTTCGCCGCAGTTGGGGCACTGGGAGACGAGTTCGAAGCGGCTCAGGCAGTTGACGCAGCGCAGGCGGCCCGGCAGCTGGGTCGGCCGCAGCCAGGGCTCGCCGCAGCTCGGGCAGGGGGCCCGCCCCAGCGTCGCCCTCGCCCGGTTCCGGCATTTCCCGACTCGCTCATCGCCTAATCATGCCGCCTCAAGCGGGCGATGAAGAAGCCGGTGGTGCGATCGCGGTCCGGACGCAGCTGCAGGCAGCGCGGCTCGAGCGGCGAGGCGAGGCCCGGGGCGCGGGCGCCGAGGTCCTCCAGCTCGAGCGCCGGCACCTCCCCCGCCGCGGCCGCGGCGAGCAGCGCCGCGACCCGGTCCTCGTTCTCGCGGCGGGAGATCGTGCAGGTCGAGTAGACGAGGACGCCGCCGGGCCGCAGCGCCCTGGCGGCGCCGAGCAGGGCCTGCTCCTGGATCGTCGACCAGCCGCTCGATCGCCTTCGGCGACTTGCGCCAGCGCGCGTCCGGGCGCGAGGCGAGGGCGCCGAGGTCCGAGCAGGGCGCGTCGAGCAGGACCCGGTCGAAGCCGGACGCCATCTCCATCGCCGCCGCGTCGGCCTCGATCACGGTGACGCTGCGCAGCCCGAGGCGCTGGGCCTGTGCCGCGACTTCCTCGGCCCGGGCGGGGTCGAGCTCGACCGAGATCACCTCGCCGCGGTCGCCCATCCGCGCGGCGATCTGGCCGGTCTTGATCCCGGGGCCGGCGCAGAGGTCGAGCACCTGCTCGCCCTCGCGCGGGTCGAGCACCTCGACCACGGCGGCTGGAGCCGCGGCTCTGCGGGGTCAGCTCGCCGGCCGCGACCAGCGCCGGCGACGGTCGTCCCCCATCCGCCCGGTCAAGACGCATCAGCTCCGGCGGCGTCGAGCGGCCAGCCGCCGCCCGCGGGCTTCGCCTCGACTCCAGCGGCACTCGAGCCTCCAGGTCGCCCTGCGCGCGGCTGGCGGCGCAGCGCGCGAGCGGCTCGCACGTGAGCGACCGAGCATCGCCAGCCGCGCGCAGGCCACCTCGGCCGGCTCGTTGCAGGCGGCGAGCAGCGCCCGCGCCGCCTCCGGGCCCGAGCTCCTGCCACCACATCCGCGCCAGCCAGAGCGGCGCCGAGTGGGCGACCGCGGCCGCCTCGGGGGTCGAGTCGTCCTCCAGCAGGAGCGGCCGTCAGCTGCGCCGCGCTCGCGGGCCGCCCGCCGCAGGACCGCGTTGACGAGGCCGGAGGCGTGGGCGGCGCCGGCCCCCTTGGCCAGCTCGACCGCCTGGTCGACGGCGGCGTGGTCGGGGGTGCCGTCGGCGAAGAGCAGCTCGTAGAGGCCGAGGCGCAGGGCAGCCAGCACCGGCGGGTCGAGCAGCCGCGGTCGAGCGGCCGGCGAGGCGCTCGATCGCGGCGTCGCTGGTGCCGCGGCGCTGGACGGCGCCGATAGGCGAGGCGCTGGGCCTGGGCGCGCTCGCGCCCGTCGAGCGCGAGCCGCTCGGCGCCGGCGCGGAAGGCGCGCTCGGTGTAGGCGCCGTCCTCGAAGGTCTGCCGGACCGTCTCGAAGGCCAGGAGCGGGCGGGGCGATCACCCGTGCGCCTCCGCGCTCAAGCCAGCCTCGGCAGCGGGTGGCCGCGCAGGTAGGCGTCGACCGGCATCGGCTTGCCGCCCGCCGGCTGCACCACGTCCAGACCGCAGGGCACCGCGAGAGCAGCCGACCAGCAGCGCTCCCCACTCGGACTTGACCGCCCCGGTCTTGACGCTGACGTCGACGGCGCGGGCGCGGCGGACGCCGAGCCGCTCGCCGTCGGCGGTCTCCAGGTAGGCGCCGATGTGCGGGGTCAGGGCGCGGACCGTCGCCGCCAGCTCGGCGGCCGGGCGGGCCGGGTCGAGCCGGCGCTCGGCCGGGTCGATCTTCTCCGCGTAGGTGACCGCCGCCTCGTCCTGCTCCACGAACTCGAGCGCGGCCCGCGGCCTCGAGCGTCGAGCGCCCGCACCAGCAGCTTGCCGCCGATCCCGGCGAGGGTCGCGGAGAGCGCCTCGAAGTCTGTGTCGGCGCCGATCCGCGACCTCCGCGCTCAGCGCGACCGGCCCGGCGTCGAGCCCGGCGGTCAGCTTCATCACGCAGACCCCGGTGCGGCGGTCGCCGGCCATGATCGCCCGCTCGATCGGGGCCGCGCCGCGCCAGCGCGGCAGCAGCGAGGGTGGACGTTCAGCATCAGGTGCTCGGAGAGCAGCGGCTCGCGGATCAACTGGCCGAAGGCGCAGACGACGACGGCGCCGGGATCGGCGGCGCGCGATCCGCTCGCGCACCGACTCCTCGTTGACGTCCTCCGCCTGCAGCAGCTCGATCCCCAGCTCCTCGCGCGGCCAGCGCCGGCGGGCGGCGGCGACAGCTTGCGGCCGCGGCCCTGGGGGCGGTCGGGTGGCGTGACCACCAGCGTCGGGCTTGTGCGCGGAGCCGGCCAGCGGCCGCAGGACGGTGGCGGCGAAGTCGGAGGTGCCGAGGTAGACGGTGCTCACGCGTCGGTGCGCGGCTCGCGAAGCTCGCCCTCGTCGCTCGGGCTCGTCGGTCGCCGGCGGGGGCTGTAGCTGCCGCCGCTCGCGCAGCGCCCGCAGGGCGCCCTTGCGCTGGTCGCGGCTGGTGCGGTCGAGGATCAGGACGCCGTCGAGATGGTCGATCTCGTGCTGGAGCACCCGCGCCTCCAGGCCCGAGGCCTCGATCTCGATCGGCTCGCCCTCGGCGTCGCGGCCGCTGACCCGGGCGTGGAGCGGCCGCTCGACGTCCATCGAGACCCGGGGCAGGCTGAGGCATCCCTCCTCGGCGATCGAGCCCTCCCTCGGAGAGCCACTCGATCGACCGGGTTGATCAGCGCCGTCGGCTCGCCGTCGGGGCCCGCCTGGAAGACCAGCAGCCGGCGCAGGATCCGAGCTGGGTGGCGGCGAGGCCGACCCCCATCCCGTCGCGCATGATCGCGATCATCCGCTCGACCTCGGCCCGCAGCTCCGGGCCGAACTGCGGTCACCGGCGAGGCCCTGCTTTTCAGCACCGGGTCGCCGAACTTGACGACGTGGGCCAGCGCCGCCTCGCGCCGCTCCAGCAGCTCCGCTTCGAGCTGCTCGCGCTCGCTGCTGTCGTCTCGTGCCGTCGCTCGCCGGCTCTGTCGTCTCACGAGGCTCGGGCATGGCGTGGACGGCGTACTGCGGGTCGACGTCGACGCCGATCGCGACGTCGCTGCAGCGAGCGGTCGGCGGCGCGGCGCTCGACCACGTCACGCACCGCGGCGACCGTCGCCCTCGCGGTCGCCGGCCTTGATCAGGATGCGGCGCCGGTGGCGGTTGCGGACGCGGAACATCGGCGCCGGGCCGAGCAGCTCGGACCCGTGCGGCAGCCGCTCGCGCAGCTCCGCGGCGATCGCCGCTGGCGGCGGTCTCCAGCCGCGGCTCCTGCTCGGAGGCGAAGCCGATCCGGACCAGGTGGGAGAAGGGCGGGTAGCGCAGCAGCGCGCCGCCGCTCCAGCTCGCCGGCGAGGAAGCCGGCGGAGTCGTGGCGGGCGGCGTGGGCGATGCTGGGGGCGCCCGGCGCCAGGGTCTGGACGATCACCTCGCCGCCGGCCTCGCCGCGGCCGCTGCGCCCGGCGAGCTGGGCGACCATCGCGAAGGTCCGCTCCTCGGCCCGGAAGTCGGGGAAGCGCAGGGTCGCGTCGGCGTCGAGGATCGCGCTCAGCGTCACCTCGGGGAAGTCGTGCCCCTTGGCGACCATCTGGGTGCCGACGAGGACGCCGCTGGACGCCTCGCCGAAGCGCGGCGAGGATGCGGGCGTGGGCGCCGCGCTCCGACGCGGTGTCGGAGTCGAGGCGGAAGACCGGCATCGGCGCCAGCCGCTCGGCGCAGCAGCGACTCGATCCGCTCGGTGCCGGCGCCGGCGCGCGAGAGCGTCGTCGAGGCGCACTCGGGGCAGGCGCGCGGCTGCGGCTCGGCGTGGGCGCAGTGGTGGCAGACGAGGCGCCCGCTGTGGCGGTGGACGATCAGCGAGACGTCGCAGTTGGGGCAGTTCCAGTGGTGCCCGCAGGAGCGGCAGGTGAGCCAGGGGGCGAAGCCGCGGCGGTTGATCATCACGATCGCCTTGGCGCCGGCGCGCGCGGACGCTCCTCCAGGGCCTCCCAGGTGTCGGCGTGCAGCGGTCCGCCGCGAGGGTCGGCCTCGCGCATGTCGACCAGCTCGACCGGCGGCATCCGCAGGCCGTCGACCCGGTGTGGCAGCTCGCACCCGCGGCAGCTCCAGCCAGGTCTCCGGGCGCGGCGTCGCGGTGCCGGCGACCAGCACGGCGCCGCAGTCCTCGGCGCGCCGGCGGGCGACCGTGCGGGCGTCGTAGCAGGGGTCGCCCTCCTGCTTGTAGGAGGCGTCGTGCTCCTCGTCGATCACGATCAGGCCGAGGTCGCGGACCGGGGCGAAGACGGCCGAGCGGGGGCCGACGCAGACGCTCGCCTCGCCGCCGCGCAGCCGCCGCCACTCGTCGTAGCGCTCGCCGGCGGAGAGGGCCGAGTGGAGGACGGCGAAACGGTCGCCGAGCCGGGCCCGGAACCGCGCCACCGCCTGCGGGGCGAGGCCGATCTCGGGGACGAGGACGATCGCCGCCCGACCCCGCTCCAGCGCCGCCTCGACCGCGGCCAGGTAGACCTCGGTCTTGCCCGAGCCGGTCACCCCGTGCAGCAGCAGCTTGCGCTCCGCGCCGGCCTCGCCGTCGAGCGCGGCGACGATCGACTCCACCGCCAGCTGCTGCTCGGGCAGCAGCTGCGGGCGCTCGGCCGGGGCCGCGAGACCCGAGCCGGCGGGGGCACGGCGCAGGCGCGAGCTGCGGGTCGCGACCAGCCCGCGCTGCTCCAGCCGGCGCAGGGTCTGGCGGTCGGCGCCGACCGCGGTCGCCAGCTCGCCGCTCGACATCTCGCCGGCCGCGCAGCGCCTCCAGCACCGCTCGCTGCTTGACGCCGAGCCGGCCGCCGCCGCCCAGCGCCTCCTCCCCGGCCGGCAGGATCTCGGCTCGCAGCTCGACCTTGGAGCGGACCGTGCGCCCCCCCGTCCCGGTCCCCGGCGGCAGCACCAGCTGCAGCCCGCGCGAGGGGGTCGAGCAGTACTCGCGGGCGACCCAGAGGCCGAGGCCGACCAGCTCCGCCGGAGCCCCGGACTCCAGCGCCTCGATCGGCTCGGCGAGCCGATCCGGCGCGCAGCTCCGAGGACTCGGCCAGCTCGACGACGACGCCGAGCAGCTTGCGCGGCCCGAACGGCACCCGGACGACGCTGCCCACCTCCAGAGCCTCCATCGTCGCCGGCTGGCGGTAGTCGAAGGGGCCCCGCAGGGCGCGGGCGGTGGTCAGCGGCTCGACCCTGAGGATGGCCATCCGGCGAGGGTATGCGCGGGCGGGGACGACCCGTCCGGAGCCCTGGCGGGTATCGGGCCGAAGACGTATGCTGCCCGCCGTGAGCCTCAATCTCAGCCCCGGAGAGCAGGTGATCTTCGAGGGCCACCCGTCCTGGCGGGCGATCCTCGGCTTCTATCTGAAAGGGATCGTCGTCGCGATCGTCCTCGGCGTGCATCGCCAAGCTCGTCGACGGCAACGGCACCGCCTTCCTGGTGATCCTGGTCGTGATCGCGCTGACCCTGCTGATCGGCTTCGTCAAGCGGGTCGCGACCACCTACACGATCACCGACCGCCGCCTCAACATCAAGCGCGGGATCATCTCCAGGGAGATCCAGGAGACCCGCCTGGAGCGCGTCCAGAACGTCAACTACCGCCAGTCGGTCTACCAGCGGCTGATGCAGATCGGCGACGTCGACTTCGACACCGCCGCCACCGACGACTACAACTTCGTCTTCGCCGGCGTCGCCGACCCGGCCGACGTCGTCCACAGCGGTCGACCAGGCCACCGGCACGCACGCCGCCGGCACGCACGGGCTGGGCGAGGCGCAGCCGCCCGGCACCTGCGGAAAGAGCTTCAGCCGCCGTTGATCTGCACCCCCAGTCAGGTGTGGGTGGAGATCAACGGGCTGATGTTGGCGGCGGTGCGAGAGAGGATGTCCGGAACGTGCTGAGGTTCGTACTTGACTTGGTAGTGGGAGAAGCGCAGCGGAGTCAGGCCGGACGGCGGTGTGAGTCTGATCCCGGAGGGCATCGCGAGCCTGGGCTGCAGGCGTCCGGTGATAGCGCCAGCCATCGGTCTCAACCACGAGGCCGAGGTCCGGCCAGTAGAAGTCGGCCTCGAAGTCGTTGACCATCTCTTTGGTGAGGGGCGTGGGAAGACCGGCCTTCGCGGCTATGGGTCGGAACAGGACTTCCAGCTCGGTATCCGAGAGGCGAAAGGTCTGGCGGTCCAACAAGGTCCGGAGGGGCTTGGCGCCGCGCTCACTCCCGTAGTCGTCGAGCGCCTCTCGTAGCGCCTCGGGGTCGATCACATCGTGCTTGTCCGCCTCGTTCACCATTCGCTCGAGGCGGTTCGGCGTCAGTTCGGTCGCTTGGTCGATCAGGGTTCGAACCGGAGTCGTGACCGGAATGCCGTGGCGCTCGGTGACGTCCCGCTCCGGCAGGTGCGGTCGAGCCCTGGCGTTTACCCCGGTCGGGAGACACTGCAACGGCGGCGGATGGTGACGTCAACGGGGCCCGTGCCTTCAGGGCCAATCCCCCAAAGAGCCGCGGCGCTCGCATGGCTCAGCACCGCGCCCTCGCCGCAGACGCGAACAGCCGCCATCCAGCCCTGCTTGCGGTCGGTCAGAGGCCACCCCACGGTGTAGACACCACGAGCCACCAGCCGGAGACGACCCGATGGCGAGGCGGTGCCGGATCGCCTTCGGACTGAATCCCGACCCGAGGAGATCGTCGGCGGGCGATGACTCCGTGCTGCCGACGCGCCAGCGCCCAAGCGTCCCGATTCCGCGTAGCCAGCTTTGGGGCCCCCATAGGGGCTCAAAGTCTGGATACGGGTGGAGTCTCCCCCCGCCCGCTGGTGGGGGAGAATTGCTCGCTGCAGAAGCTAAGCGGCGGCGGCTTCGAGACCGGCGGCGGCGCGGAGGGCGTCGGCGCGGTCGGTGCGCTCCCAGGTGAAGTCCGGGTCCGGGCGGCCGAAGTGGCCGTAGGCGGAGGTCTTCTGGAAGATCGGGCGGTGCAGGTCGAGGTAGCGGCGGAAGGCGCCGGGGCGCATGTCGAACTCGGCTTCGACCAGGCGCGAGATCTGCGGTCGGGGAGCTTGCCGGTGCCGAAGGTCTCGACCATCAGCGAGACCGGGTGGGCGACGCCGATCGCGTAGGCGACCTGGACCTCGCAGCGCTCGGCGAGGCCGGCGGCGACGACGTTCTTGGCCACGTAGCGGGCGGCGTAGGCGGCCGAGCGGTCGACCTTCGACGGGTCCTTGCCGGAGAAGGCGCCGCCGCCGTGGCGGGCCATGCCGCCGTAGGTGTCGACGATGATCTTGCGGCCGGTGAGGCCGGCGTCGCCGACCGGGCCGCCGATCACGAACTTGCCGGTCGGGTTGACCAGGAAGCCCTCGCCCAGTTCGCCCTCGTCGTAGAGGCCCGGCACCTCGGCCTCGAGCACCGGCAGCACCACGTGCTGCCAGAGGTCGGGCTTGATCGTGGTCTGGGAGTCGACCCCCTCGGCGTGCTGGGTGGAGATCAGCAGCTTCTCGATCCCGACCGGGCGGCCTTCGCGGTAGCGGACGCTGACCTGGGTCTTGCCGTCGGGGCCGAGGTAGGGGAGCGTCTCGTCCTTGCGGACGGCGGCGAGGCGTTCGGCGAGCCGGTGGGCGATGTGGATCGGCATCGGCATCAGCGCCTCGGTCTCGTCGCTGGCGTAGCCGAACATCATCCCCTGGTCGCCCGCGCCGGCGATCAGCAGCTCGTCGTCGGCGTCGTCGACCCGGGTCTCGTAGGCGACGTCGACGCCCTGGGCGATGTCGGGCGACTGCTTGTCGAGCGAGACGAGGATGGAGATGTGGTCGCAGTTGTAGCCGTAGTCGCCGTGGTCGTAGCCGATCCCGCGGACCGTCTCGCGGACGATCTCCGGGATGTCGAGGTGGACCTCGGTCGAGATCTCCCCGGAGACGACGGCCATGCCGGTGTTGACCAGGGTCTCGCAGGCGACCCGGCCCTCCGGGTCCTCGGCCATGATCGCGTCCAGGACCCCGTCGGAGATCGCGTCGCTGACCTTGTCCGGATGGCCCTCGGTGACGGACTCGGAGGTGAAGAGGTACTCGCTCTCGGCGAGTGGCTTGGAAGTCGGCATGGCCGGAAGCCTAGAGGAATTCACGGCGGCGGTCAGTCCGGGCGGCCGCGGCGGCCGGAATGGGGAACGAAATCGATCACCAGCGGCACCCCCTCGAGGCCGTAGGCCTCGCGCATCCGGTTCTCCAGGTGATAGGCCCAGTCGCGGATGATCAGCTTGCGGTCGTTGACCTGGATCGCGATCCGGGGCGGCCGCTCGCCCACCTGGGCCGAGTAGTAGAGCCGCAGGCGGCGGCCGCGCCGCGAGGGCGGCGGGTGCTTGGCGACGACGTCGGCGACGAAGCGGTTCAGCTCCGGGGTCGGGATCCGCTCGCCGGCGCGGTCGGCCAGCTGCCAGCGCCCGCGGCAGCAGCGCCGGGACGTTGCGGCCGCGGGTCGCCGAGCAGGTGATGACCGCCGGGCGCAGCCGCAGCTTGCGCTCGACCCGGGCGCGGGCGTCGTCGATGTCGGTCGCGGTCAGGTCCCACTTGTTCAGCACCAGCAGGGTCGCGCAGCCGGCCTTCATCGCCAGCTCGGCCACCCGCAGGTCCTCCGAGGTGACCCCCTCGGAGGCGTCGCAGACGACGATCGCCACGTCGGCCCGCTCGACCGCGCGTTCGGAGCGCAGCTGGGCGTAGTAGTCGACGGTGCCGGCGACCTTGGCGCGCCGCCGCAGGCCGGCGGTGTCGACCAGGATCGTGCGCCTGCCGTCGACCTCGAGCTCGGTGTCGATCGCGTCGCGGGTGGTGCCGGCGCAGGTCGGAGACGATCACCCGGTCGGAGCCGAGGAAGGCGTTGACCAGCGAGGACTTGCCGACGTTGGGGCGGCCGATCACCGCGACCCGGACCGCGTCGTCGCCCTCCAGCCGCGGCGGCCGCTCGCCGAGCATCGCCACGATCGCGTCGAGCAGGTCGCCGGTGCCGAGGCCGTGGCTGGCGGAGACCGCCAGCGGCTCGCCCAGCCCGAGGCTGTGGAACTCGGCGGTGATCGAGAAGTCGTCGGGGCGGTCGGCTTTGTTGACGGCGACCAGGACCGGGACGTCGCCTTCGCGCAGGGTCTTCGCCAGCTCGGCGTCGCCGGCCCGCAGGCCGGCGCGGGCGTCGACCACCATCACCACCGCGTCGGCCTCGGCGATCGCCAGCCGCGCCTGGCGCTGCACGTCGCGGGCCAGCTCCGCCTCGTCCTCGAGGTCGATGCCGCCGGTGTCGACGCAGGTCGAAGGCGACCCCGTTCCACTCGCAGGCGAGCCGCTTGCGATCGCGGGTGACCCCCGGCTCGGCCGCGGTCACGGCCTCGCTGCCGCCGACCAGGCGGTTGACCAGGGTGCTCTTGCCGACGTTGGGGAAGCCGACGACGGCGACGGTGGGAAGGCGGCTCATCCCTCCCCCCATGGCGCTTTTGTCACGCATAGCGTTACAAAGTCGACTGGCATCACGCCAGGCCCCTTTCGCGGACGGCTCGTCCGGCGGATGCGAGCCGGATAAGCGGGCGCTCATGCCGACCTCTGTCTCGCAATACCGACGATCCGTCCCACCACTTCTTCCAAGCCCATTGGTGCGTGTCGAGCTCGACCGCGTCGGCGGCGGCGCGCAGGGCGCCGTGCTCGCGCTCGGTGTCGCGGGCGTCGCGGCGGCGCTGGGCGTCGAGGACGGACTCGAAGTCCTCCCCGGTCTGCGCCGCCCGGCGGCGGGCGCGCTCCTCGTCGGAGGCGGTGAGGAAGACCTTCAGCGGCGAGTCGGGGCTGACCACGGTGCCGATGTCGCGGCCCTCGGCGACGTAGCGGCCGGCGGCGATCAGCCGCCGCTGGCGGTCGACCATCGCCTCCCGCACCTGGGGATGGACCGAGACGCGAGAGGCGGCGGCGGTGACGCCCGGCTCGCGGATCGCGGCGCTGACGTCGCGCTCGCCGACCAGCACCCGCCGCCCCTCCAGCTCGACCTCGAGCTCGCCGGCCAGCGGCCCCATGGCCTCGCCGTCGTCGACGCCGAGGCCGCGCTCGATCGCGACCAGGGCCACGCAGCGGTACATCGCCCCGGAGTCGAGGTAGGTGAAGCCGAGCTCCTCCGCCACGGCGCGGGCGACGGAGGACTTGCCGGCCCCGGCGGGGCCGTCGATCGCGATAACCATCGCGCGGCAGCGTAGAGGCGCGCGGTCGTGGGCGGCGGTGCGGGCTCGCCGTGAACTAGGCGCGGGCCCGAGCAGCGAGGCCAGATCGGCCTCGAAGCCGGGATAGCTGACCGCGGCCGCGTCCATCCCCCGCACCTCGACTCCGTCGCGGGAGGCGAGGCCGGCGACGGCGCCGAGCATCGCGATCCGGTGGTCGCCGTGGGACTCGATCGTGCCGCCGCGCAGGCCGCCGCTGCCGGCGATCGCCATCCCGTCCTCGGTCGTCTCGACCCGGGCGCCGAGCGCGTTCAGGGCGGCGCTGACGGTGGCGATCCGGTCGGACTCCTTGCGCCGCAGCTCGGCCGCGTCGCGGATCGTCGTCGTGCCCTCGGCGAAGCAGGCGGCGAGCGCGACCAGCGGCAGCTCGTCGATCGCCAGCGGCACCTCGGCGCCGCCGACCTCGGTGCCGCGCAGGGGGGCCGGGCGCACCCGCAGGCGAGCGGTGGGCTCGCCGCCGCGCTCGCCCAGCGGCTCGACCTCGATCTCGGCCCCCATCCGCTCGAGGATCGCCAGCAGGCCGGTGCGGGTCGGGTTGATGCCGACGTCCTCGAGGACCACCTCGCTGCCGCCGACCAGCAGCGCCGCGACGACGAAGAAGGCGGCCGAGGAGATGTCGGCGGGAACGGCGATCTCGCCCGGCTCCAGCCGCTGCGCCGGGCGCACGGTGACGACGCCCTCGCCGCGCTCGACGCTCGCCCCTGCCGCCGCCAGCATCCGCTCGGTGTGGTCGCGGCTCGGATGGCCCTCGACGACCCGGGTCCTCCCCTCGGCCAGCAGCCCGGCGAAGAGCAGGCAGGACTTGACCTGGGCGCTGGCGATCGGCATCTCGTAGGCGATGCCGCGCAGCGGCGCGCCCTCGATCTCGAGCGGCGGCAGGCGCTCCTCGCGGCAGCTCAGGGTGGCGCCCATCAGGCGCAGCGGCGCGGCGATCCGGTCGACCGGCCGCTGCCGGATCGAGTCGTCGCCGTCGAGCGTCCAGCTGCCGCCCTCCTGCCCGGCGAGCCAGCCGGGCAGCAGCCGCAGCAGGGTGCCGGCGTTGCCGACGTCGATCGCCGCCGGAGCCGGCCCGCGCAGACCGACACCGCGGATGCGGATCCCACCGGCTCGAGCTCGGCGCCGACACCCTCGACCCGCGCTCCCAGCGCCGCCACCGCGGCCAGGGTCGAGCGGGTGTCGGCGGCGTCGAGGTAGCCCTCGATCCAGCGTCTCCCCCTCTCCCATCGCCGCGATCAGCGCCGCGCGGTGGGAGATCGACTTGTCCGACGGCGGGCGCAGGGAGCCGCGCAGCGGGCCCGCGGGCTCGAAGCGGGTCATCGCCGCTATTCCCCGGGGCCGAGCACGGTGACGGTGTGGCCGAGCTCGCGCACCAGCGCCGCGGCGCGCCCGGCCTGCTCGTCGCCGGCGACCCAGAGCGTGACCGCGCCCGAGGTCATGTCCGGCGCCGGGTAGAGGGCCATGTCCTCGATGTTGACGCCGGCCTCGCCCAGCGCCAGGGCCAGCTCGGCGATCGTCCCCGGCCCGTTGGCGACGACGATCCGCAGCTCGCGCAGCGGGCCCCGCCTCGAGGTCGGACTCGAGCAGGCGGCGGCGGTCCTCGCCGGCGGCCGCGTGCCAGGCGGCGACGGCCTCGCGGTCGCCGCGGCGGATCAGCTCCGCGGCCTCGCCGAGGCGGCGGGCGACGCGCCTCGACCGAGTCGGCGACGGCCTCGCGGTTGCTGGCGAAGATGTCGCGCCCAGATCGCCGGGTTGGAGCCGGCGACGCGGGTCGTGTCGCGGAAGCTGGGGCCGACCTCGGGCATCCGCTCGGAGTCGCCGCCGAGCTCCGCCGCCGCCTCGGCCGCGAGGGCGTTGGCGACGACGTGGGGCAGGTGGCTGATCGTCGCCATCAGGCGGTCGTGAGCAGCGGGGTCGATCGCCTGCGGCCGGGCGCCGAGCCCGGCGACGGCGCGCTGCAGGCGGTCGTAGAGGAGGCCGCTGGAGCGCTCGGTCGGGGTCAGGTACCAGCGGGCGCCCTCGAAGAGATCGGCGCGGGCGTTGTCGACGCCCGCGGTCTCCGCCCCGGCCAGCGGGTGGCCGCCGATGAAGCGCTCGTCGTCGCCGAGCGCGGCGACCAGCTCGCGCTTGGTCGAGCCGACGTCGGTGACCACGGCCGTCGGGGCCGCAGGCCGCCAGCGCCTCGCCGGCCTGGGCCGGCAGGGCCGCCACCGGCGCGGCGCAGAAGACCAGCTCGGCGCCCTCGCAGGCCTCGGCGATCGAGCCGGCGCCGCGGTCGAGCGGCGCCGATCTCGAGCGCCCGCTCGATCGTCGCCGGGGTGCGGCTGTAGCCGACCACCTCGGCCTGCAGCCGCTGCCGCGCCGCGAGCCCGATCGAGCCGCCGATCAGGCCGACGCCGAGAACGGCGACTCTCGTCGCCCCGGCGCCGGTCAACTGCGGGAGGCCTCGATGGCCGCGGCGAAGCGCTCGAGGACGGTGACGGTGTCCTCCCAGTCGATGCAGGCGTCGGTGATCGACTGGCCGTAGGTGAGCTCCTCGCCCGGCACCAGCTCTCTGGTTGCCCGCCGACCAGGAACGACTCCAGCATGACGCCGACGATCGCCTTGTTGCCGTCGGCGATCTGGTCGGCGATCTCGCCCGGCGGCGAGGACCTGCTTCGCGGGGTCCTTGCCGCTGTTGTCGTGGGAGGCGTCGATCACCAGCCGCTCCGGCAGGCCCGGAGACCCCCAGCGTGACCAGGGCATCCTCGACGTCGGGCACGTCGTAGTTCGGCATCCCGTGGCCGCCGCGCAGGATGACGTGGCCGTCGGGGTTGCCGGTCGTGTGGAGGATCGCCGGGATGCCGGCGTCGTCGATGCCGGCGAAGGCATGCGGGGCGGCGGCGGCGCGGACCGCGTCGACCGCGACCTGGATGTTGCCGTCGGTGCGGTTCTTGAAGCCGATCGGCATCGAGAGCCCGGAGCCGAGCTGGCGGTGGGTCTGGCTCTCCGTGGTACGGGCGCCGATCGCGCCCCAGGCGACCGTGTCGGAGATGTACTGCGGCGTGATCGGGTCGAGGAACTCGCAGCCGACCGGCAGCCCCAGGTCGACCACCTCGAGCAGCAGCTTGCGGGCCATCCGCAGGCCGGCGTTGACGTCGCCGGAGCCGTCCAGGTGGGGGTCGTTGATCAGGCCCTTCCAGCCGGTCGTCGTCCGCGGCTTCTCGAAGTAGACCCGCATCACGACCAGCAGCCGGTCGCTCAGCTCCTTCGCCGTGTCGGCGAGCCCGCGGGCGTACTCCAGCGCCGCCTCGAGGTCGTGCACGCTGCAGGGCCCGACCACGACCAGCAGCCGCGGGTCCTTGCCGTGGAGCACGTCGACCACTTCCTGGCGCGCCCTGACGACCGCTTTCGCCTGCTCGGCGCCGAGCGGCAGCTCCTCCAGCAGCTTCGCCGGCGGCGCGAGCTCGACCACTTTCGCGATCCGCTGATCCCGGACGCCGTCGCGTTTGGCGCCCTGCATGCCGATGATCATCTTGCCGTCGCCTTTCTCCAAACCGAGGGAATCGTACTTTCTCGTCGTTCGCCGCCGAAACGGAGCACTAGGAGTAGCACGGGCGGGGCGATTAGTCGAGTAATTCTGATAGGCCGCTCAGGAAGCGGTCGTTCTCCGCGGGAGTGCCGTAGGTGACGCGGATGTGGCCGGGGGCGCCGAGCGGGGTCCCGGGGCGGACCGCGACCTCGCGCTCGGCCAGGCCGGCGAGGATCTCGGCCTCCTCGGCGTCGCCGAGGTCGACCCAGGAGAAGTTCGCCTGCGTCTCGGAGGTCTGCGAGGCCGATCTCGCCCAGCGCCTCCTCGACCCGGAGGCGCTCGGCGATCGTGCCCTCGACCCGCTCAGGACGTCGTCGGAGTGCAGGACCGCCTCCGCCCCGGCCGCCTGGGCGAGGGCGTTGACGCTGAACGGCTGGCGCACGGCGTCGACCGCGGCGCGGAAGCTGGGCGAGCCGAGCGCGTAGCCGACCCGCAGCCCGGCCAGGCCGTAGCACTTGCTGAAGGTGCGCAGGACGACGAGGTTGGGGAAGTCGGCGAGCAGGTCGACCGTGGCGTCGGGGTCGTCGTTGGTCTGGAACTCGACGTAGGCCTCGTCGAGGACGATCGTGACGTGCGGCGGCACCCGCTCGCAGAAGGCGGCGACCTCGGCGGCGGGGATGTGGGTCGCGGTCGGGTTGTTGGGGTTGCAGACCAGCAGCAGCTGGGTCGCGGCGGTGACCTCGGCCGCCATCGCCTCGAGGTCGTGGACGTCGCCCTCGGCCAGCGGCACGCGGACCTCGCGGGCGCCGGTCAGCGCCGGCAGGTACGGGTACATCGAGAAGGCCGGCCAGGCGTAGAGGATCTCGGCGCCGGGCTCGCAGAGCGCCTCGGCGGCGGCGAGCAGGATCTCGCAGGAGCCGTTGCCGACGGCGACCCGGCCGGGCTCGGTCTCGTAGCGCTCGGCGAGGCGGCGGCGCAGCAGGGTCGCGTCGGGGTCCGGGTAGCGGTTCATCGCCCCGGCGGCACGGGCGATCGCCTCGACCACCTGCGGGTGCGGCGGGAAGGGCGACTCGTTGGAGGCGAGCTGGGCGATCGCGCCGGACGCGATCGCCTCCGGTGCCTGCCCGGTCGGCACGCCGGCCTGGTAGCCCGGCATCCGGGCCAGCTTCTCCGCGAAGGTGACGGTCATGCGTGGATTCTGACGGACGGGCGCGAAGCAGCGCTACTGGGCGGCTTGGAGGTCGACCCGCAGCCTCTGCGCCTCGCCGATGTAGGCGTGGGCCGGCTCGTGGCCCGCGGGGGCGTAGAAGTGGAGCATCACCCGGATCACCCGCGGCATCGAGCCCGGGACCGGGATCTCCCGGCAGCAGAGCAGCGGCACCGCGTCGAGGCCCAGACGGCGGGCGGCGACCGCCGGGAACTCGGCGTCGAGGTCGTCGGTGGTGGTGAAGAGGCAGCTGACCATCGCCTCCGGCTCGAGCCGCCGTTGCGCTCGATCAGCTCGCGCATCAGCGCCTCGGTGGCGGCGAGGATCGCCCCCGGCTCGTTGGCCTCGGCCTGTGCCGCCCCGCGCACCGCGAAGAGGCGCTGGCGGGGTCCCTCGTAGGCGCCGACGTCGAGCTCGCTCACAACTCTGCATCTTTCCAGAGCCGCGCGATCTCCTTCTCGGAGAGGCGGCGCGAGCCCCCCATCGCCAGCCTGCCCAGCGCCAGCGAGCCGAAGCGGACCCGGCGCAGCTTCAGCACCTTGTTGCCGACCGCCTCGACCATGCGGCGGACCTGGCGGTTGCGGCCCTCGCGCAGGACGATCTCGATCTCGCAGCTCGCCGATCCGGGTCACCTCGGCCGGGGCGGTCGGCCCGTCCTCGAGCTTGACCCCGCGGCGCAGGCGCTCGAGGTCGCGATCGGTCGGCGGCCGCCGCAGCCGCGCCCGGTAGGTCTTGCTGACGCCGTAGCGCGGGTGGGTGAGCCGGTTCGCCAGCTCGCCGTCGTTGGTCAGCAGCAGCAGCCCGGTCGATTCGGCGTCGAGGCGGCCGACCGGGTAGAGCCGCGCCTCGGTATCGACCAGCGACGACCACCGCCGGCCTCTCCCCCGGCTCGCGCGCGGTCGAGACCACGCCGGCGGGCTTGTTCACCGCCCAGACCTCGTGCGCCTCCACCCCGACCGGGCTGCCGTCGACCCGCACGTCGTCGTCCTCGTCGACGTCCCGAGCGGGGTCGGTGACCACCTCCCCGTCGACCGTGACCCGCCCGTTGGCGACGATCTTCTCGGCCATGCGCCGCGAGGCGACCCCGCCGTGAGCGAGGAACTTGGCCAGCCTCACGTGAGGCGCGTCGGGGGAGGTCCCGCCGGAGCCTCCCCGCTGTTGCTCCGCCGGGACCTCCCCCGACGCGCCTCCCACCTCACGGCTCCGCCCGCTGTTCCCCGGCCTTCAGCAGCCTCTCGCGCAGCTCCCGCTCGTCCTCGGGACTCGGGTCGAAGCGCGACGGATCCGGCAGCTGGTCGAGCCCGGAGAGCCCGAAGAGCCGCTCGAACAGCTCCGTGGTCTTGAAGATCGCGGCGCCGAACCGCGAGCGGCCGGACTCCTCGATCAGGCCGCGCTCGGCCAGGCTCTGCACCGCCGACTCCGAGGAGACGCCGCGGATGCGGGCGACCTCGGGTCGGGAGACCGGCTGCAGGTAGGCGACGATCGCCAGCGTCTCGGCCTGGGCCTGGGTCAGCGGCGGCGTCCGCGGCTTCGCCAGCAGCCGCCGCGCCGCCTCCTCGCTGGCCGGGTCGCTGGCGAGGGCGAAGCCGCCGCCGACCTCGCGCAGGACGATCCCGCGCCTGCCCTCGGCGAGGTCCTCGCGCAGCAGCTCGATCGCCTCGGCGACCTGGCCCTCGGTCGCCTCGGTCGCCCCGGCCAGGTCGGCGACGGCGACCGGCTGGGCCGAGAGGAAGAGCAGCGCCTCGACGCTGCGGGCGAGGTCGCTCATGCCGCGCCTCACTTTCCGCACCTGGATCGGGCCGAACGGCTGTGACTGCTCCCAGTCGATCTCGCCCTTGCGGTAGAGCTCGAGCAGGCCGAAGAGGGTCACCGCCTGGGTGAGGCGGTCCTCGCCGCCGAACTCCTCGTCGAAGTCGAAGCTGGTGCGGCGGCGGAGCACGTCGCGCAGGGCGCGCAGGCGGCGCTCCAGGGAGACGGTCGGCCGGATGTGGCTGATGTCGAGGTCGGGCGGCTCGGTCAGCAGGTCGCCGAGGGCGGCGCCGAGCCGGTCCGGGTCGTAGACGGCGGTGGCGGCCTCGACCGCGACCCGGCGCAGCTCCCGCGGCAGCGGCGCCGAGCGGTACAGGTAGCCGCGCTGGCTCTCGAAGCGGTCGGCGAGCACCCTCGAGGCGTCGCGGTAGCGGCGGTACTCGAGCATCCGCGCCAGCAGCTCCTCGATCGCCTCCTCCGGGCCGAGCTCGTCGAGCTCGTCCTCGGGGCCCGGCAGCATCAGTCGCGACTTCAGCTCCAGCAGGGCGGCGATCAGGACGAGGAACTCGGTCGCCACCTCCAGCTCCAGCTCGCCCTCGCGCTCGAGGTGCTCGATGTAGGCGACGACGACCTCGCCCAGCTGCAGCTCGAGCAGGCTGACCTCCTCGCGCAGGACGACCGCCATCAGCAGGTCGAACGGCCCGGCGAAGATGTCGAGGTCGAGGTCTAGCTCGGCGATCGCCACGAGGTCAAGTTAACGCGCCGGGCGGAAGCCCATGCGCTCGCGCACGTCGGCGAGGGTGGGAGCGGCGATCGCGGCGGCCTTCTCGGCGCCGGCGGCCAGGACCGCCTCCAGCGCCGCCTCGTCGGGGCGCAGCTCGGCATAGCGCTCGCGGACCGGGCCCAGCAGCTCGACCACGGCCTCGGCGACGGCCTTCTTGAAGTCGCCGTAGCCGGCGCCATCGAACTCGCGCTCGACCTCGTCCTGGCCGATCCCACGGGCGACGGCGAGGATGTCGATCAGGTTGGCGATCCCGGGCTTGTCCTCGCCGCGGACGACCTCGCGGCCGGAATCGGTGACGGCGCTGCCGAGCTTCTTGCGGATCGCGGCGGGCTCGTCGAGGACGAGAACGGTGCCGGCCTCGGTGCCGCCGGTGGTCGACATCTTCCGCTCCGGCTCCTGCAGGTCCATGATCCGGGCGCCGACCTCGGGGATGCGGAACTCGGGCACGACCAGGGTCTCGCCGAAGCGCTCGTTGAAGCGGCGGGCGATCTCCCGCATCAGCTCGACGTGCTGGCGCTGGTCGTCGCCGACCGGGACCTCGGTGGCGCGGTAGGCGAGCACGTCGGCGGCCATCAGCACCGGGTAGAAGAAGAGCGCCGCCGAGACCAGCTCGCGCTGGCGCGCCGACTTGTCCTTGAACTGGTGCATGCGGTTGAGGTCGCCGTGGGCGGTCACGGCTGACAACAACCAGGTCAGCTCGGTGTGCTCGCGCACGTCGGACTGGCGGAAGAAGATGCAGCGCTCGGGGTCGAGGCCGGCGGCGAGCAGGATCGCGGTGGTGTCGTAGAGCCGCTCGCGCAGCTCGGCCGGGTCGTAGGCGACCGAGATCGCGTGCAGGTCGACGATGCAGAAGATCGCCGGCTCGCCCCGCTCCTGCCCCTCGACGTACTGCCGGATCGCGCCGATGTAGTTGCCGAGGTGCTTGCGACCGGTCGGCTGGATGCCGGAGAAGATGATCGGGGCAGGCATGGGAGGCAGCCTATTTGGGGGCAGGGACGGGGTGCCCCTCGCCCGGACAAGCACCGCCCTCGGGGAGGGCGGTGCTTTGAGTATCCGCCCGTTCGAGGGGCACCCCGTCCCGGCTCAGGCGGGCTGTCTTGATGCCTGCTCCTCGGAGATAGGGTCGACCTTGCGGCGTGGGTTCTCGATCCCGAAGCCGGAGGCGATGCCGCCGGCGATCATCAGCAGGCCGGCGATGAGGGCGCCGAGGTGGAAGGCGGAGGTCGAGGCGTCGGCGGCGGCGCTGCGGACCCGGCTCGCTTCGGCTGGCGGCAGGCGCTTGGTGTCGGGCACAGCCAGCGGCTGCGCCTTGGCGTCGTCGACCGTGTTCGTCGCCTGCACGGCTCAGCGGCGCGGTCGCCGAGATTGGAATCGAGCTGGGAGCCGAAGTGGGCCGAGATGACCGCCCCCAGCACCGCGATCGCCAGCAGCCCCGCCACCCTCGAGACGCCGTTGTTGATCCCGGAGGCGATGCCGACGCGGCGTTCTTCGACCGAGTCGAGCACGGTCGCGGTCAGCGGCGCCACCGTCGCCGCCAGGCCGAGGCCGAAGACGAGGATCGCCGGCAGCACCTCGGTGACGTAGTCGGCGCTGGACCCGACCCGCAGCATCAGCAACAGGCCGAGGCCGCCGACGATCGGGCCGGCGGTCATCGGCAGCCGCGGCCCGGTGCCGGAGGCGAGCCGGCCGAAGCGCGGCGAGAGCACGAAGAGCATGATCGAGACCGGCGTCGTCGCCAGGCCCGCCTCCAGGGCCGAGTAGCCGGCGACCTGCTGGAGGAAGAGGGCGACGAAGAAGAGGCCGCCGATCAGGCCGGCGTAGGCGGCGAGCGTGGTCAGGTTGGCGACCGCGAAGTTGCGGATGCGGAAGAGGCCGAGGTCGAGCATCGGCTGGCGGGCGCGGGCCTCGAAGAGGAGGAAGAGGGCGAAGCAGGCGATGCCGCCGAGCAGCGGCACCCAGACCAGCGGGTCGCCCCAGCCGTGAGTCGGCTGCTCGATCAGGGCGAAGACGGGTCCGCCGAGCCCGGCCGCCGAGAGGCGCGATCCCGGTCCAGTCGATGCCGCGGAAGGCATCCGGGTCGCGGCTCTCCTCGACCGCGTGCAGGGTCAGCGCCACCGTCACCGCGATCAGCGGCAGGTTGACCCAGAAGATCGCCCGCCAGGAGAGCAGCCCGATCAGGGCGCCGCCGCCGGCCGGCCCGAGCACGGTCGCGATCCCGGTCCAGGCGGTCCAGGTGCCGACCGCCCTGCCGCGTTCGGCCCCCTCGAAGGTGGCGGCGACGATCGCCAGCGAGCCCGGCACCAGCAGCGCCCCGGCGATCCCCTGCAGCGCCCGCGCCGCGACCAGGAACTCGTCGGAGGGCGCGACGGCGCAGAGGGCCGAGGTGGCGCCGAAGGCGAGCAGGCCGGCGACGAACATCCGCCGCCGCCCGAACTGGTCGCCCAGCGAGCCGCCGACCAGCAGCAGCGAGACCATCGTCAGCAGGTATGCCTCGACCACCCACTGCTGCCCGGCCAGGCCGGCGTCGAGGTCGCCGCCGATCGCCGGCAGGGCGACGTTGACGACGGTGCCGTCGAGGAAGACGACGGTGGAGCCGAGGATCGTCGCGACCAGCGTCAGGCGCTTCTGGCGGGACACCGGCCGAGTCTACGTTCGCGCATTCGCCGGCCGCCCAGGCGCAACCGACCCGCCCAAAGCGCAAGATGGCTCCCGCCCGCGGGCGATGCCTGGCCGCCGCTGCGATTGATTGGAACAATCCGGGTAGGTGACCGTCCATGGCTAGAGCGATCTGGAGCGGCTCGATCAGTTTCGGGCTGCTCAACGTGCCGGTGAAGCTGTACAGCGCGGTGGCGCGGCGCAACATCGCCCTGCGCGAGATCCGCGACTCCGACAGCGCCCGGATCAAACACCGCCGCGTCGCCGAGGGGACCGACGAGGAGGTCCCCTACGAGAACATCGTCAAGGCCTTCGAGATCACGCCCGGCCAGTACGTGCCGATCGGCAAAGACGAGATGTCGGCGCTGGCGCCGGAGAAGACCCGGGCGATCGACGTCCAGGACTTCGTCGACCTCGAGCAGATCGACCCCATCTACTTCGACAGCCCCTACTACCTCGGCCCCGCCGACGGCGCCGAGAAGGCCTACTCGCTGCTGGCCAAGGCGATGGAGGCCTCCGGCAAGGTGGCGATCGCCCGCTTCGTCTTCCGCAACAAGGAGCACCTGGCGGCGATCCGCTCCAGCACGGGTGTCCTGACCCTGACCACGATGCGCTTCGCCGACGAGGTCGTCTCCCCCGACGAGCTCGAGGACGTGCTGCCGGACAAGGCGCCGAAGGTCGCGAAGAAGGAGCAGGAGATGGCCGAGCAGCTGATCGACTCGCTCAGCACCGAGTTCGACCCGAGCGCCTATCGCGACGAGTACCGCGAGGAGCTGATGTCGCTGATCGAACGCAAGGCCGAAGGCAAGGAGATCGTCGCCTCCACGGCCGAGGAGCCGCAGGCGACCAAGGCTCCCGACCTGATGGCGGCGCTGGAGGAGAGCATCGCCGCGGTCAAGGGCGACGGCGCCGGCAGGAAAACGGCGGCGAAGAACGCAAAGCGCCCGCCAGGAAGGCGAAAGCCGCGGCGAAGCCGAAGAAACGCTCCGCCCCCCGCTCCAAAGCGAAATCCTCGAAGTAGGCCGTGGCCTCGAGCCGCCAGGTCGAGGTCGACGGGCGTGAGCTGAAGCTCACCAACCTCGACAAGGTCCTCTACCCGAAGGCCGGGTTCACCAAGGGCGAGGTGGTCGACTACTACGCCAAGGTGGCGGACGCGATGGTGCCCCACCTGAGCGGGCCGCGCGGTGACCCTGCGCCGCTTCCCGGAAGGGGTCGACGACCTCGACTCCGCCTTCTTCGAGAAGCGCTGCCCCAAGCACCGGCCGAAATGGGTGAAGACGACGAACGTGCGCGCCGGGCCGAACGCCGGCAACATCGACTTCTGCGTCTGCGACGGCCTGCCGACGCTGGTCTGGATGGCGCAGCTGGCGGCGATCGAGCTGCACCCCTCGCTCTCGCTGGGACGGGCGCCGACGCGGCCGACCGTGCTCGCCTTCGACCTCGACCCGGGGCCACCGGCCGACGTCGTCGACTGCTGCCGGGTGGCGCTGCGCCTGCGCGAGCATGTTCGGCCACTTCGGCGTCGAGTGCTTCCCGAAGACCTCGGGCTCGAAGGGGATGCAGGTCTACGTCCCGCTCAACACCAAGAAGGTCAGCTACGACACGACCAAACCGTTCGCCAAAGCGATCGCCCAGCTGCTCGAAAAGCAGACCCCGGACCTGGTCGTCTCGAAGATGAAAAAGGTCGAACGCGAGGGCAAGGTCTTCGTCGACTGGTCCCAGAACCACCGCAGCAAAACGACGATCGCCGTCTACTCGCTGCGGGCCCGCGAACGGCCGACGGCCTCGACCCCGATCACCTGGGACGAGGTCGAGGCGGCCGCCGACAGCGGCGACGGCTCGACCCTCGTCTTCGAGGCCGGCGAGGTGCTGGAGCGGATCGAGGACCAGGGCGACCTCTTCGCCCCCGTGCTGGAGCTCAGCCAGGAGCTACCGGAGCTCTGACCAAAGGGGCGAGGTGCGCCGGTCCGCCGGACACTCAGCGCGAAGCGCGTCCGCCGGACCGGCGCACCTCGCCCGCTGCACCACCGGCCTCCGCGTCGCCCGACCTCGTCGAGGCGGCGGACGGGGGTCGTGTAGGGAGCGCTCTTGGCGATCTCGGGGTCGGCCTCGGCCTCGGCGAGGATCTGCTCGACGGCGTCGGCGAAGGCGTCGAGGCTCTCCTTGGTCTCGGTCTCGGTCGGCTCGACCATCAGCGCCTCCTCGACCAGCAGCGGGAAGTAGACGGTCGGCGGGTGGAAGCCGAAGTCGAGCAGGCGCTTGGCGAGGTCGAGGGTGGCGAGGCCGAGCTCCCTCTTCATCGGCTTGCCGGAGAGGACGAACTCGTGCATGCAGTGGCGGTCGAAGGCGATCGGCAGGCGCTCGCCGGCGCGGCCGGCGGCGAGGCGGGCCTTCAGGTAGTTGGCGTTGAGGACCGCGGTCTCCGAGGCCTCGGCGAGGCCGTCGGCGCCGAGGCTGAGGATGTAGGCGTAGGAGCGGACGAAGACGCCGAAGTTGCCCTGGAAGCCGCGCAGGCGGCCGATCGACTTGGGCCGCTCGTGGTCGAGGTCGTAGCTGGGGCCGCCGCCGTTTTCGCTCTCGCGCCGGACCACCTGGGGGCGCGGCAGGAAGGGCTCGATGCGGTCGGAGACGGCGATCGGGCCGGCGCCGGGCCCGCCGCCGCCGTGCGGCTGGCTGAAGGACTTGTGGAGGTTGACGTGGACGATGTCGAAGCCCATGTCGCCCGGCCGCGACTGGCCCATCACCGCGTTGAGGTTGGCGCCGTCGTAGTAGAGCGTGCCCCCGGCAGCGTGGATCAGGCCGGCGATCTCCTCGATGTTCTCGTCGAAGAGGCCGAGCGTGTTGGGGTTGGTGAGCATCAGGCAGGCGACCTCGTCGGGGCCCTCCTCGATCCTTGGCCCGCAGGTCGTCCATCTCGACCCCGCCGCGCTCGTTGGTCGCGACCTTGACGACCTCGTAGCCGGCCATCGTCACCGAGGCCGGGTTGGTCCCGTGCGAGGTGTCGGGAGCCAGCACCTTGGTCCGGGTTTCGCCGCGGTCGGCGTGGTAGGCGCGGGTCAGCAGCAGGCCGGCGAGCTCGCCGTGGGAGCCGGCGGAGGGCTGCAGGCTGACGTGCGGCAGGCCGCAGATCTCCCCCAGCGAGCGCTGCAGCAGCCACATCAGCTCCAGCGCCCCCTGGGCGCGGCGCGGGTCCTGGGCCGGGTGCAGGCGGGCGTGGCCGGGCAGCGCCGCCACCCGCTCGTTGAGACGCGGGTTGTGCTTCATCGTGCAGGAGCCGAGCGGGTAGAAGCCGCTGTCGAGGTCGAAGTTGCGGCGCGAGAGCCTGTTGTAGTGGCGGACGATCTCCGGCTCGGCGATCTCCGGCAGCGCCGGCGGCTCGGAGCGCAGCAGGTGCGCCGGGATCAGCTCCTCCAGCGGCGTCTCCGGGACGCCGGTGCCGGGCAGCACGGCGGCGCGCCGGCCCGGCTTCGACTTCTCGTAGATCGTCTGCGCCCGTTCGCGCTGCATCGGGGTCTCCGAGCCTCACGAGCCACCTCGAGGCGCTTTTGTCACCCCCGGTGCAAAAGCGCCTGCTCGGCGGCGATCGCGGCGCCGAGGGCCTCGGCGAGCTCGTCGATCTGCTCGCGGCTGCGGCGCTCGGTGATCGCGACCAGAAGGCCGTCCTCGTGCTCGGGGTACTCGCGGCCGAGCGGGTAGCCGGCGGCGATGCCGCGCTCGGCGCAGCGGTCGAGCACGGCGGCGACCGGGGCGTCGAGGCGGACCGCGAACTCGCGCACGACCGGCGCCCCGTGCAGCAGCTCGACCCCGTCGACCGCGGCCAGGCGCTCGCGGGCGTAGGCGGTGCGCCGGACCAGCAGCTCGCCCAGCTCGCGGAAGCCCTCGCGGCCGAGCCAGGCGAGGTGGACCATCGCCCCCAGCGCGTTCAGCGCCTGCGCGGTGCAGATGTTGTTGGTCGCTTTCTCGCGGCGGATGTGCTGCTCGCGGGTCTGCAGCGCGAGGACGAAGCCGCGGCGGCCGTCGACGTCCTCGGTCTCGCCGGCGATCCGCCCCGGCATGCGGCGGATCTGCTCCTCGGTGGCGCAGAAGAAGCCGAAGGAGGGGCCGCCGAAGTCGAGCCGGTTGCCGAGCGGCTGGCCCTCGCCGAGGGCGATGTCGGCGCCGCACTCGCCGGGCGGCTTGAGGATGCCCAGCGCGATCGGGTCGCAGGCGACGACCAGCAGCGCGCCGTGCTCCCTGGCCGCCGCACCGAGCGCCTCGACGTCCTCGACCGCGCCGAGGAAGTTGGGGCTCTGGAGGAAGACCGCGGCGGTCTCGCCGTCGACCGCCGCGGCCAGGGCGGCGGCGTCGGTCAGCCCACCCTCGAGCCCGACCTCGACCACCTCGGCGCCGTAGCCCGCGGAGTAGGTGGCGAGGGTCTCGCGGCTGTGCGGGTGGAGGCCGCGGGAGACGACGAAGCGGCGGCGCCCGGTCGCCCCCATCGCCAGGTAGCCGGCGGAGGCGACCGAGGAAGGCCCCTCGTAGAGGCCGGCGTTGGAGACCGGCAGCCCGGTCAGCTCCGACATCGCCGTCTGGAACTCGAACATCACCTGCAGCCCGCCCTGGGAGATCTCCGGCTGGTAGGGCGTGTACGGGGTCAGGAACTCCGAGCGCTGAGGTGATCGCGTCGACGATCGCCGGCACGTAGTGGTCGTACATCCCCGCCCCGACGAAGCAGACCTGCTCTTCGGCGTCGGCGTTGCGCGCGGCCAGCGCCGAGAGCCGCTCGTAGACCTCGGCCTCGCCGAGCCCGTCCGGCAGCTCCAGCGAGCGGCCGAGCCGCAGCGGCGCCGGGATCTGCTCGAACAGCTCCGCCACCGAGTCGACGCCGATCGCGGCGAGCATCTCGGCCCGGTCGGCGGGGGTGGCTGAGGTGTAGCGGGTCACCGGACTAAGGCTACGGAAGGCCGGGGAGGGGCCGGTCGGCCTAGTTTTCCAGCAGCTTGCGGTATTCGGCGGCGTCGAGCAGCCCCTCGGCCTCGCGCGGAGCGGTGAGCCGGACCTTGACCAGCCAGCCCTCGCCGTAGGGATCCTCGTTGATCTTCTCGGGCGCGTCCTGCGAGCGCGTCGTTGACCTCGACGATCTCCCCCGACATCGGCGCGATCACGTCGGAGACCGCCTTCACCGACTCGACCTCGGCGTAGGAGGCGTCTTTGTCGATCGTCGCGCCGACCTCCGGCGGGTCGTAGAAGACGACCTCGCCGAGCGAGTCCTGGGCGTACCAGGTGATCCGAAGACAGCGTGCTCCTCGCCCTCCAGCCGCGCCCAGTCGTGCTGGTCGTGGTAGCGCAGGTCGTCGGGGTAGTTGGCTTCGGCCAAGGCTCAGCTCGCTTTCCGGTCGGACCGTGTAGAGGGGCTTGGAAGCTACCCGGGCGGCGCGGCGCTTGCCGCGCACGTCGATCTCCAGCTCGGTTCCGGGCTCGGCCAGGTCGGTGCGGACGTAGGCCATGCCGGTGCCGACCTCGAGCGAGGGCGAGAAGGTGCCGCTGGTGACGATCGCCGACCCGCTCCCCGCCGGCCAGCACCGGGTTGCCGTCGCGGGGGATGCCGGCGCCCTCGATCTGGAATGGCGCCAGCCGCTCCGGCGTGCCCTCGGCCCGGGCGCGGGCAACCGCCTCGGAGCCGAGGAAGCCGGTCGCCTCCGCGCAGCACCAGCCGAGCCCGGCCTCGATCGGGTTGCGCGTCGGGGCTGAGCTCGTTGCCGTGGAGGGGGAAGCAGACCTCGAGCCGCAGCGTGTCGCGGGCGCCGAGCCCGCAGGGGACGACGCCGGCATCGAGCAGCTCGGCCCAGATCGGCGGCGCCACCTCGGGGTCGAGCAGCAGCTCGACCCCGTCCTCGCCGGTGTAGCCGGTGCCGCAGGCGAGCGCCGGCCGCCCGCCGACGCGGACCGGCGCCACCCGCATCCGCGGCGGCAGCTCGATGCCGAGTGCGCGGCCGAGCACCGCGCGGGCGTGCGGCCCCTGGACGGCGAGCATCGCGTAGCGGTCGGCGACGTCGCGGACGCTGACGTCGAAGCCGCGGCTCCAGCGACCGAGCCAGGCGAGGTCGGACTCGTGGTTGGCGGCGTTGGTGACGATCAGGAAGCGGTCGCCGCCGAGGCGGTAGACGAAGAGGTCGTCGAGCACGCCGCCGTCCTCGTCGCAGAGGCAGGAGTACTGGGCGCCGCCGAGCTCGATCGCGGCGACGTCGTTGGAGAGCGACCAGCTGCAGGAAGGCGAGCGCCCCCGGCCCCTCGACCTCGACCTCGCCCATGTGGGAGACGTCGAACATGCCCGCGTGCGTGCGCACCGCCGAGTGCTCCTCGCGGATCCCCTCGTAGGTCACCGGCATCTCCCAGCCGGCGAAGGGAACGATGCTTCGCGCCGAGCTCGACGTGCTGCTCGTAGAGAGGAGTGCGGCGGAGATCGCACGGCGCCCACAGGCTATTCGCACGGGGCCGGCTCAGTCTTTTAGGAACCCCGGCACGTCGATGTCGTCGTCCGACACCCGCAAGTTTGCGGATGTCGGTGTCGTCGGCCGCGATCCGCGGCTTCGCCTCGTAGCGCCGCCGCACCCGCTGCGGCGAGCGGGCGAGCAGCTCGAAGCCCTCGAAGCCGGTGGCGATCACGGTGACCCGGACCTCGTCCCTCATCGACTGGTCGACGACCGAGCCGAAGATGATGTTGGCGTTGTCGTCGGCCTCGGCCTGGACCAGCTGCGCCGCCTCGTTGACCTCGAACAGGCCGAGGTCCTCGGGGCCGGTGATGTTGAGCAGCATCCCGGTCGCGCCCTTGATCGACTCCTCGATCAGCGGCGAGGTGATCGCCGCCTTGGCGGCGTCGAGCGCGCGCGCCTCGCCGGAGGCGGAGCCGACGCCCATCAGGGCCGAGCCGGCGTCGCGCATGATCGTGCGCACGTCGGCGAAGTCGAGGTTGATCAGGCCGGGGATCGTGATCAGGTCGGTGATGCCCTGGACGCCCTGGCGCAGGATGTCGTCGGCCTGGCGGAACGCCTCGAGCACGCTGGTGCGCCGCTCGACCGCCTGCAGCAGCTTCTCGTTGGGGACGATGATCAGGGTGTCGACGTTGTTGCGCAGCTTCTCGATGCCCTCGAGCGCCTGCTGCATGCGCCGTTTGCCCTCGAACTCGAACGGCTTGGTCACCGCGCCGACCGTCAGGGCGCCGATCTCTTCCTTGGCGATCTCGGCGATCACCGGCGCCGAGCCGGTGCCGGTGCCGCCGCCCTCGCCGGCGGTGACGAAGACCATGTCGGCGCCCTTCAGCGCCTCCTTGATCTCGTCGCGGCTCTCCGCCGCCGCGCCCGCCCCGACCTCGGGGTTGCCGCCGGCGCCGAGGCCGCGGGTCAGCTCCTGGCCGATCGAGAGCTTGATGTCGGCATCGCAGGCCTGCAGCGCCTGCGCGTCGGTGTTGACCGCGACGAACTCGACGCCGCGGATGCCGGCATCGATCATGCGGCTGACCGCGTTGGTGCCGCCGCCGCCTGCTCCGACGACCTTGATGACCGCGAGGTAAGTGGATTCCATCTCCCGATTTCTCCAGCTCGCCGACTCGAGGAGTCGGCGTTGGTTGAGTTGAGCCTTTGTTCTGTCCGAGGCTTCAGCAAGGCTTAAGGGTTCGAGCGTTCGCCTAAGCACGGAATTTGCGCTGAACGTAGGGCATTGTGGCGCCTCTGTCAAACCGCCGGGAGGCATCCTGCAAGGCCGAACTCTCGATGCTCACTTGAGAGTTTGTGCCACTCTAACCCTATGGTCGAGGGTTCAGGGAAGCGGGCGGAAGCGTATGCCCAGAGCCGCCGATCGCCGGCCGCCCAGGCGCGTGCAGGTCTACATAATCGAGCGCGGTGATCTCCGGATCGGCGAGCACAGCCGCCGCCGCCCTCCACTTCTGCGCCGCCCGGGCGGCGTCGCCGAAGCGCAGTTCGATTCCCGAGGTGGTCTCGACGTCCACCCCGCTTTCGCCGTAGTAGCTGCCGCGCGAGGTAGGGGCGCAGGGCCGGCGGCGCGGCCCCGAGGACGCGCGCCTGCTGCAGCATCGGGCCGGCCAGGCGACCGCTCTTCGGGCGGCTCCGACAGCGGCAGCGACGGGCAGCTCCGGCTCCTCCGGCAGCGGCAGCCAGGGCACGATGACGCCCACGGCCGGTGACCGCGACCGCGGTCATCGCCGCTGCCGACGCCGTGGCGACCGCTCGCGGCGACGAGACCTCGGGCGCAACCCGGTGTCGCGGATCAGGAGAGAAGTAGATCGCCGCGACGCCGAGCGAGGGCGACCGCGGCGATCACCAGCGGCCGGCGCCTCACAGCTCCCAGCTCGCCGGGCCAGCGCACCTCGCCCAGCACCTGGACCTCCGGCTCCAGCTCGACGCCGAAGCGCTCGTGGACGCGCCGCCTGCCCTGCGCCATCAGCTCCAGCACGTCGGCGGTGGTCGCGTCGCCGTGGTTCTCGACGAAGTTGGCGTGCTTCTCGGAGAAGCGGGCGCCGCCGTGGCGCAGGCCGCGGCAGCCGGCCGCCTCGAGCAGCTGCCCGGCGGAACGGCCCTCGGCCGCGCGCGTCCTCGGGGTTCTTGAAGGTCGAGCCGAAGGTCTTGATCCCCGAGGGCTGGGCCTCGCGGCGGCGCTCGCGCATCGTCGCCAGGGTGGCGCGGATCTCCGCCGGGTCGCCGGGGCGCAGCCGGAAGCAGGCGCGGGCGACGACTTCGCCCGGGCCGCAGGTTGGAGCGCCGGTAGGAGAAGCCGAGCTGGTCGGGGGTGCGGCGCGTCGCTGCCGGCCGCGGTGCTGACCTCGACCCAGTCGAGCACCCGCGCCAGCTGGCCGCCGTAGGCGTTGGCGTTCATCCGCACCGCGCCGCCGGCCGTACCGGGGATGTTGATCCCGAACTCGAGGCCGGCGAGGCCCCAGCCGGCCGCCTTCGCCGCGGCCGAGGGCAGGCGGGCGCCGCCGCCGCAGAGGACGCGCTCGCCGTCGCGCTCGATCGTCGCGAGCTCGCCGTCCAGCTTGATCGCGAGTCCGTGGAATCCATCGTCGGCTACCAGCAGGTTCGAGCCGGAGCCGACCAGTCCTACCGCCAGCCCCTCCGCCTCGGCCCAGCGCAGCATCTCGACCAGCTCCTCCTGGCTCGCCGGGGCGGGCGAACCAGTCGGCGGCGCCGCCGGTGCGGACGGTGGTCAGGCGGGCGAGCGGGCGGTCGCGCTCGACCCCCTGCGGGCGGCGAGCTCATCCGCGCGCCCTCGACCAGGGCCTCGCCGAGCCTGAAGACGTCGCCGGCGCCGATCGTGACCAGCACGGCACTCGAGCCGCCGACCTCCTGGGCGCGATCCAGGCGCTCGGCCAGGGCCCGCCGGGCCGTCCCGGCCTCGGGCAGCCACCAGACCGGCCTCCCCCCCATCCGCTCCGCCGCGGCCTGGGCCACCCGCAGGCCGCTGACCCCGGCCAGCTCGCCGACCGGCTGCTCGCGGGCCGGGTAGACGTCGAGCACGACGACCTCGTCGGCCAGGGCCAGGGCCGCGCCGAACTCCTCCGCCAGCGCCTTGGTCCGCGAGTAGAGATGGGGCTGGAAGACGGCGATCAGGTGCTCGGGCTCGAGCTCGCGCAGGGCCGAGAGCGCGGCGCGGACCTCGGTCGGGTGGTGCGCGTAGTCGTCGTAGACGCGGGTGCCTGCCGCGCGCGCCCTTGAGCTCGAGCCGCCGCCGCACGCCCGGGAAGTCGGCCAGCGCCGCGGCAGCCGCGGCGACGTCGAGGCCCGGCCAGCTCGATCGCCGCCAGGGCGGCGCGGGCGTTGGCGCGGTTGTGGCGGCCGGGCACGGCGAGGCCGAGATCGGCCGGCCCGGGGACGTCGGCGTCGAAGCCGAGCCTGCGCTCCGGCCGCCGCCAGGCCGTCGAGGCCGCCGTCGGCCGGCAGCACCGCTGCCGCGGCGGCGCCAGGAACTGGCGAAAGCGCGGTGCAGCTCGGCCAGCGAGCCCCAGCGCGTGTGATGGTCCATCTCGAGGTTGGTGACGACGGCGATCTCCGGCCCCAGCTCGAGGAAGCTGGCGTCGCTCTCGTCGGCCTCGGCGACGACCCACTCGCCCTCGCCCCAGCCGGCGTTGGCGGCGCCGCCGTCCTCGCCCGAGCCCGGGCACCTCGCCGCCGACGAAGAAGGCGGGGTCGGCGCCGATCGCCCGCAGCGCCCAGACCGCCATCGCCGTCGTCGTCGTCTTGCCGTGGGTGCCGGCGACGGCGATCAGCCGCTTCTCGGCGCAGAGCTCGGCCAGCAGGTCGCCGCGGTGGATCGGCTCGACGCCGCGCTCCCGGGCCAGCGCCAGCTCCGGGTTGTCGGCGCCGATCGCGGTCGAGACGACCACCTCCGCCCCCTCCGGGCAGGTTGGCGGCGTCGTGGCCGACGACGGGGTCGAGACCGGCCTGCGCGCAGCCGCTCCATATAAGAGGAGTCGGCTGCGGTCGCTGCCGCTGACCGTCGCCCCGAGCCGGGCGCAGACCAGCGCCAGGCCGCTCATCCCGGCGCCGCCGATGCCGATGAAGTGCAGCCGCCGCGGCATCCCAGCCCGGCCCGAGCCGCTCGCCGGTCATCGCGCCGCCGCCAGGACCTCGTCGGCGATGCGGCGCGCCGCGTCGGGCCTGGCCAGCGCCGCGCGAGGCCGCCGCCATCGCCTCCAGCCGCCCCGGCTCGCCGAGGAGCACGGCGACCTCTGCCCGCAGCCGCTCGGCCCCGGCCGCGTCGCCCAGCTCGGCGTCGGCCAGCACCGTCGCCGCCCCGGCCTCGCGCCATCCAGGCGGCGTTGGCGCTCTGGTGGTCGGCGGTCGCGTGCGGATAGGGCACCAGGATCGCCGGCCGTGCCCGCCGCGGCCAGCTCGAAGATCGAGCCGCCGGAGCGGCCGAGCACGAGGTCGGCGGCGGCGAGGTAGTCGCCGAGGTCGTCGGCTCGTAGGCGAGCAGCGTGTAGCCGTCGCGGTTGGGCGCGGCGGCGAGCCGCCGCGCCAGCTCCTCGTGGTCGCGCCGGCCGCCGAGGTGGAGGACGTCGGAAGTCGCGTCCGTCGCGCTCGGCGAAGGCCGCGACCGCGGCGAAGTTGATCGAGCGGGCGCCCTGGCTGCCGCCGACGACGAGCAGGCAGCGGCCTCGGGCGGCGATGCCGAAGCGCTGCGCGCGCCGCCGCGCGATCGGCGTCGCAGGACCGCCGCCGGCACCGGCCGGCCGGTGACCAGGTAGCGCTCGCCCTCGCGCCCCGCGATCGGGAAGGCGAGGCAGACGCGCCGGGCGCCCGCCGCGCCAGCAGGCGGTTGGCGAGGCCGAGGTGGCTGTCGGCCTCGGTCAGGACCAGCGGCGTCCGGTCAGGCGCTGCCGCCAGCCCGGCCGGGCCGGCGACGAAGCCGCCGCCGCCCATCACCACGTCGGCGCCGCGCTCGCGCAGCGCCCGCGCGCGCCGCCGCCGACCGCGCCCAGCGCCTCGAATCCGGCCCGGGCCGCCCGCAGCGGGTTGCGTGCGGTCGATGCCGCGGACCTTGACGAAGTCGATCTCGTAGCCGGCGGCCGGGACCAGCTCGGCCTCGATCCGCTCGCGCGTCCCCAGGAAGGAGACCTCGGCGCCGCTAGCCCGAAGCTCGGCGGCGACCGCCATGGCGGGCACCACGTGACCCGCGGTTCCCCCCGCCGCCACCACGACTCTTTGGCTTTCCTGGCACCGCTCGATCGGCTCCTTTCCGCGGCGGGCGCGCGCCCGCCTTCGACGACGCGCAGTTTGCCAGCGCGGGAGCCCGTCGCGGCTCGCGCCGCCTTGGCGGTGCCGCCGCGGGCGACGTTGAGGATCAGCCCGACCGCGAACAGGGTCGTCATCAGGCTGCTGTTGCCGTAGGAGACGAAGGGCAGCGGCACGCCGGTCAGCGGCGCCAGCCCCATCACCGCGAAGAGGTTGATCGTCGCCTGGACCAGGACCAGCGAGGTGAGCCCGGCGACCAGCAGCCTGCCGTAGGTGTCCTTGGCCTTCTGGGCGACTTTGAGGCCGGCGTAGCCGAACATCGCGAAGAGGCCGACGACGCCGACGATCCCGACCAGGCCGAGCTCCTCGCCGATCACGGCGGAGATCATGTCGGTGTGGGCCTCGGGCAGGTAGAAGGCCTTCTGGACGCCGTTGCCGATCCCGACCCCGAAGATGCCGCCCGAGCCGAGCGCGATCTTCGCCTGGGCCGCCTGGAAGCCGGCGCCCGGCCGCGTCGGCGCCGGGGTTGAGGAAGCCGGTCAGGCGGGCCATCCGGTAGGGCTCGACGACCGTCATCAGCAGGGCCAGGGCACCGATGCAGACGGCGATCAGGCCGAGGTCGCGGGGGCGGGCGCCGGCGGCGACCAGGGTCGCGCCGACGGCGAAGGCGAGGACCATCGTCGTCCCCATGTCGGGCTCCAGCATGATCAGCACGCAGGCGGCGCCGACGACGACCAGGAACGGCATGAAGCCCTCGATCGAGCGCGCCCGCTTCGGTTTGCGGGCGAGCAGGTCGGCGCCGTAGAGGACCAGCGCCACCTTGGCGATCTCCGAGGGCTGGATCTGCAGGAAGCCGGAGCCGATCCAGCGGCTGGCGCCGTTGACCGTGGTGCCGATCGCCGAGCACGGCGAGGAGCAGGAAGAAGCAGACGGCGAGGATCGCCGGGGTCAGGTTGCGGACCAGCTGCAGCCCGTGGCGCGCGGTCAGGTGCATGATCACGCAGGCCGACGGCGCCGAACATCAGCGTCCGCTTCAGGTAGAAGGCGCTGTCGGAGAGGCCGCCGTCGCTGCAGCACCCGGGTGGTCGAGCTGGCGGAGAAGACCATCACCGCGCCGAGCGCCAGCAGGCAGAGGGTCGCGGTCAGCAGCATGTTGTACTCGGTCGAGGCGGCGGCCGCGCGCGAGCGCTTCTTCGCTTTCTTCTTCGCCCTCCCCTTGGCCGGCTTGCCGAAGCGGCCGAGGGCGATCGGGAAGGCGCTCACCGCAGCCCCTCGACGATCTCGCGGAAGCGATCCCCACGCGCTTCGAAGTTCTCGAAGGCGTCGAAGCTGGCGCAGGCGGGCGAGAGCAGGACGACCTCGCCGGGCCGGGCGGCGGCCGCGGCGCGGCGCACGGCGTCCTCGAGGTCGGCGCAGCGGTGCAGGGCGACGCCGCGCCTCGACGGCCGGCGCCAGCTCCTCGGCCAGGCGGTCGGCCGAGGCGCCGGTCAGGTAGCAGGCGGCGCAGCGCTCGCGCACCGGTTCGAGCAGCGGCGCGTAGGTCTCGCCCTTCTCGCTGCCGCCGAGGATCGCGTGCACCCCGCCCTCGAAGGCGCGCAGGCCGACCGTGGCCGAGGCGACGTTGGTCGCCTTGGAGTCGTTGACGTAGCGGACGCCGCCGATCTCGGCCACCGGCTCGAGCCGGTGCGGGACGCCGGCGAAGCTGCGCAGCCCCTCGCGCACGGCGTCGCGGTCGAGTCCCATCGAGAGCGCCGCCGCGGCGGCGGCCATCGCGTTGGCGACGTTGTGCTCGCCGAAGAGGCCGAGCTCCTCGACCGCCAGCAGCGGCTCGCCGTCGTAGAAGATCGTCCCCTCGGCCAGCGCGACCTCGCAGTCGGGACCGGCCCCGGTGCAGAAGGCGAGGCGGCGGGCGCAGCCGCCGAGGTCGGCGCCGGCCAGGGCCGGGTCGTCGGCGTTGTAGACGGCGACGTCGTCGTTGCCCTGGTTGGCGAAGATCCGCAGCTTCGCCGCCAGGTAGGACTCGAGGTCGCGATGGCGGTCGAGGTGGTCGGGGGCGAGGTTGAGGAAGACGGCGCACTCGGGCGCGAAGTGGCTGCGTGTCCTCGAGCTGGAAGCTGGAGCACTCGCAGACCACGGTGGCGTCGGCCTCGACCCCGCCGACCAGCTCCGAGAGCGGCGTGCCGACGTTGCCGGCGACCGCGACCGGCTCGCCGGCGCCGCGGTAGAGGTGGCCGAGCAGCTCGACCGTGGTCGTCTTGCCGTTGGTCCCGGTCACGGCGACGAACCTGTTCGGGATCGCCCTCCAGGCCAGCTCCAGCTCCCCGACGACGTCGATCCCCCGCTCCAGAGCGGCCGCGATCACCGGCGCCTCCCGCGGCACTCCCGGGCTCTTGACGACCGTCCGCGTCCCCTCGAGCAAAGCAATTCCATCCGTATCCAAAAACACTTCGACGCCGGCCTCCGAAAGCCTTTCCGCCCCTTTTGGAGCCCCCGAGTCGACCCCCGCACCCGCTCCCCCCGCGCCCGCCAGCAGGCGCGCGACGGCGCAGCCGGAGCGGGCCAGGCCGACGACCAGGAACGGCCCCGGCGGCAACGGCGGCCGGACCTCCCTTGGCGGCGGAACGCTCATGCGGAGATCTTCGCCCTCGGGCCGGCCGACCCTGTGCCGCCGACCCGAACCGCCGGGCGATGCCGCGGCTCAGCCGACGAGCTCGCGGAGGTATCCGGGTTTCTTCGCCTTGCGGATGCAGGTCGCGGTTTTCGATGGGTTCCGCTTGAAGTGGTCGCGACAGATGGCGGCGGCATTGCGAGGAACCACGTCGACTCGTCCGAAGTGGTGGAGACCGGCGAACCAGATCGCTCCGTCGGAGCCCGCCGTGAGATCGAGATGCTGGTAGCCGGTAATGCCTTGGTAGATCTCGGTCACGACCCCCTGCGGCGTAATCCGGCCGATCGGGCTGCGCCCGTTGAACTTGGAGGAAAACTCCGTGAACCAGAGATTTCGGTCAGGGCCCACCGTGATCCTGGTCGGTTTTCCGGTGATTCCGCGCGTGAACTTGGTGACGACGCCCCTGGGCGTAATCCGGCCGATCGCGGCCGGCGGACCCTGCTCCGTGAACCAGAGATTCCCGTCCGGGCCGGCGGTGATGCCATGCGGCTCACCGAGGCCCTTTTCGAACCGGGTCATCTCTCCGGCCGGCGTGATGCGGACGATTGCGCCTGAATCCGTGAACCAGACGTTGCCATCAGCGCCTCCCGCGAGCAGGAACGGTTCGTTGCTGGCTCCCACTGGAAACTCGGTCACGGCCCCTTGCGGCGTAATCCGAGCAACCAGGCTCATACCCCCGGAGAATTTGGGTCCCTCGGTGAACCAGAGATTGCCGTCCGGGCCGGCGATGATGTGGTCTGGATAGCCCGTGATCCCGGCCGGAAACATGGTGATGGCCCCGGTCGGCGTGACCCGACCGATCCCCAGTGGAGAGGCCGAGGTGAACCAGAGATTCCCGTCCGGACCGGCGGTGATGTCACGGGCAGTGAGTCCGGGAAACGTCTTCACTTCCCCGGTCGGCGTAATCAGACCGCCTTCTTTGTTGTATCTGGCGAACCAAACGTTGCCATCCGGACCGGTGGTGACGTTCTCGATCAAGCCGGTGATCCCGATGCCGACTTTCGTCACCGAGAACTTCGGGGCCACCACGGCGCCGGCGGACGCCGGCAAAGAGCCCGCGACCAGCAGCAAACCGAGCCCGACCAAAACACTGAAGCGCTTAACCATCGGTTCGTTCTCCTTGATGTGGATGAGTGGATTGGTCCTCGATTGGGCCGCGGCCACCCGAAACTAGCTCAGCTCCCGATCGACTGCTGGTACAGCGTGAACCCGATCCCCGAGCAGACCGCCGCGATGATCCAGAAGCGCAGCATGATCTTGGTCTCCGACCAGGCCATCATCTCGAAGTGGTGGTGCAGCGGCGCCATCAGCAGGACGCGGCGGCGGAAGGTCTTGAAGGAGAAGACCTGGACCGCGACCGAGAGCGCCTCGATCACGAAGATGCCGCCGATGATCAGCAGCAGCACCTCGGTCTGGGTCATCACCGCCAGGGCCCCGATGGCCCCGCCTAACCCGAGCGAGCCGGTGTCCCCCATGAAGATCGAGGCCGGGAAGGCGTTGAACCAGAGGAAGCCGATGCAGGCGCCGACCAGGCAGGCCGAGAGCAGGGCCAGGTCCTGCTGCTCGTTGGCGACGAAGGCGATCGCCGTGTAGGCGAGCAGGACGATCGCGCAGGAGCCGGCGGCGAGGCCGTCGAGGCCGTCGGTGAGGTTGACCCCGTTGGAGGTGCCGGCGAGGACGAGGAAGACGAGGATGAAGTAGAGGACGGGCCCGAGGTCGACGCTGGCGTCGCCGATGCGGAAGTAGAGGATCGGCTCGAGGCCGACCTCGTGGCGGGCGACCCACCAGAGGACCAGCGCCAGCAGCACCTGGAAGAGGATCTTCCAGCGCGCCGAGAGGCCGAGCGAGCGGCGTTTGACGATCTTGATGAAGTCGTCGGCGAAGCCGATCCCGGCGCATCCGAGGGCGACGCCGAACACCGCCAGGCTCTGCGAGTCGCGATCGGAGAGGACGAGGTAGGGAACGCAGATCGAGGCGAAGATGATCAGGCCGCCCATCGTCGGGGTGCCGGCCTTGGCGTGGTGCTCCTGCGGCCCGTCCTCGCGGATGTGCTGTCCGAACTCGCGCACCCGCAGGTACTCGATGAACTTGGGGCCGAGGAAGATGCAGATCAGCATCGCCGCCATCCCCGCGATCAGGACTTCGCCCATCAGATCAGCCCCGCCAGCTCGTCGGCGACGGCTCTCCAGGCCGGCCGAGCGCGAGCCCTTGACGAGGACCGCGTCGCCGGGCTCCAGCTGCGCCGCCAGCAGCTCGGCCGCCTCGCCGGGGTCGGCGACGAGCTCGTCGGGGTCGTAGTCGCGGGCCGGCAGGCCGACGCCGAGCAGCAGGTCGACGCCCGGCCGCGCGGGCGTGCTCGCCGACCTCGCGGTGGAAGCCGGCGGCGCCCGGGCCGAGCTCGCCCATCTCCCCGAGCACGGCGACCGTGCGCGGCGCCCCGAGGGTCGCGAGATGGTCGAGCGCCGCGCGCATCGACACCGGGTTGGCGTTGTAGCAGTCGTTCACGAGGACGATCCCGTCGCCGAGCTCGATGCGCTCGCCGCGGAAGCGGGAGAATCCTATGTCCGCGGCGCGGTCGGCCATCTCGGCGAGCGGCGCCGCCAGCGCCACACCGGCGGCGATCGCCGCCAGCGCGTTGGTCAGGTTGTGGGCCTCGGCGAAGGGGAAGTGGAAGCGCTGGGCGCCCAGCGGCGTCGTGACCAGCGCCTCGGTCACCCCCTCGACGACCCGCACCTCGCTCGCCTCGACGTCGCCGCCGGGGCCGAACCGCAGCAGCCGCGGTGCCCGCTCCAGGTGCGGCTCCAGCTCGCCCGCCTCGACCGGGGCGACCGCGATCCGCCTCGGGCGGCAGCCGGTCGAGCACCTCGGCCTTGGCCGCCGCGATCGCCGCCACCGAGCCCAGCAGCTCGACGTGGACCGGGCCGACGTTGGTGATCACCGCCACCTCGGGCTCGGCGATCGCCGCCAGCTCGGCGATCTGGCCGGCGCCGCGCATCGCCATCTCCAGCACCAGCAGCTCGGTGTCCGCGGGCGCTTCGAGCACGGTCAGCGGCAGGCCGATCTCGGTGTTGAGGTTCTCGCGGTTGGCGTGGACCCGCCCCGGCAGCAGCGTCCTGGCGATGTCCTTGACCGAGGTCTTGCCGACCGAGCCGGTGACCCCGACCACCCGCGCCCCGAGCGCGCGCCGCCAGGCGCGGGCGAGCGCCTGCAGCGCCGCCAGCGGGTCCTCGACCGCGAAGACCCAGCCACCGCCCGGCGTTGCGGCAGTCATTTGTTCCGATCGCGGACGAAATGACTGCCGAACGCCGCGTGGCCACGACGACGCCCCAGGCGCCGGCCTCGATCGCCGCCGGAGCGAACTCGCCGCCGTCGCGGTTGGCGCCGCGCAGGCCGAAGAAGAGGTCGCCGGGCCCGGTCGCGCCGGAGTCGATCGTCGCTCGCGCCGGGGAGCCCGGCTCGCCCTCGGCGACGACCTCGGCCCCCAGCGCCGCGGCGATCTCCTGCGGGCTCAGGTTCACGCCGGGCTGCCCAGCTTCCGCAGCTCCTCGCGGGCCACCTCGCGGTCGTCGAAGGGGACCTTGCGCCCGCCCTCGAACTCCTGGCCCTGCTCGTGCCCCTTGCCGGCGATGACGACGGTGTCGCCCGGCTCGGCCCGGCCCAGCGCCAGGGCGATCGCGGCGCGGCGGTCGACCTCGACCTCGACCTCCGCGCCGCCGCCCGCGCCGGCGAGGACTTCGGCGACGATCGCCTCCGGGTCCTCGGAGCGCGGGTTGTCGGAGGTGACCACGGCCAGGTCGGAGAGCTCGGCGCCGGCCCGGCCCATCTTCGGCCGCTTGTCGCGGTCGCGGTCGCCGCCGGCGCCGAAGACGGAGATCAGCCGCCCCGCGGTCAGCCGCCGCGCCGCCCGCAGCACGTTCTCCAGCGAGTCCGGCGTGTGCGCGTAGTCGACCAGGACCGAGAACCCCTGCCCCTCGTCGATCGGCTCGAAGCGCCCCGGCACCCGCCCCGCCCGCGCCAGCCCGGCCGCCGCGACCTCCGGCTCGACTCCCATCGCCACCGCAACCGCCAGCGCCCCCAGCGCGTTCGCGACGTTGAAATGCCCCGGCAGCCCCGTCCGCACCGCGACGTCCCTGCCGATGGGCCGGACGACGGTGAATTCGGCGCCGCCGGCGTCGAAGCTGACGTCGCGGGCGACGTAGTCGGCCTCGGCGCCCGTCGGCGGAGAAGGTCACGCACTCGAATTCCTCGCTGAGACGGCGGCCGTAGGGATCGTCGACGTTGACGATCGCCGTCCCGGCCCCGGCCTCGAAGAGCCTGCGCTTGGCGAGGAAGTAGTCCTCCATGTCCGCGTGGAAGTCGAGGTGGTCCTGGGTCAGGTTCGTGAACAGCGCCACCTCGAAGTCGATCGCGTCCGCCCGCCGCAGCGACATCGCGTGCGAGGACACCTCCATCGCGCAGGCCCGGTCCCCCGCCTCGAGCATCCGCCGGAAGGTCGCCTGCAGGTCGATCGCCTCCGGCGTCGTCCGCTCGACCTCCTCCTCGACCCCACCGACCACCTGCTTCACCGTCCCCAGCAGACCGGTCGAGATCCCCGCCCCCTCCAAGATCTCCCGGATCAGAAAGGCGGTCGTGGTCTTGCCATTGGTCCCCGTGACCCCGACCACCCGCAGCTCCCGCGTCGGATCCCCCCAAAACCGCGCCGCCACCGGCGCCATCGCCGCCCGCGCATCCGCGACGACCACCTGCGGCACACCGACATCCAGCTCCCGCTCCACCACCAGCGCCGCCGCCCCAGCCTCGACGGCCTGCGCCGCAAACTCATGCCCATCGACCTTCTCCCCGGGCACGCAGAAGAACAGCGTCCCCGGCTCCAGCTTTTCGGCTGTCGTAAGCGAGGTCGGCTATCTCGACCGAGGCATCGCCCACGATTCGTGCGCTCCTCAGCTGCCGCCGCAAGCTCATCCAGCCTCATCGGATCCGATTCTAGGCCGGGAGTCGGGTGCCCCTCCAGCGCAGCGGCGTCCCGATTTTCGCAGCGCGAGCACTCAGCGAGAGCAGCGACGCGCCCGGCGAAAAATCCCAGCAAGCTCGGCAGGGGCACCCGACTTCCGGCCTCCTATTCAGGCGCCACACCAAGATACGGCAAGCGCAAACCCCGCGATCGAGCCAAACGCCGGCCCCGCCACCGACCCGCCGTAGTAATCCCCCTGCGGCTGGTCGACGATCACCGCCGCCAGCAGCTTCGGGTCGTCCGCCGGCGCGAACCCGATGAACGAGGCGACGAATTTCGTCTCCGAGTAGGTCCCGTTTTCGGCCACCTCGGCGGTACCGGTCTTGCCCGCCAGGCTGTAGCCCGGGACGCTGACCTCCGACGCCGTCCCGCCCGGCGCCAGCACCCCCTCGAGCATTTCCCGCACCTCCGCCGCCACGTCCTCTTTGATCACCCGCCGCCCCTTCGGCTCCTCGACCGCCTCGTCGCCGATCCGCTCGATCAGCTGCGGCTGCCTGAGGATGCCGCCGTTGGCGATCGCCGCGTAGCCGGCCATCATCTGCATCGGCGTCACCGCCAGGCCCTGGCCGATCGGCAGGTTGCCCATCGAGGAGCCGGAGTACTCGTCCAGCTCGGGCACCAGCCCCTGCTCCTCGGCCGGGAACTGGACCCCGGTCGGGCGGCCGAAGCCGAAGCGGTCGATCCAGCGGCTGAACTTCTCGGCGCCGACCTGGAGCCCGATCGTGACCGCGCCGACGTTGGAGGAGTGGGCGAGGATCGTGGCGACGCTCATCGTTTCGGTGCCGCGTGGATGCGAGTCTTCGATCGTCCGGTCGGCGACCTGGATGCTGGGCGCGAGGGTGAACGAGGAGGCCGGCGTCACCAGTTTTTCCTCCAGGGCAGCCGCGACCGTGAACGCCTTGAAGGTCGAGCCCGGCTCGTAGGTGAAGCCGGTCGCCTTGTTGACGAGGTCGTCGTTGCTGGCGCTGGAGAGGTCGTTGGGGTCGACGGGCGGCCAGTTGGCCATGGCCAGGATCTGGGCGCTGTGCGGGTCCATGACGATCGCCGTGGCGCCCTTTGGAGAGTAGGTTTCGCCGACTTCGGCCAGGACCCGCTCGGCCTTCTCCTGGATCAGCGGGTCGAGCGTCAGCTGGATGTCTTCGCCGTCCTCGGCTTCCTCCACCGTTTCCAGCCGGATCGGGTCCCCGAGCGCGTCCCTGACGATGCGCCGCTCGCCGTCGCTGCCGCTGAGGACGGATTCCTCGCCGATCTCGAGCCCGGTCAGGCCCTGGTTTTCGGAGCCGACGGCGCCCACCACCTGTCCGGCCATTTCCCCTTGCGGATAGGTGCGGCGGCTGTCGGGCAGCTCGCCGATCCCTTCCAGCTTCAGCCGTTCGACCCGGCCGGCGGCTTCGAGGCTGACTTTGTGGGCGACGTAGGAGAAGCCGTTGTCGGCGGTGAGGCTTTCCAGCACCTCGGCTTTGTCGAGGTCGAGGATCGGCGCCAGCTTCGCCGCCGCCTGCGGCGGGTTTTTCACCTGGTAGGGCGTGGCGAAGATCGTCACCGCGTCCTCGGAGGCGGCGAGCTCGTTGCCGCGGCGGTCGAGCAGGCTGCCGCGCAGCCCCGGCACCGTCACCGTCTCGGTCTGCTGGGAGATCGCCTCGGAGGCGAGGGCGCCGCCCTGCACGCCCTGCAGCCAGAAGGCGCGGCCGACGACGACGAGGAAGCAGAGCAGGAAGCCGGCGAAGAGCAGGCCGATCCGGCGCTCGATCAAGCGCATCCGCGCCCGTCCCTACCCCGGGCCGGCGGCAGCGAGGCGCTGCGCCGCGGTGGCCACGTTGCCGGGACCGGCGTCGCTGAAGTGGATCTCCTCGCTGGAGGGCATCGCCAGCCCCAGCGGCGCCGCGGCCTGGCGGACCGGGCCGATGCCCGAGAGCCGGGCGTCGCGGCCGCGCAGGATCGAGTTCTCCTGATCCAGCGCGGTGATCTGCTCGTCGATCTGGCCCGAGGAGGCGGCGAAGCTGAGGGTGACGACGTTGAGGGCGACGATCCCGACCAGGAGCACGCCGAGGACGCCGATCCAGGCGCGGCCGCGGGTCAGGCGCACGACCAGGCCGGAGTCCGGCAGCTGGCCGACGGCGACCGCGGTGCGGCCGGCGAAGGGGATCAGCTGGCCGCCGACGGCCGCGGCGCGGCTGGTCGGCTTGGCCCGCCGCGGGGCGCGGGCCGGCGCTTTGCGGGCGGGAGCCTTGCGGGCCGGGGAACGGCGCGCGGGTGCCGGGGCGGCGACGGCGCGCCCTTTGGGGGTCGGGGCGGGTGCGGGGCGCGGCGCGCGCGGCGCGGGCGCCGGTGCGGTCCGGCGGGCGGGAGCGGCGACGGCCATCAGCCGGCCTCCCCGAGCGGCGCATCCTCGATCTTGAGGGCGACGCGCAGGTGGGCCGAGCGCGAGCGCGGGTTGGTCTCGACCTCGGCCGGGCCGGGCGCGACGGCGCGCCGGGTCAGCAGCTCCGCCTCGGGCTCGTGCCCGCAGACGCAGACCGGCAGCTCGGGCGGGCAGACGCAGCCGCGCGCCTTGGCGGCGAGGAACTGCTTCACCGGCCGGTCCTCGAGCGAGTGGAAGGAGATCGCGCCGAAGCGCCCGCCGACCGGCAGCATGTCCCAGGCCAGCGGCAGCGCCTGCTCGAGCGAGTCGAGCTCGCCGTTGACGGCGATCCGGATCGCCTGGAAGCTGCGCTTGGCCGGGTGGCCGGCGCCGAAGCGGGCCGCCGTCGGCATCCCCGCCTTGATCGCGGCGACCAGCTCGGAGGTGGTGCCGAGCGGGCGGCGGCGGACGATCTCGCGGGCGATCCCGCCGGCGTAGCGCTCCTCGCCGAACTCGGCGCAGGACCTGGGAGATCCGCGCCTCGGGCCACTCGTTGACGAGCTCGGCGGCGTCGAAGTCCTGGCGCGTGTCCATGCGCATGTCGAGCGGCGCGTCGTAGGCGTAGGAGAAGCCCCGCTCCCAGGCATCGACCTGCATCGAGGACATTCCGAGGTCTACATAAATCATCTCTGGGCGGATGCCTTCGCCGCGCAGGGTGCGCAGACCTTCCGCGAAGTCGACATTGAGGAAGCGGGTGCGGCAGGGCGCCTCGACCGCGAACTCGGCGAAACGAGCCTTGGCGGCGGGGTCGCGGTCGATCGCGATCAGCGTCCCGGTCGAGCCCAGCTGGGCGGCGATGGCACGGGCGTGGCCGCCGGCGCCGAAGGTGCAGTCGACCGCGGTCTGCCCCGGCTCGGGGGCGAGCAGCGAGGTCAGCTCCGGTGCCAGTACGGGCAGATGGGTCATCGGCTCGATGCTGCCGGGCCGGTTCTCGCGGCTGTAGGAAATGGGGATTCGCTCGGCATGCAGTCTCATGATCACGCGCTGCCGGTGGCGGCAAGGCCCTCGGCGATCTCGGGAGCGGCGGCGTCGAGCTCCTCCTCCTGCTTGGCCCAGGCGTCGGCGTTCCAGATCTCCAGGTACTCCCCCGCCCCGATCACGACGCAGTTGCCGTCGAGGCCGGCGTGCTCGATCAGCGGTTTGGGGATGCGGATGCGCCCGGCCGAGTCGAGCTTCTCGTCGAAGGAGCCGCCGTGGAAGCGGCGGCGCAGCTGGCGCGCATCGCGCCCGAAGGGGCTGTGCGGCGAGAGGAAGGGGTCGGAGAGCTGCTCGAACTCGGTGGTCGTGTGGACCCAGACGCAGGGGTCGAAGCCCTTGGAGAGAACGATGCCGTCGGAGAGCGAGGCGCGGAACCGCGAGGGAACCGTGAGCCGATCCTTGGAATCGAGACTGTGCTCGTAGAGACCCCGAAAAGCCACCTCGGCAAGTCCTTTCTGAGCGGGAGGGCCGGAAAGAGTTGGGACCGGAGTGATGAGGTGGGAGGAGCCTCACCACCCCGGTCCTGGGCTTCAACTCGAGCGCCACAATAACCCACACTCCCCCACTTTGCAACACCCCCTCCCTCTGCAAGGCCATTTGCATCCGCCGGCCGCCAGGTAGGTTCGAGCGCGTCGACCCCGCCCGACGACGCCAACGACCTCCGCGGCTTCCACTTCCGCCGGCTGATGCGGATGACGCTGACCCTGGTCCTGATCGCCTTCTTCACGCTGGCCGCCGGGATCGCCGGCGCCGTCCTGGTCGGGCCGGCGATCGGCGGCGCTGCGGCACTCGCGACCTTCCTGATCTCGGTCCTGATTGTCTTCGGGATCGCCGACTCCCGCGCCGAGGAGGCCTTCTTCCAGGTCTACGCCCAGCAGCGCGGGCTCGAACTCGGCGGCCGGGCGCCGCTGCCGCCGACGACCCCGCTGCTGTGCAAGGGCGACGACCGCTACGCCGAGCGCACCCTCTCCGGCCCCCTTGCCGACGGGGTCGAAGGCATCCTCGCTCTCTATACCTACGAGGAGGAGACGACGGACAGCAAGGGCAACCGCCAGACGAGCTACTACCGCTACACGGTCGGCCTGGTCCCCGTCCCCGAGTGCGTCGAGCTGGTGCCGGAGCTCTACTGTCAGCGCAAGTTCGGGCTGCGCGCGCTGGAGGGTCTCGAGGACGCCTTCCGCACCAAGAAAGAGCGGGTCGAGCTGGAGAGCGAGGCCCTCGACGAGAGGTACGAGATCTTCGCCGGCAAAGGCCAGGACGCGAACTGGCTGCGCCAGCTCTTCGCCCCCACCTTCATTGTCTGGCTGACCGACTCGGCCCCGCAGAAGTTCGTCTTCGAGCTGGTCGGCGGCACCCTCTGCTGCTACGTCAGCGGCCACAGGAAGAAGGCCGAGGAGCTCGACGAGATCGGCGCCGCCACCGCCGCGGTCGCCGCCCGGCTGCGCGAGGAGTCGCTGGAGGTAGACGCTCCTCAGTAGCCGGCGAGCAGGGTGCCGGCGTTGGCGATCAGGCCGGCGGCGATCATCAGCAGGACCGAGGGGACGAGGACGAGGGCCACGACGAGCTGGATCTTCGGCGCGGCGCGGGCGGCGTGGTCCTCGACGGCGCGGCGGCTGTCGCGGCGCAGGGCGCTTGCCTGGCGCCGCAGCTGGTCGGCCAGCGGCGAGCCGAAGCGGCGCGAACGTTCGATCGCGGCGACCAGGGTCGCCAGCTCGCTGCCGGGGACGCGGGCTCGCAGGGACCGCAGGGCGACGCCGAGCGGCATGCCGCAGGACAGCTCGGCGACGGTCAGCCGCAGCTCTTCCGCCAGGGGACCGTCCCCAGCCCGGGCGAGCTGGGCCAGCCCCGCCGCCGGGCCGCGCCCGGAACCGGCGCTGACCGCAAGCAGGTCGAGCGCATCGGGAAGCGCCGAGAGCAACCGCCGCTGGCGCCGGCGCGCCTCCCGCTCCAGCAGCGCGTCGGGGGCGAGGAAACCGGCCGCCGGCATCGCGATCGCGACCAGCAGCGCGGTTCGCCCCGGCGCCGCCGGGGCGGCGGCCAGGGCGACGAGACCGCCGCAGCCGGCGCCGGCCAGCTTCGCCACCAGCACGAAGGCGAGCGGCAGCCTCGCCTCCAGGCCGGAGCGGCGCAGGCGCTCCGGCAAGCCCAGCCGCAGCGCCGCCGCGGCCGAGCGCCCGCGCAGGCCGAACGGCAGTGCCGGCAGCTCGCGCCCGGCCCGCCCGGCGAGCAGCTCGCGGGCGGCGGCGCAGGCGAGCAGGACCGTGAGGCCCGCCAGCCACCCGGCCGCGCTCACTCGACCACCCGGGAGAAGCGCCTGATCGCGACGAAGCCGACCGCCTGGAAGGCGGCGGCCAGCGCCAGCAGCAGCGCCGACGCCGTCGAGCCGAGCAGCTTGGCGACGAAGCCGGGCTGGATCAGCTCGGCGAAGAGAGCGCCGCCGCTCGGCATCGCCACGACCAGCAGGCCGGTGAAGCGAGCCTGGGCGGTGGCCGAGCGAGCGTCCTCCGCGACCCGGTCGCGCTCCGCCGCCCCGGCGGCGAAGCGGCGCAGCAGCCCCGCCAGGTCGCCGCCAGCGAGCCGCTGGCTGAGCAGAGCGGCGGCGAAGGCGTCGACCCGCTGCGAGCGCATCCGCCGCCGCCAGGCCGCGACCGCCTCGCTCGTCGCCGCCCCGAGATCGAGCTCGGCGCCGAGCCGGGCCAGCTCGGAGGCGGGCGGGCCGTCCAGGGAGCCGGCGGCGGCCGGCAGGGAGGCGCGCAGCGAGCGGCCGGCGCTGAGCGAGTCGGCGACCGCGGTGGCGACCTCCGGCAGCGAGCGCTCGACCGCGGAGCGGTAACGGCGACGGCGGCTGGAGATCGCCCAGCCGGCCGCCGCCGGCCCAGCCACCGAGAGCGGCAGCGCCAGCGCAGGGCCGGCCAGCAGCCAGCCGCCGAGGATCGCGGCGCCGGTCCCCAGCACCGCCAGGCGGCGGCGCTCGACGCTCGAGGGCGCGTAGCCCTCGCGCCCGGCCCGCCGCAGCGGCTCCAGGGCCAGCCGCAGCCAGCGCGCCGCGGCCGGGCTGGCCAGCAGCGCTTCCCTCGCCGCCAGCGCCGCCAGCCCACCGGCCGCGGCGCCGGCCAGCGCCGGCAGCACTCCGGAGGCGCCGCTCACGCGACGCCGATCGCGTCGATCGTGCGCACCGCGGTCGTCCCCGCCGCGCGCACCACCTCGGCGATCTCGGTGACGACGCGGCTGCCGTCCGGGCGTCGCTCGAGGTGGACGACGAGGTCGATGCCGCGCTGAACCTGTTCGGCCACGGCCGCGTGCGGCAGCCCGACCCCCGCCATCAGCGCCAGCGTCTCCAGCCGGCTCAGCGCATCGGCCGGCGAGTTGGCGTGGACGGTCGAGAGCGCCCCGTCGTGGCCGGTGTTGAGCGCGGTGAGGAGATCGAGCGCCTCCGGCCCCCTGACCTCGCCGATCACGATCCGGTCCGGCCGCATCCGCAGGGCGTTGCGGAGCAGATCGCGGATCGTCACCTCGCCACGGCCCTCGACCCCGGCCGGACGGCTCTCCAGCCGGGCGACGTGCGGCTGTCGCAGCCGCAGCTCCGCCGCGTCCTCGATCGTCACCACCCGCTCGCCGGGCGAGATGAAGCCGGAGAGCGCGTTCAGCAGCGTCGTCTTGCCGGAGCCGGTGCCACCGCTGACGAGAACGCTGCGCCGGCCGGCGACGGCCACCTCCAGCGCCTGGCACTGGGCGCTCGACAGGGTGCCGAGGGCGACCAGCTCGTCGGGTCCCGGGCGGCGAGCGCCGAAGCGGCGGATCGAGACCAGCGGTCCGTCGATCGCCAGCGGCGGGATCACGACGTTCACGCGCGAGCCGTCGGCGAGGCGGGCGTCGACCATCGGGCTGAGCTCGTCGACGCGCCGGCCCAGCGGCGCCAGGATGCGCTCGATCGCGTTGCGCAGCTCCTCCTCGTCGGCGAAGGCGACGTCGGTGGCCTCGACCCGGCCGCCGCGCTCGACGTAGACGGTGTCCGGTCCGTTGACCATCACCTCCTCCACCGCGGGGTCGGCCAGCAGGACCTCGAGCGGCCCGAGGCCGACGCTGTCGCGGACGATCCGGGCCGCGAGCGCCTCGCGATCGCCGCGGCCCAGCAGGACCGCCTCCTCGTCGACCAGCTCTTCCACCGCCGCGCGCAGATCGCCGTCGCCGCCCTCGCCGCCGGCCGCCGCGGCGCGGCGCCGCTCGACCAGGCGGCTGCGCAGCACGCTCGCCAGCTCGGCCAGGTTCCGCTCGTGCGCCGCCACCGCTCAGCCCCTCGGCAGCAGGGTCAGCTGGCGGGCAAAGCTCTCGGCGGCGATCAGCCGCAGAGCCTGCCGCCGGGTCAAGCCGAGAGTTGCCGCGGCCAGCCCTTCCACGGTGCCTTCGGCGTCGGGACCGAGGGCCAGCAACGGCACGGCCGCGGCAGCGACGTAGGTGCGGCCCGACCCCGAACCGCTCGGTTCGGTCGTGACCACCACGTCCACCTTCTGGCCGACCGCCTGCACGCCGGCCACGAGCAGCGCCTCGGCCCCGCTGACCGAGATCTCGACCGGCGCCCGTCCACGCCCGAGCCCGAGCGGCCGGCTGCTCTCCACGGGCGCCGCCCGCAGTTGCGAGGCGAGCAGGTACGACCCGGCCGGGATCGCCGCCCGCGGGGCCAGGCCGATCGCCTCGGCCGCATCCCCAAGGGCCCCCGGCGGCACGAACCGCGCCGGGATCCTCCGCGACTCCAGGGCGGACGCCGCCTGACGCGGATCGATCGTCCGGCCGGCCTCGAGCCCGGTCCTGGCGACGACCACGGGGCGCAGCTCGCCGTAGCCGCGGGCGACCCTGGCCCCGTAGCCGTCGGCGATCGCCGCTGCCGCCGCCGCCGCGATCAGCGCCGCGAGCACGAAGGCGAGCGCCCGGCCCCGCCGGCTCACCCGCCGGCCCCTCTCGAGAGCGGCAGATCGAGGACGGCTTCCGTCCCCCGCACCGACGTGCGCAGACGAAAATCGCCGCCATGGCCGGCGGCGACGCGCCGCACCACCCGCAGACCGTGGCCGTGGAGCCGCCGGCCGGAGAGGCGGGCGATCAGCCTGGCCCGGCGCTGACGCCGCGAGTCGGGACGCGACTCGCGGCCGGAATCGATCACCGCGAGGCGGAACCGGCTCGCCCGGGCGCTCGCCTCGACGACGATCTCGGGACCGCCGTGCTCGATCGCGTTGACGATCAGGTTGTCGAGCGCCTGCGCGACCTGGCCGCGATCTCCCTCCACCGTCACCTCGCCGGGATGCCAGCGCAGGGCCAGGGAGCTGCCGGCCAGCACGGCACGCGCCTGCCAGCGCCCAACCGCGGCGGCCAGCAGCGGCCGGGCGAGCAGCGGCCTCCGCATCGACGCCACCGACTCGCCGTTGACCTCCCGCTCGAGCCGCTCCAGAGCGGTGGCGGCCATCTGCACCGCACCCTGCAGCGGCGAGGGTTCCGCCGGAGAGGCCCCCACCGGCGCCGCCAGGGCGAGAGCCTGCAGCGGCCGGCGCAGCTCGTGCAGCGCCTCGTTCAGGGCCGTCCGCCGTCTGCCCGCACGCAGCCCTCCCACCGCGACCGCCGCGGCCAGGGAGGCGCCGAGTGGCCAGGCCGCGGCGATCTCTGCCAGTCCCAGCGTCAACTCCGCCCCGTCCCAAGGATCCAGATCGCCATGAACCCACAAGGGCCGGCGGCCGGCGATCTCTCCCCCCGGGGGAAGCATTCCGCTTTGCGGAGGCTCTCGACCTGGGAAACGACGGAGCGCTTTGGAATACTTGATTTACAAACCGGGATGGAAACCATCCCGAGCCCCCCGGCACCCCAAGATCGGAGATTCTCTAGTGGCCCAGACTCGGACCTCCCCAGAGGGCATCACCCAGCAGCTCGCGAAGGCGCTCGCCCACCCACTGCGCGTGCGAATCCTGAGCTCGCTCTACAAGGGTGTATCGAGCCCGAACCTGCTCTCTCAGGAGCTTGACGAGCCGCTCGGCAACGTCAGCTACCACGTCAAAACGCTGCTCGAGTACGACTGCGTCGAACTGGTCAAAACGGAGCCGCGCCGCGGTGCCGTCGAGCACTTCTACCGGGCCACCGAGCGGGCCTTCTTCAGCGCCGGCGACTGGGAGAAGATTCCGGCCTCCGCCCGCAAGGGAATCTCCGGCTCGATCCTCGAGACAGTCGGCCAGGACGCGACCGAGGCCCTGATGGCGGGCAGCATCGAGGCCCGCAGCGACTCGCACATCAGCCGCAGCCCGCTCGTTCTCGACGACAAGGGCTGGTCCGACGTCACCGCGCTCCTTGCTGCCACCCTCGACAAAGCGCTCAAGATCCAGGCGGAAGCAACCGCCCGGCTGGGCGACGAGAAATCCGACTCGATCGACACCAAACTGGCGATCCTCCACTTCGAGTCACCGCCGGCCAAGAACTCGAAATAGCAGCGGGACCCGGGGCTCAGCCGTCGATCAGGCGGTATCCGATCCCCCAGCAGTTGACGACGTAACGGCTGTGCTCCGGGTCCAGTTTTCGCCTCAGGCGGCTTGCGTGTGAATCCAAGGTTCGCGTCTTGCTGGGGCCGCGGTATCCCCAGACGCTCTCGAGCAGCTCCTCCTTCGAGAAGACCCGGGTCGGGTCGCCGGCGAGGACGCGCAGCAGCGTGAACTCTTTCTTCGCCAGCGCCACCTCGCGCTCGCCCACGGTGACCCTGCGGCGCAATGGATCGACCATCAGCTCACCGACCCGGCAGGGGCCGTCGCGGCGGGTGGCGCGACGGCGCAGGACGGAACCGATTCGCGCTCGCAGCTCTTCGAAGTTGAAGGGCTTCGTGAGGTAGTCGTCAGCGCCGGCGGTGAGCCCGCGGACGCGGTCGGTCTGGGCGCCGCGCCCGGTGAGGACGATCACCGGCAGCTGCGGGTCGAAGCGGGACTCGACCCCGTCGGCTTCGCGGATCTCACGCAGCACGTCGAGGCCGGAGGCATCGGGCAGCGAGAGGTCGAGAAGGAGCAGGTCGGGGTGGTTGTAGCGGCAGAGGCGGAGCGCGTCGGACGCGCTCGGGGCCGGCAGCACGCCGAAGCGGTCGGCCGCGAGGTGATCGCAGAGGAGATCCAGCGTCATCGCGTCGTCCTCGCAGACGACGACGCTGGCGATCTCATTTCTCTGCGGCAACATGCCCTCCCAAGTCCTGGCCGGCGGCAAACTCTCCCCCCTGCGGCGAGGGAATCTCCAGAACGGCGGCGGCGCCGCGATGCCAGGCCAGGCGGCGCGGCGGCACGCGGAGGCGAACCGCGAGCACGCGCCGGCGCCGATCGAGGAAGACCAGGTCCAGCTCGAACCGCATGCCGAAGGTGTGGACGCTGGCGCAGCGCGGGAGCAGCAGACCCCGGCCCGCCTGCTCGCGAGACAGCCCCGCCAGACCCAGCAGGCGGGCGCGAGGGCCCTCCGCGACGGGGATCGCCCGGCCGCGGATACGACACTGGGGAAGCCGGCGGAGGCGGGGGGCGGTCATGCCTCGTCAAGGCCGGGGCGATACCGGCCTCTCCCCCGCACCGCCCATCTATCTCATGCCTGGGCGACTCCTCCCAAGGTGCAAACGGCCGTTCAGCGACCGCCCCGAACAGGCACCGGCGTACGATGATCGGCAAGATCATGGACCTGTTCCCGCTGGGCTTGTGGGGCAGTTGGGCTTCAACTCACATGGATAAGAAAACGACCCGTCGAGGGAATTACGAGTCTGGCTCCGATTACGTACTCGAGTACGGCGAGCTCCGCTTCGCCTTCAACGAGGGCGACTTCGGGCAACGGGTCGAGCAGGCGGCGGTCAAGCTCGGCTTCGTCCACCAGGGATTGAGCCAGGAGGAGCTCGACGACCTCCTCGATCTCGCGGTCAGTGGCGAGATCGCCGAGCCCAGCTCCCGCCTCGGCGAGCACATCAACGAGAACTGGGAGGACCTGGTCGGCCCCGCCAACCGCAGCCTCGTCCACTGGATCCGCCGCCTCGTCTTCCGCGGCGCCTGGCTCGACCAGCGGGTCAAGGAGGGCGAGCTCGACGTCGTCTTCGACGAGCGCACACAGACCTTCGGCTACGTACAGCCGGACCGCTCCTCTGAGCTGATTGAGCTCAGCAAAGAGCCTTCCTGGCGCCGCATCGCCTACCGGCGATAAGAAATCTCAGCTGGAAGCTGGGCGCTCTAGCGCTGCGACCACGGTGAGCGTGCCGGAGCCGGACTGGGCGCGGCCGGCGTCGAAGAACTGCTTGGCCGCGTCGGCGTCCTCGTAGGCCTCGCCGAGGCGGGTCAGGGAGTCGACCAGAAGGATCACGTCGTCGCCGGCGGCGGCGCGGGCGCCGGCCTGGGCGAGGGCGTCGCTGGCATGGCGCGGCTGGCCGGCGGCAACGATCTCCGCCTTCGGGGCGTCGCGGCGCCAGTCGGCAAGCTCCTCCGGACTGGGATCGATCAGCAGCGCGACCGGGTCCGGGCCGTTGGATTCGCCGGAAAGGTCGGCGGCGATGCCGCGCAGAAGGGCGGTGCAGGCCTCACGGGTCTCGGCGCAGAGCAGCGCCTGACGACCGGCCTCGGGCGGCAACAGCAGGCCCTGGAGGGTGACGCCCTGCTTGCCGCGGCGGCCGAAGCGGCGCCGGCGGCGGCGTTTGGGGCGGGATGAAGGCTCGGCGGACCCCGCGGCTGGACTGGGCGCGGCGGGCGGCGGAGCGGCCGGCGGCTCGGTGGCCGGCTCGGGTGCCTGCCTGGGCGGCCGCGGGCCCCTCGGCTCGCGGCCCGAGCCCTGGGAGCGGGCCTCGCCACCGGAGTCGGCTTTGGCGCCGGAGCGGCGGCGACGGCGCGGCGGGCGGTCGCGCTGCTCGCCCCCCGAACCCGAGGAGGGCTGGCGACCCGCGGTGGGCTGGCGCCGCGGGGAAGCCTGACGACCCGAGCCGGGATCGCCATCGGCCAGCTTCGCGATCAGCTCGGCCCGGGGCAGCATCCGGTAGCGCTCGATGCCGGCCTCGGCGGCCAGCGAGTGCAGCTCGCCCAGGTGCTTGTTCTCCAGCTCAGCCTTAGTCATCGAAGCGGCAGGTTATTCAACCGGCCAGGGCGGGGTCGATGCCCTCCAGGGCAGCGGCCTCCGGCCAGGCCTCCGACTCGCGCTTGACCTGGCGCCGGGACCAGCCCAGCTCGGCCCCGAGCACCTCGGCGACGGGGCGGGCGGAGGCGGCATCGCGCAGCTGCGGCGCGGCGAGGATCCCCAGGCGGGTGCGGCGCAGCAGCACGTCGGCGACGCAGCGAGCCTGCTCGCGGCGGGCGGCGATCGCCACCTCGGCCAGGAGGTCGGGGCGGCCGGGGACGATCGGCCGCGCCAGCTTCGGGTCCTCGCGGGCGAGGTCGAGGACGGCGCGGGCCGCATGGCCATAGCGGAAGGCGAGCTGGGAGATCGAGTCCTCCCCCACGCCCTCGGGCGCCTCCAGGTCCTCGGCGCGGGCCTCCATCCCCAGCGGGATCTCGGCGGTGTGACAGGGAGCCTCGCGGCCCTCGCGCTCGACCAGGCGGTCGACGGTCTGCTTCGCCATCCGCCGCCAGGTGGTGAGCTTGCCGCCGGTGATCGTCAGCATCCCCGAGGAGGTCTCGTACAGCTCCGCCTTGCGCGAGATGTCGACCGACTTGCGCGGGTCGCCGCTGGAGATCAGCGGCCGCACCCCGGCGTAGGCGCCGACCAGGTCGGACTGGGCGAGCGCTGTGCCGAAGAACTCGTTGGCTGCTTCGAGCAGGTAGCCGATGTCGTCGGAGGCCGGCCTGGGGTGGGCGGTGTCGCCGTCGAAGTCGTTGTCGGTGGTGCCGATCAGGGTGCGGCCGTACCAGGGCAGCGAGAAGATCATCCGCCCTTCCCCGGCGGGGACGATGCAGGCGGCGCTGCCCATCGGCAGGTCGGCCGAGTCGAGGATCAGGTGGGTGCCGCGACTGGGGGCGATCCGCGGCACGTCCTCCTCGCCGGCGATCTCCTCCGGGCGGATCCCGTCGGCGAAGACGCCGGTGGCGTTGACGACATGGTCGGCGCTGACCTCGATCCGCTCTCCCGACTCGGCCTCGATAAAGGCGACGCCGGTGGCGTGACCGTTGTCGGCGAGCACCTCGGTGACCTCGGCGCCATTCAGCATCACCGCGCCGAAGCGCTCCGCCTCGCCGAGCACGGTCAAGACCAGGCGGACGTCGTCGGTCTGGCAGTCGTAGAACATGTAGGCGTCCTTGGGGTCGCGCGCCGCCAGGGCGGGGACAAGCTCCAGCACCTCGTCGCGATCGATCGTGCGGTGGCGGTCCGGCGACCAGTAGAAGTCCTCGTCCTCTTCCTTGGAGGCGCGCAGCTCGCGGCGGCTGCGGCCGACCCGCGTCGTCGCCATCACGTCGTACATGTTCAGCCCGAGGCCGAGTTTGCGGTCGCGGCGCTCCTCGCCCAGGGCGGCGACCAGGAACGGCGTCGGGTAGACCAGGTGCGGCGCGAGCTGGACCATCAGCTGGCGCTCCAGCAGCGCCTCGCGGACCAGGCCGAGGTCGAAGTTCTGCAGGTAGCGGAGGCCGCCGTGGACCATCTTCGAGGAGCGGCTGGAGGTGCCGACGGCGTAGTCGCCGCGCTCCAGCAGCGCCACCGAGTAGCCACGCGAGGCGGCGTCGAGGGCGACGCCGGCACCGGTGATGCCGCCGCCGATGACGACAACCTCGAAGCGCTGGCCGGCGATGGCCTCGGTTGCGGCGGCGCGGGTCAGCATCGGAGGGCCATCTAGTCGAGGAAGATCGTGGTCTCAGTGGTGGGGCGAGCGGGCACCGGCCGCTCCTGGCGCGGGTGGCCGAGGTGGAGCAGGCCGACGAAGCGCTCGCCAGGCGGGAGGCCGACCGCGACGCGGCCCGCCTCGCCACGCAGCAGGCCGGGGCTGCGCCAGTAGCCGGCGAGGCCGCGGGCATGGGCGGCGAGGAGGACGATGTAGGAGGCGACCGCGGTCGCGTGCAGGTCCTCCTCGCTGCGAACAGGGTCCTCGTCGGGGACCGCGGAGACGACGATCAGGGTCGGGCAGCGGTCGAGCTTGGCGGCCCCCTCGGGGCCCGCCGCCTGCTTCAGGCGCACCAGCGCCTGCGGCCCGACGACACGGAAGCGCCAGGGTGCGGTGAGGTGATGGTTCGGCGCCCAGCTCGCCAGCTCCAGCAGCTCCTCGAGCTGCTCGCGCGGCAGCGGCTCCGGCGCGAATGCCTTGTGGGTGCGGCGGGTGCGTATCGCCGTCTCGACGTCCATCGGTCGAGGGTATCGGCCGCCTGCCGCCCAGGCGGGGCCAGCTAGAGGCCGTAGCGCCAGCGCATCCAGGCGCGGCGGCCGCCGAGGCCGGCGGCGAAGAGGAGAGCGCCGGCGAGCAGGCCCAGGGCGGCCGCGCCGACGGGGCTGCTGCTCGAGCCGTCGTCCGTCGACTCCTCCTCCAACGCCGACGCTTCCGTTTCGGGGGTGGTGGACCCCTCCCTCTCTCGCCCCGCGGGAGGGACCAGTCCGGCTGACGCCCCGGAGGGTGGTTGGCCCGGGGGACGCAAAACGTTCGGGAGGGGTCCGCCACCCCCGTTCCCGGAAGGGGTAGGTGAGGCGGGTGAGACGCCGGGTGCGGCGGGCAGGGCCGTGGCGGGGGCGACAGGGGCGGGGGTCGTGGCGGTGGAGCTGATGCCGCCGGTCTTGGCTTTGTCCTTGGCTGGCTTGGGCTCTCGCGCTGGTGGTGAGATCGGGAAGAACTTGCCCGCGGCCGCGACCAGGACCTCGCCGGTGACCCAGATCGGGGTCTGGTCGCTGGACTTCGAGTAGCGGTAGTGGCCGTCGGGCTGCTGCTGGTTGGCGAGGTACTCGGGAGCGCTGGAGCCGCCGCGGCGGAAGGAGTCGGGGTCGCCGCCGGCGGCGAGGATGCCCTGGATCGCCCAGGCCGTCGACTGGGTGTTGACCGAGCCGTTGCCGCCGAGCGCGAAGCCGCCGCCGGGGCGCTGCGCCCGGCGCAGGTAGGAGAGGCCGTGGTTGGCCGCCTTGGAGCCGGCGGAGAGCGCCTGCATCACGGCGCCGGTGCCGTCGGCGGTGCTCGGCGAGCCGGGCACGTCGCCCCAGCCGCCGTCGTCGTTCTGGACCTTGCGCAGCCAGGACAGCGACTGCTCGAGGCTGCCGGTGGCACCGGCGGCGCGCAGGGCGATCGCCGCGAAGGCGGTCGAGTCGGGCCAGCCTTCGTAGGAGCCGTCGCTGCGGCGCTTGGCGAGGAGCCGGGAGACGAGGTCGACACCGGCGAACTGGCGCGGGTCGACGCCCGCCCCCTCGAGGGCGACGATCGTGCGGGCCAGGTCGCCGGGGCTCCTGAGCTCCTCGACGGCGCCGCGCAGGAAGTCGACCGGAGTCTGGCCGCGGCGGGCGACGTCGAGCGGGTTGCGGCCGGCGGCCTCCAGGCCCAGCATCGCCCAGCCGGTCATCTCGGCACCGGAGTCGTCCTCCGGCGAGGAGCCGAAGCCGCCGTCGCGGTTCTGCACCGATTCCAGCCAGGCCGCCGCGCGGCTGACCTCGGAGGCCCCGGCGCGGGCCGGTGCCAGCGCCCCCAGCACGATCGCCAGAAGGAGCAGGGCGGCGACGCCGCCGCCGCGCAGCCCTGGGGTCAACCCGCCGGGCCGGGGCGCGGCCGGGCCACGGCCCCCCCGCCCCCATTCGAAGCGCTCGCGGAAGCGGCTCAGCATCCGCACCATCGCCGGGCCGGCGATCAGGGCGAAGACGACGTTGCCGGCGGCGTGGGCGAGATCGAAGGGAATCGCGCGCGCCTGCAGCACGCCGAAGCGCTCCAGCGAGAGATCCCCTCCGTAGGTCGCCATCAGGGAGAAGTTCAGCAGAGCGCCGTAGGCGATGCCGGCAAAGCCGCAGGTGGCGGCGAGGCTGAGCCGGCCGGCGTTGCGTCCCCCCAGCGCCAGCGCCGCGCCGAGGATCCCGCAGAACCCCCAGCCCGCCATCTGCCACGGGGTCCAGGGCCCCTGCCCGAACCAGAAGTTGGAGACGAGCGCGGCGAGGGCGCCGACCGCGAAACCGGGCGCGCCGCCGAGCGCGTAGCCGGCGAAGATGACGATGTCGGTCGTCGGCTTGACGTTGGGGAAGGCGGCGAAGGCGATGCGGCCGGCGATCGCCAGCGCCGCCAGCGCCGCGACCAGGGCGACCACCTGCGACGGCGGCCGCGAGCGCTCGTACCAGGCGAAGCCGCCGAGCAGGACGGCGCCGAGGATGAGGAAGCTGGCCAGCTCCCAGCTCATCCGCCCCGCTCCTCTCCGAGCAGCGCCGCGGCCCCCTGCTCGGGAGTGACGACCCCCGGCAGGTCGAGCACGCGGGCGACCTCGGTGGCGAAGTACCAGCCGCCGGAGAGCACCTCGCGGGCGGGGCCGTCGGCGATCGCGACGCCGTCGCCGAGCAGGACGACCCGCTCCGCGAAGGCGGAGGCGAACTCGACGTCGTGGGTGGCGACGACGACGCCGGCGCCACGAGCCGCCAGGTCGGCGATCAGGGCGACGAGCTCGTCCTTGCGCCCGCGGTCCATCCCCCGCGTCGGCTCGTCGAGCGCGACCAATCCCGGCAGCTGCTCACCCTCCATCTGACCCGCCAGTGCGATCGCCAGCGCCAGTCGCTGGCGCTCGCCACCAGACAGATCCCGCGGATCCGCGTCGACCGCGTGCTCCAGCCCGACGACCCGCAGCGCCGCCGCTCCAGCGGCCCCGGGCAGTTCGTCCCCCACTCGCTCCCGGACCAGGTAGTCGCTCGGGTTCTGGGTCAGCAACGCCATCCCGCCCGGCGCTCTCGATCTTGCCCCGGACTGGATCGATCAGCCCGGCCGCGGTCTTCAGCAGCGTGCTCTTCCCAGCCCCGTTGCGTCCCATCAGGGCAACCCGTTCGCCGCGACCCAGACGCAGGTCGATCCCGCGCAGGACATCCCGTGGCTCGTCGCTGCGAACCAGCTCCACCCACAATCCCCGCGCGTCGAGAGCCTGGCCGGCGCGAGGAGGGTCCGCGGTGCCCGAACCGACTCGGACGCCGCTCGGCTGGGCCCCGATCCCTCGCACCAAGCGCCTGGCGGGCCTGGCGGACGCCCGTCGGCAGGGGCTCGATTCCGGCCAGGGAGAAGAGGCGGGCCGCGGGAGTCGTCAGAGCCGGGTCGGAGGCGTGGGACCAGGCGAGGAAGTCAGCGGGGGCGCCGTCGAAGGCGACGCGGCCCGAGTCCATAGCGATGACCCGGTCCGCGGCGGCCAGGCAGCGCTCGAGGCGGTGTTCGGCCAGAAGGACCGCCACCCCCCACTCCTCGTTGAGCCGACGGAGCAGCCAGATCAGCTCGTCGCCGGCGACGGGGTCGAGCTGGGAGGTGGGCTCGTCGAGGAGGACCAGGCTTGGGCGAGTGACCAGCGCCGCCGCCAGGGCCACCCGCTGCAGCTCGCCGCCGGAAAGGGTGTCGACGGTGCGGCCGAGGAGGTGCGGGATGGCGAGGGCCAGGGCCACCTCCTCGACCGCGCGGGCGCGGGAGGCCGGGGCGTCGCCGCGCATCTCCAGGGGCAGCTCGATCTCGGCGGCGACGGTGGTCGAGACGACCTGGGTCTCGGGGTCCTGGGCGACGTAGCCGACCGCCGCGGCCAGCTCGCCCGGGCCGGACTCGATTGCGTCGAGGCCGGCGACGGTGACGCTGCCCTCGATCTCGCCGCCGTGGAAGTGCGGGACCAGGCCGCAGGCGGCTTTGAGCAGGGTCGACTTGCCGGAGGCCGAGCGGCCGGCGAGGAGGACGAACTCGCCGGGGGCGATCTGCAGGGAGACGTCCTCGAGGGCGGCATCGTCGGGCCGTGGATAGGTGTAGGAGAGCCCGCGACCGCGCAGGGCGGGAGCCGCGCCGCGGCGGATCGCCAGCTCAGACACGACGGCGCCTCGGCTTGCGACGCAGCGGCGTCAGACCGCTGAGGACGAGCAGCGCCGAGAGGGCGAGGGTGGCGGGACCGACGCCGACCTGATCGCCGGGTAGGCGTGGAAATCGTCGGCGCCGAGCGCCTTGGCGGCGATCGCCGCGCCCAGCACCACGGCGCCGGCGAGTAGAAGCGGCGGTCGTACCGCGAGCGGCGTGCGGCGACGGCGACAACGCTGCATTCGGCGCCCTACGCAGCTGCGAACGCAGCGCTCGTGCCGGCTCGAGGCTGTAGCCGCGCAGCTCCAGGGTGGCGGCGACGTCGACGGCGCGGTCGAGGGAGCCGGCGAGGAGGCGGCGGGCCAGCGGTGCCCGGCCGGCCGCGGCGGCGCCGGGGCCGCGCAGGCGGGCGGCGTCGCGCAGCCGGCCGGCGTCGGCGGCGGCGACCGGGACCAGGCGCGAGACCAGGGTCGCGGTCAGCGCCGAGCGGCCGGCGAGCGGCCGCAGCGCCCGCAGCACCCGGTCGGGGTCGACGCAGGCCGAGTAGACGGCGAAGGCGACCATCACCACCACCGCGCGCAGGCCGAAGACGGCGCCGTCGGCGAGCGCCTCGGCGGTGACGTCGACCTGGCCCAGCAGCGGCCAGTCGCCGAGGCGGGCCAGCACGGTCTCACCGCGGTTGACGACCAGGGCGTTGACGACGACGATCAGCAGCGCGATCGCGAGGCCCAGCCGCATCGCCGCCCGCACCGCGGCCCGGCGCCGGCCAGGCGCCCGGCGAGCGCCAGGCCGATGCCGGTCGCCGCCAGCACCAGCGGGCTCGAGTAGAGGAAGGCGACCGCGGCCAGGGCGCCGAGGTAGGCGACCGCGGCCCCCGGCGACGCCGCCTGCAGCGGCCCCGGCCTCGGCGTGTAGGCGAACGGCGACCTCACGGCACCTCCACCGGTAGCGGCGTCTCCTTCCCGTCCTCCGTTGCCACCGCGTAATGGTCGCGCAGCTTGGCCGCGTCGAGCAGGCCAGCGGCCGCGCGCACGGCCGCTGGCGTCGCCCCCGTCACCACCCAGACCGGCGGCGCTTCGTAGCGCCGGGTCGCGGCGACCAGGCCGGCCCCGGGGCCGAAGTCGTGGCTCGGCTCGCCGCTGGAGTCGAGCCCGATCGAGCGCGTAGCCGCGCGCCGCGCCGCTCGAAGTCGGCGAAGACGCCGCTGTCCTGCGGTCCGGCCTCGATCAGCGCCGCCGCCGGGTCGGTGCGCAGCCGCGCCCAGGGGCCGACCAGGACGCGGATCGCGCCGGGCGGCGAGCCGGCCGCGACGGTGACGCCCTCTGCCTCCAGCGCTGCCCGCACCAGCGCGCAGGCCCCCTCCCCGCCCTCGCACTCGACCGCGACCGGGCGCTCCCTGCCTTCGTAGCCGCCGACGAACGGGGCCGGCCAGGATCCGACCACGGCCGGCACGTGGTTGGTCGCCGACCAGTCGCGGTAGTCCCACCAGATCCGCTCGCCGCCCTCCAGCGGCGTAGTCGGCGGCGCCGATCGGCGACTCGACGCCGTCGACGTAGAAGAACCAGTCATAGGGCCGGCCGGCGCGTTCGTCTTCCTCGATCCCCTCGATCGACTGCACGTAGCCGCCGCCGTAGCGGGTCGAGATCGTCGGCGGCGGCGTCGAGCACCCGCATCACCGTGTCGGACTCGCTCGCCTCGAGTCGAGCGCCGCAGCACCGGCATCGTGCCGAAGTCCCGCGTCACCGTCAGCTCCACGGCGCCGACGTCGGCGCCGGGACCGAGGCCGCAGCCGGCGGCCGCGAGCGCTGCCAGAAGCAGCGCCGTCGCGACCGCCGTGCCGCGGCTCCGGCTCATTTCGAGGTCTGGACGCAGGCCCCGTTGACGCAGAGGTACACCGGCTCCTCGGGCGAGGGGATGTCCTTGCCGTGGGTCGCGTGCAGGGTTTCGTACTGCGGAACGTCCGCGGCCAGGGTGACCGTGGCGCGGCCGTCGGCCCCGGTGACCGCGCCGGTGGCACCAGCGGCGCCGGCGATCTTCGCCCCGGCAACCGGCTTGCGCTTGCCTTTTTCGTCGTAGGAGTAGACGCGCACCTCGAACGGCACACCGGCATCGACGCGTTCCGGCGCCACCAGCGAGAGCTCGTTCGGGTAGGGGTAGGACGGCGCCAGGTCCCAGAGGACTTCGTCCCCGGGCTTGAGCTTGACCGCGTCGCCGCTGACCATCGCGCCCTTGTGGTTGACCTTCAGGTACCAGGACGCCTTGCCGCTGACCTTGCTGGCGCCGATGCCGCAGATGCCGAGGCCGAAGTCGAAGGCGTCGGTGATCAGCAGCGGCCGCAGCGACGAGGTCGTCTTGGCAGCCTGGCCGAGCAGGCCCAGCGCCGTCGCGCCTTTGATCGTCACCGATTTGCCGCTGCCGGCGGTGCCGGCACCGAAGCAGTTCGCCTGCGGGCTGGTCTTGATCGTGGTGGTGCCGGTCTGCAGCGTTTCTTCGGCCAGGACCTTGCCGCCCTTGCCGACGACGCGCAGCTCGGCGGAGACGCCCTTGGCGACCGCGCCGGCGGCCAGCGAGAGGGATAGAACGAGAGCCAGCGCGCACGCAGCGACCAGCCGGAACGGGATGAGTCTTGGCATTTAAGCCACCCTTTCCTCGAGGGTTGTCATGGCTGGCCGGGGACAGGTCTCCTGGCTTCCGGGGTGGTCGGCCGCACCTTCCCGGGGACTCTGTGTCGTCCCCAGTGGCCGGCGCGCGAGGCGCCTGCGACTTCCTTGACCCGGTCACAGTGGCGGGACCGCGCCGGTCTTGCACCGGACTTCCCTTGACCACCGACCGATTACGCGGGCGAGTCTATCCGCCGCCCGGTGAGCCCGGATTTTCGTCCAGCCCCCGCCGGCGCCGGGCTAGGCTCGCGGCGAATTGGGAGACCCGGACGTTTCGGTGCTCCCGCAACCACCGAAACGAGGGGGAATCATGGGCAGGGAGCTCCGCCGGCAGGCGCCGGCGCTGATCGTCGCGTGCGTGGCGCTGGTCGCGGCGCTGGGCGGCACCGTCTACGCGGCGGCGAAGATCGACGGCAGGGCGATCAAGGTCAAGTCGCTGCCGGGGAACCGGCTGGCGCTGGCCTCGATTCCCGCCAACCGGCTCAAGCCGGGAGTGCTCCCGGCCGCCGGCTCCAGCCTGGCGGCGACGGGGTCGATCGCCGGCGCCCAGATCGACACCGCAACGCTCGGCCAGGTGCCGAGCGCCGTCCACGCCGACATCGCCGACAGCGCCCGCGACGCCGAGACCGCGCTCAACGCCGTCAACGCGATCGACGCGGTCAGGGTCAACGGCCACAGCGCCGGCTGCCAGACGCCCGACCCGCCTCTTCGCCGGCGCCTGCTGGCAGAGCGACGGCAGCGGGGCGGCGGTGTCGGCCCCGGCCGCGGCGCTCGCCTGCGCCACCCAGGGCGGCGAGCTGCCGAGCGCGCTGGCGCTGGCCGCCTTCTCCCAGCAACCGGGGATCGCGCTGGCGCCGGGAGACGAGTGGACGGGCGACCTCGCCAGCTATTTCGTCCCTGAACTCATACAGCGTTACGACTGTCTCTGCCGCCGCCGAAGTCGGCTCCGCGCTCTCCACCGCCGCCAAGAAATACCGCTGCGTGATCCCGCTCGTCGCCTGACGCAGGGCCCGCCGGGCGGATGGACCGGCGGGCCGCGATCTCTATTCTCCGGCGGGGATGCAGCGGCGCTCCTACCGTGCCGATTCATGCGTCGCGAGCCTGTTCGCGACCCTGTTCGCGCTGGTCACGATCGCCGCCGGCCCGGCGCAGGCCGCGGCCCGTGCCCAGCCTGCGGCCGCCGCCGTCAGCCCCGCCCAAGCCCGCGCCGAGGCGGCCCGAGTCTCCCGTTACTGGACCCCGCAGCGGATGCGCGACGCCCGCCCGCTCGACCTCGTCGTCGACCCTCGCGGCGAGGCGAGGCTGAGAGCCGGTTTCGCGGCCGCGGAAGCGGCCGCCGGCGCCAGCTTCCTCGCCGTCTCCACCCCCGACACGCCGCCCTACTCGTTCAACGGCCGCATCTTCATCCGCCGCGGCGACCTCAGCGGCTACTGCTCGGGGACGGCGATCGACAGCCCCACCCGGCAGCTGGTGCTGACCGCCGGCCACTGCGTCAACAGCGGCCACGAAGACGGCAAAGCCAGCGTCTGGTCGGACTACCTCCAGTTCGTCCCCGCCTACAACGGCGGCGTCGCCCCCTTCGGCGCCTTCGTCGCCCGCCGCAAGGAGATCTACGCGCCCAGGCAGTGGACCAAGCAGGGCAACCCCGACTTCGACCTCGGCGCCTTCCTCACCCTGCCCAACGCCGAAGGGGTGAACGTCGCCGACGCGGTCGGCGGCGGCGCCACGATCGTCACCGACGTCAGCCGCCACCAGACCTTCCAGAGCTTCGGCTATCCCGGCCGGATCAAACACATGCAGCGCTGCACATCGCCCTACATCGGCGACGACCTGCTCTCCAACCCCTTCCCGGGCCCGCCGACCCTCGGCATCCGCTGCCACTGGGCCCCCGGCGCCAGCGGCGGCGGCTGGCTGATCGGCGACGGCACCCAGATCAACGGCGTCAGCGCCTACCTCCACCTCAACAACAGGTCGCGCACCTTCGGCCCCTACTTCGCGCGCGAAACCGTCGGCAAGCTGGTCCGCGGCCTCTGACCTCAGGCGTCTAACAGGCGGCGGTAGAAGCGGTAGTCGCGACGCTCCGGGCGCAGATTCGAGGCCAGCGCCAGGTGGTGGCGGGCGCGGTCCGACCTGCCCGGTTTTGCTCAGTGCGCGGCCGAGGCAGAAGTGGGCGTAGTCGTCGACGTGGTTGGCCTCGACCACGGCCTCGAACTCGGTCGCCGCCTTGGCGAAGCGCCCGGCGCGGTAGTAGGCGCGGCCCAGAGCCTCGCGCACGGAGGACTTCTCGGGCGCCCGGCGCGCCGCCTCGGCCAGCGGCTCGGTGGCGTCGGCGAAGTCGCCGTCTTCGAGCAACTCGATCCCGCGCCGGTACAAGGTGTAAGTGGCTTCTGTGTCCCCCTGCGAATGCATCTGACAAGTGTAGGAAACGCTCAAAAAGTGCCCAAAAGCAGGCCAAAAACACCGGCCTGCTACGGTTGTCAAGTCGGGTTTGGCCGAACCGCCGCCCGAGAGGTTCCGTTTCCTCTGTGCGCTATCGGCGTTTTGGGGCTGCTGGATCTCCCTGAATCGCCCATATAAGGAGCACATAACTTTGAAGTCATTTGCCGATCTCGGCATCTCTGAACCTGTGGTGCGCGCGCTCGCGAAGCGTGGCATCGACAAGCCGTTCCCCGTCCAGCAGATGGTCGTCAGCGACGCGCTCGCCGATCACGACCTCCTGGTCCAGTCCCCGACCGGCTCGGGCAAGACCCTCGCCTTCGGGATCCCGATGGTCGACAACATCACCGCCGGCGAGGGCCTCGCCGCCCTGGTGCTGGCGCCGACCCGAGAGCTGGCGAGCCAGATCGTCGACGAGCTCGGCTCGATCGCCGCCGCCCGCAACCTCCGCATCGCCGCCGTCTACGGCGGCGTCGGCTTCGGCCCCCAGAGCAATGCCGCCCGCCGCGCCGACATCGTCGTCGCCACCCCGGGCCGGCTCGAGGACCTGCTCGGCCGCAACACGATCTCCCTCAACCGGGTCCGCATCCTCGTCCTCGACGAGGCCGACCGCATGCTCGACATGGGCTTCAAACCGGCGGTCAGCCGGATCGTCGCCCAGACCCCCGGCGACCGCCAGACCCTCTTCTTCTCCGCCACCCTGGAGGGAGCGACCGGCAAGCTCGCCGCCGCCTACACCCGCAACGCCCGGCGCCACACCCAGGAGCCGACCGAGCACAAGGAGCGGGACATCGAGCACAGCTTCGTCCACGTCGAGTCCCAGAGCGCCAAGCTCGACCACCTGACCCTGCAGCTTCAGGACGCCGAGCGCGGGCGTACCCTCGTATTCGTGCGTACCAAGCGCGGTGCCGACCGACTGGTCAAGCGACTTCGCAGTCGCGAGCTGGATGCCGTCGCGATGCACGGCGACAAGAGCCAGGGACAGCGCGAACGGGCCCTGGCCCGCTTCGAGAAGGGCGAGGTCGACACCCTGATCGCGACCGACGTCGCCGCCCGCGGGATCGACGTCGCCGACGTCACCCACGTGATCAACTTCGACGCCCCCGGCGACCAGGACGCCTACGTGCACCGGATCGGCCGCACCGGCCGCGCCGGCAACCGCGGTGCCGGGATCAGCTTCGTGCTCGAGGACCAGATCGGGGAGATGCAGCGCATCGCCCGCGACCTCGGCCTCAGCCGCGAGTTCGAGCTCAACCGCCCCGCCGGCTCGGGCGGAGCGACCTCGACCGCATCCACCCCCCGTCCCAATTCCAACAACGGCAACGGCAACACCTCCGCCGCGCAGAAGCGGCGACGGCGCCGGCGCCGCAACCGAGCAAAGGCGGCCGTATGAGCACTGCAACTGCCACCACCGCGAAGAAATGGACCTGCGACCACTGCGGCGTCTCCGTCAGCCGCATGGGCGGAGAGCGCGTCGAGCTGCCCGAGACCTGGGTCAGCTCGGCGGAGGGCACCTACTGCCTGATCTGCCGCCGCGAGCGCGCCGCCGAGGCGGCCCTGCAGGCGGCGCCGAGCGACTGCCCGATCGAACAGCGGGCGAAACTCCGCCGCGCCGCCCTGATCGAGTTCGAGGTCAGCCGCCGTCCCGACCACGGCGACGGCGCCATCGCCAAAGCCTGCCGCTCCTCGGTCTCGGCGGTTGCCGCCGCCCGCGAGCGCCTGAAGCTGCCGGCACCTCCGCGCCAGTAGGGCCCGAGCGCTCGGCCAGCCAGGCCAGCAGGCCGTCGATGCCGGCGGCCTGCTGTATCCGGCGCTGGTCGTCGGCTCCGTTGCCGTCGCGGAGGATCCGCTCGATCCCGTCGAGCGCGCCCTCGCCGCCGAGCTGAGCGGCGTAGGGACGAACTTCCCCGAGCACCCGGCGGGCGACCTCGGCCGCCGGCTCGGCGACCTCGTCGTCGACCATCAAGCGAGCCTCGAGCCCATAGCGGCTGGCCTGGTAGTAGGACTCCTCCAGGGCCTCGCGACAGAGCTCCGGCGTCCTCGTCGCCTGATCGATCTCCTTCGCCGCCAGCGCCTGGACCAGCGCCGCGACCGCGACGTTGGCCTCCACGCTCGGCTGCACGTCCATCGCCCGCACCTCGACCGTGCCGAGCCGCGGGTGCGGGCGCACGTCCCACCAGAGGTAGGTGTAGTCGCCGACCCCGGCGGCGGCGATCAGCTGGTCGGCGACCCGGCGGAAGTCCTCGTAGTCACGGAAGGCGCGCGGCATTTCGAACCGGGGGTAGCTGCGGACGACCGCGGTGCGGGCGCTGGCGAGCCCGGAATCCTCGCCCTGGCGGAAGGGCGAGTTGGCGGTGACCGCCTGCAGCAGCGGCAGGTGGCAGCGCAGGGCGTTGCCGACCTGGACCGCGGTCTCGGCATCCGGCATGCCGACGTGGACGTGGAGCCCGCACGGCGGCGTCTTCAGCAGGCTGGCGAAGTCCTTCTGGACCGGCGCGTAGCGCGGTTTCTCGACCAGCGCCGGCTCTTCCTCGTCGTCGTCCGGATGCAGGCCGGCGCCGAGCATCCTGGCGCCGGTCGCCCGAACGGCCTGGCGCACGCGTGAGAGGTCGGCGACGGCCTCGGCGGCGCCGTCGCAGATCCCGGTCTTGAGCTCGATCTGGGTGGCGAAGATCTCGGTGCTGACGCGGTCGCGGAACGCCGGCTCGATCTCGGCCAGGACCCGCTCGCTCGCCGCCGCCAGGCCCAGCCGCTCGTCGACCAGCAGCAGCTCCTCCTCGACCCCGATCGAGAGCGGCGTCGAGGCGCCGAAGCGATCGGCGTGAGAATCGCCGGGCGCACGCTGCGAGGTCGACTCTCCGGCGGGTTGGGAAGAGAATTCCATCCGGTGAGGCCGAGCTACCCGAGCGAGCCCCGGCGCTAACCAGCGGCCGGGATCGCTCCCTGTCCATTTCCGCCCATCCCGTTCGTCTTAGATGCGACCATCCACTCCCAAGGAGGCACCGATGCAATACATGCTGCTCATTTATTCAGGCGAGGCGACGAACGAGTTCGAGAACCTCTCCGAGGCCGAGCAGAACGGGATCATGGGCGAGTACTTCGCGATCTCCGAGACTCCCGGCGTGACCGGCGGCAACCAGCTGCAGCCGTCGGACACCGCCACCACCGTCCGCGTCCAGGACGGCCAGGCACTGACCACCGACGGCCCCTTCGCGACGACCAAGGAGGTCCTCGGCGGCTACTACCTGCTCGAAGCCGACAACCTCGATGCCGCGCTGGAGGTCGCCGCCCGGATCCCGGCCGCCCGGCTGGGCGGGTCGGTCGAGGTCCGGCCCGTGGTGGAACGCTGATCGAGCGCGTCTTCCGGGACGAGTGGGGGCGGGTCCTCGCCACCCTCGTCGGCTTCCTCGGCGACATCGACCTCGCCGAGGAAGCCGCCCAGTCGGCGTTCGCGGTCGCCGCCGAGCGCTGGCCCCGCGAGGGCACGCCCGCGAACCCGCGCGCCTGGCTGATCACGACCGCCCGCAACCTGGCGATCGACCGGATCCGCCGCGAGCGCAACCTCGCCGCCAAGACCCGCCTGCTGGAGGCCCCTGAGACCGTGGATGACGAGCTCCCCGACACGACCTTCCCCGACGAGCGGCTGCAGCTCGTCTTCACCTGCTGCCACCCGGCGCTGGCGACCGACGCCCAGGTGGCGCTGGCGCTGCGCACCCTCGGCGGCCTGACGACGGCGGAGATCGCCCGCGCCTTCCTCGTTCCCGAGCCGACCATGGCCAAGCGGCTGGTCCGCGCCAAAAAGAAGATCAAGAGCGCCGGGATCCCCTTCCGGGTGCCGCCCGACCACCTGCTTCCCGACCGGCTGGCAACCGTGCTGGCGGTCGTCTACCTGATCTTCAACGAGGGCTACGGCGGCCGCAACGACCTCTCGGCGGAGGCGCTCCGGCTCGGCCGCGCCCTGGCCGAGCTGATGCCGGACGAGCCCGAGGTGCACAGCCTGCTGGCGCTGATGCTGCTGCACGACGCCCGCCGCGAGGCCCGCTTCGCCGACGGCTCGGTGGTGCTGCTCGGCGACCAGGATCGCTCGCTCTGGGACACGGCGCAGATCGCCGACGGGCGGGCGGCGCTCGATCGCGGGCTCGCCCTGGGCGGCCGCGGCGCCTACGCGCTGCAGGCGGCGATCGCCTCCCTCCACCTCGAGCAGCCGCCCGACTGGCCCCAGATCGTCGCCCTCTACGGCGAGCTGGCCCGGCTCACCGACTCGCCGGTGGTCGAGCTGAACCGGGCCGCGGCGGTCGCCGAGGCGGGCGAGGTCGAGGCGGCGCTGGCGCTCATCGACGGCCTCGAGCTGGAGCGCTACCACCACCTCCACGCCGCCCGAGCCGAGCTGCTGCGCCGGCTCGGCCGTCCCGACGACGCCCGCGCCGCCTACGAGGAAGCGCTGGCCCTCGTCCCAGGCGGTCCCGAGCGGACCTTCCTCGAACGCCGCCGCGACGACCTCGTCCGCTGATCGCGGTCGAGGCCGGAGGCGCGCTCAGTCCTGCTCGTCGCCGCGCTCGACGGACCTGCCGGGCAGCAGGGTGAACGCCGCGATCATCTCCGAACCGATCACCAGGTCCTCACCATGCGAGTTGATGCTCACCTTGCCGTGCGGTCCGGGGGTGATGGCCGGATCCAGCCCAGTCAGGAGACCGTCGACCCGATGGCCGGTGGTCGCCTCGAGCCGCAGCGGCACGTCCCCCTCGCGCTCCTCGCGGATCTGCCGCAGCACGTCGCAGAACCACGACGGCCCCTCCGCGGGCGGGCGCTCATACCGGGTACCGATCTCAAAAGTTGTCATAGACCGAGAATCTATGGGACAGAGTCAAGCCAGCACGACCTGGAGCACGAGCACAGCGGCAATCGCCGCTTACTCCGCGCGAGATACCGGCAGCTGGGAGTCTCGGCCCTCCAAGCCCACGCTAGGAGACTGGCCGCTTAAAGAAGCAGGTCGTCAGCTCACCCTTGACCGAGCCGGTTATCCCGCCCTTCAAGGTGATCTCGGCCTGAGTGACCAGCTCCCACCCTTCTGCGCCGATAGCGTCAAGGCGTCCGATGAACTTCTGGATCTCCTCCGCTTGACGCCGCGAACTCCAGCGTTCGGTCAGATTGAAGGTCTCGACGTAGTACTCCCACTGCGCTGCCTGCATTGGTTGCCCCCATGTCTTGAAAGATGAGGGAGACAATACTCAGACGTACCAAAACCAACGGAAATGTGCGAGCGGCTGGCTGCAGTGGCCAGGCGGTGCGATGAGACACTGGGTCAGCAGCGCTGCGCAACCTCCCGCTTAATGCCGGGCCAGTAGCTCCTGTACTGCTTCAGTTCTTCACGATAGCGGCGAGCGATCGGCCAGTTGTGGGCATCGGCTTGCTCGAGGAGGCGCTTCATTACCCGGACCGCGGGGGCGTACCCGCGCTTCGCCGCCTGAGCCAGCTTGCAGGGCGAGAAAGCACTCCTGTCAACGACTATCTCGGGCGAGACGACTTCTTCACAACGATAGGAGGTTCCCTTGTAGACGGTCTTTTTGGGTAGCACGCGAATGGCAAAGTGAAGTGGGTCGGGCCAAGTATTTTCCAATTCCGTATCCCACTTACCACTCTCAGGCACCGGACTGGCCGAGCCACCCCAGGAGAATTCTTCATTCGAGACGATTGATCCATGCGATCCCTCGTACCATCCAAATTCGTAAGATCTACCGGCCGCACAAGCCGGATGGTCGGATGAGATGCGCCCGTAGAAGGGAATGCTGACGCCAGTTGGGTGACGAGCAGGGCCAAGCTTCGTAGAGGGCGGGCCGGGAATCCTGTCGATCAGCTTGCCCTGGAAGATCGTCGCGGTCGTCGGAATCGCAATGGGGTCGGTGTCTGCGGCCGGAGCGGAAGCCGGTGGGAGCGCGGTCAGTGCAAGCAGTCCCAGCAGTGCCAATGGTGCTTTCCTCACAGGCAGTCTCCTCCGATTGAGAGTTCGTACCGACGCGGAAGCATATGGCAAGCAACGCGGCACCGAACGGGTACGGCGAGAGGGTCAGAACGGATCGCCGACGGAGGACCCGACACCACCGCGGCCTCCGGAGTGGCCCGTCCCGTCGATTCACGTTCATTTATTGAAACTGGAACAGGCCCCATACCGCTACAGCGATTCGGCCTTAGTGGAGAGATCGTTGTACCGGTCAAATGCGCCGTGGATTTGGCTCCACGAGAGAGAAAGCGGCAACGCGGATGAACCGGCTCGGCAAATTGAGGCGTGAGGAGAGTTTCTCCGACGACGGACCACACGCGCTACCGTTCCCACATGGCCGCATCCGTCGATTTCACGATCTCCTTCGACAGCCCCGACGAGGGTGGCTGGATCGTCGCGCGCGTTCTCGAGGTACCCGGTGCCCTGAGCCAGGGCCGCACCCGTGAGGAAGCCCGCGAGAACGTCCTCGATGCGCTGCGCACGGTGCTCACTCCTGACGAGGAGCTTGTCGGCGAGACCTCCGAGGCTGATCGCGAGCATCTGCGGTTCACCGCCGCCGCGTGAAGCGCCGCGACCTCGAACGCCATCTCGCGCCCACGGCTGCCGCGAGATCGGCGGCTCGAAGCACGCGAAGTGGCGCGGATCAAGCGATCAGGTGTCGGCCGTCCCACGGCATAGTCAGATCGGACCCGGACTCGCCCGTGCCATCTGCCGTCAGCTCGGGATCCCGGCACCGCCAAATCCCCGCTAAGCCAGCCAGTTGCTCACGCGGTACGCGTTTTGACGAGGGCCACAATGCTCGACCTTACGATCTCATTCCGCTGAAGCGCGGACCTGGCAGCGAAGCGCCTCGACCGATGCGGCTATTGCGTCGCCGTCAGGTTCGACCTTGCCCCAGTCGGTCCAGAAGTCACGAGTCGCACTGTCGGGCTTGACCCGCGGCTCGGCGAGCTTGACCCGGGTGGGCAAAAGCATTGCGTCACCGAGGATCAGTACCTCGCCGACATCGAGGAGGGGCAGGGTGTCGATCAGCCCAGCGAGAGAGTCGGAGACAAAGCGACGGACAACCGCTTGGTCACGGTCGTTGGTGAGCCTCATCGCCAGGAAGTTGTTGCATTGACTGAGAATCGTACGACTGACATCGGAGGGGCGTTGACTGACGACGAAGAGGGCGACACCGTACTTACGACCCTCCTTGGCGATGCGCTCGAAGGATTCGAGGGCGCGGCGCTCGATTGCGTCGGTGTCATCAACGGCAGGAAGGTAGAGGTGGGCCTCGTCGCAGACAAAAGCAAGTGGCGTGCGCTCTGACTCGGCCATCCAGAACTGGATGTCATAGAGAGTCCTAGCGAGGACGCCGGCGACGACTGGGAGGACATCGGAGGGAACCTCGGAGAAGTCAATTACCTTGATCCCCCGCTGCTTGACGTCGGAGCGCAGCAGGCGGCTGGCCTGGACAGCGAGCCACTCGTATTTAAACGTCTCCTTGGGGGGCTGCAAAAGGAAGGCGTAGCGACGGTCGTCGCGCTTGGATTCGAGGCGGTCGATGAAGCGGGTCAATTTGCCGTTGTAGGGACCTTTGATCGGTTTATCGTTTTTGCCAGGCACGGTCCCTTCGTCATCCCCCCTCAGCCGCTCGATCAACTCGTCGAGCGAGTAAGGAACTGGCGAGTCGACAGTGAAGGTCGAAGCAACCTCGCTCTTTTTCTCCGCTTCCAACGTCTGCAGCTTCAGCTCGCGGACGTGGGTACGGAAACGAGAGGCCTGATTAGGAGCATTCTGTTCGGAGCGATCAAGCAGAAGGGCGAGCATCTCCTCTTGGTTGAGGATCCAATAGGGGAGAAAGAGCGCGTCTTTCGGCGCGGCGGCGACGTCGCCTGGACCGGCGACGTGAAACCCCTCGGCGACCGCCTTACCCTGCTCAGAGTCTTCGGTCAGTGGCCCGTACTCGCCGTGCATGTCGAAGACGATCAGGTTTGGGTGACTAAGAGCGGCGGCACGCTCGAGGATCAGCGCCACGGTCCAGCTCTTCCCGGTGCCGGTGCTGCCAAGTAGAGCCGCATGTCGCTGGAAAAGCTTGTTACCGTCGGCGATCGCATCGGCGGTGGGGTCAGAGAGAAACTTGCCAAGCTGGAGGCGCTCGGCGTCAGCAAGGTCAACGGCAAACAACGACATCAGGGCCTGAAGGTTCTCGCCGTCGACGAGGAAGGCCTCGCGATCAATCTGGGGAAAGGAATCGGCGCCGCGCTTGAGGACGTTGCGGCGGGCGCCGTCGACGGTGCGATACGTGCCGACCAAAACGACGCGGACGAGGTCCCGCTGGCCCTCCTCGATCGGCACCTCCCCCTTCTCGTCCTCCTCCTCGAGCAAGGTCTCCTCGAAGGGCTCACGGGTAACGCGATCGACAAGCCCGATCAGAAACTCGAAGGACGTTGCGCCCTTGATCGCGACCAGGTTCCCGACTGCGACCCGGGTGAGCAAGTCGTGGTCGTCGACATCAATCACGGCACGACTCGTGTCCACGTTGATGATGCGCCCAAGGAGGCCGCCTTTGTCGAACTCGATGGAACGGTCCTTTGCTGCGTCGTTCATGTCAACACCTCGTCTATGAAGTTGCCTAGTTGCCAAAGATTTGATGCGGGAAAGTCTTCGCTTCCCGTGGCGTCGTGAATGCGGGTCGCATCCGGGGGTAGTCGCTCAATCGCAACTACATTGGGAGATGCCTGCAACAGCACGGTGGCGGCCTCGCTCAGCTCCCGAGTGATGATCAGGCAGGGGAGGCCCTGTTTGATCCTAGGCTCAAGGTGCTTTTGCAGGTGGGAGTCGTTGAAGCCGAAGCCGATTGCGACGACGCCGGTAGCACGGTCGATGGCCTGGTTGCCGTGGCTTATGTGATGATCGAAGGGCTGCTCGTAGCCGCGGTGGTACTTGCTCTGACCCGGGGTAATCATCAACCGCGGGAGCTCGAGCTTGTAGGGGCTGCGGATTGGCGTCTCGTCGTGGGCGTACCAGTCGAGGGAGCCGTGGGGCTTGTCGAGGACAACGTGGGGGCGGTACTCGAATTTCTGTTTGCGGCCGCGTTTGAGGATTGCCGAGCGTAGGGCTGCGTGGCTAAGCGCCGGGTTGCACGCGGCATAGTGAGAACCAACGAAGCCGGTGTCGAGGAAGAGGCCAGCGAGCTCGGCGGCGAGCTCAATGAGACGGTCGTAGTTGGTGGTGATGACCCGGGCAGTGCCGCCAACCGCGAGCTTGGGAAGCAGCTCGGCAAGCGGAAAGCGATCCACACCGCGGGAAAGGCGATCAAGCGCGGGCTGCTCGGCGGCGAGGATCAGCTCGGCGGCGGCGTTAATGATGCGGTCGATCAGCGGACTCTCATGAGAGATCGCATCGAGCGCAGCCTCAAGGTGGAAACCTCGATCAAGTGCCTCGTCGACCGGCCTCCATTCGGCATCCTCGGCCGGGGTCAGTTCGGTGGCCATGCCAGTTCGCAAGCCGTCGGCGAGCTCGGGCATCGTTGGCAGACCGTGAGAGGCAGAGTGGCCCAAGCCGATGACGGCGACGACGCCATCGGCGAAAAAGGTCTGGAGGCGGCGCTGTAGCTCGTCAGCCTCCATCGAGGGACCTGTTTAGATTGATTGGCTTCAACCGATCTAAGCTATGCCCTAGCTCGGACGTACCGAAAAGATGTCAGCTAGATACCTAACCGCGCGACGCGCCCTTGTCGTTCCGTGATGCGCGACAAAAACAGCACGGCCGTCGATTCCGCGCACGGGATACATGACAGACCTCGGGCTGGGCGCTACAGGGGTGCCCGATGTGCAGCAGGCGTCTTCGACGCTTTCGTCTACAGGTTGAAGCCGACCGAACGCGTCAGATTCGACTGAACGCACTCGCTGCAGTGCCTTGGGAAGACATCCATCCGGGAGAGGAGACCTCTCCTTCTCCACAAAGGCCATACCGCTACAGCGTTTCGTCCCTAACGGAGAGATCATCGTGCCCGTAGAAGCGGCGCTGGATTTGGCTCCACAGGCTAAAAAGCGGCGTCCTTCCTACAAGCAGATCAGGGTGCCCCGAAGGGACATCTGAAAAAAGTCGCCTTGACTTCGGCCCCAACGGAGCTACCTTCGCCGACGCCAAGACATAAGTGGCCCCGGCGGCGGTGGAACGCCCCGGGGCCTGGCACCGAAGACTGAGCCTTCGATGCGCGACCGATTCTCCCAGAGCCCTTCGTGCAATTGGGAGATCGACGGCCACTGAAAGGCGGCTTCGGTGCCCTACTGAGAGGAGGGCACCATGCCCAGCACCACCTGCACGATCGACGGCGACCAGCGCGACGGGCTTTACGAGTTGGTGCGCAATCACCTGGGCGCTATCAACGATCTTTGGATCGCGCTGGAGGTCAACGGGGATTTCGCCACCGCCGAGCGACTCAGCCTGGAGTTCGGCGAAGACTTCCGGCTTTTGGAGGACATCGGCTGGAACGGGCGCGACGGGCGTAAAGCGTTCGAGCTGACCATGCCAGTCGAGGATCTGATGGAACTGCTCCAGCGCCTCCACGGCGAAGCCGAACGGGTCCTCCTCGAATCCATCACGGAGCGCGAGTCAAGGGAAGAAGACGCCGCGACCAACGAGCTATTCCGGCTCGGCTTCGACGCCTGCGAGGAACTGCTGGCCGACCTCGACCCACGGGAGGCGGCCTGACGATTCGCCGCGAACCCGTTCAGCTTCTCGGGGGCCGAGGCGCAGGCCACAGGGAGGTTGCGGAACTGCCCGCTCGGGGCGGCCCGCACCCTGCCTCGGCCCCCGAGAAGCTGCACGGCCGCCGCTATGAAGGCTTGTCGTGGAATCGCCGGTCGGCGATTTCGTAAACGGTCGGCGCGTTCGAGTCGCGAGGGTGGTGTCTGACACCGAAAGCGAGATAGCGAAGGGCGAGGCCCTCGCCGTCGCGAATGAAGCGCAGGACCATGCCGAACCTGCCATTCGGCGCTGGCAGATAGACCTTGAAGCAAGCCGGGAGCTTCGTGCCATCGCGTCCTTCGGGATCGCAGCGGCGAAGGGCCTTGATCTCGACACCCTCCTGCTCGAACTGGTTGCGAGCCTCGCGAAGCGCCTCAGCGCCTGCGCGACCACTTCGCATCGTGTCCTCGGCGAAGGCGCCCTCGTCAAAGAGGACGCGGGCATTCCCCCGCCGGATGGACAAGGACTACCCCTCGCCGTCTGCGGGCTGGACTGGTCCGTGCTCGGCCTCTAGGGCTGCGATCTCCTCCTCGGTGGCATCGCGCTCGTCTTTACCGAGCATCGCCTTCCAAGAGGTATCGCGAGTGATCACGAACTCGCTGGCGCTGCGCTCCTCAATGACGATGAACTCGCCTTCGAGGGCGCCGCTGACCTTGATGTGCGCGGGATGCTCCATCGCCAGAAATCATGGCAGACCGTGGGGTCGAACTGACAAATACGGCCTACTCTCGAGGCCGATCGACAAAGGTAAAGGAAAGGGAAACTCCCCGTAATGGATGCGCCTGGCTAAGGCAACTCGGCGATGGCCGTAGCTAGAGTTCGCAAGTAGCCCGGATCGCGAAAGTCTGCGTCAGCAGCGTCGATGCGCAGCAAGCGCCCTTCCCAAGAGGAGAGCAACGGCGGATACCAGCGACTGAGCGCCGTCAGGTAGGACAGGTCGACCTCGCGCTCGATCGCTCGCGCCCTGCCCCGAACGCGAGTTAGAGCTTCGGCAGGCTCTATGTCAATGTGGATCAATAGGTCCGGACGCTGGACAGTGGCACGGGTGGCGAGGATGAGTTCTTGGAGCAGATCGAACTCCCCCATGCTTAGATAGCCACGTACTCGGTACTCCAAGCCAAAGACCCACACGTGCTCGTCAGGTATCCGCTCCTGAATTCCTCCTCGCATCGACTCGCAGGCGCGCCGACAATCATCCAGGCTTAGCTGCAGGAAAGCCCTGCAGCTCCTGAAGGCCCAGCGAGAAGGCTCGCGGTAAAAAGCTTCAAGGAAGGGATTCTGCAGGAAACGCTCCTCCAGCGGTAGACAGCCAAGCTGTTCTGAAAGCCCCCGAACAAGGGTGGTCTTCCCCGCGCCGAGGATGCCCGATATCCCAATATGGGGACTTGCCACACTGCGACTATAAGCTGGGTCGCAACTTCCCCAGTGTCAACGTCCCAGCACCAGCGCATACGCTAGCGCGCATGCTGGTTCGTCCTCGTCGGGTCTTCATTCAGTTCATCAATCCCGAGCTCCTGGCGCTTTATGGCTGCCAGCACACGGACAAGCAACTGCTTGCAATAGCCACGAGGCTTGCGCGAATTGCATTGATGGTGGCTGAGGATGGCCTTGTTCTTCCGCGCTCCTACTTGATGGAGGTGCGGATCATAGATCGGTTTCTTGAGTATCTGAAAGCAGCGAGCGCCGGGGGTCTGGTGCAGGTAGCAAGCGAGTCGCCCGCGGCTCTTGAGTTCCTAGCTAAGAAGCGTCGTGAGTACAGAACCCAGGCCGAGATGTTTCCTGGCTATGTCGATGAGGCGGCGGCTCCCGACCTCGATCCGGGTCTCTGGACTCCCCGATCGCGCTCCTCCTCGGGAGACATCAGCGAGGCCTGGGTAGAACAATTGCGGAGCGGAGGACTGTGGCACGAGATCCTTTCCCAAGGTGCACGCCCCCAAATTGATCGTCCCTTGGGGCGCATCGAAAGCGAGATCGAGGACACGCCTTACAGACTGGATGGACGTGCCTTCATCTTTCGATACGTCAGCGAGCTGCTGCCCGTGGACCTAGGGGCATCCCAGAGAGTCGCGGTCGAGATGTTGATATCTCGCTCCTACCTATTGAGCTATATGACGGAGTATCAAGCATCGATTCTGGTCGAGCTACCAATCGGACGCTTGGATTGCGGCTTGACGGACAAGCTCGATCCCGGCGTCGTAGTGTCGCTTCGACGACTGCGGGAGTTCTTGACCCTGCTCGGCATCTCCTCCCAGATCGTGAGCAGTATGTCGCTCAGCGGACTGATTCGCCTTCGCCTCGAGCCGATGTGGAAGTGGCTTATGGACCGCTACTTTGAAGATGTGACGGACTCTCAGCGGCCACTGACGGGGGCGATGATGGCAGCTCGCTTCAAAGGGTTTGAGGCCCTCCAAAGGAATAGTGTTTCTGCGGTGGTGGAGAGAATCGCAGAGTTCCACCGAGCGGTCGAGAAAGCATTGCCGGCACAGCTGGAACTCGGCTCAGATATTGAGGCTCCACCGGTTGCCTCTGAGCTTGGCGAGCGACGACACCGACTAGACTCAAGCAGGTTCACCATGCCTCTTCTGCTGCGAAAGCCTAATGACATTTTCCTCGTTCAGGGGCGTGATGTAAAGGCCACCGAGGGCCTCAAGGCGGTGCTGCGTGCAGCAGATTTGAGACCGATCGAGTGGGAGGAAGCCCGGCGCTGGACCGGACAGCCAATGCCGTACACCCTTCAGGTCCTAGAGGCTGCGTTCGACAGAGTCGGAGCCGTCGTCGTTCTGTTCACTCCGGATGACAGTGTCAGACTGAGGGAGGAGTTGCTGTCCGAGGAGGATCCTGACCACGAGCGCGACGGCGGGTTTCAAGCCCGTCCGAACGTGCTCGTTGAGGCGGGAATGGCCTTGGCGCTGCATCGAAATCGAACGGTGATCGTCGAAATCGGCAAGGGGATGCGGCCGACGACCGATCTCGAGGGCTTAAATGTCGTTCGGTTCAATGGCGACGCGGCGAGCCGCGCGAAGCTGATTGGCCGGCTTAAGGATTGCGGCTGCGAGCCACGAGGCGAGGAGTATCTTACGGTGCCAGGATTTGACCACTTGAAAGCCGAGGAGGAGCGGCCGTGAATACGCACGAGAAGTTGAAAGCATTGGTTCCGCGGCAGCTTCGCAGGGGTCGACAGCCTTCGACGGAGTTCCTCGTCTATTGCTCGGGAGGGATCGCAAAGAGCACCGATACCAGCCATAAGCTCTGCTGGTCCGACGACGAGAAGGCTGCCCTTCGGGCTGGCGCCGAACCAGCATCCGTCACCTTTCTCGATCCCGGCGATCCGCTTCCAGAGCTCGCCGACAGCGCGGCTTTATTTGGCAGGGACATGTTTCAGATCCAGATCGCCGACGCGGTGGTTGTAGATGCCCGCCAACGACGTGGAATTGGGATCGGCGTCGAGATACTCGCGGCCCGCTCATTCGGGACCCACCTGATAGCGGTCGTTCCGCCAAATAGTCATTATCGGCGCGAAGACCTTCGCTTTCGTGGAGGAAGTGTTGCCGAATATGTCCATCCCCACCTTGCCTCACTCTCGGATGTCGTTGTGGACGACTTTGAGAAGGCGGGCAGTTGGTTACGTGCCAATGGCTCAACGCACCAGGCGGAATCCGCCGGAGAGGTCATAGAGACTGCCATCCAGGCCTATCGAGAACGCTTGCTTTCGAGGGACTCTTCGATGCAAGAGAGTCGCCTTCACGATGCCCCTCGTAAGAAGCGACGGCTGGCTGCGCCGTGGCTTAGCCGCGTGCATAACTAGAGGGGTAAGTCTTGCCACGCGAGCGAATTGACCAGTGCGAGCTGCGACCAGTTCAGCTGGAGGATGCAGATTGCCTCTACATCGCCAGCAACCCCTGGCTTGAGCAGTTGCTCTTTAACCGTTCCCTGGTGGGAACTTCCTTTAGTCGCCTTTGCCTTCAAAGCGTCCAAGCGGTGATCGCGCACTTCGCGAGCGAGCTCGAGGACTCGGGCGAAGTTGCCGAGTTGGTCCTTCTCAGTAAGGGGTCTCAGTATCGCCTCGGCGAGGCGATGGAAAACGCGTTGGGCTATCGGCCTCAGACCAATTTCCTGGCCGCATCGCGAAAGCAGGTAGCCGGAGCTGAGGTGAAGGTCGGAATCGACTACGGAAGTTTGGATGCTCCGACCAAAACGATAGTGATCGGGGACACGGTTGCCTCCGGCGAAACGGTCTGCACTGCGCTTGAGTATTACCTGCGACACCATGATCTGGAGCGCGTGCTTCTGCTTTCCCTGGCCGGGAGCACGGTAGGCGCGGCCCGAATCGGTCGATTCTGTACCGAGCACGCGATCGAGCTAACAATGGTCTATGGGCTCGCTGCCTTTGGGCTTTCCGCTAACGGTTTCGATCTTTCCTTCCTGCACCCGGACACGATCTGCGAGGACCGGTATAAGAAGCGCGCCGCTGAGGTGTTTGAGCACCTACCGATCTCGGCTGTTGGTTGGGACTTTGGCTCTCAGGTGCAGGCGGTAGAGAAGTATCGAGCCCTGTGCTGGGTTGAGGCGAAATATTGGGGGCTAGAGGAAAGCGACCTCTTTGCGGCGGCTAAGCGGCCCACCCGGAGGCACCAGATCGAACACGAGTACGCGGCCTATCGGGATCGGCTTCCCGATGTATCTGCGCTCCTGACAGACGGTGCCTAACACTCTCTGGAAGGATGGCAGAGAGGCTGTTCGCCACATCGGAGGGGCTCCCATGGGCATCTATTCGAAGCAAAATCCCCTGCTCGTCATATTGGTCTAACAGCGGGACGGTCCTCGCACGATAGAGAGCCAGTCGGCTTTTGATTGCAACGATGTCTCGATCATCTTGGCGTGCCACTAGAGGCGACCCATCTAGGTCGCATGTCCCCGCTCTCGCAGGGGGCCGGCTACTCCGATGGTAGGCGTGACCCTCTGCTTCGCAGATAATCCGCCCCGCAAGTCTCTCGATGACACTCTCGTCGTCAAGCTCGAACCCGACGACTGCGAGAATCGATTTCGCAGTGTCTTGGAGGGCTGCATCGAGGGCAGCTGCCTGGGCAAGGTTTCGTGGATACCCGTCGAGCACTACGGCAGACCCGGCAGACTCGATTCTTCCCACAATCATTCCATTGAGCAAATCAGTGGGGGTGTGCATCCCTGCCTGGACATAGGGTTCTACCTTCCGGCCGAGGTCGCTCTGACTTGCAATCTCGCGTCTTAGGAGCGCCCCCGTGTTCACGTGCTCAAGGTCGTAGCAACTTGCCAGTAGGGCAGCCTGCGTCCCCTTGCCTGAACCAGGAGGTCCAGCGAGGACAAGTAAGCCTGGATCGGCGGCAATCTCTGGAGTGTGGCTATTCGTGCTCACGCGCTCGTCCAAACTAGCGATGGTCGCGGCGGCGAAGGCACGTCTCGGGCCGGGACGGGTGGGCTTCCCTACGGGTTCGACCGACAAACGCCTTAGCCTCGTAGTCCATGCCAGTGGGCGACCCAGCAATCCAGGAAGGCGGCCCATTCACGATGCGCCTTGAGTTCCTCGCTGAGTGCTGTCCGGAGTGCGGCGAGCCACGCGAGCCAGGACTTTGCCCGCAGTGCGGGGTCGAGGTCGGCGAGAGTGACGAGGTGGCCGAGATTGCCAATGCTCGAGCGAAGGCACTTGAGTCTGTTGATCAGCGCCTACAGGAGCTGATCAAGCGCTTCGGTGCATTACCTGAGGGCAACATCGTCGTTTCCAACGATCAGTTCGCTACTGCAGTTAGTGACGCCAAGATCTTTGAGCAGCTCGGCGAAATGACCAACCTTGGAGTCGAACTTGAAGCGCTTGACGTCAATGATCGAGCAGTCGTCGGTGGTGAGCTGAGAAAGGCGATGGAAGAGCGCATCGCGCAGGTAGAGGCCCTACTTGCCGCCTGCGGGGAGCTGTCCCTCTTCGACCCACAAGGTCCGGCGCAAGAGCTTCGTACGGTGGCAGCCGAGAGTGGGCGCTATGGAGCGAAGCTGACTCAAGCCTTCATGAAAATCCTCGTCGCCGAAACGATCCCTGTCGCCCGGGAGGCAGGGGCGGAAATGCAAGAGTTGCTCGACGGCTTCCCATACGGGGATCGCATCGGTGAATTGCTAGGAGAGATGGAAGCCTGGATCGCCCCTGACTTTGACGCTCGGGCGGCACTGGTCCTGGGAAGGACAGGGCGCTACAGCGACGATCATGGCTTCCTTGACGCAGGTGCCGTGTTCGGCGCATTTTCAGACCAGGAGGCGCCCTTTGAGGCTCTCGCCGAATGCGCACACCGTTACTTTTCCCACCTCATCGGAGCAGGGCCGGTACGCGAGGTAGGGATCGAGAGCTTTCTGATACTTCCGGCAATCGGCCTAGCGACCCTTGATCGACCGCTCGGTGCCCACCGCGTCTCTCGCTCGATATATGGCCTCCTCGACAGCGCGGCGACGGCGGATGCCGAGGCGGTGCAGCATTTGGTCGACCGAACGATCACCGAAAGCGAGTTGATTTTTCACGCTGTTGAACAGATTCAGCGCGGCTTCAAGCTGCTGGCCGCTGGAGAAGAAGCCGGGCTGGCGGACGACGCAGCGATCCTCAAGACCATCATGGACTCCTACAAGGAGCTTGCCGAGACCAGCTTTCGCACCTACGGCTGGCTCGTAGTCGATTTGGAGAGGGTGAAGAAGGGCGAGACCGCTAGCCAAGCGTCAACTCCGCCGACGATGGGGGTCCTGACGGCACAACTCGAGGCGTCGCAGGAGCCTGCCGCCCAACAGCTTGCCGCATGTAGCGACAGCGCCCTACGTAATGCGTGCGGTCATGCCCAATATCGCTGGGATGCTGTCGCCGAAGAGGTACACGACATGCGCACCGACCAGCGATGGTCTCTGGAAGACCTCGAACTCAGCGTCGAATCGATGGGGTCGGCAATCGCCGGCGCAGACGCCGGATATACCTGCTTCCTAGCCAGCGGCGGGGCAGAGCTTAAGAAGCCCGAGTGGGCAGGGAATGGGCCACCTGGCCTTTTAGCGCTCGTAGCTGAGGCCACCTTCAGCGCTCGTGGCTTTCGGGTGGTAGCGCTGCAAGATCAGGGGCGCGTTGTGCAGATCGACTACGACGACACTCCCGACATGCTCGTCTTGATGTCAACCCTGGGTGGAATGACGACTCTCGCGGGAGACGACGATGTGGTCAAGGTGTTGGATCGGGCGGGCCAAACCCTGCTCGACGTTGAGGTAGCAGCATTCAGAGAAGCCTCAGAGGCGTCGCCGAAGTTCAAGGATCTGGCAATCCTGGCGCCCTTCTTCAGCAATGCCGCCAGGATCACTGGAGATCAACGCCATGCCTTGCTCGAATGGCTCGCCGTGATGGCCAATCAAGTCATGATGACTGCGCTGGAAGCCGCCGAGCGAGCTGACTTTGGTGCTCCTTCGATGCTGCAAACCGCAGATCGACTTGGCTACCTGATCGACTTCGCTCGTGCACGTGCGGAGGAGAGCGACGGAGAAACCAAGCAGTTGCTCCGGCGACTAACCCGCTGTCGCTCTTCTGCCTTCACGGCAGCACGCGGAGACAGTCATGCCGCGGCGAAATTTGTCGAGGAATTCCGCGACCTCAACGACTGGATTGCTGGGCGCGGAATAGTTTGGCCACCACAGCTTTAGTCTTCTGCCCAGCTCTTCATCCCGAGCCGGTTACGGTGATGTCGGCGGCGAATTGCCTAAGCGATGTCGCGGCTCTATGCCGCGCACAGCGCTCGCAGCCAGTCGTCAAGAGCGGCGAGATCAACAGTTGCCGCATCGCCCTCGGCAACCCAAATAGTCAGCGAAGAGGATCCGCTGTCCTTCTTGGTCACGGCCACGAATGACAAGATCATCATCTGGGCAAGCCAAGTGTGCGAGAGACCGACGCGAGCAAGGTGCGAGCCGACAATGGGAGCGTGGACTGGATCTCGCTGCCCGGCTCGACCAACAGCCTCCCATGCCTTCGTAAGCGCCATCTGTACTCCCTCAACAGACGCTTGGGTATAAGGCGGCGTACCCGCTGACATCTTCGCGATTGCGGGGAGGAAATAGCGGGTTTTTCCCTTTGCCACTATGGCCACCGTGCCAATCGGGTAGCGATCTGTCTTGCCGAAGGTCTTATCGGGATCAGCAACGGGCGTTGCTTCCGCAAGCGAGGTTGATATCTGACCGTCGAGCGCCTCGATATCACCTTCAAAGACTCGCTGGAGCAGCTGCCCCTGGACGCTCTTCGGATTGATGATGCCGTCCGAAAGGGAGGTATCGAAGGTGTCGTTGGAGCCGAGCACGACATTTCCCTCCTGAGCGAGAACATCACCGACGGCGATCTTGATCGTCAGGTCGGATGGGGGCAGCTTAAATTCGAGACGTTCCCTGGGACGGGAGCGCCACAGGCCCCCAATGAGGCTAACGCCGACGAGGATGGCGAGCACGCCCCAGCTACGCTCAAAGAGGTCCGGAAAGACGAGTGAGACCGGCTCTAGAAAGAGCCAAAGCCCTCCGAAAATGATCGCGAAGGACGAGACCAACCGCCGATAGCCAGAACGTCGTCGCCAATGGGCTCGAGCTCGCCCGATCCAAGCCACGGATCAGAGACCAAGATTCGTGTAGACGCTTGCCTTGTAGGAGTACGGACCCGACTTGCTGAGCTTTTCGCGGGGGTATCGCTCCACCCAGTCGTCAAGGGCTTTCTTGATGATTGCCGGCTGGAACGACACGGAGAGCGTGTAGGCAGATTCGAGCCCCGCAGGCATCCGGTGGGTCTGAGAATCGCGCGACTTATTCAAGTTGGCGAATACAACTGGCAGTCCAAGCTTCGAAATAACTTCGACCTCGTAGTAAAGGAAACGGGCCGACCTGCCCGCCACCCGTCGCGTGTCATCCCCTAAAAGCATCACCACCTGCTTGGTATCCGAAAGGCGTTCTCTGAGGCGTCGACGGATCGTTTCCGGCTGGCTGGTATCGAGCGCGTTGTTTAGATCGTGGGCGTCGTGAAAGGAGAAGTCGATGTGCCTGTTCTCCCGCCAAGCGGTCATCAAGCGGTAGTACGCGATGTCCTCACTGGCGAAGCTCACAAAGGTCTTGTTTCGGTATGCCATGAGTCGAGCTTATCCAGAACGGCCGCAAGTCAATCGGGCGATCTGTCAAAGGATCCCCGGAAGGTGCGCGCCCACGGAACCTCCCGACCTACCCGCTGGGAGCAGTCCGCGGCAGATACTTCGACAACGTTTCCGTTGGGCGGATTCGTCACATAAGGGGGTCCACTTTCGCCCCTCGTGCCTCCGTATAAGTGATGGCACTAGAACCCCCACCCACCGCATCGCGCGGGCTCGGCTCGCCAAACTCGCGCTGGAAAGTTGCCGGATTCGGCTGGCTCGTTCGACAGGTAGGTAGATGACGAGCTTGCCGAGAGCCTGTGCGCACCTGGCCTGCCTTGCCAATCGCCCTCAACCCGATTGGCAAGGTGGGGCAGCGCTCCTTGCGCCCCGTGATGCGGAATCCGTGCCCCTCCCCCGCGCCCGAGTCTCTACCACCATGTTCGGCGCTCTGTGATGGCTGGCCGTTCTTCCTCTGGCACCGGGCGTCCTGCCGGGGCGCGTTCCTCAGCGGGGAACCCCTCGCTCTCCGATCTCGACCATCGCATCCTCGACCTTCTCTCCTCTCTCCGGTTCTGACCCTTCCTCAACTCGCCACTATCTCGCCCGAGATCCCCTCACGTACCTTGCGCTATCGAACCGCCCGCCTCGCCAAGCATGGCTTCGTCGGGCGCACTCGGCCATACCGCGAACGCGGCTCAGCGCCGCATCACCTGTGGCCGACGCGAAAGGGCGAGGCGATCGCCAAAGGCGAAGCGCCGCCGCGCGGCGGCGAGCGGCGCGAGCCGAACCCGCTGTTCCTCGCTCACGCCGCTGGCCTTAGCGAGCTGTACGTGGCGCTGACGACCGGGCTGCCCGAGGGCACCCGGCTCGCTGCCTTCGACCGCGAGGCCGACGCCCGCGAGACGTTCACCACCTACGCTCGCGAGGAGCGGGCGATTGCCCCCGACGCCTGCATCGACGTGGCCGAGGCCGATGGCCGGAGGCTGTTCGGCTTCGTCGAGCTGGACCTCGGCACGATGTCGCACCGCCAGCTCAAAGCCAAGGCGGCGGGCTACGGCGAGTACGCCCGGCTCGAAGCCTGGCGCCACCGCAACCCGTTCTGCCCGGCGCTGCTGTTCATCACCACCAGCGAGAAGCGGGCGGGGTCCTTCCTCGCCGCCAGCGACAGGGAGATCGGCGCCCGGATGCTGGTCGCCTGCGTCGGGCTGGCCCGCGACCTGCGGCGCTGCATCGTCGCCCCAGAGTGGATGGTCGGCGACGGCGAGCAGACCACCGACCTGCTCGGCATCCTCCGCGCGGCGCGTCGTCCCTACGACGAAGCGAAGGCGCGCGACGACGCCGAGCGCCGCGAGGAAGAGGCCGAGCGCGACCTGCTGCGCTCTGACCCCGAGGCCCTCGCCGAGCGCCTGCGGGGGGAGCTTCGCTACGGCTGGGGGAGTGACCAGCTCGGGCAACCGGCGACCGATGCTCTGCGCCTCTCGCTCGAAGGCGAAGGCGGCGCCCTCAACGAGATCGAGTGCCGAGCCCTGGAAGCGGTTGGGGCGATGCTGGCCGAACCGCTCGCTCTCCGCCTCGCCGACCGCGAGCCAACTCCTCCTGAGCGTGGGGCGCTGGCCGCCTTGGTCGCTCACCACCACGCGGCCCAGGTCGAGTGCCTGGACGAGGTAGCCGCGCGGCTCGGCGAAGGGCCGAAGGTCCGTCAGCGCCGGCGCTGCCTTGAGGGCGGCGGCCTCCTCGGCGCCGACTCGTTGGATGGGCTGACCCTCGATGCCGAGCAGGACCGCGAGAACGCCGCCGAGCAGGAACGCCTGCGGGAGAACTACCTTCGCTGGCGCGAGGCCGAGGCCAAGCGGCTCGCCAAGTTGCAGGGCTTCATCGCCCGCCACCGCACCGGCCACGATGTCTTCCTTGCCGAGGTCGACCGGGGCGCGCTGCGGCGCTGCTCGCGCTGCGAGGAGATCGCCTATCCCGACCCCGAGCGCAAGCCCCGCCCTGGCGGTCGGCGCCACGTTGCCGGGCGCTGCCATTACTGCGGGGCGGGGATGCCAACCGAGCCGGTGAAGTCGACTTGAGATCCGGGCGCGACGGAGCTACACCTAGCGGGCGGATTGCAGCCCGGCGCCGCCGCGATCACGAAGGCAGGCGATACAAGACGGCGGCGGGCCAACTCGAGCCCACCATGTCAATTGAACACACCGAGCCCGGATCAGCGCTGGACGATCAGCTTCGCCGCGAGCAGGCCAAGGCGATCTTCGATCTGCTCGCCTCCCAGCACGACCGACCGGCTCAGGGAAGGGAACACTGATGCGACGCTTCGCCTGGTACGGACGGCTCTCGACCAAGGACAAGCAGGACCCGACGCTCTCTTTTCCTTCCCAGCGCGAGATATGCGCGACGAAAGCCGCTGAGCTGGACGGGGAGATCGTCTGCGACTTCACCGATCAAGAGGCCGGTCGGCGAGACGACCGGGCAGGCTGGGCGGACCTGTTGCGCGAGGCCAAGGAGCGGGATGCGCGGCGCTTCGACGCGGTAATCATCTACTCGACCTCGCGCCTCAGCCGCGACCTCTTCCACGCGCTCACTTACGAGCGCGAGATGACGCGGGCCGGGGTCGAGGTCTTCTACGCGCTCACCGCCGGCGACCAGACCAGCCCCGAGGGGCGACTGATCCGCCACATGTTTCAGGCCTCGACCAGTTCGAGGTCGAGAAGCTGGGCCGCGAAGTTCGGCGCGGTCAGAAGGAGAACACGCGGCAGGGCTACCGCAACGGCGGGCGGGCTCCCTACGGCCACCGGCTTCGGCATGAGTCGCACCCCGCCCCCGCGCGGGCGAAGGCGGGCGACAAGAAGTCGCGCCTCGTCCCCGACCCCGAACGGGCGCCTGTAATTGCCGAGATCTTCGACCGCTTCCTCTCTGGCTCCGGCTACAAGGAGATCGCCAACCACCTGAACCGGCCTGGTGGACCACCGCCGCCCAACCACGTTGATTCCAAGCGCAACACGTCCGGGAAGTGGGCGAAGACGACGATCAAGTCGATGCTCGAAAACCCCACCTACACCGGTCGCCTCTACTGGAACCGGCTCGACTCACGAGCCCACAAGCAGGGCGCCGGGCCGGTGGTTCGGCGCAGTCCCGAGGAATGGGTTGAAGCAGACGAACGCCACGAGGCTTTGGTCACCGACGAGCAGTTCGAGCGCGTGCAAACTGAGATGAAGCGTCGCAGCAACGGCCACGGCGGTCACCGACGACGCCCACAGAAGCGATCCTTCCTGCTGCGAGGCATCGTCCACTGTTCGACCGGGCACAACCCACTACGGATGCAGGGGCGCTCTCGAAAAGGCGAGCCGACCTATTACACCTGCGGCTACCGAACCTCCTACGGCGACAGGGCAGCCGAGGCAGTTGGCCACGGCAAATGGCAGTACGTGCGCGAGGACAGCCTCACGACGCTGATCGACAGCTTCTTCGCCACCCGGATATTCGGCGCTGACCGCCTGGACTACTTCCGCGCTCAGAGCTCAACCATGGCGAGCGAAGCGCAAGACCGCGACGACGACAAGCGCACGCGGATCACCAAACAGCTCAGCGAGGTCGATCAGCGGATCGAGCGCCAGCTCGCCGCGATCGAGGCAGGCGTCGATCCGGCCGTGGTCGGCAAACGAATCCGAACCCTCAAAGCGGAGCGCGAGGGGGCGGAGGTTGTTCTCGCCCAGCTCGAAGACTCGCGCCGGGACAGCACCGCCATAGACCCCGCCGACACCCTGGCGGTCCTCGACGCTCTGCCCGATCTCGGCAAGTCACTGATCGCCGCCGACCCCGACATACGGCGGGCGGTGTTCGACGCCTTCCGCCTCCGGGTCGAGATCGACCGCAACAGTGGTCAGATACGCCTGAAAGCGCTGGTGTCAAGCGCGTTCGGGGAGGCGACGAATCTAAGTGACCTGGGAGAGGCGGGTGATCCGGCTCTCTCCGATAAGGCCATACCGCTACGGGGATTCGAACCCCGGTTTCTGGCATGAGAAGCCAGCGTCCTAGTCCCCTAGACGATAGCGGCGAGGTGGGGGACTTTAACAGTGCCGGCGCAGCGGGGTTCTTCCGGGTCGCCGTCCGGCTGGTTGCCTATAGTCGAACATATGTTCGAGTCTGGTCAAGGCGGCTTCGAACCCGGTCAGCCGCTACATTTGTGGCCCCGCGCGGCGGTGGAGGAACTGGCAGACTCGCGAGCTTCAGGTGCTCGTGTCCGAGAGGACGTGGGGGTTCGAATCCCCCTCGCCGCATAGCCCGAGACTGCAATGCACTCGCGGGCAACGGTCGAAGAGGCGCTGAGACTTCGCGACGAGGAGGGTCTCGGAGCACGCCTGGTGGCACGACGGCTCGGTCTGGCTTTGCCGACCGTGCGGGACTGGCATGCCGGGAGATTGCCTCGTCATTCGCGGCTCTCGTCTACCGGTGGCTCACGCCCAAGCACCTGCCCAGCCTGCGGGCAGCCGCATCGCTTCGATGAGCTCAACCAGGCCTATGTCCACCTACTCGGGCTCTATCTGGGAGACGGCACCATCTCTGCTCATCGACGCAGCGTCTATCGCCTCCGCATCTCCCTGGATAAGAAATACCCGCAAATCATCGAGGATTGCGCCAGATCAATCCAGGCAGCCGTCCCTGGCAACAGGGTGCATTCCCTGCTGACGCCATCCAATTGCTACTCCGTATCGGCCTACTCGCGATCATGGCCATGCCTCTTCCCTCAACATGGACCCGGTCCCAAGCACACGCGCCGCGTCTTTCTCGCGGAGTGGCAGCAAGCGCTGGCGAGGCGGTGCCCCGAGCAACTTCTCAAGGGTCTGATTCAGTCCGACGGCTGCCGCTCGATCAATACCGGCCGCGGCGGTTGGCGGCATCCTCGCTACAGCTTCTCCAACGTCTCCACCGACATCACCAGCATCTTCTGCTCCGCTTGCGACTGCCTAGGCTTGCGTTGGACCGCCGCCTTTCCGAAATCGGAGACAGCGGCGGTGACGATCTACGTCTCCCGCAAAGCCGACGTGGCCCGGCTCGACGAGTTCGTCGGGCCAAAGCGCTGAGAAGCCCCTAGGCCGGCTGCTTCGCCGCCGCGCCCTTGCCGGCGCGGGCGGCGTTGGTGGCGATCTCCTCGACGAAGACCGGCCAGAGCCGGCGGGGGAGGTCGTGGCCCATGCCGTCGATCAGCTTCAGGCGGGCGTTGGGGATGGCGCGGGCGGTGGCGCGACCACCCGCGGGCCGCACCAGCGGGTCGCGGTTGCCGTGGATGACGGTGGTCGGGGTGCGCACTGCGCGCAGGGCCTGGGTGCGGTCGCCGGAGGCGGAGATCGCGTGCAGCTGGCGCAGGACGCCGGCGGCGCTGTGGCCGCGGTCGTAGGAGCGGCCGGCGATCTGGCGCACTCGCTCCTCCTCGAACGGGTAGCCCGGGGAGCCGATGACGCCGAAGGTCTTCACCGCCCGCTCGATCGCCGCCTCGCGCCCGTGCGGCGGCCGGCCGAGCAGGACCGCCATCGCCTTGCGGCTCGGCATCCCGGTCCAGCGGCTGCCGGTGTTGGACATCATCGAGACCAGCGAGCGCAGCCGCTCCGGGTGTTCGATCGCGAGGGTTTGGGCGACCATCCCGCCCATCGAGGCGCCGACGACATGCGCCGAGTCGATGCCGAGGTGGTCCATCAGCCCGACCGTGTCGGCGGCCATGTCGCGCAGCAGGTAGGGAGCGCTGGCGCGGCGGCCGACGATCATGTCGGCCCGGCGCGGGACCCCGGCCGACTCGATCTTGGTCGAGCGGCCGATGTCGCGGTTGTCGAAGCGAACGACGCGGAAGCCGCGCTCGGCCAGCATCCCGCAGAAGGTCTCGTCCCAGGCGATCATCTGCGTCCCCAGGCCCATCACCAGCAGCAGCGGCTCGCCATCGGCGTCGCCCATCTCCTGGTAGGCGAGCTCGATCCCGTTTGCCGGCGCGAGCCGTTCGTCGCCGAAAGAGTGCATCCGGGAAGCTTAGCCACCGCCTGGCTGAGCAGCCAAACGGTAAAAGAAGGGGATGCGGACGGCGATCCTCTCCGACCTTCACCTCGGCGTCGCCAGCGGCGAGGACGTGCTGCGCGAACCGGGAATCCGCCGCCTCCTGCTCGAGGAGATCGGCGATGCCGACCGCGTCGTCCTGCTCGGCGACGTGGTCGAGCTGCGCGATCTCGCCCTCGGCGTCGCCCTCGACTCGGCCCGGCCCTTCTTCGAGGAGCTCGGCGCCGCCCTGGCCGGGCGCGAGGTGACGATCGTCCCCGGCAACCACGACCACCGCCTGGCCGAGCCGCTGCTCGACCGCCTCTCGCTGGACGGCGTCACCGAGCTCGGCCTCGAGCAGCACGACGACTCCGCCCACGACGGCGCCGCTGCCGCGATTGCCGGTTGGCTGGGACCGGCGCGGCTGCGGATCGCCTACCCGGGTGTCTGGCTGCGCGACGACGTCTACGCCACCCACGGCCACTACATGGACCCGCACCTGACCCTGCCCCGCCCCGAGTGCCTCGCCACGGCGGCCCTGATCCGGGCCCGCGGCCCCCTGCCGACCCCGGCGGCCCCGGCCGACTACGAGCGGGTGCTGCGCCCGATCTACGGCTTCAGCTTCGGGATCGCCCAGGCCCGGGCCAGCATCCCCCACCCCCAGGCCCCACCCGGGGTCACCGCCTGGCGCGCCCTCGGCAGCGGCCGCAACGGCCGCGGGGTCGGGCGCCGCCTGCGCGGCGCTGCTCTCCGCGCCGCCTTCCCGGCCGGCATCTGGACCCTCAACCGCCTGCTCCGCGCCGAATTCGAGACCGAGATCTCAGCCGCGGCGATCTCCGCCGCCGGGGTCGCGGCGGCGACCGAGATGGCGGCGCGCCTGCAGGTCGACGGCGCTCACGTGATCACCGGCCACAGCCACCGCGGCGGCCCCAACGAGGACGAAGTCGCCTGGCCCCTGCGCGGCGGCGGCCGCCTCCACAACACCGGCAGCTGGGTCTTCGCCTCCGCCTTCCACAGCCCCGGCGTCCCGCCCGACGCCTACTGGCCGGGAACCGTCACCTGGCTCGAGGACGACGCCGCGCCGCGCCGCGTGCGGCTGCTGCTGGACCGCTCGCATGCGGACATGACCGAGCTGATCCGCCGCGTCAGCCGAGCCAGTCGGCGATGACGGCGCCGATCTCCGGCCCCGCGTCCTCCTGCAGGAAGTGACCGGCATCGGCGATCGGCCGCGGCGCCGGCAGGTTGAGCTGGCTGGAGACGCGCTCGCCGACCGAGAAGGGCAGGATCGGATCCGAGTCGGCCCAGAGGACGAGTGAGGGGCGGTCGTCCTCACGCAGGCCGTCGGCGACCCGCCTGCCCTCGGCCGCGCCCGGGGCATCGGGCTCGGTCGGGAGGATCAGCGGGAAGGCGCGGGCGCCGGCCTTCGAAGCCGCGTCTATATAAGGCGCCTCGTAGGCGGCGATCACCTCGTCGCCCGGGTCGCGCTTGCAACCGGCTTTGACCAGGAAGCCGACCGGCAGGTCCTCGTTGCGGCGCATGAACTCGCGGAATTTGAGCCAGGTGTCGCTCATCCGCTGGTGGCCGGTGAAGGGACCGGTCTCCATGATCACGATCCGGGCAATCCGGTCGGGGTGCTCGACCGCCAGCCGCAGCCCGATCGGCCCGCCCCAGTCGTGGACGACGACGGTGGCGTCGCGCAGGTCGAGTTCCTCCAGCAGCAGCGCCATCAGCTCGACGTGGCGGTCGTACGTGTACCAGCCGACATCGGTGGGCTTGTCGGAGCGGCCGAAGCCGGCGTAGTCGGGGGCGATGCAGCGGTAACCGGCATCGCGGACCGGCGGGATCACCTTGCGCCAGAGGAACGACCAGGTCGGCTCGCCGTGGAAGAAGACGACCGGCTTGCCCTCCCCCTCGTCGAGGTGGGCCAGGCGCAGGCCCTCGACCTCGCGGTAGCGCGACTCGAACGGATAGTCCGGCAGCCCTTCGAGTACGTCCTCCGGCGTGCGAACCGCGTCGATGCTCATCCCGCCCCCTCCACCTCGATTCCCGCTTCCAGTGCGGCGGAAGTCTAATCCGGCGAATCCAGATCGGCATTCCCTACTTTGTTTATCGACTTTGTGCTAGCCTGGCGAACCTCATTTAGAAGTAAGTCAGTCAACATAGGAAGGAAACTTAGATGCGGAACGCTCGCAATTCCCGGCGGCGCAGCGTGAAGGTCGGCCTCCCAGCCGCGCTTCTCGCTCTGCTCATCGCCGTTTTCGCCGCCGGTTGCGGCAGCAGTGACGACAGCACCGGCTCCAGCTCCAACGCCAGCTCGGGCTCCGGCGGAAGCCTCAGCGTGGTCGGCTACTCCACCCCGGAGGCCGTCTACGAGGAAGCTCTCGAGCCCGGCTTCGAGGCCACCCCCGACGGCGCCGACGTCAGCTTCAGCAACTCCTTCGGCGCCTCCGGCGACCAGAGCCGCGCGGTCGAGGCCGGCCAGCCCGCATCGGTCGTCCACTTCGCCCAGGGCGGCGACATGATCCGCCTGGTCGAATCCGGCCAGGTCGCTCCCGACTGGGACAAGCAGCAGTTCGACGGCATCGCCCAGGACTCGGTCGTGGTCATGACCGTCCGCAAAGGCAACCCCGAGGGCCTGGAGTCGCTCGACGACCTGCTCACCAAGGACGTCGAGATCGTCACCCCGAACCCGTTCAGCTCCGGGGCGGCGCGCTGGAACATCATGGCGATCTACGGCTCGCAGCTGCACGAGGGCAAATCCCCGCAGCAGGCTCTCGACGCGGTCAAGACCGTGCTCGACAAGACCGTGGTGCAGCCGGGCAGCGCCCGCGACGCGCTTGCCGCCTTCACCCAGGGCGAGGGCGACGTGCTCCTCGGCTATGAGAACGAGGCGATCAAGGCCCAGGAAGAGGGCGAGGACGTCGACTACGTGATCCCGCCCAGCACGATCCTGATCGAGACTCCGATCGCGGTCACCAAAGACGCCCCGGAGTCGGCCCAGAAGTTCCTCGACTACATCTGGTCGGACGCCGGCCAGGAACTGTGGGCCGAGAACGGCTACCGCCCGGTCAACCCGAAACTGGTCGACGCGAAGCAGTTCCCGACCCCCAAGGACCTCTTCACGATCGCCGAGTTCGGCGGCTGGGAAAAGGTCAACGACGAGTTCTTCGACGACGCAACCGGCTCGGTGGCGAAGATCGAGAAGGAACTCGGAGTCTCGACGAGCGGCTGATGGACGGTCACCCGGCAACCCTCCCCTCATCCGCAGCACCCCGGGCAGGCATCCGCCTGCCCGGGCTCGGGGTCGGCCTCGGTCGAGGCATGGTCGTCCTCTACCTGTCCCTGATGGTGATGCTGCCGCTGGCGGCCGTGGTCGCGGAGTCGACCAGCGGCGGCCTCGGCGCCTTCTGGGACTCGGTCACCGGCGCCCAGTCGCTGGCGGCGCTGAAACTGACCGTGGTCTGCTCGCTGATCGTGGTCGCGATCAACGCCGTCTTCGGCACGATCATCGCCTGGGTCCTGGTCCGCGACGACTTCCGCGGCAAGAGCGCCGTCAACGCCCTGATCGACCTCCCCTTCGCGCTGCCGACGATCGTCGCCGGCCTCACCCTGCTGACGCTCTACGGGTCCGATAGCCCCTTCGGCCTCGACATCGCCTTCACCAGGGCGGCGATCGTGGTCGCGCTCTGCTTCATCACCCTGCCCTTCGTCACCCGCGCGGTGCAGCCGCTGCTGATGGAGATGGACCGCGAGATGGAGGAGGCGGCGACCTCGCTCGGGGCCGGCGGCTTCACCGTCTTCCGGCAGATCATCTTCCCCAACCTGCTGCCGGGCATCATCGCCGGCGTCCTGCTCGCCTTCGCGCGGGCCCTGGGCGAGTACGGCTCGCTGATCCTGATCTCCGGCAACATCCCCTTCGAGACCGAGGTCTCCTCGGTCTTCATCCGCAGCCAGATCGAGTCCGGCAACGTCGCCGGTGCCTCCGCGGTCTCGGTCGTGCTGCTGGCGATCTCGCTGGCGCTGCTGATCTTCGTCAGCCTCTTCGCCCGCCGGGGGGCCCGCCGATGACCACCAAGTGGGGCCTGCGCACGCTCGCCTTCGGCTATCTCGGCCTGCTGCTGCTCGCGCCCGTCGGGATGATCTTCTACAAGACCTTCGAGCACGGCCTTGGGCCGCCGGTCGAGGCGATGACCTCACCCGACGCGATCCACGCGATCTGGCTGACGCTGCTGATGGTCGCGGTGGCGGTGCCGCTGAACACGATCTTCGGGGTCGCCTGCGCGCTGCTGCTGGTCCGCCACAGGTGGAAGGGCAACGCGATCCTCGACGGGATCATCAACCTCCCCTTTGCGATCTCGCCGATCGTCGTCGGCCTCTCGCTGTTCCTGCTCTACGGCAACGACGGCTGGTTCGGCCCGACCCTGAGCGAATGGGGCATCCAGGTCCTCTTCTCCACCCCGGGGATGATCCTCGCCAGCGTCTTCGTCTCGCTGCCGTTCGTGGTCCGCGAGGTGGTGCCGGTGCTGCAGGAGATCGGCACCGAGCAGGAGCAGGCTGCCTCGACCCTGGGCGCCAACGGCTGGCAGACCTTCTGGCGGATCACCCTGCCGGCGATCCGCTGGGGCGTCGCCTACGGCGTCGTCCTCACCACCGCCCGGGTGCTCGGCGAGTTCGGCGCGGTGACGATCGTCTCCGGCTCGATCTCGGGTGAGACCGAGACCCTGCCACTGTTCGTCGCCAAGGCCTTCGAGCAGTTCAACGAGGAAGCCGCCTACGCCGGCGCGATCGTCCTCGCCCTGCTCGCCCTGACCACCCTGCTGCTGATGAGCGTCGGTGGCCGCAAGGCCAAGGCGGGGTCGCCCAGCGCCCTCGCGGTCGTTCCCGAGACCGGCGAGCAACTGTCCAATACGAAGGAGGGTTCCTGATGGGAATCACAGTCGAGGGAGCGCACAAGCGCTTCGGTGACTTTCAGGCTCTTGACGACGTCTCGATCGACGTGCCCGACGGCTCGTTGACGGCGCTGCTCGGGCCCAGCGGCAGCGGCAAGTCGACGCTGCTGCGAGCGATCGCGGGGCTCGAGGAGCTCGATGCCGGCCAGGTCGTGATCAACGGCCAGGACGCGACCGGGACCCCGGCGCAGAAGCGCGAGGTCGGCTTCGTCTTCCAGCACTACGCCGCCTTCAAGCACATGACCGTGTTCGGCAACGTCGCCTTCGGCCTCAAGATCCGCAAGTGGGACAAGGAGAAGACCAGCGACCGCGTCCACGAGCTGCTGCGGCTGGTCCAGCTCGACGGGCTCGCCCAGCGCTACCCCGACCAGCTCTCCGGCGGCCAGCGCCAGCGCATGGCCCTGGCCCGGGCCCTGGCCGTCGAACCGCAGGTGCTGCTGCTCGACGAGCCGTTCGGCGCTCTCGACGCCAAGGTCCGCAAGGACCTGCGCACCTGGCTGCGCCGCCTCCATGAGGAGATGCACGTGACGACGATCTTCGTCACCCACGACCAGGAGGAGGCGATGGACGTCGCCGAGCAGCTGGTGGTGATGAACCAGGGGCGGGTCGAGCAGTCCGGAACCGCCAATGACCTCTACGAGCACCCCGCCAACGAGTTCGTGATGAGCTTCGTCGGCGAGGTCAACCGGCTCGGCGAGAGCTTCGTGCGGCCGCACGACATGGAGGTCGTGCTCGACGCCGACGATCGCACCGAGGAGGGCCTGGTCCAGCGCATCGTCGCCCTCGGCTTCGAGATCCGGGTCGAGTTCGTGCTCGGCGACGGCACCGAGGTCTGGGCCCAGCTGACCCGCAACGAGCTGCAGCGGCTGGAGCTGCGGGAGGGGCAGATCGCCTACCTGCGCCCGGTCCAGGCCAAGAGCTTCAACGGTTCGTCCCCGTCCGATCCTGGGGCCTCGACTCCCCGTGGACCGCGCGACGGGGGCGACGCAGAGGTATCTGCAGCCGTTTGAAGAGGCGAGGGGCGGAGCGCACTTTTTGCCGGGTAGCGCTCCGCCCCAATTCGCCGCCAACTGCTGAGCGCGCTTGTCCTTAGTCGCCCTCTGGGCGATTAAGGACAAGCGCGCTCTTGCCATCCTGCTATTCTTGAGTTAGATCATCAACAAACTGCAGAAAGGAATGGAGATGAGCAAGCGCATCCAGAGCACCACCTTCATCTCGCGCGGCCGGATCACTGGCTTGGTCAGGGACGAGAGCCCGGCCGGCACCGGCCAGAACCGCACCACCCGCAGCGCCAACCGCAACTCGGTCCAGTCAGCCGCCGACGAGGCGCTCTTCTACCGGGCTCGCCTGATCCTCGGCGACGCCCTCCCCCGCCCCAACCGCTGAGCGGTTGGGGCGGGGAGCCGCCTAGCTGCCTTTGGTCTCCTCGACCGGAGCTTCTTCGGGCTGGGGGTAGGCCTGAACCGAAAGGTTCCAGCCTTTCAGCGTGAAGCTCACATCTTTGGCGCCCGCGTATTGGACCGAAACGGTGTGACCGCCCTTTCCGAGCACCGTGGTCGACGAGACCGTCGCGGCAAGGAGCGCCGGGGTCGGCGAGGCGGCGACCGCGGGAGCGATATTTACTTTCCCCTGAGACTGGCCGTCGACGAGGATCTGTATCGGGCAGGCCAGGGCAGCGGTCGGTTTCGCCGCCGTGCAGCTGACGTTGCCGGAGAACGTGATCACGGCCGAGCTTGCCTGGACCGGGGTCGCGAACGAGGTGAACGCGGACGGGATGTAGCCGGCGGTGGTCGCCGTCATCGCGAACGGGGCCGTGCCGGCGGCGATCCCGACAACCGGCGGCTTCGCTGCCGACGCCTTGGCGACGAACAGGTTCGAGGCCGCCTTTTTCTTCAGGTAGAGCGTCGCCGCGTTCTTGTTCGTGACGTAGGTCGCGGCAGCCTTTTTCGTCGTCAGAAACGACTCGGCCTTCTTCGCCAGCGACGGCGTCACCGTCGCCGCCAGCGCGGCCACGACCGCCAGGACCACCACGGTCGCCGCACGGGGTGACGAAATTCTTCTCTTCAGCAATTTGAACCTCCATTTCGCGGCCTACCGGAGGCCCTTCTACTCCTGCCGGCCCAGCCTTTCTTTACTAAGTAGGTCAATAAACTACAGAAGCTGCTAGCTTAAGACCAGCAAGTTGGTCAACAAACTCGATTTACCCGGCAGGAAAGGACTTACAAACGATGAGAAACAAGACCCTCGCCATTGCGGTCATCGCCCTAGCGGGGCTCGCCGCGCCGGCGTCGGCCGGAGCCGTGACCCTGATCGGGTCGGGATCCGTAGCCGCGCAGCCCGTGCTGCAGGCCCTCTTCGCCACCTACACGAAGAAGGTCAACAAGAAGGTTCACTTCGTCTACACCGCCAACGGCGGCAACGCCGGCGTCAAAGACGTCCAGAACGGGACCAGCCAGTTCGCAGGCAACGCCCGCACCCCCCTCCCGAGCGACGCCGGCACGACCTACATCAAGATGTTCATGGACGGGCTCTGCCTCGACGTCAACAAAAAGAACCCGCTCAAAAACATCACCATCCAGCAGGCCCACGACATCTACCGCGGGCTGCTGACCAACTGGAGCCAGGTCTCCAGCACCGGTCTGGACACGACGATCGACCCGGTCGGCCGCGACACCAACGGAGGGACCTACAACTTCTTCCTCCAGGCCGTCCTCAACAACGAGCCGCCGGCGTCCAACGTCAACGCGCTGACCGCCGACGGCCTCGTCGCCAACGCCGTCAAGCAGGACCCGAATGCGATCGGCTACGCCGGTCTCGCCTGGCAGTCGGGCATCAAGCCGCTCAAGGTCAACGGCGTCCCCTGCACCCCGAGCAAGATCAGCGTCGAGCCGCTCAAGTACCCGCTCTCGCGCTACCTGTTCATGGTGCTGCCCGGAGACGGCAGCTCGAGCCCCCCGGCTCTGACCAAGTTCATCGACTGGATGCGGCTCAGCCCGCTGGCCGGTGAAGTGATCAGCAAGGCCGGCGGCGTGCCCGCGTTCAACAAGAAGCCCAAGAAGTAGCAGTTGAACGAGGAGTACTCCCCCGAGTACGGCCCACGGTGGTCGGACCAGCGCGTCGAGCGGATGCTCGGCGTGCTGGTCTGCGCCGTCGTCGGGCTGCTGCTGGCGATGATCGTCACCGTCTTCGTCCGGGCCTGGCCGTCGTTCTCGCACAACGGGCTCGCCTGGTTCGGTCCCGGCGGCAGCGTCGACGACCAGCTCAACGCGATCTTCCTCTCCGGCCAGGCGGGGGCCGATTACATCTACACCTTCCACGCCTGGCCGCTGATCTGGAGCACGATCCTGATCACCGGCGGCGCCATCCTCATCGCCCTCTTCTCGGCCCTCTTCGTCGCCGTCTTCATCGTCGAGTTCGCCCCCGAGTGGATGAGCAACATCCTGCAGCCGGTGGTGCGGTTCCTGGCCAGCGTGCCGTCGGTCATCTACGGCCTGATCGGCGTCGTCGTCCTCGTCCCCTTCATCGGCAACCACCTGATCACCGAGGGACAGAAGGACTCGGTCGCCGGCGTCATCTCGCTGACCGGCTACAGCCTGCTGGCGGCGATCGCCGTGCTGACGGTGATGATCGCGCCGCTGATGGTCTCGATCTTCAGCGACGGGCTGCGCGCGGTCAAACCGGGCTGGGTCGAGGGCTCGCTGGCGCTCGGCGTCAACCGCTGGCGCACGACCTGGAAGATCGTCGTCCGCACCGCCCGCCCGGCGATCGTCGCCGGGACCGTGCTGGCCACCGCCAGGGCGATCGGCGAGGCGGTGATGCTGGCGATGATCTCCGGCTCGGTCGGCTTCGCCCCCAACCCCGCCGACGGCCTGATCTTCATCTACGAGCCCTCGCGGCCGCTGGCGCCGACGATCGTCAAGAACATCGACCAGCTCAGCTCGCCGCCGGCCAACGCGACCCTGTTCGCGATCGCCACGGTGCTGCTCTTCTCGGCCACGCTGTTCTCGCTGACCGGCTGGCTGGCCCGGCGCTCGATGCGGAAATACGGAACCCCCTGATGAGCTCTCAGGGACAGCCACCGCTGGTCACGGCCCCATCCACCCCGCCCAGCCCCCAGCCGAATCCGCTGCGGCCGGACGACTCGCAAAAGAGCGCGGTCGAGGGCAGCGCCACCTGGGCGCTCAGCGACCGCCTCGGCCTGGCGATCTGCTGGGCGCTGGGGCTGCTCTTCTGCGCGATCGCGGTGGCGGTCGTCGTCTACCTGCTGATCCAGGGGATCACCTATCTCAAGCCCTCGATGCTGGTGACGCCGGCCGCCGCCGGCTTCAGCCAGGGCGAAAGCGGCGGCTTCTCCGACGCCATGGCCGGGACCCTGATCGTCGCCGTGATGGGGATCTCGATCGCGTTGCCGGCCGGCGTCGCGATCGCGGTCTGGCTGGTCGAGTACGGGCGGCCGACCGCGCTGGCGCGGATCACCGAGTCGACGATCGAGGCGATCGCCGGCATCCCCTCGATCGTCCTCGCCCTGTTCGGCACGGTGATCTTCTCCAGCACCGCGCTCGGCTTCCTCAGCCGCAGCTCCGAAGGCGTCGTCTTCGGGCGCTCCTTCTTCGCCGCCTCGGCGATGCTCTCTCTGGTCGCCCTGCCGCTGATCGTCGCCAGCACCCGCGAGGGCCTCAACTCGATCCCGCGCCACGTGCGCGAGGCCTCCTACGCGGTCGGCAAGACGAAGGCGGCGACGACGCGGCGGATCCTGCTGCCGGCCAGCCGACCCCAGGTCGCCACCGGAGCGATGCTCGGCCTCGGCCGGATCATCGGCGACACCGCGATCATCGTCGTCCTGCTCGGCGCCACCCAGAACTTCGCCCCGGTCGAAGGCGCCTCCTTCCCGCTCAACTACCTGCGCGGGGCGGGCACGACCCTGACCAACTTCGTCTACGAGGCCTCCCCCACCGGGAACCTCAACCAGCCGGAGAAAGCCTATGCGGCGGCTTTCGTCCTGCTGCTGATGGTCCTGGCCCTGAACGCGGCCGTCGACGTCATCCACCGCCGCGCCCGAAAGGTTGGAACGTGGAGTTCCTGACTTCCCCCCCACCGCCGATCCGGCGGCTCGAGCTCGAGGACCCGGCCGCGGCCAAGGAGGTCGCGCCCCCGGCACAAACGGGAGATGGCAACGGCAACGGAGCCCCCGGCGGCTTCACCGGCGCCCGGCGCTCGATCGGCGCCCCCCAGTTCTCGATCCGGCGCATGGAGATCGACGACGTCTCCGTCTCCTACTCCGACCGCGACGCGGTCAAAGGCGTCTCGCTGCCGGTCCGCCAGGGCGAGGTGCTGTCGCTGATCGGGCCCTCCGGCTGCGGCAAGACGACGCTGCTGCGCTCGCTCAACCGGCTCACCGAGCTGACCAGCACGGCGAAACTGCGGGGCCGGATCCTGCTCGACGACGTCCCCATCAAGGCGATCGAGCCGACCCTGCTGCGGCGCCGGGTGACGATGGTCTTCCAGCAGCCGAACCCGTTCCCGATGAGCGTCTTCGACAACATCGGCTACGTGCTGCGCGAGCAGGGCTCGCGGCGGGCGCGCAGGAAGGCGCTGGAGCCGGCGGTGCACAGCGCCCTCGATCGGGCCGGGCTCTTCGAGGAGGTCAAGGACAACCTCGACCACCCGGCTCTGAAGCTCTCCGGCGGCCAGCAGCAGCGGCTCTGCATCGCCCGCGCCCTCGCCGCCGAGCCCGAGGTGCTGCTGCTCGACGAGCCCTGCTCGGCGCTCGACCCGCAGTCGACCCAGGTGATCGAGGACCTGATCGTGAAGCTGCGCGACGACGTCGCCGTCGTCATCGTCACCCACAACCTGCAGCAGGCCTACCGGATCGCCGACCACGTCGCCTTCATGTACCTCGGCGACCTGGTCGAGTACGCCAGCGCCACGGCGCTGTTCGGCTCGCCCCGCGAGAAACGGACCCAGGAGTACGTCAGCGGTGCCTTCGGCTAGCCCCCACAGCACCCGCTTCGCGGTTTTCGCCGTCTCCGGCCTGCTCCTCGGCGGCACCCTCGCGGGCTGCTCGACCACGCAGGAAAAGGCCGAGCGAGCGCAGGCCCGAGCCAAGCACGTGCTCGAGACGCGGGACGACCGCAAGCAGAAGAAGCGCGAAAAGGCGCGTGAGGCGCGCAGAAACGGGAGTGAGCAGCGATGAGCGAGCAGCAGGAGAAACCGACCATCTCAGTCCTCCAGGGCACCTACGAGCCCTGCGAAGAGTGCGGCGCGCCACTCGATCCGCAGCAGCGCTACTGCGTCAACTGCGCCGCCCGCCGTGGCAACGGCGCCAACCCGTCCTCGCGCTACTTCGCGGCGATGAGCAGGAAAGCGCGCCGGCCGCTGACCCGGCCGCCGACCAAAGCCGGTCCCGGCAGCCGCGCCGCCGCGGTCGGCTTCTTCGCCCTGCTGCCGATCGCGGTCGCCCTCGGCGTCGTCGTCGGCCGCAGCGACTCCGGTGGCAGCGACAACGAGGCGCTGCTGCAGGCACTGCGCCGGCAGGACGCGGCCGTCGCCGCCAGCACCGCCGGGGCCGCCACTGCGGCAACCGCGAAAACCGCGAAGAAGGCCAGCAAAGCCGGCAAGGCGCCGGCAAAGGGAGGGGGCAAGGTGGTCGCCCAGACCGAGAACGGCACCGTGCATCAGGTGGCGGGCTTCAAAGCAAGCACGGAGAAGACCGAAGAAGACACCCAGATCGTCGCCGAAAACCCCGAACAGACGGGCGACAACTACATCAGGGCCCAGCAGAACCTCCCGGACGTGACCGTGATCGGCGGCGACCCCGGCGCCGCGCCCGCCCCGAGCAGCGGGGTGGAACCGTGAGCGTCCCGACCAAGCAGCCCGAGAGCGCCGAGCTCCTAGCCCAGCGCGACCGCCTGCTGGAGAAGTTCACGGTGATGCAGGCCGACCTCGGCGGCGCCTTCTATGAGATGGCGATCCGCGACCACGTCCGCCTCGACGTGCTGACCCGCAAAGCCGCCGAGCTGCAGCGCGTCGACGCCGAGCTGCTGGCGCTCGAGCGGGTGCTGGAGCTGCAGCGCGCCGACGCCGCCGGGCTCTGCCCCGGCTGCGGGGCGCCGTTCGGGCACGCGGTGCGGTTCTGCGCCCAGTGCGGGCACGCGCTGGTAGCGACGGAGGCGAGCAAATGAAAGCAGCGCTCTCACGGCTCTACCGGCGGGCAATGGCGGCAGCCGGGACCCTGACCGGCAAACGCTTCGGCCTGCTCGTCGCCTCCTCCCTCGTCGCCACCACGGGGGTCCTCGCCGCGGCGACGACCGGCTCCAGCGACAACGGCCCGCTGGCGGCGCTGCTCGGCCGCAGCCTCGCCGCCAACACGACGCCGGTCGCGAGCGCGCCCGCACCCAGCCCAGAACCGTCGGCGGGCAGCGCCGGCTCGGTGCCGTCGCCCAGCCCGGCTTCGCCCTCATCCGCGCCGCTGTCTTCTCCCGCACCGCTCCCAGCGCCGGAAGCGACGCCGAGCGAACCCAAGGAACCAGCTCCCACGATCCCCGAAACGGCGCCCGAAGCCGGCCCGATCCAGCACGTCTTCGTCGTCTCCCTGGCCAGCTCCGGCTATGAGGCCTCCTTCGGCACGACGCCGCAGATGCCCTACCTGGCGACGACGCTGCGACCCCAGGGCCTGCTCCTCAGCGGCTACTCGCTGCTCGACAGCGCCGCCCTGCCGAACTCGATCGCCGCCGTCAGCGGCCAGCCGCCGAACCCGCAGACCAGGGCCGACTGCCCGACCTACAGCGAATTCCCCGCGGGGGCGAGGGCCGGCAAGAGCGGCGTCGTCAGCGGCAGCGGCTGCATCTACCCGGTCGAAACCCTGACCTTCGCCGACCAGCTGGTCGGCGCCCAGCTCAAATGGCACGCCTACATGGAGGGCATGGCCGACGAGACCGGCCAGCCCGACAACTGCGTGCAGCCGGAACCGGGAGCGTCCGAGGTGCCGGTCCAGGGCGGCTACTCGGCCCGGCTCAACCCCTTCATCTACTTCCACTCGCTGCTCGACCTCGGCGACTGCACGGAAAACGACATGCCGCTGACCGAGCTGGAGAAGGACCTGAGGAAGGTCGAGACGACGCCGAACTGGTCCTACATCGCACCCAACCTCTGCAATGCCGGCGTCAGCGGCCAGTGCCCGGCCGGGGCGCCCGACGGCGCCGCCGGCGCCGATGCCTTCCTCGCCGCGCTGGTGCCGAAGATCCTCGCCTCGCCCGCCTACAAGAAGGACGGGCTGCTGATCGTCACCTTCGGCCAGGCCAATCCGGTGCCGGTGGCGGATCCGGCTGGCCCGGCGCCGCCCGCCACCACCACCCCGCTGAAGGTCGGCACCCTGCTGGTCTCCTCGTTCGTCTCCCCCGGCTCCACCGACGGCCTCGCCTACGACCCCTACTCGCTGCTGCGCTCGACCGAGGATCTCTTCGGCCTCTCCCCCCTCGCCGGCGCCGGCGCCGCGAAGGTGAAGTCCTTTGCCCCGGCCCTGCTCGGCGAAAACGGCGGCGATTAGAAGACGGCCGGCGCAAGTTTCTGCCAGGCTGGCCCGATGAACGGGCCGGACACAGGTGGGGAGCCGATCACCGCGCAGGGGATCGAAGACCTCAAAGCCGAGCTGGAGCAGCTGGAAGGGCCGGCACGGCACGAGATGGCGGCGCGGATCAAGGTCGCGCGCGAGGAGGGCGACCTCAAGGAGAACGCCGAGTATCACGTCGCCAAAGAGGACCAGGCGCACCTGGAGACCCGGATCAAGCGCCTCCAGGAGCGGCTGCACAACGCCGTCGTGGTCGAGGTCGACGCCGGCGCCGCCGATTCCTTCGCCTTCGGGCGCAGCGCCGAGGTCGAAGATCAGGCGAGTGGCAAGGCAAATATCTGGACCCTGGTCGGCTCGACCGAGGCCGACCTCTCCCAGGGCCGCCTCTCCGCCGAGTCGCCGATCGGCCGGGCGCTGATGGACGCCAAGGTGGGCGCCACCGTCGAGGTCGAGACCCCGCGCGGCACAAAAGCCTTCAAGGTCCTCAAGCTCGTCCCCTGAGTCGCCTATCTTCAGTGTGTTTGGTCCTTGTCCAACACACGAAAGGGTTACTCGAATGAGCGAAGATTCGTTGCTCAGCGGTTGGTGGGTATTTGCCGGCATCCTGCTGTTGGTCGCCGGCATCCTCAACATCATCTGGGGAATTGCCGCAATCGGCGACTCCAAGTTCTTCACCGAGGAGGCGACCTACATCCTCAGCGGCCTCAACACCTGGGGATGGATCATCCTGATCGTCGGGGTGCTGGAGATGATTGCCGCCTTCTCACTCTGGTCGGGAGGGGAATTCGGCCGCTGGTTCGGCATCTTCATCGCCTCCCTCAACTCGATCGGGGCGTTGCTCTCGATCCCGGCCTACCCGTTCTGGTCGCTGGCGATCTTCGCCCTCTCCGTGATCATCATCTACAAGCTGGCGGAGGGTCCCGAGAAGGCCCTATGACCCAGTGCTGAGGCTGCGCTCATCGGTCGACGCCGCGCGCGCCGGCCACTTCGGCACCCTGCTGCGGGAGCTGGAGGGAGTGCGGCGCATCGTGCAGCAGCCCGACGAGGCGTCGGCGGCGAGCTCCGTGGTGTTCGTCGCCGACGTCGAGCCGGCGGCGGCCGACCGCCTGGTCGACGCTATTACCGAGCTCGGGATCGGCCGCGACGACTACCTGCTGACCCGGGTCGAAGTGGTGGCGCCGCTGCGGCGCCACCTCGGCGGCGAGGACGGCATCGAAGGCTTCGCCTGGGTGGAGGTGATGGGGCAGGCGCGGGCCAACTCGCGCCCGCTCGCCCGCTATCTGGCTCTGATCGTCGTCGCCGCGGTGATCGCCGCCCTCGGCGTCATCAAGAGCAGCTCGATCCTGATCGTCGGCGCGATGGCGGTCAGCCCCGACCTGCTGCCGATCTGCGCCACCTGCGTCGGCCTCGTCGGTCGCCGCTATGGCCTCGCCTGGCGCTCGTTCGTGACGCTGACGCTGGGCCTCTCGCTGGTCGTCTTCACCGCCGCCGTGCTGGGGGCGGCGCTGAAGGAGCTCGACCTGCTGCCCGCCGGCTTCACGGTGGAGGACAGCAGCCTCGCCACCCTGGCCAAGACCGACTACTCGACGGTGCTGATCGCCCTCGCCGCCGGGATCGCGGCAATGCTCTCCTTCGAGTCCCGGGCCAGCGCCGCGGTCGGCGTGGCGATCTCGGTGACGACGATGCCGGCCTCGGCCTACCTAGGCGTCGCGATCGGCGCCGGTGGCGTCGGCGAGGCCGACGGCGCCCTCGTCGTCCTGCTGATCAACGTCTCCCTGCTGATCGCCTCCGGCTCCGCCACCCTGCTCGTCCAACGCTGGCTCACCCGCCGCTCGGGCACCCTCGTCTAGGGGCGGCTGTGGCTGGGACCACGGCGCCGGCTCGGGGCGGCGGTCGTCGTAGATCACGTCGGTGCCCGCGAAGCGATCGCCCCAGCCGCGCCGGCGCTCGCCGAAGACGATGCCGAGGAAGCCGATGCCGAAGGTCACGACCGAGAGGCCGAGGCCGATCAGGCGCTTGATCGAGCGCCGCGGCGGCAGCCGCGGGACGTTGAGCCGAATGCCGACGAAGCGCATCCCCGGCGTCTGCCCCGCCAGCGACCAGAAGCTGACCAGGTAGAGGCCGCCGAGCGCGAGCCAGGCGGTCGAGCCGACCGCGATCGCGAGACTGGAGGCATTGCCGCCACCGCCGCCGAAGGCGTTGTCGATCAGCGTCGCGACCGCAACGACCGCCGTGAAGCTGAGGTTGACGATGACCCCGTCGATCGCGATCGCCAGGGCGCGGCTGATCGCGCCCGCGTGGTCGCTGGCGACCGCGCGGCGGCGGCGGAAGACGAGCCGCCGGGCGATGCGCTCGAAGCTGTCGTCCAGGCGCCGGGTCAGCTTGCCGATCGTGCGGCCGATGTCCTCGATCAGACCGGCTCCCTGGGCGCTGATCGCCGCCCGCACCTCCGGCGCCTCGGCGATCCGCTCGACCAGCTGCTGGGCCTGGTCGCTGGCCAGGAGCCGCCGCCAGACCTCGTCGACCAGCTCGCTGTCCATCGCCTCCAGCAGCGCCTTCTTGACCGCCTCGCTCTCCAGCGCGCCCTGCACCGCCTCCTCGACGATCGGCCCCTGCAGAACCCGCGCCATCGCCCGCTCGACCGCCTCGCTCTCGACCGCGGCGACGATCGCCTCCTCGGCCGCGACCTCGACGGCGCGGTCGATCCCGGTCGCCTTGCCGACCGTGCGGGCACCCCGCACGCCGACCCCGATCAGCCGCGCGGAAAGTGGCAGGTGGCCGTTCTGGTCAGCCTTGCCAGCCTCGGCAGATGGCGGAGTAGAGCCGTTTTCCATCTCCGGGCGAGTATACGTCCGGGGCTCTGGCCCGACCAGTCTTCCTACCCCAGGCGCTCGAGCAGGCGCTCGATCAGCTCCACCTGGGCGGGCAGGATCTTCGCCCGCGCCTGGTCGGGGTCGAACCACTCGGCCCGGTCGACCTCGGGGAACTCGCGCTCCCTGCCACTGCGCGGTGGCCACTCCATCGCAAAGGTGTTGCTGTTCAGCCGGGCGGGATCGAAGTCGCCCTCGGCAGCCCAGGCCTCGACCACCTTGCCGGATTTCTGCCGCACCGCGCCGAGGTCGATCAGCCGCTCGAGCTCGAGCACGGGCGCCGCTCCCAACTCCTCGCCGAGCTCGCGCAGGGCGCAATCGCGCGCCGACTCCCCCGCCTCGTATTCGCCCTTCGGGATCGTCCAGGCGCCGAGATCCCTCTTCGCCCAGTAAGGGCCGCCGGGATGCACCAGCAGCAACTGGGGAGCATCCGCGGCGAAGCGGAAGAGGAGGATGCCGGCGCTGCGCTTGGCTGCCACAGCCGCACGGTACCCACCGCGCGGCTGTGGCGAACGTTCAGACGGTCACTTGCCGCCGAGGCGGTAGGCGACCATTTCCGCCACCTGGCCTTCGGCGATCGGCAGCCCCGCCGGCGCGATCAGGGTGTCGCCGTTGACCATGACCCCGACGTTGATCCCAGCCGGCAGGCTCGCCTGCCACACTTCGCCGCCGCTCTTGGCGTCGAGGCCGTAGACGGTGCCTTCGACGGTGGTCGCGAAGACGAGGTCGTTGACCACGGTCGGCGCCCCGTAGACGGGCAGGGGAAGCTGCTTCTTCCACTCGACCTTGCCGCTGGCGACGTCGAGCGCCACCAGTTCCCCCGTCGACGCGCTCGATTCGCTGATTTCCGAGGGCGAGACGACGGTCATCGAGTGGTTGACCACAGGCACGAACAGGGTCGAGTCGTTGGCCGCCAGCGGCGCGATCACGCCGCCGAGCGTGCCGGGGAAGACCTCGCCGGTCTTGATCTTCGAGTATTCGCCCCGCATCGCGTAGAGGGGATCGTTGTCGTGGCCGTTGTGGGTGCCGACCGGTCGTTTCCAGACCGGCTTGCCCGATTTGGCGTCGAGCGCGACAACCACGCCGGACTTGCCGGAGCCGATCGCCAGCTCCCTGCCGCCGGCCTCGATCAGGACCGGTGGGTTCTGGAAGTCCCAGTCATAGAGGTTGTGGGGCGTCTGCTGGTAGTACCACTCCATCTTGCCGCTCTTCTCGTCGAGCTTGACCATCGAGTCGGCATAGAGGTTGGGGCCCGGCCGGCTCGATCCCCAGGGGAATTTCGGCGTGCCGGGGAGCGGCCCGGGGTTGCCGGTGCCGATGTACATCGACCCCTTGCCGTCGAACGACGGCGGGTACCAGAGGCCGCCGCCGGAATTGACTCCGGGATTGCCCCAGAGGTCTTTCGGGACGGTGTCGAAGTGCCAGACTTTCTTGCCGGTCTTGCCGTCGAGCGCCCAGAGGACGCCGACGCTGCCGGGGCCGTAGGTTTCGCTGACGGTCACCGGCACGGTCGAGACGTAGACCAGGCCGTCGTTGTATCCGGGCGCCATGTCGATGCTCTCGCTGCTGCGGCGGGTCAGCGGCGTCGACCAGACCTCCTCGCCGCTTGCCTGGTCGAGGGCGAAGGCGGCGCTGGCAGTTGCACCGAACACGTGCCCGTCGGCGACCACGAGCCCGTTCGGGCCGTGGCTTGGATCTTCGTAGGACTTTTCCCACTTGACCTCGCCGCTCTCCAGGTCGATCGCCTGCACGTTGGATTTGAGGTCCTGCGAGTAGATGACCCCCTTGCTGATGATCGGGGTCGAGGCGTAGCTCCCGTAGCTGCTCTGCCCTTCCAGCGGCAGGGTCCAGGCCACGTTCAGCTCGCTGACGTTGGAGCTGTCGATCGGGCCGCCCACCTGGCGGGTGTTGGCGAGATCCACGCCCGGATAGCCCGAGCCGGTGAACTCCAGCTCGTCGCCGGAGGATGAGGAACCGCACCCCGAGAGCACCGCGACCAGCGCGACGACTGCGAGGCAGATTGCGACCAGGCCGCCCTTCTGAACTTTCTCCAGACTCACGTCAGATTCCCCCGATTCGATTGGAATACCCCATAGTTACTCAAACGATAAGGATTTGTATTGCAAACTATCCCCTGCGCCAAATCCCTGCGTAGTGGATCTTTCGAGCAGCAGTGGCTGCAGCACCCGGTTGGAGAGCAGGCCCAGCGCGCCCAGGTTCGCGAACCCGGGCCCCTGGCTCAGCCCTCCCAGCCCAGGGATGTGCAGGCGCGGGCGCATCCCCACCAGCTCCAGGGCGCGTCCGATCGGCACCTCGACCCCTGCCGGCCGGTCCCAGAGCGGTCCCGCCTGACTCTCCACCTGTGCCCGCACCGGCGGCGGAAAGAGATCGCGCAGCTGCGCCAGCAGGTCGAAGCCGGTGCAGTTGACGACGTAGTCGTGCTCGCTGCCGGCGATCCCCCCCGGCGACTCGTACTCGAGCCGCACCCCGTCGCCGCGCTCGGGCGCGCCGACGTCGGTGACCCGGCCGGTGACGAAGCGGCAGCGGTCGTCGTAGGCGATCGCTGCCAGGCTCGGAGGGTCGAAGACGCCGCGGTCCGAGTGCTTGACGAAGTCCCGCCGCGTCTGCAGGTCCAGCGATCCCCATTCGATCTCGTCGGGGTTGGAGAAGACGCGGTTCTCGAGGAAGCTCTCGCCGCGGCTCATCGGCAGCATCGGCGTGTAGATGGTGAACCGCGAGCGGGGCCGGAAGCCGCGCAGGAACATCACGCAGCTGAGCGCGCTCTCACCGCCGCCGACGACGGCGACGTCGCACTCGCGGTCCTCCGGCAGGTGGGCGAACTCGCTGCGCCTGCTGTCGCAATGGAAGAGCTTGGAGCCGACGCTGGGCTCGTGCGGGAAGGCGCGGTGGGTGCCGGGGCCGGTCAGGACCAGCGCTCCGCCGGCGTACTGGGACGGGCCGGAAGCCTCCTCCACGTCGACCAGCCAGCGGCCCTCGCCCTGCTCGAGCGAGACCGTCGTCACCCGGCCGCTGACGTGGCTGATCCCCTCGGTCGCCCGCGACAGCACCCAGGTCAGGTATTCGCCGTAGTCGCGGTGGCGCACCGAGGGCGAGCCGGCGTCGATCCAGCGGGCGTAGCGGCGCCTGCTGATCATGTACTGCTGCCAGGAGAAGGCCATCGTCCCGGCGTCGATCGCCTCGCCGGCCTCGCCGAACTCGTAGTGGCTCTGGTAGGGGAAGCCGATGTCCTTGATCGGCGTCACCGCCAGCGGCTCCTCGCCCGAGGTCATGCCGTTGCGGCCCAGCCAGGAGGCGGCGGGCTCGGTCCCCTCGACGATCCTGAGGCTGATCGGGCCGAGGCCGAGGCTGTTGAGGACGTGGACCTTGGTCGCGATCCCGGCGGCCTTGGCGCCGGCGCCGACGACGAGGATGTCGGCCGCGGCTACCACGGCTGCGCCACCACCAGCCCACTGCGGTCGGGGCTGAAGGAGATCGCGCTTTTGCGCATCCGCTCCGCGCGGCTCTCGACCGGCTGCAGGTCGACCTCGGCGAAGACCGTGCGCAGGACCCGCTTCATCTCCATTTCGGCGTAGCTGGCGGCGAGGCAGCGGCGGGTGCCGCCGCCGAAGGGGATCCAGGTGTAGGTGCCGGGCTGGCGATCGAGGAAGCGCTCGGGGACGAAGCTCTTGGCCTGGGGGTAGATCGCCTCGTCGCGGTGGATCAGGTGGATGCAGGGGGCGACCGTGGTGCCCGCCGGCAGCTCGTGGCCGCCCAGCCGCATTGGCTCCAGCAGCTGCCGCACCACCACCGGGACCGGCGGGCGGACCCGCAGGGTCTCCTTGATCACCGCGTCGAGGTAGGCGCCGTCGCCGTCGCGTGCGTCCTCACGGGCGCGCTCGAGTTTCTCCGGGTTGCGCAGCAGCCGCTCGAAGGTCCAGGCCAGCGAGGTCGAGGTCGGGCCGTCGGTGAGCAGGGTCAGGAGTTCGTCGCGCAGGTCCTGCTCGCTCATCGGCGAGCCGTCCTCGTAGCGGGCGGCAACCAGCATCGAGACCACGTCCTCGCGCAGATCGCCGGCGGCGCGGCGGCGGCGCACCTCCTCCAGCACCGCCTCCTCGACCGGCGCCATCGCCTGCCGGTAGCGGCGGCTGCGCACGATCCAGCGCGGGCCGAAGGTCGCCAGCAGGGCGAGGTTGCGGGAATCGTTCATCCACACGGTCAGCCCCCGCAGCAGCTCGCGCAGGCGGCCCAGGCGCTCGTTCGCCCCGGCCCCGAAAACGGCGCGCATCACCACCTCCTGGGTGATCGCCTGCATCCGCGGCCAGAGCTCGAACGGCTCGCCGACCGGCCAGCGGCCGATCTCCCGCCGCGCCACCTCGGCCATCATCTCGGCGTCGACTTCGATGCTCCTGCCGTGGAAGGCGGGCAGCATCAGCTTGCGGCGGGTCATGTGCTCCGGTTCTTCCAGCAGCATCACCGAGCGCGAGCCGAGGATCGGGCCGAGCAGCGGGTTGGCGACGTCGACCCCGACCGCGCTGCCGGCGGTGAAGACCTTTTTGACGTCGTCGGGGTCGCAGAGCAGGACCCAGTCGCCCCAATGAAGGATCCGCAGCGTAAAGGTGTCGCCGTAGCGGCGCTGGCAGCGCTCGAGGAAGGGCAGCGGGCGCCGGGTCCAGCCGACCGCCTGCAGGGCACGCGGCATCCGCGGGCCCGGCGGCAGCCCCGTGCCATCGCCGATCGGGACGGCTCCGTTGGCGCTCATCGGGCGCCCTCCTGTCCCGGCGTGGCCGCCGCCCGCGCCTCCATCAGCTCGTCCTCCTCCTTGCAGGTGGCGGCGATCAGGAGATCGAAGAGGTCGGCGGTGAACTCGGCCGGGAGGTCGGCCTCGGCGCCGCGGGCGAGGTAGCGGGCGCGGACCTCGACGACCCTGTCCGGCTGCATCATCGGGATCCCGTGGGCGCTCTTGTAGAGGGCAACTTCGCGGCAGATCTCGAAGCGTTCTCCGAGCAGGCGGGCGATCTCGTCGTCGATCGCGTCGAGGCGGCGGCGGAACGGCTCCAGCCCGTTCGTGCTCACTCGTCCCCACCTCCCCCGAGCAGGCCGCGGGCGAAGGCCTCGCTGCACTGCGCCAGCAGCGCCAGCGCATAGCCGCCCTCCTGGACGACGCAGACCGGCAGGTCCGCCGCGCCCAGCAGGCGACCGACCTCGGTGAAGATCCCGGGCGAGAAGTCCCAGCAGCCATGCGGGTCGCCGGCGACGGTGTCGTAGCCGAGCGAGACGACCAGGACGGCCGCGTTCGCGGCCAGCTCCTCGATCGAGGCTTCCACCTCGCGCAGGTAGGCGCCGGCACTGGGACTGGCGCTGAAGGCGACGACCCGTTCGCGCTCAGCCTGGGGCAGCACGGTTCCGGCGGCGACGTTGGTGACCGGCGAGGCGTGCAGCGAGTGCAGCGTCGCCCCCTCGATCCGCTCGACCAGGGCCGCGGTCCCGTTCGGGTAGTGGAGGTCGAGGTCGAGGACGCCGACCGGCGCCAGGCCCGCCTCGACGAGCGTCCGCACCGCGGCGGCGGCGTTGTTGAGGTAGCAGTAGCCGCCGAGGAAGTCGGGGCCGGCGTGGTGACCGGGCGGGCGGCAGACCGCGTAGGTGTAGCGAGCGCCGCCGGCGAGCCGCTCGGCGGCGCTGATCGCCGTCCGCACGCCCTCGTGGGCAGCGGCGACGAGCCCCGCGTCGACCGGGATGTCGGGATCGAGGCCCGGCGGGGCGAAGTCGGGCAGTACGACGGGCTCCCCGTTGACGCTGCGCAGGGCATCGAGGTAGCCCCGCTCGTGCATCGCCTCCAGGGTCCGCGTCAGCACCTCGTCGCCGGCGTCGGCGGCAACCGCCCGCACCCCCTCGTGGCGGACCAGCCCCGCCCGCAGCTCGTCGAGGCGGCGGTTGCAGTCCTGGCCGGGGATCGTCCTCCCCCCTTCCCGGATCCAGTGCGCCGCGTCGTCGTCGCCGCGGCGCTGCTCGACCATCAGCAGCTCGCTCACGGCAGCAGCCGCCGCATGCGCGGGCCGAGGTGCTCGAAGCCGTTGACACGGTAGAAGACCTCGGTGGCGCCGATCGCGGGGAACGACTCCCGCGGCAGTCCGACCTCGATCCGCGCCACCCCCTGTTCCTCGCACAGGGCCGCAAGTGCATCGACCAGTCCGGCGCCGACCCGGCGGCTGCGCCAGGCCTCGTCCACCCAGAGGTCCTGGATCGTCGCGTAGCGCCCGGGCACGTGCAGGGCGCGCTGCCAGCTGGCGCTGAGCACGCCGACGATCTCGCCGCCGGCCTCGGCGACGATCAGGGCCCCGACCCCGGGGTCCGCGAGCGCCGCCCGGATCTCCGCTTCGAGAGCGGGCCGCGGCGGCCGCCGGCCGCCGAGCTCGACCAGCAGCCGCTCGACCGCGGCCGCCACCGCCTCGACGTCGCCGCCGCCCGCCGGGCGAATCGTCGCCGGCACCGTCGCCGCCGGCTCGCTCATGACGCTCCGGCCGCCTGCGCCGAGGGGTGCTCTTGTCTTTTTTCGCCCTCTGGGCGACCAAAGTCAAGAGCGGTCGGCTCCAGCTCGACGCTCCAGGCGTCGGCGTCCTCGCTGCCGGTGGCGACCCGGGCCACCGCGGCCATCGGCGCCCGCGCCTTGAGCAGGGTCTCGTCGAACTCGTCGACCGGGTCGGACTGCATCACGATCGCGCCGCCGGCCCCGATCGTGGTCCGGCCGGGACGCATCACGATCGTGCGGATGACGATGCTGAGGTCGGTGCTGCCGTCGAGGCCGAAGTACCCGATCGCGCCCGAGTAGACGCCGCGGGCCTCGTCCTCGAGCCCGTCGATGATCTCCATCGTGCGCTGCTTCGGGGCGCCGGTCATCGAGCCGCCGGGGAAGCAGGCATGCACGCACTCGACCGGCGTCCGTCCCGGTTCCAGGTAGCCCTGGATCGTCGAGACCATCTGGTGCACGGTCGCGTAGGGCTCGATCACCATCAGCTCCGGCACGCTGACGCTGTCGATGTCGCAGACGCGGCCGACGTCGTTGCGCAGAAGGTCGACGATCATCAGGTGCTCGGCCATCGTCTTTTCGTCGTCCTTCAGCTCATCGCGGCGGGCACCGTCGACGACGGGGTCGTCGTGACGGGAGATCGTCCCCTTGATCGGGCGCGCCTCGACCCGGCGGTCGCGGTCGACCGAGAGGAAGCGCTCCGGCGAGGAGCTGACGATGGCGCGCTCGCCGAACTTGAGGAAGGCGGCGAAGGGCGCCGGGTTGCTGCGGCGCAGGTGGCGGTAGAGCACGAACGGGTCGGGACTGGCGTCGGTCGAGAACTGGTCGGTGAGGCAGACCTCGTAGGACTCGCCGGCCGCCAGTTCGGCCTGGCTGGCGGCGATGCCGTGGAGGTAGCGCTCGCGGCCGCGGCCGGACTGGAAGACGACGTGCTCTGGCGGGTCCTCGGGCTCCGGCAGCGATGCCGGGGGCGGCGGGGAGGCGATCGCCTCCGCAGCCAGAGCTGCCGTCGCCTCCACCCACTCGTCGGCTTCGGCGTCGTCCTCGCGGCCGACCGCGCAGACGTAGGTGCGGCGCCGCAGGTGGTCGACGGCGACGACGCGATTGGCCAGCATCAGCAGCGCATCCGGCATGTCGGAGTGGTGCACGTTGGGCGAGCCGCACTCGGCCTTGAGCTCGTAGCCGAGGTAGCCGACGAAGCCGCCGATCAGCCCCCGCGCCAGCTCCGGCGGCGGCTCCACCGCGTGCTTGGCGAGTTCGCGGTCGAGCAGGTCGAAGATCGACTTGCGCTCGACGGTGTCGCGGCGGGCGCGCTCGATCGCCACCTCGCCGGCGCTCGACGTCGTACTCGAGCAGGCAGCGCTCGCGCCCGGCGCTGGTGCCGAGGTAGGAGCACTGGGCGAGCTTGGTCGGGGCGTCGGCGCTGTCGAGCCAGAAGGCGTTCTCGGCCTCGCCGAAGAGCCGTTCGAACAGGTACTCGGTCGGCGCCTCCCCCTCGATCTCCCGCAGCCGCAGCCGCATCCCCGCCGAACCGCCGGCCGACGGGCTCGAAGCGTCCGCCACCTGGACGTCTGCGGCCCGTCGGCCCGCGGTTCGGGATCCCGGCGCGACCGGGGCTTTCGGGGAGATGCCACGGCGGCGGCCGGTCATCGCGTAGAAGTTTTCGGCGATCGCGCGGCCGTGCTCGGTGGCGATCGACTCCGGGTGGAACTGCACGCCCCAGATCGGGCGGCTTGTGTGTTCGACCCCCATCACCACGCCGTCGTCGGCCCAGGCGGTGACGCGCCCTTCCGGCCCGGGCGGGCCGTCGATCGCCAGCGAGTGGTAGCGGACGACGGAGAATTCCTGCGGGATCCCCTCGAAGATGCCGGTGTCGGAGTGGCGCACGTGGCTGAGCCGCCCGTGCATCGCCATCGGCGCGCTGGTCACGTCGCCCTCCAGCAGGTTGCCGATCCCCTGATGGCCGAGGCAGATGCCGAGCACCGGGATCTCGCTGTAGCGGAGGATGTCCCGGCAGACGCCGAAGTCGTGCCAGCGTTCCGGCCGGCCCGGGCCCGGCGAGAGCACGATCGCGTCGAAGTCCGAGCGCGAGAGCACCCGCCAGGAGACGGCGTCGTTGTTGACCACGACCGGCTCCTCGCCCGAGGCGGCGGCCAGCAGGTGGAAGACGTTGTAGGTGTAGGAGTCGTGGTTGTCGACCAGCAGCGTCCGCATCACGCCCCCTCCAGCCCGAGCCCGCTCACTCCCTGGTCCAGCACCGTCCGCACCACCCGCTCGACCTCGGGCGAGCGCTCGTCCTCGCGGTACCAGCGGGCGAAGTGGGAGATGTAGCGGGCCAGCGGCACCACGTCGAGGCCCTCGACCGAGCTGCGCAGGTGGCGGCGGTAGAGCTCGGACTGGACGACGGCGAAGCGGTAGTCGGGGTCCTCGGCCGCCCGCTCGGCGGCCAGCGGCGCCGTGCCCGCGTGCGCCTGCGCCCGCGCCAGGTCCCAGCCCAGGCTCCCCTTCTCCTCCCGCAGCAGCTTCTCCGGCTCGAAGTCGACCCGCTTGGAGGTCGGCTGCAGGAGGAAGTAGGCGAGGGCGACCCGGGCGGGGACGCGCTCGACCTCCGGGTGGCCGCGATGGACCTCGGCCCGCTCGAGGTCGGCCTCGATCTCCTCCTCCAGCCAGGCGGCGAGGTCGTCGATCAGCAGCGCCCCTTCCTTGCTCGAGGTGATCGAGGTGCGGTCGCGGGCGACCATGCCGTGGAAGATGTCGTAGGTCGGCGGCCCGCCGCCCTTGGCGCTGCCGTTGCCGTTGCCGTTGACGACGCCGAGCGCGTCGATCAGCTGGCGCCGGCAGGTGACGTGGGAGACCCACTCGTTGCCGCAGACCTGGAGCGAGATGAAGTCGTCCAGCTCCGGCGCCGCCGACCAGTAGGCGAGCGCCCGCATGTGCTGGGTCGGGAGGCCGTCGGAGCGGACCAGCGGCATCTCCTCCAGCTCCTCGCGTTCGGTCTCGTACATGACCATGTCGTCGCCGTAGCGCTTGGTCAGGGTGCCGTCGGCGAGGCCCTGGTTGGAGAGCTCCAGCACCTCCGGCAGGAAGTCGGACTCGAAGATCACCTTGTCGAAGGCGATGCCGAGCCGCGACAGCGTCTTGCGCTGGCCCGCGATCACCCAGGCCCGCGTCTTCGACCACAGTTCCAGCGCCTCCTGGTCGCCGGCCAGCACCCGCATCATCAGCTCGTCGGCCTTGTCGTTGTACATCGAGGACTCGCGGGCGACCGAGTCCTCGGCGCCGTCGTCGGCGTCGCGGCCGCCGGCGATGCCGGCCGCCCGCCCGGCGGTGACGTAGTCGGCGTAGCAGGCGCCGACGAAGTGGTCGCTCTTCTCTTCCCCGTCGGGCCAGACCTGCTGGTCGCGACCGCTCTGGACGACGCCGGCCATCGCCTCCCCCATGCTGCGGCCGACGTCGCAGATCAGGCTGCGGCGCTCGACCCGGGCGCCGGCCTGCTCGAGCGCGGCGCCGAGCGCGTGGCCGACCGCGAGGTTGCGGAGGTGGCCGATGTGCAGCGCCTTGGTCGTGTTGGCGCCCCAGAAGTAGACGGCGTAACGGCGACCCGCGGCGAGGTCGGCGTTGGCGCCGTCGACGCCGTCGCCGGCCTCCAGCCTGGCGCCGGTCTCCTCGATCCAGCCGTCGCCGAGGCGCAGCAGCACTTCCTCGCCCTCCTCGGCGACCGCCCCGACCCAGGGCTCAGCCGCGATCCGCTCCAGCGAGCGGCGCGAGCTCTCGTCCTGGCGCCAGTCCGGCACCCGCGGGACCAGCATCAGGTCGAAGTCCTCGCGGGGCCGGAACGGCGCCCGCGCCGACCAGCAAGCGCGCTCCTCGCCCTGTGCCGCCGGGTCCTCGATGTAGTCGAAAATGTTCATCCCATAGCCCATTCGCTTTCCCGTTTACGAATGCACCAGCCGGGGCTCGAACCCGGATCTACGGCTTACAACGCCGTCCCTTTAACCGATTAAGGCACTGGTGCTGGCTATGTGATCGGCCAGCCAAAGGAAGTCTGACTGATCGACTGCGGCGCGAGCATAACAGCATTCCTGATCGCCGCCAAAATTTTCTTGCCAAAGCCGCGCGGCGCTGCGGCGCCGGGCCTCAGAAGCGCTTTGGTCAGGCGAGCCGGCGCTCGAAGACGCAGTCGAGACGGCGCTCGTCATCGCCCTCGCCCGCCCGCGTCTTGTCCAGCTTGAGGCTGGACTGGCGACCGTCCAGGCGGATCGTCGCCACCTGGTTGTCGAAGTAGGGACCCTCGGCCAGGCGCCAGCGCAGACCCGGGTCGGCGACCCCGGCAGCCTTGCCCAGAGCGCGCATCGCGGCGATGAACGGGCGCGAGAAGCCGGCCCTGATCGCCCGCCGCTCCTTGGCCTCGAGCGGGTTGCGGTAGGGCGAGCAGACGGCCTGGTAGACGGCGCTCTCCATCCCCGCCCCGGAGGGGAAGGCGGTCTCGGCCAGGTAGGCGTGGTGGACGTCGCCGGAGAGGACCACGATCGATGCCGGCGCCCGGGCCCGCTTCCCCGACCCGACCTCTTCCAGCAGCCGGCGCAGGGCCTGGAAGGAGTCGTCGAAGGACGCCCAGTGGTCGAAGTCGAGCCCCCTTCGCAGCTTCTCCCCGGCCACTTCCCCGAGCTTCCCCCAGGCCCCGTCGCAGACCCGCTCGCTCCAGGCCTCGAGGTGGTGGAAGCCGGGCGAGAGCAGCCAGGGGACCGTGGTCGCGATCAGCAGGTGGTCGAAGTCGCCGCGCATGTGCTCGACGATCCAGTCCCACTCCTCGCCATCGACGATCGCCCGTTCGCCCTCCTCCAGGACCCGGCCCGCCCGGGAGTCGACGAAGATCACGCGGGTGTCGCCGAGGTCGCGGCAGAAGCTCCAGCGGGTGCCGGCCCCGGTCGTGTGCGCGGCGGCGGCGAAGTCCCGCAGCACCGCGGTGGCGCGATCGTTGCCGCGCACGCGCCCGTAGAGGTCGTCTGCGTCCAGCGCCCGCGGCGAGAGATTGCCGAGGTGCTGGTAGATCCAGTAGCTCATCACCCCGGCCGCCGCCCGCCGGTGCCACCAGGACTTGCGCCGCATCTCCTCCAGCCAGGAGCGGGAGATGTTCCAGTCGTCGCTCATGTCGTGGTCGTCCCACTGCATCGAGACCGAGACGGTCGAGAACAGCCAGCGGATCAGCGGCTCGCTCCACGACTCCTCGTACAGCCAGGTGTACTCCTCGAAGTCGGTGACCTCCTCGCCGGGCGGCGTATCGGTGCCGCGCCGCTTGCGGATCTTTTCGCGGGTCCGCGGCGAGCCCTCGTCGACGTAGACCTGGTCGCCGAGCAGGAGCAGGAGCTCGGGCCATTTGCTGTGCTCGCCGCGGACCATCTCCAGCGCCAGCACCCGCAGCGCGTCGTGCTCCTTGCCGTCTTCGTGGCGGTCCTTGGTCTGCGTATAGGGCTCCTCGTGCGGCAGCGCGACCCGGCAGGAGCCGAAGCAGACGTCGATCGGGTCTTCGCCCCCGAGCGTGCGGATCGCGCTAGGGGGCAGATCCGAATCCGCCGGCGGCCAGCGCCGCACGCCGTCGAGCCTGACCCCGTACTCGTTGAAGCTGGCCGGCTCCAGGCCTTCGATCCGGACCAGCGCGTAGTGGTGCTCTTCGACCGTGAAGGTCCGCTCGCTACGCCCCAGCACCTCGACCTCGCAGGGCGCGTCGGTCTCCACCCAGACGGTGGCCTCGGTCTCGCCGACGTAGCGCAGCAACGGGCCGAGTACGAGCTTTGGATCGGAATCCTCGTCGGGCACGGCAGACAGGTGCCCGCAACTGGCGAAGTCCTAACCCGGCCCGCAAACTTCGGAGCCCATACCGGCCTCACATCCAGTGGTCGGGGAGGGACCAAGAGCCCGGCCCGGAGTCCTAGCCGAGCGGCCCCCGTAAAGTGATTGCTGCATGGAACGCGACGAGCTACGGGCGATTCAGGCTCCGCTGAAGGAGCGCTACGAGAGCGAGCCCGAGGCGGCCCTGGTGACGCTCGTGGCCGACGGCGCCCTGGGCGAGGGTGTCTCCTGCTCGGTCGGCACCGGCCGCGCCCTCGCCGAAGCGGGCCTGCACCCGGCCTCCGGCGGCGACGGCTCGCTGCTCTGCTCCGGCGACATGCTGCTCGAGGCCCTCGCCGCCTGCGCCGGCGTGACCCTGCGGGCCGTGGCCACCTCGCTGGGGATCCCGGTCGAGTCCGGCACGGTCCACGCCGAGGGCGACCTCGATTTCCGCGGCACCCTTGCCGTCGACCGCGACGCCCCCGTCGGCTTCCGCGCCATCCGCCTCAGCTTCGAGCTCGATACCGAAGCCGGCGAGGAGGAGCTGGCCACCCTGCTGAAGCTGACCGAGCGCTACTGCGTCGTCCTGCAGACGCTGACCAGCCCACCCCAGCTCTCAGCCCGGGCGACCGTCGAGTCCTAGGCCTGCGCAGGCGGGCCCAGCGGCGTCTCAGTCAGCCCGCACGGCGCGCCAGGCGGCCTCCGCGAGCTCGCCCTCCAGCCGGCGCAGCGAGCGAACCCGGCCGGCGAGCCAGGCGCGGGAGAGCTCCTGCGCCGGGCCGAAGACAGTGGCGTAGAAGACCTCGGCGCGCAGCGGGCGGATCGCCGGGCGACCCTCCACCCACTCCCCGACCGTCGCCGCCAGGCTCCGGTTCAGCGCCTTCAGCTCCTCGCCGGCGGCCATCCTCCCCGCCCCGCTCTGGAAGAGGAACCGGGCCCGCTGGGGATTGCGCTCGACCCAGCGCAGGTGGTAGCGGACCAGCGCCTTGACTCCGTCCGCAGCGGCGCCCGCCCGCCCGAGGACGCGCCCGACGCCGGCCTGGTACTCGGCGAGGATCTCGACGTAGAGCGCGGCCGCGACCCCGTCCTTGCCGCCGAAGTGATGGTAGATCGAGCCGACGCTGGCGCCGGAGCGCTGCTTGATCTCCTCGATCGCCGTCTCTCCGGTGGCGTCGAAGGACTCCAGGGCGGCTTCGAGGATCGTCTCGCGGCGGTTCATGTTAGAATTATATTCTAGAAGATGGCTCTACTCGACGAGATCATGCCGACCTACGACCGGCGCGAGGTGCACCGGCACTCGGTCGCCGCCCCGCCCGCCGCCGTCTGGGCGGCAGTCCGCGACCTTAGCGGCGACGAGCTCAAGCTGATGCGCCTGCTGATGGGCATGCGCACGCTCGGCCGCCGACAAGAGGACACCAGCCGCACGGTGCTCGAGGGCTTCGAGCGGATGGGCTTTCGCGTCGTCGCCGAGCAGCCCGACTCCGAACTGGTGATCGCCGGCATCGGCCGCTTCTGGAAGCTGTCCGGCGGCCTGCGGCGGGTCAAGGGCCCCGAGCACTTCACCGACTTCGACGAGCCGGGCTACGCCAAGGTCGGGTTCAACTTCCGGCTCGACGGCGACAGGCTCTCGACCGAGACGCGGATCGCCGGAACCGATGCCCACGCCCGCCGGCGCTTCGGCCTCTACTGGCTCCTGGTCCGCCCCGGCAGCGGCCTGATCAGGCGCGAGTGGCTGCGGGCGATCGCCAGGCGGGCCGAGTCGGCCTAGGAGGGGCGTCAAACGGTCAGCGGGCCCGGGCGCAGGACGTCCGGGTCGTGGCCGGGGAGGACGCGGGTGCCGTTGTCGCGCAGGGCGCGCAGGCGTTCGGCGGAGCGGCGCTGCTCGGCATGGTCGTCCGCGAAGGCCGGGAACCGGTGGTCGTCGAGCCCCGATGCGTAGTGGGCGACGTCGGCGCCGACGATCAGGTCGGCGCCGAGGCGGACAGACTGATGGCCGGGGGTGTGGCCGGGCGTCGACAGCAGCTCGACCGAGCCGTCGCCGAGGAGGTCGTGATCGCCGTCGACGAGGATCGCCTCGCGCTCCTGGCCGGCGTAATCGCGCGGGAAGAAGAAGTTGCGCTGGATCGCAGCGGTGTCCTGGCCGGCCTCCCATTCGCGCCGCTGGATCACGATCGGGATGCTCGGCGGCAGCAGCGACAGTCCACCCGCGTGGTCGTAGTGCAGGTGCGTGAGGACGATCATGGTGATCGTCGTGGGGTCGAGCTGCTCGTGCAGCGGCTGGTCGAGCTCGAGCGAGAAGAAGCTCGTCGCCTCCGGGCGGCCGTAGAACGCCGACGTGTCGGCGCAGGCGCCGGGGTGCAGGCCGGTGTCGATCAGGATCCGCTCGCTGTCGGTCTCGACGACATAGGCGGGTACGGGGACCCGGATGCGCTTCCCGGGATCCTCGTCGCGGCGCCAGAGAGCGGCGGGGGCCGTCATCCAGCCGGCGTTCAGCATCTCGATCTTCATCCTGGGATTGCTACCAGCGCCCCCGGAGGCGCTGTCGAGGTCTGGCCGGATCTGTGGGTTGCCTGTCCTTGCGGACAGCCCCCTGCGCCTGCAAGATGTTGCTGTGCCGACTCCCCTGCGCAAAGTCGTCCTGGTCGCATTCGACGGGGTGCAGCTCCTCGACATCGTCGGCCCCGCCGACGTGCTCGACGCCGCCACCCGCGTCCTCGGCGGCGACGGCGGCTACCGGATGGCCATCGCCACCCCCGACGGTCAACCCGTTCGAGGCTCGGCCGGGGTGCGCCTCGCCGCGGACATGGCGCTCGGCCAGGTGCCCCTGCGCGGGGTCGACACCGTGATCGTCGGCGGCGGCCTGCAGATCGACGACGCCCTCTCCGACCCGCGGCTCGCCCCCGGCCTGCGGCGCATCGCCAACGGCGCTCGCCGCACCTGCTCGGTCTGCACGGGCGCATTTCTGCTCGCCGAGGCCGGCCTGCTCGAGGGCAGGGCCGCCACCACGCACTGGGCGTTCTGCGAGCAGCTCGCCCGCCGACACCCCCGCGTCCGGGTCGAGCCCGACCGGATCTTCGTCCGCGACGGGCGGATCGCCACCTCCGCCGGCCTCACCGCCGGCATGGACCTTGCCCTGGCGCTGATCGAGGAGGACCATGGACCGGAGATCGCGCGGACGGTGGCGCGCTGGACGGTGATGTTCCTCCAGCGCCCGGGTGGCCAGTCCCAGTTCTCCGAGCGGCTGGCGCTGCCGGCGGGGGTGACCCCTCCGATCCGCGAGATCCTCGACGGCATCGTCACCGAACCGGCGGGCGACCACCGCCTCCCCCAGCTCGCCCGGCGTGCCGCCCTCTCCGAGCGCCACCTGCGCCGCCTCTTCTCCGAGCAGACGGGGACGACTCCGGCACGCTTCGTCGAGCGCATTCGCGTCGAGGCCGCGCGCGAGCTGCTCCAGGACACCAGCACCCCGGTCGACGCCATCGCCACCCACTGCGGCTTCGGCAGCTCGGAGACCATGCGCCGCGCCTTCCTGCGGGTCCTAGGGGTCGGACCCGCCGAGTACCGCGCGCGCTTTCACTCCGCCCTCGGCTAGCCCGGATTCACAGCCCCGACGAGCCAGACGGAACCGCGGCCGACGATGGATCCGTCGGGTTGCCGCCAGGCGGCGTAGTGGTCGGCGAGGGCCGCGGCTATCTCCGCCCGCCGGCTCTCGCCGTGCTCTCCGTTGAGGCGGATCAGCTCCGCGCCGGGGCCGATCGCGAGCAGGGCATCGATCGCCTCGTCCATGTCCCTGCCCATGTAGTAGTCGAAGTCACGCCGATGCAGCTCGACCTCCACGAACCCGGCGGCCTCGAGGATGCCACCGAGCGTTTCGGGGTTGCCGAGCGAGAACGGACCGGGACCGCAGGTGTCGGCCTCGTACTCGTCCGGGCGCGAGAGGAAGCGCTGCACCACCTGCTCGGTCTCCGCCCAGAAAGGGCTCTCGGCTTTGCGGCGCCAGCAGATCTTGTACAGCCCGCCGCCCGGCTTCAGGGCCGCTCGTATTGCTCGCATCGCCACCACCGGTGCGGCGAAGAACTGGGTCCCCATTCGGGAGAACGCGTAGTCGTAGTCCCGATCCCACTGCGCCGTCTGCGCGTCGGCGGTTTCGAAGCCGATGTTGCCGACCCCGGCCTCCGCCGCCTCGCGGCGAGCCTCCTCGACGAAGCGCGGCGAGGAGTCGGTGCCCAGCGCGAAGCCCTCGGGCCCGACGAGCCCGGCGAGTCGCCGGGTCGTGTCGCCGAAGCCGCAACCGATGTCGAGGCAGCGTCCGCCCGCGGGTGGCGGAAAGCGATCGAAGACCTCCTCGGTGACCCCGTCCAGCGCGCCCACGAACACCTCGCGGTTCTTCTTCCAGCGCTCGAAGAGGACCGTGTCCCAAGCCCGCACAGCCTCGTCATTGCCCGTCGCGACGGCACCTGGCGTGCGTGACTCAGCCATAACTCACCTTACCGGCGCCCAGGTCGCCAGACTGGCCCTGCGAAAGCTTTGGTCAGTCGCCCTCCTCACGGATCCTGAAGCCGACCTTCGTCTTTGGCTTCTCCGGCGGCGCGATCAGCTGATGCAGTGCCTTGAAGATTGTTCCAGCTGCTCGTCGTGCTGATCGAGCCGCGCGGTCGTCTCGCACTCCAGGCCTTCCAGCTGCTCCTGGAGAGCGGCATAGGAGCCGGCGATGCGCCGCAGCTCAACGAATGCCCGCATGATCTCGATGTTCACAGCGATGGCCGTCTTGCTTCGCAGGACGGAGGAGAGCATGGCCACGCCCTGCTCCGTAAAGACGTAGAGGGCATAGCGGCGCCCACCGCGGCCGCCGTTTGAGGTCGCAATCTGCGACCTCAAAGCTGCGGCCTCGTCTTTGCAGAGCTGGAACATGAAGTCCCCAGGGAAGCGTTCGCGGTTCCGCTTCACCTGCTCGACCAACCGCTTCGTCTCCACGCCGTAGAGATCAGCCAGGTCTTCGTCGAGCATGACCTGGCGCTCGCGGATGACGTAGATCCGCTTCTCGATCGCGGGCGTTGCGATCGTCTCGAGCGAGGAAGTCTTCTGCTCGCGATCTACCATCTCCTGGAGGATGGCAAACACGTCGGAACTTATTGTCTGAGATCGCCCTAACTGGACGGCATTTGAACCTTGCTAGGCGGGATGGTGAGGCCGTCACGCAAAACACCGGTAGCCCGGTCAGGACTGACCTCCCTTCCCACCGCAGTCGACCACTCGGCAACTGACCGAGTGCGCTGCTCGCCGCGGAGGGAGATGGTGACGGCGCCCTAGATGCTCGCCTGTGCCTGACTTCCGCACGCTTCCAAGCAAGCTTGCAAACTCAGTTGCAATTTAGCTTGGAGTTCCCTATGTTGCTCTATGCAAATAGGAATTGCCTAACAAGGAAGTTTGTAATGACCCCCTCGATCGAGATCGATGACGACGTTTTTGAGCACCTGAAGTCGCAGGCCGAGCCGTTCACAGACACGCCTAACACCGTGCTGCGCCGACTTCTCAACATGAACGGCGGAACTGCAGCGTCGCCCCAACCCACGACGACCGCTCAGTCGGGCAGTCCAGAGAAACCGCCAGCCCCTCGCTCCGGCAAGCGAGCGAAGAGCAAAAAGCAGGCGCGACGGACGCGTGCCGCCTCTGGCACCCTTCTGCCCGAGCAGGCGTACGAGAAGCCGCTGCTCCAGGCACTTGTCGATGCGGGAGGCGAGGCCCCCTACAGGAGCGTCCTGGACTCGGTCGGTAAGTCGCTCGAGAATGCGCTTATGCCAGCTGACTTCGAGAACCTCACATCTGGGGGCATCCGCTGGCACTCCAGGCTCCAGTTCGTCCGGCTCCGACTGATCGAGCGGGGCGAGCTTGACCGCGACGCGCCGAGAGGAGTCTGGCGGATCACTGACGCCGGTCGGAAAGCGCTTGCCAACGAAACGGAGGCTTGATGATGAGTGACTCGTCATCCGACAACGCGGCGCTGTGCATGAGGCTGATGCGAGCCGACTCGGAGTCCGAGGTAACCGAGATCCTGCGCGACGCGGGGTACTGGGACGATGATGATGCCTGGCGGCTGTTCAGCGACAGCGACAACAGCTTCTCGGTGATTGGCAATCAGCAGGCGGAGGCAGTCGCCGCGTTTGTCGAGAAGATCGTCAACTCAGTTGATGCGCGCCTCGTGAACGCTTGCCGGCTAGCTGGCGTTGACCCCGAGGGACCAGATGCACCTCAGACGATGCGAGAAGCAGTCGCCCGGTTCTATGAAGGCAAGGCCCGCCCCAAGCCCTCCGATGGACACATCGCCTCATGGCCGAATAAAACCAAGGCCACGCCAGAGGGTCGGCTTCTCACGGTCGCTGCGACCGGCTACATGCCCCGAGACGGTCAACCGAGCCTGACCGTAGCCGATCAGGGCGAGGGACAGACCCCAGATGACTTCCCGACGACGTTCATGTCGACGCAGCGCAACAACAAGCTGCGCATCCCGTTCGTCCAAGGTAAGTTCAATATGGGTGGGACCGGCGCCTTCCAATTCAGCAGCTTGCAGCTGATTGTGTCCCGCCGAAATCCGGACTTCCTGTCCACCGGTAGTACCCCACGCGATCATCAGTGGGGTTTTTCCGTCGTACGACGCGAGTGGCCAGGCGACGGCGCGAAGAGTTCCGTCTACCGTTATCTCGCGCCGGTGCCTATTCCCGGATGTGACCTTCGTGGTGTACTCGCGTTCGACGCTAACGAGTGGCCGATCTTCCCAGAGGCTGACGCCGAATTGCGCGACGCCTATCATCGCCGGTCGCCGTACGGCTCTCTCGTGAAGCTGTACGAGTACAGGTGGGAAGGCGTCAAGTCCAACATCGTGCAATCCGGCGAGGGCCTGCTGCGCCGCATCGACATTGGACTCCCGGAGCTTGGTCTTCCTGTTCGGGTCTTCGAGTGTCGTCCCGGGTACAGAGGCGGTCCGGCGAGCTTCGCAACCAACGCTCTCGGGCTTGTAGCCCGCTTGGACAGCGACGGCGGGAATAACCTCGATACCGGCGAGCCGATCGGTGGCGTTATCGCTCTCGACGACGGCAAGCAGATCCGGCTTCGTGTCTACGTCTTCAAGGATAAGGACAAAGCCAAGAACTACCGCAACGCTCGACATGGCGTCGTCTTCAGTGTCAACGGCCAAATGCACGCTGCCTACACGACCGAGTTCTTCTCACGCGAGCGGGTAAATCTGAGCTACTTGAAGGACTCACTGCTGGTCTTCGCAGACTGCAGCGCGATCGATGGGCAGACGCGCGAGGACCTGTTCATGAACAGTCGCGACCGCTTGCGCGTCAATTCTGTCGCGCGGCAACTGGAGGAGAAGCTGGCGGTCTTCCTGCACGACGAGCCGACGTTGCGCGAGATCCAAAATCGCCGTCGTCAGCAAGCGACGCAAGAGAAGCTGAGCGACGACAAGCCGCTGAGCGATGTCCTCGAGAAGCTGATGAAAAGTAACCCTGTGCTGAACCAGCTTTTCCTCAAGGGCGTAAACATTTCGACTCCGTTTCCGCCAGGTGGTAGTCGCAACGGCAGCAGCGGCGATTTCGCTGGCCAGCGGTTCCCAACGTTCTTCCGCTTCAAGGATCATGAGGATGGCGAGGTGCTGACCCGTGCGGCGCACCTCGGATCACGCGTCCGGATTGCCTTTGAGACGGACGCCGAGGACAGCTACTTTGTACGCGACGTCGAGCCTGGGGCGTGGAACGTCCGACGCCGCGTAGGCGACGGCTTCAGCGACGCGACCGGTTGGAGCGCGACGGGTCCCAAGTCAGGCATCGCACAGCTTTGGTTCGACACCTTGCCCGAGGATGCCGTCGCCGGCTCCAAGATCGAGTACCTCATCGAGGTGACCGACCCCAGCCGCCTTGACGCGTTTAAGCTCACGCTGATTCTCGAGGTAGCGGCCGAACGCACGCACCAACCGCCCCCAGGTCCCCCAGGTCCAAACAACGCGAACCACGGCAAAGGCAAACGCGGAGGGTCGAACTCGACGCTCAGCTTGCCCGATATTACGCCTGTTCGCCGCGAGGATTGGTCGAAACATGATTTCGACGAGACGAGCGCACTCAAAGTCGTGCACGCCGGAACGGAGGCGAACGAGTCGCTTTACGACTTCTACGTGAACTACGACAACAAATACCTGCTGCATAGCTACAAGCAGCGGGGCGCCGATGCAGCGATCCTTGAGAAGCAGTTCGTTTACGGAATGGTGCTTGTAGGGCTCGCCCTGTTGCAGGATCACCACCAACGTGCCAAAAGCAAGGCGCAGGATGCCGACAACATCGACATCGGCAAACAGGTACTTCGGACCACCGCTGCACTCGGCCCGATCCTTCTGCCCATGCTTCAGGCGATCGGCAGCCTCTCGGAGGAGAAAGCGCCTGTTTAGCGCGTGGTCTGATGCACCAAGACGACCTCACGGGCAGTGTGCGGCGCGATGTCGGCGCGCCCACCCGCGTGTGCCCACCACCGGCGTCCCGGAACGTCACGCCATAGCCGGCCGTCCTCTGCGGTAGCGAGCTGGTCGAATTTCGTCTCTGTAAAGCCGGCACGCTCCATAGCCGCCAAATAACGGCCGAGTTGGTCATCGACATCATTAAAGCCAACGACCTGAACGACGTGAGTGCCCAAGTCACACATTCGAGCGATATCGGCGAACGCGACCTCCAGCTTCGCGAAGTACGTCCGCAGCGACTGATCGCTCCGCGCAGACATCGTGTAGTAGGCCAGCCCGTTGCCGTCCTCTTGGCCCGCGAGAAAGTACGGGAACGGAGTCTCGTGACGGCCACGCACCTTCCAGCGATGGTAGTTCACATAGACACCCGGATAGGGAGGTGAGGTCAGTACCAATCGAGGCGCTGGATAGCGCGAGATGCTGCGGTGGCCAGCTACCCCTGGGAGGCCTCGATGCAGAACAAGAGACCGCGGCAGTCCAGAGCCTTCGACGCGCTTGTCAGCAGCGCGGTATTGCGTGGTTGCCACGCGTGCGGCGGCGGTCATCATCGATGCGTTATCGACAAGCGCCTGACGCAGGAGATCCACTCTCGGGATGTCGCGTCGCATGTCAAACGCCCACTGGGCGGTCCGCAACAGGACGCATCTCGCAAACGCACGCGCCTTTGGGGAATCAATGTCGCCGAGGCGGGAAATCGCGCCGAGAAGCACGCCGCGATGCTCGACCGTATCGGCCGACATCACGTTACGGAAATAGTTGCGCGCGAGGTCGTCATCCGGCGCCTCACTCTGTCCTGGCTCGTCGTTCACGACTCGCTCCGCCCAGCCAAACACCTGATCGAGGTCTGATGCGGAGTACAGGCGCGTCTTGACGCTACTCACGAAAACCGACAACGAGTTGATGTCGCTGCCAATCGCAAGCCTGCTCGCTCGCCGCGCCTCAACCACGGTGGTGCCACCGCCGACGAAGTAGTCGGCAACAACGTCGCCAGGACTGCTGAAGGCATCGATCGCGGCTGCTGCAAGTGTTGGCGAAAAGCGTGCCGGATACCGATAAAACTCGTGCGGGGACGCCGTACGGCGAACGCCGAGAGAAATCGGCGTCCGGCTAAGTGCCGCATCGCGGACCCGCTCTAGCGCAACGGAGTCCAGCGAGGGCATCCTGGGTTCCTTCTTTCCTCCCTGTCGGATTCCTTCTTGACGGACCCTGCGATCGGTTGCGCTTGTGTGTTGGGCCGCACCAAAATACTCGGACCATCGGATGTGGCCGTCCGCCCCTTGGCCAAGAGAGCCTGCCCCCTGCCATGCCCGGTACCAAAGGCGGTACCGCCGAGCCCTCGGGCGGGCCGGACGGCTCGCCGCTCAGACTGAAGCCCGCTTCCCACGCCGGCTCTCGAATATCGGGGAGACAGGATTTGAACCTGCGACCGCTCGGCCCCCAGCCGAGTGCGCTACCAGACTGCGCCACTCCCCGTGGGGTCTTGCATCTTACGAATCGGCGAGGGTCCGGCTAGGCTTCCCCCTCTACGCGGTGGTAGCTCAACGGTAGAGCCTCGCCCTTCCAAGGCGATGATGCGAGTTCGATTCTCGTCCGCCGCTCTTGAACCGGGGTCCGCGGCTATCCAGGTTGCCGCCCCGATGCCGATACAGCCCCTCGATGCGCAGGGGACAGGCAAGACGACGCGGGCTGGCCTCGATGGCGCTGGCTGGCACGATGCTTGCGCTCGCCGGCTGCGGCTCCAGCGACAGCTCCGGGTCGAAGACCGAAACCTCGGCCAGGGGCAGCGGCTACGTCGACTGGCCCGTGTTCGGGCGGGTGCCGGAGCGGACCCACTACCTGCCGGCGCACAAGCTGGTGCTCGACCCGCCGCTGCGGCAGGCCTGGTCGATCAACACCCACGCCCTGATCGAGTTCCCGCCGGCAATCGCCCACGGCGTCGCCTACGTCGTCAACAAGTACGGCAACGCGAAAGCGGTGCGGCTGAGCGATCGCAAGATCCTCTGGGAACGGCTCACCGACCCGAGCGACCGCGGCAAGCAGACCGACGTCACGGCCCCGGTCTACCACGAAGGCCTCGTCTACTTCGCCTTCCTCGACGGCAACCTGGTCGCGGTCGACGCCAGGACCGGCAAGACGGCCTGGGAGCGCAACCTCCACTCCCACCTCGAATCCTCGCCGATGGCCGTCGGCGGCGAGATCTACCTCGGCACCGACACCACCGACGTCGTCGCCCTGCGCGCCGCCGACGGCAAGCCGCTCTGGCGCTTCAACTCGCCGGGGGCGATCAAAGCCAGCCCGAGCTTCCACGACGGGCGCATCTTCGTCGCCGACTACGAGGGCTCGATGTTCGCGCTCGAGGCCGCCGACGGCAAGCCGGTCTGGCGCACCAACACGACCAAGGTCCCGCCCTTCGGCCGCGGCGGCTTCTTCTCCTCGCCGGCCGTCGACTTCGGCCACGTCTACGCCGCCCGCGACGACGGCACCGTCTTCGCCTTCGACGAAAAGACCGGCAAGGTCGCCTGGTCCTTCCCGACCGGCGACTACGTCTACGGCTCGCCCGCGGTCGCCCGCGTCCCCGGCACCCCGCCCAGCGTCTACATCGGCGCCGAAAACGGCCGCTTCTTCGCCCTCGACGCGCGCAGTGGCAAGCCGCGCTGGCACTACGACGCCGGCGGCCCGGTCCCGGGCACGGCATCGGTGATCGGGAACACCGTCTACACCACCAGCTTCAAGACCGGCAGGACGACCGGCCTCGACGCCCGCACCCACAAGAAGACCTTCGAGATCGAGCAGGCCGGCTACACCCCGATGGTCTCTGACGGCCGACGCCTCTTCCTGGTCGGCTACTACGAGCTGATCGGACTCGACCCGACCAACCCCTGAGCACATCGAGCGGGGGAGCCGGGATTCGAACCCGGATTCATGGTTTTGGAGACCACGCGCATAGCCGTTAACTCACTCCCCCTTGACGGGCGGCGAAGTTTACGGGCGCGAAGCGCTGATGCGGGCGGAGGGATTTGAACCCCCAAGCTCTTTCGAGCACTGGCACCTAAAGCCAGCGTGTTTGCCAATTTCACCACGCCCGCGCAGCCGCCCCGAATCGGGGCTTAACGTGCGACCAATGCCGCATCGTCGCTGACAGATTCTATGATCGTCGGCATGGCTGTAGGAGAGGTGAGGCCGGGCTACGAATTGTGGCGGCCAAATCGGGAGAAGGCGGGGTCGGTCACGACCAAATTCGTGATCGCCCTGTTGCTGCTCGCGACGGCCGTGCTGGCGGCCGTGATCACGATCGGCGGCTGGTCGCTTTTGAAGGGCGGCGGCGGCATGGGGCTGGTCTGTGCGATCTACGCCCTGCTGTACGCGTTCTTCGCCTTCCTCGTGATCCGCTGGAACCGGGGCATCCTGCCGGTCGCCGCGGCGCTCTCGATGATCCTGGCTATCTTCTGCGCGGTCGGCGCCGACAGCTGGTTCGCCCGCGACAAGGCCGGCTTCGACGAGGCGGCCCTGTCCTCCTCGCTGCTGGGCCTGCTGGTCGTGCTCCTCGGCCTGCTGCAGATCGTCCTCATCGCCGCCGCCCTCTACGGCTTCAACCAGGAGTGGCAGGTCGAGGAGGAGCGCCCGATCGGTTCCGGCGAGGACTACGGCGCCGGCGCCGGGGCCGGCGACGGCGCTCCGCAGCCGGCGTAGCCGAGTCTGCATCCGGCGTCGAGCAGCGACGCCAGACGCAGACTCGCGAGCAGTGCCGGAGGTGGGACTCGAACCCACAAGCCCGCAAGGGCAATCGATTTTGAGTCGATCGCGTATGCCAATTCCGCCACTCCGGCGCGGTGGGAACGATAGAGCGAAATAGACTGCGCGCGGTTATGCGGATCCATCACCTCAGCTGCGGGTCGCTGTGCCCACGCGGGGGAAGTCTGCTCGGCGGCGAGGGCGGCCTGCTCTCGACCGCGGAAGCCGTCTGTCACTGCCTGGCGATCGAGAGCGGCGACGGCATCGTCCTCGTCGATACGGGATTCGGGATGGAGGACGCGCGCAACCCGCGCCAGCTCGGCCCGATCTTCGGGCTGATGAACGCCCAACCGCGCCCCGAGACGACGGCGCTGAGGCAGCTCGAGGCGCTCGGCTTCGCCGCCGCCGACGTGCGCCAGGTCGTCGCCACCCACCTCGATCCCGACCACAGCGGCGGCCTGCCCGACTTCCCCGACGCCGAGGTGCACGTGCTCTCGACCGAGCTCGACGCGGCCCTGCATCCACGCCTGCGCGACCGGCCTCGCTACGCCGGCGTCCACTGGAAGCACGGCCCGCGCTGGGTCCGCCACGAGCCCGGCGGCGACGATTGGTTCGGCTTCGGGAGCGTGCGCATCCTGCCCGGCGCCGGCACCGAGGTGGCGCTGGTGCCGCTTCGCGGCCACTCGCTCGGCCACACCGGCGTGGCGATCGGGACCGGTGACCGCTGGCTCCTGCATTGCGGCGACGCCTACTTCAACCACGGCGAGATCGCGACCCCGTCCAGCTGCCCCCCGGGGTTGCGCTTCTTCCAGAACCTCAACGCCGCCGACAACCGGGCCCGCAAGGCGAACCAGGAACGCCTGCGGGAGCTTGCCTCCCGCCACGGCGACGAGATCACCCTGCTGTGCTCCCACGATCCGCACGAGCTGGCCCGGGAGCAGGCGGCCACCGCGGCCGCGGCGGCGTGAACGCGCCCGAGCAACCCGAGCTGCTCTGGGAGCCCTCGGCGGAGCTGGTCGAGCGCTCGCGGCTGACCGAGTTCATGCGCTGGCTCGAGGCCGAGCGCGGGCTCGGCTTCGGCGACTACGACGCCCTCTGGCGCTGGTCCGTCGACGACCTCGACGGCTTCTGGGCGGCGCTCTGGGACTTCTTCGAGGTGCAGGCGGACGGCGACCGCTCCACCGTCCTCGCCGCGCGCGAGATGCCCGGCGCGCGCTGGTTCCCGGACACGCGCCTCAACTACGCGGAGCACGTCTTCGCCGGCAAGGACGACGCCGAGACGGCGATCCTCCACGCCTCCGAGCTGCGCGAGCTGGATGAGCTGAGCTGGGGCGAGCTGCGCGCCCAGGTCGCCGCCCTCGCCGCCGCCCTGCGCGGCCTCGGGGTCGAGCGCGGTGACCGCGTCGTCGCCTACCTGCCGAACATCCCCGAGGCGATCGTCGCCTTCCTCGCCAGCGCCTCGATCGGCGCCGTCTGGTCCAGCTGCTCGCCCGACTTCGGCCCCGCCAGCGTCGTCGACCGCTTCGCCCAGATCGAGCCCAAGGTCCTGTTCGCGGTCGACGGCTACCGCTACGGCGGCAAGGACTTCGACCGCCGCGAGACGATCGGCCGCCTGCAGGCGGAGATGCCCAGCCTGGTGCGCACCGTCGTCCTCCCCTACCTCGATCCCGAGCCCGACCTCTCCCCCTTGCGCGACGCGACCACCTGGGCCGAGCTGCTCGCCGACGGCGAGGGAGCCGAGCTGAGCTTCGAGCGCGTCCCCTTCGACCATCCGCTCTGGGTCCTCTACTCCTCCGGTACCACCGGGCTGCCGAAGGCGATCGTCCAGGGCCAGGGCGGGATCCTGCTCGAGCACCTGAAGAAGCTCCACCTCCACGTCGACGCCCACCCCGGCGACCGCCTCTTCTGGTTCACCACGACCGGCTGGATGATGTGGAACTTCCTCGTCTCCGGGCTGCTGACCAAGGCCGCGATCGTCCTCTACGACGGCAGCCCCGGCCATCCCGACATGAACGTGCTCTGGGATTTGAGCGAGCGCGCCGGGGTGACGATGTTCGGCACCAGCGCCTCCTACATCGCCGCCTGCATGAAGGCCGGGGTCGAGCCCGGCGACGGACGCGACCTCAGCCGCCTCGGCGCCGTCGGCTCGACCGGCTCCCCGCTCTCCCCCGAGGGCTTCGACTGGGTCTACGAGCACGTCGGCGCCGACACCTGGCTGTTCTCGACCAGCGGCGGCACCGACCTCTGCACCGCCTTCGTCGGCGGCGTCGCCCTGCTGCCGGTCTACCGTGGCGAGCTGCAGGCGCGGGCGCTCGGCGCCGCGGTCGAGGCCTGGGACGAGGAGGGCAACGCCGTCGTCGACGAGGTCGGCGAGCTGGTCGTGACCAAGCCGATGCCCTCGATGCCGGTCCACTTCTGGGGCGACGCGGACGGCAGCCGCTACCGCGCCAGCTACTTCGAGCAGTACCCCGGGATCTGGCGCCACGGCGACTGGATCGAGATCACCTCGCGCGGCACCGCGATCATCTACGGCCGCTCCGACTCGACCATCAACCGCTCCGGGATCCGCATGGGGACGAGCGAGATCTACCGCGCCGTGCTCAGCATCGACGCCATCGTCGACGCCATCGTGGTCGACGTGCCGCGGCCGGGGACCGAGGGCTGGATGCCGCTCTTCGTCGTCCTCCGCGAGGGGGTCGAGCTCGACGCCGAGCTGCCGAAGGAGATCGCCCGCCGCGTCCGCGAGCACTGCTCCCCGCGCCACGTCCCCGACGAGGTCTTCCAGATCGCCGAGGTGCCGCGCACCCTCAGCGGCAAGATCCTCGAGGTGCCGGTGAAGCGGATCCTGATGGGCACCCCGGCCGAGCAGGCCGCCAGCCGCGACTCCCTCGCCAACCCGGCGGCGCTCGACTACTTCACGGAGCTGGCCGCCTCGCTCGACTGAGGCAGGGGGCGTGACCGGATTGCGCCGTTCGGCGAAGGAGCGGTTCTTGCCCACGGCGTGGGCGAAGCGGCGGATCAGGTCCTCGCGCAGGTCCTCGGGAGCGACGACGGCGTCGACGACCAGCTCGGAGGCGAGGTGGAGGAGGTCGATGTCTTCCGCGTACTCCTCGCGCTTGGCGGCGACGAAGCGCTCGCGCTCGTCCTCGTCCTCGATCGCCTGGATCTGGTTGTAGAAGACGGCGTTGACGGCGGCCTGCGGTCCCATCACGGCGATCGAGGCGCTCGGCAGGGCGATGCAGCAGTCGGGCTCGAAGGCCGGCCCGGCCATCGCGTAGAGCCCCGCCCCGTAGGCCTTGCGGACGATCACCGAGATCTTCGGCACCGTCGCCTCGGAGACGGCGCTGATCATCTTGGCGCCGTGGCGGATGATCCCGTGGCGCTCGACCGCGGTGCCGATCATGAAGCCGGGCACGTCGGCGAGGAAGAGCAGCGGCACGTTGAAGGCGTTGCAGGTCTGGATGAAGCGGGCGGCCTTGTCGGCGGAGTCGACGAAGAGGACGCCGCCGGTGTAGCGCGGCTGGTTGGCGACGACGCCGACGACGCGGCCGTCGAGCCGCCCGTAGCCGACGATCAGCTCTTTCGCCCAGCGCTTGTGGACCTCGAGGAAGCTGTCGGCGTCGAGCAGGACGTCGAGCACCTCGCGCATGTCGAAGGGACGGTTCTCGTCGGCGGGGACGATCGCGTCGATCGCCGCGTCGGAGGCGGGCGCGACCGGCTCGGCGGCCGGCGGCGTCCTGGCGCCAGCTCTCCGGCATGTAGGAGAGGTAGCGGCGGGCGAGGTCGATCGCCTCCTCGTCGCTCTTGACCAGGAAGTGGCCGCAGCCGGAGATGCCGGTGTGCATCTTCGCTCCGCCCATCTCCTCCAGCGTCACCTTCTCGCCGATCACCATCTCCGCCATCCGCGGCGAGCCCAGGTACATCGAGGCGTTGCCCTCGCGCATGATCACGACGTCGCAGAAGGCGGGGATGTAGGCGCCACCGGCGGCGCTGGGCCCGAACAGCAGGCAGACCTGCGGCACCTGGCCGGAGAGCCGCACCTGGTTGTGGAAGATCCGCCCGGCGCCGCGGCGGCCGGGGAACATCTGCACCTGGTCGGTGATCCGCGCGCCGGCCGAGTCGACCAGGTAGACCAGCGGCAGCTGCAGGCTCAGCGCCCGCTCCTGGATGCGAAGGATCTTCTCGACCGTCTTCGGGTCCCCAGGAGCCGGCCTTGACGGTCGGGTCGTTGGCCATCAGGGCGACGCGGCGGCCGTCGATCGTGGCCAGGCCGGTGACGACGCCGTCGGCGCCCAGCCCCTCCTTGTCCCAGTTCGCCAGCAGGCCCTCCTCGGCGAAGGAGCCGGGGTCGACCAGCCGCTCGACCCGCTCGCGGACCGGCAGCTTGCCCTGCTCGGCGGTCTTCTCGTGGTGGCGCTGCGGCCCCCCGGCGAGGGCAGCATCCAGCGCTTCGGCGAAGTCGGACACGGGCGGCAGCCTATTCGTCCTGGGCGGGATGCCAATCGACGGGGCCGGCGCGAAGCACGTGGGCGCCCAATGGCCGCCCCAGCACCTCCTGGGCGGCGCGCGAGGCCTCGATCAGCCGCGGCAGGTCGATTCCCGTCTCGACCCCCATCTCGTGCAGCATCGAGACCACGTCCTCGCTGCCGACGTTGCCGGTCGAACCGGGCGGCACCGGGCAGCCGCCGAGCTCGCCGAAGCTCGACTCGAAGGATTCGACGCCCTCTTCCAGGGCAGCCACCAGGTTGGCGAGCCCCTGGCCGCGGGTGTTGTGGAAGTGGGCGGTCAGCTCGACGCCGGTAAGGCGCTCGCGGGCGGCGGCGAAGAACTCATGGACCTGGCGCGGGTTGGCCATCCCGGTGGTGTCGCCGAAGCCGACCTCCTCGCAGCCGGCGCGCGCCAGGCGTTCGGCGATCTCGAAGACCCGCTCCGGTGCCACCGCGCCCTCGTAGGGGCAGCCGAAGGAGGTGGCGATGACGCCCTCCCGGCGCAGCCCCTCCTCGCCGGCGCGGGCCAGCGTCACCTCCAGCCCGCTCAGCGACTCCTCGATCGAGCGGTTGACGTTGTGGCGGTTGTGGGTCTCCGAGGCGGAGAGGAAGACGCTGACCTCGTCGAAGCGGTCGCGCAGCTCCAGCGCCCGCTCCAGCCCCCGCTCGTTTGGGATCAGGACCGAGAAGGAGACCCCCTTGCGGCGCTGGGCCGCCATCAGCACCTGGGCGGCGTCGGCCAGCTGCGGGATCACGTCCGGCCGCACGAAGGAGGTGACCTCCATCCGCCCCACCCCCGTCGCCGAGAGCATGTCGATCAGCCGCACCTTCTCGGCGGTGTCGATCGTCTCCGGCTCGTTCTGGAACCCGTCGCGAGGCCCGACCTCGCGGATGCGGACGGTTTTCGGCAGGGAGGGCACGGCCCAAGCTTATGCAGCCGCATCCCCACTATTCCGTGACCCCAAGACGTCGCGCGACGTCGCCGAGGACGGCGCGCACGTGTTCCGGCTCGTAGCGCACCTGCTCGTGGGTGAAGCGCAGAGGTGTGAACCCGGCGGCGACATGGGCTTGGTCCCGCAGGTGGTCGCGAGTCTGCTGGGCAGGAGTGCGGTGGTGGCGCAGGCTGTCGGTCTCGACGACCAGATGCAGCTCTGGCCACAGGAAGTCGACCTCGAAGCCGTTGACCCAGACTTTCGTCTCAGGCAGTGGCAAGCCGACGTCCCTGGCCAGGGGCAGGAAAAGGCGCTCGAGGTGGGAGCGAGTCAGACGGAAGGTGCGGCGGTCGAGCCATGTGCGCAAGCGAGCGACGCCCCGCTGGCCAGGGTGGCTCTCGAGCGCGGCACGAAGCTTCGGTGGGGTAAGGAGATCGAGCCGGTCCGCCTCGTCGACCATGCGCTCCACGGTCAGCCGATCGTGGCGGGCCGCGAGGTCGATCAGGGTCTGCGCCGGACTCGTCACCGGAATGCCGTCGTAGAAGCCGACATCCTCCCCCCGGAGGTTGGAGCGGCGGTGGACCCGGATCCCCGGCCGAACCCGACCCTGGTCGCCCCGCACTGAAATCTCGATGCGACCGGTGCCCTCAGCCCCGATCCCAAAGAGCGCCGCTGCGCTGTCGTGACTGAGGAACGCGTCGCCGCCCAGGGGGCTGCCATGGCCGCAGGCCAGGACGGCCGCCATCCACCGCCCCTCCGGGGTAAGCGCGCGCCGACCGACGGCGTAAACGCCCCTGGCCACGGGGTACAAACGGCCGGCAGCGACGCGGTGCTTGATCCCATCGCGGCTAAACCCGAGTGCCGCCAATTGCCCGGCGGTAATCACCCAGTGCTGACAGGCGGCCTGCTCCCAAGCTCGCCGTCCCCTCGCCTCTATCGATTGGTGAGTTGGGTGCGCTATAGGCCCCCTAAGTCACCAATCGTTTGCCACTCTCCCCCTTGGGACGGGAGGCGAAGGGCTAAACCATGCCGAGGCCGCCGCTTACGCCGAGGGTCTCGCCCGTCACGTAGCTGGCGTCGTCGGAGGCTAGGAAGGCGACGGCGGCAGCGACCTCGTCGGGTTGGCCGAGGCGGCCGAGTTGGGTCTGGGACTTCATGTTCTCGATCAGTTTCTCGCCCATCTCGCCGAGCTCGCGGGCGCCCATCAGCAGCGGCGTCTCGATCGGGCCGGGGGCGATCGAGTTGGCGGTGACGCCGTAGCGGCCGTTCTCGCGGGCGATCACCTTCATGAAGGCGACGACGCCGCCCTTCGCGGCCGAGTAGACGGCCGAGCCCTTGGAGCCGACCCGGCCCGCCTCGGAGGAGATGCTGACGATGCGGCCGTACCTGGCCGCCTGCATCCCGGGCAGCGCCGCGGCGGTGCAGTTCAGCACCCCGTTGAGATTTACGGCAAGCACCTTCGCCCACTGCTCCGGGGTCGTCTGCGGGAAGAAGCCGAACTCGTCGGTGCCGGCGTTGTTGACGAGGATGTCGAGGCTGCCGCCGGCCGCCTCGACCGCCGCGTGGGCGGAGTCGAGGTCGGTCACGTCGAGCCGGATGCCGTGTCCGTTGACCTCGCCGGCGACCTTCTCGGCGCCCTCGACGTCGACGTCGCCGACCCAGACCTCGGCGCCCTCGGCGGCGAGCCTGGCGGCGATCGCGGCGCCGATGCCGCTGGCACCGCCGGTGACCAGCGCTCTGCGTCCCTCCAGCCTCATGCGGGGATGAGCATAGACTGGCGCGCTCGTGGCGGACCGTGAACCGATCCCGATCATCGGCGGCACCGGCGCTCTCGGCGCCGGCCTGGCCACGCGCTGGGCGCAGGCCGGGGTCCCGGTCGTGCTCGGCTCGCGCTCGGCCGAGCGGGCCGAGGAGGCCGCCGCCAGGGTGCGCGCGGCGGTGCCGGAAGCCGACGTCACCGGGCTCGAGAACGGCGATGCGGCGAAGCAGGGCGAGGTCGTCTTCCTCACCGTCCCCTTCCGCGCCCAGTCGGAGAACCTCAACAACCTGCGCGAGGCGCTGGTGCCGGGGCAGATCCTGGTCGACTGCACCGTCCCGCTCGCCGCCGCGGTGAGCGGCAAAGCGACCCGCTCGCTGGGCGTCTGGCAGGGCTCCGCCGCTCAACAGGCGCAGGAGATGGTCCCCGACGGCGTCACCGTCGTCGCCGCCCTGCACACGGTCGGGGCCCCGACTCTGTCGGACACCGAGGCCGAGCTCGGCGAGGACGTGCTCGTCTGCGGCGACAAGAAGGCCGACAAGGCCCGGGTGGCGCGGCTGATCGAGCTGATACCCGGCCTGCGCGCCGTCAACGCGGGTGCCCTGGAGATGGCGCGGATCGTCGAGCAGCTGACGCCGATGCTGATCTCCGTCAACAGCCGCTACAAGGCGCATGCGGGCATCCGCCTCACCGGTTTGCCCGACGCCGACCACTGGGAATAGGCAGGAGATGCGAGTCGCGCTCCTCGCCGGCGGCACCGGAGGCGCCAAGCTCGCTGCGGGGATGCAGGAGGAGCTCGGCTCCGACCTCTCGGTGATCGCCAACACCGGCGACGACGTCGAGGCGCTCGGCGTCCACGTCTCTCCCGATCCCGACCTCGTCACCTACTGGCTCAGCGGCGAGATCGACGAGGAGCGCGGCTGGGGCATCCGCGACGACACCTTCACCGTCTTCGAGCGCCTGCAGCGACTGGGCGCCCCGAGCTGGTTCGGCCTCTCCGACCGCGACCTCGCCGCCTGCCTCTACCGGCGCCAGTTCGTCGCGGAGGGCGGCCGCCCGACCGACGCCCAGGCGCAGATCGCCCGCGGCCTCGGGGTCGAGGCAAAGGTCCTGCCGATGTCCGACTCGCCGGTCCGCACCAAGGTCCTCACCGCCGCCGGGCGGCGCGACCTGCAGGAGTACCTGATCGTCGACCGCGGCGAGCCAGACGTGGTCGGCGTCGAGCTGGAGGGGATCGAGGCCGCCGAGCCGAGCCGCGAGGTGCTGGACGCGCTGCGCGCTGCCGAGGCGATCGTGATCGGCCCCTCCAACCCGGTGATCAGCATCGGCCCGATCCTCGCGGTGCCGGGCATGCGCGAGGCGATCGCCGCCTCCCCCGCCCCGGTCGTCGCGGTCAGCCCCTACGTCGCCGGTGAGGTCGTCAAGGGCCCGACCGACCGCTTCATGCGGGCGCTCGGCCGGCCGACCACGGCCGCCGGCGTCGCCTCGCTCTACGCGGGACTGATCGATGGCATGGTCGTCGACGAGGGCGATCCCGACCCACCGCCGGCCGAGGTCGCGACGCTTGCCGCGGCAACCCTGATGGAGGGCGCCGGGGGCCGCGCCCGGGTCGCCCGCATCGTCCTCGACTACGCGGCCGGCCTGGCGCCGTGAGGCGGCCGTGAGAGCGGCCGCCGTGCTCCCGATCAAGCGTTTCCACGCGGCGAAGCAGCGGCTCGCCGCCGGACTCGACGGCGAGCAGCGGCGGACCCTGGCGGCGGCGATGGTCGCCGACGTGCTCGAGGCGATCGCCGAGGCGCGCACGATCGAGCGCACGATCGTCGTCAGCGGCGACCCCGTCGCCCAGGAGCTCGCCTCCGCAGCCGGCGCCGAGGTGGTTCCGGACCCCGAGGACGCCGGCCACGTCGAGGCGGCCCTGGCGGGGATCGCCCGGGCCGAAGTCGAGGGCGCCGAGTGCGTCGTCCTCCTCCCCGGCGACTGCCCGCTGCTGGACCCGCGTGAGCTCGACCGGCTGCTGACCGGCCTCCCCGAGCGTTACGTCGGCATCGTCCCCGACCGCCACGGCACCGGCACCAACGCCCTGGCGCTATGCCCACCGGGCGCGATAGTCCCCGCCTTCGGCGAGGGCAGCCGCGCCCGCCACGTCGCCCTCGCCCGCGAGGCCGGCGTCCCCTTCGGGGTCGAGGAGCTGGCCTCGCTCGGGCTCGACCTCGACACCCCGGCCGACGTCGTCGCCCTCGCCCGCGAGCTGGAGGCCCGCCCTAACCGCGCCAGGCGGACCACCAAGGCCCTGGGGATATGAGCGAAACGGCCTCGGGCGAGCTCCGGGTCGTCCCCGTCGCCGGGCTGCCGGAGTTCAGCGAGGGAATGCGGGTCGGTGAGGAGATCGCCGCCCGGGCGACGCTCGAGGACGGCGACGTCGTCGTGGTCTCCCAGAAGATCGTCTCCAAGGCGGAGGGCCAGGTTCGCAAGCTCTCCACGGTTCTGCCGGGAGTCGAGGCGCGCAAGCTCGCCGCCGAGCTCGGCAAGGAGCCGGCGATGGTCGAGCTGATCCTCGAGCAGAGCGCGGAGGTGCTGCGAGCCGAGCGCGGCGTCCTCATCGTCGAGACCAGACACGGCTTCGTCTGCGCCAACGCCGGCATCGACAGCTCCAATCTGCCTGAGCCGGACACGGTCTGCCTCCTACCCGAGGACCCCGACGCCTCCGCCCGCCAGATCCGGAGCGAAATCACGACGGCGATCGCCGAGGGGTCGGGCATGGGGGTCGCCGGACACTCCCCGCTGTTGTCCGCCGACCCCCATGCCCGACCCCTCCCCACCATCGCCGTCGTGATCAGCGACAGCTTCGGCCGCGCCTGGCGGCTGGGCCAGGCCGAGGTGGCGATCGGCTGCGCCGGCCTCGCCCCACTGGACGACTGGCGCGGGCGCCCCGACAGCAGCGGACGCGAGCTGGAGGCGACCCTGATCGCGATCGTCGACGAGGCGGCGGCGGCGGCCGACCTCGTCCGCGACAAGGCCAGTGGAGTACCGGCCGCGATAGTCCGTGGCCTTGGCCGCCACGTCACCGCCGCCGACGGCCCCGGCGCGGCCGCCCTGCGCCGGCCGCCCGCGGAAGACCTCTTCCGCTAGGCGCGGCCGGCGCTACTTGTCCCGCCGGAGGACGTCCTTGACCTTGTCGGTCAGCTTCTCGACGCCGTCCTTGGCCCTGCCCCCTGCCTGGTCGACCTTTCCCTCCCGCTTCAAGTCGCCGTCGCCGGTGAGGTCCCCTGCCGCCTCCTTGACACGGCCCTTGGCGTCGTCCTTGTTGCGAACCTCGTCGCTCATGCGAATCCCTCCTGGTGGCTTGATCTCCTGTCGGAGCCCAGCTACCCGGATCGGCAACGGCTAAAGCGGTACCGGCTCGTAGGTCTCGAGGATCTCGTAAAGGGTCGTGCGCTGGGCCGGGTCGCGACCGGCGGCGCGGGCAGCCGCGATCAGCTGCTCGGGCTCCAGCCGCACTCCGTGCTGGGAGCCGGCCATGCGCGAGATGTTCTCCTCCATCAGGGTGCCGCCGAGGTCGTTGACCCCCCAGCGCAGCGACTCGGTCGCCCCCTCCAGGCCCATCTTCACCCAGCTCGCCTGCAGGCTGGGGACCGTCCGCCCCAACGCCAGGCGGAAGGCCGCCGTGTGCCTGAGATTGTCGGCCATCGAGATCTCCTCGATCCCGTGGGTGCGGCCGAGCATCGTGTTGAAGGGGATGAAGCTGAGCGGCACGAACTCGGTGATGCCACCGGTGCGTTCCTGCAGGCCGCGCACGACCCGCATATGGCGAGCCAGCTCGCGCGGCTCCTCGATATGGCCGAACATCACCGTCGAGGTCGAGCGCAGGCCGGCCCGGTGGGAGGCTTCGACGATCTCGACCCAGCGGGCGGCGGGGAGCTTGTTGGGGGAGATCCGCTGCCGCACGCCGTCGTCGAGCACCTCGGCCGCCGTTCCCGGGGTCGAGCCGAGGCCGCACTCGAGCAGGTACTCGAAGACCTCGCCGGGCTGCTTGCCGGAGCGCTCGCACATGTAATGGACCTCCATCGGCGAGTAGGCGTGCAGGTGCAGCTGCGGCGCCACCTCCCTGGCCAGTCGCAGCCACTTGCCGTACTCCTCCAGGGTCAGGTCGGGATGGATCCCCCCCTGCATGCAGAGCTCGGTCGCCCCGAACTCGACCGCCTCCTCGATCCGCGCCGTGAAGTCCTCCTCGGAGACCTCGTAGGCATCGGGCGAGCGCTTGCCCTGACCGAAGCCGCAGAAGGCGCAGCCGACGACGCAGATGTTGGTGAAGTTGATGTTGCGGTTGACGACGAACGTCGCCCGATCCCCGTGCAGCTCCGCCCGCAGCTCGTCGGCCGCCACCCGCATCTCCTCGACCACCTCCGGCCGCGTCTCGGAGAACAGCGCCGTCAGCTCGTCCTCGCTCAGCGCGGCGCCCTCGCGCCCCTTGGCGATCGCCCGCTCGCTCAGACCGGCCTCCAGAGTCTCTTCACCCCGCCGTCCCGACCCCCGCCGCGGGATGAAGCTCCAGTACTTTAGCTTCACCACGTCGAGAACCCCCTGCTCCATCCACTCGGGATCCATGTACTGCGGATAGACGCAGAGCCTCTCCGTCAGCGCATACCCCTTCGGCGCCAGCTCCTTCCGCACCTGATGCGGGCTAGGGAACGCGTGCTCGGGAGAGATGTGGTCCCCATTGGCGGACAGCCCCCCAAGGTCCGTCGCCCCCGCTTCCACCAGCTCCGACCACCAGTCGGACAGATTCGGCGGTATCTGCACCCCCACATCCGGCATCAGTCGCTTGCTCTCCTGGATAAGGCGCTTGATCTCGCCAATCCCCACGGGACTGGCCCACCCCGGCATCGGCAGCCCGCCGTCGGCACCGGGAGACGGGGATGGCCCCGGACGAGCCTCCCCATCTGTTGCGAGGGAGGGGTCATCCCCGTCTCCCGCCCACCGCTCGCGCGAAGCCGCATCCGCGATGTCGGCGACCTCGGCGCCGTAGTAGCGCGGGTGCGGAACGAAGTTCTGCAGGATGACCTCCTGCAGATGGCCATAGCGCTCGTGCAGCTTCGCGAGTGCTTCCAGCGATTCGACCCGCTCGTCCTCCGTCTCGCCAATGCCGACGAGGATCCCGCTCGTAAAGGGAATCTTCAGTTCGCCGGCGGCCTCGATCGTGGCCATACGGGGCGCTGGATGCTTCGTAGGAGAGCCGGCGTGGACGGTCTCCATCAAACGCTCGGCAGTCGACTCCAGCATCAGGCCCTGGGACGCGGTGACCTCCCTGAGTCGAGCCAGATCCTCCCTGCTGAGCACCCCAAGATTCGTGTGCGGAAGCATCCCCCGCTCCAGGGCCCGCTCACAGGCCCAGACGACGTAGGACGTGAAGTCATCATGGCCCCACTCGGCCAGCCGGGCGGCGACCACGGGGTTGACCTCGGGCCGCTCGCCGGTGAGGACGAGGAGCTCCTTGGTGTTGCGTTTGAGCGCCTCGTCCAGCTGCCGTTCGACCTCGTCAGGCGCGTGGATATGCGCCCGGTGCGTCGCGAACGCGCAGTACTTGCAGTAGCACTGGCAGGTGCGTGAGAGGGAGAGCGTGTAGTTGCGGGAGAAGGTGACCCGGCGCACGCCGCTCAAGCTACTGCAACCGCCGGGCCGGCCAGGCCCGGCGGTTCACTGCATCTGCTCAGCTGGCGGTCTCGGACGCGGCCCCGGGCTTGGGGGCCGCCTTCGGCTTGACTCGCTCCGGCGGTTCGGTCGGAGCGGGGCCACCCGGCTCCAGCACGAACCTGTAGACCACCGCGGCCAATAGGGCGCCGACGATCGGGCCGGCCAGGTAAGGCCAGACGCTGCCGAAGTCGTTGGCGACGAGGGCGGGGCCGAACCAGCGGGCCGGGTTGAAGGCGCCACCGGTCAGCGGGCCGCCGACCATGACGATGAAGCCAAGCGTGGTGCCGATCGCCAGCGGCGCCCAGTCCTTGACGCTCTTCTTCGAGTAGACCGCGGCGAGGATCACGAGGACCAGGCAGAAGGTCCCCACCCCCTCGACGATCGAACCGGCGAAGTTGCCGGCGAGCAGACCGCTCACTTCGGCGGCGCCATAGTTGGTGGCTCGACCCTCGTCGAGCAGCAGCCCCTTGCAGAGCAGCGCCCCGAGCACGGCGCCGGAAAGCTGAGCGAGCATGTAGATCGCGCCGTCGAGCGGCTTGATCCGTTTGATCGCCAGCGCGGCCAGCGTCACCGCGGGGTTGAAGTGACCACCGCTGACGACGCCGAACATGACGATCAGGCCGAACAGCAGGAAGGCGTGGACCAGCCCGATGACCGCGAAGTCCGAGCCGAACTGCGCCTGGCTTCCGGTCGATACGAACAGCACCACCACGCTGGTGATGAAAAAGACCAGCAAAAGCGTGCCAATCAACTCAGCAAGATATGCGGCTAGACCTCGTTCCTGCACTCTGTTCTCCTCCTCGATCCCGTGATCAGGTAAGCGGCGGCAGTCTACTCATATCTGGTCGATGAAATAGGTTCAGAGCCAGATGAGACGTGCTGTCGCGCTGCTGGCGGCCGTTCTCCTGCTCGCCGGCGCCGCCGGCTGCGGCGGGGACGGCGCGGAACCGGGCGTGCCGAAAGGCGCGACGCTCGTGCTCGATTTCACTCCCAACGCGGTCCATTCCGGGATCTATGCGGCCCTTGGCCGGGGCTTCTACGAACAGGCCGGAGTCGACCTCACGGTTCGCCAGCCGGGCGAATCGAGCGATGCCCCGAAACTGCTCGCCGCCGGCCGCACCGACTTCGCGATCCTCGACATCCACGACCTCGGGATCGCCCGCGAGCGCGGCCTCGACCTGGTTGCCGTGACGGCGATCGTTCAGCGCCCGCTGGCGGCGGTGATCGCCCGCGCCGACGGCTCAGTGCGCCGGCCCCGCGACCTCGAGGGCCACACCGTCGGCGTCACCGGCCTGCCCTCCGACGAAGCCGTGGTCGATTCCGAGGTCAGCGCCGACGGCGGCGACCCGGCCCTGGTCGACGAGGTGACGATCGGCTTCAACGCGGTCTCCTCGCTGGCCGCCGGCAAGGTCGACGCGGCGACCGGGTTCTGGAACGCCGAGGGCCTCGCCCTGCGCCGACAGGGCGTCCCGGTCCGGATCTTCAAAGTCGACGACTACGGGGCGCCGAGCTACCCCGAGCTGGTCCTCACCGCCTCCCGGCAAACCATCGAGGACGAGCCGGGCCTGGTCGACTCCGTCGTCGCCGCGACCCGCCGCGGCTACGCCTCCACCGTCAGCGATCCCACCGCGGCCCTCGACGACCTGCTGACGGCAGACCCGGCCCTCGACCGCTCCGAACAGCAGGCGCAGCTGCGGGCGCTCCTGCCCGACCTGCGCCCCGCCCCCTTCGACCTCGCCGCTCTGCGCGAATGGGCGGCCTGGGACCTCGAACACGGCCTGCTCCAGCGCCCGCTCGACGTCAACGCCGCCTTCGACCTCCAGCGCTAAGCGGCGCCGAGCAGGCGCTCCACCAGCTGCGGCAGTTCACGCGCCAGCCGCGAGCGCGGCACCGCGAGGTCGACCCCGGCCGCCTCCGCCGCCGCGCGGGTGTCGACGTCGACGTGCGAGTAGTAGCCGAGGATCGGGATACCGAGCCCGACCAGAGCCTCTGGGTTCTCGAGCTCGAGATCGGCGACCACCAGCTCGGCGCCTGCGAGCGGCGCCTCCTGCAGCGAAGGGGACAGCGTCACCTCGTGGCCGGCGGCGGTCAGCGTCGCCTCGACCTTGCTGCCGAGCATCAGGTCGGTGGAGAGGGCGACGACGCGGGCCACGGCTCTAGATCGAGCGGCGCTGGCGGAACTCTTCGCGCACGCTCTCCGGGCGGCCCCACATCTGCACGACCTCCGAGCGCCCCTCGCGCACCTCGGCCACCGCCAGCTCGCCCGTCACGCCCTCGCGGTCGAGCTTGCCGAGCACACCCTTGACGGTCTCCGCCGCGGCCGCGTGGCCGAAGCTGTGGGCGACCAGCAGGCGCCAGTGCCAATCGGCCCGTGAGTAGACCTGCGCGTTGACCTGGCTCAGGGAGACGGCGGCGTCGACGTACTCGCTCTCGTCGTCGATCCGCAGGTCGAGCTCGAGGTCCGTCCAGTCGGGCGGCAGCGCGTCGAGCACGCGCTGGAAGTCGTCTGCCAGGGGCACGGGCGCAAGCCTAGCGCCCGTGCTTGCCTTCGCCCCCCGGCGGCAGCAGGTCGGGACCGGGGATCGGCGTGCCGTGCGGATCGTGGCTCGGTTCGCCGAGCTTGGCCGCGATCAGCAGCTCCAGCTCCTCGGAGATGTAGTGCTCGAGCACCTCTGCCTCCTCGTGCACGCGGTCGGCCGGCATCCCCAGGGCCTCGGAGAGGTAGGCCTCGATCAGCCGGTGATGGCGGATCACCTCGAGCGCCACCTTCTCCCCCGCGAGGGTCAGGCTGACCCCCTTGTAGGGCATGTAGTCGACCAGGCCGAGCCCGGCCAGGCGTTTGAGCATCGAGGTCGCGGTCGCCGGCGTCACCCCCAGCCGCTGCGCCACCTCGCCGTTGAGGACGAGGCCGTCGCGCTCGACCGAGATCGCGTAGATCGCCTTCGCGTAGTCCTCGATCGCCTCGGTGCTGGGCGGGCGCTTGCCGCGCCCCTCAGACGCCGCCATCAGACCGTGACCAGGAGGCCGGTGAGGTACATCACGGCGATGCCGGCGAGCATGCCGGCGACCGTGACCGGATAGAGCAGACGGCCGTCCTCGTCTCGCATCGAGGGCGCGATCTGGACGATCACCCTGACGATCGCCCCGACGCCGACGCCGAACAGCAGCGCCGCCAGGCTGGGGTTGAAGGCGGAGGCGCCGATCCAGGCGCCGAGGATCGCCGGCGCTCCGGCGATCAGGCCGAGGCCGACCAGGCGCGACAGAGCCGGGCGTTCGCCCCCGCCCTCCACACCGCCGCGCAGCGGCGCCACGATCGCCAGCCCCTCGGTGGTGTTGTGGATCGCGAAGCCGACGACCAGGAAGGCGCCCAGGGCGAGGGCGCCGCTGGCGTAGGCGGAGCCGATCGCCAGGCCCTCGCCGAGGTTGTGCAGGCCGATCCCGATCGCCACCAGCAGGGCCAGGTAGGCGCCGCCGACCGCCGCCCCCGAACCCTTGGCGCGCTGGCTGCGTCGCGAGAGGTGGGCGTCGACCCCGGCAAGCAGGAGATAGGCAGCGAGGCCGCCCATGAAGACCAGGCCGGCGCCGCCGAACGCCGCCGGCGCCTCGGCGGCGATCTCCAGTCCCTCGAGCCCGGCATCGACCGCGAGGAAGGCGAGCAGGCCGACCGTGAAGGCGATCACGGCGCCGATCCAGCGCCGCCCGAGGCGGCCGAGGAAGGGCAGCCAGAGCATCCCGAGGCTGACTGGGATCACGCCGACGTAGATCCCCAGCAGCGCCATCAGCCCGTAGAAGCCGAGGTCCGCTTCGGGCGTTTCAGCGGCGACCGGGATCGACGCGGGAATCGTGCCGCCGGTAGCGGTGAGGACGAAGATCTCGTAAGCCTCGCCTTCGATCCATGGGAAGGAGATCCTCAGCGTGGTCGAGTCGAGCCGGCCGATCTCGTTGCCGCCCGCGGCGACGAAGGGCGCGTAGGCGTCGTTGACCGCGACCTGGGCGACTTCGACCGGGTCGGGCCCGTCGTTGCGCAGGGTCAGCTCGATCTCACCCGGGTGCAGCACCGTGCGCTCGACCGCGACCTCCTCGACCGGCGGGCCGGTGCGCTCGCCCAGGCCAGGGCCCCCGAGCAGGGCGAAGCTGCCGATCGCGACCGCGATCAGGGCCAGCGGGATCGCTCCCAGCGCCCAGGCCGGGAGGCCACCGCCGAAGCCGCGCTCGGCCCGCGCCCCCGCCTCCATCAGGCCCTGCCTCCGTTCTCGCCCCAGGGCAGCTTGCAATAGGCGGCTGCGGCGGCTGCGGCGGTCAGCTTCGAGGGGTCGCCGACGCGGAAGAACCCGGTCCAGCCCAGCTCGGCGAACTCGCTGACGTGGGCGTGGAACATGTAGTCGCCGTCGAAGGGGAACTCGAGCTCGAGGATGCCCCGCTGCCCCTGCCCCTGGATCACCGTGTCGGTGTATTCGCTGGGCGCCAGCGAGGTCCCGGTCGGGTAGAGCTGGAAGAAGTTGCCGTGGATGTGGAACGAGTTGAGCGGGTCGTACTCGAGCACGTTGACCAGGTAGATGCGGACGAGCTCGCCGCGCTTGACCTGGATCGGCTCGTTGATGAAGTGGAAGCCAACGGTGTTGACCGCGTAGACCTCGTTGGCGAGGTCGAAGTTGGTGTCGAAGCCGTTCATCACCATCACCATCTCGTCGGCTTCCGGCCGCCCCTGCTTGGGGTCGATGACGAAGGCGCCGTAGAGGCCGCGGGCGATGTGGGCGGCGAGCGGGGCGACGTGGCAGTGGTAGAGGTGGAGCCCGAAGGGCGAGGCGTCGAACTCGTAGGTGAAGCTCTCGCCGGATTCGACCTGGCCGCCGCCGTTCATCTCCCCGATCCCCGGCATGCCGTCCATCCCCGCCCGGTGGACGCCGTGGAAGTGCATCGTGTGCGGGTGCTCGGAGGCGTTGACGAAGCGGATCCGCAGCAGCTCGCCCTCGCGGGCCCGCAGGGTCGGCCCCGGCACCCGGCCGTTATAGGTCCAGGCCTCGTACTTGACCCCGGGGGCGACTTCGACCTCCTTGTCCTGGGCGACGATCTCCCATTCGCGCAGGAGCCGGCCGCTGGCCAGCCGCCGCGTCCTGCCGTAGTCGAAGTCGCGCAGGACCTCGGTCGGGTCGAAGCCGTTGGCGCGGTGGTCGACCGCGGTCCCGGCGGCGAAGGTGGCGTGCGGGAACTTGCCGTGGCCGGCGTGACCGTTCGAGGCCGTCGAATCGACGGCAAGGGCGTCCTCGGCCCCCGGGCCGCGGCCGCTCAGCAGACCGCTGAGGCCGATCGCCGCCGGCGCCGCGACCGCGGCGGCGCCGCCCAGCAATCGCCTGCGGCTGATCCCGTTTTCGCTCATAGCCAGTTCACCGATGGTGATTTTGACACATCTAAAAGATGGGTTTCGATTCATCTAAAAAAGGGCGCGGTGGGGCGATGGGGATGACCCCTCTCTCGCAACAGCGGGGAGGCTCGTTCGGGGTCATCCCCATCGCCCGGAGGCACCGCTTCCTAGAATCCGTTTCATGAGCGAGGGCGTGGTCGTTGAGCTGGATGGGCAGTACAGGCAGCTGCGCGAGGAATGCGGTCTGCTCGATCGCTCCGACCGCGGCAAGCTGACGGTCAGCGGCCCCGACGCCGCCGAGTACCTGCAGGGGCAGCTGACCAACGACGTCGAGGCGCTGGAGCCGGGCGCGGGCCAGTACGCCGCCCTGCTCGACCGTAAGGGCCACATGCAGTCCGACATGCGGGTGCTGCGCCCGGCCCCCGAGGAAGTCTGGCTCGACACCGAGCCCGAGGCGCTCGCCGCCGTCCGCCGCCATCTCGAGATGTACTCGATCGGCCGTGACGTCGAGGTCGCCGACGTCAGCGCAGAGCGCGCGATCCTCTCCCTGATCGGCCCCCGCGCGGTCGAGGTCGCCGGCTGCGCGGCGCTGCCCGAGCACAGCTGCGAAGTGACCTCCGTCACCGGCCTCGAGTGCCTCGCCGCCGGCAGCCGCGACGGCATCGACCTGATCGTCGCCGCGAGCGAGGCCGCGCGCCTGCGCGAGGCGCTGCTGAGCGCCGGAGCCGTCGCCGTCTCCCCCGCGGCGGTCGAGATCCTCCGGGTCGAGTCCGGCATCCCCCGCTTCGGCGCCGAGATGGGAACCGAGACGATGCCGGCCGAGGCGGGGATCGTGGAGGAGGTCGTCAGCTTCACCAAGGGCTGTTACATCGGCCAGGAGACCGTCGCCCGGCTCCACTACAAGGGCCGCCCCAACCGCCACCTGCGCGGCCTGCGCCTGAGTGCCCCGGCCGGGCCCGGGGCGGCGCTGCTGCTGGGCGAGAAGGAGGTCGGCAGGCTCGGCAGCGCCGTCGTCTCCCCCACCCTCGGGCCGGTCGGCCTGGCGATCCTGCGCCGCGAGGCCGAGCCCGGAGCCGAGCTCGCCGTAGGTGAAGATGGCGTTACGGCTCAGGTAGTCGACTTGCCCTTCGGTTAGATTCCGCCGCGATGGGTCGTGGGAGAGCCAGAGTCGCGGTTGCCGGGCTGGTCGGCGCGCTGGCGCTGGCCGCGGCCGGCTGCGGCGCCGAGAGCCACTCCAACGACCCGCGACCGCAGGCGCCGACCCGGGTCAGCGTCACGATCGGCCCGAAGGGGATCACCGTGCAGCCGAAGTCGATCGGCGTCGGCCCCGCCCGCACCCAGCAGATCCCCCAGAACCAGAACCACCCCCAGCCGCCGATCCGCACCGACGGCCCGCTGACGGTCGTGATCGTCAGCGCCAACCAGACCCGCACCAACTCGCGCCTGGAGATCCGCGGCCCCCGCGACGCCAGCTCCGGCCCGATCCCCGCCGGCAGCCCCGGCACCCTGCAGACCGACCTTCCCACGGGCACCTACGTGCTCGCCGCCGCCGACATCCCCGGCGCCGGCATCGCCAAACTCGTCGTCGGCCCGTACCGGGCTTCCTCCCAGAACGACGTCCTGCTTCCCTGAGGCGGCTGCAAACCTTCGCATCTCGGCGTCCTCGGTCGCTCGCGTGCAGAGCACGCCACGCTCCCTGCGTCCTTGACCTGCTCGGTTTTCGCCGCCTCTCCGTCTGAGTGTCTCGTCACTATCGGTGGCTGTGACTGTCGTCCTGGCCATTGCAGTCGTTCTGCTTGCCGCGGGGCTCGTCTACCTGCTCGTCTCGCACCGCGAGGAGCCGGTCGAGCAGCCTGATTTCGCGGCGGCGGTGCAGGAGGCGGCTTCGCGCGCGGTCGCCGACTCGCTCCCCGGGCTGCTGCAGGCCAATGACGAGGCGCGCAAGCTCGACGCCAAGACCGCCGAGGCGGCGCTGGACAAGCGCCAGGCGGAGATCAAGGGCCTGGCCGAGCGGATCGCCAAGGGCCAGGAGAAGATCGAGGCCGAGGTGCGCCGACGCGGCGAGACCGACCTTCAGACTCGCACCCTGCTCGAGCAGATGGGGCAGACCGTCGGCAACCTCAACGCCGAGACCGCGGGGCTGAAGAAGGCGCTGCGCCAGCCACAGACGCGCGGCCAGTGGGGCGAGCTGCAGCTGCGCCGCTGCGTCGAGATCGCCGGCATGACCGAGCACGTCGACTTCGAGCTGCAGGAGACGCTGCGGACCGAAGACGGCCGCCTGCGCCCGGACGCGCTCTTCCTCCTGCCCGAAGGCCGCAGCTTCGTCGCCGACTCGAAAGTGCCGCTCGACGCCTTCCTCGACGCCCAGGAGTCCGAGGTCGAAAGCGAGCGCCTGGTCCACCTCCAGCGCCACTCCCGCCAGGCGCGCGAGCACGTCCGCGCGCTCAGCTCGAAGGACTACCAGGGGCAGTTCAAGGCCGGTGAGATGCCGGACCTGGTGATCTGCTTCATCCCCAACGAGCCCGCCCTGCACGCCGCTCTCGCCGCCGACCCGGAGCTGTTCGAATACGCCCTCGAGCACAAGGTGCTGCTGGTCAGCCCGACCTCGCTGATCGGGCTGCTGCGGACCATGGAGCTGGGCTGGCGCCAGGAGCGGATGGTCGCCGAGGCGGCCGAGATCGCCGACGCCGCCAACACCCTGCACACCCGCTTCGGCAAGTTCATCACCGACTTCGACACGGTCGGCAGGCGGCTCGAGTCGGCGACCAAGTCCTACAACTCCGCGGTCGGCTCGATGGAGGGACGGCTGCTGCCGCAGCTGCGCAAGGTCGAGGACCTGGGCATCGCCCCCGGCAAGCAGATCGAGCCGCCGGAACCGGTCGAGATCACCGTCCGCGAGATCACCGCTCCGGAGTTGCGCGAAGCCTCCGACGCCGCGTAGCGCCGGGCTGCAGGGCTCTTAACTAGGATTCGCCACCCGTACCGACGACTCCGCGGAGGACCCCTTGGCCGTTGACAGCAGTGCGATCTCGAAGCTGGACGTAGAGCCCGGAACCCTGCCCGACACGATGGCGGCCTGGGTGATCCGCGAGGAGCGCCAGGGCGAGCCCAAGGACGCCTTCCAACTCGAGCAGATCGAGGTTCCCGAGCCCGGCGCCTTCGAGGTGATCGTCCGGGTGATGGCGGCCGGCGTCAACTTCAACAACGTCTGGGCGGCGCTCGGGAAGCCGGTCTCGGTCTTCCCCTACGGCGACCACCCCGAGTACGGCCACCACATCGGCGGCTCCGACGCCTCCGGCATCGTCTGGAAGGTCGGCGAGGGCGTCACCCGCTGGAAGCCCGGCGACGAGGTCGTCGTCCACTGCAACCAGGCCTCCTACGAGGACGTCGAGGTCCACGGCCTCGACCCGCTGGCGGCACCGAGCCAGAAGATCTGGGGCTACGAGACGACCTGGGGCTCCTTCGCCCAGTTCACCAAAGTGCAGGCGCAGCAGCTCCTCCCCCGCCCCCAGAACATGAGCTGGGCCGAGGCCTCCTCCTACGGGCTCACCTACTTCACCGCCTACCGGATGCTGATCGACCAGTGCAAGCTGCAGCCCGGCCACAACGTCCTCATCTGGGGCGCCGCCGGCGGCCTCGGCGTCTTCGCCGTGCAGCTCTGCAAAGCGGCCGGCGCCAACGCGGTCGGCGTCGTCTCCTCCGACGAGAAGGGCGAGCTGGTCAAGCAGCTCGGCGCCGTCGACTACATCAACCGGGGCGAGTTCGGCGAGATGATGCGGACCCCGGAGAACCTCGTCGACAAGGCCGCCGACAAGGAGCGCTTCAAGGCCTCGCGCGGCTTCGCCAAGCGGGTCAAAGAGATCCTCGGCGACGCCCCCGACATCGTCTTCGAGCACGTCGGCCAGGCGACCTTCCCGACCTCGGTCTACACCGTCAAGCCGTTCGGCAAAGTCGTCATCTGCGGCGCCACCTCGGGCTTCCAGCTCGACTTCGACGTGCGCTACCTGTGGATGCGCCAGAAGCAGATCATCGGCTCCCACTTCGCCAACGCGTATGAGTGCATGCGGGCCAACCAGCTGATGGCGGAGGGCAAGGTGCGGCCGGTCGTCTGGCAGACGATGGGCTTCGACGGAGTCGCCGAGGCGCACCAGCTTCTGCACGAAAACAAGCACCTCGGCAAGATCGCGATCCTGGTCGGGGCCGAGGCCGAGGACGAGGGCAAGACCGAAGAAGGGCCCGGCGCGATCAGGGCGGAGGTCGGAGCATGAGGCAACGGCAAACGCGACTCGAGAGGGGAATCTGATGCAGGAGGTCTGCAGGCTCGACTGGCACATCGCCCCCTTCCGGGCCGATCGCTGGCTCGACGCCTGGGAGCCGGCGGCAGCGAAGATGCCGGCTTACGGCGCCAAGAGCTGGTCGCTCACCCGCTCCAAGGACGACCCGCTGTCCTTCCAGCAGACCTCGATCTGGGAGAACCGCTCGGACTTCGAGCGCTACTGGTTCTCAGAGGAGATCGAGGTCGCCCGCGCCGCCATCCTCGACCTCTACGACCTGCCGCTGCTGCCAACCTGGCACACCCTGCTCGCCACCGAGTAGCGGCCCGATCGTTTAAGGCTTCTTGCCGAAAATCATCCACCTGAAAACGGCGGGCGTTGGGTCGACCATGCCCTCGGCGTTGATGGCGAAGACCTTGAACGTATGCGTGCCGGGCGGCAGGTTCCTATAGACCCGGGGTGAACGGCACGGCTTGACGAGGCCACGGTTGAGCCGGCAGCGAAAGTGAGATTCGGGCTGGCTAGAAGTGAACACGAACCACGCGCTGATCTTGCGGGTCGATTTCGAGGGTCGTTTGACGATCTTGGTTCGCGGTAGTTGCAGCGGCTCCGGATCCGGGGGGGCCGCGGAATCCTCGTAGAAGGCGGTGTAGGTGGCTGGTTCGTCTGCGATGATCGAGTGCACGCGGGGACCGCCGTCCGACCACCTCTGCCAGGCATGCTCGCCGCCACCGAAGAAGGCGGTGGACGGCGCCGAGAGGACCATGCTCGCACCCTTGATCGCGGTCAGCCCAAGCGGCGCATCGCCGCTGAGGGAGCCGGCGCTGAGATCGAGGCCGGTCGGCTCGGAGGCGATCGTCAGCTGAACCGTGTCCGGGTAGATCGTGACCGCCTCGGTGGCGGAGAGACCACGGGGGTCGGTGGCGGTGAGACTGACCTCGATGTGGGCGGGGTAATCGTGGTTCGGAGCGCCGAAGCTGCCGCCGACGACGCCGGGGAAGACCTGCAGCGAATGGGCATGACAGGCGGCAGGGCAGTGGTAGAGGTGCATGTTCCAGTAAAGGCCGGCCTCGCTCAGTTCGCCGCCGGGCTCCTCGTCATCCGCGGCGAGACCCGAGAACTCGATCTCGCTGCCCACCTCCCAGCGCAGCGACTGCAGCGGCGTCTCAATCACCGGTCGCGGCGGCGTGTCGCCCGGGTACAGCGTTACCCGGGCGACGCTCGTGCTGCCGGCACCGTCACTGACCTCAACCCCGACTTCGATGTTCTGGCTGCCGGAAAAGGTTTTATCGATCTTCGCCCCCGCAACGGTCTCGAAGTTGCCGTCGCCGTCGAGGTCCCACCTGAAGTCGAGCGCGTCGTCATCGGGGTCAGAGGAGGCGCTTGCGTCGAGCTGGACGCCGAGCGGCGCTCCCCCCATTGCGGGCTGGCGCTGAGCCGCGCCACCGGGGCGTGGGGATCGAAACTGACGCGGTGGATCGTCCCTTTCCCGGTATCGCCGAAGAGCTTGACGTAATAGAGGTTGCCGTCCGGCCCGACCTTGAGGTCGACACCGGGGAAGAGGCCGGCTTCCTCCGTGAGAAAGACCGTCGTCGTCGCCGGGTCGGGACGCCCGTCGCCGCCGGGCAACATCGCGTAGATGCAGCCGCGAACCGGGTCGGCAAAGAAGAGGGCACCGTCATAGACGGGTGGGAAGGCTCCACCTGGGTAGAGGGCGAGCCCGGAAACCGCCGAGCCGAAGACGGGCGAACACTCGTCCCCGGGGACCACGGCCTGACCGTGCCGATAGACGAAGAAGGGCGGGTCGGCAGCGCCGGGGCCGCTGTCGATGTAGAGGCTCTGGCAGATGCCGAGGCCAACGCCTTCATAGGTCGGGTTCGGTTCCGGCCCCTCGTAGCACGGCCAGCCGGAGTTGTAGGCGGTGCTCGGAGTCGCTGCGAAACGGTCGATCTCCTCGTAGGAGTTCCAGCCGACGTTGGCGACGTAGAGCTCGTTGCGATTGGCGTCGATCGCGAAGCGGAAGGGGTTGCGGAAGCCGAAGCCGACGATGCGGCGGGCATTGGCGTCGAGGCTGGCGAACATCGGGTTGCCCGGCAGCCCCGCGCCGCTGTCAGGGTCGATGCGGATCACGGCTCCATCGAGCCCAGTTGGATCGGCGAGCGTGCGCGCGTCCTGCGCGCGCAGCGCGCCGCCCTCTGCGCTCGGCGGCGAGAGCGCGGTGCCCGCTGGGCTCGGTGGATCCCCGCACTGGTTCTCCTGCGGCCAGCCGAACTGGCCGTAGTCAGGGTCGTAGAAGCCGGCGCCCTCGCCGGCGCTGGCATAGAGCGCGCCGTCAGGGCCGAAGTCGAGATCGCCGACCGAGTGCGACGAGTACTGCTGGCACCAGTCCTCGACCAGGACGAGCTCTTCAGCTTCGCCGTTCCCGTTCGCGAGGGCGTGATCGCCCAGCCCGCCCGCGGCGACGGTCAGCCGCGTCAGGCGGCCGCTGACCGGACACTCGTCGACGTCAACCTCGCTCGCCGGCTTGGGGCACTCGTCGCCGCTGTCTGCCGGTTTCCCCCACTTCGGGGCCGCGCCCTGCTCGCCGAGGAGATGGTCGTAGGCGTAGAGGGCGTAGACGTAAGGACGGGCCGGAAAAGCGGGATCGACGGCGAGGCCGAGCAAGCCACGGTCGGATGCGTCGTACACCTCGGTGCGGAGGTCGGCGAAGAGGGTCGGCGTGTCGTCCTCAGTGCCGGCATAGACGAAGATTTTGCCGGTCTTCTGAGCGACGAAGACCTTACTGCCGTCGGGCGCGAAGGCGAGCGCGGTCGGTTCGATCAGCTCAGAGAGGACCGCGTCGTCGCGAAAGCCGCTGGGCAAGCCGACCGCAGCGGACGCGGTGGACGGGGCAACCGTGACCCAACAGGCGACGGCAGCCAGGAGGCCGGACAGAGCAATCGTGTTCAGGCGGCTAGCCCCGCTCAAGTGGGGCCATCGTCAGCCCAGCGGCCTCGAGCTCTGCCCAGTAGTGCTCGGCTGGCTCGCGGGGGCCGCTCCAGACGATCGCCTGGCCGCTGTCGTGGATGCGGTCGGCGATCCGATGTCCTTGGTCCAGGTTGACCCCCGGCAGCACCTTGGCCAGGGTCGCGGCAACGTGCTCGAAGGTGTTGTGGTTGTCGTTGCAGACGACAACCCGCCACTCGCCTCCCAAGCCCGAATCCGGGCCGGCGCTGCGCGGTCGCTCGATGGTCGAAGTCGACATCGCCGCCGATTATGCAGACCGCTCGCGATCGGAGCACACTTGAAAGCTCAAGGACGCGCCCTTGCAAGCCGAACGGATGACGGAGAGTGAGTAGACCAGAGCCGGCCACTACTATCCCGCTCCGATGAACGGCGACTTCGCCGACGCGTACGACGAGCAGGTCTGGAACGTCTTCGGCTTCTTCGCCTACCGGGTCGCAAGCAGGAGCGATGCGGAGGATCTGACGCAGCAGACGTTCGAGCGGGCACTGCGGGCCTGGTCGCGCTTCGACCCGGAGCGTGCCCCCCTGGGCGCCTGGCTGACCTCGATCGCCCGCAATCTTCTGGTCGACCACTACCGCCGAGGCGCCGCCGCCCCGCGCTCCGAACCACTCGACACGGTCCCCGAGGAGCAGCTCGGCAGCGAGCTGCCGCAGCCCGACCTCGGCCTCGACCCCGCCCTGGCCGAGGCGCTCGCCACCCTCTCCCCCCGCGACCGTGAAATCGTCGCCCTGCGCTTCGGCGCCAACCTGACCGGCCCCGAGATCGCCTCCGTCTCCAGCCTCAGCCTCGCCAACGTCCAGCAGATCCTCTCCCGCTCCCTGCGCAAGCTGCGAACGGAGATGGAGGAACCAGCCGGCAACTGAGCGGGTCTTCTAGAAATAGACGTTCCGCTTTTTGGAGGCTCAGCCGAACGGCGGCTGGCGGAAGTCCCTGACCGGACGCATCGAGAAGGGCATCGCGATTTCGCCGTTGAAGACGGCTCGGGCGGCGCCCTTCTTGTTGCGGCCATAGCGGCCGGGGACGAGGCTGGTGAAAATGCCCTTCGCGTTGGCTTTGACGATCAGCTTGTTGACCCAGTGGCCGCCCCGCAGCAGCTGGATCGTCACTTTGCCGCCCGTGCTGGTCGGGGTGCGCCCCCAGACCGAGACGCCACTGTCGGTCGGGTAGGCGACGAACGGGAAGCGGAAGGCGTAGAAGAATTCCTTCGGTACGTCCTGTCCGATTTCGGGACCGCGGAAGTAGAGGCCCGACTGCAGGGTCTCCGCGAAGGAAGCCTCGGGAACGTGGCGCTGGTCGCGCAGGCTGTACCAAGAGAAGTGGGTGACGCCGGCGCGCCAGGCGACGTAGAGCGCTTCGGCGACCCAGCGCGTCTCGATCTGCATCGGCAGCCCGCCAGGATCGGGCGGGTTGGAATCCCAGGAGAACTCGTTGATCCAGAGTGGCGTCCTCTTGTACTTACCGTGGATCCGCCCAGCTTTGTGCGCCGCTTTGAGCAGCGTCTGCAGCTTCATCAGGTCACCCATCTGGACGTCGTCCTTGCCGCCTTCGTGGGTCGGGGCGCCGGTCGTGTAGGGGTGGATGTCGAAGATGTCGAAGCTAACGCCGCCGCCGCAGTTGCCTTTGAGCGGGCGCGGTTTCTCGCGGCCCTTCATGCAGAGCAGGCGGCGGGTGAAGTCCATCGGCCCGATCGTGTACCCGGGTACGGCGATCGGGCCGAGGCCGCCGCCGATCACCAGGTTCGCCGGATTAACCGACTTGATCGCAACGTAGAAGGCGTTGAGAAGGTTGCGGTACAGGGCCGGCGAGACCGGCTTGCCGTTGACGAACTGGGGATAGAAGAAGAGGCTGAGGTTGGGCTCGTTCAGGGCCTGCCAGAAGAGAACCTGGGGCAGACCGGCGAACTGGCCGCTGTACCGGTGAGCAGCGGCTTTGGCAAAGACGGCCAGGGCCGCCGGGTCGGGATCGCAGAAGTCACCCGCCGAACCCTCCGGCGGCGCTTTGCAGTGCTGCGCCCATTGCGGCCCGCCATCCACCTGCAGGACCGGCGTCAGCTCAGCGGAGATCGCGTTCCGCACTCCCTTGTCGAGGTAGGACCAGTCGTAGTTGGGGTCGCCGGGGTTTTCGGGCTGCCAGCTGGCCGGCTGCGGGTCGGGCGCGATGTCGTACCAAGGCACCGCCAGCTGAACGAAGGTCGCCCCGGTCGCGCTCACCTCCCGGAAGGCGGCGGGGTCGTAGTCGTCGAGGCCGGTAACGCTGGTCGCCAGCGAGCCGGCAGCGGCCGACGGCGGGACGGCCGATGCCCCGAGCAGCAGGCAGACGAGCAGGATCCCGAGGGACCAACGGGTCGCCGCACCAAGGTATGCGCTTCCACGCCTCACGCTGACAGCAAACACGAGTCGGTCCCGATCTATGCGGTCCGTCGTCTCCGCCGCAAGAAAAAAGCCAGTGCCCAGACAACGCTGGCGAGGACGACCAGCGGCAGCAACAGACCGGTGCCACCGGAGGAGGTTGAGCCCGTCGCCTGGCCGAGAACCTCGCTGAAACCAGAGGAGCCGCTGGTGTCGGTGTCAGCTGCAGCGCCGGCGCTGCCACCGGCTGCGTTTCCGCCGCCCGCGGCCTGACCGCCTTCGCCGCCTGCCCCATCGCCCGTTCCGCCGTCGCCCGTTCCGCCGTCGCCCGAGCCGCTCTCGATAGAGCCCTGGTCGGCTCCCTCGCCGCCAACCGCCGCCGGCGGCGGTGCCGTCGCCACGACGACAGCCGCCGCTTCGCGGCCCTGCTTCCCCTGCGAGTCGAGCTTCTTCGCATTGCCGGCGCCGAGCACTTGGCCGGGGGTGACTTTGCCCTTGCCCTTCGCCTCGGTGTTGCCGCCGGTAGTCGGGAAGGTCTCCGTGTACTGGTTCGCCGCCGAGTTGCCGGGCGGCACCAGGGCCGCTGCCGAGGCGCTGGCCGGGAGGGCGGCCAGGGCCAGCGAAGCAAAGAGGACTCGCACAACGGTCACGACCCTCCATACGGACCGCGGCACCGAAAGCTGACAGCGGGCGTCAGGATCGGCACGGGTGGCGCGTACCTAGGATCAGATGGAGGCCGCACAACCACTGGCACGCTCGGCGCCGCTCGAGTACGCGCGCCGGCTCGACTGGAGCGCCCTGCCCGCCTGGCTGCTCGGCTTCGGCCTGATCGCCTACCTTGGGCTGAAGGGGGGCGGCTACGACCCCCTCGTCCATGACCAGGTCGGCATCGCGGTCTGGTGGGTGGTTCTGGCTGGAGTGCTGGTCGGGGCACTACCGCGGCAACGGCTCGGCGCCCTCGCCTGGGCCGCGCTCGGCCTCTTCGCCGCCTTCACGATCTGGACCGCCCTCAGTCTCGGCTGGACCGAGAGCGCCGAGAAAACCTCGGCCGACCTCGCCCGCGTCGCCACCTACCTCGGCGTCCTCTTCCTCGCCTTGCTCGCCCGCGGGTCCAAGGCAGCCCGCCGCATGCTGGCGGCGATGGGCGCCGGCATCGCCACTGTCGCGATCGTCGGCCTGCTCTCGCGCCTGCACCCGGCCTGGTTCCCAGAGGCGATCGACACCGCCAGGATCCTCGAAGCCCACGATCGGCTGGCCTTCCCGCTCAACTACTGGAACGGGCTGGCGGCGCTGGTCGCGATCGGGCTGCCGCTGTTGCTCCAGCTCGCCGCCGACGTCAGGTCGGTCGCCCTGCGCGCGCTCGCGGCGGCGGCGCTACCGGCGCTGCTGCTGACCGTCTACTTCACGATCTCGCGCGGCGGCATCGGCACCTCCTTCGTCGCGGTCGCGGTCTACCTCGCCTTCGCTTCGGACCGGCTGCCGAAGACCCTGACCACGCTCATCGCCGCTGCCGGCGGCGCGACCCTGATCGCCGCCGCGAGCCAGCGCGACGCCCTCCAGGAAGGGCTGCTGAACGCGGCCGCTCGCCAGCAGGGCGACGAGATGCTGTGGATGACGATCGTCGTCTGTGCCGCCGTCGGCCTGCTCCATGCCGGGATCTCGCTCGGCCTGGTCCACGACATGCGGCCGCGCTGGACCTACGTCCCGCGGCGGCGCGCACTCGCCCTCACCGCGGTCGGCGTCGCGGCGCTGCTGGTCGCGGCAATTGCGATCGACGCGCCGCAGCGGGTCTCGAACGCCTGGGGCGATTTCAAGGAGCCGAACTCCGGGCCGGGCGAAGGCCACCAGCGCCTCGGCAGCGTCGCCGGCGAGAGTCGCTACCAATTCTGGAGCGCGGCGGTGCGCCAGGAGGAGACCAAGCCGTTGACCGGTACCGGCTCCGGCACCTTCACCTACTGGTGGTCGCGCGACGGCAGCACCGGCGAAACCGTGCAGGACGCGCACTCTCTCTATATGCAGACGCTGGGCGAGCTGGGAATCGTCGGCGCGATCCTGCTCGGCGCCGTTCTGCTCACGATCCTGCTCGGCGGCGGCGCGATAACGGTGCGGGCCGGGCCCCAGCTGCGGCCCTGGCTGGCGGCAGCCCTGGCCGGGTGTGTCGCCTTCTGCATCACCGCCAGCTTCGACTGGATGTGGCAGCTGCCGGTGTTGGCGGTGGCGCTGCTGTTGCTTGCCTCGGTCCTGCTGACCGCCGGGGTCGACAGGCGCGACGGCGAGATGGCCGGGTTCTCGCTGCCGCTGCGGATCGGCAGCGTCGCGGTCGCAGCCGCCGCGATCGTCGCGATCGCGATCCCACTCTCTTCTTCCTCGCTGGTTCGCCAGAGCCAGACCGATGCCCGCGCCGGTGACTTGACGGCGGCTCTATCGGCCGCCGAGAGCGCCCAGAACGCCCAGCCCGACGCGGCCTCGCCGCGGATCCAAGAGGCGCTGCTGCTGGAAGCCGCCGGCGATCTGCCGGCGGCAACGGCGGCGGCGCGTGCGGCGACCGAGCGCGAGGAGACCAACTGGCGCAACTGGCTGGTCCTCTCGCGACTCGAGGCCAAGCAGGGCCACGCAGCGGCCGCGGTGCGGGCCTACGCCAAGGCCAAATCCCTCAACCCCCGCTCCCCCCTCTTCAACCCATGAACGACCCCGACCGCATCCGCCGCGACCTGCCGCCCGACCTCATGCCGGAGGAGGCAGAGCGGATGCTGGAGCTGGCGCTGCAGCTCGAGGCCGGCCGGCCGCTGCCGGCACCTGGCTTTCGCGGCGAGCTGCGGCGGCAATTGGCGAGGGTAGAGACTGGCGGCGCCGTGCCATCTCGGCGGGTCCGCGCGCTCGCGCTCTCCTACGTGCTTTCGGGCCTGCTGCTGCTGGCGGTCGCGGCCGCCGGTGTGGCTGGCGGCGGTCCCTTCGCCGCATGAGCGAACCGCCGCGGGAGTGCGACATTGCGATCGTCGGCGGCGGCATCCTCGGCATGGCTGTGGCGCGGGAGTTGCTGGCCCGCCGGCCCGGAGCGCGGCTCTGCGTGCTCGAGGGCGAAGACCGGATCGGGCGCCACCAGACCGGCCGCTCCAGCGGCGTCATCCACGCCGGCATCTATTACGAGCCGGGGTCGCTGAAGGCGCGGCTCTGCGTCCAGGGCGCACGCGAGATGTACGCGTACTGCGAAGCGCGGGAGATCCCCTTCGAGAAATCGGGCAAGCTCGTCGTCGCCGTCGAGGAGAGCGAACTGGACCGCCTCGACGAGCTCGAACGGCGCGGCCGCGCCAACGAGGTCTCCGAGCTGCGGCGCCTGGGTGGGGACGAGATCGGCGCGATCGAGCCGCATGCCCGCGGGGTCGCCGCCCTGCACTCCCCGGCGACCGGGGTCGTCGACTTCGTCGCCGTCGCCGAAGCCTACGCGGACGAGGTCCGCGGTGGCGGCGGCACGGTCCACATGGGGACCGGCGTCACCAGCGCCATGCCCGGGCCGGGCCGGATCGAGCTCCGCCACAGCCGCGGCAGCACCGCCGCCAGCGCCGCCGTCTTCTGCGCCGGCCTCTGGTCCGACCGTCTCGCCGTCGCCTGCGGCGCCCCGGCCGACCCCCGCATCGTCCCCTTCCGCGGCGGCTACCTGCGGCTGCCCGCGGCGGCGGCGGGGCTGGTTCGCGCCAACGTCTACCCGGTGCCGGAGCCGGACCTGCCGTTCCTCGGTGCCCACCTGACCCGCACCCTGGCCGGCGACGTGCTGATCGGGCCCAGCGCCCTGATGGCGCCGGCGCGCGACGCCTACGAGCTGCACCGGGTACGTGCCCGCGACCTCGGCGAGACCCTCGCCTGGCCGGGCACCTGGCGCCTCGGCGCCCGCCACTGGCGGGCCGGGCTGCGGGAGATCCAGCACGCCGCCAGCCGCCGCTCCTTCGTCGCCGAGGCGGCGCGGATGGTTCCGGAGCTGCGCGGCGTCAGGGCCGAGACCGGCCCGGCCGGGATCAGGGCCCAGGCGCTGGGCCGCGACGGCAAGCTGGTCGACGACTTCGTCGTCCACCGCACCGAGCGGGCGATCCACGTCCGTAACGCTCCCTCCCCCGCTGCCACCTCGTCGCTGCCGCTGGCGCGGCTGATCGCCGACGAGCTCGAGGCGACCGGGGCTTCTGGCTGAGCGGCCTAGAAGTCGACCGGAACCCGGACGAGGACGTCGTCGACGCTGGCAATGACGCCGTTGCCGCCCTTGATCGCCCCGACCGCGACCCCGGCGGCGCGACCCGTCAGTTCGCCCCCGGCGGCATCGGTCGCTTCCGCCACGAGGGCACCGCCGACATAGGCGAAGAGCTCGGCGTGGCCGCGCTCTGGGCCGCTGGTGATATTGACCGCCCGCAGCCGCAGCGCGTTGGCCTTGTTGATGCCCATCAGGTCTTTGACGTCCTTGGCGATCGCCAGGTACTCGCTGCCGGCACTGGTGACCTTGACCAGCTGCACCTTGCGCTGCAGCGGGAAGGCCAGCAGCTGGTACTTGGCGCCGGCGCCGGCCCGCAACTCCAGCGCCAGATAGGCCTTTTTCTGCAACGACTTCGGCGTGCCGCTCAAGAGCCGCTCGGTGGCGGAGATCTCGAGGTCGCGACCCAGGACCGGGGTGCGGTAGGAGCAGGCGTCGGTGCGTTTGCCGATCGCGATCCTCAACGCCCCCTCAGAACCGCCCCGAGCACAGCTCGCACCGGCCAGCTTGACCAGCTGCGCGCGCTGCGCGGTCGTGTCCATCCCGTTCCGGTAGATCCCCACCATCGCCGCGCCGGCGCTGAACGACAGAGACCAAGCCGACGACCAGCGCGGTGCCCAATATGGCTGCAAATCGAGTCCTCATCGTTCGCACCCTAAACACAGGCAGGGGGGAAGGATGCGGGCGGACCGCCGCTGAACGATGGATTTCGGGGTGTAGGGGCGGGTGTGGGTGCCCCATCCCTCCTCCCGCCCACAAGGACCCAGCAGGCAAATACCATGTGCAACATGAGCGACCACAGACTCCCCGAGCGCGACCGCCCCTGGGTCATGCGGACCTACGCCGGCCACTCCGACGCCAAGCGCTCCAACGAGCTCTACCGCGGCAACCTGGCCAAGGGCCAGACCGGCCTCTCGATCGCCTTCGACCTGCCGACCCAGACCGGCTATGACCCCGACCACGTCCTCGCCCGCGGCGAGGTCGGCAAGGTCGGCGTCTCGGTCGCCCACAAGGGGGACATGCACCAGCTGCTGGACGGGATCCCGCTGGACAGCATGAACACCTCGATGACGATCAACGCCACCGCCGCCTGGCTGCTCGGCCTCTACACGACCGTCGCCGAGGAGAACGGGGTGGATCGCTCCCAGCTCAAAGGAACGACTCAGAACGACATCATCAAGGAGTACCTCTCGCGCGGCACCTACGCTTTCCCGCCCGAGCCCTCGATGCGGTTGATCGCCGACATGGTCGCCTTCAGCGTCAACGAGGTGCCGAGCTGGAACCCGACCAACATCTGCAGCTACCACCTGCAGGAGGCCGGGGCGACGCCGGTGCAGGAGATCGCCTACGCGCTCTCGACCGGGATCGCCGTGCTCGACGAGGTCAAAGCCCGCGGCCAGGTCGCCGACGAGGACTTCCCCAAGGTCTTCGGCCGCATCTCCTTCTTCGTCAACGCCGGCATCCGCCTGATCGAGGAGATCGCGAAGCTGCGGACGATGAGCGCGCTGTGGCAGGAGATCGGCCGCGAGCGCTACGGCGTCACCGACGAGAAGATGCTGCGCTTCCGCTACGGCGTCCAGGTCAACAGCCTCGGCCTGACCGAGGCCCAGCCGGAGAACAACATCCAGCGGATAGTGCTGGAGGCGCTGGCCGTCACCCTCAGCCGCGACGCCCGCGCCCGCGCCCTGCAGCTGCCGGCCTGGAACGAGGCGATGGGCCTGCCCCGCCCCTGGGACCAGCAGTGGAGCCTGCGGATCCAGCAGGTGCTGGCCAACGAGACCGACCTGCTCGAGTACCCCGACGTCTTCGAGGGCTCGGTGGTGATGGACGGCCTGGTCGAGGAGCTGACCGCAGGCGCGCGGGCGGAGATGGCGGTGGTCGAGGAGCACGGCGGCGCCGTCAAGGCCGTCCCCTACATGAAGGCCCGCCTGGTCGAGTCCCACCGCGAGCGCGTCGCCAGGATCGAGAGCGGCGAGCAGAAGGTGATCGGCCAGAACAGCTTCACCGAGACCGAGGACTCGCCGCTGACCGCCGGCGCCGACGGCGGCATCCTCACCCCCGACCCCGAGGTCGAGCGCGAGCGGATCGAGGCCCTGGAGCAGTGGAAGGCCGAGCGCGATGGCGAGGCCGTCGACGCCGCCCTCGCCGAGCTCACCAAGGTCGCCGCCGACGAGAGCCAGAACATCATGCCGGCAACGATCGCCGCCGCCAAGGCCGGCGCCACCACCGGCGAGTGGGCCGAGGTGCTGCGCGAGTCCTTCGGCGCCTACCGCGGCCCGACCGGCGTCAGCGGCGCCGCCCCACCCGCCGGCCGCGACCAGCTCGACGCGATCCGGGCCAAAGTCGACGAGACCTCCGCGCGGATCGGCCACAGGATCAAGATCCTGGTCGGCAAGCCCGGCCTCGACGGCCACTCCAACGGCTCCGAGCAGATCGCCCTGCGCGCCCGCGACGTCGGCATGGAGGTGATCTACCAGGGGATCCGCCTGACCCCGGCCGAGATCGCCGAGTCCGCCCTGCAGGAGGACGTCGACGTGGTCGGCCTCTCGATCCTCTCCGGCTCCCACCTGGAGCTGATCCCGGAGGTCGTGCGATTGCTGCGGGAGGAGGGCGTCGACGTGCCCGTCGTCGTCGGCGGCATCATTCCCGTCGAGGACGCCAAGCGCCTGCGCGAGGGCGGCGTCGCCGGGGTCTACACGCCCAAGGACTTCGACATCAACAAGATCATGGGTGAGATCGTCGCCCTGGTCGGCGAGCGCGCCGGCGCCGGCGCGGCAGCCTGAGGCCTAATCGCGCCGAAGTCGCCGCCGCGCGACAATGGGGACATGAGCGAGCTGAACGGGGACCGGGCGGCCTGGCTGCGCTGCTACCGCTGCTGGTCCCAGAGCCTGGAGATCCAGATTCACTACGACGCGATCCGCCGCGTCGACCCCGAGACCGGCGTCCTCACCGAAGGCGTCGACGAGGTGCAGGAATCGGTCGTGCAGTGCCTCGACTGCATGCATGACCAGCCCCACCTGACCTTTCAGGACGATCGCGTCGTCCCGATCGAAGACCGCTGGCAGCGGATGGTCGCCGGCACCCCCTGGGTCGCCTCCTGCACGGTCCGGGTCGACCAGGACCGAGTCGAGACCTGTTCGGGACCGGAGGCGATCGAGTTCCTCACCTACGGCGCCTTCGGCGACGCCGGCGTGCGCGAGTTCTTCACCCACGTCCGCTTCCACAAGCACGACGACGAGCAGATCGTCGTCCACCTCCTGGTCGAGCTCTACGCCCGCTCCGCCCAGGAGGCGACCGAGGTGCTCGAAGGGGCCGCCCATGGCCAGCTCGAGATCACCTCGCTCGCCGAGGAGTCGCGCCCGCCGGCGCACGCCTCCGACGAGGCACACTGAACCGGCTACGGCATCTCGTTCACTCGAATATTTGTCCAGTAGGCTCGATGCGATCGGTCAAACGCAAGCTGTGTTGCCAAATTTCATCAAGTTATTTTTTCAGGCGATATTTGGTTTGCCTATAGAGATTTCACGGCAACCGGACTATTTTCTATAGAGCGCAAGCAGAGGACACCGCGTGCGCACGCATTCAAGAAATCGTGCCAGAGGCACGACAAGGGCCATAGCCCTCGACAAGCGCGAACAGAAAGATGCGCCCTCACCCCCCATGAGCCCGTCGCTACTGCGACATCGCAAAACGACCAAGCCAAACCTGACAGCCGAGTAGCCCAACCCCACCAGATGGAAAACCCGACCGCCACCCCGTCCCATTCGCCGCTTGCCCTCGAGTCCGACGCGGGACGACGCCCCTCAGATACGACCAGCCGAGCGCGGCGACGCGGTGCGGTGCTGTCGCGGATGCTCTACTCGGGGGACGCCCTGGCCGCGCTCTTGGCCGCAGGCCTGGCCGTCGCAATCCTCGGCTTCTCGACCGCGGACCTGCCCTACGTCCTCTGCGCCGGGCTGCTCTGGCCGTTTGCGGCCTTCAGCATCGGCCTCTACCGCAGCGATCAGCTCGCCACCTGGGCCTCCGCGGTCTCGGAGGTGCCGCGCGGCTTCGTCGCCGTGCTGCTGATCACCTGGCCGCTGTTCGGCGTCGCGATGGTCCTCGACCTCGACCATGTCGTCGCCCTCACCTTCCTCACGGTCGGCGCCACCGCGATCTTCGCCGCAACCGCCCGTGCCGTCGCGCGAGCGATCCTCCATCGCGCCCCCGACCTGCACCAGCGCACCCTGATCCTCGGTTCCGGCGTGGTCGCCGGGCAGGTCGTGAAGAAGCTCCAGAACAATGACCAGTTCGGCCTGATCCCGGTCGGCATCGTCGACGACGAGGTCCATGACGTCGGCACTCCCGACCTTCCCTGGCTGGGACGGATCGCGGACCTCGACTCGATCATCGAGGCCCAGAACATCGATCGAGTCATCATCACCTTCTCCCGCGCCAGCCACGAGGAGCTGCTGGAGGCGATCCGCGCCTGCCGCGACGCCAGCGTCGCCGTCGACGTCGTACCCCGCCTCTTCGAGTTCCTCGACGGCGTTCGTGCCCTCGACCAGATCGGCGGCCTGCCGCTGCTCTCGATCGGCGTCCCGGTGCTCGCGTCCACCTCTATTGCGGCGAAGCGGGCGCTGGACGTGATCGGCTCGCTTGTCCTGCTGACGGTCTTCTCGCCGGTGATGGTGGCGACCGCGATCGCGATCAAGGTCGAGTCACGCGGTCCGATCTTCTTCCGCCAGCCGCGCGCGGGCCGTGGCAACAGCAGCTTCGCGCTGATCAAGTTCCGCTCGATGTACGTCGATGCCGAGCAGCGCAAGAACGAGGTCAAGGAGCTCAACGAGGCGGGCGACGGAGTCATGTTCAAGATCCGCGAGGACCCCCGCGTGACCCGCGTCGGCCGCACCCTGCGCCGCTTCTCGCTCGACGAGATGCCGCAGCTCTTCAACGTCCTCAAGGGCGAGATGAGCCTGGTCGGCCCGCGCCCCCTGATCTTCCCCGAGACGGCGGCGCTGGACAAGGTCTGGCATCTGCGCCGACTCGAGCTGCGGCCCGGCCTGACCGGCCCATGGCAGGTCTACGGACGCTCCCAGAGCCCCTTCCAGGAGATGGTCCGCTTCGACTACCAGTACGTCGCCGGGCTGGTCGCTGGCCCGTGACATCGAGATCCTGCTGGCGACCGTCCCCGCCGTCATGTCGGGGCGTGGCGCCTACTAACGGCACCTCCCTCGCGCTCGCCCACGACTACCTGCTGACGATGCGGGGGGCCGAGCGCACCTTTGCCGAGATCGCGGCCTGCTGGCCCACGACTCCGATCTACACCCTGCTCTACGACGAGGAGGCGGTGGCCGCGGGCTTCGCGGGGCGCGAGGTGCACACGTCCCGCCTGCAGCGCCTCGGGATCAGCCAGCGGACCTTCCGCTACCTCCTCCCCTTCTTCCCGATGGCCACCGAGCGCCTCCCGGTGGGCGGCTACGACATCCTCGTCTCCAGCAGCAGCGCCTTCGCCCATGGGCTGCGACCGGGGCCGGGCGCGCTGCACGTCTGCTATTGCCACAGCCCCTTCCGCTACGCCTGGTTCGAGCGCGACCGCGCCCTGGCCGAGACCCCGCGCCTGGGCCGGCCGCTGATGCGCCGCACGCTGAAGCGGATCCGCGCCTGGGACCTGGAGGCCGCCGGCCGGGTCGGCAGCTACGTCGCCAACGCCCGCATCACCCAGGAGCGGATCGAGCAGCTGTACGGGGTCGAGGCCGAGATCGTCCACCCACCGGTGGCGGTCGAAAGGTTCTCGATCGGCAGCCCCGAGGACTTTCTCCTCTTCGTCGGCCAGGTGGTCCCCCACAAGCGGGTCGAGGTGGCGCTGGACGCCGCCCGCCTGGCCGGCAGGCCGATCAAGGTCGTCGGCGACGGGCCGGACCTGCCGCGGCTCGAGCAGCTCTACGGCGGGCCCGACGTCGAGTTCCTCGGCAGCGTCACGGACGATCGCCTTACCGATCTTTATGCTCGCTGCATCGCGCTGATCGTGCCCAACATCGAGGAGTTCGGGATCGCCGCCGTCGAGGCCCAGGCCGCCGGCAAGCCGGTCGTCGCCGTCAACCGCGGCGGGGTCCGCGAGACCGTCGTCGACGGCGTCACCGGCGCCCTGGTCGACGGCGAGAGCGCCGCCGACCTGGCCGCGCCGCTGCGCGACCTCGACTTCGGCAGATTCGATCCGCTGGCGATCCGCGCCAACGCCGATCGCTTCAGCGCCACCTCTTTCCGCCACAAGTTCAAGCCGCTGGTCGACCGCTACGCACACCGAGGAGCCCCCAAGTTGAGCGACCTGACCCTGATCACCGGCGGTGCCGGCTATGTCGGCACCGAAGTCGCGCTCGCGCTGCTCGATGCCGGCCGTGACGTGAGGGTGCTCGACTCCCTGCTCCACGGCCAGGAGGAGATCGCGAAAATGCTCGAGGAGCGCGGCGCCGACGTGTGCGTCGCCGACGTCGTCGACGCCAAGGCACGGCGCGACGCGGTCCAGGGCGCCACCGCGATCGTCCACCTCGCTGCGATCGTCGGCGACCCCGCCTGCGCCCGCGACCCCGAGCTGGCCCGCACCACCAACGTCGAGGCGACCCGAGGCGCTGATCGACGACGCCCGCGAGGCCGGCGTCGGGCACCTGATCTTCGCCTCCACCTGCTCCAACTACGGGCGGATGGCGGACCCCGAGACCCCGGTCGACGAGGAGGCGCCGCTGGCGCCGGTCTCCCTCTACGCCGAACAGAAGGTGGAGATCGAGAAGATGCTGCTGGAGAACGGCAGCGGCCCGACCGCGGCGACCTGTCTGCGCTTCGCGACGGTCTATGGCGCGGCACCGCGGATGCGCTTCGATCTGACCGTCAACGAGTTCACCCGCGAACTCTGGGCCGGCCGCGACCTGGAAGTCTTCGGCGAGCAGTTCTGGCGCCCCTACGTCCATGTCAGCGACGCCGCCCGGGGAATCGTCAGGGTGCTCAAGGCCGGCCCCGACGAGGTCGGCGGCGACGTCTTCAACGTCGGCCACAGCGACGAGAACTACCGCAAGCTCGACCTGGTCAAGATCATCACCGGCGAGATTCGACCGCGGCAAGGTCAGCTTCGTCCACCGCGACGAGGATCCACGCGACTACAAGGTCTCCTTCGCGAAGATCCACGAGCGGCTCGGCTTCGAACCGCGGATGCGGGTGCCCGACGGCGTCCGCGAGATCGCCGGGGGGCTGGACGCCGAGTCCTTCGGCGACCCCTTCGACGCCCGTCACCGCAACACCCCCTAAGAGGGACTAGCGAAACCCGCGTGCGCGGGCCAGCGAGCGCCGGACCAAGCGGGGCAAGGACGCAGGGAGCCCGAATAGCAGCGCTATTTGGGCGACTGAGGACGCCGCACCGCGCCGTGTCCGCCGCCGCTGGACGCGTGCGGGGGTTTCGCTAGTTGTCCCGCCCACACACCTTGTGAACAGCTGAGAGGCATCCGGGCCCTCCAAGAGGCTTGTGGTTCTGACGCCCAAGCCAAGGAGGACCCGGATGGACATTCACGCTAACGCTGCTCTCGGACCAGCGGGGCGACTGGCGCTGGTCGAAGCGATCAAGTCGGGAATGACGTTGAGGGCGGCAGCTGCCGCCCTCAACGTCGCGCCGGCCACAGCCCACCGCTGGTGGCATCGTTGGCTCGGGGCAGATCAGGAGCAGCGGCGCTCGGGGGGTTGGTTGCGCGATCGGCCCTGCACGCCACACCGCCAGCCCAGACGGCTCTCTGCGGCCGAGGAGGAGCCGATCCTGCGGGCACGCCGCCAGACCGGCCTGGGCCCCGGTCGGCTGGCCGGGATCTGTCGGCACTCGCGCTCGACGATCTGGAAGGTCTTGCACCGCCACGGGCTCTCGCGAATCCCCCGCACCGAGCGCCAGACCTACCGCCGCTATGAGTGGTCTCGCCCCGGCGCCCTACTGCACATGGATGTCAAGCGGCTGGCGCGCTTTGAGAAGCCCGGCCACGCCGCCACCGCCGACAGGCGCGCCCCCAACCGCGGTGCCGGCTGGGAATATCTGCACGTGGTCATCGACGACCACTCCCGCCTGGCCTACGTCGAGCGCCATCCCCGTGAGAACGCCGAGACCAACGCCGGGACCCTGGAGCGGGCACTGGCCTGGTTTGGCTCTCTGGGCCTGGATCCACCGGAGGCGGTGATGACCGACAACGCGATGGTCTACCGACGCTCCTACGCCTTCGCGGCGCTGCTTGCCGCCCACGGCGCCCGCCACATCCTCACCCCGCCCTACACGCCGCGCTGGAACGGCAAGGCCGAGAGGTTCATTCAGACCCTGCAGCGCGAGTGGGCCTATGCCCACCGGTGGGAGAGCTCAACCGAGCGGCTGCGCTCCCTGTCATCCTTCCTGCGCTACTACAACCGGCGTCGCCCGCACAGCTCTTTGGGAGACCGGCCGCCGATCAGCCGCGTTCACAACGTCCGTGGGTAGGACAGCTAGTCCCTCTTAGCGCCGTTTTGCCAGTCCCAAAGCGGATTTACCGGCTCTGCCGGCTGCTCTTGCATGCCGTTTTGTAGCTCAGGTACGCGTACTAGTACATACGTCCAGATGGCTTTGAAAAGCCCAGGCATGCCGTCCCGCCGCCCGATGGGAGCGGCGTGCGGGCCTCAGCCAACTCCACTCGCCTTCTCGCCACCGCGATCGCGCTCACCTGCCTCTTCGGAGCCGGGGACGCGGCCGCAACCGCCGCCCCGAAGCCAGTCGATGTCGCTCCCTCGATTTCAGTGTCCCGCGCCCAGCCCGGAGCGGCCGCCTGCATCAAACGGGCGGCACGCTTCAACCGCAGCGCCAACGCCCAGAGCCCGGCCGCGGCCAGGAAGGCCCGTCGCACCGAGTCACGGCTGCGCCGCCGCTGCATGGCCCGGCTGCGCAGGGCCGCCAAGCGCCAGCGCGCCCAGACCAGCATCGTGCAGACGCACGCCCCCGGCAACCTCGTGATCGGGATCGACGGCGGCTACAGCGGCTGGAGCGAGAGCGAAATCGTCCAGCGCAAGGAACTCGGCGCCGCTGTCACCCGCCACGAGTGGGACCCCTCCGAACCAGTCGACGAGCAGGACGACGTGATGGAAGTCGCCGCCGGCGAGATCCACACTCGCGTCCACGCCCTGCTCGGCAGCAATGACCTCGGTGACGGCAACCACTACCGCGAGTGGGTCGTCGCCTTCATCCAGCGCTACGGCAGCGGCGGCAGCTTCTGGGCCCAGCACCCCGAGCTCGACGCCCGTTACGCGATCACCTCCGTCGAGCTGGGCAACGAGCCCTACTTCGGCGAGATGTCGGCCGAGGACTACGCGAACACCGTGCGCCCGACGCTGGAAGAGATCCAACGCCTCGAGCTGCCGGTCAGGGTCGTCCTCCCGAGCCGCGTCTACGGGACCAACACCGCCTGGATGGACACCCTCTACGAGCTGATTCCCGATCTCAACTCGCTCTTCTACGCCTTTGCCGATCACCCCTACTGGTACGCCCACGATCCGGCCGAGGTGAGCCCCGCCGGCCCCTTCGGCCGCATCGACGCCCTGCGCAAGCGGATGAACGAAGTGGGCGCCGCCGACAAGCCGATCTTCATCACCGAGTACGGCGAGTCGACCGCCGACTGCGGCGAGGAGTGCACCGACGAGGCCTCTCAGGCCGGGCACCTCAAGCAGATGGTCGACGCGATCGCCTCCCGCCCCGAATGGGGGGTGAAGATGCTGTCGGTCTTCCAGCTCCGCGACCGCGGCACCGACAGCTCCGATCGCGAGCTCCAGTTCGGATTGCTGCGCCAGGACGGCTCCGAGAAGCCGGCCTACGGGATCGTCCACGACGCGATCCAGCGCTACCGCGGTTAGAGCCCGCGGCAGGCTGCAGCTTCCTCTGCATCGCCTCAAGGCCGCGCTGGACATCTGTCCAAAAGCAGCGGTTCGGCACACGGTGGGCGACCGACGGTCCGACAAACGGGCAATGAGATTCACCAAAACCGCCGCCGCCCGAATCGCCCTCGTCCTCATCGCCGCCGTCAGCCTGCTCGCGCTCGCCGGTGCCTCCGCGGCATCGCCGACCGCTTCGGCCTCGGCCAAGCGCGCCGCCACGATCTGCGCCCAGCGAACCGCATCCGCCGGCGCCGCCGCGCAGCCCCACCGCGCCAAGCGCCGCTGCGTCGCCAACCTGCTCCGCTCCGCCTCCCGCCGCAACAAGGACACCACCGCTCCCAGCGTCGGCTGGGCCGCTCCGGCTGCCGGCGCAACGGTCAGTGGCAAGCTCGAGGGCTCGGCCTGCGAGGTGAGCGCGCGGGACAACCGCGAAGTGAGCAGCGTCGTGATCAAGGTCGACGGCGCAACGCTGAACAACGAGCGCTCCGCCCCCTACAACTGTTACTTCGACACGACCCAGGTCAGCGACGGCGCCCACACCCTCACCGCTGTCGCCTACGACGCGGCCGGCAACTCCCGCACCGCCTCGATCGCGATCACCGTCGCCAATAAGACGGCGCCGGCTCCCGCCCCCACCCCCGAGACCGCCCCCGAGCCGGAACCGGCCCCCGCTCCAGAGCCCGAAGTGGCGCCGGGAGACACGGTCGCTCCCAGCGTCAGCTGGACAGCCCCCGCCGCCGCCACCACGCTCAGCGGCAAAATCGAAGGCTCAGCCTGTGAGGCAAGCGCCAGCGACGACCGCGGCGTCGAAAGGGTGGTCATGAAGGTCGACGGCGCCACGCTCAACACGGAGATGGTCGCCCCCTACAACTGTTACTTCGACACTACCCAGGTCAGCGACGGCGCCCACACCCTCACCGCTGTCGCCTATGACGCGGCCGGCAACTCGCGGTCGGCGGCGACAACCGTGAACGTCTCCAACGCACCGACGCCCGCTCCCGAACCGGCTCCGGCTCCGAGCACCGGGTCGCTGGTAGTGGGAATCGACGGCGGCTACGGCGGCTGGAGCAGCACCGAAACCACCTACCGAGCCCAGCTGGGCGCCGCCGTGACCCGCCACGAGTGGGATCCCGCCGCCCCCGTCAACGCCCAGGACGCCCTCGTCCTCAAGGCTGCCTCCCAGGTCCAGACCCGGATCCACGCCTTGCTCGGCGCCAACCAGCTCGGCTCCGCCACCAGCTACCGCGAATTCGTCGTCGCCTTCATCCGCCGCTACGGCCCCGGCGGCAGCTTCTGGGACCTGCACCCCGAGCTCGACGAATCGCGCTACGCGATAACCACCTTCGAGCTCGGCAACGAGCCCTACTTCGAGGTCTCCGCCAGCTCTTACGCGGACACCGTGCGACCGGCGCTGGAAACGATCAAGACCCTGAGCCTGCCGATCAAGGTCATCCTGCCCCAGCGCGTCTACGGCACCGACACCGGCTGGATGGACACGCTCTACAACCGCATCCCCAACCTCAACTCGCTGTTCTACGCCTTCGCCGAACACCCCTACTGGTACGGGCACGACCCGGCCCAGGTGCACGCGGCGGGACCGTTCGGCCGGATCGACGTCGTCCGCAAACGGATGAACGAAAAAGGCGCCGCCGACAAGCCGATCTACCTGACCGAGTACGGCGAGTCGACCGCCAACTGCGGCAGCGAGTGCGTCAGCGAGGCGGTCCAGGCCGAGCACCTGCAGTCGATGCTGAACGCGGCGATCACCCGCACCTACTGGAAGATCGAGATGGTCTCGGTCTTCCAGCTGCTCGATCGCGGCACCAACAGCTCAGACCGCGAGCTGCAGTTCGGGCTGCTGCGCCAGAACGGAACCCAGAAGCCGTCTTACTCGATCGTCCGCGGGCTGATGCAGCAGTACCGGGGATAGCTATTTGACAACAGCGTGCGTTCACGCCAGGCTGGGCCGGGTATGGACGAACGTATGAGGCGCCCAAGGTCCCCGCTGAGGATGCTCGTTCTCGCAGCCATCCTCTTGGTCGCGGCGACGACCGGTCTCTCGGGGGCCTCGACCGACCCAGGCGAGGACGACGCCGGCAACAGCATCGCCGGCGAGCGCCTGGCGCTCGGCAATGCCCAGGCTGCCGTCGCCGGCCGCCGCGTCCACGGCCTCATCGGCCACGCGCGGGCGATCCGCCGGGGCCGCAAGCCCAGCAACGGCGTGAGGGCGCCGTCCGCCTCCGCGCCGGGGCTCGTCACCGCCGCTCCGGCCCCCTCCCATCCCACGCCATCCGCGGCTCCCGTACCCGCGCCGGAGGCGACCCCTGGACCACCGTCGGGCTCAGTCCCGCCGCTCCCGAGCGCCCCTGGCCCCGTCACCGCTGCGCCGGCAGCGCCCGAGCCGGCTCCTCCCCTGCCCGAGCCCACTCCTCCTCCGCCCGCTCCGGCTCCTCCCCTCCCCGCTCCGGAGCCGGAAGAGCCTGAACCTGAGCCGGAGGAATCGGAACCGGAACCGAGCCCGCCGCCCCAAACCTCAACCCCTGACATCTCCCCCGGGGTTCCGCTCGAACCGGCACCGTCGCCCGCCGGCGACCTGGTGGCTGCCATAGACGGCGGCTACGCCGGCTGGAGCAGCACCGAAACCACCTACCGAGCCCAGCTGGGCGCCGCCGTCACCCGCCACGAGTGGGACCCGCTGGATCCCGTCGACGCGCAGGACGAGGAGGTCCAGATCGCGGCGGAACAGATCCGCACCCGAATCCATGCCCTGCTCGGTGCCAATCAGCTCGGCGACGCGACCCACTACCGCGACTGGGTCGTCGCCTTCGTCCGCCGCTACGGCCCCGGCGGCAGCTTCTGGGCGGAGCACCCCCACCTTGACGCCTCGCGCTACGCGATCACGACGATCGAGCTCGGTAACGAGCCTTACTTCGGGACGATGTCGGAGGCCGACTACGCCGATACCGTTCGCCCGACCCTGGAACGGATCGATGAGCTCGGCCTCCCGGTCAAGGTGGCCCTGCCTGTGTACCTGCATGGCGAGGACGTGTCCTGGATCGACACCCTCTTCCAGCGCATCCCCAACCTCAACTCGCTGTTCGATGCTTTTGCCTTTCACCCGTACTGGTACGGGCACCATCCCGCCACCCCTGGCGACAGTGGCGCCTTCGAGCGAATCGGCACGCTGCGCCGGCGGATGGATGAACTGGGGGCGACATCGAAGCCGATCTACCTGACCGAGTACGGCGAGTCGACCGCCAACTGCGGCAGCGAGTGCGTCAGCGAGGCGGTCCAGGCCGAGCATTTGAGTGAGATGATCGCTGCGGTGGCCTCGCGCCCGAGTTGGGACGTCGAGATGCTCTCCGTCTTCCAGTTGCTGGACCGGGGCACCGACAGCACGAACCGCGAGTTGCAGTTTGGATTGTTGCGAGAGGACGGCAGCCCGAAGCCTTCCTACGCGATCGTCCGCGCCGCCATGCAGCTATACCGCTAACGGGGCGCTCCGCAGGCCGTCGATCCAGGTCCGCGACTGACCGTATACTCGCCGCGCCGCCCTCCTCACGGCCGGCCCCGCCCAAATGCGGACCGCCATCGCCACCTCATTCACCCCCACGCTCGACTCGGGCCGCGCGCGACGCACCTATGGCATCGTGCGGGCCCTGGCGGCCAGCGGGCCGGTCGACCTCGTCTACGGGGCGTTCGGCTCCGAGCACCCCGACCCTGCCTACGAGCAGATCGCCGGGCTGCGCCTGCACCGGGTCGAGCGACCGGGCGCCACCGCCCGGCTGCCGTCCTACGCCCGCGCCCGGCTCCGCGGCGTTCCCGACGACTTCGCACGGGGGATCTGGCCCGGCCTCGCGGGGCGAGCGGCAGAACTGGTCGAGGTGGAGGCGGAGGTCCGCCTGATCGCCGAGGGCCCGGTCGCGGCGGCGGCACTGCTTCCCTACGCCGCCCGCCGTCCCGCCATCTACAGCGCCCACAACCTCGAGTCGGCCTTTCGCCACCGGCTCGAGGTCACGGCGATGTCGCTGCCGGCACTCCAGCGTTTCGAGCGGCTACTCCTGAAGCGTTTCGAGGAGAGCTGGATGGTCTCCCCCGCTGACATGGAGGGGGCCGCGGCGCTTGTCCCCGACGCCCGCCTGCGCCTTGTCCCCAACGTCGTCGACGTTGCCGCCATTGAGGCGGTTCCGGCTCGGGACGGCCAGCGGGTCGTCCTCTTCGTCTCCGACCTCTCCTACGAGCCGAATCGCGGGGCGCTGCGCTTCCTGCTCGACGAGGCGATGCCGAGCCTCTGGCAGCGCCAAGCCGACGTTCGCCTCGTCATCGCCGGCAAGGGCAGCGACGAAATCGGCCCGACCGACTCCCGGGTCGAGGCAAGCGGCTTCGTGCCTGACCTGCGCGACCTCTACCTGGCGGCTGGGTGCGTCGCCGTGCCACTGCTGGAGGGTGGCGGCTCGCCGCTCAAGTTCGTCGAAGCGCTGGCCTACGGGGTGCCCGTCGCAGCCACCCCGCTCGCCGCGGCCGGGCTCGAGGTCCACGCCGGCGAGCACTACGCCGAGGGCGCGGCCGACGGTGAAGCATTCGCAAGCGCGATCGAGGCGGTCCTCGACCCCGCCCGGGGCAACCCCCTGGCCGCGGCTGGCCGCGCGCTTGCCGCACGGGAGTACTCGATCGAGGCGCTGGAGCAGCGCCTGGCGGCATGAAGATCGTCTCGGTGATGACCGGTGCCGCCCCTGGTGGCGCCGAGTTCGCGGCGGTGGAGCTGCTCGACGCGATGATCGAACGCGGGCACGAGGCGGTGATGCTCAGTGACTCGCCGGGGATCGGGCGCGAGACCCAGGTCGAGGTTCGCCCGCTGAAGCTGGGGCCGAAGCTCTCGGCCCGCACCTGGCCGCAGCTGGGGCTGCGCTGGCGCTCGCTCGGCCGCCGGCTGCGCCAGGCGCTCGAAGCCGAGGGCCCCTACGACCTGCTCTTGCTCCACTACAAGAAGGAGCAGCTGCTGGCACCGGGCCTGCCGGACGCGACTCCGCCCCCAAATCGCCTGGTGCGAGTGGGGCCCGGTGCCGCGGCAGATGCGCCAGGGACCCGGACGCTGGGCCTATGCCCGAGCATCGCGCGGCGTCGCCCCGGTGCTGGCGATCTCCGAGGGCACCCGCCGCTCGGTGATCGCGGCCGGGGTCGAAGCCGGCAAGGTGACGGTGCTGCCGAACGCGATGCGCACCGAGGAGATCCGCTTCAGCGAGGAGGGACGCGCTCGCGTCCGCGGCGAGCTCGGTATCCCCGCCGAGGCCTTCACCGTCGGCTGCATCTCCCGCTTCCACCCGAAGAAGCGCAACGATGTCCTGATCGATGCCGTCGCCGGGCTCGGCACTGAGACGCACCTGATCCTGGCCGGCTCCGGTGAGACCGAGGCCGAGCTGCGCGGTCACGCCGCGGCGCTGGGCAAGCGTGCCCACTTCCTCACCACCCCGGGGGCGGAGGTCGGCGACGTGCTCTCGGCCTTCGACGTCTCGGTCTTCTGTCCGAGCCCGGCCGAGGGCCAGCCGCGGGCGGTGATCCTCGGCATGCTGGCCGAACGCCCCTGCGTCTCCACCGGGGCGGAGGGAGTTGTCGGCCTGATCGAGGAGGAGTTCGGGACGATTGTCACGCCTGAGAACGATCCCGACGCTGTCGCCGCCGCCCTGCGCCCATACGAGAGCGACCCCGAGCGGGTCAGCCGCGAGGGTGCGCTGGCGGCAAAACGGGCGATCGAGCGCTTCGACCGCACCGTCGTCGCCGCGGCGGCCGAGCGCCTGATCGAGGCAGCCGGGGAGCGCCGGCCGTGAGCGCTGACCCCAGAGCCGAGCCGCTGCGCCTGCTCATCGTCGACGAGGGGGTGCTAGGCCATCGCACCCTGAAAGGCCAGCTGGCCGCATCCCTGGAGGCGATGCCCGGGGTCGAGCTGCGGATGGTCACCGTGCCGCCCCCGAGCAGGCTCGGGGCTCGGCTGCTGAGGCGGATTCCGCGCCTCGGCGACGCCGACCTGCTGGGCCTGCGCTGGCGCCTGCGCTGGTCCTGGCAGGCCCGGCGCCTGCTCAAACGCCACGCCGGCTGGGCCGACGCCGCCCTCGTCATCACCCAGGCCTCGGCCCTACTCAGCAAGGGCCCGATGCGCCGGCTCCCCTGCGTGCTCTCGGTCGATGCGACCATCGGCCAGTTCACCGCGCTCGAGTACCTGGGGCCACGCGACCGTCACTCCGCCCGCCAGCAGCGCCTGCTCGCACGGCTGGAGCAACGGGCGATCGCCGGAGCCGCGGCGGTGGTTCCCTGGACCGAATGGAACGCGGCGGCGCTGCGCGAGGAGTACGAGATCGAGGCCGACGCGGCTGCAGACGATCCACCCCGGGCTGGACGCCGAGTGGTGGGGCCAGGCGGCCGAGGCGCGCGAAATCGGACGGGAGGGGCCGCTGCGAGTCCTCTTCGTCGGCAACGACGTTGGCCGCAAGGGCCTTGACTCGCTGATCGAGGCCGTTTCCCGGCTCGGCGGCGAGGCGGTCCTCGACGTGGTCAGCGCCGACGAGATGCCTCGCCGCGGATTTCGTGCGCGTGCATCGCGGCGTCGAGGCCGGCAGCGAGGAGCTGCGCGCCCTTTACGCGGCGGCCGACGTCTTCGCCCTGCCCACCCGCGCCGACGCTGTCCCCTGGGCGGTGCTCGAGGCGATGGCCGCCGGCCTGCCGGTGGTCGCCTCCGACGTCGGCGCGATCGGCGAGCTGCTCGGGCGGCAGCGGCGAGCTGGTTGCCCCGGGAGACGTCGAGGGCCTGGCGGCGGCGCTGCGGCGGCTCGCCGACCCCGACCGCCGGCGGCGGCTCGGCGCAGCCGCCCGCGAGCGCGCCCGAGAGCACTACGACAGCGCCATCCAGACCCCGCGCCTGGTCGCGCTGCTGCGTGAGCTCGCCGGGGAGCCCGAGCCGGTGGGCCGGCTGCGAATGCGCCGGCGAACCTTTATCGCGGTCGGCACCGGCGCGCCGGTGTGGCGCTGGCCGCGCCGTACGCGATCCTGGTCGCAGGCGAAGAGTTCGAGCAGCTGGTCGCCTCGCGGCTGGGGATCGAGCCGGAGCTGGCGGCGCAACTGCTGCAGCGGGCGCGGGAGCAGTACGGCGACGCCGAGTACGAGGCCCGCGCCGCTGCCTTCGCGCTCGCCGTTCGCGACCCGGCGGCGAGCGTGATGCCAGACGACGCCCGCCGCAAGGCGATCGACAGCCTCATTGCGCCGATGCTCTCCGCCCCCGCCTCCAACCTCGCCTACGCCATCACCGGCGTCGACCCGGGCGGCGCCGCACCATGCTCGGGCCTGGTCCGCGAGCCGGTGAAAACCGTCGAGGCGGACATCGCGATCGTCGGCTCGGGCGTCTGCGGGCTGCTCGCTGCCTGGGCGCCGCTGCAAGCGGGAGCGCAGGTGGTGATGCTGGAGCGAGGTGCCCTTAAGACCCACGCCGAGCAGCTCACCGACGGGCAGTGGGCGGCGGACGTGCCAGGGGCGGCGGCCAACAACGAAACCGCCCCCGGAACGCCGGAGTACCCGTGGAGCTACGTCTACGGGGTCGGCGGCTCGACGCTGCACTGGGCGGGAACGACGCCTCGCTTCATCGCCAACGACTTCAGGATGCGCTCCACCTACGGGGTGATGGTCGACTGGCCGCTCTCACTCGAGCAGCTGCTGCCCTACTACGCTCGCGCCGAGGAAGCGCTGGGCATCGCGGGGGCGCCGGAGGGGGACTCGGCCGGCGGCGGGCCGCGGCTGCCAAGCTCGCGGGTGCTGCCGCCGCACCCACCAAGCCCGATGGACCAGGTGGTCGCACCCCTGCTGAGCCCATTCCGGCCGCTTCCCCAGGCCCGCCCCTCCCAGCCGACCCAAGGACGACCGGCGTGCTGCGGCTCGGCGACCTGCGAGCTCTGCCCGGTCGACGCTCGCTTCTCTCCCCTCAACGGACTGCAGGCGGTGCTCGAGCACCCACACCTGCAACTGCACCAGCAGACCGTCGCCGCCCGCTTGCGCGCCGCCCCCGACGGCCGCAGCATCGAGGCGATCGAGGCGATCGGCAGTGGCGGCGAACGCCTGCGGATCCGAGCCGGCACCTTCGTCCTCGCCGCCAACGGCTTCGAAAATCCCGGCCTGCTGCTGCGCTCCGGCCTCGATCGGGAGGACGTCGGCCGCTACCTCTCCGACCACGGCCACACCAACGTCTTCGTCACCCTCGACGAGGACGTGCATCCCGGCCATGGCACGACGCTGGTCACCGGCCTCTCCGAGGCATTCCGCGACGGTGCCTTCCGCTCGCAGCGTGCGGCGGCGATCGTCAGCCCCTACAACCCGGGGGCGCCAATTGGACCGCTGGCGGCTGCGGGAGTGCTGGACCGCGAGGATGGGAAGCGGGTCCGGGCCGAAGCCCTCGCCCAGTGGAAACGCATCCTCCCCCTGGACATGCTGAGCGAAGACACCCCCCAGCGAGGGCGCCGGGTGGAGCTCTCGCCCAATCGCGACTCCTTCGGACTGCCGTTCAACCGGACCGTCTATCCCCCGCCCAGCCGCTACGAACGCGACGGCATCGCCGAGGTCGCCGAGCAGCTGCGGCAGCGGCTGGCGCCGCTCGGCGCGCGCGAGATCGATACCGCGGCCAGGGCCGCGGGGAGGCCACCTGCTGGGGACCTGCAGAATGGGCGGCGGCGACGAGGGCGTCGTCGACTCCCAGATGAGACACCTCGACGTCGAGAACCTCTTTGTCGCCGGGGGCTCGGCCTTTCCCACCTACGGCCCCGTCCATCCCACCCTGACGATCGCGGCACTCGCGCTCAGGCTCGGCGAGCTGCTCGCCTCCGAGGCCCCTGCTTGAGCGCGACGATCAGCGCCTGCGTAATCGCCCGCGACGAGGAGGAGCGCCTTCCCGCCTGCCTCGAGAGCCTTGGATTCTGCGACGAGATCGTCGTCGTCGACAGCGGCTCGCGCGATCGCACCCGTGAGATCGCCGCGGCCGCGGGAGCGCGGGTAATCGAGAGCCCCTGGCCCGGCTTCGCGGCCCAGCGCAACATCGCGCTTGACCACGCTGAGTGCGACTGGGTGCTGGAGATCGACGCCGACGAGCGGGTCAGCCCGGAGCTGGCGGGCGAGATCCGCGCCTTCCTGAGCGATCCGCCCGAGGGGACCCAGATGACCGCGATCCCGATGCGCGACGTCTTCCTCGGTGCCGAGCTCGGCCCGGCCAGCCGCTACCCGCGCTACCGGCACCGGCTTTTTCGCCGCGGCCCCTTCCGTCACGACGAGTCCCGCAGCGTCCACGAGGGTCTCTGGCCGGACGGCCCGGTGCATCCGTTCGCCGCTGACCTGACGCACCTGCTGGCGTCGTCCTGGCACGAGGCGGTGCGCGACGCCCACACCTACGCCCGGCTGGAGGGCAGCCAGCGCAGCCGTCCCGGCGGCGCCGAGGTGCTGACCGGGACGCTGCTCCGCCCCGTCGTCAAGTTCGCCTACCGGACCTTGATTTACGGGGGCTGGCGCGACGGCTGGCGCGGGCTGGCGAAGATCTGGCTGGAGTGCGCGGCCGATTCGCTGGCGACCATCTACCGGCTTCGCGAGGGAGTCGAAGGAGCGCCCGGGGGGTTCGGCCAGGAGCCACCGCGGTTGGGGCCGGTGCGGATCGTCGGCGTCGCCCTCAGCGACAGCGGCGCCGCACGACTCGGCCCCTGGCTCGATGCCGCCGCCGCAGCCGGCGCCGATGTGGCGCTGATCGGCCCCGCCTCCGGTGCCTTGGTGCGCGCCCTCGACGCCGAGGATCAGCTGCGCTCGGTCGACGCCCTGTTGCCCGCCGGCCGGCGCGAGCGCCGCCGCCTCAGATTAGTCCCGCGGGCGCTACGCGGCGCGGTCGAGCCGCTCGACCCCTCCTCGCCTCCGCAGGTGGCGATAAGCACTGTGCAGGAGCGCACTCGCACGCCGAGAACCACTTAGGCGACGGCTATCCTGATTCAAGTAGTGCGGCGACCTGCCCGATAGGTCAACTCGACTCGTGAAAATGAACGGCTACCTACGTTTGATCTGGGCCAGCAAGCGCTGGCTGGCGCTCTTTGCCGTGGTCGCGGCCGTGGTCGTCTACCTCCTCTCCGCCTCCCGGGAGAACGAATACGAGAGCACGGCCCTGGGCCAGATCGTCTCGACCAGCCAGGCGTCGGGAGAAATCCTCAGCGAGGAACAGCTGCTCAGCCTCTCCAACGTCTACCACGAGCTCGCCAATACCCGCACCGTCCTCGACCTCGCCCACGAGGACCCTGCGGTGACGGGGCGCGAAGACGAATTCGACTCCAGCGTCGAGGTCTCGCCCGAGTCGCGAGTCGGCGTTCTCAGCTTCAGCGCGATCACCGGCGACCCAACCCAGTCGGCTGAATTCGCCAACGCCTACGCGAAAGCCTTTGCAAGCTACCTCGGCGGGCTCAAGATCGACCAGCTGAAAGCGGCGCTGGAGCCGATCCAGCAGCGAATCAACGAAATCGAAGCGACCCTGGCGGAAACGCCCGCAACCGACTCAGAGGCAGCCGGCCTGCAGGTCGAGCTGCAAGCGCTCCAGGACCAGATCGCGACCCAGACCGCCAATCCCGGTGATTCGCTGCGAATCGTCGAGCGCGCCGCGGCGAACACGAACCCGGTCTCGCCCAAGCCGAAACGGGACGCGCTGCTCGCCCTGATCGCCGCGCTCGTGCTGGGCGCCGGCGCGATCTACCTGCGTGACCTCTTCTTCGATCGCTACGGCTCCGCCCAGGACGCGGCGCGGGACCTCGGCCTGCAACTGCTCGGTGAGATCCCAAAGGGACGCAACGAGCCCCCGGTGGAGGCCTTCCGCAGCCTGCGCACGGCGATGGTCTTCGCGCTCGAGCGCTCCGGCAACTACCAGAGCAACGGTGCCGGCGAGGGCGCCGGCACCGTGCTCGTCACCGGCGCCGAGTCCGGCTGCGGCAAGAGCTACGTCTCCGCCAACATCTCCCGCACCCTCGCCACCGAGGGGCGCCGGGTGACGACCGTCGACGGCGACCTGCGGCGACCGACCATGCACGAGATCTTCGGGACCTCGCTCTCCCCCGGCCTCAGCGATCTGCTGGTCGAGGAGCCGGCACCGGGGCCGGGCACCGTCGCCGTCAACGTCCGGCTCCATGGCGCGGCGGCGGCGAGCGGCGAGCTGCAGTTAATGCCGGCCGGGGCGCACGCCGAGGACGCGGTCGAGTCGCTGTCCTCCTCACGGATGAAAGAGATCGTCAAATTCCTCCGCACCGACAACGATATGGTCGTCTTCGATAGCCCGCCGACGCTGGTCGTCGTCGACCCCGTCGTTCTTGCCCGCTACGCCGATGGCGTCGTCTTCGTGATCGACTCCCGCCACACCCGCCGCCGCGATGCCCGCCGCGCGATCGAGGCCCTGCGTGCCACGGGGGCGCCTCTGCTCGGCTTCGCCTTCAACCGCTCCAACGCCAAACAGACCCGCTACGACGCCTACCGGCCGGCCACTCCGCAGCGTCAGGCCGCGGACCGACCCAGGGGGACGCGGGTCTGAACCGCCCGGCCCTCGCTGTGCCGGCTTTCGGCGTGGCGATTGGGGTCGCCGCCGCCGGCCTGGCGACCGGCCTCCTCTTCACCGCGGGGCTGCAGTTCGCCGGGCCAAAAGGGCCGCTCGTCCCAGTAATCGGGGTGCTCTGCCTGGTGCTGCTGCGCTTCCCCGGCTTCACCTTTGGGCTGTTGCTCGTGCTCACGGTGCTGGCGGAAGGGGAACCGACCGGCGCGATCCCCTCCGGAGCCTTCTTCTACGAACAGGCGGTCTCCAGCCTGACGCCGCCCGACCTGCTCCTCCTGCTGGGCCTCGGCGGCGTCCTGCTGCGCTTCGTGACCGAGGACGAGCGACCGCGGCTGCCCGACCCGCTGACGATTCCACTGATCCTGCTGGCGCTGGCGCTGGCCGGCGGCGTGATCGTCGGCTACACCGCCCACGCCGGCGTCAGCCAAGGCGACCTCTTCCACCGAGGCATGCACGTCGTCTACCTGATCCTGACGCCGCTGCTTGCCGTCAACGTTCTCCGCGACAGCCGCGCCCTGAAAATCTTCGCCGTCGTCGCCGCCGCACTAGCGGCATTCAAGGGCCTCTCCGGCCTGTACGTCGCACTCGGCGGCTTCGGCAGCACGGTCGAAGACGAAACGATCAGCTTCCTCAACCCCACCCCCAACCTGATCATGCTGGCGCTGGTACTGGGCGCGGCCGCAGCACTGGTGCGCAAGGTCAGGATCCCAGTTTGGATCATGGCGGGGGCACCGATCGCCCTGCTTTCCATCGTCCTCTCCTTCCGCCGCTCGTTCTGGATCGCCGCCGCCTTTACGCTGGTCGCCGTCGTCATCATCGCCAGCCGCCAGCGCGGCCGCGCGGTGCTGGCGGTCGCCGGTGTCACCCTGGCGTTGACGCTGGTCGCCGTGGTCACGGTCGGCTCCTCGGAGGATCCCTCTTCGAGCCCGCTGGCCGAGCGAGCGCAGACGATCAGCCCCAGCGGCCTAGGCGAGAATCGCGGCGATCGCTACCGCGTCGACGAGCGCAAGAACGTGGTCGAAAACATCGAAGAGGCGCCGCTGACCGGCATCGGCCTCGGGGTCCCCTGGGAGGTGCACCAGCCCCTGGCCGAGGCTCACGATCGCCGCTACGTCCACGTCGCCAGTCTCTGGTACTGGCTCGCGCTCGGCCCGCTCGGCTTGATCGCGTACCTCGCCGTGATCGGCGGTGGACTGCTGACGGCGGTGAAGGTCTGGCGCCGCCACCCCGACGAGATCGTCCAGGTCTGTGCGATCGCCTGCTTCGGGACGATCCTCGGCATGGGCATCGTCGAGTTGACCGCGACCTTCACCGGGGTCGAACCGCGAATCTCGCTGATCATCGGGGCCGGGCTGGGCTGGCTGGCAGCCGCCTGGCGCGACCTCCCGGGCAAAGACAGGGCGCCGGCGGCCGCCTGAGCTGACGCGAGCGCAGCCGCAGCGGTTGCGATCATCCCCGACCGATGGCGAGGACCCATACCCACGCGACGCGAGTCGGCTCCCGTCGCGTCGTCGCCGACGTCGTCGCCCAGATCGGCGGCCAGGTCGTAAACATCGCCCTCGGGGTCGTAACGACCGTCGTCATCGTGCGCGCGCTCGGTGCAACCCGCTACGGCGAGTGGGCCACGGTGATGGCCGCGATCGAGCTGATCGCCACCGTCGGCAACTTCGGCCTGGAAACCGTCGCCGTGCGCCTCGCCGCCCAGGAGCCCGAGCGCGAGGGCGCCTGGGTCGGAGCCGCGACCAGCCTGCGCCTGGCGATCGCGCTGCCGATGCTGCTCGCCTTCGTCGTCGCCCTGGCGGTAATGGCGAGCGACCACGAAATGCTGGTCGCCGGCCTGATCCTCTCCGTGCTCTTCCTGACCGCGGTGCTCTCGACCCTGCGGGTCGTCTTCCGCCTCCACGTCCGCAACCACATCACCGTCGCCTTCACGACCGCGAACAGCGTCCTCTGGGCCGGCTCGGTGATCGCGATCGCAGCCCTGGGCGGCGGTATGGTCGCGTTTGCCCTCGCCTTCGTCGCAATCACGATCGTGATCCAGGGGGCGCTGGCGATCCTCGCCTTGCGGACGATCCACGTCCGCTGGCGTGGCTCCCGCTCGCTCTGGCCGAAGCTGTTCGGCATTGGCCTCTCGGTCGGGATCGCCGGCACCCTGACCTTCGCCTACGGCCGCATCGACCAGATCCTCGTCTATGAGCTGGCCTCCAACCCGGCCGACGTCGGCGTCTATGCGGCGATGTACAAAATCCTTGACAACGCCGGCTTCCTGCCGATGGCGGTGATGATCACCCTGTTCCCGATCATGGCCGGGCTCTTCCCCTCCGACGAGCCACGCCTGAAACGGATGATGCAGATCGCGATCGACTACCTGACGATCGTCGCCCTGGGCGGCCTGGCGCTGACGATCGTCGCCGCCGAGCCGATCATCGAGCTGCTTTACGGGCCCGACTACGTCTCCGGCGCCACCGTCCTGACGATCCTGATCGCCGCCTTCGTCCCCATCTGCATCGGCAACGTCGCCGGCAACATGGTCGTGGCGATGAATATGCAACGGCGCTACATCTGGTTCGCGGCGCTCGGGCTGGCCCTCAACGTGCCGCTCAACCTCTGGCTGATCCCCCGCTACGGCATCGAGGCGGCGGCCTGGATCACGCTGGCTACCGAGATCCTCGTCGTCTCGCTGAGCCTGATCATGGTCCTGCGAAAAATCCAGATGCGGCTCTCTCTGCGCCACATCGGGCTGGCCCTCGTCGCCGCCGCCGCCTCCGGCCTCGCCGTCTGGGGGCTGCGCCAGGCAGGCGCCGGCGCGATCGTGCTGGTGGCAGCAATGACCGTCCTCTACCCGCCCCTGCTGATCGCTCTCGGGGCGCTCGACCTCGACGAGCTGCGGCGGCTGATCCGCAACCGCAAGGCGCCGGAGCCGGCATGAGCGAGGGCGGGATGCGAATTGCGATCGACGCCAACGTCCTCGACGGCGCCTGGGGCGGGATCCCCAAGTACCTGAGCCGGATCGCCACCGAGCTGATCGCCGGCGGCGACGAGGTCGATCTACTGGCGAACACGCGGCACCTGGAGCGGCCGGTCGCCGGCGCCCACGAGGTCGGCATCCGGGTCAAGGGCACCAACAGCCTCTGGCGCAACGGCTTCCTGCCGCTCTGGCTGGCCCGCGCCCACGCCGACGTCCTCTGGGCGCCGGAGAGCGTGCTGCCCCGCTGGACGCCGGTCGCCACCGTCGCCACGATCCACGACCTCGCCTCGCTGCGCTTCCCGGAGATCAAGCCGGCCGCCCACGTGCGGCTGTTCGAAACCACGGTGGCGCGCTCGGTGCGCGGGGCGACGCGCACGATCGCGGTCTCCCAGGCCACCGCCGACGACGTCGAGCGCTTCTACGGAGTCGGCGACTCGCGGGTCCGGATCGTCCCCAACGGCGTCGACGCCCGCTTCTCGCCAGGGGACCGCGAGGACGCCCGGACAGCGGTCCGCGAGCGCTGGGGCGTCGCCGCCCCGTTCGTCCTCCACGTCGGCTCCAACGAGCCGCGCAAGGGGATCGAGGTGCTGGTCGAGGCGGCGGCGCTGGCGAAGAGCGAGGGGGCGGAGTGGCGGGTCGTGCTGGCCGGCTCCTCGGGCTTCCAGAGCGAGCAGATCGAGGCCGCCGCCCGGGCCGGCGGCGCCTGCTCCCTGCTCGGCCCGGTCAGCGACGACGAGCTGCTCGACCTGCTGCGCGCCGCCGGCGCCTTCGCCGCCCCGGCTCTCTACGAGGGCTTCGGGATCGCCCCCCTGGAGGCGATGGCCTGCGGCACCCCGGTGGTGATCGCCGCCGGCTCCGGCGGCCTGGAGGAGGTCAGCGGCCCGGCCTCGGTCGTCGTCGGCGAGCGCAGCGGCGCCGCCTGGCGGGCGGGCCTGGAGGAGGCCCTGGCGCGGCCGCCGGAGCTGATCGAGCGGGGTCTGCGCCAAGCCGCCCGCTTCCGCTGGCCGGTGGTCGCCGCGCAGACCCGCGCGGTGCTCGCCGAAGCGGCCGCCGCCCGCTAGCGCGACTCAGCCGAGGGCGCCCTCGATCTCCTCGATCCGAGCCTCCCATGAATGGGAGGCGGCGGCGCGTGAGCGTCGGCGGCGGCGCTCGGGAGTGTCCGCAGCGAACTCTCGCTCGGCCACCGCGACCAGCTGCGCCGCACCGGCCACCATCTCCACCTCCTCGACCCCCTCCAGCGCCGGCAGCGGCGTCGCCAGCACCGGCAGGCCCGCGGCCAAGTACTCATAGACCTTCATCGGGAAGACGCTGCGGGTGAGGTCGTTGATCGCATAGGGGATCAACCCGGCGTCGGCCCCGCGCAGCACCAGTGGCAGCTCAGCGGCCGGCCTGGTCCCGACCAGGTGGATGTTCGGCGCCCGCTCCAGGGCCGAGAGGTCGCCGCCGGGGTCGCCCGCCCCGCGGGGGCCGACCAGGACGATGCTCCAGTTCGGCCGCAGCCGGCCCAGCTCGGCGAGCAGCTCGACGTCGAGCTTGGTGGCGACGATCGCCCCCTGGAAGACCAGACGGGGACGCGGCAGCGAGTCGAGGCCCGGATCGACCGGGCCCGGCTCCAGCGCCGTCGCGAAGGCCGGCGTGTCGGCGACGTTGGGGGTGTAGAGGACGTTGCCGGAGAGGGCCCGCATCCGCTCGGCCAGCGCCGGGGCGCTGGCCAGGACCAGGTCGGCGCGGCGCGCGAAGCGCTCCTCGGCGGCCCGGAAGCTGGCGGCGTCGACACCTTTCTGGGCGGCGACGTCGTCGACGCAGTGGTAGACGACCAGCGCCGGGTCGAGCACGTCGACCAGCGCCTCCGCCTGCGGCACGTAGGCCCAGAGGATCGGCGCCCGCATCCCCAGCCGCCGCGCCGCCCGACCGGCTTGGAAGCGGAGCAGGCGGCGGTTGAGGGCGCGGACCGCGGCGACGTGGTGCAGCGGCAGCACCAGCGGCGCGAGGACGTGGAGGCCGTCGGCGGGCCGAGCGCCGCGCAGCCCCCTGCGCAGGCGGCGCCAGAGCCGGCTGAGGTCGCGCCCGGCGAGTTGCGGCTTGCGCAGGCCGAGGGACTCGACGAAGAGGATGCGGTTGCCGGCCGCCAGCCGGCCCATCAGCTGGTGCTGGTTGATCGGCAGCTCGGTCGCCCAGTCGGCCGAGCCGACGCAGACGATGTCGCGGCCCTCGAGCTTCACCCCGGCGAATCGGGCAGGAAACGGTCCCGCATCCGCTCGAACTCGTCCATCGCCGTCTCGTAGTCGTCGTGGCGGCCGATATCGAGCCAGTAGTCGTCCTCGCTGCGCCGCGCCCGCACGGTCTCACCGGCATCGAGCAGTCGCAGCACGAGGTCGGGGAAGTCGAGGCGCTGGTTCGGCTCGATCAGCTCGATCGCCCGCGGTGAAAACGCGTAGACGCCCATGCTGACCTCGTAGTGGTAGGTCGGCTTCTCGATGTAGCCGGTGAGGCGATCGCCGTCCTGCTCGTCCTCGAACTGGAGCACGCCGAGGGAGACCTGCACCTCGCGGCTGTGGGCGGCGACGCTGGCCGCGGCGCCGGAGGCAGAGTGCTGGTCGAGAAACTCGCCGTAGGCGAGGTCGGTGAGGACGTCGCCGTTCATGACCAGGAAGTCGTCGTCGAGGCTGTCGAGCAGGGCAAGGGCACCAACCGTCCCCAGCGGCTCGTCCTCGCGGTAGTAGTCGATCGCGATCCCGTAGCGCTCGCCGTCGCCGAAGAAGGCCTCGATCAGCTCCGCCAGGTGGCCGGTGACGATCGTCAGCCGCTCGAAACCATGGTGGCGCAGCTGGCGCACAATGATGTCGAGGATGGGCCGATCGCCGACCGGCATCAGCGGCTTCGGAAGCACGGTCGTATACGGCCGCAGGCGCATGCCGAGACCTCCAGCGAGTACGACGGCGCGCTTCATCGGCAGGAGCCTACCCACGACCGCGGCGCCCGGCGGCAACGCCGACCCCTGCGCGATCATGCCCCGCGTGAACGTGGACGAGCTACGCACCGCGGCGCTGCAGCTCTGGCCCGCGCAGGGACACGACGGCGCAAGCGCGGCGCGCAGGCTCGGCGTCCGCCGCCTCCCCACCCCGCAGCCGCTGCGCTTCACCCAAGCCTTGGCCCAGAGGCAGGGCCGGCTCGGCTGGGAGGACCACGTGGTCGAGCCCCTGCTCGCCTACCGCCACGCCGCCCTCGGCGACGCCGGCGGCGGCCAGCCGCGGGCGCTGGTCCGCGTCGACGAGTTCCCCCACGCCCGCGCTCACGACTCCGCCGGGCGCTTCGGCACCGATGCCTACCAGCGCTTCCACGCCGTGCTCGCCGAAGCCGGCATCCCCTACCTGCTGGCGATCACGCCGCACGTCTCTCGCGACTACCTCGACCCGACGGTGGCCGAGCGCCGCGACCTCGACCAAGGTGAGATCGAGGCACTGCGCTCGCTGCACGAGGACGGCGTCGCCTTCGGCCTTCACGGCGCCGATCACCGCACCCGCCACACCTCGCCGCGACACCACTCGGAGTTCTGTGGGCTCGGCCTCGAGGAGACCGCGGAACGGATCGACGGCGCCCGCGCGAACTTCGACCGGCTCGGCCTTCCAACCCCGGTCTTCGTCCCCCCCTTCAATCGCTTCGACGCCGCCCAGTACCCGCTGCTCGCCAAGCGCTTCGACGTCGTCTGTGGCGGCCCCGAGAGCGTGCGCCTGCTCGGCTTTCACCGCACGCCGGTGTGGCATGGGGACGCCGTTTACCTGCCCTCCTACGCGCCGCTCTATGGAACCGCTGCTGAGGCTGCAGCGGGAATCGAGCGGCTGGCCGAGCTGGAAGCGGCGCTCTGGGCCCCCATCACCCTGCATTGGGGTTGGGAGCTGAAGGACGATTTCGCCTCCCTGCGCCGGCTCTGCCGCGTCCTCGAGGGGCGGGTCGCCGAGTGGACGGGCTTCTTGAGCGCGGTCGCGGCCAGTCGCGCGGTCGCCTAGCTCAGGTCGCGGCGGCTTCGGCCAGACTCGCGCGCAGCGCCTCGACGACGCGCTGCAGCCGCTCCTCGCCGAGGTGCGGGTACAGCGGCAGCGTCAGCTGCGTCCGCGCCGCCCGTTCGCAGCGCGGCAGCTTCGTCTCCCCCGCCCCATAGGCGGTGAATTCGCTGATCGAGGGGTAGAGGACGCTGGTCTGCACCTTGTGGTTCTCGCTGAGCAGCTTGCGCACGGGATCGCGCAGTGACTCGTCCTCGAGCATCACCGGCATCACGTAACAGGAGCTGGCGTCAACCTGCTCGTCGCTGTAGGGCAGGACGAGGCCATCGACCTCGCCCAGCAGCTCGCGGTAGCGATGGGTCAACTCCCGCCGCGCCGCGATGTCGGCCTCCAGCCCGGTCAAGCGGGCCGAGAGCAGCGCCGCCCGCGGCTCGTCGAGGCGATAGTTGTAGCCGACCTCGACCACGTCGTAGCCCATCGCGTGGCCGCGGTGGCGGTCCCAGGTGCCGGAGGTCATCGCGTGCGACCGGCGACTGCGTGCCAGCTCGGCGACCCCCTCGTCGGCGGTCGCCAGCAGGCCTCCCTCGCCGCAGGAGAGGATCTTGTTGGAGAAGAAGCTGAAGGTCCCGGCCAAGCCGAAGGTGCCCAGTTTCCCCCCCTCGCCCCCAGGCTGGACCGCCTCGGGGCTGTGGGCGGCGTCCTCGATCAGGGCCAGACCGTGCTCGTCGCAGAGCTCCCGCAGGGAGCCGAGCGGCGCCGCGTAGCCGCCGTAATGGACCGCGCAGACCGCCTTGGTGCGCGGGGTGATCCGCGCGGCGACGTCATCGGGGTCGAGCCCGAGGTCCTCCTGACCGGCGATCTCCGCCAGCACCGGCGTGCCACCGCAGTAACGGACGGCGGCGGCCGAGGCGACAAAGGTGATTCCCGGCACGATCACCTCGTCACTCGGGCCGATCCCGGCGGCGAGGTAGGCAAGGTGCAGGGCCGAGGTGCAGCTGCTGACGGCCACCGCGTGCTCGATCCCAAGGTGGGCGGCGAAGTCGGCCTCGAACTCCTTGATCCGCGGGCCCATGGTCAACCAGCCCGAGCGCAGGGTCTCGGCCACGGCCTCCACATGGGCCTCCTCGAGGCGGACGTCGAAGACCGGGATCGGCTCGGTGGCGGGGTCGGCGGGCATTGCCACGACTGATTCAACCAGGACGACTCCAAACCTTCCCCCAGGCCGGCGACCTTCATCGCCATACTGCCGTCTGTGAAAAGCGGAGGATCCAAGCTCTTGGCAGGACTGGCGATCGCCATGACCCTCGTCTTTGCCACCGCCGTGCTGGCCTCGGTAGACGCGATCAATGTGCCGGGAGACTGGCGCCAGAAGCTCGGCTTCGAGACCGGCGCCCCCGACAACCCCTGCCGCCTAGGCCTCTATCGCGACAGCCCGAAATCTCCCCCCACCCTAGCTGGCAGCTGGCGACTGGAGAAGGAGCTGCCACGGGCGTTGGTCGAGGGCAGCGCCGTGACGATCGGGCGCGTCATATACACCTTTGGCGGCAGCGCCCCCGGCAACCTGCACCGAGTGCTTGCCTACGACACGCGCTCCGAGCGCTGGAGCGAACCGACTGAACTCCCGACCGGCCTCAATCACAGTCAGGCGGTCGCCTACGGCGGTGACGTCTACCTCGCCGGCGGCTACCTCGACGGCCTCGAGCCGACCAGCAACTTCTGGCGCTACGACCCCGGCTCGAACCGCTGGAACAGGCTGCCGCCGATGGGCAAGCCGCGCGGCGCCGCTGCCGCCGCCGTGGTCGGCAACCGACTTTACGTCGCTGACGGTGCCCCTCAAACTTACGGCGTCAGCAATCCCAACGGCCCATACGACAGCCTCGAAATCTACGACTTCGAGACGGGGGACTGGAGCGCAGCGCCGGACGCGCCCATCGCCGTTCACCACGTCAGCGGAGCGGCGCTGGGCGGCGACTTCTACATGGCGGGAGGACGCACCGACCCGGAGGAATCCTCAGACGAGTTCCTCCGCTACGACCCCGGTTCGAAAAGATGGGAACACCTGCCGGATGTGCCGTACGGCAAGTATTCGTCTATTGGGCTCGTCGCCGCCGGTGGCGAGGTCGTGGCGATCGCCGGCGACGACGAGCTGGGCTGGGAGGAGGGTGGTGGCTCGGTGTCGGCGAGCGCCTGGGCCTTCGACCCCGGCAGCGAGCGCTGGCAGCGACTGCCCGACCTCAAGGTCGAGCGGCACGCGTTCGGGGCCACGGTGAGCAACGGCCGCATCTATGCGATCGGCGGCAGCCCCTGCCCGGGGATCAAGCCCGAGGGCCCAGTCCCCACCTACACGGTTGAGTCGCTGCCGGTCTCGAAGATCCCGACCCCGGAGCCGTTGCCGGGATAGAAGTGGTCTTTCGGCCGCTCGCGGAAGTAGCGATAGCGGCCGCCGTGGGTCGAGCAGAGCTCCTCCAGGGCAGGGGTCTGACCGCCGCTGGAGTCGATCAGGACCATCAGGCCCGCCGGGTGCCGCAGCGCGGCCGAGAACTCAAGCATCTGATTCTCGTAGGTGTGGGGGGTGTCGTGGATCAGGATGTCGACTCGGCGACCGTCGATGGCCTCCTCGAGCACGTCGCTGGTGAATCCTTCGACGGTCGTCCAGTCGGTCTCGAGCTCGGGTGGAACCGCCCAGCCCATGGTCGGGTCGGAGTCGATGCTGAGCAGCTCGCCGGACGCGCCTTCCTCACGGTTGCGGGCGAGCGCCCGCAGCAGCACCAGCGAGCCGACGCCGTTGAAGATCCCGCACTCGACGATCAGCTTTGGGCGCAGACTGCGCACCAAGCCCCACCAGATCAGGCGGTTGGCGAGTTGGGCACGGTGCTTGACGTCGAAGCGAAACCGCATCCGGCGCCGCCAGTCCTCGTTGAAGACCGGGTCCGCCTCCGGCTCGCGCAGATGCGCGAGAGCGCGATCGCGATCGACGCCGAGCTCCGCCGCGAGGAAGTCGGCGAGCTCGTCGAGGTTGGCGACGTCGTAGGTATGGCTCTCGAGCTCGGGGTCCCAGAGGACGTAGGCGAGGTTGCGGCGGGGAGCATCCCGGAGCCGCCCCCCGCTATGCCGCAGAACGCGGTACTTGGCGAACCAGCGCAGGCGGCTGAGCGCGCGAGCGCGGGCCTGCCACTTCGGCCCGATCGCCTCTTTGACACGCGACTTGACCTCGCTCACCGGCGACAGTCTCTCCTAGCCAGCGGACGCTCGGCCTTACCCCGGTCCGGCTACTTGCCCGGGCTCCCGCCGTGGCACCAGCACCAGCCGCTTGAACTCGGCGACCAGCACCCCGTCCTGATTGAAGACCCGGGTGTGAACCTTGACGACGCCGCGGTCGGGCTTGGACTGCGAGGGCTTGACGTCGAGCACCTCGGTCTCGCAGAAGAGGGTGTCGCCATGGAAGACCGGGTTCGGGTGGCTGAGGTCCTCGGTCGCCAGGTTGGCGATCGCCTTGCCGGAGACGTCGGAGACCGACATCCCCAGCGCCAGCGAGTAGACGAGCGGCCCGACGACCACGTTCTGGCCCTGCTGGGACTGCTTCGCGTAGATGTCGTTGATGTGAAGCGGGTGGTGGTTCATCGTGATCAGGCAGAAGAGGTGGTCGTCCGCCTCGGTCACGGTCTTGGCCGGCCAGTGCTTGTAGACGGCGCCGACCTCGAACTCCTCGAGGTAGCGCCCGTAGCTATGCGCTCCGGACGCCTCGCGCTCGGCCTGGTCGGTGGTCAGCTCGTACTTCTCGCTCATCGGTTCGGTAATCTCCTCTGGGGTTGGACGGCGGCGGGATGCTATCCGCGCGCAGAGCTGGACGGCGAGCGCCCTCAGTGGACTTTCTTCAGCTTCGCCCGTTCCTCTTGGCGCTCGACGACCTGGACGATCAGCTTCAGCACGTTGGAGTCGCCGCTGGCCTTGATGTGGCCGGTCTCGACCGCCTTGCGGTAGCTCTTCAGCGTGCCTTTCTCGGCCAGCTCGTTGAACTGGGGGCGGTCGATCTCGACCAGCACCCGCTCGTCCTGGGAGAGGTCCTTCTTGATCTGCGGCCCCGGCAGCTCGACCCGGTAGAGCTGGATGTCGTGCTTGGCTTTCAGCTGCAGGCCGAAGACCAGTTTCAACTTCTCCAGCGCCGGGACTTCCGCCTGGAAGCGCTCGATGGCGGTCCGGATCAGGTCTGCGGTGGAGGCCATTCGCCTAGATCTTGTGCCTTTGCAGGAGCTTCTTGCCGATCACCATGCGCTGGATCTCGGAGGTGCCCTCGCCGATCAGCAGCAGCGGCGCGTCGCGGTAGAGGCGCTCGATCTCGTACTCCTTCGAGTAGCCGTAGCCGCCGTGGATGCGGAAGCAGTCCTCGACGCACTCCTTGCCGGTCTCCGAGGCCAGGAGCTTGGCCATGCCGGCCTCGAGGTCCGAGCGCTCGCCGGCGTCCTTCATCCGCGCCGCTTTGCGGGTGACGAGGCGGGCGGCCTCGATCTTGGTCGCCATGTCGGCGAGCTTGAACTGGATCGCCTGGTGCTGGGCGATCGGCTTGCCGAAGGTCTTGCGCTCCTGGCTGTAGCGGAGGGCGAGCTCGAGGGCGCGCTGGGCGATGCCGACGCCGCGGGCGGCGACGTTGACGCGGCCGACCTCGAGCGCGTCCATCATCTGGCTGAAGCCCTGGCCGACCCCGTCCTCCTCGCCGCCGAGCACGCGCTCGGGCGGGCAGCGGTAGCCGTCGTAGACGAGCTCGGTCGACTCGACGCCCTTGTAGCCCATCTTCTTGATCTTCGGCGGCACCACCAGGCCCTCGAAGTCGCCCGTCTGGGCTTCCTCCCAGGGCTTCTTCTCGGTGATGAAGCAGGTCATCCCCTTGTAGGCCGGTTCGGCCTTGGGGTCGGTCTTCATCAAGACGAAGACGACGCTGGAGCCGAGGCCGTTGGTGACCCACATCTTCTGCCCGTTCAGCTCCCAGTTGCCGTCCTCGCCCTTCTTGGCGGTGGACTTGATGCCCTGGACGTCGGAGCCGACCTCGGGCTCGGAGAGCGAGAAGGCGGCGCGGATCTCGCCGGTCGCCATCTTCGGGAGGAAGTACTCCTTCTGCTCGTCGGTGCCGAACTTCATCAGCAGGTAGGAGCCGATGAAGTGGGTGTTGACGACGCCGGAGATCGAGATCCAGCCGCGCGAGAGCTCTTCGACGATCATCGCGTAGGTGGTCAGGTCGAGGCCCATGCCGCCGTACTCCTCGGGGATCGTCACCCCGAACAGGCCCAGCTCTTTCATTTCCTCGACGATCTGCTCCGGGAAGGAGTCCTCGTGGTCGAAGTGCTCGGCGTTGGGGATGATCTTCTCGTCGGCGAACTGGCGGACCATCTCGGTGATGTCGCGCTGAAGGTCGGTCTGCTCGCTGTAGGCGGCGGTATCTACGGCCATGGCTCCTAGCTCGTCAAGTCGTGGGCTGATGCCGGCGGCGGCGAATCGGCCGGCCGGCGCGGGTCCATCAAGGATATAGACGCGAGGTCGGCCCCGGGGTCGATCGCCCGCAGCGGCGCCGCTGCCTTCAGCAGCATCTCCTCGTACTCGCGCTCGGGATCGGACTGGAGCACGATCGCGCCGCCGGCCCCGATCGTGGCGGCGCCGCCGTCGACGACGATGGCCCGGATCGTGACGCTGAGGTCGCAGCCGCCGCCGAGGCCGAAGTAGCCGACCGCGCCCGAGTAGACACCGCGGGCGCGGCCCTCGAGGCGCTCGAGCAGCTCGACCGTGCGCAGCTTCGGGGCGCCGGTCATCGAGCCCGGCGGGAAGCAGGCGTGGACGGCGTCGACGGCGCCCGCACCGGCGCGCAGCCGGCCCCGCACGGTGGAGACGAGCTGGTGCACGGTCTCGTAGCTCTCGACCTCCATCAGGGCCGGCACCTCGACGCTGCCGACCGCGCAGACGGAGCCGAGGTCGTTGCGGAGGAGGTCGACGATCATCAGGTTCTCGGCCCGGCTCTTCTCGTCCTCGCGCAGCTGGGCGGCGAGGCGCGCGTCCTCTTCGGGGTCGGCGACGCGGCCGCTGGTGCCCTTGATCGGCTTCGCCTCCACCCCACCCTCGCGATCGACGCGGAGGAAGCGCTCCGGCGAAGAGCTGAGCACGGCGCGTCCGCCGAAACGCAGGTAGGACGCGAACGGGGCGGGGTTGACGCGGCGCAGCTCCATGTAGAGGGCGAGCGCGCCGGCGCCCGACCTCGGCTTCGATCGAGTTGGTCAGGCAGAGCTCGTAGCTCTCGCCTTCGAGGAGGTGGTCACGGCAGGTGGCGATGTCATTCAGGTATTCCCCGTGGGACCGGGCTAGGCGGAGGGCGGCTGGGGAAGGTTCGGCGGAGCAACAGCGGGGAGGCTCCGGCGAACCTTCCCCAGTCGCTCCGGACGAAGCGCCGGCTTCGACGGCGGATAGATGTGAGGTAGTCGCGGAGAGCCAGGCTTCGGCCTCCTGCTTCTGCTCCCAGCTGGTGGAGGCAGACGAGGTAGAGGCAATCCGTCTCGTGGTCGAAGGCGAGGAGGCGGTCGGCGAGGAGGAAGGCGGCGTCGGGATGGGGGGAGCTGTGGGTGTTGGGGCTGGCGCAGTCGGCCTTGACCTCGTAGCCCAGATAGCCGACGAAGCCGCACTCGAATTCGAAGGGAAGGCCGGCGGCGTCAAGGTCGGCGGCAGGCGGGACGCAGCCGCGCCAGCTCCCGCCGCAGATAGCCGAGGATCGGTTCGGCGCGGACCTCGGCCTCCCCCCCACGTTCGATCGTGACCTCGCCGGCGTCGACGTCGTAGGCGACCGTCGCCGCCAGCGGCCCCGAGGCGTCGCCCATGAACGAGAAACGGGCGCCGCCGCCGGCGCGGCTGCTGTCCAGCCAGAAGGCGTCGCGGCTCTCCCCGTAGAGGTCGGCGAAGGCCCGCTCGGGGTCGATCCGAACCGCCAGCCTTCGTGTCATCAGTCGAAGACCCGCGAGGCGGGGGGCATTTGTCACCTCATGGGTTGCAAAAGCGCCCCGGCGGGGCGGCTCCGGTTTCGCCCGACGGGCGACACCGGAGCCGGTGAGGTCGCGGAAGTTGGCGAGCAGGCGGCGGCCGTGCTCGGTGGCGATCGACTCGGGGTGGAACTGCACTCCCCACTGGGGACGGGTGCGGTGGGCGAGCGCCATCGCGACGCCGTCGTCGGCCCAGGCGATCTCCTCCAGCTCCACCGGCAGCGGTCGCTCGAGGCAGAGCGAGTGGTAGCGGGCGGCGTCGAAGCGGCGGGGGATGCCGGCGAACAGCGCCGAGCCGTCGTGCTCGACCGCACGCACGCGCCCGTGCAGGGCCTCCGGCGCCCGCACGACGCGGCCGCCGTTGACCCAGCCGAGGCCCTGGTGACCGAGGCAGACGCCGAGCAGCGGCGCCTCGCAGCGGCGGATCGCCTCGGCGCAGACGCCGAAGTCGCGGCGGCGCTCGGGGCGCCCTGGGCCCGGCGAGAGGACGACGTTGTCGAAGCCGAGCCGCTCCAGCTCCGCCCAGCTCGCCTCGTCGTTGCGGACGACGATCGGCTCGACCCCGTTCTCCTCCGCCAGCAGCTGGAAGAGGTTGTAGGTGAAGGAGTCGTAGTTGTCGATCAGCAGTGTCAGCATGTTCAGGGCACCGGCCCAGCAAAATACCCCTGCGATGGACGCTCCCCCTCATACCCGATCCCACCCAGGGGGTCTTCGAGACCCTGCTGGTCGTCGGCGGCGAGCCGATCGAGCTCGCTGCCCACCTCGATCGCCTCGGCGCCAGCCTGGAGGCGCTGTTCGGCACGGCGCCGGCGGCTGACCTCGGCCGACCGGGTCGGCGAGCGCGCCAGGGGCGTGCGGCTGGGACGCCTGCGGATCACCGCCGGCCACAAGCACGGCGGCGTCGGGGCGGTGCTGGCCGTCGAGGACGTCGACCCGGTCGACTTCTTCCCGTCCTGGGAGCGGGGAGCACACCTGCGCTCGCACGTCCACAAGGGCGGGCTCGGCCGCCACAAGTGGGCCGACCGTGCGGCCGCTGCACCGGATCGCCACGGGGACGGCGCTGCCGCTGCTGCTCGATCGCGACGACGAGGTGCTGGAGGCGAGCCGCGCCAACGTCTTCGCCGTCATCGGACAGGCCCTGGTCACACCCGCGGCCGACGGGCGCATCCTTCCCGGCATCGCCCGCGCCGGTGCGATCGCCGCCGCCCACGAGACCGGGATCGAGGTGATCGAGCGGCCGCTCGCGCGGGCGGAGCTGCTCGCGGCCGACGAGGTCTTCCTCACCGGCTCCGTGCGGGGGGTCGAGCCGGCTCGCTCGCTCGACGGCGCTTCGCTGCCCGCGGCGGGAGCGCTCAGCCGCCGGGTCGGCGCCCGCCTGCGCCAACGCTGGCTGGCCGCCCCCGTCGCGGCCGCCGCTCCAGCGCCCGCAGTCGCGCCATCACCCGGTCCGCTCGCTCGCTGAAACTGCGCATCGCGTCCTCGGCTGGACCTTCGGACCGGGGCGGCGATGGCGGCTCGGACGGGATGGCGCTGAGCACCGCCGCGGTCGCACGCTCGGCCAGGTCGGCGGCGCGGCGTGCCTGCTGAGCGGCATCGAGAGCGGCGTCCCCAACGGCCATCACCGCCTTTTCGGAGGCCCTGGCGATGATCAGCGCCTCGTCGATCCGCTGCTCGAGCTCGGTCAGGAGCGGCGGCGCCGAGGCCTCGGGCAGCAGCCAGTCCTGCGTGTCGTCGCGCTCGGCACCCTCCATTCCTCGGCGCAATTTACGGGCGCAACAGGCGGCAAAGGCGCGGGGCCACTAGATTCCCGCCCGCCCGAGAGAGCGAAACGACCCGAGGAGCACCTTGAGAAACCCCAGAGACTTCTTCCAGCCGCAGGCAATCGGCGCACCGGAGCCGCTGCGTGAGATCCCGGTCACCCCGTCGCGGATGATCCACTTCCTCGACTTCTCCAACGAGAAGATGGTCGCCAAGGCGGGCGCGATCGCCGAGAAGACCGACATCCTGCTCGGCAACCTCGAGGACGCGATCCCGGTCGACCGCAAGGAGGCCGCGCGCCAGGGCCTGATCAAGGCCGCGACCGAGTCCGACTTCGGGAGCACGGCGCTGTGGACGCGGATCAACTCGCTGGAGAGCCCTTGGGTCCTCGACGACCTGACCACGCTCGTCACTGAGATCGGCGCCAAGCTCGAGGTCGTGATGGTGCCCAAGGTCGAGGGCGCCTGGGACATCCACTACGTCGACCGCCTGCTGGCCCAGCTCGAGGCCAAGGCCGGGCTCGAGCGCCCGATCCTGATCCACGCGATCCTGGAGACGGCACAGGGCGTCGTCAACCTGGAGGAGATCGCCGCCGCCAGCCCGCGCATGCAGGGCATGAGCTTCGGCCCCGCCGACCTCGCCGCCTCCCGCCGGATGAAGACCACCCGCGTCGGCGGTGGTCATCCCGGCTACCGGGTGATGGAGGACCCGGCCGACCCCGAGAACCCCGAGGCCGAGCGGGTCAGCGCCCAGCAGGACCTCTGGCATTACTCGATCGCCCGCATGGTCGACGCCTGCGCCGCGACCGGGATCCTGCCCTTCTACGGCCCCTTCGGCGACATCAAGGACACCGCCGGCTGCGAGACCCAGTTCCGCGCCGCCTTCCTGATGGGCTGCGTCGGCGCCTGGTCGCTGCACCCGGTCCAGATCGACATCGCCAAGAAGGTCTTCAGCCCGCCGCCGGACGAGGTCAGGTTCGCCAAGAAAGTGCTCGAGGCGATCCCCGACGGCCGCGGCGTCCACATGATCGACGGCAAGATGCAGGACGACGCCACCTGGAAGCAGTGCAAGGTGATGGTCGAGCTGGCCGAAATGCTGGCCGCGAAGGACCCGGAGCTGGCCGAGTCCTACGGGCTGTAAGCCGGATGCCCGCCTAGCGGGTGAGGAGCCAGAAGGAGACGCCGTGGCGGTCGACCGGCTCCAGGCCAGGTCGCGACCAGAGATCGTCGAGGGCATGAGCGAGCACGGGATCGGTGCTGACCTGCCAGGCGGGCAGCATGATCTCGACCTCGGCCCCGCCCAACAGCCAGGCGGCGAGCATGTACTGCTCGGACCAGAAGCGGTCGGCGATCTCGACCGGATAGTCGTCGGGCAGGTAAATGTCGTGGATGCCGACCAGGACGCCGGCCGGCAGCGACGGCAGCACGTCGAGGAAGAAGGCGGCGACGTCGCTGTTCATGAAGACGCGGTGGGAGCCGTCGAAGAAGAGGATGTCGTTCGCCTCCAGCGTCGAGAAGACGCCGAGGTCGGCCGCCTCCAGCGGCTTGCGCACGACCTCGTCGCAGAGCTCGTCGATCTCCGCCCGGGGATGGGGGTCGATCGAGACGATCCGCGTCTCCAGATCGCCGTCGCGCTTGGCCCGGGCGACGAACTTGGTCGAGTTGCCGGAGCCGATCTCCAGGTAACGGGCCGGCCGGCGATCGCGCATGAAGGCGTAGAAGGAGGCCCCGTCGAGACCGGAGATCATCCCGTTGACCCAGAAGGGCTGGCGCGGATCCGTGGCGCTAACCTCGATCGTGGCGAGCTCGTCGGCGTAGCCCCCGATCGACGCCAGGGTCGGCGCGTAGCTCGGCTCGTGGCCCCGGATCAGCTCCTCCAGGCCGGGGTGCGGCGGCCGCCCGTGACCGTAGCGAGGCCGGTTATCGACCGACGGCGGGTAGTCGAGGTTGACGTAGTGGCCGCCCGCCGCCCGGCCGAGAGCGCGAACGCCGGCCTCGGCGCTCTGAACCTTGAGGTCGCCGAGCCGGCTCATCGCGGTCGCGCTGCGCCTAGGTGCTCAGGCGCCGTTCGAGCGCCTCGAGCTGGGCGGAAACCTCCGCCGGCAGCTTGTCGCCGAACTTGTCGAGGTGCTCCTGAATCTGCGGCAGCTGTGCCTTCACCTTCTCGGTGTCGACGCTGAGCAGCTCCTCCATCGCCTCGGGGGAGACGTTGAGGCCCTCGGTGTTGATCGCGCCCTCGGTCGGCAGCAGGCCGATCGGGGTCTCGACCGCGTCGGCGGCGCCCTCGCAGCGGCGGAAAACCCACTCGAGCACGCGGCTGTTCTCGCCGAAGCCGGGCCAGAGGAACTTGCCGTCGGCGTCTTTGCGGAACCAGTTGACGTAGAAGACGCGCGGCAGCTCGGCTCCCTCGCGCTTGCCAACCGCCAGCCAGTGGGCGAAGTAGTCGGCCATGTTGTAGCCGCAGAAGGGCAGCATCGCCATCGGGTCGAAGCGCAGCTGGCCGACCGCGCCGGCGGCGGCGGCGGTCGTCTCCGAGGACATCGTCGCCCCCATGAAGACGGCGTGCTCCCAATCGAACGCTTCCTGGACCAGCGGCACCACGGTGGCGCGGCGGCCGCCGAAGAGGAAGGCGTCGATCGGCACGCCGGCCGGGTCTTCCCACTCGGGCGCGATCGAGGGGCACTGGGCGGCGGGCGTGGTGAAGCGCGCGTTCGGGTGCGCGGCGGGCGTCTCGGACTCGGGGGTCCAGTCGTTGCCGTGCCAGTCGATCGCGTGCGCCGGCGCCTCGCCGGTCATCCCCTCCCACCAGATGTCGCCGTCGTCGGTCTTGGCACAGTTGGTGAAGATCGAGTTGCGCTCGATCGTGTCCATCGCGTTCGGGTTGGTCTTGTGGCTGGTGTTCGGGGCGACGCCGAAGAAGCCGGCCTCGGGATTGACCGCGTAGAGGCGGCCGTCCTCGCCGAACTTCATCCAGGCGATGTCGTCGCCGACCGTCTCGACCTTCCAGTCGGGCAGGGTCGGGACCAGCATCGCCAGATTGGTCTTGCCGCAGGCCGAGGGGAAGGCGCCGGTGATGAACTTCACCGCTCCCTCGGGCGAGGTCAGTTTGAGGATCAGCATGTGCTCCGCCAGCCAGCCCTCGTCGCGGGCCATCGCCGAGGCGATCCGCAGCGCGAAGCACTTCTTGCCGAGCAGGGCGTTGCCGCCGTAGCCGGAGCCGTAGGACCAGATTTCGCGGCTCTCCGGGTAGTGGACGATGTACTTGTTGTCTCCGTTGCAGGGCCAGGAGACGTCCTCGACGCCCTCCGTCAGCGGCATCCCGACCGAGTGCACGCAGGGGACGAACTCGCCATCGGTGCCGAGCACGTCCAGTGCGCCCTTGCCCATCCGGGTCATGATCCGCATGTTGGTGGCGACGTAGGCCGAGTCGGTCAGCTGCACGCCGATCTCGGCGATCTCGGAGCCGAGCGGGCCCATCGAGAAGGGCACGACGTACATGGTGCGGCCCGACCATCGAGCCCTTGAAGAAGCCGTTCAGCTCCTCGCGCATCGCGGCCGGGTCACGCCAGTTGTTGGTCGGGCCGGCGTCGGCCTCCTTCTCGGAGCAGATGAAGGTGCGGTCTTCGACCCGGGCCACGTCGGCGGGATCGGAGAGGGCGAGGTAGGAGTTCGGCCGCTTCGCGTCGGAGAGCTTCTCGAAGGTGCCGGCGTCGATCAGGG
>CAVYBI010000006.1:0-184832 GCA_963766755.1 uncultured Solirubrobacterales bacterium | reverse complement strand
CGACTCCGCGCTACGACGCCGCAGCCGCCAAGCTCGCCTGGGAGCGGACGGTCGCGTTCTTAAACAAGCACTTGCGAACGAGCGCGTGAACTCGGGAGTGGTGAAGATGAGAGAAGACGGCGAGGATCGGAGCCGTGATGGTCGTCCTGTCGGCAACGGCAACCTGCGCCTTCGCTGCAGATTGGCCGTGGATCTACGGGCCGGCGAGGGACAGCACCTCCAATGAGAAGGGCTTGTTGCGCACCTGGCCAGCGGAGGGCCCGAAGGTGCTCTGGACGGCGCCCCTCGGTCCCGGCTTCGGCGGCCCGGCCGTCACCGAAGGCAAGGTTTACCGGCTTCGACCGGGATGAGCAGATCGGTGACAAGCTGCGGGTCTTCGACTTGTCCAGCGGCAAGGAGCTCTGGAGCTTCGCGTACGACGCGCCCGGCACATTCATGTATTCCGGGTCGCGGACGACACCCGCGGTCGATGGGGATCACGTCTACATCAGCGGACCCCTGGGAGACCTGCATTCCATCGACACGAAGACGCACAAGCCTGTCTGGCACAAGAACATCTGGAAGGACTTCGGCGGCGGTGGAGCTGCCCAAGGTGGGCCATCGTCCAGCATCCGCTCATCTACGGCAACCTGGTGATCGTGGCGCCGCAAACATCGCAGGCCGGGGTCGTCGCGTACGACAAGCTGACCGGTGAGCTGAAGTGGAAGTCGGCCCCTTTGTCCGGGACCCCCGGCTACGCTAGCCTGTCCATCGTCAAGGTCGGCGGCGAATACCACGTCGTCATGGCCGACGGCCAAGCGTGGGACAAGGACGCACCGCCAGGGACGGCAGCGTCAACGGACTCGATCCGCGCAGCGGCAAGGTGCTCTGGACCTACACGAACTGGCAGTGTCCCATCCCCGTGCCCCAGCCGGTGGACGCCGGAGAGGGCCGGGTGCTCGTTTCGGGCGGATATAGCGCCGGCAGCGCCATGTTCAAGGTCCATAAGAAGGAAGACGGCAGCTACGGGGTCGCGGAGCTTTTCAAGAACCCCGATTTCGGCTCCCACACGCAGCCACCGCTTCTCTACAAGGACCACTTCTATTCCCACTACACGATCAACGAGCGAAGCGATGGGCTCGTCGCCATGAGCATGGATGGCCGGATCCGATGGAAGACCGACCAGCAGCCGGCGTTCACCCGGGGGAGGCTCAGTCCTGGCGGACAGCCTGCTGCTGACCACCGACGGCAACACGAAGCTATATCTGATCGACCCCCTACCCCTTAGCTTCAAGCCGCTCGCCAGCGCCGTCGTGCTCGACCCGGGCGACAACTGGGCTCCCCTGGCCCTTGTCGATGGCAAGCTGCTCATACGCGGCCAGGAACAAATCAAGTGCTTGCAGGTCGCGCATTGAGCCACCGGCCAGGCGTTCGAGGAGCTCGTCCTCACGCCGGTCGAACTCCTCCGCTCCGATGAGCCCCTCGTCGAGCTGCCGCGACAGCTCCACCAGCTCCCGGCGCACCGCGGTCGGGCCGCAGTGCTCCCGGACCGCGGCGTCCACCACCTGGTCGACGGCCCACAGCCCGAAGCGGGCCGGGGCCAGCGGCAAGAGCAGCAGCTCGGTGAACAGTCCCATCGCGCCCCCTAACCGCCGGTCGTCGGCCTCGACGAAGCTGTAGGGGGGCAGCGGGCCGTACGCCTCCACCTCCGCGGATCCGGCCAGCTCCTCCCGCAGCCGCCCCAGCGAGGCCTCGAAGCCCGGCCGGGCCGCGGTGGCCACGAGGAACGATGCGTTGACGAAGCAGCCCTCCACGGGCGGACCCAGGCGCACCTCCGCCGCGTGCGGCCCCAGCCGGGCGACGGCGTGCTCCGCGTCGCGCGCGCGCCGCTCCGCCACTGCGGCCGCGACGTGTTCACCGAACTCGACCTTCTCCTGGTGGCTGCCGCCCCCGGCGGCCCGCAGCGCCCGGTGACGCTCGCGCAGGCCCCGATGCCGCGTCAGCAGTTCCGCGAGCAGGGCGTCCTCCCGGTGAAGCCCCTTGACGTTGAGCTCCACGTGGCCTTCGATGTGCGGAGCAGCTCGCGGTACCGGCGCGCGCCGTTCTGCAGCTCCGCCCGGACCGCGGCGTCGTCCGGCGCCACCATCCCGAACCGCATGGGCAGCACCGGGCCCGCCGACCAGAGCGCTTCCAGGATCGCCTGGTGCCTTCGAGGTCGCGCCGCTTGGGGCGCAGCTCGCCGCTGGCGTCGCTGACCACCGCGGTGAGCTCCTCCCGCAGCAGGCGGAGGGTGGGCGCCTGCGGCCCTACTCCCGGTGATCAGGACGGCAAAGACCCCGTCTGAGAACACGCTCAACCGCTCCGGGGTCGCTGCGCGAAGCATGCTCTCCTTTACTGTGCGCTACAGCCGATTCGGCCGCGGGTGGGGTCACGGATCGGATGTCGGCTGCCGTCCAGCCAAGTGCTCTGCCCATCCTCTCCAACTCTCGGACAACTGCGGAATCGCAAGCAACCGCGGCACCTCGGCACGATCGCGCGTATAGATGCGGAAGACATCTCGGATGGTGAGGTCGTGATCAGGCTTCTCCATGACCCGGATCGCGTCTCCGGCGCCCAAATCGCCCTCGACGACGATTCTGAGATAGGTACCGGGTCGCAACGCCTTGGTGAATTGGCGTGGAAAGGTTTCGTCGTTCATCCGGACGGCGAGCCGCCAGCAGGGAATTCGCGGCTCGGAAACCTCGAACACCGCGCTCCCGATCTGCCAACGCTCGCCGACGAGCGCGTCGTTGAGCTCGATCCCTTCCGTGGTCAGGTTCTCTCCGAACTCGCCGTAGGAGAGCGGACGGCCGATCTCCCCTGCCCACCAGCGTTGGTCCTCCACCGAATACGCGTAGACGGCCTTGTCGAAGCCGCCGTGCGCCTTGAGATCCGCTTGGCGATCACCCGCGAGATCGACGCCCCGCGCCGCGACGCGTCCGGTGACCGGCGACTTCCAGATCGCGCTCTGGGCGGGGCGGCCGTGGTAATCGAACTCGCGCACGCCACCGACGTTGACCGAGAGGACCCTTCCCGTTTCAGCTGCCATTGGTTCAGCTCCTCCGACGATCGGGCCCCAGGCCGGCGCCGGCGCGCACCGCGTCCTCGGACATCGAGGTATTGCCACGGGGTCGGCCAGTCGATGAGCCGCGAGCTTCGCCGCTCGGAGTTGACTCCTGGGTCATCACGAGGTGTCGTGAGGTCTGCCGGATGTCGATGCGGTGATACAGATCCGCCGCGTGACCCACGATGCGCTCGTCTTCTTCGTAGAAGGCGTCCATCGACCGCCAGGCAAGGCGACCCGGTCCCGCAAAATCGTCGCATGGTCGGCAGGTCCGTGTGCTGCCAGGCGGCCCGCTGCGCATGCTTGTCCCCGACGCGAACGCTGAACCACGCCGTTAGCCCGAGCTCGCGATGGCTCGTCGTGCGCGTCTCCGGCGCGAGCACGCCTTCGCGGACGTGGTCCAGCGGGAAGAACGCGACCGGGTACCGGTCCGGCTCGTGGAGCAGAACGACGTCCTCGCTTTCGGCCACCCACTGCCCGCCGAACCGCACGCGCATCCGCCGGCGGAGCGGCTCGGCGAACAGCAGCCGCTCCGGCAGCGGATCCGCCACGAGGAACCGGCCCACCGACCTGGTCGCCAACGGTCCTTGCTGCCATGCCAGGCCCATCGTTGTACTCCTACTCACGCCGAGCGGGCGACACGCCGTTCGCATCGAGGAACTCTCGCATCGCCGCGGCAATTTCCACGACATGGGTCTCCGTCGCAAAGTGTCCGGTATCCAGGAACTGGACTCGTGCGTTTCGGATGTCATTGCGGAACGCCTCTGCGCCCGCGGGGATGAAGAAGGGATCGTGCTTGCCCCAGATCGCCAGCAACGGGGGCTGCCTCTCGCGGAAGTAGCGCTGGAATGCCGGGTAGAGTCGAACGTTACTCGCGTAATCGAGGAACAGGTCCAACTGGACGTCCATGTTCCCGGGGCGGGCGATCATCGCCGCGTCGAGAGTGTACGCCTCGGGGGCGACCACGGCGGGATTGGGGACTCCGTAGAGGTATTGCGTACGAATCCCTTCTGGACTGAGCTCCCGGCGGACCGCCTCGCGATTCTGCAGGGTGGGTTCCCGCCAGTAGCGCTGAATGGGCGCCCAGGCGTCGCCAAGCCCCGCTTCGTACGCATTGCCGTTCTGCGAGACGATGGCGGCGACGCGTTCAGGGTGAGCCATCGCGAGGCGGAAGCCCGTCGGCGCCCCATAGTCGAACACGTAGAGCGCGTACCGGGACGTGAAGCGCTTCCGTAAAGGCCGCGATCGTCCGGGCCAGCGCGTCGAACGAGTACACGTAGTTCCGCGTTGGCGGTACCTCCGTAAAGCCGAAGCCCGGCAGGTCGGGCGCAATCACCCGGTATCGGTCGGCCAGGCGCGGAATCAGCTCGCGAAACATGAACGAGGAGGCCGGAAAGCCGTGCAGCAAGAGGACCACCGCCCCTTTAGGGGGCCAGCCTCTCGGTAGAAGACCCGGATCCCATCCGCTTCGAGCGTGCGGACGGACGTCAACGGCATGACGAACCTCGTGTCGGGAGAAACCGCCGCGAGGACTCCGCCCACGATGCGCCGCCGGGGTTCCTGCTTCGGGATGGAAGACTCTGACTCATGACCAACGTCCTCCTACTGGTCCTGGGCATCGCCCCTAACACCTGAGAACTGGCTGGTCTCAGGTTACAGCTCCAAGTTACGGCCGCTACGTGTAACTTGTCAAGCACAATATTCCAGGTTACAGTGGGAGACATGAGACCACTCGCAGAATCGCGTCCCCTGTTCCTGGCAGGTCATCCTGCGCTCGACTATCTGAACACGCGGATGCGGGTGAATGGCGAGCTGGTGGACTTGTTGCAGCGCGACGAGGACGTGATGCGTTGGCTCAAAAAAGCTGGACTGCAAGTCACAGAGATCGGCCCGCACACGCCACCACCGTCCCTCTTGGATGCCGCGCGAACGCTCCGGGAGAGCATCAGGTCGCTCGTAGAGAAACGAAAGGCCGGGCGGCGAGGAGATCCGTCGGTCCTCAACGGTTTTCTGGCCGAGGCGCAGAGCCATCCCCGACTCGTGTGGCACAAGCCGCGCTCGCTGACGATCGACCGAGTGAGGCGACAGGACACGCCGGCGGGGATTTTGGCACCCGTAGCGGAAGCTGCTGCCGACCTGCTGGCGACGTACGATTTTGCTCTTGTGAAGCGCTGTGAAGACGAGACCTGCGTACTCTGGTTCTCCGATCAGACCAAATCGCACCACCGCCGTTGGTGCAGTACAGTGCTGTGCGGAAACCGCCACAAGGTCGCGGCCTACCGAAAACGACGCCGTGCTCAAGGTGCAGGAGTCCGACCAACCCGACGAGCCTAGGCCGTAAACGCCAGCAGCAGACGCTTCGAGCGCCGCTACGGTCGGGATGGTGAGCTGGTCGCCATGCCGAAGGTGCGAATGTCGCCGCCGTCGCCGGGTGAGCTCGATCTCACGGACGACGTGGAGTGGTCGGCGGGGCCTATGATCTTTGTCGTTCCTCATCCTCCAAAGGAGGTTCCATGACCGCCGACGACTTCCCGGGCCGCGAGCGGCAGCGCGGCCTGCGCTGCGATGTTCGATACGGACACTTGGACATCGTCGTGGGCGAGCAGGCGCGGAAGGACGTTTTCGAGCCGACCCTCGCTTGGATCCTGGCGCGGGCCGGTCAGTAACGGCGACCTCCGACATGTCCAGCCAGAACGAGCGCAGCGAGCACGAGGCACCGGGGAACGCGGCTCCGGCAGAGCCGGCCACATCCAATGCCGCCCTGGCGTCGCGGTTCCACCAGATGTTTCCGGTCCTTTCCGCGGCCGAGATCGACCGCGTCCGACGTTTCGGCGAGGTCAAGCGGTTCCCGGCCGGCGAGCTCCTGTTCCAGGCAGGAGAAGCCGTCCCCGTATGTACGTGATCCTCTCCGGCCGGGTAGCGATCGTGCCACGCGATGGGCTGGGGCAGGCGGTGCCGGTGGCAGCGTTCGCGCAGCTGATCGGGGCCCCGGTCGAGGAGATGACGGAGGCGGTCCCGGGCGAGGTCCTGGCCGAGATCGGACAGCTCTCCGGACGGCCGGACCTGAGCGTGTTCGACGCCCGGGCGGTCGATGACGTGGAGGCTATCGTCGTCCCGCCGGTGGCGCTCCGAGCGCTGCTCGTCGCCGAGGCCGAGCTCGGCGAGCGCATCCTGCGCGCGCTCATCCTGCGTCGCGTGGCACTGATCGAGATCGGCTTCGGAGGCCCGGTCCTCATCGGGGCACTCAAGTCCCCGGACGTGACGCGGCTGTCGCACTTCCTCGAACGCAACGGACTTCCCTTCCGCGTGGTCGATCCCGATGAGGATCGGGATGCCTCGTCACTGCTCGCACGCTTCGCCCCGGCGCCGGGGGATCTGCCGATCGTGGTCCTGTCGGACGGCACGGTGCTCAAAAACCCGACGAAGCAGGAGCTGGCGCGAGCCCTGGGCCTGGTGGCGACGAGCTTTCGCTCCGAACCGTACGACGTAGCCATCGTCGGCGCGGGTCCGGCCGGGCTTGCGACCGCGGTCTATGGCGCATCCGAGGGCCTGTCCGTCGTCGTGCTGGAAGCGCTCGCATTCGGAGGACAGGCCGGCGCCAGCGCGCGCATCGAGAACTACCTGGGCTTTCCCACCGGCGTCTCGGGGCAGGCGCTGATGGGACGCGCGTTCACGCAGGCGCAGAAATTCGGGGCCGAGTTCAGCCTGTCCACCGAGGTCAAGCGGCTGGACTGCACCTCGGAACGCTCGGGTCCGGATCCCGTGCACATCCTCGAGCTTGCCGATGGCCGGCGCGTCCGGGCGCGCGCGGTCGTCGTCGCCACTGGCGCGCGCTATCGCCGTCCGGAGATCCCGAACCTCGCGCAGTTCGAGGGCCGCGGCGTTTCGTACTGGGCCTCGCCCGTCGAGGCCCGGCTATGCCGCAACGAAGAGGTGGCCTTATTGGGTGGCGGAAACTCGGCGGGCCAGGCCGCCGTGTTCCTCGCAAGCCACGCGCGCCACGTGCGGGTCCTGGTGCGCGGGCCCGGCCTCTCGAGCACCATGTCGCGCTACCTCATCGATCGGATCGCCGCCTCCCCGAACATCGCGGTGCTCTGCGAGACCGAGATCGTAGAGCTCCTCGGCACGCCCGACGAGGGTCTGCAGGGCGTGCGGTGGCGCAACCGGCGCACCGGTGCCGAGGAACAGCACGCCATCGCCCACCTGTTCCTCTTCACCGGCGCCGATCCGGCGGCGAGCTGGCTCACCGGCTGCGGCATCCCCCTCGACGAGAAGGGCTTCATCCGGACCGGCGCCGACGTGGGTTCGAGCCGAGCGGATGCCGCTGCCGCTGGAGACCGGCGTCGAGGGGATCTTCGCCGTCGGCGACGTCCGTTGTGGCTCGGTCAAGCGGGTGGGGGCGGCCATCGGGGAGGGGGCCGCCGTCGTCGCGCAGCTGCACACTTTCTTCGCCCAGCGTGGTCCACGCCGGCCAGCGCGACGCGCGCACAGGCACCCGGATCGGCAGCTCCGTAAGGGTGGTCGGGGCACCTTCGCGGGTGAAGTCTTGGCGGTCTGCCCCATGTGTCCCGCGCGGATTCAGGCCGCCTTCGCGAGCGGAGCGCGCGGCTGCAGCGCGAGCGCCAGCATCTCCTCGGCCAGCTTCACGGGATGGAATTGCATGTGCTCGCGGACGTCGGCCGGCACGTCCTCCAGGTCGGGCGCGTTGCGCTCGGGGAGGATCACCTCCGTCAAGCCTGCCGCGTGGGCGGCGAGCACCTTCTGCTTGAGCCCACCGATCGGCAGTACCCGCCCCTGCAGCGTCACCTCGCCCGTCATGCCCACGGTGCTCTTGAGCGGACGACCCGTGAGCAGCGACGCGAGCGCCGCCACCATCGTGACGCCCGCGCTCGGCCCGTCCTTCGGGATCGCCCCCGCGGGAACGTGCAAGTGGAATTCACGGCCGTTGAACGCCCGCTCATCGATGTCGAGTGCGGCGGCGTGACTCCGCACGTACGTCAGCGCGATCCGCGCCGATTCCTTCATGACGTCGCCGAGCTGACCGGTGAGCACGAGCCCACCCTTGCCCGGCATCGACGCCGCCTCGACGAACAGGACGTCCCCGCCGGTGCCGGTGACGGCGAGACCGGTGGCCACGCCGGGAACGGCGGTGCGTGCGGCGACTTCCTGCTGGAACTTCGGCCGCCCCAGCGCCTCGCGCACGGCCGCGGCATCGATCACCACCGGCCTCGGCTCGTACCCGGAAGCGATCCGCGTGGCCGTCTTGCGCAGTACGGTGCCCAGCTCGCGCTCCAACTGGCGGACTCCCGCCTCGCGCGTGTAGTCGGTGACGACGAGCCGGAGCACGTCCGGCCCGATGGTGACGTCCGTAGGAAGGAGGCCGTTCCGCTCCACCTGCCGCGGCCAGAGATAGTCGCGCGCGATGGCCACCTTCTCCTCCGTCGTGTAGCCGTCGAACCGCACGACTTCCATGCGGTCGAGCAGCGGCCCCGGGATGGTCTCCGCCACGTTCGCGGTCGCGATGAACAGCACGTGCGACAGGTCGAGCTCCACGTCCAGGTAGTGATCCTGGAAGGCGTGGTTCTGCGCGGGGTCGAGCACCTCGAGCAGCGCCGCCGAGGGATCGCCGCGCCAGTCTGCCCCGAGCTTGTCGACCTCGTCGAGCAGGATCACGGGATTCATGTTGCCCGCATCCTTGAGGGCACGCACGAGCCGGCCGGGCAGGGCGCCGATGTAGGTGCGGCGATGCCCGCGGATCTCGGCCTCGTCGCGGACGCCGCCCAGCGACATGCGCACGAACTTCCGGCCGGTGGCGCGGGCGATCGATTCCCCGATCGACGTCTTACCGGTGCCCGGAGGGCCGATCAGGGTGAGGATGGCGCCCGAGCGCCGATCGTCCGTGAGGCCGCGCTCCGCGCGCAGCTTGCGCACGGCCAGGTACTCGGTGATGCGTTTCTTCACGTCGTCCAGGCCGGCGTGGTCGGCGTCCAGCACCTCGCGCGCGTGCCGGGGATCCAGGCGCTCTTCGGATCGCTTCGACCAGGGGACCGCGAGCAGCCAGTCCAGGTACGTCCGGATCATCGAGGCTTCGGCGTTGGCCTCCCCCATCCGCTCCAGCCGCGCCAACTCGCCCTCGGCTTGCTTCCGGACCGCCTCCGGCATGGCCGCGTCGGCGATCTTCTTCCGATATTCGTCCGCCACCGAGCCGTCGTCTTCGCCGAGCTCCTTGCGGATGGCCTCCATCTGCCGGCGCAGGAAGTACTCGCGCTGCTGCTTCTGGGCGCCGGACTCCACCTCTTCGCGGATGCGCTTGCGGACGCGCAGCTCCGCCAGACGCTCCTGCTGAAGCCGGGTGGCGAGCTTCAGCCGCTCGACCACGTCCAGGGTCTCGAGCAGCTCCAGCTTCTGTTCGAAGTTGAGGTCCGGCGAGTAGCCGGCCGTGTCGGCCAGGGAGCCGGGATGGGTGATGGACCGGACGAAGGCGCTGATCCGGCCGTCGTCGCCCCGGAGCTCCAGGATCTCCTCCACCACCGCCCGGTACTCGCGCTCCAGCTCGCGTGTCACGGCGGGCGGAGGAGCGACGTCCGGCCGCTCGTCGACGGCGACGCGCAGGGCGCCATCCGAGCCGGTCTGCGCCGCGCCGGGCAGGCCGCGGTGCAGCGGCATGAAGGAGGCTACGGCGCGGCCGCCCAGGACCGCGCGCTCTGTCACCTCGGCAACCGCGCCGACCTTGGCGAAGCCGCTGCCTCGCCTGGGAATGAGAAGGACGCGCGCGTCGCCCGCGACATCGGCCGGAAGCGTCACCGGCATACCCGGGAAGACCACCGCGTCGTCGAGTGGGACCAACCTGAGATGTGCCATAGCTGGAATCTACGGCCAATAGTTTAGTTTGTCAACTATCCTGCCATGAACTATACTGCCCTGGATGAAGCCCGCGGCTCCCACGAGCGACCCCTGGCCGCTCCTGGTCAGGCTGTTCTTCGCCCAGCGGGCGAGCCTTCCCCCACTGGCCGCCGAGCTCCAGCTCTCCCCCGCCCAGTGCCACGTGCTGCACCTGATCGAGCCGGATCGACCGATTCCCATGGGCGAGCTCGCCGAGACACTCGGGTGTGACGCGTCGAACGTCACGGGGCTGGTGGACCGCCTCGAATCCCGCGGGCTCGTCCGGCGCCGCCCTTCCGAGGGTGACCGGCGCGTGAAGGTCCTGATCCTCACCCCGACCGGCGCACGGTTGCGCGCCGTCCTCGTCGACCGGATGACGGCTCCGCCCGCCGCGCTCGAACGCCTCACCCTCCGCGAGCAGCGCGCGCTGGTGCAGATCCTCAGGCGTCTGCTCGAGTAGGGTGCGAGCCCTTCAGTCCGCCCGCGGCTTGTCCACGTCTGCTTGTGCTGGACGATTTCGCAGCGAGCGCCACAGAGGCTCACACCCCCTCGATCGATCTCGCGAAGATATCGCCGCGTTCGTGCGACCCTCGTAGTCGGTTTAGCAGGAGCTGCCCATCGGCGTCGGGGCGGGGGTCTTCGGCGAATGCCCGGCGAGCTCATCGCGAAGCGGTGCTCGAGCTCGCCCCCGGGAACCCGACCAAGCAACGGGCCGTCCGGTTCCGGCCACGGCCTTTCCCATCGCCGAACAAGACCTGGTCCGGCCCGCACGTGCAAGTCGTACTGTCGCCTCAGGTTAGGACCGCGCGGACCCTGGCACGCGGCTTTCAACGCCGTCAGTCATGCGGGACCTCGCGGCCGAAGTCGAGCCCCAGGCCAGCCGACCGCTGACCGATCGCGCGCGCATCGTGGTGGCCGACGATCAACCCGACGTGCGGTTGGCCTTGAGCCTCCTCTTCAAATTGGACGGACACGAGGTGGAGGCCGTGGGGTCCCCCCGGCGCTCCTCGATGCCGCGGGCCGCGGCGCCAGCCTGATCCTGATGGACCTCAACTACACGCGTGACACGACGTCGGGGGCCGAGGGCCTCGACCTCCTGCGCCGCCTGCGGGAGCGCCAGCCCGACACGCCGGTGCTGGTCATGACCGCATGGGGCAGCATCGAGCTGGCGGTCGAAGCCATGCGACAGGGCGCGCGCGGCTTCGTGCTCAAGCCCTGGGACAATGGGCAGCTCCAGCAGCTCGTGGCGGCCGAGCTTCAGGAGTCGGCGCGCCGCCAGCGGCCGCCCGCGGCGGGCGGGACCCACGACCTCTCGATAGCCCGGCGCGTTCAGGCCGAGCTCCTCCCCCGCGAACGCCCCCCGCTCTCGACGCTCGACTACGCGGGCCTCTGCCTGCAGGCGGGTGCCGTGGGCGGCGATCTCTACGACTTCCTCCCGCTGGGCCCGGGGCGCGTGGCTTTCGTCCTGGCCGACGCCTCAGGCAAGGGGGTCGGGGCCGCGCTGCTCATGGCGCATCTTCAGGCGCTGCTGCGGAGCCAGGCCGCGCGCGCTCTCGACGACCTCCCGGGTCTCCTGGCCAACGTCAACGGCCAGTTCCTGGCCTCCACCGCACCCGAGCACTACGCGACGCTCTTCTTCGGCCTCTACGACGATGCCGCCCGCCGGCTCCGCTACGTGAACTGCGGCCACAACCCGCCGCTGCTGCTGGGCGCCGAGGGTCCGGAGCGCCTCCTCCCGACGGCCCCGGCCCTCGGGCTTCTCGCGGATTGGAAGGCCACCGTGGGTGAGACGCGCTTCGCCATGGGCGACCTCGTGCTGCTGTTCTCGGACGGCGTCACCGAAGCGGGCCGGACTCGCAACGACGAGTTCGGCGAGGCGCGCCTCGCGGAAGCGGTCCTCGCGCGCCGACGCCTGCCGGTCCCCGAGCTCCTCGCATCACTCGTGGGCGTCGTGGAGGCGCACGCGGGCGCGGCCCACGAGGACGACTTGACCCTCGTGGCCCTGCGAGGGATCTGAAGCTGGCCTGAAGACGCCTCAGCCGTCGAGGCGCGCGCTCCTCGTGAGCTTCACCCCGAGGCGGGTCCCCGCGGGGAGGGCCACCTCTTTGCCGCGCGTCGCGAGGACCGCTCACGTCCCGGCCGCTCCGCCGATGAGGCCACCGATGGCCGCGCCCTTGCCCCGTCCGCGATGCCTCCGATGAACCAGATAGGCGATTTCATCAGCGGAGGCTGTCGGGGGCTCGAGGGGGAAGGGTAGCGGCTGCCAGCGTCGGATGTCATCCCGGGTGGTCGGTATGAGACAGGAAGCGTTCTCCTCTGTGGACAAGCCACGCCGTTCGTCGTCGGTTGTCGTGCCTTTCACCACGGGAGTCCGGCGGCATCAGGGCTGCATGCAATGCTCGCCAGCACTGGAGAAGGGGGATGAGAAGCGACCGTTCGGTGGATCAGTGATGCGATTTCGCTGCGTTCTTCTCACCGTGCCGGTCCTCGCTTGGGCGGCCGCGGCCGTGCATGCGCAGTGGGTGATCACGCCCCAACTGGGGATGAACTTCGCAGGCGACGTCGAGCACGGCAAAGGGGGCCCCGGCGGATCGGTCGCCTATTTCCACGGCCGACTCGGGTTCGAGCTCGAGTTCCAGCGTTACCAACACTTCTTCAAGGATTCCGAGATTCTCCCGCTCGACCCTGCCGCTCCGCCCAACTGCAGACCGGGGGTCGGACCTTCCTGCACAGACATCGACACCGATGCGATGGGCTTCATGGCCAACGTGGTGGTGCCCATCCGCATTCAAGCCGCGCCGAAGTGGCGTCCGTACGGGACCGCGGGGCTCGGGCTGATTCGTGCCTGGACGAACGAGCGTGACAGAAACCAGAACGACGTCGGATTCAACGTCGGCGGCGGCGTGATGTTCTCGCTGAGCAAGCGCGTGGGGCTGCGAGCCGACCTGCGGTTTTTCCTGGCGCTCGCCGACGAGAACGAGCCCGACGGCGTCTACTTCAAGGACTACGGCTTCTGGCGCGCGACCTTGGGAGTCACGTTCGGATTCCCACGATAGCTACGATTTCAGTCCGCCGCGGGGACCGCACCTCGGCCGGGGTCTCGCGGGGTGCCTTGACCCGGCTCCGGCGCGCGCGCAGCCGCTCCCCCACCGACGCAAGCCATCACCCGGCTAGGCGACCGTCTCTGGCCTCTTGCTGTCGAGTTTCTCGCGGCCCAGTCGGCCCGTTAGCGCGCTGTTCGCCTCGGGACAAACCCGTCCCGGTTTCGCCCACTGGAGGACGGCGCTGGCGAATTGCAAGGCCGCGCTAAGAGCTTACGCCACCGTGCGAAGTCGGTGCCCTGCGATCGTGGCACGCATCCTGCTCGAGCCAGCGGCATGGGCCAACTCTGGACGGAACTGCGCTATGCCTTCCGTGTCCTCGTGCGGAACGGCAGCTCCTCGGTGTTGGCCATCCTGTGCCTGGGCCTCGGGATCGGACTCCAGGCGACCATCTTCGCGGCCGCCGACCCCTGGTTGTTCCGTCCGCTGCCGTACGCACAGCCCGACCGGCTAGCCGCTTTGCGCGAAATCGACCCGAAGGGGTCGCCGCACGCCGTCTCGACACCCAGCTTTTTCGCCTGGAAAGAGCAGGACGCGGTTTTCAGCGATCTCGGCGCCTTCCTGCGCTTCGACTTCAACCTCAGCACCGAAGACGAGCCGGAACGCATCGCAGGCGCGCAGATCACCGCCTCGCTCTTCCCGCTCCTGGGAGCGAAGCCGGTCCTGGGCAGAACGTTCACGACCGAGGAGGATCGACCCGGCGGACCTGCCGTGTGCCTGATCAGCCATGAGATGTGGCAGCAGCGGTTTGGTTATCGCACCGGGGTCCTCGGGGATAGCCTGAAGGTCGACGGCGAAGCCCACACGATCGTTGGAGTGATGCCCTCGGGTTGGGCGTTCCCGGAGTACGCGCAGGCCTGGACGCCGATTCGCCTCGAGCCGGGCGACCAGAACCGGGAGGAGCGCAGGCTCGACGTGATCGCACGGCTGCGTCCGGACGTTTCGTTCGAGAGTGCGCAGGGCAGCCTTTCCAGCCTGGCTCCTCACGTGGCTGTCGAGTATCCCGAGACGAACGCGGGGTGGGGCTTCCGGGCCACTCCCCTGCTAGAGGATATGACGCCTCCAGGAGTTCGGGTGGCCCTGGTTGTGATGATCGGAGCGGCGGGGTTCGTGCTGCTCATCGCCTGTGTGAACGTCGCGAACATCCTGCTGGCCCAGGGCGTCGATCGCCGCCGGGAGATCGCCACTCGCGTCGCCCTCGGCGCCGGCGCAGGGCAGCTTCTGCGGCAGATGCTCACCGAGACCCTTCTCCTGGCGGGCGCCGGTGGCGCGCTCGGGGTCTTTCTCGCCATCTGGGGAACCGATGCGATGGGGGGATCTCTCCCGGGGAGGCCTCCGTTCTGGGCGTTGACGGAGATCAACACCCGGGTGCTGCTGGCGAGCGTCGCAAGCTGCATCGTCGCGAGCGTGGTTGCGGGGCTGATGCCCGCCCTGGAGGCGGCACGCCTCGACGTCCGGACCACGCTGCAAGAAGGGGGCGAGGCAGCACTGCGGGCCTGCGCGCACGGCGGCTGGGCAGCGTGCTCGTCGCCACGGAGCTGGCCGCCTCGGTGGTGTTGCTGAGCGGGGCCTTCCTGATGATGCGCAGCTTCCACGAGCGGCAGCGTGTCGACCTCGGTTTCGAGGTCCGCGACGCCCTGGTCGCTCGACTCACGCTTTCGGGCGAAAGGTACGGCGGGCCGGCCGCCCGCTACGCCTTCCTCGACGAGGTCCTCCGCCGAGTGCGTGCAGTGCCCGGAGTCGAAAGCGCGGCCGCGACCACCTCCTTGCCCATGAGCGATGAGCTTGGGGGTGGCTGGACGATGTTGCCGTTCGCGGTCGAGGGGCTCGCGACTCCGCCCGCCGAGCGCCCGGCGACCGTGGTCCAGGCTGTGACAGACGAGGCGTTCGCCGCCCTGGGGATCGCGATCCTGGAGGGGCGAGCCTTTCGCAAGGAGGAGGTCGCGAAGGGAAGCGATGTCGCCGTCGTCAGCGAGGGTCTCGCGCGTCGCTTCTGGCCGGGGACGAGCCCTCTCGAGCGGCGGCTCCGTGTCGGGGACGGGCCCTGGCTGCGTGTTGTGGGAGTGGCGCGAGAGGTCAGGGAGCCGAGCAGCATCCTGGGCGCCGAGATCAAACCCTCGTGGCAGGTGTACCTCCCCTACGTCCAGCAACCGTCGTCCACGGTGACCCTGGTGATGCGTGGCCAGCAGCCCGCCACCTTCGCTGCGGCGGTCAGGGAAGCGGTACGGGGCCTGGATCGGCTCTTGCCCGTTTATGACGTCCGCACCCTGATGGAGGCGCGGCAACGCGCCGACTGGTTGGCCCGGCTGTGGGGGCAGCTGTTGGCCTGGGCGGCAGGCGCCGGCGCCCTGCTCGCTTGCGTGGGGGTCTACGGCGTGGTCGGCCGCACCGTCGCCCGCCGTACGAACGAGATCGGGGTGCGCATGGCCCTGGGCGCGGACCGGCGTGCGGTGCTCGGCCTGGTCTTCTCGCAAAGCCTGCGCTTCTCTCTGGCCGGACTGGCCGCTGGTCTCGTGGGAGCGCTCGCCCTGACCCAGGCCCTCTCCGGGCTGCTCTACGGCGTGTCGGCGAGCGATCCCTGGTCGCTCCTCGCGAGTGCGCTGGCCCTGGGCCTGGTAGCCGCAGTCGCGACCTACCTCCCCGCACAGCGGGCCGCTACGGTCGACCCGATCGCCGCTCTCCGAAGCGAGTAAGCGGTCCCCCGGACGGGAAGAGCCGCGTGCTCCGCAATACTCCAGCGCCAACGGGGAACTCACTCGAGCTGGGGGATGTGGTCCGCCGAAATCTCGCCGTCGGCTAGGCCCTGCGACGGTCAGCGCCCACTGGCCGAGCTTCGACCCGCCTCGACGTGATGCTACGAGACCCGCCTTCTGGTGGAATCGGGACCCCCAACCCTTAACGAGTGATGCAATATTTGAAGGCGTCGAAGAGGGTGTTCACGTCTACATCGGGCCGCTGCTTCTTCGCGTTCTCGACGATTCCCTGCACGTCACGCGCGAGGAGAACCCGGCACAGGCCGTTGTCTTTCGCAAACTGAAGCACCGATGTCACAGGCGCCGCCGCTGCCTCGTCTCCAGGGCAGGAGAAGGGAGCACAACAATGCGAGTATTTCTTGCTGGTGCCACCGGTGTCGTCGGGCGGTTCCTGGTGCCGCAGCTGGTCGCCGAGGGCCATGAGGTGGTGGGCACCAGCAGGTCGGCCGACAAGGCGGCACGGCTGCGCGACGTCGGCGCCGAGGGAGTGGTGCTCGATTTGCTGGACCGCAACGCCGCACGCGCCGCGGTGACAGCCGCCAAACCCGAGGCGATCATGCACCAGGCCACCGCACTGTCCAAGCTCACGGCCAGGTCCATGCGCAAGTTCGACCCGCTTCTGCCGAAAGTGCACGGGTCTGTTCTTTTCAGGCCGCGGCTCTCTTGGTATTTGCCCTGCTGGCGGGCATCACGATGCTTCACAGAGCGGCGACTACGCCATTCCTCTGCCGCTCCCACCAAAGAGGTTGCCCTGAAGATAGCGGAACGAAAGGGGCCAGCTCTGCGGGAGCACCTGTTCGAGCGTCTCCGTTAGAGGAAGATCGACGCCGAGGGCCTGTTCGAGCTCAAGCTTGTCAAGAGCGTCGCCGCGCGCAGATCCGCCCGGCCATTCTCCGGCTAGACTGACGTGTCTGCGCCTGATTGGAACGACGCTCTAGGGGACCATGGACCACATCCGCAACTTCTGCATCATCGCCCACATCGACCACGGCAAGTCGACGCTCGCCGACCGCCTCATCCAGCGCTGCGGGGCGGTGGAAGACCGGGACTTCCGCGACCAGATCCTCGACTCCATGGACCTCGAACGGGAGCGCGGGATCACGATCAAGGCGAACACCGTCACCCTGCCGTACACCGCCAGGGACGGGAAGACGTACGAGCTCAACCTGATCGACACGCCCGGGCACGTCGACTTCTCCCACGAGGTGCGCCGCTCGCTGATGAGCTGCGAGGGCGCGCTGCTGGTGGTCGACGCCTCGCAGGGCGTCGAAGCGCAGACGGTCGCGAACCTGTATCTCGCCATGGAGTTCGGGCTGCAGGTGGTGCCCGTGATCAACAAGATCGACCTGCCGTCCGCCGACGTGGACCGGGTGATGGAGGAGATCGACCGCGACCTCGGGCTCGACCCGTTCGCCTCGATCCAGGTCTCGGCCAAGATGGGCACGGGCATCGACGACCTGCTGGAGGCGATCGTCACGCAGCTTCCTCCGCCCAAGGGCGACCCGCAGGCGCCGCTGCGGGCGCTGCTCTTCGACGCCCAGTACGACGCCTATCGCGGCGCCGTCCTGCTGGTGCGGCTCTTCGACGGCACGCTGAAAGTCCGGCACCCGCGTGCGGCTGATGCACTCGGATGCCGAGCACAAGGTCGAGGAAGTCGGCAACCAGCGCCTCAAGCGGGTGCCGGTGCCCGAGCTGTCGGCGGGGGAGGTGGGCTACGTGCTCGCGGGCATGAAGAGCCTCGCGGGCCTGGCCATCGGCGACACGCTCACGGAGGCCGAGCGGCCCGCCGCGGAGCCGGTTCCCGGCTATCGCGAGGCGAAGCCCGTCGTGTTCTCGTCGATCTATCCCGATGGCCACCGACGACTACGAGGACCTGACGAAGGCGCTCGAGAAGCTGAAGCTCAACGACGCGTCCCTCATCTACGAGAAGGACAGCTCGGCCGCCCTGGGCTTCGGCTTCCGCTGCGGGTTCCTGGGGCTGCTCCACCTCGACGTGGTGCAGGCGCGGCTCGAGCGCGAGTACGACCTGTCGCTGATCCTGTCCGCGCCCTCGGTCCGCTACCGGATCGTGCTCAACAACGACAAGGAGGTCTGGATCGACAACCCGACCTTCTATCCCGACCCGGCCTCGATCAAGGAGGCGTACGAGCCGTACATCAAGGCGGCGATCATGACGCCCGAGCGCTACCTCGGGACGGTGATGGAGCTGTGCCGCGAGCGGCGCGGGGTGGAGACCACCTACAACTACCTGGCCGCGGGCCGGATGGAGGTCGTGAGCCAGCTGCCGCTGGCCGAGGTGCTCTTCGACTTCTACGACCGGCTTGAAGTCGATCACCCAGGGCTACGGGTCGTTCGACTACGAGCTGCTGGACTACCGCCTGGGCGACATGGTGAAGGTGGACATCCTGGTCAACGGCGAGAAGGTCGATGCCTTGTCGCAGCTGGTCCACCGCGAGTTCGCGCGGCCGCGGGCGCTGCGCTACTGCGAGCGGCTGGCCAAGAAGATCCCGCGCCAGCAGTTCAAGATCGCCATCCAGGGCGCGATCGGCGGCCAGATCATCGCCCGCACCACCATCAACCCCTTCCGCAAGGACGTGACGGCGAAGTGCTACGGCGGCGACATCAGCCGCAAGCGCAAGCTCCTCGAGAAGCAGAAGGAAGGCAAGAAGAAGATGAAGATGGTGGGGGCGGTCGAGATCCCGCAGGCGGCCTTCGTGGCCGTGCTCCGGACGGAGGATGAGGACGAGGAGTAGGGACGGGGCAGCGTGATGCGTGACGCGCGATCCTCGGCTCCCGGGCTCTACCTCCACATTCCCTTCTGTTCGTCGATCTGCCCGTACTGCGATTTCTCGGTGATGCACGCGGCATCCCCGGCCCGCCAGCGCTTCGCCTCTCGGCTGGTGGCGGAGGTTTCGCTCGCCGCGCCCGCGTGGCGCGACCCGCGGCCTTTCGACACCGTGTACTTCGGCGGCGGAACGCCCTCTCAGCTGCCGCCTGAAGAGCTCGCGCGCGTGCTCGACGCGTGCCGCACGCACCTCGCATTCGCGACACCCGCGCCGTGGGTCTTCCTCGAGGCCAACCCCGAGGACGTGACCCCGGAAGCCTGCGCCGCATGGCGGGCGCTCGGCGTGCGCACGCTGTCTCTCGGCGTGCAATCCTTCTCGGACGAGGCGCTGCGTTTCCTCGGCCGCCGTCACAGCGGACGACAGGCGCGGGCCGCGGTCGAGACGGCCCTGGCCGCGGGCTTCGACACGGTGTCGATCGATCTCATCTTCGGCCTGCGCGGGCAGACCGCGGAGGACTGGCGGCTCGACCTGGCCACGGCCGTCTCCCTGGAGCCGCAGCACCTGTCGTGCTATCAGCTGACGATCCACCCGCGCACGCGGTTCGGGGTGCAGGCGAAGCATGGCCAGCTCTCGGAGCTTCCCGAGGACGACCAGGCGACGCTCTTCGAGCTCACGCACCGCTTCCTCGCGGATGCGGGCTGGCCGGCGTACGAGGTCTCCAACTTCGCGCGCGGCCCGGCCCACCAGTCGCGGCACAATCGCAAGTACTGGGACCACACGCCGTACCTCGGTCTCGGCCCGTCGGCGCACTCGCTCGCCGCCTCGGACGCTTCTTCGCCGGCCCGGCGTTGGTGGAACGAGCGAGGCACGCCGCGCTGGGAGAGACGACTCGCGGCGGGCGAGCGTCCGATCGAGGCGCAGGAACTCCTGGGTCCGAAGGACCTGGCGGCGGAGGCGCTGCTTCTCGGCCTGCGCACCACGGCCGGGATCGACCTCGACGGCTTGAGGGCGCGCTACGGTGTCGACCTGCTGGCCGCGAACGACACCCTCGTCGCCCGCCTCGTGGACGAGGGCCGCATCGTCGTGCGCGCCGACGCGGAGGGCGGCCGGTGGTTGGTGCCGACGCTGTCCGGACTGGCCGTTGCAGACGGCCTGGCCGCGGCGTTCGACCTTTCGCTGCCGAACTGAGAGACGATCGGATTCCCCCGTCAGCTCCACCGATCCACGCTTCTCCGCCGCGCGTTTGCTTTCGTCCCTCCGCGATGCGATACTGACGGCTCTTTCGCGCCTCTTCGAGTGAGAGCCGCGTGGACGGCGGCTCTTCCGGCAACTCCCCCGTTCTTCAACTGAATCCCTGCCGGCCGGCCCCGCACGAGCGAGGCCCGCGACTGAAAGTAGTCTGCTTCCATGCCTTTCGCATCCCTCGGGCTGCGCGACGACGTTCTGCGCGGCGTCCGCCGAGCTCGGCTTCACGCGCCCCACGCCCATCCAGCAGCAGGCGATCCCGCCCGCCCTCGCGGGCAAGGACGTGCTGGCCTGCGCCATGACCGGCAGCGGCAAGACCGCGGCCTTCCTGCTCCCGATCCTGCAGCGCCTGCCGGCAAGCCGCGCGGCACGACGCGCGCCCTCGTCCTCACCCCCACCCGCGAGCTGGCGGCGCAGATCGCACGAGCACCTGCGGGCGCTCGGCCGCGCACACGCCGGCTCACCGGCGCCGCCGTCTTCGGCGGCGTCGGCATGGGCCGCAGGAGCACGCCTTCCGCGGCGGCGTCGACGTGATCGTCGCCACGCCGGGCCGGCTGCTCGACCACCTGCGCTCATCCCTACGCGCGGCTCGACGGCTCGAGGTCCTGGTCCTCGACGAGGCCGACCGCATGCTCGACATGGGCTTCCTGCCCGACATCCGCCGCATCCTCAGCACCTGCCCGAAGCGGCGCCAGACCCTGTTCTTCTCGGCGACCATGCCGCCGCCGATCGTGGCCCTGGCGCGCGAGATGCTGCACGACCCGGTGACGATCGACCTCGAGCGCAAGTCGCGCGCCCGCCGTCGGCATCACCCAGGCCGTCTACCCCGTGCGCCGCCGAGCTCAAGTCGGCGCTGCTCGTCGAGCTGCTGCAAGCGCGGCGACGATCGCGCAGCGCGATCGTCTTCACGCGCACCAAGCACCGCGCCAACCGCCTGGCCGACTTCCTCGAGCGCAACGGCGTCGCGGCCGGCCGCATCCACGGCAACCGCAGCCAGGCCCAGCGCACGCAGGCGCTGGCCGGCTTCAAGGCGGGGCGCATCCCGGTGCTGGTGGCCACCGACATCGCGGCGCGCGGCATCGACGTCGAGGAGCTGTCGCACGTCGTCAACTTCGACGTGCCCGAAGTCGCCCGACGACTACGTCCACCGCGTGGGCCGCACGGCGCGCGCCGAGCGCCACCGGCGACGCCTTCACTGTTCGTTTCGCCCGAGGAGGAGGCGCGACCTGCGCGCATCGAGCGCGCGATCGGCAAGCGGCTGCCGCGGGTGACGCTCCCGGGCTTCGACTACCGCGGCAGCCGGCCGAGAAGCTGGAGGTGCCGATCGCGGAGCGCCTCGCCCGCTTCCGCGCAGCCCACGTCCAGGCCGGGAGGCGGGAACGGGGAGCCTCGGCGCCGTGGGGCAACCGCCGTCGGTCGCATCCTCAACCCGGGACTCGGCGAGAACGGGGCGAGCAGCGGCAGCGCGCGTCGTGACCGCCGCTCGTGCATCGGCCGCAAGTCGCGCCGTTTGTGTGATATGATGCCGGTCCGGCTCGCGAGCGGGCCCCCAGATTCGCGGTCGCGTGCCAGACCCGGATCTGCGTAAGGTCACGAGACCAACGCAGCTTCCCGCCCCCGGCCTCTTGAGGCAATCCAGATGACTTCGCTGCTGTCTCGCACGATAGCCGCCGTACGGGTCTGGCTCGGACTGCTTTCGCCCGCGCCCGGTGACCGTCCGCGGCGGGCGCCGGTGACCGCGCCCCATCGCCCGCACACCCGTTGCTCCAGGACACCGGGGGCAATCGCTTCCTCCCTGTCCGCGGTCGCTTCCTTCGCAGCAAGCAGCTCAAGAACGGCGCGAGCGCCCGCGTCGCCCGCGACGGGCACAAGCCCACGTCCATCGCCGTGCTCGAGGTGCTGGCCAACACGGTCTCCTGGAGCCGCGTCTAGGGGAAGGGCCGGCGGACTCGCCCCACGGAGCGAGTGAGCGGCACGAGAGGAAGGGTGGATGATGCCTGGAACTTTTCGCCTCGGTCTCCGACGGCGAGGAGCTCGTCCTCTCGGCGGGGGAGGCCTTTCGCATCCGCCCGACGCCCGGCTCTCGCAAGCCCATGACCGACCGCGCGGCTGAAGCGGCGAAGCGGATCGCCATCCAGTACCTGGGCTTCCAGGACGTGCGGGACCGGCGCGAGTACGCGCTCATCGCGCAGCGTGGCGACCAGGAGGGGCGTTACACCGTCTCCATCGAGCTGGCCGCCTTCGCCAACCGCCAGGCGCTCCTGCAGGACGGGCCCGACATCTGCTACCAGAAGCTGTTGCACGAGCTGGCCGACGCCAAGCTTCGCGAAGCCTGCGCCCTCGTGGTGACGCAGAGCGACCTCACGGCCTATCGTGAGAGTCACGCCCCCCCGAAACGGGGCAGGTCCTAGACCGCGTCACGCCCTTGGCGCGTGGCGCCGCAGCGCGGCCGCAGCGCCATGCCCCGAGCGCCGGCGCTGCTCGATGAGGAACTCCGCGAGGAGATCCGCGTCGCGCCGTCGCGGAGAGGTGCTCCGCGCCACGAGCGCCAGCGTGCGCGACGGCGCCGGCCGGGAGAACGGGCGGGAAACCAGCCCGGTGCCCTTGAGGATGCCCGCGTCCAGCGTGATCAACTGCCGCCATGACTCTTAGAGCCGGATCTCGATGTCGACGCCCGCCGGCAACGAGTCCAGGCGCTGCAGCGAGTCGACGGTTTTCGGCGAGGGCTGAAGGATGTCGATCAGCCGCTTGTGGGTGCGAATCTCGAAGTGCTCGCGCGAGTCCTTGTCCTTGAACGGAGAGCGGATCACGCAGTAGACGTTTTTCTCGGTCGGCAGCGGCACCGGGCCGGGGACGCTGGCGCCAGTTCGCTCCGCCGTCTCGACGATCTCGCGGGCAGCCCGATCTATGGCGTCATGGTCGTACGCCTTGAGTCGGATTCGGATTTTCTGTGCCGCTATGGCTGCCACTTTGTCTGTCTGCTGTCCTCTAAATGCTGTTGCTTGTCTTGGCTCGGGCGGTCTTATCGCGCAATAAGGGCGGGGCCCCTGGGTGGGGCGCCGCCCCGGTCGATGTTCTTGCGGTTGTCTCCGCCCAGCGGGCGGCAGAAGGACGGACAGGTGCCCGCCCCCCTTGAGGCCGCTACTCGATTACGTCGGCGACGACCCCCGAGCCGACGGTGCGGCCACCCTCGCGGATGGCGAACCGCAGACCTGGATCCATGGCGATCGGCTGAATCAGCTCGATCGTCATCTCGACGTTGTCTCCCGGCATCACCATCTCCGTCCCCTCGGGGAGGTTGGCGATCCCGGTCACGTCAGTGGTGCGGAAGTAGAACTGGGGCCGGTAGCCGGAGAAGAACGGAGTGTGACGACCACCCTCCTCCTTCTTCAGGCAGTAGACCTCAGCTTTGAACTTGGTGTGCGGCGTGATCGAGCCGGGCTTGAGAGAACCTGGCCGCGCTCGATCTCCTCGCGCTTGGTCCGCGGAGGAGGGCGCCGACGTTGTCGCCGGCCTGACCCTGGTCGAGGATCTTGCGGAACATCTCGACCCCGGTGACGACGGTTTTGGTGTGTCGTGGATACCGACGATCTCAACCTCGTCGCCGGTGTTGACGATCCCCTGCTCGACGCGGCCGGTGGCGACGGTGCCGCGACCGGTGATCGAGAAGATGTCCTCGACCGGCATCAGGAAGGGCTTGTCGAGCTCGCGGACCGGCTCCGGGATGTAGGAGTCGAGGGCGGCGGCCAGCTCGAAGACCGCTTTCTGCCTCCTCGTCGCCTTCCAGCGCCTTCAGGGCCGAGCCCTTGATGATCGGGGTCTCTTCGCCCGGGAAGTCGTACTCGTCGAGAAGTTCCTTGACCTCCTCCTCGACCAGCTCGACCAGTTCGTCGTCGTCGACCTGGTCGATCTTGTTGAGGAAGACGACGACGTGCGGGACGTTGACCTGACGGGCGAGCAGAATGTGCTCGCGGGTCTGAGGCATGACGCCGTCGGCGGCCGAGACGACCAGGATCGCGCCGTCCATCTGGGCGGCGCCGGTGATCATGTTCTTGACGTAGTCGGCGTGGCCGGGCAATCGACGTGGGCGTAGTGCCGGTTGTCGGTCTCGTACTCGACGTGAGAGGTCGCGATCGTGATCCCGCGCTCCTTCTCCTCTGGAGCGTTGTCGATCTGGGCAAAGCTTGCGCCTCGGCTCCGCCCACGGTCGAGAGCGTCTGGGTGATCGCGGCCGTTAGCGTCGTCTTTCCGTGGTCGACGTGACCAATCGTCCCGACGTTCACGTGCGGCTTATCGCGCTCGAACTTCTCCTTTGACATCTCTCTCGTTCTACCTTTCGAAGTCGTTGTTCTGTCTGGTTTGGCTGCTTGAGTTCTGAGGGAACTGCTTGGCAGGAGATTGGCCCTGCCTGCGGGCGAACCTGGAAATATAGCCATGGCGCCCGCTGTCGCGGTTGGGTCTAAGAGCTGGCCCCGATGGCTCTCCAGACGTGCGCGACGATCTCCTCGGCGATGTTTCCGGGGACCTCCTCGTAGCGCTCGAACTGCATCGTGTAGCTGGCGCGCCCCTGGGTCGAGGAGCGAAGTTCGGTGGCGTAGCCGAACATTTCACCGAGCGGGACGAAGGCCTGGACGCAGTGCGTTGCCGCGCTGGTCCTGGCCCTGGACCTTGCCGCGGCGGCGCGAGAGGTCGCCGATGACGTCGCCGAGGAAGTCCTCGGGGGTGACGACCTCGACCGCCATCACCGGCTCCAGCAGGACCGGGTTGGCCTTGCGGGCACCCTCCTGGATCGCCATCGAGCCGGCGATTTTGAAGGCCATCTCGGAGGAGTCGACGTCGTGGTAGGAGCCGTCGACGAGTTCGACTTTGACGTCGACCATCGGGTAGCCGGCCTTGACGCCGTTTTCCAGCGCTTCTTTCATGCCCTGTTCGGCCGGCCCGATGTATTCGCCGGGAATGGCGCCGCCCTTGATTTTGTTGACGAACTCGAAGCCCTCTCCCGGCGCCGGCTCGAGGTTGATGACGACGTGGCCGAACTGACCGCGACCGCCGGTCTGGCGGACGAAGCGCGCCACGACTTTCTCGATCCGCTTGCGGATCGTCTCGCGGTAGGCGACCTGCGGCTCGCCGACGTTGGCGTCGACTTTGAACTCGCGCAGCATGCGGTCGACGATCACCTCGAGGTGGAGCTCGCCCATGCCGGGGATCAGGGTCTGGCCGGTTTCCTCGTCGGATTCGATCCGGAAGGTCGGGTCCTCCTCGCCGAGGCGCTGCAGGGCCGCGCCCATCTTCTCCTGGTCGGCTTTGGTTTTCGGCTCGATCGCGACCGCGATCACCGTCTCCGGGAATTCGATGCTCTCGAGCGTGATCGGCGCGTCGGGGGCGGAGAGCGTGTCGCCGGTGCTGGTTTGCTTGAGGCCAACGCCGGCGCAGATGTCGCCAGAGTAGACCTCGTCGATCTCCTCGCGGCTGTTGGCGTGCATCATCAGCAGCCGGCCGATCCGCTCGGTCTTGCCGCTGGAGACATTCAGCACGCGACCGCCGGCCTCGAGCTTGCCCGAATAGACGCGGAAGTAGGTGAGTTTGCCGACGTAAGGGTCGGTCATGATCTTGAAGGCAAGCGCGGCGAAGGGGGCGCTGTCGTCGGCGGGGCGTTCGGCCTCGGTCGCCTCGGCGTCGCCCTTGCCGGCGGGAACCACCCCGGTGACCGGGGGGACCTCGAGCGGCGAGGGCAGCAGCTCGACGATCGCGTCGAGCAGCGGCTGCACGCCCTTGTTTTTGAACGAAGAGCCGCAGAGGACCGGCGTCACCTTGGTGTCGAGGCAGGCGCGGTGCAGCGATTTGGCGATCCGCTCGTGCGGAATCTCTTCCTCGGCCGAGATAGGCCTCCATCAACTCGTCGTCGTAGTCGGCGCAAGCCTCGATCAGCTGGGTGCGGTATTCGGCGGCCTGCTCCTCGAGATCGTCGGGGATCTCGATCGTCTCGTACTCGGCGCCGAGCTCGTCGGTCGAGACCATCGCTTTCATCTCGACCACGTCGACGACGCCTTTGAAGTCGCCCTCGCTGCCGATCGGCAGCTGGATCGGCAGCGGGTTGGCGCCGAGCCGGTCCTTCATCGTCTCCACCGCGTTGAAGAAGTCAGCGCCGGTGCGATCCATCTTGTTGATGTAGGCGAAGCGCGGGACCGAGTACTTGTCGGCTTGCCGCCAGACCGTCTCCGACTGAGGCTCGACGCCGGCGACGGCATCGAAGACGGCGACGGCGCCGTCGAGCACCCGCAGGCTGCGCTCGACCTCGACCGTGAAGTCGACGTGGCCGGGCGTGTCGATGATGTTGATCCGGTGGCCCTTCCACTCACAGGCGGTGGCGGCGGAGGTGATCGTGATCCCGCGCTCCTGCTCCTGTTCCATCCAGTCCATCACCGCGGCGCCCTCGTGGACCTCGCCCATCTTGTGGGTTCGGCCCGTGTAGTAGAGGATGCGCTCGGTCGTCGTCGTCTTACCGGCGTCGATGTGCGCCATGATCCCGATATTCCGGGTCTTCTCTAGGGGGAAAGCACGTGGCATGGTCTGAAGTGAAGTCGTCCTAAGTGAGTTTGGATGAAATGAAACGGGAGCGACCCAGCACTGAGCGGGATCGGCGCAACCGGCGCAAAAAAAGGCCCCAGCGGGCCCGGCGAAGCATGCTGCTGCGAAAAAACTGCCTGAGCGACGGGCGATGATAGCAGCGGCGCGGCGGCGCATCGGCGCGGCATTCGCCAAGCTCGCGAAGCGGCCGGCGAGGTGGAGCCGGAGTGTCGACAGGGCTGCCAACCGCGGCTTCGAACGAGCCCACCCCGCTCTCGCTCGCAGCGGCCGCGCCGGGCCCGGAGCCCTGGCGAAACGAGCGAGCGCCTGGGCCGGTCCACGGTTGCGCCCGGCCGGCGTCTGGCTGTTCCGCGGCATCGCTTTCGGGGAGAGCGGCTGCGCCGGGCGGGTGCGCCGCTGGGAGCGCGCGGTGCCCCCGCCGCCAGCGCGGTCATCACCCCGCAGCGGGCGATCGGCGGCGTCATCGTCGCTGCCGGCGCGTCCCTCGTCGTCTCCCAGTTCCTCGACTACCGCGCGGCTCGAATCGGCAGCCGGGCTACGCCGGCCTCTGCCGAGCGTGGCCCACCCGCCGACGGTCGACATACGGACGGCCGGCGACGCCCACTCCTACCCTCGCTGGTCCCGCTCGGCTTGGCCGCGATCCTCCTCGGCCCCCGCCCCGGCCGCGCGCGAGCGCCGGCGACTGGGGCTGGTCGTCGCCGGCCTGGGCCTTGTCGCCATCGCGGTGATCCTCCTCATCGACCTCCCCGCGGGCCTCGACGCGGGGGGTCAGACCTCGCGCTTCGCGGGGGCCACGGCGGTGCTCGAAGACGGCTTCTACGCCGAGCTTGCGGCAGCGGCGGGGCTGGTCCTTGCCGGACTGCTCTACTATGCGCGGCCGTGCCGAATACGAACCAACTCATCAGGAAGGGCCGCAAGCGCCCGAAGAAGAAGACCACGACGCCGGGCCTCAAGTCCGGCAACGGTCGCAAGAAGGGCGTAGCCGCCCCGCAGCGCCGCGGCGTCTGCATCCGTGTCGCCACGGTGACGCCGAAGAAGCCGAACTCGGCTCTGCGCAAGATCGCCCGTGTGCGGCTGACCAACGGCATGGAGGTCACCACCTACATCCCCGGCGAGGGACACAATCTTCAGGAGCACTCGGTGGTGCTGATTCGCGGTGGTCGCGTCAAGGACCTGCCGGGCGTCCGCTACAAGGTCGTCCGCGGCACCCTCGACGCCGCCGGCGTCTCCGACCGCAAGCAGGCGCGCTCGCGCTACGGGGTCAAGGCCTCCGAATGCCGCGCCGCTCCGCAGCCACGATCCGGCCGGTCGAGCCCGACGCCAGGCACCGCAACCGCCTCGTCCAGCAGCTCATCAACAAAGTGATGAGCGACGGCAAGAAGTCCCTTGCCGAGCGGATCGTCTACGACAGCCTGGCGATCGTCGGCGAGCGCAACGGCGAGGATCCGGTCGAGACCCTGGAGGCGGCGATCAAAGCGCTGACCCCGGTGCTCGAGGTCCGCTCTCGCCGGGTCGGCGGCGCGACCTATCAGGTCCCGGTCGAGGTTCCGGCCCGCCGCGCCCGCACCCTCGCGGTTCGCTGGCTGGTCCAGTTTGCCCGCGCCCGCCGCGAGTACTCGATGGCCGAGCGCCTGGCCAGCGAGATCCTCGACGCCACCCAGCAGCAGGGCAGCGCTTGGAAGCGGAAGGACGACATATACCGCATGGCGCAGGCCAATAAGGCGTTCGCCCATTACCGCTGGTAGGTTAGCTGGGGCCGGGAGAGGTGCGCTCCCCTATGTCCCTGTTAGCACGCCCTCACGCCTCTCTATTCGAAATGAGTCGGCCGATCCTCGCGGTCGACGTTGATGGGGTCATCTCCTTGTTCGGGTTCGAAGAGCCGCCCGACAGGACGAGGCGAAGTTCGAGCTGGTCGACGGGATGGTGCACTGCATCTCGCTGCTGGCGGGGAGCGGCTGATGCGGCTCTCCGAGCATTACGAGATGGTCTGGGCGACGGGCTGGGAGGACCGGGCTAACGACTACCTGCCCAACATCCTCGGCCTCCCCCATCTGCCGCACCTGACTTTCGACGGCGCCGCCCGCTTCGGCTCGGCCCACTGGAAGCTGGGGCCGCTGGACGAGTACGGCAAGGGACGGGCGATGGCCTGGATCGACGACAACTTCGACGAGAGCTGTTACGAGTGGGCGCGGTCGCGACCGGAGCCGACCCTGCTGGTCCCAACCGAGGCTCATCTGGGCCTCGAGGAGGCCCAGACCGAGGCCCTGGCGTTGGGCCCGGGGCCTCGGCGCGCGCGCCTCCTGAGTGACTGTCTACACTGACCCGAGTGACGGGATTCTGGCCGATCTTCTTCCTCTTGGTGGTCCTCAAGATCCCGGTCTTGGGAGCGATCTGGCTTGTCTGGTGGGCAAGCCAGGCGACACCCGAGCCGGAGGGGGCGAGCGAGGACTCCGATGGCGGTTTCAAGCGCCGGCCGCGGCCGAAGCTGCCGCGCGGGCCTCGACGCGGTCCCCACGGCGGCGGCGCGGCGGCGCCACTGCCGCCCTGCCCGCCTGGCGGGCGCACCCGCGTCGTCAAGCCTGCTGCGCAGCCAGCTTTCGCTCGCGCTGGATCTCGCGCAGGTACGGATAGAAGTCGACCTCGACCGTATGACGCTTAGAGGCGACGAAGCGCTTCCGCATCTTCCGTTCCTCCGCTCTCGATCTCTTTCCGCATCGCCACCGCCGGCGGTAGCGAGGCGCGCCCGCCGAGCAGGTCGGCGACCCATTCCGCCTGCGCCTCGGCCAGCGGCATGATCGGGCCGAGCGGCTGGATGAAGCCGATCAGGTAGAGCCCGGGGCGCTCGACCGAAGCGACGCGGCGGTAGAGGGGGAGCCGGTTGTCGGGCGCGGAGAAGACCTCCGGATCGAAGAAGGGGAAGGTCATCTTGTAGCCCGTGCAGTAGACGACGAGGTCGATCTCCTCCTCGCTGCCGTCGACGAAGCGGACGCTGCGGCCGCCGCTGAAACGGTCGATGTTGGGCTTGACCGCGATGTCGCCGTGGCCAAGCCGCGGCAGCAGCTCCGAGGAGACCGTCGGATGCGCCTCGAACAGCTTGTGGTCGGGCTTCGGCAACCCGTAGGCGGTCGGGTCGGCGGCCGAGGCGACGCCGAGCGCGCGGGTCGCGAAGAAGCGCTGGACGGAGAGCGGCAACATCGCGGTGAACGGGTTGGAGAGCTCGTCGATCGGCTTGCCGTTGATGTACTTGGGGATGACGTAAGCGCCGCGGCGAGTCGCCAGGAAGGTCTTGTCGGCGATCCGCGAGGACTCCACCGCGATGTCGACCGCGGAGTTGCCGATCCCCAGCACCAGCACCCGCTTGCCGGGCAGCACGTCGGGCTCGCGGTAGTGGTGGGCATGCATCTGCTCGCCCTCGAACTCGTCCGCGCCGGGGAAGGCGGGTTCCGGCCAGCGCGGGTCCCAGTGGTGCCCGTTGGCGACCAGGACGGCTCGGTAGCGCTGGGTCTCGCGCTTGCCGTCGCGTCCTCGACGGTCACCTCCCACCCCCCGTCCACCGGCTCGACCGCGACGACCTCGGTGTGGAAGCGGATCTTCTCCCGCAGCCCGAAGTGGTCGACGTATTCGTCGAAGTACGCGGCCATCTGGAAGTGATCGGGGTAGTCCGGGTAGTGGTCCGGCATCGGCAGGGTCTTGAACGCCATCACCCGCCGCGAGGTGTTGATGTGCAGCGACCGGTAGGCCGACGACATCCCGTTGTCGTTCTCGTAGCGCCAGTTCCCGCCGACCTGCGACCCCTTCTCGAAGCAATCGAAGGGAATCCCCCGCGCCTTCAGCACCTGGCAGGCAACGATCCCCGAACCCCCCGCGCCGATGATGCAGACCTTTTCGGCAGCCGCCATGCGGGGAATCTATAGGACTGGCTGTGTGGCCAATCCGTGGGCGGACACCTCCATCCCCGAAGCTCGTGAACCGAAGCGCCTCTCGTTCGAGGGGATGGGGGTGCCCTGCAGCGCGCGGCGTCCTGATTTTCGCCCTGGGAGTCAGCGAGAGACAGGGCTCCCGGCGAAAATCCCAGCAAGCGGAAGGGCACCCCATCCCTCTCCCCACGCACAGGGGTGAAGAGGTTCACCCCTGGGTCCGTAGAGCGAAAGACCGTTCGATTGGAAGCTGGTCCATCGGATCTACAACCAACGAAAGGACCCTCCGATGACCAGCAAGAACCGTTCATTCCGCCCCTCCCCCGCCATGATCGTCGCCTGCGTGGCGCTGCTTCTGGCCCTCACCGGCAGCGCGATCGCCGCCGGTGTCGCCAAGAACAGCGTCCGCTCGGCCCAGATCGTCGACGGCACGGTCCGCACCATCGACCTCCGCGATAACGCTGTCAACTGCGGCGAAGATCGCGCCGGACCAGCCGTCGGCACGGAGGAGATCGCCGAGAACGCCGTCACCTCGCCCGAGGTCGCCCCGGACTCGCTCACCGCAGCGGATCTCGGCGCCGCCTCCGTCACCTCCTCGGAGGTCGCCGACCAGTCCCTGACCGCGAACGACCTCGGCCCTGACTCGGTCGGCTCCAGCGGATCGCCCCCCCGTCGGCTCGAGCGAGATCGCCGCGGACTCGGTCGGCTCGAGCGAGCTGCAGGGCAGCTCGGTGCGGGCCGCGGACCCGGCAGCGATCGTCCAGGCGTCGAACAGCACGGCGATCGCAGCCAACGGCAACGCCAATGTCACCGCGACCTGCCCTGCCGGGACCAGGTGATCAGCGGCGGCGGCAGCGCCGGCCACTACGGGGTCCACATGACCTCCACCTACCGCAGCGGCAACGGCTGGCACATCGACGCCCAAAACAACTCGGCCAGCCCCACCACCATCACCGCCTACGCCTACTGCCTCGCCGGCTGAATAGCACATGAAAGCAGCAACGACGGCCGGGGTCTCAACGCCGGCCTTCTTGCATGCTCTGGCCCGAGACCAAGTCGACCCGCCGGGTCGCACAGGAGTCATGAGCACCTGCGCCTCCCGCCAAAGCTATTTCGTCTCGTCTGTGGTCGACTCGATCTCGTTCGCCAGCTCCTCGAGCTCCTCCGCGAACGAGGCCCCGAAGCCCTCCACCGGCGCCTCGACCCCGTCGACCCCGAGCTCGGCCGCCAGCTCGTCCTCGTCGAGCAGGTCCTCGTCGCTCGGCGGCTCGATTGGCACGGCGGGCTCGATCGCGACCGTGCGGTAGTGCTTGAGGCCGGTCGCGGCCGGGATCAGCTTGCCGATGATCACGTTCTCCTTCAGGCCCACCAGCCTGTCGCGTTTGCCCTCGAGGGCAGCGTCGGTGAGCACCTTGGTCGTCTCCTGGAAGGAGGCCGCGGAGAGGAAGGACTCGGTTGCCAGCGAGGCCTTGGTGATGCCGAGGATGACCTCCTCGCCTTTGGCCGGCGTGCCGCCGTCTTCCTTCGTCTTCTTGTTGAGGCGTTTGAGGTTGCCGCGGTCCTCGAGCTGGCCCGGCAGCAGGCTGGTCGAGCCCTTCGACTCGATCCGCACCTTCTTCAGCATCTGGCGGGCGATCAGCTCGATGTGCTTGTCGTTGATGTCGACGCCCTGGGCCCGGTAGACCTTCTGCACCTCGGCCACCAGGTAGAGCTCGGTGTCGGTGCGGCCGCGGATCGCCAGCAGGTCGGCCGGGTAGAGCGAGCCCTCGTTGAGCGGCTGGCCGGCCTCGACCTTGTCGCCGTCGGCGACGTGCAGACGGGTCCGCAGCGGGAAGCTGTAGGAGTGCTCCTCGCCGCTGGGCTCGGTGACGTTGATTTTCAGCGCTTTGTCGGTCTCGTCGATCGAGACCTTGCCGTCGGCCTCGGCCATCTGCGCCAAGCCCTTCGGTTTACGCGCCTCGAAGAGCTCGACGATGCGCGGCAGGCCCTGGGTGATGTCCTGGCCCGCGACACCACCGGTGTGGAAGGTGCGCATGGTCAGCTGGGTGCCGGGCTCGCCGATCGACTGGGCGGCGATGATGCCCACCGCGTCGCCGATGTTGACCGTGAACCCGGTCGCCGGGGCGACGCCGTAACAGGAGCGGCAGACGCCCGGATTCGGCCTCGCACTTGAGCGCCGAGCGGACCGGGATCTTGACGTCGTCCTCGTCGAACGCCTCGGCGATCGCTTCGACGTCCGGGCAGGGTGATTTCCTGGTTGCGCTTGAGCAGCTCGCGGCCGCGTTTGGTCTCGAGCTTTTTCGCCGCCAGACGCCCGAACAGGTTGTCGTTGAGCGAGCCGTCGTCCTTGCGCAGGACCATCTCGATGTGGTCTTTGGTTTTGCAGTCCTCCTGGCGCACGATGACGTCCTGGGCGACGTCGACCAGGCGCCGCGTCAGATAGCCGGAGTCGGCCGTCCGCAGCGCCGTGTCGGCGAGTCCCTTGCGGGCACCGTGGGTGGAGATGAAGTACTCCAGGACCGAGAGGCCCTCCATGAAGTTGGCCTTGATCGGCCGCTCGATGATCTCGCCTTTCGGATTGGCCATCAGACCGCGCATACCCGGCCAGCTGGCGGATCTGTTTGAACGATCCACGAGCGCCCGAGTTGGCCATCATGAAGATCGGGTTCAACTCGTCGAGGTTGTCCTCCATCGCCTGTGCGACCTCGTCGGTGGCCCGGTTCCAGTGCGCGGTGACCGCCTCGTGGCGCTCCTCGGCGGTGATGTAGCCGTCGTCGTACTGACCCTGGATCGCTTCGGTCTCCTTCTCGTAGCGCTCGAGGATTTCGGCCTTCTCGGGCGGCGAGACGACGTTGTTCTTGGCGACCGTGATCCCGGCCCGGCTCGCGTATTTGAAGCCGAGGTCCTTGAAGGCGTCCAGGACCTGCGAGACCGGCGGCGCGCCGTAGGCCTTGACCAGGTCGGAGACCATCTCGTTGACGTCCTTCTTCTTCAGCGAGTGGTTGATGAACTCGTACTGCTCGGGGTCGAAATCGTCTTCGAGGGCTTCGGCGAGGGCGCGCTCGATGCTTTCGTTGAAGATGATCCGCCCGACCGTGGTCAGGAAGTGCTCGTGCCCGGCCCGCCGGAACTCGGCCTGGTCGTGCAGTTTGCAGCCGCCGTTCTCGTAGACGAGCTCGGCCTCCTGGAGCCGAGCGGAAGACCTTCACCTTCGGGCCTGAGCCGTTGCGGCTCTCGCCCTTGCCGGCCTTCAGCTCCGCGTCGGCCTTGGCCAGCTCGTCCTCGTCCGGACCGTAGGTCAGGTAGTAGATGCCGAGCACCATGTCCTGGGTCGGGGTCGCCAGCGGCGCCCCGTGGGCCGGGGAGAGGATGTTGTTCGCCGACAGCATCAGGATCCGCGCCTCGGCCTGGGCCTCGGCGGAGAGCGGCACGTGGACCGCCATCTGATCGCCGTCGAAGTCGGCGTTGAAGGCGTGGCAGACCAGCGGGTGGACCTGGATCGCCTTGCCCTCGACCAGCACCGGCTCGAAGGCCTGGATGCCGAGGCGGTGCAGGGTCGGCGCCCGGTTGAGCAGCACCGGGTGCTTGTGGATGACTTCCTCGAGCACGTCCCAGACCTCGGGGATCATCGACTCGACCATCTTCTTCGCCGCCTTGATGTTCTGGACGGCTTTGCGCTCGACCAGCTGGGCCATGATGAATGGCTTGAAGAGCTCCAGCGCCATGAGCTTGGGCAGGCCGCACTGGTGCAGCCTCAGGCTCGGGCCGGAGACGATCACCGAACGGCCGGAGTAGTCGACGCGCTTGCCGAGCAGGTTCTGGCGGAAGCGTCCCTGCTTGCCCTTGAGCATGTCCGAGAGCGACTTCAGCGGACGGTTGCCGGGGCCCGTGACCGGGCGGCCGCGACGGCCGTTGTCGAACAGCGCGTCGACCGCCTCCTGCAGCATCCGCTTCTCGTTGTTGACGATGATCTCGGGCGCACCGAGGTCGAGCAGCCTTTTCAAGCGGTTGTTGCGGTTGATCACGCGGCGGTAGAGATCGTTGAGATCGGAGGTCGCGAAGCGACCGCCGTCGAGCTGGACCATCGGCCGCAGCTCCGGCGGGATCACCGGCACCGCGTCGAGGATCATCCAGTCCGGCTGGTTGTCGGAGTTGAGGAAGGCGGAGGCGACTTTCAGCCGCTTCACCGCGCGAGCCTGTTTCTGGCCTTTGGAGCTGTTGATGATCAGCTCGAGTTCCTCGCAGTCGGCGGCGAGATCGACCTGTTCGAGCAGGTCGCGAACCGCTTCGGCGCCCATGCCGCCGCGGAAGTACTCGCCCCAGCCGAAGGGTGAGCCGAAACGGTCTTTGAGCTCACGGAAGACGGTCTCGTCGTTGACGACGTCCTTCGGCTTCATCTCGGTGAAGATCTTCCAGACTTCGTTCATCCGCTCGACCGCCTCTTCGAGGTAGGCCTCGGTGTCGGAGATCTCGGCGTCGAACTGTTTGCGCAGTTCTTTGATCATTTTGGTGCGTTCGTCGTCCTTGAGCTTGCGCAGCTGCGCCGCGGTCAGCTTCAGGGAGTCGGCCCAGATGTGGTCTTCGTCGTCGAACTTCTCCTGGCTGCCGTCCTCGAGGTACTTGATGCGCCGCTCCAGGGACTCGCTCAGCTCCTGGCTGCGCTTCTGCCGTTCGGACTCGTAGGAGTCGACGACTTTTTTGACCTCTTTCTCGAGTTTGCCGACGTCCTTTTCGCGCGCCTCGACGTCGACCCAGGTGATCATCGACGCGGCGAAGTAGAGAACCTTCTCCAGCTCTTTGGGAGCCATGTCGATCAGGTAGCCGATCCGGCTCGGCACGCCCTTGAAGAACCAGATGTGGGAGACCGGCGAGGCGAGGTCGACATGACCCATGCGCTCGCGACGGACCTTGGAGCGCGTCACCTCGACGCCGCAGCGCTCGCAGACGATGCCCTTGTAGCGGACCCGCTTGTACTTGCCGCAGTAGCACTCCCAGTCCTTGGTCGGACCGAAGATGCGCTCGCAGAAGAGGCCGTCTTTCTCCGGCTTCAGGGTGCGGTAGTTGATCGTCTCGGGCTTGGTTACCTCGCCCCAGCTCCAGGAGCGGATTTTCTTCGAGGACGCGAGCCCGATCTCGATCGCGTCGAAATTGTTGATGTCGATCATCAGTCCTCCACCTCGGCCGGTGCGGCCTCTTCGGCTTTTCCGGCACCATCAGTTCCAGCCTCGCCCTCGGCGACGACCTGCTCCTCCTGCTCGTCGGCCGCTCCGTTGCTGGAGTCGGCGCGAACGCCGGTCAGGTCCATCCCCAGCTCCTCGGCCGCTTTCAGCAGGTCGTCCTCCTCGTCGGAGATTTCGACGTCGGTCCCCTCGGAGACGACGTTGGCGTCCAGCGAGAGGCTCTGGATCTCCTTCAACAGCACTTTGAAGGACTCCGGAATCGAGGGCTCGGGAATGTTCTCGCCCTTGACGATCGCCTCGTATGCCTTGACCCGCCCGACCGTGTCGTCGGACTTGACCGTGAGCATCTCCTGCAGCGTGTAGGCGGCGCCGTAGGCCTCCAGGGCCCAGACCTCCATCTCGCCGAAGCGCTGCCCACCGAACTGCGCCTTGCCGCCCAGCGGCTGCTGGGTGACGAGCGAGTAGGGGCCGGTCGAGCGAGCGTGGATCTTGTCGTCGACCAGGTGCAGCAGCTTGAGGATGTACATGTAGCCGACCGTGACCTTGCCCTCGTAGGGCTCGCCGGTGCGGCCGTTGTAGAGCTGGGCGGTGCCCGACGCCTTGGCGCCGGCGCGCTCGTCCATGTCGATGCCGAGGTCGATGCCGCGCTCGGCGTTCTCCTCCGACCACTTGACCAGGGCGGTGTCGACGTCCTCGACGGTGGCGCCGTCGAAGACCTGGGTCGCCACGTAGACGCGACCGTCGCCCTCGTCGGAATGAGCCTGCTTGTAGGACTCGGAGCCGTCGTCGTACCAGCCGTTCGCCGCGACCCACCCGAGGTGGGTCTCGAGGATCTGGCCGATGTTCATCCGGCTCGGCACGCCGAGCGGGTTGAGGATGACGTCGACGGGGGTGCCGTCGGCGAGGTGGGGCATGTCCTCCTCGGGCACGATCTTGGAGATCACACCCTTGTTCCCGTGACGGCCGGCGAGCTTGTCGCCCTCGGCGATCTTGCGCTTGGTCGCGACGTAGACGCGGACCAGGTCGTTGACGCCGGGGGGCAGGTCGTCGCCCTCGTCGCGGCTGAAGGTGAGGACGTCGATGACGACCCCGCCCTCGCCGTGGGGGACCTTCAGCGACGTGTCCCTGACCTCGCGCGCCTTCTCCTTGAAGATCGCGCGGATCAGCTTCTCCTCGGCGGTCAGCTCGGTCTCGCCCTTGGGCGTGACCTTGCCGACCAGGAGGTCGCCGGAGACGACCTCGGCCCCGACCCTGACGATGCCGCGCTCGTCCAGATTGCGCAGGCTCTCCTCGGAGCGGTTGGGGATGTCGCGGGTGATCTCCTCGTCGCCGAGCTTGGTCGTGCGGGCGTCGATCTCGTACTCCTCGATGTGGATCGAGGTGAGTTCGTCGTCCTTGACCAGGCGCTCGGAGAGGATGATCGCGTCCTCGAAGTTGTAGCCCTCCCAGGACATGAAAGCGACCAGGCAGTTCTTGCCGAGGGCGATCTCACCGCCACCGGTGGAGGAGCCGTCGGCGAGCACGTCGCCCTCCTGCACCTTCTGGCCGGTCTTGACGATCGGCCGCTGGTGGATGATCGTCCCCTGGTTGGAGCGCATGAACTTGTGCAGCGTGTACTCGTCTTTGACCGAGCTGCTGCTGACGACGATGCGGTCGGCGTCGACGTGGCTGATTTCGCCGGCCGACTTGGCCAGGACGACGTCGCCGGTGTCGATCGCGGCGCGGCGCTCCATGCCGGTGCCGATCAGCGGCGGGTCGGGTTTCAGCAGCGGCACCGCCTGGCGCTGCATGTTGGAGCCCATCAGCGCCCGGTTGGCGTCGTCGTGCTCGAGGAACGGGATCAGCGAGGTTGCCACCGACCAGATCTGGGACGGCGAGACGTCCATCAGGTCGACTTCCTTGGGGGTCGCGGTCGCGTACTCCTGCTCGCCCGCCCGGACCAGCACCTGGGGGCCCTTCAGTTTTCCCGTCTTGGGGTCGAACTCGGAGTTCGCCTGGGCGATCACCTTGTCCTCCTCCTGGGTGGCGTCGTAGTGGACGATCTCCTTGCTGACGACGCCGTCTTCGACCAGCCGGTAGGGGGTGGTGACGAAACCGTGCTCGGAGACCTCGGCGTAGGAGGCAAGGGAGCCGATCAGACCGATGTTCGGTCCCTCCGGGGTCTCGATCGGGCACATCCGGCCGTAGTGGGTCGGGTGCACGTCGCGGACCTCGATCGGGGCGCGCTCACGGGTCAGACCGCCGGCGCCGAGCGCCGAGAGCCGGCGCCGGTGCGTTAGCCCGGCGAGGCTGTTGGTCTGGTCCATGAACTGCGAGAGCTGCGAGGAGCCGAAGAACTCCTTCATCGCCGCCACGACCGGGCGGATGTTGATGATCGTCTGCGGGGTGATCGCGTCCGAGTCCTCGGTGGTGAGGCGCTCGCGGACCACGCGCTCCATCCGGTAGAGACCGATCCGGAAGGCCTCCTGGATCAGCTCGCCGACCGTGCGCAGACGGCGGTTGCCGAAGTGCTCGTACTCGTCTAGGTGCTCGTAGACCGGCTCGCGCGGATAGGTGATGGCCTCCGCGGCGTAGTCTTTGATCGGGTTCTCCTCGTCGATCTCCTCGGGGATTCCGAGCAGTTTCGGCAGCAGGACCAGCTCCTTGACCAGGGCGATGATGTCGTCGTGGGTGAGGACCCGGGTCTCGAGATCGATGTCGAGGTCGAGGCGGGCATTGAGCTTGTAGCGGCCGACCCTGGTGAGGTCGTAGCGCTTGGGGTCGAAGAAGAGCTGCTCGAGCAGGCCCTTGGCGGCGTCGACCGACGGCGGCTCGCCCGGGCGCTGCTTTTTGAACAGCTCGATCAGGGCGCCCTCTTCGGTCCGGGTCGCCTCGGTGTCGGCCTCGATCGTGTGCCGGATGTAGATCGAGTTGTCGAACATGTCCAGCAGCTGCTGGTCCTCGACGTAGCCCATCGCGCGCAGCAGCACCGTCACCGGCAGTTTGCGCTTGCGGTCGATGCGGACGAAGACTTTGCCTTTTTTGTCGACTTCGAGCTCCAGCCAGGAGCCGCGCGCCGGCATCAGGTTGGCGATGAAGACCTGCTTTTCAGGGTCCTTCGGCGCCATCACGTAGGCGCCGGGCGAGCGCACGAGCTGGGTGACGACGACGCGCTCGGTGCCGTTGATGATGAAGGTCCCGCGCTCGGTCATCCAGGGGAAGTCCCCCATGAAGACGGCCTGCTCGCGGATCTCCCCCGTCTCCTTGTTCTGGAAGGCGACGGTCGCGGTCAGCGGCCGCGAGAAAGTCATGTCCTTCTCGCGACACTCCTCGATCGAGTGCGGCGGCTCCTCGAACTTGAACTCGCCGAAGACAATCTGGAGGTTCCCCGTGTAGTCCTCGATCGGGGATATGTCGTTGATCGTCTCTCGCAGCCCGCCGCTCTTCGGATCCGTCAGTTCCTCGAAGGAACGGCGCTGGATATCGATCAGATGCGGGACTTCAAGGGGGTTCTCTAGGCGGGAAAAACTCCTACGGGTTACGGGGGCAGCGTTCGAACGTGCCAAGTCGGCGACTCCTCGGGCGGTCAGAGGGACGAAGGTAAAGCGCAGATCTGGGCAGGAAAACTCAAATAGCGCGCGACCGGGAAAAATAACACACGGCGACGCGCGCCTTCAAGCTTGGCTCCCTGACTGGGATCCGCGCCGGCGAAGCGGGCGGCTCTACTTGAGCTCGACCGTCGCGCCGGCCTCCTCGAGCTCGGCTTTGAGCTTGTCGGCCTCCTCGCGGTCGATGCCCTCTTTGATCGCTTTCGGAGCCTCGTCGACGATCGCCTTGGCCTCTTTGAGACCGAGACCGGTCGCCGCGCGGACCACCTTGATCACCGGGACTTTCTGGCCGCCGACCTCGGTCAGGACGACGTCCACGGTCGAGGACTCCTCGGCGCCACCGCCGTTGTCGCCACCACCGCCACCGGCCGCGGCCGGAGCTGCGGCCGCCACTGCGGTCGCGGAAACGCCGAACTCCTCCTCCAGCGCTTTGATCCGCTCGGAGAGTTCGAGCACCGAGATGCTTTTCAGCTCCTCGATCCAATCCTCGGTTGAAATCTTGGTTGCCATCTACTCCTCTTTCTCTTGGTCAGTCTCTGAAGTCGTGTCGTCGTTAGAAGTCTCGGGCTCTGCAGCAGGCTCCGGCGCCTCCGCGGGAGCGGCCTCGCCGGAGACCAGGCCCTGGTCGGCGATCTGGCCGAGCTGCGAGGCAAGGCCCTGGATCAGCGCGGCGAGACCGCGCACGACACCGGTCACGGGGCTGGCGACGACGCCGGCGAACTGGCCGATCAGGACTTCACGGCTCGGCAGCTGGGAGATCGCCTTGAAGCTTTCCGCGTCGAGCGCCGTGGTGTCCATGAAGCCACCCTTGTAGGTGAGGACGTCGTGCTCTTTGTTGAAGGTCGAGATCGCTTTCGCGGCCTGGGCGGTGTCGCCGCGGACGAAGGTGAGGGCGGTCGGGCCCTGCAGCAGCTCGGCCAGGCGCTCCTCGCCGGCTTTGTCGGCGGCGATTTTGGTCAGCCGGTTCTTGACGATGCGGAAGCTGGCGTCGGCATCGCGCAACTTGGAGCGCAGCTCGGCCGCCTGGGAAACGCTGATACCGCGGTAGTCGACAGCGAAGATCGCCTCAGATGCCTCGATCTGGGCGGCGATCTCCTGGATGGTTGCGGACTTTTCTTCGCGGTTCATTTACTCACCTGCACCGGGCTTGTGGGCATGGCCCCGCCGGTGGTCTGGGGTTAGCGGCGGTGGAGTCTAGGCGGTTGCCGGCTCCGGCGCGGTCTCGTCACTACCGGCGCTCGCCGTGGCGCCGACCAGCTCGCGGTCGCCGGCCTTGGAGGCGTCGACCCGGATGCCGGGGCCCATCGAGCTCGCCAAGGTGCAGGAGATGACGTATTTGCCCTTGGCGGAGGCGGGCTTGGCACGGACGATCTCGTCGAGGACGGCGGTGAAGTTGTCCAGCAGCTTGGCCTGGTCGAAGCTGGCCTTGCCGATCGCCATGTGGACGATCGCCTGGCGGTCGGTGCGGTATTCGACCTTGCCGGCCTTGGACTCGTTGACGGCCTTCTCGATGTCGTCGGTGACGGTGCCCACCTTGGGGTTGGGCATCTTGCCCTGGGGACCGAGCACGCGGCCGAGTTTGCCGACCGTCGGCATCATGTCGGGAGTCGAGACGGCGACGTCGAAGTCCGTCCAGCCCTCTTCGACTTTCTTCGCCAGGTCGTCGCCACCGACGAAGTCGGCGCCGGCGGCCTCGGCATCGCGGGCCTGCTGGCCCTGGGCGAAGACGGCGACGGTGACGTCCTTGCCGAGACCGTGAGGCAGGGCGAGGGTGCCGCGCAGCTGCTCGTCGGCATGGCGGACGTTGACGCCGAGCAGGATATGCACCTCGACGGTCTCGTCGAATTTGGTGCTGGCGGTCTCCTTGACCAGCGCGATCGCCTCGGCGGGCGGGTAGGCGTGGTCGCGCTCGACCTTGTCGTACTGCTGGCGGTATCGCTTGCCGTGAGCCACGGGTTCTCCTATTTGACGTCGACGCCCATCGAGCGGGCGGTGCCGGCGATGATCTTCGAGGCGGCGTCGATGTCGTTGGCGTTGAGGTCGGGCATCTTGCGTTCGGCGATCTCGCGGATCTGGTCCTGGGAGATCGTCCCGACTTTGTTGACGTGGGGCTCGCCGGAGCCCTTCGGGATCCGGATCGCCTCCTTGATCAGGACGGCGGCCGGCGGCGTCTTGGTGATGAAGGTGAAGGAGCGGTCCTCGTAGACCGTGATCTCGACCGGGATGATCGTCCCGCCTTCGGACTGGGTCTGCGCGTTGAACGCTTTGCAGAAGTCCATGATGTTGACGCCGTGCTGGCCCAGCGCGGGGCCGACCGGCGGCGCCGGATTGGCGTTGCCGGCCTGGATCTGCAGCTTGATGAGGGTGAGGACTTTTTTAGCCATGAGCGGTTGGGGAGCGTAGCGGTCTTGCCGACCTAGATCTTCTTGACCTGGTCGTAGCCCACCTCGACCGGCGTCTCGCGGCCGAAGATCGAGACCAGGACCTTGAGTTTGGCCGCGTCCTCGTTGATCTCGGCAATCTCACCGGAGAAGTCGGAGAGCGGGCCGGAGATGACTTTGACCGATTCGCCGATCGAGAACTGGGCCTGGGTGCGCGGGCGCTCGGCGGTCTCGCGGTGCAGCAGGCGGTCGACCTCCGGTTTGGAGAGCGGCACCGGCTTGTTGCGGGAGCCGACGAAGCCGGTAACGCCGGGGGTGTTCTTGACCAGCCCCCAGGCGTCGTCGGTCATCTCCATGTTGACCAGGACGTAGCCGGGCATCGTCCGTTTCTCGGTCTGGATTTTCTGCCCGTCCTTCATCTCCGAGACCTGCTCGGTGGGGACGACGACCTGCCGCACGTTGCGGTTCTGGCTCATCGTCTGCACCCGGTGCTCGAGGTTGTGCTTGACCTTGTTCTCGTGCCCGGAGTAGGTGTTGATCACGTACCAGCGATACAAATCGGAAGCCTTTGTTCGGGGACCCTGTTGCTACAGGATCCGCTGGATGAGGAAGTCGAAGAGAGCGTCGAGGGCGCCCAGGTAGACGGCCGCGACGGCGACGAAGATGATGGTGACGGCGGTTGCCTGGATCAGCGTGTCGCGATCCGGCCACTGGACTTTCTTCAGCTCCTGCCAGCAGGAAACCAGGAATCCGATCACGCCGCCGCGCTGACGTTCGGTCTTCGCCTGTTTCTGCTTCTTGGCGAGCTGCTCGCTCTCGCGGCGCTTCTGCTCGGCGCGCTGGCGCTTCTCGGCTTCCTTCTCTGCCTTCGCTTCGGCGCGGCGGTGCGAGCGCGGCTTCGGCGCGTCGGGGGTCTCGAGCTGTGCCTCGGGAGCGCCGGCGGCCATCCCGGCCTCCATCGCCTCGATCTCGGCTACGTCGCCGGAGACGGGGACCTGGGTGTCGTGCTGGGCCCGCGACTCCGCGAGCCCGCCGTCAGAGCGCTTGCGCTCCTCGGCTTCCCGAGCCCGGCGCTCGGCCTTGCGCTGTGCGCGGGTCTTGGCCATCGGGAGCTACCGGGTCTCCTTGTGGGCCGTGTGGTGACCACACCAGCGGCAGAACTTGCGCAGCTCGACCCGGTCCGGCGAGTTGCGCCGAGACTTGTTGGTCTGGTAATTCCGTCGCTTGCAGTCTTCGCAAGCCAACGTCACCGCGATGCGGACATCTCCGCGAGCCATGCTTCTCCCTCGTTCCTAGAGGACGGTCGTTACAGAAAAAAACCCCGGGCGCAAGGCGCGAGGCTGAGCGAAGGATAGCGCCCTGCCGCAGCCCGAGCGGGGCGGCTCAGAGGCCGAGGGTCTTGGCGATGATGTTGCGCTGGATCTCGGAGGTTCCGCCGTAGATCGTGGAGACCAGCGAGGTGCGGACGAGGCGCTCCATGTCGTACTCGGAGGAGTAGCCGTAGCCGCCCATCAGCTGCATCCCCTCGAGCGTGGTGCGCTTGGCGACCTCGGTGACGAAGAGCTTCACCATCGAGGCCTCCTGGGGCAGCATCCGGGTCGGGTCCTGGTCGGTCAGGGTGGCGACCCAGCGGGTCATCAGGCGGGCCGCCTCGAGGTCGGTGGCCATGTCGGCGAGGCGGTGCTGGAGCGCCTGGAAGGAGCCGATCGGGCGGCCGAACTGGCGCCGCTCCTTTACATAGAGCAGAGCGTCGTCGAAGGCGCGCTGGGCGATCCCGAGCATGGTCGCGGCGAGGATCAGCCGCTCGACGTTGAGTCCCGCCATCAGCTGGGTCCAGGCCTGGTCGACCTGGCCGAGGACGGCACCCTCGGGCACCGCGCAGTCGCTGAAGTAGAGGGTGTTGGTCTCCCGCCCGCCCATCGTCTCGATCGGGACCACCTCCATCCCGTCGGCGTCCTTGGGGACCCAGATCATCGTCAGACCCTCGTGCTTGGACTCGCCCTTGGTGGTGCGGGCGACGACGAGCACGTGGTCGGAGATGTGGGCGTTGGAGATGAAGACCTTCTGGCCGTTGATGACGAAGCCGCCGTCGACCCGTTCGGCCGAGCAGGTGAGCGAGCCGACATCGGAGCCGGACTCGGGCTCGGTCATCGCGATCGCCTCGACGGCGCCACCGGCGATGCCGCCGAGGATCTCGTGCTTCTGCTCCTCGGTGCCGAAGCGCTGGGTGGCGCCGGCGACGATCAGCGTCGTCGCGTAGCCGCCGATCGGCGCGAGACCGCGCGAGGTCTCTTCCATGAAGAGGCAGGCGTCGAGCATCGAGCCGCCGGAGCCGCCGTACTCCTCGGGGATCGTGACCCCGAGCCAGCCCAGCTCCGCCATCTGCCCGTAGAGGTCGAAGTTGTGGTGGTCGCGGTAGCCGTCGGTGAGCCGCTCGCGCTGGTCCTGCGTCCCGCACTCGCGGTCGCAGAAGTCCCGAATCGCGTCGACGAAGTCGCTCTGCTCGTCCGATAGGGCGAAGTCCACGGCGGCAGCCTATCTACGGAACCCTGGCGAAGTCGCCCCGAAGCAAGGGCAGGGCCGCCGAATGGCGGCCCTGCCCTGCGAACTCCAATACCTCAGTCCAGGCTATTTGAGCGTAATGCTGCCTTCACCTTCCATGTTGTAGAGGCACAGCATTCCGGTGGTCGTGACTTTGTAGCCATTGGGAATCTGGGCGAGGTTGCCGGCGTTTTCATATTCGAGGCAGCTTTCGGCGTTGTTAAACGTCGGGGTCTTGAGCGTGCCACCCCACGTCCACGTTTCGGGAAAGCCGTACAGCGACCTGCAGTATTCGCTCCACGTGTTCACGAATTTCGTGTTGGCGATGGAGACGCCGGTCGCATCGGTGGAGATGTTCCAATAGAAATTGTAGAGACCCGCTTCAATCGAGCAGCCGGCCAGGGTGGCCGCACATGGGTGAGTGAGCACTTCTCCACCCGTAATCAGGCCGGCGGCGTGTCCCGATTCGTTGTTCAGGACCCCTTCCAACCGCACTTCACACGGACCCATCCCAAAGGGCCCTTGAAACCGCAGTTCTCCGGCAAATTCCGTTTCCATCGAGTGTTCGAGTTTTTCTCCTCCGACGTACCACTCCGGACCATTGGCCTGGGCGACTGCCGCACCCCAAAGGGCGCTGGCCGCAACCGCGCTGACGATCAGCATCAGCATCCTGCGTGCGTTTCTCATTCCTTCTCCCTCGTATTCGGCCAAACGCTCTCTGTTCAGCGCTCAGCCTGTTGGTGGCAAAGGGATGGGGCGCCATAACGTTCAAGCGCACCAATCCGCAGAGAGTCTCGACGCCCAGCCATGCACAGAGCCTTGACGATTTGGAAAAACCGTCCTTTAAATCGAAGCTGCGAGAGCCCCGCGGCCAACCGTCTTGAGCCGCAAGGCGGTTTCCATCTCGCCCGAGCAGGTGTCGAGCGACCGGCCGATCCGCTCCTCGACAGCCCGCAGACGGCTCCTCACCGTTGGCCGACTCACCCCCAGGGCGGCCGCGGCGGAGGAAATGTTGCGGCCCGCTTCGAAGTATGCGCCAAGCGTCTGGCGAAGAACCTCGCCGCCGTCCGGCTCACGCTCCAACGGTGCGAGGTAACACTCCTCCAACGAGTTGGCCAGCACGTCGTCGCGGAGCGCACTCGCGAGAAGAGCCACGTCTGCGTAGCGGACCAGCTTTCGATCTGCCTTTTGCGCAATCGGAAGAGCCGCCTTGGCCTGGCGATGGGTGAGCCGCCATCCGTCGACCCCGGCTCCCGGCTCTCCCACGGCAAGGGCAATCTCGGCCGGCCAAACGGTCGAAGCCAGGCTCAGCGTCTCCCGACTGGACAGCCTCCGCCGCCCACCCATCCAGGCCCATATCGTCTCTCCCTGGGAGCGCACGGAGAGCAGGCTGCGATCCAGCGCCGTGCATAGCTCCCGCATGGCGACCTGTGCGCCGGGGCCCGCCGCGAGGGCCCCGAGGTGCCAGGAGTCGAGGCTATAGCGCAGTTCTGGGAGGTCGAGCAGCTCTCCGGCAAGCAGCCTCCTGACCCGCTCGGCCAGCCGATAATCGGCTCCCCTCATCCGCTCCCTGGACTCCTCGGCGTATGCCTCGGCCACCTCCGCAATGAGCCGGTCGAAGAGCACCGCCTCCGCTCTCCAGACCCGCTGCAGCCCCTGTCCGGTCCGGTCCCCCACAAACTCCAACACGTAGTCGCGAAAGAGCGCGTACCCGGCAAAGTAGCGCCGCAGAACAGTATCGAGCGGGACGCCGTTTCTCGCCGCAAAACGCGCCTGAGAGCCAAGATCGGAAGGAACCGGCGGCGGATTTTCAGTCCCGGCTTCGATCCCCGCGATGCCGTAGTTCAGCGCGGCGGAGACAGCTGCGCGTAGACCCGCCACGTACTCCGGATCCTCCAGGAAGGTTGGGTCGGACACCCCGTAGACCCGCGTCAGAACCGCGCGCTCGATCTCGGGCTGGCGCGCTCGCAGCGACTCGCAAAGCTCAACCCGAAAGCTCCGGACCGACCGCCGGTCGACCCCGTCGCCTGGGTTCATCGGGGCGCCTGTTCACGACGGGCAAGGAGGGAAGCCCGGAACGAGACTCGAACTCGTGACCCCTTCCTTACCATGGAAGTGCTCTACCAACTGAGCTATCCGGGCGCAGCCGCGTAGATCTTAGACGGTCCAGACCGGCCACAAGCCACCCGAGAGGGACCCTGCAGGAAGCTCCGCTACCGAGAGCGCTGTATTCCTGGGCATCGTTATGGCGTAGCCCTCGAGGCGTCGCGGTAGACAACCCCCCAGCGGCTTCGGACGCACGCCGAGAAATGACCAATCTTCTGCCATCGCCTCTGCCCTTCCCTGCGGCTTCCGGCCGCTAGTTCGACTGGTGCGCCGCTAGAAACAAAGGCGCTGCTCCCGATCTCGATCTTCGCAGCGCCAGTAAAGGGCTGGCGGGTCAATGTGGGGTGTTCGAATGACGAAACCGTGCAATGTGCACATTGGCGATGGCGACGGGCCTCAGTGAACTCGAGGCGCAGGGTTGGGCACCGTCATCACACTGTCGAATTCCCAGAGGCGAAGGGCAGCCTCGATCTCGGAAGCGCAGTTGCCAAGTTGGCAATTGAGGCGGCGCTCGATCGTCTGCAGCCGCCTTGTCACCGTGGTGCGGCTGATACCCAGGGCTGCCGCGGCCGAGGAGGCATTGCGGTCTGTGGCGAGGTAAGCGCGAAGGGTCTGCAGAAGTGCCCGACCGCCATCGCGATCGTCGATCAGGGGCGCGAGATAGATCTCGTTCAGGGAGTTGACCAGAACCTCGTCCTGAAGCATCGAAGCGAGGAGTGCCACGTCTGCATATCGGACCTCTGCCTGCGTCCCTCGCTGGGCGATCGAAAAGGCCGCTCGGGCCTGGGCATGAGATAGCCGCCAGCCGGAAAGCCCCTGCCCAGGCTCACCCACAGAGAGCGAGACTTGCGGCAGGCGGCGCAGGGCAGGGTGGCCCTCGACCTCGCTGTAATCGAGTCGCTCGCGGCCGCCGAGCCACGCCCATAGCGTCCCCTCCCCCTGACGAACGAGGAGGAGCCGGCGGTCGAGGGCGTCCGCCAGGGCGCGAACTGCCTGGTCGGCCTCTGGCCCCGAAGCAAGCAGGGCGGTATGCCAGAAGGCATCGATCTCATACGCCAGCTGAGCGGTGTCGACGAACTCTCCGGCGAGCAGCTTGCGCACGCACTGGACGCGGCGCTGTTCGAGCGAGGATACGTCGATCTGAGACTCGCTCTGGTACTCGGCGGCGATCGCGACGATGAGGCGATCGAACACAGTCGCCTGAGCCCGGAGGACGCGTTGCAGGCCAGCGCGGCTAACGGGCTCCCCGCGCTGGGCCGCCTCGACGATGAAATCGCCCAACAGCGTGTAGCCGGCGAAGTAGCGACGCAGAACGGTCTCGAGGCTGACGCCGCTGCGGGCGGCCTGGCGGGCCTGCGCGAAGAGCTCGATGGGGATCGCCTGCGTTTGTCCGTCTGCAGCATCGACCGCCGACAGGCCGTAGGCCACCGCCGCGGAGACCGCTGCCCTCAGGCCGGCGACGTACTCGGGCTCGTGAGCGGCGGGTGGATCGGAAACCGAGTAGACACGGGTGAGGATCTGCTGCTCGATCTCAGGCCGGCGGGCCTCGAGCCGCTCTGACAGATCGGCCAGGGGCCGCATCGTCGAGGCTCTGCTGGCAACCCGCGCTCTTGGCAAAGACTGGACCGTCTCCTTCGGTTCGGCCTGCCTCATCCCCTCACCCTGCAGGTCCGGTTAAGGGTCGAGCTCAGCCTCAGCCCGCCCGCGAAGGCGAAGGTGCTGCGGGCGAGGGGGAAGGTTGCCAGCGCGAAGCCCGCCGGGGCCGGGCAGCTGGCGGAGAGGTATCCCCGCCTGTGGCCGTTGGCAACGAAGGTCCGCTTCAAGCTGAGGCTGAGGCCCGTCACGTATCCCCACTGCGAAGTGACCTGCGGCAGCGAGGCGCTCAGCACCGTGCCGAAGGTGCCCTTGGTGCGGGTCACCTGAAACGGGAGGGTGAAGGACGTGGGGGCCGGCTGAGTGCCGTAGACGTGGGCGAGGATCGCGGGCCTGCCGTGAAAGGTTCCGTTGTACGCGTAGACCTTGCCGTCGGAGGGGAACGGGGTCTGGTCTGGCAGCAGCACTTTGGCGGAGAAGCTGCCCTTCCCGACCAGCGAACCGCCGCAGGCTTCAAGCGCGCCCTCGGTGGTGGCCGGCTGAATCTGGTCGATCCGGCAGACGGGCAGGCCGCCTGGGCTGAGGCGCCCGTAGCGGTTGATCGCGATCGAGACCGTGCGCAACTGCGGCGGGGTGGCGCCGCTGGTGGTCGAGATCTTCCCTCCCGCGACGACGCTGACCGGGACGGCCTTCGATCGCGGCAGCGTCTTCGGGGAGAGCTCGCCCTCGAAGGCAACCCGCAGGTGGCCTCGCTGGACCACCTCGGCGCCAGCACCGGCGGGCAGCGCCGAAGCGAGCAGGAACATCATCGACAGAACTGCGGTTCGGATGCTCATCTGCCTCCTTTCCCAGCTCCACTTGCGGAGCGCTTGCGTTTCTTCTTGCAGTTGGCGGCCATCTTCGGCTTGAGGACGACGCCGCCGTTGTTCTGGCCGATCATTCGCGCGAGCGCGAACTGCGGCGAGCGGCAGAGGTTCTCGGAGTTGACGAGGATCCCGCGCTTACGGCCGCCGAAGATCGTCATCGTGAATTTCGAGACCGGGGCGTCGGGAAGGCCTTCGAAGGTTCCTCGGATGCCGCCGCGGTATGAATCGACCCGGCCCTCGAGGACGACTCGGAGGCCGCGCCCGCTCAGCACCGCGACGAGGTCGGGGAGGGGGTTGTCGGAGGAGCGCAGGTAAACGGGGCCCTCCATCGGCTCGGCCAGCAGCGGCGTCTCCGCCCGGGCACTGCCGACCGCTGAACGAGCGGGGCAGGCGCCGGCTGCGAACTGAACGCGGGTGCAGACGTCGCCGATGTGATTCTGGGCGAGGAAGAGCGAGGGCGGCAGGGTGACGGCGGCGCTGGCGATGTTGGCGTCGCCGCGACGGGGCGTGACGACCGCCGTGAGCGTGGGGTAGTCGCCGCGGGTGGTGCCGCCCTTGAGGCCGAGGGCGATGCTGGGCGCGAAGCCGCGCTCCGAGCAGCTGGAGACCTGGTACGGGACGGCACCGGAGACGACCGCGTCCTTCGGGTTGGTGAACGGAGCCCGCGAGCCGGTCATGGTGGAACCGATCGAGAACGGCGCGCAGCTGGTGGGATTGAGCATGAAGTCGGGTCGATCGATGTAGACGCGGACGTCGCGCAGATGCAGCGGTATCCCGGCGAAGATGTGCGGGATCGGATCCGAGTTGGACGAGTCGAGGGAGACCTGGGCGGAGCGGGGATCGACCCGGATCGCCGAGCGAATCACGAGCGTGCCGAGGTCGAATGGGCCGACGACGGCGGAGTTGATCGCGACGACCGAGAGCGGGGCTCCGCGGAACGGGCCGGCGAGATAGAACCGGCCCGGCGCGTAGGCCGGGGCCAGGCCGACGCCGTAGCCGCTGTAGGTGTGGCCGATCTCGCTCGCGACAGGACAGCTCGGGCTCTGCAGCTCCGCGGCCCCCGCACGCGACCTCGCCGCCTCGATAGCAGCGTCGGGACAGAAGGGAACGGCGGCGATCGAGCCGAGCAGGCCGGGCGGCAGCACGGTCGAGTAGCTGGTCAGCTCCTGCTCGTAGTCAGCCCGCGTCAGGCGCAGGTAGAACGGGGTATAGGAGCCGGCGTTGGAGTTGAGGGTCCCGGCGTTGACACCGGGCGCGAATGGCTCCGTTCCGGCTACCGGACAGGCTCCGCTCGCGGTGATGCCGCGGGTCAGCGCAAAGCTCGACGCCTGGTTGACGGTCGCTTCGGGATCGGCCCAGGGGTGCAGGGATATCTGGGCCGTGTGGGTGCCGCAGGTCGCCGGGCTGACGAGAGGCGCGCGCTGCCCTTCTCGGAAGTCCACCTTCAGATTCGTGTACGGGAGCTGCGGCAGGTCGTCGAAGGTGGCGATCAGCTGTCCGGTGCCGGCGTCCGCCTCGAGCTTCCCCGCGACCTTGACGATCAGCCCCCGTTCGGGCGACTTGGCGACGAAGTAGAGGGCGTAAGCCGAGCCGAACGGATTTTCGAACGGCTTGGCGATGAAGAGCGAGCCGCTCAGGAGACCGTCGAAGAGCGGCGTTTCCAGCGTGACCAGTCCGATCTTGGACGGGTTGGGACAGCCCGCTCCGGGCGCCGAGGATGGCGTCTCAGCGCTGAACTGGGCGGGCGTGCAGGCGCCGAGGCCGGCGCCGACCGAGGGATTGATCGTGAGGCCCGCGGGCAGGCCCACAACTGCCCGCTTGACCCTCGAGGCGAGGCGGCCGTTGAGGGCGCGCAGCTCGCTTTGGTTGACGTCGAGATGGAAGGCGAGCCCGGTCGGCGAGGAGACGAAGTTGGTGGTCGGTTTGACGGAGGCGTTGGCGAAGAAACCCAGGCCGTCGCAGTCCTGCAGGGCAGCGGACTGAAACTCCGTTTGCCTCCAGGCCGCCTGCGAGAGATCGGGCTCCCCGTTCGGGAGGTAGTCGCCGGGCTGCTGCCAGCTGTCGGCGGCGAGCGAGAAGGCCAGGGGCCGCGAGCAGTCGCTCGGCAGCGTCAGATAGGCCCAGGTCGAGTGGCTCTGTTTGCCGAAGTCGATCGGGCAAAGACCGTGAGGAGACCCGGCGCCCGACTCGTTGAGGCAGTCGCCGCGCTGTCCGTCGTGGACGCCGCCCCAGGGGACGCCCCAGATCTCCAGCTCGATCCCGGTCAGATCGACGAGCTGGGAGATGTTGCGCGATTCCAGGCTGAGTCCGTATTCGCCGCCGGCCTGGCGCGGACGCGAGCCGAACAGCAGCGGCGACCCGAACGGGCTTGCGCCGAAGCGCGAGGGCTCGCCGGGGGCCGGGGCGAGGCTGAAGAGGCCGAAATAGCGAGTCTGGCCGCCGGTCTGGAGGGCGACGACGCCGATCTGGCTCTCGTCGGGGCAGTTCTCACCCGAGAGGCTCGGCCCATAGGAGGAGGAGCGCGGGCTGTGGAAGTCGGCCTGGGAGCAGGCGGACACCACGCTCGGATTTTCGATCAAGCCCGGCGGCAGGTCGATGCGGAGGTCCTTGACGTCTCCGTCGGAGAAGGGGATTCCGGGCTGCCCCTCGGATTCGGGGCCGGGATTGAAGGCGATCTCGATGTCGAGCGCCTCCGGGTGGGAGCCCGCGAGCGTGGCGGGCCCCCCGCCCGCGATGCTCGCCCCGGCGCTGAAGCCGGCGGCCCCGGCCGGAAATCCGAACTCTCCCCGCGCCGGCGCAGCAGTCCCGAGGGCGACGAGAAAAAGGCAGGCGAGGACCGGCGCGAAGCGTCTGCGAGGCCCGCGAGCATGGCGCCTCATCGACGGCCCCCCGACTTGGCGCGATCACGGCGATGCTTCTTGCGAGCAGCCTTCTTCTTCACGCAGCGGCCGCGCTTTTTCACGAATCCGCGCTTGCAGCCGATCGTTCCGGCGAAGCGCAGGGGCGGGTTCCCGGAGCTTTGAACACGGGTGCCCGGCGTCGGATCTTCGGGTTCGGAGGGAAGGCTCTGACAGGCATCCCCAACGCACTCGATCGGCTTGATCGGCTCCGGGAAGCCGCCGCCTTCGCGGGCGTCGTATACGTCGGCAAAGCCGAGATCGGTGCCAACCAGGGAGTCGGGGGTGAGGAAGTAGACGTCGGAGCCGGAGGCGGAGGCGTCGAGGAAGGAAGCCCCGTCGCTGTTGCGCCCCCGCGAGATCAGCCCCACGCAACCCAGCGCGCGCTGGCAGCCGCCGGCGCCGAACGCCTCCCACTCGTAGACGTCGGGCCGGGTTCCGGTGTCCTGAATCGCGAGCTGGTCGGCCGAGTCGAAGAACAGCCGCTTCCCGTCGGCAGAGAGGTTGCGCGGCTTGGGCAGAAGCGTGGTTCCGTTGGCGATCGCGCCGGGGATGCTCGCGGGGCCGAGCGGACGCTCGCCGGTTTGGTTGCAGGACGCGCAGATCAAGCTGCCAGCGGCAGCGTCGTAGAGGAAGACCTCGGTCTGCGGCACGCCGCTGGTGGGGTGGCGGTTGTCGTAGCCGGTCAAGCTCGTGTTCGAGAGAAAGGCGAGGTGGGCGCCGTCGGCGCTGACCCGGGCCGTACCGGTGGCAGGCGGGTAGTTGGAGGGGTCGGCGGCGTCGGCGATCTTCGCCGCCACGGCGCCTTCGCGAAGAAAGAGCCCGGCGGCGGTCAGGTAGTAGAGACGCGAAGCGCTGGCGGAGGCTCCGAGCACCCCCAGCACGCCGCCGGCAGGGGTCAGATCGGCGCTCGCGTCTGCCGCGGCGTCGTAGCGGTAGAGGTGGGCGCCCTTGGTGTAGAAGGCGACGGAGCCGTCGGCGGCGGCGGTCTCGAACGTCCCCCCTCCTCCCGCCGCGGCGTCGACCTGTTTGGTCTGCCCACCCTCGCGCAGATAGAGGTTGCCGGTCGCCAGATCCTCCCAATAGACACGGCTTCCGTTGGCGGAGATCGCGCCTGCCGGAGCGGCCAGAGCGGCGCCCGGGGTGCCCTGGCTGGCCGCGGGTGCGAGGTTGACCAGGGCGAACCCCGCCCCAGACCATCGGTAGAGATTGGGTTGACTTGGATCGCAGCCTTCGCCAAGCGGGACTTCGGTCGCGTTGGCGGTGAGGGCGGCGCAGGTCGACAGCACGGCCTGGCCGAGATCGGGGGTGGCGCCGGCAAGATCCAGGTCGAAGCGCTCCGGCTCGATCCCCAAACCAGCGATATCCGCGGTCCCCAGCAGGGCGTCGAAACTCCCTGCCGAGCTGTCTCGCAGGTAGTAGTTCTGATAGCCGGCCGGAGCGCCGGAGCCCGGCGGCGGGGGATTTTGCACCGCGCAGCCTTCGCCGCCGCCGCGGCAATGCTCGCCGTTCAGCATCAACCCCCGGGCGAGGTCGACCGAGAAGAGCCGATAGGGGACGCCGTCCGGTTCGTCCCCGTAGCTGCCTGAAACGGCGGCGGCGCTGATGTTCTCGCTCGTCCATGCGCCGGCGCCGCGGCGCGCGATGTACTGGCTGGCGCCGGCCGCGCCGGCCGGGTCCGAGCCGAAGGAAGAGGTGGAGCTGTAGGTGAGGGCCGACCCCTGGGCGGCCGCCTGGATCGTGCCGCCGCCGAAACTCCCCCCGAAGCCCTGGACCTCGTCCTCGCCTTTTTCCGGCGGAGAGACCATCTCCCAGGCGCGTCCGTCGAGCATGAACGTAGCGGCGGCGAAGGCCTCGGTGAAGAAGACGCGGGAGGCGCCGACCGCGGTCCCGCCGCTATTGGTCGCCTGCACGCGGTAGCGGTAGCCGGTGCCGGGCGTGAGCGAGGCGATCGTCTGCGCGACGGTCAGGGTCGACGTGGACGAGCCGATCGAGGGATCGGCGCCGATCGGCGCCTTGGCGGCGTTGCTGAAGCCGTCCTGCCCGGCTTTCAGATTCGCTTCGTACGCAGCCTCGGAGAGGTAGGAGAAGTGGTAGACGGTGAGCTGGCCGTTGGGGTTGATTTCAGCCCGCAGGCCGGCCGAGCCGGTGCCGACGCTCGCGGTCCAGGCCGCCCCGATTTGAGGCGCCCCGACCGCCTGCGCAGTCGGGGCGACGAGCAGGAGTCCGAGTCCGAGGAGGGCAAGGGAGGCCGCCCGTCGCACCGGCCTGGCAATCACCGATGGCGTTTATGCGCCGGCCCGTTGCCCCTCTTGGGCTTTTTGGACTTCTTCGCGCACTGCGCTTTGAGGGGCGGGTGCGAGACGTAGGTGCGGCCGTTGTGTGCGGTGAACTTGGCCGTCGCCCGATAGGTCCGCCCGCAAATGTTGCGCGAGTTGACGAGCAGGCCCTTGTTGCCGCCCTGCATCTCGAGGACGAATTTGGCGAAGGGTGCGTCGGGGACCAGGTCGAAGCTGTTGCGGATTCCGCCCTTGATCGAGTCGACTCTTCCCGCCGCCTCGAGTTTGACCGGCTGGTGGGCGGGGCCGCGCAGGTCCGGCACCAGGTCGGGCAGCGGATTGCTCGAGGAGCGCAGGTAGACGTTGCCGGAGAGCCCGTAGTCGAGCAACGGAGTCGTCACCGTCGCCCTGCCGTAGACGGCCGCCGCCGGGCAGCTGTCCGCCGCGAACTGCACCCGCGTGCAGACGGTGCGGATGTGTTCCTGGGCGAGGAACTCGGAGTGCGGCAGGGCGACCGAGACGCTGGCGATGTTGGCGTCTCCCGGGCGCGGCATCAGAACCGCGGTGAGGGCCGGGTGCTTGCCGCGCTTGGTGCCGCCCTTGAGACGGAGGCTGAGCTGTGGCTTGAAGCCGAGACTGGAGCATTCGCCGACCTGGAAGCGCTCGGCGACCGAGGCGTCCGAGCTCAGCCCCGATGCGATCGCGGCGATCGAGAGCGGCTGGCAGTTGGTCGGATTGAGCGTGAACTGGTTGCGGGTGATCGAGATCTCGACCGAACGCACGTCGAGCGGGACGCCCTCGAGGATGGTCGGGATCGGATCCGACTTGACGCTCACCTGAGCGGTGCGCGGATTGACGTTGAGGGTGTTGCGAACGACGACCGCGCCGAGGTCGAAGGGGCCGGCCACCGCCGGAGAGATCACCACCAAAGACAACGGGGCGCCCTTGTAGGGGCCGGCCAGATAGGCGTGTCCGGCCGCGTGGAACGGAACCGGGCCGGCGCCCGCGGCGACGTCCACCGTCCCCAGCTCGGATGCGGCCGGACAGGAAGGATCGGCCTGCTCGAACTTGCCCTCGGCCGGCTGGGAACGATCGCGAGCCGCGGCGATCGCCGCCTCGGAGCAGTAGGGCACGCCGGCCAGACGGCCGGTCAGCCCGGGCGGCAGCGTCGCCTCCAGGCCCTTGATTTCCTGGGAGCCGTCGTCGCGGGCGAGGCGCAGCGTGAACGGACTGTACGCACCGGCCTTGGCGCTTTCCGTGCCGGCCGAGAAGCGGGGAGAGTTGGGCAGGGCGGCGGCGCTGGTCGGGCAGGCGCCGCCTCCCGGCGAGGTGGTGATCTCGAAGGAGTCGGTCGGGGTCGCCGGGGGGCCCGAGTCGGGCGCCGACCAGGGGGTGAACTCGGCGCTCGTCGTCTTCAGCCCGCAGGTGGCCGGCGTACGGAGCACGGCGCGAGCGCCTTCGAAGATCTCCAGATCGAGGTCGTCGAAGGGCAGCTGCGGGTTCTGGTCGACCGTGGTCGTGAGCTGGCCCGTGACCGGGTCGGGCGTGACCTCGCCCGCCAGCTTGACGCGCACGCCGTACCTGTCGTTCTCCACCACGAGATAGATGCCAAGCAGGGAGTCGAAGGGGTTCTCGGCCCCCGGCTGGGCGGTCGACGGGTCGTCCTGGGCGGCGATGTAGACGCTGCCCTTCAAGACCTGGTCGAGGATCGGGGTGTGAACCTCGACGGTTCCGACCTTGGAGGCGTCGGGGCATTTGACCGGCCTGGTGTCGAAGCGGACCGGGAACTTACCTGGGTGATCGACGTCGGTCAGCCCCATCTGCGACGACGTGCAGGCCTCGAGGCCGCTCGCGGCCGAGGGGTTGACCGCCATGCCCTCAGGCAGGGTCAGGACCGTGCGCTTGAGATGGGCGGTCGCCAGGCCTTCGGGATCCTCCAAGCCGTCCTGGGGGATGTGGAGATTGAAGTCCAGGCCGCTCGGGGCGTCGGCGACGTTGGTGCTGGGGCGACCTTCGAAGCTGGGCTCGAATTCGAGCTGGTTGCAGCCGGTCACGTTGGGGGCGACCGCTTCGTAGGACTTCCAGTTCGGGTCGGAGAGGTCGGGGTCGCCATCGGAGGTGAGGGCGCCCGGGTGCGGCCAGGAGTCGGCCCTGACGCGAGTGACCGGCGGCTCGCTCGCGCACTCGGTCGGGTTGGAGAGGAAGGGCAGCGCCAGCGCCCCCGGATCGGTCGACTCTTTGCAGCCGAAGAAGATCGCAACGTTGCCAGGATCCTCGTTGCTGATCTCCGGGCCGTAGCTGCACAGGGTGACGTAGTCGACGTCGAGCAGTGCAGGCGTTTGCGGAGCCAGAGGCGCCACCACCGTCACCCCGTAGTCGCCGTTGCTGCGCAGCTTTGCCTTCAGCACGACGGTGATGGTCGAGAGGCTGGCTGGCCTGAATGCGAATTCGGCCGGCACCCCGGCATTGGGCGTGATGTTGTAAATGGGATGCGGCCCGCCCAGCCCCGCAGAAAGCCTGAGGAATGCCCCTCCGACCGCAGCGGCAGCGGGGCAAGTCGCCTGTTCGACCTGGGCCACGGTGCACTGCTCGGGCACCGCCCTGACGTTGCCGACGAGGCCGGGTGGGGCCTCGGTGACGACGTCGCGCACATCCTCGACCAGGGCGTCGCCACCGTCGACGTCTTTGCGCTTGGCGATGTGGAAGCCGACGCTGGCGCTGAACGGGTGCCCGCCCGCCTGGGTGTAATCGGCGCCGAGGGGATCCTGCGCCCTGGCGAAGAGGTCGAGCAGGCCAAACGCCACCTCCGGACCGAAGGTGAAGCTGTCCTGGGCGAACGCGTCCGGGCCGGCACCGCCACCGGAAGCGCCGAAGGTGAGGACGGCGGTGTCGGCCGTCACTTCTTCGGGATAGATCCAGAACGCCAGCGAGAGCTGGGGAAGCTGCGCCCCCGGCGCGACCGTGGCCGTGGTGGTGCACGAGGAGACCGCCAGATGGCAGCTCCAGTTGTTGCCGGTGGCGCTGGCGATGCGGAAACCAGCGGGAATGCTGAACGCCAGGGTCGTCGTGCCGCTCAGCTGGTTGGGATTGACGACCGTGGGGTCGGCCCCGCCGCCGGCGTTGGCCGGCGGGTTGGAGACCGTGCCGACGACGCTGTTGAGCGAGATGCCCACTGCTTTCCCACCGGCATTGGCCCCGGTCACCTGACACTGCAGGACCTTGTCCTGGTCGGGCTGGCCGACGCCGACGACCGGGACATAGGTGTTGCTGGTGGCACCGGCGATGGGAGTGCCGTTGCGCAGCCACTGGTAGCCGTAGGTCGGCGATCCCGACCATTCGGCGGGATCGACGCAGGTCCGGGCAGCCGTGCCGGTACCGGTGATCGTAGGCCGGGCGGTGGCGGCGGCCGGCGCGGTGGGGCCGGGCGGGGCGGTGGCGGGGGCCGGCGCCGTGACGATCGGGGCGCTCACGGCAGCGGTGGCCGCGGCGCTGTTGGTGCCGGTCACCTGGCACTGGATCGCGCCGCCGGCGTCACCGACGGTCGTCGCCGGAATGGTGGCGCTGAAAGCGCTGGTGGCGTAGGTCGCCGCGGTGGCGCCGCTGATCGGAAGGCCGTTGCGCAGCCACTGGTAGCTGAGCCCGGGGGTCAGGCTGCCGCTGGCGGGGGTCCAGGTCCCTGGCTGGCAGCTGAGCGTCGCCCCGACCGCGGGATTCGGGTCAGCGGTGTTGGTGACTTTGACTTTGTAGCTGACGTACTGGTCGCCCTGATTGACCGTCGCCTGATTGCGCGTCGCGGCGACACCCAGCGAAGGAGCGGCCTGGGCGGCGGCCGGGAGCAGCAGACAGAGCAGAAGCGCGAGGCCGCCGAGGATCGTCCTGGTCTTGGTCATCGGCTGGCCCTCCGGTTGGCGTTGGCTCGTTTGTTCTGCTTGGCGCTCTTCTTCTTGACGCATTTGCCGCCACGCAGCTTGCGCCCCTTCTTGCATCGCTTCCGCTTCGGCGGCGGTTCCGTGACGTTGCCCGAGCCGCTGAAGGTGGCGCTGGAGATCGGCTTGCCAGTGGGCGGGGGAGGAGTTCCCGGGCCCTGACAGCCGCCGGAGAGAACGCTGCAGGGATCGCTGGATGGCGTCGATGGGAAGCCGCCGTCGACGCGGGCCACGTAAAGGTCGTTGACCCCGTTGACGTCGGAGGGGGCCAGCGGCGCCCGCGTGACGAAGAAGACGCTTTTGCCGTCGAGCGAGATGCCCGGGTCCCCAGCGGCCCCGAACTTGCCGGTCGCGCCCGAGATCAAGCTGAGCGCGCCGTCCTGCCAGGCATACACATCCTGGGCCGAGTTTTGATCCTCCGGAAGCAGCTGCTCCGCCGTCGCGAAGACAGCCGTCGAGACGTCGGCCGTCGCGATCGGCGAACCCTGCGTGTAGTCGGCGAAGCTCTTCTGCTGGTCGTAGCGGCCGTTGACGCCGACGTCGAAGGCGGCGTCGCCTGCGCAGCTGAGGCAGTCCAGCTCGCTGGTGCCGTCGTCATAGCGGTAGAGGTCGTCGGCGGAATCCGTGTCCTCCGCGGCCAGTTTGGCGGCGGAGAGGAGGAAGAGCGCGTGGCCGTCGCCGCTGGGGCCGTCGGAGGGACGGGCGGAGGAAGACTTGATCGTGCTGCTGCCGTTGCCCCACTCCCCCTTGTCGTCCCCGGCGAGCGCGGCGATGAAAGCGATCCGGCCGCCGGGGTGCGCCTCGTCGCGCTCGTAGACGTAGAGGTTGTTCGCTCCCAGGGTGGCTGCCGAGGTGAGCCGGCCGCTGGCGACGAAGTACACCCGCGAGCCGTCGGCGGAGACGTCGAGAACCCCCTGGGCGACGGCGCCGGAGCCGACGGTCGGGTGATCTCCCGCGACGGCTTCGCCGGCGGAGATCTGGACGAGATTGGGCTGCCCGGCGGGGGGCGAGGAATCGTAGAGATACAGGTCGCAACCGGCGGTACCGCTGCCGCCCGTAGCGTCGCAGCCGAAGCCGGTGTCGAGGTCGGAGTCGGCCAGCTGGCGGTTGGTGGAGAAGACGACCACCGAGCCGTCGGCCGAGGCGCCCCGGTAGCTGTCGTTGCCGTCGGTCGTGTCGCAGGCGGGCGCCACCCGGGTGCACTGGGACTGGGAGACGGCGACCGTCGTCGCGTCGCCGACACGCTTGAAGAGCCGGGCGGGCGCCCCCAGGAACGCGGGACACGAGCCGTCGACGGGCTCGGTGGGACGAGCGGTGAAGTAGACCACCGAGCCGTCAACCGAGACCGCCCGCGACCCGGTCACCAGGTTCGCCGACGCCTCGCCGCTGAAGCCGGCGCCGCAATCGCCGCCGAGCACGGCGCCGTTGGCGCCATCGGCACGGTTGACGATGCTGACCACCGGGCTGGGGGTCCCCACGCCGGAGACCTTGTAGAGATTGAAGGAGTTGCCGGCCGGCAGCGGCTCGCCGGGGAAGAGCGTCACGGTCTGCCCCGCCGGCCGGAAGACGAAGGTGGAGAGATCGCTCGCCGCCCCGAGCAGGTTGGCACCTTCGGGCGAGCCCGTGGACACCCTCCCGATCGGGGTCAGCGAGGAGGCGGGCGTGCTGCTCCCATCGAGGCGAAAGAGGCCAAACCGCTGGATGCCCGTCTTGAGCTGCGCGAAGGTGGTGTTGGCGGCGACCGTAGCGTCGAGCTCGCTGGAGATCAGCGAGCTGGTCCCGCCGACGATGCCGCCGCTGAAGACGTGCTCGGGGTCCGGGACCATCGGCTTGGCGACCTCCCAGCCGCTGGTCGTGCGCTCCGAGACATAGAAGTTCGACGGTCCCGGCAGGGCCTCGGGCTGCCCAAAGCCGGTCGAGTCGAAGACCGCACGCTCGCCGCTGTCGGCGACGTCGTTGACCTGGGGCTTGACCCCGAAGCCATGACTGTCGCCGTTGCTGACCCACTCGAAGAAGCGATCGCCCGGCTCGGGCGGCGCCACCGCGAGGGTGGCGCCCGCGGTGGCGCCGACCGAGTTGGTCGCCACGAGGCGGAAGCGATAAGCCTGGGTGGGATCGAGGCCGGCGACGACCCTGGTCACCGTCACCTCCTGGGTTCCGTTGCCGGCCTCTCCCGACTCGATGGGCACCGCGGTTGCGGTGGCGAAGCCGGACGCGGCGAACTCGTCCTCGCTGACGTACAGGAACTGATAGCTGGTGCGATCGTGGCCGGGGTTGACGATGCCCGAGAGGAGCAGCGTCGGGTCGGTTGCCGGGGGGCTGCTCCAGAGCGCCGGGCTGGTCGTGACTTTCGGCGCCGTGGCAAAGGTCGTGAACTCGGGCCCGTCGACGGTGACGACGCCGCCGTTGAACTCAGCATGGGCGACGACCCGGAACTTGTACGAGGTCTCGAAGTCGAGCGCCGAGATCTCCTGGGAGACCTCGCACACCGATGGGTTGCCTTTGGGACAGGCGGAGGCGTCTCCCGGGCCCCCCGACCCGTTGCCGAGATCGACGTCCTGCGGCGGCACCCGGCGCCAGAAGTCGGTGCCGAGCTTCGCGTACTCGAAGCGGTAGAGGGTGTGCAGCGCGAACGCAGCCGGTTCGACGGTGGCGCGAAGGGTCGCCGTGCTGGCGCCGACGTCGGTCGCTTCGAGGCCGCTGACCCCGATCGGGGGGACGGCGCCGAGGACGACGACGCCGGCCACCCCGCCTTCGTTGGTTCGAGTCAAGTAGATGCGTCCTCCGGAAGTGTCCAAGGCCATGCCCGTGAGGCTCGTCAGCCCCGCTCCGGAGGCGTGCGTCTCGACGAGAGTCCCGGCGGAGTCGAATTCGAGAACCCGCCGTTCGAATTGCCCTTCGATCGGGGGACAGCCCTCGCCCGCCAGAAAGCCCTTGACGACGAGCAGGTTTCCACTTGGCCCGATTGCGATCTCGGTCGGGCTATTGCTCTGTGCGGCCACCGCGGTCGTGCCGGAGAGGAATTCCGCAGGCGAGCTGCAGACCTGGGGGTTGAAGGCCGCGGGCGTGAGGTTGCCGCCGGACGCGGTGAACTTCTGTACGCGGAGGCCTTTTTCTGGCCCCTCGACGGTGTAGACGTTGCCGGTGGCATCTGCAACAAGCTGATTAAGGCGGGTGAACTGACCCAAGCCCGAGCCTTCAACCCCGGCCTTGCAGATATCGAAGGCAGAGGCCCTGCAGATCTCGAAGTCGGTGCCGGCATTGCTCGGCCCGGCCGCGACGACGTCCCACCCGAACATCCGCACGAACTGGCCGCTGGAAGAGAATTCCTGAACCCTGTTGTTACCAGAAGAGTCTGACACCAAGACGTTGCCGGCATTGGGAGCGCCAACCGGAGCCACGGCGACGTCTCCAAAGGCCAGCCCGGCGGCGCCGATGTTCGGGGTGGCGCCCGAGGCAACGCCCTGCTTGCAGCTGGCCGCGGTGGCGCAGATCTCGAAGCCGACCGCGCCGTCGTCGTAGGTTGCGATCGTCGCGGCGGCGGCGCCGCCGCTGAGCGGGGCGGTTCCGGCCGAGGTCACGATCGCGGCCTGGTTGGTGTCGGCGCGGGGGCCGCCGTCGAAGGCGATCATGTAGGGGGTGGCGCTCGATCCACCGGGGCCGCCGGTGACGGTCACCGAGCCGCCGGCGGCGTTGATCGAGGCGAGGGCGTTGAGGGCGTTCTGGACGCTGTCTTCCGGGTTGATTCCGCCCGAAGCGGGGGCGTTGTAGGGGAGGTCGACGCTGGTGCTGGCGCCGAAGCTGAGTTTGAACTGGCCGCCGGTGGCGTCGACGGTCAGCGTCTGCCGCTCGTCGGCCTGCTGGGAGCCGGAGGCGACGACGTCCTTGCCGAAGGTACGGACGAAGGCGCCGGCGGCGGTGAAGACCGAGATGCGGCGGTTGTTCTGCTCGGTCACGTAGACGTTCCCGGTCGCCTGATCGACGGCGATGCCTGCGACGAAATTGAGCTGCCCGCCGAGCCCGCCCGTGGTACCGGCCTTGCAGTTGGCCGCGACCGTGCAGACCTCGAACCCGGTGCCGGTGTCGCCGGGGGCGAGCGACTGGATCACGTCTTTGCCCCAGGCGCTGATGAAGGCGCCGCTCGAGCTGAGCCGCTGCACACGGTTGAGATTGCCGTCGGCGACGTAGATGTCGCCGGTCGTGTTGTTCACGGCGAGACCCGTTGGCGAGGTCGTGGCGTTCCCGAACCGGCCTCCAAGGGTGCCGGTGCCGCCATAGAAGTCGATGACGCCCTTCGGCGCGGCACCTGCCGCGGGAGCAAAGGCCAAGGCGCCCAGAGCGGCGAGCACAACGATTACCGCGGCGATCGTCGCGAAAGAGCCGGTCCGACGGGACGAAGTCTGCACGCGATGCTCGGTGTGGTTCACCTGAATGCCTTTCTGTAGACGGCGGGTCATGCGGCCGCTCCGGAGGAGAGGCGGGCGGAGGGCGTCGGCGTGGCGTGGGGCGAGCCGTGCGCGTCGTGCCGCCACCGAACCGGTGCGACGTCAGGCGCGCTGCACTCCAAGGCCCCTGCGAGGGTGCTTGACAAGATCTCTCTCTTTTCCCTGGCTCCGGCCGCTGGCGACCGAGACCCGATTTTCTTCCCTACTTCGTCTTCCCTGGCGAAGTGATGGGAGTCAAGCAGACACTTTTGTTTTTGTCAAGAGAGGTACATCAACCGATACGTCAAACAATGCAGAGGACGGCGGGGTCATCGTCGAGGATGCAGTCCGAAATCGTTTCTGTCAAGGCCAGTACGGAGCGGCGGGTACGCCGCTCCCCCTACATCACCGTCCTCCAGGCAGGAATTCGGCCGGACCGCCTTCGCTCGCGCGTTTCGCTACCGTCAGCGCGATGGTTTTCGACTTCAGGCACAAAAACATCGAAGGCAAGTGGAAATCCAGCGGGCACCGCAAGGGCGACACCCGCGACGCCGCCTTCGCCGCACTGGAGGCCAAGATCGGGCCGCTGCCCCCCGGCAATTACATGTCACGGCCACGCGACGGCCGGACCAAGAACTGGGACCTCTTCACCCGTCCCTGAGCACCTGGTTGCCTGTCAGCCGCCGCGGAGCGCCTTGCCGGCGATGTTCTTCATCCGCGTCCGGTCACGCTGGGGGAGGTTGTCGGGCCGGCCCTTCGACTTCTTCAGCAGGTGCCAGAATTCCGACTGCTCCTTCTTGGTCAGGTTGCTTTCAACCCGCTCCCGGCCCTTGCTCCCAAGCCAGACGGCAATTGCCCAGACCATCTTCCACGGAATCCGCTTCCAGACGGCGGGGGCGGCGCGGCGGGCGATCCAGAGCGGCATGGGATGACCCTACCCGGGCCGGCTAACGGGCCTGGACCCGAAGCCGGAACAGCACCGGGGTCGGGTCGACGTTGCCGCTGCGATCGACGGCGACAATGCGGACGGCGTGCCGGCCGTGGCTGAGGAGGTAGGCGCGCGGCGAGGCGCAGGGGCGGAAGGGCCGATGGTCCAGCTTGCAGCGGAAGCTCGAGCCGGACTCGCTGGAGGCAAAGCGGAAAACGACCCGGCGCCAGGTTTTCGTCGTGGTCAGGAGCGCGCGGGGGTGGCTGAGGAGCTGAGTCCGCGGCGGCTTGCGGTCGCGGACGGGGCGGGCGGGCGGGGTCGGGGAGACGGGGAACGTGCCTTGCGGCGGCGGCGTCGGGATCGGGAAGTCCGGCAGCAGCTGGAAGTTGTTGGGGTCCGCCTCCAGCACCGCCTCGCAGTTGACCGGCGTGGCGTCGAGGCCGTACTGCGGATGGTCGATGAGGACCCGGTCGACGTCGTCGCCGCAATCGATGAAGGGGTCGGAATCGGGGTCGGGGAAGCCGGAGTTGGCGAGGATGGTGTCATTGCCGGCGGCGGCCGAGTAGGTGTCGGGGCCCTTATGGCCGAGCAGCTGATTGGGGCCGGCGTCGCCGTAGAAGGTGTCGCCGGCTTCCGAGCCCTCGAGGTCCTCTATTTCCTGCAGGGAGTCGAGGTCAGAGCTGCCGCCGGAGCAGGCGGGGGTGCCGCCCACCCCGGGTCCGCCGGCTTTCCCGGTGCCGAGATTGGCCCCAGCCGCCGCGGCTTTGAGCCGTGCCCAGGAGGCGTTGTCGCGGCCGGCTTCGCCCTTCAACGTCTGCCGGTCGCAGACCGAGACCGAGAGGAAGAGGTCGTTGCCGTCGCCGCCGAAGAGCTGGTCGGCACCGTCGTTGTGGAGCAGGGCATCGTCGCCACCGAAGGCGGTGAGGACGTCGCCGCCGCCGTCCGGGCCGTCGACGAGGACGTCTTCGCTTTCGACCCCGCCGGCGAGAGCGTCATCGCCATCGCCGCCGAGGACGACGACCGTCGTGGCGCTCGGGAAGTTGACTGCCTTGAGGCTGTCGTCTCCCCCCATCCCGGCGAGGACGATCGAGTCGAGCGGCGTCGCCAGGGCGCAGACGAGTTGGGTGGAGGTCGGCGTGCCGCAACCGCCTTCGCTGGCGACGCTCGTGTCGAAGGAGCCGATCGAGGTCCCTTCGAGGGTGAAGGTGACGGTCGCGGGCGAGCCGGGCAAGTAGGCGGCGGTGACGGTGTCGTTGCCGTTGCGCCCAGTCAGGTACAGCTGCGAGTAGGCGCCCTCCCCCGGCGTCATCAGGCCGACGCTCACAGTGCTCGTGTTGCGAAGGGAGGCGGTGCCACCGTCGACGTAGTCGGCACCGGCGCCGCCGTCGAGGTCGTCCCCCCGCCGCCGCCAAGGATCGCGTCGGCGCCGCCGCCGCCGTGGATCGTCTCGGGTCCGTCGGTGCCGACTATGTAGTCGGAGAAGGGGGTGCCGATCACGGTCTCGAAATCGTCGCCCTCGACTTTGTCGACCCCGCCGCCGTGCGCGGCGATGCCGTTGTCGCCGTTTTCGCTCTCGGCGGCGGCGGTCAGATCGAGGAAGACGCCGTGTTCCGCCGCCGCCGGCAGCCGTTCAACGTAGCCGGCGCTCGTGACGGCGGCGGCGCCGAAGCCGGGCGTGACGCCGGTCGCGTAGCTGAGGGTGTCCGTGTTGGCGCTGCTGCCGCTGTCGGCGATGCGGTCGATGGTGCCGTCGCCGTGGATGAAATCGTTGCCGCCGTCGCCGTCGATGCCGTCGGCGCCGAAGCCGCCGCCGAGCTGATCGTCGCCGGGGCCGCCGCGGAGGACGTCGTCGCCGATGCCGCCGAAGAGGTGGTCGTTGCCTTCGTTGCCCCGCAGGGTGTCGTTGCCGCGCTGGCCGTAGACGACGTCGTCGCCGGGGCCGCCTTCGAAGACCTGGCTGCCGACCCCGAGGTAAGGGAAGGCAGCCGCGACCGGACCGGCGAGGATCGTGTCATCGCCGGCGCCGCCCTTGACCGCCGCGACGCCGGCGGGCGCGACGATGACGTCGGCGCAGGGGGTGCCGTAGGTGACGTCGCCGATCGTGGCCGGGCCTTCGGCGCAGCTCGGCGGCTCAGGCGCGCCAGGGGTGGCGGCCCAGGCCACGGCCGGGAAGGCGACGAGGAGGAGAAGCGCAGCGACCAGGCCGCGCGGCAGGAAGCGCATCCTGCTTCCACTACCCGCGCCGGCGGGATTCGATTCGCTCACGCAGGGCGCCCGGCGCTGAGCAGCTCGAGGCTCCCCCACGCGGTCCGCAGCCGGTCGTGCCGGTGGACGTGGGCGAAGCCGGCGCTCTCTATAAAGAGCGGCAGCCGGCCGGCGGCGTGGTCGCGGATGCCGTCGAAGCCGTCGAAGATCGCCAGCGTGAACAGCCCGGCGCGCATCAGCGGGTCCTGCGGCTTGCCCCAGTCGGCGATGTGGAGCCTGCCGCCAGGGCGCAGGACACGGTGCGCCTCGGCCAGGGCAGCGCGCTTGCCATCGGCGTCGAGGTGATGGAGGAGCAGCGACATCGCCACCCGGTCGCAGCTGCGGTCGGCGAGGGGAAGCGCGTCCGCCAGGCCCGGCTTCCAGGCGACCGCGGCGGCGCCCTCCTTGGCCTCGGCCAGCGCCAGGACCTCCGGGTCGCCGTCGACCGCGATCACCTCGGCCGTCGGGGCGGCGACGGCGAGCGCGATCGCGAAGGTGCCGGTGCCGGCGCCGACGTCGGCGATGCGGGCGGCGGCGGGCAGGTCGGCCAGGACCTGGCGGGCGAGCCTGTCGCGGAACAACCTCTCACGCATCGTCACCGCGACGATCGAGTCATAGAAACGGGTCAGGCCGCGCAGGCCGGTCGCCGTGACGTATCTGTCCTCCGCGGCCACCTCCGCATTAAACCCGCTGCCCTGGCCGGCGGCGCCAGGCCCTCTGAATGGGTTCGAACCGAGGAATCCGGCGGGGGGCTAGTCGAACGAGCAAGGGCCGCCCGGAGGCGGCCCTTGCGCTGGTGCATGGAACGAGCTGGGGAATCGCGGCAGGGTGGGACAACGCCCGGCCTCCCTTCGCTCGCCGGTGCCCGGGGTGGATTCCACCGGGCGCCCAAACCAGTGCGGCGCCTAGCGGCCCTGCACCTCCAGAGTCCCTTCAAGCATGTGACTCAAAATTAGGACCACCTCCTTTCTCTGGTCTGAGAATTGAAGCAAACGGTCCCGTCGTGCTCCACTGCTCAAACCTTGCCTTCGACGGCATTCGCCTCTTCACGGGCACTCTCCAGCGCCTCCTCGAAGAGACGCTGGAGCAGGGTGTCCTCCGCCGCTGCTTCGACGGCGGCAAGGTAAGCCGCGCAGGCTCGCTCGTAGTCGTGCCGGCGCATGAGGCGGTCACCGCGGCCGGCCTCGGCGGCGGCCCAGCGGCCCCTTCGCTGCGCGGCCAGCTCGTCCCAGCTGAGGTTCCCCAGCCCAACCGGCTCGACATCCCGCGCCAGGTAGTCGAGCAGTTCCTTGTGCCGGAATTCGTAGGCATCGCTCGCCCGCAGATAGCCGATGTCATCCGAAGCCCACTCCAGAAAGCTCCCCAGCCGCCGGGGAAGCAGGCCGGCGCGAGCGAGCCGCCAGCGCGTCCAGTGGTGAAAGGTCCAGGCGTTGAGGCCGCCGATCCAGCCGACCATGAGGGTGTTTGCGGCCACGAGGACGACGAAGGCCGAGAAGGTCGACGTCAGCAAGGCGATCGGGGCAGCGAACAGGACGGCCGCAAATCCCGCGGCAATCAAGCCGTGATTGCGGGTGGCACGAATCACCGCATCGGGACCCCGGCCGGCCAGGTGAGAGGGTGGCTCCTCGGCCACGAAGGAGCTGCCCACGTTCGCCATCGCCAGAGCGGCGGCTCCCGCACCGCCGAAGAGGCCGCAAAGCGCCGCGACCTCGAGCATCAGCAGCACCGCTCGGCCAATGGGTGCGAGATCCTCCCCGAGGGCAGTGGCGAGAAAGAAGGTCATGAGGAAGATCGGGAAAACCAGCATCGCCGCGACGATCCCCGTCAAGAGCCAGAGGAGCAGGGCGCGGGGCAGCGTCTTGAGGTAGTGCCGCGCCACCGGGCTCCCCCGTACCGCGTGGTCCACTGGCTGGTCCCTGCCATGGCGGTAGAACATGAGGGAGCCGGCGAGGATCAGGGCCCCGAGGGTCATCCCGAATGCCGACTGGGTCGAGAACAGCGGTAAGGAGGCCGCGACTCCAAACATGCCCGTGGTCAACAGGTGGAACGCCCGCCGATCTCTCGGCACGGCGTAGAGGTACAGCTCGTGCAGCCAGAGGCGCTGCCGGCCATGCGACTGGAGGCTGGCCGCGATGAAGCCCAGCCAGCGGCGGACGTCGTCGTCGCCAGCCCCTTCGAAACCGCGCGGATCTACCCTGAGCAAGAGGTCCCAAAGCTCCTCGCCGGCGCCCGATCGAGCAGCAAGCTCCAGCAGCTCTCCCGGGTTCCGGGATTCGTAGACCTCGACCGCGGCAGCGAGGCGGAGTGGGCTGCGCAGGAGCGCGAGTAACTGCGAATCGCCGCTCTCGACGGCCTCGATGACAGCCGTCCACTCCCCCGACGACCCGAAACGTCCACGCAGGATCGCGGCTATGTGCTCCCGATCCAGGCCGACCAGGGCAACATGGCGGTCGGCGCCGATCCACCTGGGAGCGAGGGCGAAGTACTCCCTCTGCCTGCAGGTCACCACGAACGGCCGGTGGGGCTCGGTGCGGCCGGCGTACGCCTCGAGCGCGTCCCGGCACTCCCCCCGAGCGCCCTCTGGGACCTCGTCGAGCCCGTCGAAGACGGGGATCAGCACGCCCTGCATGAGCAGCGCCCAGGCCGCCCGCGGTGTCAGCTCGGGATATCCCTGGATGAGCTGGTCGACGAGCCAGGCCTCGATGGCGGGTTCTTCGCGGCTGGCCGACCACGCGTGCCACTCGGCGAGGGGAAACAGCTCGGCCACCTGTTCGTTCCCCCGGTTGACGTGCTCGACGAGGGCCAATGCCGCAAACGTCTTGCCGTAGCCAGGGTCGCCGATGATGACCAGGCGGCCCTTGGCCGCGGACCAGTGCTCCCGTAGTCCCGTCCAGGTCTCCGACCTGCCGTCGAACCGGACGTGAGGGCGCCCCCCGCGACCCCGGCGGACGTCGAGGTCCGGGGAGACCGGCAAGTCCAGGAGAACGCCGCGACGAAGCATCTGCTCGCGCTGAGAACGCGCTCCCAGGACGCGGCGGCCGAGGACCGCCACACGGATCAGCGCAGCCCAGCCGTCGAGCTCCTCCGGGCTTGGCCCCGGCGGCTCCCGTCTCTCCATGAGCCCCATGAGGCCGGCGCTGAGGAGCGGCTGCCCGAGGACGCCGGCCAGCACGGCGGCAGCAGAGGAAACGATGGTGACCGCGAGGGCGAGCTGTTCTCCGGCGAGACCGAGGGCGAACCGAGCGACGAGCCAGGCGAGCGCACCCGACAGCGCCGCACAGACCGCGATGGTCACTGCGAGCGCGATCAGCCGTCTGCTCTTGGTGCCCAGGCCGGGCATGCCGGGCATGTACCCAGGAAGGCATGCCCCAATACCCCGAAGACGGATTGCCATCTCGGCGCCGCCCTCGCGCACACGCGGCTTCTACTGGTCAGCGAGTGCGCGGAGGCGCGGTAGGACGATTTCGTCGACCCGATCCTCGTCGCCTGACCCGCTTCCTGAGCCGTCCCGTCCAAATCCGACAACCGTCCCGTCGACCAGGTCCACTTCATCGAGGAACGGGCCCAGCTCCTGCGCGGCCCGCTCGAGCATCGCGATGCTCACGGTCCGATCCTCTCCCGCAGGGGCTTCGCCGCGAGCTGCGTGATGCGAGCGCTTTCATTACTTCACAGCGCATCGACCAGCGCCAGTCGCTACCACGGCTCGGAGTCGGCGAGCGCCGCTTTGGGAACCAGCGCTTGCTAGAGCCGGCTGCGGCGATTTCGTGACCCAGGTGCAACCCAGACAGAGAGTGGACCAAAGGTCAGTCCCGACCGGGATAGGCAGAAAGCCTCAGCGAGGGACTAACTCACGCGAGACGTCGTCAGAAAGTCCTCGCTGCTCCAGGCTCCCAAGCAGCACCCGCTGAGCCTGCGCTGAAAGACCGATAACAACTGGGCGCAGCCGATCGTGATCTGCGTCATAGCGAGACGCGAAGACGCCAACTAGCTCGTCGGCAAACGAATAGCTCACCGAGCGCACGCCCTCAAAGTCGATCAAGACATCGGCAGCACCAGCCGCTAGCTGCTCGATCTCAGCTCGAATCTGCTCGGCCCTTGCACGGGTCGAGAAGGCTTGGCCATGGCGTCCCAGCACATATCGCGGTGACGCCGAGGATTGTGGAGTGTTCTCAAGCGTCGTCATGCCCAGCGAGGCTACGTCAGCAGCCGGACGCATTCAACCACCAATCGGCGTGCCGATGGTCGCCCAATCGCAGGCAATCCAAGTTCCCTGCGCCTCAGGGCTTCTCCAGCCGTGATCCTTGATGCGGGCATCGATGATCTCTCGGCGGAATGCCCCTTCCCCGGCGCGAATGAACATCTCAGCGGACGTGGCCGCGGAGGAAAGCGTCTCCTTCAGCACCCAGGAGAAGCCGTAGCCTCGGTCTCCCCGCTGAGTTCCGCTTACGCCCTCCTCCAGAGCCTGGCCGACTGCATGCTCGTCCACCACGAACTCTGGATGAGCCCTGCGGATATGACGAGGGATGCCGACACCACGGTCTCCTATGCCCAGCATGATCCTGCTTATCCCATCGACCTCTCCGCGACTGGCCGCCACGACGCAGCCCGCAGGGTTGGTCCCATGCTCAACCGCGTTCTGGCAAAGCTCGCCAATCGCCATCAAAACCGCGTCGCGGACGATCGCGGCATCGTCGAAGTGGTCAACGAGAGGCTGCAACATCGTGTCAGCCAGGAGATCGACCTCCGTCAGCTCGATGAGCCGAGTCGGTCGAATAATGACCTCGGGGTCATCCTCGGCCAGGGCGTCGACAATGCCGCCGATTGGCTCTCCGAGGCGAAAGGCACGAAACAATCGCCGCGTCGCTCCATCGCTTGGCTCCATGAGGGCAACACGGCACCCCGTCTCCTCTTGCCGATCAATCCACAATGCAAGCCTGGCAGCAAACAGGGGGTGGAGGCCATTCAGATCGCTCGCATCCAGAACAATGTTGGAACCGTTCTCGGCGTCGGCATCAAGCTCCGCGGCGTAGCCGTGGTCTCGTATCCCTGCGCCCCGTGAGAGTCGTAACACCAACATTAGACACCGTATGCCCGGCTCCGGATCGAACGCCCTGTCGACCGACACCGTCCTCCTTGCCCATCTGGGAGCACCAGCGGCATTACGGGTCTGGGGTCCGCAAGGCCGCTGGTATGCCGCTGAGCCATGGTTGTGGGTCTACTCCACCTCCACGTCGGGCAATGAGGTCCGGAGTCGGGCGGCAAGAACTCGACGTCCCGCGTTGCTGCTGAATGAACCAGCTGCACCGTGTACGCCTGAAAGCCAAAAGTCAGCGCCCCTGGCTACCCCGCCTTCGCCCGTATCCCCCTCGAGATCAAAGAGCGGCTCGCGCAGAACCTCGGCATAGCTATCGGATTCCACCACGGATTTGCCTTCAGACCGGAGCAACTCCAACGTCGGTATGAGGAGTTGGTGCATGATCATGACTCCGGTGGACTTCTGGATGGCGTACTCAACATGATCGGCGGAGCCCCCTGGTTTGAGCCCGAAAGCCTCCGGGATCACACTGGCGATTCCCTCCCAGAACGCCTCCAGGATCTTGACCCGGTTCTCGGTAGAGATCGCACCGAAGAACGGCGTAGCCAAGGCCTGTTTCAATGAGGAAGCCATCCCTGCGGAGCCGATGGTGGTCTCCCCCTTGGGCTCACTCGGAAAACGAATCCGCCCTTTCCAGAGTCGCGTCTTCTCAATGGCATCCGTGATGGTCTGAGCATCAACCTTCCAGTCCTCCCCTTTGAGGATCAAGGTCTCCATAAACGTCGGATCGTTCTCAGCCTGCTGCTTGAGCAAGTCGAGCGCCAGGTCGGTTCTCACGCTCTTCGCAGTGCTGTTGACCACGTAGAACTGCTTCATCTCCTCGTGTTCGTCCGCACCGAGCATGCAGACAAACGTAATCTCGTAGGAACTCCACGCCTCTGGGCCCTCTGCCACAAGCTTGGCCAACGCCTCAATGCGATGCTGCCCGTCCACGACATAGAGATCGGACCCATTGGGCGTTAGGACCCCCGTGCCGTCATCTCCTTCGACCAAATGGATCGCAGGATCGAAATCCCGCTGATTGAGAAGTAAAGCGGTGGGGATATCGACCTGGCCCCTTTTCAGATCAGCAATCAGCTTGTTCACTCGCGCCTTTGAAGTCGGTCTCTGGTATCCCGTCTTACGCCGGGAGTCGCGATGGGGGATGACATATCGCTCGACCAAGGCCGCCGCCTCGATGACGCCGACTGCCTGAGGCGAGTACCCCTTCGGGTGCCGAAGACTGACGGGAAATTTGTTGATCCCACTCGTGGTGATGGTGGACATCTGCTGCTCCAGTCTTTTCGCTACTTAACGGTCCACAGCAAGGGGGTGGAGATAGCCACCCCTTCGCGCTAGGGATAGGGGAGCGCCGTCCCCGGCCGGAACGGCGCTCCCAACCCTAGGCGGCGCGCCGCCCGCTGGCGGCGCTCATGTTCTGATGCATCCACTCCGTGCTCGCATCGGAGAAATTCGTCGCCCATGCGACGCCGGTCACATTGAAGATTGCGACCTCGTCATTCGTATCGACCAGCTTGTTCAGCTCGTCACGAACGGTACTTGCGGACTTGTTAGTCCGGACCAGCCACAGCGAGGCAAGGGGGCGGGCCCAGTCGGGGAACGACTTGATGTAGTCGTAAACCGGCTGGTAATCCCGACCCGGCTTGCGCAGGTCGTAGTTGATCTGAATCGTGTTGGTGGCCATGGCCACTCCCACCTCCTCCGCTTTCTCAATATTGGGCAAACGGCTGGGCGCAGAGGGAAGCCACTCTCGTCTACCTATCTGGATCCTATCAGATGGATCCAGATATTTGGATCCCATATTCGGATCCGACTCGCTCGTGCGCCCCGCGAAGCTTTTCCCACTGCATGCGTGTACCGCGCCAGCATGGTCTCGACTCGGTGGCGACGATTGCGGCTAGGTCGGCGTCGTTGACGCCGACGGCACGGAGGTGGGTGACATGCAAGGGTCGCCGGACAGGGCACAGTTCGTCCCGCGTCCTGCTCGCCGTGGTCGGTCTTGGTCCCGTCAAGGACGACTCCCCGTGGGCGGTGCGTCTGACCTTGAGCGTCTCTCCGGCGAAGTCTTCGCGACGCAGTGGCAGAACCTCGCCGAGCCTCAGCGAAATCACCACAGCCGAGGATCAGGCTCTGGGCCGGGCAAAAACCGGCACCGGCGGAACACCCGCGAGCGCGCCAGACAGGATTCGAACCTGTGACCTTCGGTTTCGTAGCCCTAGACGGTGGGTCGGCTGGGCTACGTGGGGCGCGGGTTCAAGCGGTTTGCGGCGAATCGAACTCGGCTGGGATCTGCTGGGGTCTGTGGGGCGTGTTGCCCCATCTGTTGCCCCAGGGGAAGCCGAACTGGCCCAGCGATTCGGCCTCAATACGATCCGCCAATGAACGCTGATCCAATTCTCGCCCAGATAGACAGCCTCTTTGCAGGGTGGGGCTTTAACCCCAATGAAGTGCCAGGCTGGGAAGCGATTGACCCGCTGAGTTCAGCAATCATTGCTGAACGAACCACCAGGGCAGTCGCACTCCTTGAGCGCTTTGCCCCAGGAAGCCGCTACCTGCAGGCGGCCAAGGAACCGTTCGAGCGGGGGTGGGGCTCTGAGGAAGCCTCGACGTTCGTTCATGTTGCGGCGGCCCTCGCCGCATTTCGCTCCGACGTCGACGGGGGCTATCTGAAGACGCTCGCCGAGTTGATTCACGCCGACGTTTTTGCGGATCTGCTTGAGATGGCGTCTGAGCTTCACGACAAGGGCTATAAGGACGCTGCCGCAGTCATTGCGGGAAGCGTTCTCGAGGAGCATTTACGAAAACTGGCGAGTGGAAGTGCGGTCGCTATCGCTAAGCCCGATGGCTCTCCATTGAAGGCAAGTGTCATCAACGCCGAGCTTGTCAAAGCTGGGATCTACAACAAGCTTGAGGAAAAGGCGGTAACCGCCTGGCTAGGCCTCCGAAATAGTGCTGCACACGGAAAGTACGACGAGTTCGACGAGACGCAGGTCGCCAACCTCATCCGAGACGTTCGAGACTTCATGATCCGCCACTCCGCGTAGCGCCAGCTTCCCTTCCCTACCACTCCTGGTCCATGATGCTGGGGCGGCGTGGCGCGCTGGCCACTGGTGCAGACCTACGTCGTGGGTACAACAGGAGCAACTGGTCCAAGACCGTTCTCATCGCTGCCACCTGCACACTTGCGCGCCTATCGGAGTTCTTAACCGGTCGTTCCGCCTCTTTTGCGAGCGCATTCTCGGGGTGCTCATCAGCAACTACATCAAGGATTTCGCCGTAGATCCGCCCTAGATCCCAAGGTGGTTTTTCCTCGGATCGAAGCTCTTTCAGGGAATCCCGGAAAGCGGTAATTCGATCTCGGGTTGGTGGCTTAGCCATGACAGGATCTTAGGGAGGCACACCCGACACCCGGCGACGAAGGTCAATCCTCTTGCTTGCCTTCGACCCCAAGCTCCTCGATCAGGGCCATGATGCGCTCGCGGGTCGCCGGCAGCTCCGAGGCAACCACATCCCACACGAGATTGAGATCGACGCCGAGGTAATCGTGGATGAGTTTGTCGCGCATCCCCGCCATCTCGCGCCACGACAGCTCTGGCGCTCGTTCGCGCAGCGAGTCTGGCACCTGCTTGGTTGCCTCGCCGACGACCTCCAGGTTGCGGACGACCGCGTCCTGAATCATCGGGCTCTTGAAGAACGCAGTCCGGCCAGACTCGGTGTAGGCGAACACCTTGTCGATGGCGTCGCGAATATGCAGCAGATAGACGCTCTCGTCCTTCAGAGCGCAACCGCCTCATCGAGAACGCGGTCGCGTATGTAGGGCGACAGGCTGGCCTCAGTGATGACATCCACCTCAACCCCAAGGCTCTCCTCCAGGTCGTTGGACAGCGCGATCAGGTCGAACAGGCTGCGACCTTTCGCCATGTCAACCAGAAGGTCGAGATCGCTGGAGATATCCTGCTCGCCCCGGCTAACAGACCCGAACACGCGCACATTGCCCGCCCCGTGGGCGACAGCGATACGGCGTACGTCTTCCCGAATCGCCGGAAGGGCGACAGACCGGCGGCTTTTCTTTCGCTCAGCCATGGGCTAGATCGTACGCCCCTCCCGCTGCGAATACTCAAGACCCGCCATAGGATGCGCTGGTCGTGCAGCTCGCTGCCGCCACCCCGGTACCGACCCTTCGCATCTTCATCTCCTCAGGAGATGACGCCGCCGATCTCCGGGAGCGCGTTGCGGGGCTAATCGAGAAGGCAGTCAACTCTCAGCTGAGGCAACTCGACATTGATCTTCAGTTGCAAGTCGATCGCTGGGAGGACACCGCCCCCGCTACGAACGAGACTGGCGAACGGACCAACGAACGCTTTGTCAAACGAGCACTTGACTGCGACCTCACTTTGGCGTTGCTCCTGAAGAAGCTCGGGCCGGGCACCCAAGAGGAGATCGAGGCGACCCTTGAAGCCGGCCAGGAGCTGAAGGTTCTGTGGTTCGTGCCGAAGCGCAGCAAACCGAGAAGTCAGGTCGCCAAATTTCTCGAGCCGCTCGGCGAGCGGATCTACTACGACAAGACGGGCAAGCCTGAGGACGATGAGAGTTGGCACGGAATCGTCCGGGTTCTGCTTCAGATCGTGCTCAGTGAACTGCGAAAGGAAAGAGAGGGTCTGCACCATGAGCAGCGCTAGGCTGCGCGCCGTTGATCTGCAGGGCGAGCTGGAGGCAGCGCTCCTCGGCGACTTCTCTCGTCTTGAAGAAGGCTCCGACGACGCCCAGCGCTTTGCGAGGGCCTTTGGCCCTCAGGCCGGCGAGCCTTGGTGGGAGCGTCAGGAGGCAAACGGTCACCTTGGTCGCGCCGCCGAGGCGGTCAGCCATGAGCGACGCGGCGAGGGCGGCGAGGCACTCGCGATTTACCGGTCGCTGACTCGGGCCCGGGCGCCGTGGGTGCGACTGCTCGGGCTCCTGCTGCAGGGCTGGAGCGCTGAGGTGCCCGAGACCGATCCGATCCATCGAGCGGCCGATCGGGTGCAGCAGCTCCGCGCAAGCCCACGCAAGGCGCGTCTTCTCGCGAAGCTTGCAGGGCTCGCAGCCGACAAGGGTGAGCGCCAGTACGCCCACACGCTCTGGCAGGAGGCCGTTGCGGCATCCGATCCGAAAACCCACCTCGGCCGCGCCCTGCGAATCGAGGCGATTAACCTCGGCCTCCCCGTCTCTGAAGTGCGCTTCAAGCGCTGGCGGGGTGAGATTCAAGATCCGCTCGTTTTCCCTGAGCAGATCGAATCACTGCAACTACAAAGCGCAAATCAGGCCCTAACCCAAGAGGTCGAGGATCGGATCAGCGGGGCCTGGCGAGAAACGATTCGGATAGGCAACAGACCGCTCGCCGCCCTCGACAGCGCCGAGGCGCAGGCGCGCTGGATCGGCCTGCCTTGGTTACGGCGAGCAATCCAAAAACAGCTCGGCGCGCAACTCCTCGGCGGCGGCGCAGTCAGCGCCGGACAATGGACCCACGGCGTCATTGACTGGACGCTCGGCGGGGGTGCCAACTACGAGCTGGCGCTCCGCTTCGCCGAGCCCCACTTCGACAACGAGGCCGCCGATCGCATCCTCTCCGCCATCACCGATTGCGACCCGACCAGAGGTCGCAAGCAGCGGGTGGCATCACTCGCCGCAGAGGCTTGGGACCTCCTCTCCGAGGAGATGCTGCGGCGCATGATCGCTGAACTCCCCCCTGCGGCCGGCATCGCCTCGCCCGCCTCCGAGAGCCGGGTGGTGTGGGCGGCCTATGCGATCCGCCTCACCAAGGAGTGGTTTGCCCGCTACCGCGAGTTAGATCCCGAACTACAGGCAGCACTCCTCGACACTCTCGAGCCCAGCGCCATCAGCCACTTCGATCGCGAGATGAAGATGACGATGTACCGAGCGCTCGGCGATGATGAGCGCCTGCTCGCTGATGGTGGTCACCTCCTGCCCTTCGCCGCCGCACTGGCACCCCGGCGCGAGTGGGATCGGCTGCGCCGCCTCCTAGAGGATCCGAGCCCGAAGTACACGCGGGTGATCAGTCGCCTGCGAACCGAGCGACCCGAGATCGTCAGCGCCGCGGTAGAAGCGAGGACTCTTTCTGGCCTCGTCAAGTCGCTCCGCGAGCAATCAGAAGAGGCGCGGCACGGCACGACGGCATTCGGCGGCGCCGGCCCGCGGATCGAACTGGGTCGCTTCCTTTCAGTCTGCGAGAAGCCGGACCCCACAGCGATTCAGCTCCTCATCGAAACGGCGATTGATCCAACGCTCCCCTCCCACTACTTGCGAGAGGCTCGCCAAGGCCTCGTCTCGGTGAGGAGAGCCGGGCGACTGCCGGCGAGCGGACTGCGAGCACTTCGCGCCGCCCCTGCATCCGAGCCACTCGCTCCCCATCCTGAAGGCGCGAGCCCCGCCCTCCTGCGCGCCCTCCTTCTCTTCATCTGTGCCGAGCGCAGCACCGGGGCCGAGCGCACGGAACTCGTCGCGATGATCCGTTCACCCGAGGAACGGGTCCGGGCGATCGCCGCCAGCGCCTGTGCCGAGGCTCTCTCCCATGCCAAAGACGAGGGTTTGGCATGGGCACTCGTCAGCGGCCTCTTTGATCCCTCCCCAGGGGTCTGCGAAGCCGCGCTCGCCGGGCTGCCCTTTCTGGATCTCGGCTACCCCGCGGCGGCTGACGTTGCTTGGCAGCGCCTGCCAGCGCTCTTTGAGGCAAGCACGCGCGCCGTGCGGGCCGAAATCGTCCACGCGCTAGGAGCAATTCCGACGCGTGGTGCCTCTCAGCGCCGCCAGCGCGCCGAGCTCCTGCAGCAGGCGCGGCTCGATCGCTCCTGGCGGGTACGCGACGCTGCTACACAGGTCGACAAACGCTCGCGCTGATCCAGCACTTGGAATCGGCTATCCCGGCAGCTACTCCTAGGTATCAAGCCGCAGGCTCAGAGGAGTCTCTGAGGGACCGAAGCCAAGACCTTTGCGGCCAAAGGGAAACCCGAACGCGCTCTCTACCGCCCTGCAGAACTCCGTTTCAGTGACATTGGCGAAGGTGATGGGCTCGAAGTAACGCCCGGGAAAATGTAGAACGGCGAGGCGTCCGTGAGGAAAGTAGACACCGAGGGCCCCGATGCCAGCCACATCAGGGGTCTTGACGGCGTAACCGAAGCTGCCCTCAGCGGCGGTTCCCCAGTCGGCATCCACCCATCCTTCGTCATCGTTGATCGTCTGCTCGTGATCAGCGGCAAGCATGGCGACCGACTCGTAACGGAACCCTCTGCTGGTCGGCGCCACGCAGATCGGCAGCCCCCCTACGCCACCGAAGCGCTGGTCTTCGATCACCTGCATCATTGCCGGCAGCATGCGGGAGGCGCGGGAACGTTCGACCCCATCAAGATGCGACTGGTAAGAGTGCTGAATCTCATGGGGCAGTGACTCTGCCGTCGCGAAGTAACCCTGGTAGGCATTGAAAGCTGGCTGATCGCCAAGCCAGGCAGCCGGTGCCTCGCCCTCATCGACACCGTCTTGAATCCGAACGAGTGAAGGACTAGGCGAGAGGCAGGCGATGATGAAACCGTTGGAGGATTCGCGGGAAGCCAAGGTGAGCCGGCGGCGCACCTGGGCGAGGTTGAAGCTGACCGCTGCATCGCGGCCAACTTCAAGGATGGCCTTACGCCCCGTGACCTCTCCGCCCTCGAAGCCAATGCAGAGACCGCGATGGAGGATCACCAGCTTCAGGGCGCCGCAGTTGTAGGGGTTCAGTCGTTTTCCGAGCGGGTCAGTCAACTGCGTGTCAGCCACAAGCCTCGGTGCGTCGGCAAATTGTCTGGCTACGACGAGGGTCATGGCGCGGGGAGGGACGGGATCAGCGTCAGGAGCCACCCCGGCTTGGCGGATCGCGAGGTAGGGCGTCGGCAAAGCTGCAGTCTGGATAGAAACCTCAAGGACCGATTATCTCCAGCGCCGGAGTCTCGTCCCCCGGCAGCAGATGCGTGTAGCGCGTCAGCGTGAAGGCGGGCGAGTGGTGGCCGAGGGCGCGGCTCAACTGCAGGAGATTCGTGCCCCGGCTGAGATGGAGCGAGGCGAAGGTGTGGCGGAAGGCGTGGAAGCCGGCCCAGGGGGCGCCGGCCTGCTTGACGAGGGGCTTGAGGACGCGGGGGCGGAGATTGCTGGGGTCGAGCGGTGCGCCGGCATCGTTGGGGAAGAGGATCGCCGTGGAGTCCTGATCGGGCTGGGCGGCGAGGTGGGCGTGGAGCCTGGCGGCGAGGGAGGCCGGGAGACGAACCTCGCGGCGGCCGTATTTGGTCTTCGGCGGCTCGGTGCGGCCTTTGACGATTGCGCGGCGGACGCAGACCTCGGGCGCGGGACCATCCAACTGGACGTGGAGGCGTTGCAGGGCGATCGCCTCGCTGATCCTTAGGCCGGTCGCCGCCAGAAGCTCCAGGAGCAGACTGTGGCGCTCAGGCGCAAGCTTGATGACGGTCACCAACTGCTCGGGAGTGAAGATCTTGATCTCGTCACCGGCCAATTGTTCGCGCGGTGGCAACGACAGGCCCTGGGCCGGGTTGTGGCGGATCAGGCCCTCTCGCTTCGCCGTCGCCAGCGCGGCGCGCAGCGGCATCACGGCATTGGCGATCGTGCGGTCGCTGAGGCTCCGGCCCTGCTCGCCCTCGTCGGCCAGCCAATCGAGGAACCGCGCGAGCTGAAAGGTGGTCAGCTCGGTCAGCTTCAGCTTGCCCGAGAAGTGGGGATGGGCGTAGGCGGCGATCAGGCGCCGGTATTCGTTGCGGGTGTTCTCGCGGAAGCCGCGGCGGCCCTGGCCGCGGTAGCGCTCGACCCATTCGTCCAGATAGCCGAGGAGGGTGATCGTCGTGCGCTCCTGCAGCTCGCCGCGGTCGCGGTCGGTCTCGCTCTCGCGCTTAATCCGCCGCGCCTCCTCATAGGTGCGTGCGTGGCGCTTTCGCTGGCGCCCGGAGCTACGGAATACGCAGACGTAGCCAATCTTCCGCCCCACGCCATTAATGCGCTTGAAGACGCCAGGCGTCTTGGTCTTGACGAGCCGCCGCTCGTCGCCGCAGCCTGGAACGGCCTCAGGGGCCGACGTATCCTGGGAAACGCTCATGAGCCTCAAATCTCGTGAGCCGGGGGCGGGCCGTTGGTGCGGTGCCGCCCCGTTTTGACCTTGCGGACAAAACGTTAACAGGAGGGACGGGGCATCTCCAAGGCCGCTTGGACGCTTCGTTCCGGCTTCGCACTGCACTTCGTTCTGTAGCTCGCACTGCACTTCGCACTGCGGCTCGCTCTGTAGCTCGCACAGGCCAACGCGCAAGACGGCGGAAGACGCTTGCCGCCTGGCGTTGCGGCAGCCCCGCCGCGCTGACATGTATCCCCGAAAGGGGTCAAGGCATCAGCCAGTTCGATCTCAGTCCCTGTCTGCTCTCGGACGCTCCGCTGCCATCAGCCTCGCCTGGCTCTGCTGACCTTCGCCTAATGAGTTCACCGCCCGGGCTCCGTTCGGAGCGCCGGCCGGTCTCCATTTGATCGACTGCGGCAGACCTACCGCCTACAGCTCTTCGAGGGCCAAGGCAGGTGGTAAAGGCCTGCTGGACCCTCACCTCCCCTGTGGCCTGCGCCTCGGCCCTCGAAGAGCTGTAGGCGGTAGAGACGGATCACCCCTCTCGGGAATCGAGGTCGGCGAGAACTTCCTCGCAGGCGTCGTAGCCGAGCTGGAAACGCTCGGTGGTCCTGGCGTCATCTTCGCTTGCCCTGCGCTCCGTGCCCGACTGGACGAGAACCCGCTCGGCTTCGCCATGCAGGCGCTGGAGCAGTTCCATCAGGTCGTGCATGGGCATCGTCAGCGCGAAGGACTCGCAGCTCTCGCAGGGTGCCCAGCCGATGTCCTCAAGCAAGCGGAAGTCTTCGCCGAACTCCAAGCCGAACCGCTCGGCGGTGGCGAAGTCCTCGTTCTCCTCCAGCGCGATCCAGATGTCGCCGATTCCCCCGAGGTGGTTGCGGACCAACTCGTAGAGGCCGTCGCGCTGGTCGCGGTCGATCGTGGCGGTGCTGGTGGTGGGCATTGCGCCCTCCCTTCGGTCGGGCACCGAAAGAGCAGCCGCGATGTCGCCCGGGGAGGGCCGCGTCGGTACCGTCTCTCTCGCATCGAAGGCTTCTACTTCGGTGCCGGGCCCCGGGGCGCTACAACGCCGCCGGGGCCGCTATTTCGGCTTGTCGCGGCCGAACGTAGGCGGACCGGAAGCCCATCTCAAGGCCTTCGGCCGACCCTCTCTCGGACCTCATGTTGCCCCAGGCGTTGCCCCAGCGCTCTTTTCGGCCTCTCCAGCCGAGCCTCAAATCCCCGCAAACCCGCTTCCCAAACGGGGTCACCGCTACGCGCCAGACAGGATTCGAACCTGTGACCTTCGGTTTCGTAGACCGACGCTCTATCCAACTGAGCTACTGGCGCGGGATCGGGCCGGGCGGCCCGCGGAGGGCGATTCTAGGGGTTTGGCGAAGTGGCTAGGCGGCGGCCGGCTTGTTGAGCCGGACGTGCCAGCGGACGGTGGCGGTGGCCACCTGGGTGCCGGAGGCGTCGGTGAGGACGACCTCGCAGGGGAACTCGACCTTGCCGTCGCGGTCGAGGGTGGCGAGGGCCTCGTCTTTGGGCATACCGAGCTTGGCGCTGGCGACGATCGGGCCCTTGGCGATCTTTTCGTAGGCGACGTCGGCGCTGCGGGCGAGCGGCGTGACGTCCCCCATGCGCTCGGCGAAGGCGCCGACGAAGGCCGCGCCCGAGGCGGTCTCGGCGGCGGTGAAGAGGGCGCCGGCGTGCTGGGAGCCGACGTGGTTGGTCAGCTCCTGGCGCTCGGGCAGGACGACGGTCGCCTCGCCCTCGGCGACGCTGGCGATCTCCAGGCCGAGGTGGCCGGCGAACGGCACCGCCTGGGTCATCCCCGCCGCTATGGCGTCGAAGTCGGTCATCGGCCGAGACCCTACCCGTTAGCGGCCCTGGAACTTGGCGTGGCCCGGGCCCTCGCTGAGGAAGGTCCTGACAGCGTTCTGGAGGTCCTCGCTGGCGAAGAGCTGGGCGGCTTCGGTGCGGACGGCCTCGTCGGCGGCCGGCACCCCGCCTTCGCGGAAGCGGCGGAGGATGTGCTTGGTCATCGCGTGGGCCTTGGTCGGGCCGGCGGCCAGCTCGGCGGCGAGGGCGCGCGAGCGCTGCTCGAACTCCGCCGCCGGGAAGATCGTGTTGACGACGCCCCAGCGCTCCATCTCCTCGGCGCCGAAGATCTCGCCACTCATTACGAACTGGCGGGCGCGGCCGCTGCCGGCGCGCTCGGCCAGGCGCTGGGTGCCACCCATCGACGGCGTCAGGCCCACCACTTTCTCGACCAGGCCGAACTTCGCCTCGGGGCCGGCGACGATCAGGTCGCAGGCCAGGGCGATCTCGAAGGAGGCGGTCAGGGTCAGGGCGTGGGCGGCAAAGACGATCGGCGCCGGCAGCCGCTCGAGCCGGTCGATCATCCCCAGCAATTCGTCCCAGAGCCGGCTGCCCTGCTCCGGCGTCAGCCCCTCGAAGACGTGGACGTCGACGCCACCGGAGACGGCGCGGCCCTCGGCCCGGATCAGCAGCGCCCGCGGCGGTGCCCCGTCCAGGTCCGCGACCGCCGCCTGGAAGTCGTCGATCATCCGCCGGTCGAAGAGGTTGAGCGGCGGGCTGTCGAGGGTGAGGACGGCCAGCCCGCTCTCCTCGCGCTGCAGTCGCGCCGCCGGGCTCACAGCTCCGGCACCCGGTGGACCTCGAACAGGTTCGTGCCCAGTTCCTGGCCGTCGAGGCCGGCGGTGATCGCGACCAGCTCGCCGGGCGCGGCGATCCCGTGGCGGGCGGCGAGCCCGGCGCAGTGGCCGAGCAGGCCGCGCAGCTCGGACCCGAAGTCGCTCTGCACGGCGGTGACGCCGAAGAGCAGGTTGAGGCGCCGCACCGTCTCGATGTACGGGGAGACCGCCAGCACCGGCACGTTGGGCCGGTGGGCGGAGACGAGGCGGGCGGTGCGGCCGCTGTTGGTCGGCACCACGAGCGCCTTCAGCCCCAGCCGGTAGACGGCGCCGACAGCACCCTGGGCGACCGAGTCGGCGACGTCCTGGGTCGTCTGGTCGGTGCGGGTGAAGAGCCACTCGCCGTAGGGAAGGTCGGGCTCGGTGGCACGGGCGATCCGGTCCATCGTCCGCACCGCCTCGACCGGGTTCTGGCCGACCGCGGTCTCCTCGGAGAGCATGATCGCGTCGGTGCCGTCGTAGATCGCGTTGGCGACGTCGGTCACCTCGGCCCGGGTCGGGCGCCGCGCGGTCACCATCGAGGCCAGCATCTGGGTCGCCGTGATCGCCGGCTTGGAGCGCTGCCCGGCGGCGCGGATCAGCCGCTTCTGCTCGACGGGCACCTGCTCCAGCGGCACTTCGATCCCGAGGTCGCCGCGGGCGACCATGATCCCGCCGGTCGCGAAGCGGACGATCTCCTCGGCGTTCTCCGCCGCCTCCTGCTTCTCGATCTTGGCGACCAGGGGGATGTTCGAGCCGAGCTCCCGCAACCGGTCGGCCACCGGGGCGAGGTCGGCGGCGGTGGAGACGAAGGAGACGGCGAGCAGGTCGACGCCGTGCTCGACCGCGAACTCGACCCAGCCGAGGTCGACGCCGGTGGTCGCGGGCAGGTCGGCGCCGCCGGGGATGTTCATCCCCTTGTGCGAGGAGAGCGTCCCTCCCACCTCGACCTCGCAGTCGACGTCGCCCTGGTCGGGGTCGCTGACCCGGAGGCGGATCGCACCGTCGGCGAGGTAGACGATCTGGTCCTCGCGCAGCTCCGAGACGCCGGGCCAGGAGACCGGGATCGTCTCGCCGTCGCCCTCGACCTCACGCGGGGTCAGGGTCACGTGCATCCCCGTCTCCAGCTCGGCGAAGTCGTTGCGCAGCGAGCCGATCCGCAGCTTCGGGCCCGGCAGGTCGCCGAGCACCGCGACCTCGCGGCCGACACGGCCGGCGGCGGCGCGGATCGCCGCGATCGTCTGCGCGTGGCGCTCGCGCCCGGCATGGGAGAAGTTGAGGCGGAAGACGTCGGCACCGGCGGCGATCAGCTGCTCGAGCACACCCGGGTCCCAGCTCGCCGGCCCGACGGTGGCGATGATCTTCGTCCGCCGCTCGACGTGAACACCCGCCTCGGATCTGCGATTCGCCTGCATCTTGTGACTGTAGTGGGCGGGCGGGCCCTCTCCCGTGCTCGGGGCAAGCAGGGCAAGGACGCAGGGAGCGCCGTGTGCTCTGCACACAAGCGACCGAGGACACCGCCATGCGCCGCCCCGAGCACGGGAGAGCGGAGAGGGAGGGATTCGAACCCTCGAGAGAGCTTGCGCCCCCTACTCGCTTAGCAGGCGAGTGCCTTCAGCCACTCGGCCACCTCTCCGGGCACTCCGGGCACGATTGTAGGAAGTAACGGGGCACGGCGGGGATAGGCTGATGCGGGTGTCCCCTCCGCCCAGCCAGTCGCATGAACGCTACGAGCGGATCTTCGCCGAGGTCGAGGCGCCGTTCGCCTTCGTCGACCTCGACGCGATGTGGGCCAACGCCGGCGAGATGCTGGGGCGGGCCGGGGACAAGCCGATCCGCGTCGCCAGCAAGTCGATCCGCTGCCGGGCGCTGCTGGAGGCGATCCTCGATCGGGACGAGCGCTTCGCCGGGCTGATGACCTACACCCTGCCGGAGACCCTGTGGCTGGCCGAGCAGGGGTTCGAGAACCTGCTGCTCGCCTACCCGACCGCCGACGCCGGCGCGCTCGGCGAGCTGGCGCTGCGCTCGGTCGCCAGCCCGGACGGGGCGCCGGTGGTGATGGTCGACTGCACCCGGCACCTGGAGACGATCGAGTCGGTGCTGGGCGCCGGCGCGGCACCGGTCCGCGTCTGCATCGACGTCGACGCCGGCTGGTGGGCGCTGGGCGGCCGGATCAAGGTGGGGCCCAAGCGCTCCCCCGTGCACACGGTCGAGCAGGCGCTGGCGCTGGCGCGGGAGATCGACGGCCGGCCGCAGATCGAGCTGGTCGGGCTGATGGCCTACGAGGGGCAGATCGCCGGGGTCGGCGACCGCCCGCCGGGGAGGCGCCTGCGCGGCGCCGCGATCCGCTTCATGCAGCGCCGCTCCGCCGCCGAGCTGGCCGAGCGCCGGGCGGCGATCGCCGCCGCCGTGGGCGAGTTCACCGACCTGGAGATCGTCAACGGCGGCGGCACCGGCAGCCTCGAGCTGACCGCGGCCGAGGAGGCGGTGACCGAGGTGACCGCCGGCTCCGGCTTCTTCGCCCCCGCCCTCTTCGACCACTACAGCCGCTTCAGCCTCACCCCAGCGGCGGGCTTCGCGCTGCCGATCGTCCGCAAGCCGGCGGCCAAGGTCGCGACCGCGCTCGGCGGCGGCTACCTCGCCTCCGGCAGCGGCGACCCTGCACGGCTGCCGGCGCCATGGCTGCCGGCCGGCCTCGCCCTCGATCCCGAGGAGGGCGCCGGCGAGGTCCAGACCCCCCTGCTCGGGGACCTGGCGGCGGATCTGGAGATCGGCGACCGCGCCTACCTCCGCCACGCCAAGGCCGGCGAGCTTTGCGAGCGCTTCGACAGCCTCCACCTGGTCGAGGGCGAAGAGATCGTCGACGTCGTCCCCACCTACCGCGGCGAGGGCAAAGCGTTCCTCTAAGCGCCTAAGACCCGCTCGGCGTACTCGTTGGTGAAGGTACGCCCAGGGTCGAGCTCGTCGCGGGCCGCCTGGAACTCGGCCCAGGCCGGGTAGCGGGGGGCAAGGGTGGCGGCGGTCTGGAAGTGGCGCTTGCCCCAGTGGGGGCGGCCGCCGTAGGAATCCATGATCTCCTCGACGGCTTCGAAGTAGGGGCGCCACTCCATGCCGCGGTACTGGTGGACGGCGATGTAGGCGGTGTCGCGCCGGTGCGAGGGGCTGAGCAGCGCGTCGTCGCCGGTGGCGACCCGCATCTCGATCGGGAAGAAGACGGGGTAGCGGTTGGAGCGCACCCACTCGATCACCCGCCGCGCCGCCTCCGGTCCGTGCTCGCGCGGCACGCCGTACTCCATCTCGGTGAAGCGGACGCGGCGGTCGTTGGCGAAGACGCGGTCGCTGCGGTCGACCGTGCGGCCACCGGAGGCGACCCTCGCCGCCAGCCGCGAGAGCGAGGGGATCGCGGCCGGGAAGCGCCTGCCGGCTGCCGAGAGTCCCTCCAGCGCCCAGTTCTCGAGGACGACGTCGTTGAGATAGGCGCCGACCCGTCCCCGCGGCCGCGGCGGCTCGCCGCTGCGGTTGCGCTCCAGGACCAGGGCGGAATCGGCGTAGGGGAAGGTGAAGAGCTCGAAGTGGTCGTTGGCGTCGGCGCTCGCCTGGAAGGAATCGAGCACCTGCTCGCGCGGGCGGGGAGCGTCCACCCGCTCGAGGGTGAAGGCCGGGACGCAGCGCAGGGTCACCGCCGAGATCGCCCCCAGGGCGCCGATCCCGACCCGGGCCGCGCGCAGCAGCTGCGGATGGGTGGCAGCGCTGAGCTGGCGCACCTCGCCGCCGGCCAGCACCAGCTCCAGCCCCTCCACCTGGGCAGAGATGTTGCGCAGCCGGGCGCCGGTGCCGTGGGTGCCGGTGGAGATCGCGCCGGCGATCGTCTGGCGGTCGATGTCGCCGAGGTTCTCCATCGCCAGCCCGAGCCGGGCCAGCTCCTCGTTGAGGTCGGCGAGCACGGTGCCGGCGCCGACCCGGACCAGCCCCGAGGCGGGGTCGGCGTCCTGCACCCCCCGCAGCGCCTCGATCCGCACCATCGTGCCGCTGGTCATCGCCGTCTCGGTGAACGAGTGCCCGGAGCCGGCGACGCTGACCCGGCGCCCCGCGGCGGCGGCCGCGGCGATCGTCTCGACCAGCTCGTCGCGGCTGGCGGGACGGACGATCTCGGCCGGCCGGCAGACCTGGTCGCCGGCCCAGTTGACCCAGTCGCGGGAGTCTCCTTTCGCCTGCCCCGGCCGCATCGGCGCAGCCTAGCCGCCGGCCGGACGAGCAACGGGCGCCGGTGCCAGGGAGCGAAACGCGAAGGCGACCGTGACCAGAAGCAGGGCCGCGATCGCGATGCACGGCAGGGCGTTGCCGGTGAGGCTGGCGACAGCGCCGCCGCCGATGCCGCCGACGACCTGCCCGGTTGCCCAGGCCATGTTGGAGAGCCCCGCGGCGAAGCCCTGGTGCAGCTCGGTGGCGGTGGCGGCGTCGGAGAGCATCGTCATCGCCGGCGCGAAGCAGAACCCGGCGCCGAGCGAGGTCACGATCAGCGCCGCCAGGACGCCGCCCAGAGAGGCGGCGACGCCGACCGCGACCGTCGCCGCGGCGCAGATCGACAAGCCGCTGACGTAGGGCAGGCGGCGGCCGACCCGGTCCGAGTAGCGACCGGCCAGCGGCGCCAGCGTTGCCTCCAGCGCCGCTCCGGCGACGAAGCCGGCGGCGATCACGCCGTGGCCGCCGCCGAGGTCGTCGATCCGCAGCGGCACCAGCACCTCGATCGCGCCGAACATCGTCGACGGCACGGCGACGAAGACGACCGCGCTCAGCACCGGCGGGCTCAGAATCGCCCCGCGCACCTCCTCCAGGCTCTGGCGCTCGCGCACCTCGGTCTCGGGGAAGCGGGAGGAGATCCAGGCGAGGGCCAGGGTGACGAGCAGGACCGAGCCGAAGACCGCTTCGGTGCCGACGGCGCCGGCGACCGCGCCCAGTGCCGGCCCGAGCAGGGCGCCGGCGACGGCGGTCCCGAGCGCGGTTCCGATCACGGCGCCGCGGCGCTCGGGGGGCGAGGTCGTGATCAGCCAGGTCAGCGCCCCGGACCAGATCAGCGCCCCGGCCACCCCCTGGGCGAAACGGGCCGCGTCGAGCAGCGCGATGTCCTGGGCGAAGCCGAAGGCAAGGCTGGTGCAGCCGAGCATGACGAGGCCGACGATCACCGTCCGCCGGGGGCCGAGGCGGCTGGCGACCAGACCCGCCGGGAGCGAGGCGAGCAGGGTTCCGGCGGCGTAGGAGGCCGAGAGGATTCCCGCTTCGGCCTCGCTCAGCCCGAGGTCGTCGACGTAGTCGGGCAGCAGCGGCGCGATCGCCGAGAAGAAGGCGACGTCGATGAAGACCATCGCGGAGCAGAGCAGGGCCAATCGACGCATGGCACCATCCAATCAACCCCAGGAGGGGTGGCAGAGCGGTTGAATGCGCCGGTCTTGAAAACCGGTGGCCCTCGCAAGGGGGCTCGTGGGTTCGAATCCCACCCCCTCCGTAGCGAAGCCCTGGTCAGCACCACCACAGCTGGAGACCGCTCAAGACAGTCTGCACGGTTGGCCCGCTTTGTGAAAAGTTAACGGCGTGCAAGGGGTGCGTCGATGGCTGGCCTGCGCTCTCGTCGCTGCCTGCGCGGCGGTCGCCGCCGTGCCCGCCGGCGCCGCGGCTCCCGGGTCAGAGGAGCTGAGCTGGTCGGCGCTCAGCCGCTTTGGCGGCGACGCCGACGGCGACGGCCGCCTCGACCCGCCGACGCCGCGGTGGCTCGCCGAGCTCGACGCCTTCCCGCTGCTGGTCCAGCCCGACGCCGAGATCTGCGCCGCGATCGACCGGGCCCGCTGGCGGGTCGACGGTCGAGCGGCCGGCCGGGTCGAAATCGAGGCCGGGGGCGATTGCCGGGCGGTGGTCGCGGTCCGGGGCGAGGGTCGTCACACGATCGAGGTCAGCGCGGCGGGCCGGTCCGAGGTCGCCGACGTCGTCGTCGACGACCGGCTGATCGTCGCCCTCGGGGACTCGATCGCCGCGGGCGAGGGCAACCCCGACCAGGTAGGCGGCTGGCTCGACCCGCCCTGCCATCGCAGCGCCGAGGCCGGCTTCCAGCAGGCGGCCGCCCACCTCTCCCGGCGCTCGCCCCGGCGCTCGCTCACCTTCGTCAGCCTCGCCTGCTCCGGGGCTGAGGTCCAGGAAGGCCTGCTTCGTCCCTATGCCGGGGTGGATCCGGATCCACGCGTCGGGAGCTATTCGCCACAGGTCGTGCGATTGGCGCAGCTCGCCCGCAGCCGGGCGGCCGGAAAGCCGAGCGGCTCGGTCGACGCCGTCCTGCTCAGCGTCGGCGCCAACGACGTCCGCTTCTCGGCCATCGTCAAAGCCTGCGCGGTGCCCGGGGACTGTCGCAAAGGCCACCAGCGGCAGGTCGGCGACGACCTGGACCGGCTGCGAGACAACTACGACCTGCTCGGCGCCCGCCTGCGCGGCGCCGCGCCCGCGGCGCCGGTCCTGATCACCGAGTACTTCGACCCGACCCACGACGAGGACGGCGAGTTCTGCGGCCAGAGCGTCGGCTTCACCACCCGGGGCGAGGCGCGCTGGGCCTTCGAGGCGCTGCTGCGGCCGCTCAACGAAGAAGTCGCGGCCGCCGCGACGCGGAACCGCTGGCGCTTTGTCGGTGGGATCGCCTCCGACTTCGGCCGGCGCGGGTACTGCGCCGAGGCGGGCTGGGTCCGCAGGCTCACCGGCTCGCTCTTCTCCCAGCGCGATGTGCTCGGGACGCTGCACCCCTCGCGAGCGGGGCACACCGCGATCGCGAAGCGGGTCGCGCCGCCCCTGGCGGCGGCGCTGGGAATGACCGTGCCGCCCTGGCCGCAGGCCGAGGAGGAGTCGGGTTCGAATGGCGAGTGGATCGCCGTCGCCGTCGCAGCGGTCCTCTTCGTCCTCGCGATCCCGCTGGCGCTGACGCTCGCCGCCTACCCGATCGCCCTGGTCACCACCGCCGCCGGCGCGTTGCTGGCGCTCCTAGTGCTCCTCGTCGTGCTGCTGGCGACCCTGGTCCTGAGGCTGTTGCGACTGCTGCGGCCGACCTCCTCGGACCCCTGCACGGAGGAACGCGCCAGCCCAGACCTATCGAGCGTGCCCGCCCCGCAGACGCCGCGCCAGCTCCTCCTGCTGGGCGGCGGCGTCGCCGTCGCGATCGGCCTGGCGCTCCTGCTCGCCGGCGTCGCCGGCAGCGGCATCCTCTGGGTTCGCTTCTGGTCCTCGCGGATGCCACCCGACCAGTCGGTGGAGGCGGTGGCCCGCAGCGAACTGGTCGCGACGGGGGCCCAGGCGCTCGCCCTCTTCGTCGTGCTCGGCCTGGTCGCGATGGGGGTTGCCTGGATCCTCGACGGCAAGGGTCAGTGGGTCCGCTCGACCCGCCGCGGCCTGGTCGCGATCGGCCTGGTCGAGATGCTGGCCGCGATCCTGATCGGTGACTTCCCGCGTGAACAGGGGCTGCTGCTCTTCGCCGGCCTGGCAGTCGCCGCGCTGCTGGTTCATTTTCTCGTCGACCGAGCGCTTGCGATCGGCCAGGCCGCCCCCTCCACTCCCCTGCCGAAAGCGCTCTACAGATATCTGGCCGACCTGCTCCATGGCCTGCGCCAGGACTTCTGGAGCCGCCTGCCGTCGCGACTGCTGCGCGGCCTGCCGCTGCTCCTGCTGCTGATCGCCATCGTCCGGGCCGCCAGCGCCGAAGGCGACGACCGCGACCTCTTCATCCTGCTCCCGTTCGCCCTCGCGGCCGTGCTCTTCGTCGCCCCCGGGGGGAGTGCCGCGAAGGGAGTCGCCCACGGCGGTGAGCTCGACGAGGCGGAGCGAGAGAGCCTGGCCTTGCCGCGGATCGCCCTCGCGCTGACGGGGGTCGTCTGCATCCTCGCCCTGATCGTCCGCGACGAGGCCTGGCTCGCAGCGACGGCGGCCGTGGCCACCGTCCTCGGCCTCTTCTGCCTCGCCGTCGCGAAAGCCTCCGGCAAGCGGTTCGCGCCCTACGGCCTGGCAGTGCTGATCTCGGTGCCGATCTTCGGCGCGGCCGCAGCCGTGACGCGCGGCGTCGTCTACCCCGAACTGCAGCCGGCGGCGGCGATCCTCAGCGACGGCAGCCCGCTCTGCGGCGTCTACGTCGGCGAGAGCGACGGCCAGCTGTGGATGGGCCGCCTGCTCCTCGACGAGCGCGGGGACGTCAACCGCCCGCGCCGTGGCGACATCTTCTCGGTCGACTCCGAGCGGGTGTCCGAGCGGATGCTGGGGCCGCTGACGCCGGTGGGGCGGGTGGAAGCTCGCGCCGCCGGCCTGCGCGAAGCCCTGCTCGACGCCCGCGGCGACGAGGACTTCCGCAAGCGCTGGCCGACCTGCGCGCCGCCCGAGGAGCCGCTGGCAGCGCTCCAGAGCTCTGCCGACTGGCGGCACGAGCTGGCCGAGCGCTACCAGCCGGAGCTGATCGTCGACCGCCGGGACGGCTTCTGGCCGATCCCGGTGAAGACGCTGTTCTCGATGCAGGACCGCCGGGCGGCGATCTGCCGCCAGGTCGCCGCCGGCAGCGACAACTGCCTGCGCCTGACCACCCAGGGCGAGTTCCCCTGGGCCGGCGGCGAGGGCGAGTCGCTCGAGTATCCGGCAGCCGAGGGCGACCGTGACGGCCAGCACGACCTGATGACCGACGCGCTGGGCAGCGCCGACCCGGACCGGACCGCGGCCGCGTACTACCTGGTCTCGGGCGGGGATGGGCCGAAGCGGCCGATCACGATCCAGTACTGGTACTTCTACCCCTACAACTACCAGCGCGTCCACGGCATCGTCAACGGCGGCATCCACGAGGGAGACTTCGAGTCGGTCAGCGTGCTGCTCTCGGCGAAGACGCGCCAGCCCCGATATCTGTGGCTGAACCGCCATGACCGGGAGGGCCGGATATTCCCCTGGGAGGATCGCTCGGTCGAGATCGTCGACGGCCACCCGGTCGTCCACGTCGCCGAAGGAAGCCACGCGGCTTACGAGCGCTGCGGGCGCTACATTCGCCCGGTCCCGGGAAAGGGCGCGCTCGACGACAACGCGACCTGCGATGAGAGGCAGCAACTGCACCTACTGCCGGAGGCGACGCCGCTGATCGACCTCTCACGGGTCGCCTGGGGGTGCTGGCACGGCCGCTTCGGCCATGTGAAGGGAGCCAGGGCGTCCGAAGGCGCGCACCGGATCGCCGATGGCCCGCTCGGCCCGCTCTGGCAGCAGAAGTTCGGTGGACGAACCTGGGAGCCGTGTCGCGGGATCGCGGATCCAGGGGGACGCGAGGGCCAGGGAGAGGAAGTGATCGAGGAGGAACAGGGCGTGCCGGCGAGGCTGAGGCAGGGTGCCGGCGGGCTCGACCCACTCGTCGATGAGTGCACGGACTGGCACTCGCCGCAGACCATGGGCACCTACATGGTCGCCTGCGATCCCAAAGCGCTCCGGTCCTACCTCCGCAGCGGCCTCGAGCGCTCGGAGACGTCCGGCGTCAAGATCGTCGCCGACGAGGGCACCTCCGGCGGTGACATCGTGCCGGCGCTGCAACGAGATCGCCGCGGGGCCTATCTCGGCGGTTGGCGGCTGACCGCCGCCCGCCCCACCGTGGTGTCCGTCTACGCGACCTGCCCCCAGGGCCGCGGCATCGTCGGCGCCCACTTCGAACACGTGGAGATGCGGCGGGGGCAGACGCTGCGACTTCGCGACCGGCACCTGGGGGGCGATTGGGGCCTCGTCGCAGGCGACGGCACCGTGGTCGCAACGGAAAGCCCCTTCGTCACGAGGTCGAAACCGGGCGAACTGCAAAGGGTGGCAGCCGACCCCCGCCGCGAAGTGGCCTGCAGCGACGGGTGAGCTCGGCAAGGCAGGAATGCCGGGGTCCCGCCCGAACGACCTGAACATGGACAGAGCCGCCATCCGCGCCCGCACGCGCGGGCGCTGGATCCAGCGTGCCGAGAAGGTCAGCGACGCCTTTGGGCTCGTCCTCCTGCTGGTGCTGACGACCTACGTATTGACCTCGCTGCTCTCCAACCGCGGCTGGTCGGCGGTGATCCTGATACTGGCGACGAGCGCGACCTCGGTGGTCGCCCTGACCAGCTCCCACGCCGGGGCGAGGGCGGTCCGGGCCGCTCTCTGGCTCTCGGGCCTGACGATCCTCCTCGCCGTCGTCGCGGCCGCCTCCGGCGCCCACGCCTGGCTCAACTTCGCCTCGGCGATCCAGATCGGCCTGCTGGCGGTGGCGATGGGGGCGGTGCTGCACCGGGTGGTGACCGCCGCCGAAGTCGGCTCGCGCACGATCCTCGGCGCGCTCAGCGTCTACACCGTGCTCGGGATCCTCTTCACCTTCCTCTACGGGACGATCGAGCGGGTCCAGGATGGGTCTTTCTTCGAAGGCATCGCCCACCCGGGGGGCAGCGACTTCCTCTTCTTCAGCTACACGACGCTGACCACGACCGGCTACGGGAACCTGGTGCCCGGTGGCCAGCCGGGGCGGATGATCGCCGGGCTGGAGATGATGATCGGCCAGATCTTCCTCGTAACCCTGGTCGCCGGGCTGGTCAGTCTCTGGCGCCCGGGCGAGGCGCTGCGGCAGCGGCGGGCGAAGCGCTCAGAGGGCCAGGCGCCTTCGCCCTGAGCTACGCGGAGAGCTCGACGCGCTCGATCGTCTTCGACTCCAGCGGCTTGTCCGAGCCGTCGGTGGGAGTCGACTCGATCGCGTCGACGACGTCCATGCCGTCGACCACGGTGCCGAAGACGGTGTGCTTGCCGTCGAGCCAGGGCGCCGCCCCGGCGGTGACAATGAAGAACTGCGAGCCGTTGGTGTTGGGGCCCGCGTTGGCCATCGCCAGCGCTCCCCGCACCGACCTTGTTGTCGTTGAACTCGTCCTCGAACGTGTAGCCGGGGCCGCCGCGACCGGTGCCTTCCGGGCAGCCGCCCTGGATCATGAACTCGGGGATGACGCGGTGGAAGATGAGGTCGTCGTAGAAGCCGTCGGCGGCGAGCTTGCGGAAGTTCTCGACCGTCTTCGGCGCGTCCTCGTCGTGCAGCTCGAGCACGATGGCCCCGGCGCTGGTGTGAAGGGTTGCCTGCGACATCGGCCACCACCCTACCGACCGCTGACCCGGACCGTTACCGGGGCCGAGGATCCCGGCGCGTAGGGCCAGCGCTCCTCCGCCAGAGCCGTGGCGCGGAGGCGGATCGAGGCGGCGGCGCTGACATAGCGAAAGCGGTAGCGGGCACGGAAGCGGCCGCCGTGATCGCTGCGGGTGACGAGGACCGGGCGCCAGCGGCGGGTGGCGGCCTCCAGGTACTGGATCGCGACCAGCTTGCCGCGCCGCGGCACGGCGGCGCCGCGGCTGCGAACCCTGCCGCTGAGCCTCACCGCCTGGCCGGTCCGCAGCGACAGCGGCGCCGCTTTGAGGGAGATGCCGGTGCGGATCCGCAGCTCGAGCGGGGACCGGTGGGCCGGCTCGAGACCGTCGTCGCCGCGGAAGGAGACGGAGACGCGGCGCGAGGGCCCGGGCCCGAGGCGAAGCTCGAAGCCGCCGCGCTCCCCGGTGGTGACTGCGGCAGCGACCCGCGGGGCAAGGGCGCCGTGCGAGGGCCTGGCGACGACGCGCAGCGTGCGCCCGGCGATGCCGGCCCCGTCGGCGCGGGTGAGGCGACCGCTGAGCAGGGCCGGCGAGGCGAAGGGGGCCGTGAGCGAGTCGCCGCGTCCGTGGCCGCCGCGCAGCCGCGCGAACAGCCGCGTCTTTGCCCGCGGCGATGCGGACTTGGCCGGCGTCGCCGGCCTGCTCGGTGCCAGGGCGGGCGGGACCTTGCGGATCGCCATCTCGGTGCCGTCGGCGCGGAGGGTGGTGGAGCTCAGGTTGCCCGCGCCGTCGGCGGCGGCGACCCGGAAGACGTAGGTGCCGGGCGCCAGCTCGGGAGTGCGGGCGAGGAGCGCGGCCTTGCCGGCGCCGTCCGGCTGCATCTTCGTCGGCAGCTCGGTCCAGTCCGCCGCGTTCAGGCGGCGGTAGGAGATCTCGCCGGAGGACGGCCCGGAGTGGGCATCGAAGACGGCGGCGCGGATCTGCTCCGGAATCCCGGCGCCGTCGCCGTCTCCGGCGTCATCGCCAGCGGCGAAGGCGACCCCCGGCGGCACGTCGTCGAAGCGCAGCGGCACCTCGACCGCGGAGGACGGCGCGTCGTTGCCGGCCTCGTCGCGCAGCCAGAGGTGGAAGGAGTAGACGCCTGGAGCCGGCACGAAGCGGTCGGCGATCGCGGTGACGTTCTGGCCGGCGACGAGCTTGACGCCGGTGTCGAAGCCGGCTGGCCCGGTGATCCGCCAGAGCGCGGCGCCGATCGGGCTCGCCGCCCCCTGGTCGGGATTGGCCCAGGAGAGGTCGAAGTCATCGACCCGGCGCCACGACTCGCCGCCGGCCAGAGACAGGTTGCGAGGGTGGGCCGGGGGATTGTTGTCGATGTAGATCGGCCAGCTGGGACTGCAGCCGACGTTGCCGGCGAAATCGGTGGCACAGTGGCGCAGCTGGTGGACGCCGTCGCTGAAGCGGGTGGTGTCGATCGCGATGTGGCCGGAGCCGTTCTGGAGGCAGGGCTGCATCCTGGTCGCCCGCCACTCGCTGCCGATCAGGGCGATCGCGCAGGGGTACTCGGTGAGATTGATCCTGGCCCCGTCCAAGGTCGTCTCGCCGAAGCGGATGCCCGAGCCGGCGCTGTCGCCGCCATAGAAGTCCGCTCCCTGGCTGCCGCGACGCCAGCCGCCGAGGCCGATCTCGCCGGCGATCGAGGCATGCAGGCCGGCGTCGTCCTGGACCGTGATCGTCAGCGCCCGCAGACCCGACCAGGAGGTCGCGTCGAGCGAGCACCACTTGCTCTCCGCTTTGGCGCAGAGCAGCCGGTCTTCGAAGGCGGTCTTCGGCGTGGCGAAGCCGGCGACGAACTCGCGCGGGGTCACGTCGGTGCCGGCGGCGGCAGCGAAGAGCTCGAAGCTGCCGTTGCCCGGGTCGACGCCGAGGCGCTGCTCGATCCCGTCGTGCAAGGCGTGCCACCAGGTCCCGCGCACCTGGGTGATCCCAGTGCCGGGAGGGGCGGTCCAGCGCCAGCGGGCGAAGCGGGTGCCGGAGACGGTTGCCTGACCGTCGCGGGTGAAGCTCTTCAGGTGAGCGCCGTCGAACGGGTCGGCGCCGGCCGGCGGGACGCAGTAGGCATCGGGCCGGAACTTGGCGCCACCAGTGGTGTCGGCCCAGGTGGCGTCGGCATCGACGTACCAGCCGCACTGGGCGACGGCGTACTTGCCCGCCCGCGCCTCGCCGGCGATCAGCAGTAACAGCGTCGCCGCCAGCGCGACCCCCATCGCCACGATCCGCCCCCATCCACCCCGCGTGCCCGACATCCGTCCTCCGTTCGCTCGTTTGCCTACGGGGCCAAGGGCTGGGCGACGTGGATCTCTCCCCCCTGCGACGGATGGAGGCCGCCGGGCGCACGCCTTTGCGAGAATGGCCGCAATGGCGATAGTGCTCCCAAGCAAGGATCAGATCACCGAGCAGCTGCGCGCGGTCATCGACCCCGAGCTGCGCCGCTCGATCGTCGAGCTGGGCATGGTGCGCTCGATCGACGTGCAGGAGAGCGGCCGGGTCGAGGTGATCGTCTCGCTGACCACCGCCGGCTGCCCGATCCGCTCCCACTTCGAACAGGCGGTCGCCAGGGAAATCTCCACGCTGGAGGGCGTGACCTCGGTCGGCGTCGGCTTCGACGTCCTCTCAGACGAGGAGAAAGGCACGCTCCAGCAGACGCTCGGCCGCAAAAAGCTGCCGCAGGGCGCGCTGGCCAAGGTCAAGAACGTGATCTGCGTCTCCTCCGGCAAGGGCGGCGTCGGCAAGTCGACGATGACGGCCAACCTGGCGGCGGCGCTGACCGCCGAAGGACACCCCTCAGGCGCCCTCGATTGCGACGTCTACGGCTACTCGATCCCGCGCATGCTCGGCGTCAACGCCAAGCCCGAGGTCAACGGCGAGCGCAAGATCCTGCCGCTGGACGCGCCCAGCGGGGTCAAGGTGATGTCGATCGGCTTCTTCGTCGAGGAGAACGCCGCGGTCGTCTGGCGCGGGCCGATGCTGCACAAGGCGATCCAGCAGTTCCTCGAGGACGTCGCCTGGGACGAGCTGGAGTACCTGCTGCTGGACCTGCCGCCGGGGACCGGCGACGTCTCGATGACGCTCGCCCAGCTGCTGCCGCAGGCCAAATTCCTCGTCGTCACGACGCCGCAGCCGGCAGCCCAGTCCGTGGCCCGCCGGGGCGCCGAGATGGCGGCGAAATTCGACCTCGAGATCCTCGGCGTGATCGAGAACATGTCCGGCTTCACCACCCCCGACGGCGAGCGCTTCACGATCTTCGGCGAGGGCGGCGGCCAGCTGCTGGCCGACGAGCTCGACGTGCCGCTGCTGGGCAAGGTGCCGCTCTCCGAGCCACTGCGCGAGCACGCCGACTCCGGCACGCCGCTGGTCACCGCCGAGCCCGATGCCCCCGCCTCGCAGGCGATCCGCCAGGCAGCCCGCGGCATCATCGCGATGACCCCCCAGGAGCTGCCGGTCCTGCAGGCGGTCCCGAACGCCGCCGAGGCGCCGCCGGTGAGCGGCACCCCGTTGCCGGTCGTTCAGTAGCGGCCTGGCCGCAGCAGCGCTTGTACTTAAGCCCGAGCCGCACCAGCATGGCTCGTTTCGCCCGGTGGAAGCTAGCGAGAGCTCGCGCTGCTCTCGATCCCGAGGATCATCCCCAGCGCCTGCTCGACTTCACGAAGGGTGTCAGCCTGCGCCGTGCCGACCGGGCGAAGCAGGCGCTTGCGAGCCACAGCCCTGACGCTGCGGCAGACGGCCACGCTGGCGCGCTCGGTGCCTTCGTCAGGGGAGATCTCCGGACGAAGCGGAGAGGCGGCCCGTGAACTCGATAGCGGGACGACGACAATCAGCTCGTCCTCCAGCCCGGTGGATATCTCATCTACCGACACCACAATTGCGGGACGGTTCTTTCCAGGCTCACCCTTTCGGGCGGCGCCGAGCGAGGTGAGCCAGATCTCACCCCGCCGAGGTTCAGTCGACGCCATCGCCGAGGGTAGCCTCCCACTCATGATCCTCGGCCTTCGCAGCGGTAGCACCGGCGTCCGCCCGAGTGGCATCTCGCTCGGCACGAAAGATCGCCTCACGAGCGACGTCGTGGGCGAGATCAGCCAGCATGGCCGACAGGGAGACGCCGCGCTCGCTTGCCTGATTGGCAAGGAGATCGCGGGTCACGCGGGTCACGCGGATCGTGGCGGTCTCGGCAGCCATCTAGCGCATTATAGCGCTACAACTTGGCGACACGGACTGGCTATAGCCCTTGGCCGTGTCCCAGATCTTTGACGCGAAGGCAATAAGTCTCAGGCAGCGCTTTTGCTCTTGTAGTAATTCGCGTTGATCTCCGCGTATTTGGCCCACTCGGCCGGAAGCTGGTCCTCGGCGAAGCAGGCGTCGACCGGGCAGGCCTCGACGCAGGCGTCGCAGTCGATGCACTCGTCCGGGTCGATGTAGAGCATCTCGACCGAGTCGTAATCGGGCTCGTCCGGCGTCGGGTGGATGCAGTCGACGGGACAGACCTCGACACACGAGTTGTCCTTCTGGCCAATGCACGGCTCGGCGATCACGTAGGTCATTAGGGGAGGTTCTCCTAAGTCGTTTTCGGTGCCCGACAGAGGCCAGGGGCCCCCGCCGAAAGCGAACACGCATTCTACGGGTATGCGGCAATGGGCGGCGTCATTAGGGTTGTTCGCTGCAATGAGACTGGCGAAGGCGAGACGAGGCGGCAGCGATGCTGCTGCTGACGGGGGCGACCGGGAGCATCGGCTCGCGGCTGCTGCCGCTGCTGCTGGAGAGCGGCGAGGACGTGCGCTGCCTGGTGCGCGAGCCGCGGCGGCTGGGGGCGCGGCGGGTCGACGTGCAGATCGCGCTCGGCGACCTCGGCGAGATGTCCGATCCCTACCTGGTGCGCCAGGCCCTGCGCGGGGTCGACACGGTGATCCACCTGGCGGCGACGATCCGCGACCAGCCGCCGAAGCGGATCGAGGAGCTGAACGGGCTGGCGACGGTGCGGCTGCTGCGGGCGGCGGAGCGCAGCGGCGTCGAGCGCTTCCACTTCTTCAGCGCCCTCGACGCCTTCGCCGCCCAGCGCACCCGCTTCTTCCGCGCCAAGTGGCTGGCCGAGCAGGCGGTCGCCTCCTCGCCGCTGGCGACCACGGTCTTCGCCCCCTCGATCGTCTACGACCACAGCGACCCCTGGATCACCCTGCTGCGGCGCTTCTCCTTCCTGCCGGTGCTGCCGGTATCCGGCAACGGGCAGGCGGCGTTCCAGCCGATCTGGGCCGAGGACGTGGCCCGCTGCGTGGTCGCCGCCCTGGCCGGCGAGGCGCGGCCGCGCTACGAGCTGGCCGGGCCGGAGACACTCAGCTACGACCAGATGTCCGACCTGGTCAGCCGCATCGCCGGCCGGCCGCGGCCGCTCGTGCACGTGCCGCTGCCGCTGGTCCGCTCCGGCCTGATCGCGCTGCGCTCCATTTTCGGCGAGGCCGTGTTTGCAACCTGGGAGGAGGCCGAGCTGATGGAGGTCTCCATGGTCAGCGAGCGCGGGGCAGCCGACGTGCAGGCGCTCGGAGTCGAGCCGCGAAGGATGAGCGATGTCCTGGAAGGTCCCTAGACGAGTCGTTCTGCTGGCCACGCTGGTAGTGGCGCTCGGCGCCGGGCAGGCCTCGGCGATGACCCTGGTGCCGCCGAAGCCGAACGTCTTCCTCGGCGTCAGCGATCGCGGCAGCACGGCGGAGTTCAACGAATTCGCGGCGCTGACCGCCAAGCACCCGGCACTGCTGGAGACCTTCCACCCCTGGGGCAACAGCCTCAACGCCGCCTTCGAACGCTGGCGGGAAACGGGGACGCGGCCGATCCTGGCGATCTCGACCGCCGACGACCAGACGCTGGCGGAGCTGATCACCCCGCAGCAGATCGCCCTCGGCGCGGGCGACGACTACCTGCTCCAGCTCAACGACTTCTTCTACAAACGCGGGCTGCCCGCCTACGTGCGGCCGCTCGGGGAGCCGAACCGCTGCCTCAACGTCTGGTCGGCGGTCAACTGCGACGGCAGCCAGAAAGGCGGCGAACACACGACCGGCTGGTACAAGCAGGCCTTCCGCCGCATCGCCGCGATCGTCCGCGGGGGCCAGAGCCTGGAAGGGATCAACCTGACCCTGGCCGAAATCGGCCTGCCGCCGCTCAACCGCACCAAAGGCCCGAACCCCGAAAGCCTGCCGGCGGCGCCGGTGAGCATGATCTGGAGCCCGCTGCCGGGCGGCTCGCCGCGGGTCAAAGGCAACTTCCCCGGCAACTACTGGCCCGGGAGCCGCTGGGTCGACTGGGTCGGCACCGACTTCTACTCCCAGTATCCCGTCTGGAAAGACCTCAACCGCTTCTACCTGGGGAAGCAGTGGCGCGGCAAGCCGGTCACGGTCACCGAGTGGGCGGTCTCGGCGATCGACGAACCGCGCTTCGTCAAACAGCTGATCGCCTGGATCGTGAAGCGGCCGCGGGTGCGGATGCTCGTCTACTACACCGGCTTCGGCACCGGCAACCAGTACGAACTCAGCCTCTATCCCCGCACCACCAACACCCTGCGCCTGAAGATCCGCCGCGCCAACTTCCTCTCCTACGCCGACTACAACGCCGGCCTGCTGGCGCCGCTGCCGCCGAAGCCGAAGAAAACGCCGGCGCCTGCACCCGCGCCAGTTCCGACGCCAGCGCCGGAACCTACGCCCACTTCCTAGAGCCACCGACGCACCGGACCTGTCTCGGAGGTCCACGCCAGTGGCTGGCGAGCGCCGCGGCAAGCCGGGCTAGAACGCAGAAGGCCCGGATAGCAGAGCTATCCGGGCCTTCGAGGACGACGCCCGGCGCAGCCCCGGCGCCGCCAGACGCGGCGTGCCGACCGAGCCAGGTCCGGTGCGCGTTACATCATGCCGCCCATGTCCGGCATGCCGCCGCCGGGCATGCCGCCGCCGGCGCCGCCTTCCTCCGGCGGCTCGGCGATGATCGCCTCGGTGACGAGGATGTTCTTGGCGATCGACGCGGCGTTCTGCAGCGCCGAGCGAGTGACCATGGTCGGGTCGATGACGCCGGCCTCGATCAGGTTGCCGTACTCGCCGTTGGCCGCGTTCAGGCCTTCGCCGGGCTTGAGGTCGCGGACGGCGTTGACGACGACCGAGCCCTCCAGGCCGGAGTTCTCGGCGATCTGACGGACCGGCTCCTCGAGCGAGCGGTGGATGATCCGGGCGCCGGTGCGCTCGTCCGGGTCGTCGACCAGCTTGTCCGGGTCCAGACCCGACTGGGCGTTCAGCAGAGCAACGCCACCACCCGGGACGACGCCCTCCTCGAGCGCGGCGCGGGTCGCCTGCAGCGCGTCCTCGACGCGGTGCTTTTTCTCCTTCATCTCGGTCTCGGTGGCGGCGCCGACCTTGACCACGGCGACACCTCCGGCGAGCTTCGCGAGCCGCTCCTGGAGCTTCTCGCGATCGAAGTCGGAGTCGGTGTTCTCGATCTCCTGTTTGATCTGCTTGATCCGGCCTTTGATGTCGTCGGCCTCACCGGCACCGTCGATGATCGTGGTCGTGTCCTTGGAGACGACGACGCGGCGGGCTTTACCGAGCTGAGCGAGCTGGGTGTTCTCGAGTTTGAGACCCATCTCCTCGGTGATCACCTCGCCGCCGGTCAGGACGGCGATGTCCTCGAGCATCCGCTTGCGGCGGTCGCCGAAGCCGGGGGCTTTGACGGCGACACCGGTGAAGGTGCCCCGCAGCTTGTTCACGACCAGGGTCGCCAGGCACTCGCCCTCGACGTCCTCGGCCACGATCAGCAACGGCTTGCCGCCCTGCATGACCTGCTCCAGCACCGGCAGGATGTCCCGCACGGAGCCGATTTTCTGGTTGGCGATGAGGATGTAGGGGTCCTCCAGCACCGCCTCCATGCGGTCCTGGTCGGTGACCATGTACGGGCGAGATGTAGCCCTTGTCGAACTGCATCCCCTCGGTGAACTCCAGCTCCATGCCGAAGGTCTGGCCCTCCTCGACGTTGACGACGCCGTCTTTGCCGACCTTCTCGATCGCGTCGGCGATGACGTTGCCGATCTCGTCGTCGGCGGCGGAGATGGCCGCCACGCGGGCGATCTGGTCCTTGCCCGCCACCTCTTTGGACTGCTTGTCGCGGAGGTTGTCGACGACCTCGTCGACCGCCTTCTCGATACCGCGGCGCAGGGCCAGCGGGTTGGCGCCGGCGGCGACGTTCTTGAGGCCCTGGCGAACGATGATCTGGGCCAGCAGGGTCGCCGTCGTGGTGCCGTCTCCGGCCACGTCGTTGGTCGCCGTGGCAACCTCGCGGACGAGCTGGGCGCCCTGGTTCTCGAAGACGTCCTCGACCTCGACCTCGCGGGCGATGGTGACTCCGTCATTGGTGATCGTCGGTGCGCCGAACTTTTTGTCGAGCACGACGTAACGGCCTTTGGGGCCGAGGGTGACCTTGACGGCATTGGCGACGGCGTCGACGCCGGCCTGCAGTGCCCCCCTGGCCTCCTCTGCGTACTTCAGCTCCTTATGAGCCATGTGTATTCAGTCCTCCTTGGTTCTTCTAAGTCCGATGGACGAGGGCTAGCTGAGCTTCGCCAGCACGTCCGACTCGCGCAGGACGAGCAGGTCGTCCCCCTCGACGGTTACCTCGGTGCCTCCGTATTTGGAGTAGAGGACTTCATCGCCCTCCGAGACGTCGAGCGGGCGGCGGTTGCCGTCCTCGTTGATGGCGCCGTCGCCGACTGCGACGACCTTGCCCTTCTGCGGCTTCTCTTTGGCCGTGTCGGGGAGGACGATGCCGCTGGCGGTCGTCTCCTCCTCCTCGATCGGCTTGACGATCAGCCGGTCCCCGAGGGGCTTCAGCTTCATCCGTGAACCTCCGTTATCGGTGCGTGTTTTGCTGTCAAAGTCGAGAAATCCCACTGCAAAGCCGATTTCGGCTCCCGCGGGGCTTGGCACTCTGGTACTGGGAGTGCCAACAGAAGGAAAGATAGCGAGGTTGGGGCTCGCGGCGAAGCCCTTAGTCGGTGGCCAGCAGCCTGCAGCCCAGCAGCCGGGCGATTCCCTCGCCGCCGCGAGCCATCACCCAGTCGTGGTTCCACTCGAAGACCGGCCGCAGCAGCGGCGCCAGGGCGTTCATCCACGGCTTCGTCGTCTTCACGTTCCACTCGTAGAGGACGGCGGTGACCCCGTCCTGCTCGTAGAGGCGCCAGCGGCCGATCCCTTCCAGCTCGCCGACCGCGTGGCCTTCGAGCAGGTGGGGATGCTCGACCCGGGTCGTCGTCACCTCGAACTCGACCCGGTAGGGCAGCAGGCTCTTCCAGACCATCCGCGAGACGGTGCCGACGTCATCGCCCGTCGCCGGGCGGCTCAGCTCGTCGGCCTCCTCCACCCCGCGCCACCACTCGGGCCAGCGCTCCTGGTCGTGGATCGCTTCCCAGACCGGCTGGCGCGGAGACTCGAGCAGCCAGGTGGTGAGGAAGGCGTACTCGGCCATCGACGCTTCGCCGCTAGTTGTGGTGCGGCGTCTCCCCGTTGCCGAGGTGCGGCTTGGGCGACTCGGTGATCTGCGAGAAGCGGATCACGGTGACGGCGTCGTCTTCGAGGATCGGCCGGCTGTAGATCTGCTCGAGGAACTTGCGCTCGTCCTCGAGACGGCGGAACTCGGGGTTGTCGTGCTCGATGTCGCGGCGGGAGAGCTCTTTGAGCTTCTTCACCTCGACGTCGTCGATGACCGCGCTGAAGATTTTCTCCCGCGGGCTGTGGCGGAAGCCGACCGTGACCCAGACGACCTGGCCGCGCTCGTACTTGCCGCTCTTGTCGCCGAGCCGGATCGTCGCCGTCTTGCGGCCACGCTTCAGCTGGTCGACGAAGACCGAGGAGTAGAAGTTCAGTACGTAGGTGCCGCCCCTCATTCGCGCAGCGAGCGTATCCGAACCCTGCACGATTCAGGCGTCCGGCCCATGTCTAGACGGATGTCGTACCGGGACTGGAGTTTTCCGCCGCGTGGCCGATGGGGAGTCCGTGGCACTCACCCACCTGCATTCCCGCCTCTTCGTCGCCGCCCTGATCTGCGCCTGCGGCCTGCTGGCGGCGCCACTGGCCGGCCAGGCCGCGGCGATGAGCTGCGGCGGCAAGAAGGTGACGATCAAGGGCACCGCCGGCAACGACACGATCGTCGGCAAGGGCGCCAGCGACGTCATCTACGGCGGCGGCGGCGACGACCGCATCCTCGGCGGCCGCAACGGCAACGACACGATCTGCGGCGGCCCCGGCGACGACACGATCGAGGGCGGCCGCGGCTTCGACGCCCTCTACGGCGAAGAGGGCGATGACCAGCTGTTCGGCGAAACCGGGTCCGACATGCTCGACGGCGGCTCCGGCGACGACAAGCTCTCCGGCTTCAAAGGCGCCGACAACCTTCACGGCGGCGGCGGCGAGGACTCGCTGATCGGCGCCAAGGGCCCCGACGAGCCTCGACGGCGGCGCCGACAACGACCTGCTCGACGGCCAGCAGGGCAGCGACGAGATCGACGGCGCCGGCGGCGACGACCGGCTGCTCGGCGACAAGGGCAACGACAAGCTGCGTCGGCGGCATCGGCAACGACGTCGTCGAAGGCGGCGCCGGCGACGACAGCGACCTCGACGGCGGTCGCCGGCACCGACGCTGGTCCTCGGCGGCGCCGGGACCGACGACGCCGACGGCGGCGAGGGCGACGGCGACATCGTCCGCGGCGACGCCGGCACCGACACCCTTTCCGGCGGCGGCGGCTCCCAGGACATCGTCTCCTACGCCAGCGCCACCCGCAGCGGGGTCATCGTCAGCCTCGGGTCCAACAAGGCCAAAGGCGACGGCCACGACGACCTCAACGGCTTCGAGGACGTGGTCGGCTCGCCCCAGGGCGACACGATCGTCGGCGACGGCAGCCCCAACCGCCTCGACGGCGGCGTCGGCGACGACGACCTCGACAGCGGCGGTGGTGGCGGCGAAGCGTTCGGCGGCCCCGGCAGCGACAGCTGCGACGGCTTCGCGGTCGAGACCTCCTGCGGCCCGGAACTCGGCCCGCCGCCCGGAACCACCTACGTGATCCTCAACCAGGGCCTCGACGAATCCAGCCTGGTGATCCAGGGCGGCCCCAGCGCCGACGAACTGCGGCTCTCCCGCGGCGACGGCGGCTGGACGATCTTCTCCGGCGCCGCGGTATTCGCCGGCGAAGGCTGCGCCGGCGCCGGCGACCCATCCTTCGTCAACTGCCCCGGCGACCCCGGGCTGGCGCTGATCGTCGTCACCGGCAACGGCGGCAACGACACGATCGTGATCGACCCCAGCATCCCGGCCAGCGCCAAGGTGCGGGTCAACGGCAACGCCGGCAACGACACCCTGGTCGGCGGCCCCGAGGACGACGTCCTCGAAGCGGGCGAGAACTACAACGGGCCCGACAACGGCAACGACACCCTGGTCGGCAACGGCGGCAACGACGTGCTCTACTCCGACCCCGGCGGCGACCAGCTCAACGCCGGCGCCGGCGAGGACCTGCTGGTCTCCTCCGTACCCGTCTGCCAGGGCCACACCTACGACGGCGGCGCCGGCGAAGACACCGTCTCCTACGCCCGCTCCAACGCCAACCTCTTGATCGAGCTGGGCGGCACCGGCGGGCCCCCCGGCTGCGGCAACGCCGACCGCATCCTCCCCAACAACGAGAGCCTCGAGGGATCCGACGGGCCCGACGTGCTGGTCGGGGACGGCGGCGACAACAGCATGCTCGGCCACCTCGGCGCCGACACCTTCCTCGGCAAGGGCGGCGACGACTACATCGACGCCGCTGACGGCCACCGCGACAAGCAGATCAGCTGCGGCGGCGGTGGTGGCGACGAAGTCGTCAAGGACGGCTCCGACCCCTCGCCGTCCGGCTGCTGAACAGAAGCCCTCCTCGCCGAGCAGCGGCACGAAGCGACAGGGGCCGATCTCCTCGGTCTCGATCCGCTCGCCGCGGCGGCGCAGCAGGGTCAGCACGTCGACCTCCCCGTCCCCGGCGATCGGGACCACCAGACGACCGCCCTCGGCGAGCTGGGAGACCAGGGCCGGCGGCGCGGCCGGGGCGGTGGCGTGGACGGCGATCGCGTCGAACGGCGCCCGCTCGGGCAGGCCGCGACTGCCGTCGCCGATCTCCAGCTCGACGTTGGTGACGGCCAGCGAGGCGAGCGTTTCGCGGGCGGCGAGGGCGAGCGAGCGGTGGCGCTCGACGCTGATCACCCGCGCCGCCAGCAGCGAGAGCACGCAGGCCGAGTAGCCGGAGCCGGTCCCCACCTCCAGCACCCGCTCGGAGCCGTTCAGCTCCAGCGCCTGGCAGATCGCGGCGACGATCCAGGGCTGGGAGATCGTCTGTCGCTCGGCGATCGGCAGGGCCGAGTCGGCGTAGGCGCGGTGGCGCAGCCCGGGCGGCACGAAAGCCTCCCGCGGCACCTGCCCCATCGCCGCCAGCACCCGCTCGTCGACGATGCCGCGGCGGCGCAGCTGCCGCTCCACCATCCTCGCGCGGAGGGCGGCGAAGTCCCGCGTCATCCTCAGAAGATGTAGTTGTGGAGCTTGGCCGGATCGCAGACGGTTACGCGGCCGCGGCCGGAGCGGACGACGCCGGCGCGCTCGAGGTCGGCGAGGAAGCGGCTGACGCTCTCCCGCGAGGTGCCGGCGAGCTGGGCCAGGTCGGCCTGGTTCATGCGGATCGTCACCTCGCCGTCTTCGCCGCTGCGAGGGGTTTCCGCGACGAGCTGGGAGAGGACGCCGGCGACGCGGCTGGGCACGGTCTGGAAGGACTGGCGGGAGATCCGCTCGTTGGCCTCGCGCAGGCGGCGGACCAGGGCCGCGACGAGCTTGACGGAGATCTCCGGGTGGCGGGCCAGGAGGCCGCGGACGTCTGTCGCCGGCAGCGCCAGCAGCTCACCGTCGCTGAGCGCTTCGGCGCTGGCCGAGCGGGTGTCGCCGTCGAGCATCGCCAGCTCGCCGAAGACCTCCCCCGGACCGAGCGTCGCCAGCGTGATCGCCCGCCCGTCGGAGTGCTCGCGGGTGACCCGGAAGCTGCCCTCGCGGACGATGTAGCAGGCGTCGGAGCGGTCCCCCTCGTGGAAGACGCGGGTCCCGGCGGGGAAGGAGCGGGGCACGGCAACGCGGGAGAAGCGCTCCAGCTCGGCCTCTTCGAGGTCGGAGAAGAGCGGCACGCTCTTCAGCAGCTCGGCGCTGGTCTCAAGCTCCTCCATAGAGCCAGAATATCCCGGCGTTGCCGCCGGGCCGTCGCGGCGCTCAGGCCCCAGGCAGAATCGCGGCCATCAGATCGATCTCGTCTCGAGGCAAATCCACCGCCTCCGCCTCCTTGCGCCAACCGGCGACGGCCGCCTCGACCTCGGCGACGATCTGCTCCGCCTGCTCGGAAGAGAGGCGATACAGGGACGCCGTGGCAAGAACCACGGCCAGGTCCGATGCGCGGACCGAATCGTCGAAGGCCAAGCTGTGCTCGTCCTTCTGGGGAGACGGGTTGACGTCGAACGCCGGCGCAAGGCGCCACCCTCCCGCGCCGCGAAGAAAGCCGTGGTTACGGAGATGATCGTCGCGATTGGCAGCGAGGAGGTTGAAGACGGCGCGCCGGAACAACTGGCCGAGGTCGTCGCCGATCGCATCGGGGTCGGCGAAGTCGACGATCGCCCGAGCGATGTCGAGGTAGCTGCCCCGTTCGTGATCGCGATTTCCAGTCAGCGTCATCGCCGAGGCATATAGGCGTCGGGTCTCGCCCTCGCGGTCAAAGCGCTTGGCGCAGAAGGTGCGGCACTCGGAGCCGAGCTGGAGCAATTTGGTCTCCGGCGTCTCGATTCCGGCGTCTCGCGCCAGCCGCGAGACGACATACTCCCAGGCACCGACGTCGTGCCGGTCCTCTCGCGAGGGGAACTTCGCGATCCACAGCGAGCCATCCTCGTCACGGAAGTTCGCCTTCGGGCGCGCCCCTCCCAGCGAGCTGCCAGGGGCGAGGAGCATCGAGATCCACCGCTCGTCGTCGCTTTCCGCCCGCGGGAGCCCTTCCTCGGTCTCCCGCGCGAGCTGCTCCAGCTCCCGCAGGCGCGCGAGCGGCGGCACAGCGAGCGGCTGGTCGTCGACGTAAACCGCCGCCCGCAGGAGGCGCAACGCTCCCATCCGAACCCCATCGTTAACGCCGAGGAGGAAATCCCAGTCATCAAGCCGGCGCCTGCTTCGCCCCTCCCGCCGCGCCACCTGAGCCTCGCGCCGTTCCAGCAGGGTTCGCCCCCAGCGATCGGGGGCGCTACCGGCGAAGATCCCCGGCAGCGCTGCCGAAAACTGCTCGCCCTCGTAGAGCGGAAGGGAAGGGTCGAGCGGAAACCCTGCCCGCTCCTCGACCCAGTCGGGGGAATAGGCATAGGAGATCACGCTCTGCGCCCCGGCCCGCTCGCGGCTGAGCGTACCCACCTTCCGCGCCGGACCCAGTGGCTCGGAATCAAGATGGACGGCGACTTGATCGCGATCGCTCATTCGCCCGCGTCCCCCCGCGGCGAACGCCTGGGTCGCGGCAAGCGGATGTCCTGCAGGCGCTGACCGAGCTCGTCGTCACGAGCCAGCAGATCGAGATCCTCTTCGAGACCAAGAACGCTGAGCACGCGGGCCAGGACCCCCAGGCTGGTCACGAGGTCGCCACGCTCGAGGCGGGCGAGGGTGTTGCGACTGACACCCACCCGCTTGGCGAGGTCGGAGAGCGAGATCCGCCGCCGCAAACGGGCCAGGCGCAGGCGTTCTCCCAGGGCCTCGGCACGGCGTTGGGTTTGTGGGAAAAGAGGTCTCTCAGGGCGTGGCACGCTCTATAGATTAAGCAATAGCGCCTTAGCTGCTCTATCTATTGTGCATTTGCACTGAAGTAACCATGCCTAGGACGAGGCGGTCAGTTTGCGCGGGCCGCGGCTGAACCCGGCGCCGATCAGCGCCTCCTCGTGGCCGGAGCCGATCACCGGCTCGCCGTCGAGTTTCTCGACCGCCAGCTTCTTCAGCCGGCCGGCGGCGACGGCGTCGGCGAGGGCCTGCATCGCCTCCTGCAGCTCCGCCCCCTCGATCGGCTTCAGGCGCAGGATGCCGCGGCCGCCGCGCTCGAGGAAGACGACCGGCTCGCCGTCGCGGGTCAGCAGGTGGGCGCCGGGGGTGCGGCCGGGACGGCGGCCTCCCTCCAGCTTCGGCCAGGGCAGCGAGGCGCCGTAGGGGTTGGCCGGGTCGGTGGCGGCGAGGAGCAGGTAGGAGCCGTCCGCTTCCGGCAGCGAGCGCAGGCGCTCGACCGCGCCGGGGAGGGCGAACTGGGCGCCGCCGAGACCCTCGACGAAGTAGCCGCGGCGGGCGGTGCCGAGCAGCTCGAGGTTGCCGAGCTCGGCGTAGAGGGTGGAGAAGCCGCCGGGGACGCCCTCGGCGAGGACGGTCTCGCGGGTGACGATGCCATAGCGCTCGAGCATCAGCTCGGCCTGGGCGCGCAGGCGGGCGCCGGGGCCGGGGGCGTTGGCGAAGAGCGGCTCGGCCAGCGACCAGCGGCCCTGCACGGCGGCGCCGGTGATCGAGGGGCGGCGGCCGAAGCGGCGGCCGTGGCGCTCGGGCGAGCTGACCGCCCGCAGGCGCGGCGCCCGCAGCGGCGAGAAGGCGTCGTTGGTGACGCCGCCAGACCAGGCGAGGTCCCAAAGCGCGGTGTGGAGCTCCTCGGCCGGGTGGTCGAGGTCGGCGAGCAGGTCGAGCCAGAAGGAGGGGCCGGCGGCTAGGCGCTCGCGGATCGCCTCGTGGATCTCGCCCGTGGGCGCCTCCAGCTTGGCGTTGGCCGGCGGCGGCCCGGCGAGGCGGACGTCCTCGCGGAAGTAGAGGGCAACGCGGCCGTCGCTGCGGCCGAGCGCGCCGGCGCCGACCCAGACCAGCTCGCCGCTGGTGCAGAGCTCGTCCAGCCAGGAGGGTGAGTAGGCGCCGAGGCGGCGCGGCAGCACGTCCCCCTCCCACACTTTCGGGGTCAGGGCGACGCCCTGCAGCGGCACCAGCGCCTCGCGCAGGCGGTCGGGGCCGGCGCCGGTGCGGCGGAAGGCGTCGACGTTCTGCCAGCTCGGCAGGAAGCGGGCGAGCTGGGTGGTGTCGGCCGCCTCGACCTCCTTGCGCAGACGGGCGAGGCTGGCGCGGCGGACCCGGCGCAGGACTTCGGAGTCGCACCACTCGCGCTCGGTCCCCTGCGGCAGCAGCTCGCCGCGGACCATCGCCCCTTCGCCCTCGAGCTCGCGCAGGGCGGGTGAGGGGTCGACGCCGTAGCGCTCGGCCAGGCGAGCGGTCGGGAAGGGGCCGTGGGTGCGGGCCCAGCGGCGGACCAGGGCGCGCATCGCGTCCGGGTGGTCCTCGAGGAAGGTCTCTGGCAGGCCACCCGGCGGCGGCACCCCGAGCGCGTCGCGGTAGAGGCCGGCGTCCTCGGCGGCGATGTAGCGCTCCTCGCCGCCGACCCGGACCCTGGCGACGCGGCGCTCGGCGACCAGCTTCTCCAGCATCGAGGCGGCCGAGTAGCCCTCGGTCACCCGCTCGGCGCACTCGGCGGCGGTGAGGTCGCCGAGGTTGCGCAGCAGCTGCTGCAGGGCGTCGCGGTCGCCGGCGCGGCCGGCCTCGGTGCGGTGCTGGAGCTGTTCCTCGACCTCCTCCAGCGCCTCGGGGTCGATCAGCTCGCGCAGCTCCTCCTGACCCAGCAGCTCGCGCAGGAGGTCGCGGTCGAGGGCCAGCGCCGCCGCCCGCCGCTCGGCGTTGGGCGTGTCCCCCTCGTACATGTAGGTGGCGACGTAGTCGAACAGCAGCGAGGAGGCGAAGGGCGAGGCGGTCGGGGTCTCGACCTCGACCAGGCTGATCTGGCGGGCGTGCAGCTTGCGCAGCAGGTCGGCGAGCGCGGGGAGGTCGAGGACGTCCTGCAGGCACTCGCGGTAGGTCTCGAGGATGACCGGGAAGCGGGGGAAGTCCCGCGCCACCTCGAGCAGGCTCTGGGACTTCAGGCGCTGCTGCCAGAGCGGCGTGCGCTTGCCCGGGTAGGCGCGCGGGATCAGCAGCGAGCGGGCGGCGTTCTCGCGGAAGCGGGCGCCGAACAGGGCCGAGCCGGAGAGCTCGCCGACGATCAGGTCCTCGATTTCGTCGGGATCGATCAGGACCAGGTCGGCGGGCGGCGGCTCGTCGGCGTCGGGGAGGTGGATGACGATGCCGTCGTCGGACCAGATCGCGTCGGCCTCGAGGTCGTGCTCGGCGCGGATCTTGGCCGCCAGCGCCAGGCCCCAGGCGGAGTGGACGCGGCCGCCGAAGGGCGAGAGGATGCAGAGCCGCCAGTCGCCGATCTCGTCGCGGAAGCGCTCGACCACGATCGTCTCGTCGGAGGGGACGACGCGAGTCGCCTGCTGCTGCTCGCGCAGGTAGGTGACGAGGTTGTTGGCGGCGCGCGGGTCGAGGTCGTACTCGGCGGCCAGCTCGGCCGGCTCGCGGGAGACCGCCTCGCGGGAGAAGGCGCCGATCGCCCGCCCCAGCTCGGCCGGGCGGCCGATCCCGTCGCCCTTCCAGAAGGGGACGGCGCCGGGGGCGCCGGGGGCCGGGGTGACGATGACCCGGTCGCGGGTGATTTCCTCGATCCGCCAGGTGGTGGCGCCGAGCAGGAAGGTCTGGCCGGGGCGGGCCTCGTAGACCATCTCCTCGTCGAGCTCGCCGACCCGGCGGCCGTCCGGCAGGTTGACGCTGTAGAGGCCGCGGTCGGGGATCGTGCCGGCGTTGGTGACGACCAGCGAGCGGGCGCCTTTGCGGCCGTGGATGGTGCCGTTGGTGCGGTCCCAGACGATCCGCGGCCGCAGCTCGGCGAAGCGGTCCGAGGGGTAGCGGCCGTCGAGCATGTCGAGCACGTTCTCCAGCTGCTCGCGCGAGAGCTCGCGGAAGGACTCGGTGGCGGTGACCAGGCGCTCGACCGCGTCGACCTCCCACTCGTCCATTGCGGCCATCGAGACCAGGTGCTGGGCGAGCACGTCGAGCGGGTTCTGGGGGATCGTCGTCTCCTCGATCTCCCCTTCGCGCATGCGCCGCGCGACCACCGCGCACTCGAGCAGGTCGCCGCGGTATTTGGGGAAGATCCGGCCCTTGGAGGTCTCGCCGAGGCCGTGGCCGGCGCGGCCGATCCGCTGCAGGCCGCGGGTCACCGACTTCGGCGACTCGACCTGGATCACGAGATCGACGGCGCCCATGTCGATTCCCAGCTCCAGGGAGGAGGTGGCAACGAGGCACGGGAGCTGCCCGGACTTGAGCAGCTCCTCGACCAGGGTGCGCTCCTCATGCGACAGCGACCCGTGATGGGCCCGCGCGATCTCGATCACGGGCTCAGCCTCACCGGTGTCAGCGTGGCCACCGTGCTCCGTCGCCGGAAGCTCCTGCTCGCCTTCTCCGTTGGCGAGCTCGTTGAATCTCTTGGCCAGGCGCTCGGAGGCCCTCCTGTTGTTGACGAAGATGATGGTTGAGGTGTGTTCCTGGACCAGCTCCAGCAGCTTCGGGTAGATCGCGGGCCAGATCGAGCGGACGTGGGCGCTGGGCTCGATTTCAGACGGAGGGACGCCGTCCTCGCTGGGGAAAGCGGGGGCTCCCGGATCCGACATGTCCTCGACCGGCACCACGATCTCCAGGTCAAGGTCCTTCACCCGCCCCGCGTCGACGACCTTGCACTGTCCCTTTGGACCTACCAGGAACTGCGCAATCCGCTCCAGGGGCCTCTGCGTCGCCGACAGCCCAATCCGCTGGATGCCGGACCCCTGAGCCAACGCATCCAACCGCTCGAGCGTCAACGCCAGGTGCGCCCCCCGCTTGGATTGCGCTACGGCATGGATCTCGTCGACGATCACCGCTTCGGTCGTGGTGAGGATCTCGCGGACGCCGGAGGAGAGCATCAGGTAGAGCGACTCCGGGGTGGTGATGAGGATGTCCGGCGGCGTTTTGCGCATCGCCCGGCGTTCGGCCTGGGAGGTGTCGCCGGTCCGCAGGCCGACCGAGATCTCGGCGCCGATCCCCCGCAGCGGCGCCCGCAGATTGCGCTCGATGTCATAGGAGAGCGCCTTCAGGGGGGACACATATACGAGGCGGACGCCGGTCCCCAGCTCGGGCGAGCGGGCCAGCTTGTCGATCCCCCAGAGGAAGCTGGCCAGGGTCTTGCCGGAGCCGGTGGGGGCGCAGATCAGCGCGTTGGCGCCGCCGGAGATCGCCTCCCAGCCACCGGCCTGAGCCGGCGTCGGCCCTTCGAAGGACGCCTCGAACCAGCGCCGCACGGGCGCGCTGAACGGCGCCAGCGGGTCGGACTCAGTGCTCGGTTTCGCCTTGGTCGCCAACCCACCGATCTTACGCAGAGCCGCCGCGGGGCCCCAGCCCCACCAGTCGCTACGGGGTGCCGCCGGCGAACTTCACGTAGGCGAACCAGGACTTCTTGGGAATGAAGCCGGCGCGGAACAGTCCCGAGCCGTTGCAGAAGTTGCAGGCGCCGGCCTGATCGTCGACCGAGAACCAGTAGATGCGCTGCAGCTTCCATTTCGCCTGCCTGCTCTTCAGCAGCGAGAAGGCGCCCTTGAGCTGGGCGGCCTGGCCGGCGGGACCCTTGGCGAAGACGTCGTTGCGGCTGGTGGGGGCTTCGGAGCTCCAGCTGAGCTCCGTCAGCCAGAGGCCCTTGCCCGCGTCTTTGTTCAGGCTGAGGACCCGGCGGAAGGCTTCGATCTGCGGACTGAGCCGCTGGTAGGCGCCGGTGTATGGATGCAGCGCCACGCCGTTGAACTTCGACTTGATGCCTGGCGTCGATTTGTACATCTGGTCGAGGAAGTCGGTCGCGAAGTAGGCGCGCGGCGGTTTGAAGTTGGCCCGCGCTTCGCTCGGTTCCCCGAAGAAGCCGCCGAGCAGCACCTTGGCGCCGGGATCGGTGGCTTTCAGGGCGGCGTAGGAGAGCTTGACCAGCCTGCCGTACTCGGCCGGGTTGGGCCGGGTCACGAAGTACTTGAAGTTGGCCTCGTTCCAGATCTGCCAGGTGCGGATCGGGCGCCTCGGCACCGCCGGGTTCTCCACCCAGAAGGTGCCTCTCGGGCCGTAGCGCAGGACGGCCGCCTTGGCGAAGTTCGACCAGGCGCCGGCGGCGGCGCCGGCGGCCGGCAGGTGGCTCGGAGCTTTGACGGTGCGGCCGGAGCCCGGGACCCAGGCGGAGGGCACCGCCCAGGCGGGAGCGCCGCTGAGGAACGGCAGCACCTCGATGCCCACGGTCGCGGCCTCGGCGACAACCCTGTCGGTGCCGGACCAGTCGAAGGCACCCCCCCGCGCCGGCTGCGTGCTGCCCCAGTCGATCGGGATGCGGACGCTGTCGACGCCCCCGGCCCGCAGTCGCTGGAACTGTTCCCCGCTGGGCGTCGCCTGCGGGACCACGCCCCAGAAGGTCGCCGGGACCGCCTGCGCGGCCGAGGCAAAGAGCGCCATTCCCAGCAGCGCCACGGCCAGCGCAGCCGTCCAGGCACGCGCACCTCTAGGGATATGCATCGTCGATGTCGACATCGCTTAGCTCGCCTTCGGCGAAACCCGAGCGCCCGGAGAGCGGCGCTGGCGCCGTTGCCTGATCACGACCGCACCGATCGAGATCGCCGCCAGAGCGACGATCGCGATCAGGATCGGGATCAGTGGCGAAGAAGAGCTTTCAGCGGGCTGCTCGGAGCTGGCCGGCTGACCCTGCGCGGAGCCGTTCGGCTGCTGGGCCCCAGCCTGACCCTGGGCGGTCGAACCCTTGCCTGGGTTACCCTGGCCGGTGCCGCCACCGCTGCCCGTGCTTGGATTGGTGTTCGCTCCCGATGGACCGCCTGAACCAGACCCGGACCCGTTCTCGTTACCAGAGCCGGTCGCCGACGAACCGCCGCCGGCATTCGAGGTATTGGCCGGCGAACCGCCGCCCGAGTGCTTCGGTGGCTTGGTGGTCCCGGTGACCGTGGGCACGACGGGGTTGTACTGCGTGCCAACTGATTCTTCAGCCTGAGCGAGAACCGGAAAACAAGCCAATGCCAGCAGAAAAAGAACTGACGAAAGCGCGACGGCGGGTCGGCGTGGGCGACGGACATGGTGGTGAGGCATCCCAATCATGGCGCGGAAGGTTAGAGGAAAGGGCGGCGTTGATCGCTCCGCTGGCCCTGATCGGCGGTCTGGCGCTTGGCGGGGGCGGGTTCGACCTGAGCACCCGCCACATCGCGGGGCTCGCCGTGTGGCTTGTCGTGGCAGGACTTCTGGCCTGCGGAGCCGCCGCGCGAGCGAGGCTCGGGCGGCCCTTCTACTGGGCGAGTGGACTGATCTTGGGGCTGGCGCTTTTGTCTGCAATCTCATCTCTCTGGTCTGGGTCGATCGAGCTGAGCGTCAACGAGGCCGACCGCGTTCTGGTCTACCTCGGTTTCTTCCTTGCCGCTTTCCTCATCGCCCAAACCGACCAAAGGCGCCATCGATTCGCTGAAGGCATCGCAATTTCCCTGGCGCTGATCGCCTTCGTCGCCCTGGCCAGCCGTCTTCTCCCCAATCTCTTCGACGTCGGCCCGGCGCCCGGGAGCGGTCCGCGGCTGCGCTACCCGCTCGGCTACTGGAACGCCAACGGGATCGTCTTCGGGGTCGGGATCGCGATGCTGCTGTGGATGAGCAGGCGCTCGCTGACGCCGAGCCTGCGCTGGCTCGCGGCCGCCTCGCTGCCGGTGCTGCTGCTGGCGCTCTACCTGACCTACTCGCGCGGCGGGCTGCTGGCGCTGCTCGTCGCCGGCGGCTGCCTGCTGGCACTCTCCCACGATCGCCTCTGGCTGCTGGCAACGCTGGCGATCGGGGCGCTGGGGACGCTGCCGGCGCTGCTCTACGTGCAGGCGCATCGCGGCGTCGCCGACTACATCGCCGAACCGGGGGCCGTCGACCAGGGGGTGACGGCACTGCTCCTGCTCGCCGCCGGGATGGCGCTGGCGCTGGCGCTGTTTGCCGGCCTGCGGCGGCTGCAGGGCAGGCGAGACGGGCTGGCGGGCCGGGCGCTGGCGCTCTCGCGCGACCCGGTGGTGCTGAAACGGATCGCCCTGGTCGGGGCGCTGGTGGCGATCGGGGTGGCGATCGCGGTCGGCGGCCGCGCCTGGGGTCAGTTCTCCAGCTCCGACCTGCAGTTCCCCAACGACCCGAAGGCACACTACGGCCAGCTCTCCGGCGCCGGGCGGCACGATTTCTGGCGGGTCTCGATCGACGCCTTCGGCGAAAAGCCCGCGCTCGGCCACGGCGCCGGCACCTACCAGTTCTCCTGGGAGCAGCTGCGCTCGATCCCGTTGACCGTGCGCGACGCCCACTCGCTCTACCTCGAGGTGTTCGCCGAGCTGGGGCTGGTCGGGGGGCTGCTCGTGCTGGGGCTGGTCGGAACGCTGCTCTGGACCGGCTTCGCGGCCTGGCGGGCCGCCCGGGGAGCGCAACAGGAGCTGTATGCGGTCCTGCTCGCCGTCGCCCTCGCCTTCGCCGTCGGCGCCGCCCTCGACTGGTTCTGGGAGATCGCCGTCCTCGGCGCGATCTTCTTCCTCGCCAGCGGCGTGCTCGTCGCCGGCCGCTGCGCCCAGCTCTCGCGCGAGCGGGAGGCGGCGAACGGAAGGGGCGAGGGACGGCGGTTCGGCCTTGCCGTCGCCGGCCTGGCAATCGCCTGGGTCACCGCCCTGGCCCTGGTCGGACCGCTGCTGGTCGACCGTGAGATCTCCGCCAGCAAGTCGGCGGCCGCCGACGGCGACATCGCGAGTGCCGTCAACCACGCCGACACGGCGAGATCGATCGAGCCCTGGGCCGCCTCCCCCTACGTGCAGCTGGGGCTGCTGGCCCAGTTCCAGGGCGACCACGTGACCGCGGCGGGGCGCCTCTCGCAGGCGATCCACCGTGAAGACCGCAACTGGCTTCTCTACTACCTCCGCTCTAAGATCGAGCACGAGGCAGGCGATACCGCCGGCGCCGGCGCCGACTTGCGCCGGGCCCAGCAGCTGAATCCGCGCGAAGGTTGCCTGCGGGAAGGATGGGACGGTTGCGGATGAGCCGTGCGTCGGGCACCCATAGGACCGCCTCGCAGGCCCCGGTGCCTGCCGCGCCGGAGCCGGCGCCACGACCCGAGAGCGTCGCCGGGCGCCTCGGCCTGAGCGGGCCGGACGGCTCGCGACGGCGCGGGGCGATGCTGCGGCGGCTGCTGGCCTGCGGCGACTGGGTGGCCCTGGTCGGCGCCCTCTGCGTCGTCACCGCCTCGACCTCGACCACCGACATCGCGACCCTGTTCTGGGCGGTGCTCTTCAGCCCCGCCTGGATCCTCGTCATCAAGCTCCACGGCCTCTACGACAACGACCACCGGCGGATCCGCCACAGCACCCTCGACGAGCTGCCCTCGCTGGTCTCGGCCAGCGTGCTCGGCGCCCTCGTCCTCGACGGGCTGCTGGCGCTGAGCCCGGTCGGGCCGCTCTCCCCCACCAGCGCGATCGGCGTCGGGCTGGGCACGCTTGCCGCCAGCTTCGTGCTGCGCGGGGTACTGCGTTTTCTCTGGCACCGCCTGACCGGGCTGGCGGCGGGGCTCGTGATCGGGCCGGCGGCCGCGGTCGACATGGTCGCGCGGCGAGTCTCCACCCACCCGGAGACGCGACTGGCCCTGGTCGGCTACCTCTCCCAGGGCGACGACGCCGCCTCGGAGCTGCCCCGGCTCGGATCGATCGCCGACATCTCCCGGGTCGCCCGCGACTACGAGATCGAGCGGGTGGTGGTGACCGAACAGGAGATGAGCCTGCCCGCCGCGGAGCGGCTGATAGAGGAGTGCAAGGCGGAGGGCCTGGCGCTGACCTTCCTGCCCCAGCACTACGGCCTGCTCGGGCCGGGAATCGAGCTCAACCGGCTGGCCGAGCTGCCGGTTCTCGACTTCCGCTTCGCCGACCCCTCGCGCTCCACCGAAGCGATGAAGCGGACGATGGACGTGGTCGTGTCCGGCACCCTCCTGCTCCTGCTCCTGCCGCTGCTGGTGGCGATCGCGCTGGGGATCCTGCTCGACTCCGGCCCCCCGGTCTTCTTCCGCCAGCGCCGGGCCGGCAAGGAGGGGGAGCCGTTCACGATGCTGAAGTTCCGCACGATGGTCTCTGACGCCGAAGAGCGGCTGGGCGAGCTGGTCGACCTGGAGAATCTCGATCAGCCCGCCTTCAAGATCCGCGACGACCCGCGGGTGACCCGCTTCGGACGGGTTCTGCGCCGCTTCAGCCTCGACGAGCTGCCGCAGCTGATCAACGTGCTGCGCGGCGACATGTCGCTGGTCGGGCCGCGGCCCGAGGAGGAGAGCGTCGTCGCCCTCTACGACGAGCGCCAGCGCGGCCGGCTGGCGATCAAGCCGGGGCTGACCGGGCCGATGCAGGTCTACGGCCGCAGCGACCTCACCTTCGAGGAGCGGCTGGCGATGGAGCGCGACTACCTCGACAACCTCTCGCTGCTGACCGACCTGGCGATCCTGCTGCGGACGCCGCGGGCCGTGATTCGCGGCGAAGGCGCCCACTGACGGTTCCGTGGCTCCCCAGCGACGCATGACGACGGAAAGGGACCAGGCAGCGGTGGGGCTGGAGGTCGCGATCGTCAGCCACGGCGCCGAGGAGCTGTTGCGGCGCTGCCTGCGCTCGCTGCGCGAGCACCCGGCCACGGGCGAGATGCGGGTGACCGTGGTCGACAGCGGCAGCCCCGACGGCACTCCCGACATGGTCGCGCGCGAGTTCCCCGAGGTGCGGCTGCTGCGGCGCGCCAACGTCGGCTTCTCGGCCGCCAACAACCTGGTCCTGCGCGAGAGCGAGGCGGCGGCGCTGCTGCTGCTCAATCCCGACACCGAGGTCTACGCGGGAACGCTCGACGCGGCGCTGTCACGGCTGCGCTCGGAGCCGCGGATCGGGATGGTCGGCTGCAAGCTGGTGACCGAGTCGGGAGAGCTAGACCACGCCTGCAAGCGCTCCTTCCCGACCCCCCTCGGCGCCCTCGCCCATTTCACCGGGATCGGCCGCGGCGCCGACGCCGGGGCGCTCAGCCAGTACCGGGCGACCCACCTGGGGGACGACGAGCCGGGCGAGGTCGACGCCGTCAACGGCGCCTTCATGCTCTGCCGGGCCGAGGCGGTGCGCGAGATCGGCCTGCTCGACGAGGGCTACTGGCTCTATATGGAGGACCTCGACTGGTGCCACCGCTTCTGGGACGCGGGCTGGAAGGTCTTCTACGAGCCTGCCGGCGTCGCCCTGCACGTCAAGGGGGGCTCCAGCGCCGGCCGCCGCGCCCCCAGGCAGGAGATCGCCTTCCACCGCGGCATGGGCCGCTTCTACCGCCGCTTCGACGCCCCCGAGCACAACCCGCTGCTGAACGCCGCGGTCTACGCCGGGATCGGCGCCAAGCTCGCCACCAGCCTCGCGATCACCGCGACGGCGGGACGCGCTCGGCGATGACGATGTCCTGAAGGGTGAGGCCGTCGGGGGTGTTGGACCAGAGGCCGTGGTGGATCGGCTCCTGGACCCGCAGGCCGACCGCGGCCAGGGCGGTGCGGATGTCGGCGGCGGGGAAGGCGGTCGCCTGCTCGGGCTGGGCCGCGTCGGTGGTCAGGCCACCGGCGATCGGGTGGGCGAAGTCCAGCATCGAGCGGCCGGCGGCGATCTCCGCCTCGGCCTCCGGCGTCAGCAGGAAGAAGGTCAGCAGGCACCTCCCCCCCGGTCGCAGCACCCGCGCCGTCTCGGCGAGGTAGTGGTGCGCCTCGTCGCGCAGCAGATGGGTGAAGAGCGAGGTGGCGAAGGCGAAGTCGAAGCTGGCGTCCTCATAAGGGAAGCGGAACTCGGTGCCGGACTCCTTGCCGAATGGGTTGTACTTGCCGTTGTAGACCGAGGCCCAGGTGAACTCGAAGCTGGGCCAGCGCGCGGTGACGTTGCGCCGGCACCAGCGGACCATCTCGCGGCCGACGTCGAACCCGGCGTAGGAGCCGCCGTCGAGGTAGCCGGTCAGCGGCATCGCCATGCGACCGATGCCGCAGCCGATGTCGAGCACCCTGTCGCCCGGCCCGAGCCCACCCAGCTCCCTGAAGTAGCCGAGGAACTGCTGCCCGGTCTGCTCGAAGTCGCCGCCGCCGACGAAGGCCAGGTGGCGCGGCGGCACCAGCGGCCCCTCGCGGCGGCGCCGGACGAAGTCCGCGGGGCCCCAGCGCGCCCGCCGCGCCGCCGCCTTGGCCAGGTAGATCGCCTTGTCCTTCAGCGCCCGGCCGCCGGGCCGGTTCGTGGAGCTGGAGCCCACCTATCGACCCACCGGCACTCAGAAGGGGAGGGTCGCGGCCACTTCGGCGAGCCGCGGTGCCGATTTGTCGCGCTCGGAGAGCAGCGGGCGCTCGACCTGCCAGTCGACGGCGACGTCGGGGTCGTCCCAGGCGATGCCGGCCTCGGTCGACGGGTCGTACTCGTTGGAGAGCAGGTAGGTGACGTCGGCGACGTCGCTGAGCACGGCGAAGCCGTGGCCGAAGCCGACCGGGACGAAGAGCTGGCGGTGCTTCTCGTCATCGAGGACGTGGCCCTCCCACTGGCCGAAGGTCGGCGAGCCGGAGCGCAGGTCGACGGCGACGTCGAGGATCGCTCCGCGCGGGCAGCGGACCAGCTTGGCCTGGCCGGGGTCGGTCTGGAAGTGGATGCCGCGCAGCGTCCCCCGCTCGGAGCGAGAGTGGTTGTGCTGGACGAACTCAGCCCCGATCCCCAGCTCGGCCCAGGTGCCGCTGCGGTAGGTCTCGACCATGAAGCCGCGCGAGTCGCCGTGGACGGCCGGCTCGAGCAGGACGAGGCCGTCCAGCTTCGTGGGCAGGACCTCCGGCATCAGCTCAGCGCCTTGCCGTACTGCTTTTCGTAGTACTCGCGGTACTCGCCGGAGCGGATCGGGCCCCACCAGTCCTCGTTGTCGCGGTACCAGGCGACGGTTTTCTCCAGGCCCTCGGCGAAGTGGACCTGGGCCTCCCAGCCGAGCTCCTCCTTGAGCTTGGCGGAGGAGAGCGAGTAGCGGCGGTCGTGGCCGGGGCGGTCGGCGACGTACTCGATCAGCGACTCGTCCCTGCCGGTCAGCTCGATCACCCGCTTGATCACCTCGAGGTTCTCGCACTCGTCGGGGCCGCCGACGTTGTAGGCCTCGCCGGCGCGTCCCTTCATCAGGACGGTGTGGATGCCGCGGCAGAAGTCCTCGACGTAGAGCCAGTTGCGGACCTGGCGGCCATCGCCGTAGACCGGCAGCGAGTCGCCGTGCAGGGCATTGAGGGTGATCAGCGGGATCAGCTTCTCCGGATACTGGCGCGGCCCGTAGTTGTTGGAGCCGCGCACGATCGAGGCCTCGATGCCGTAGGTGTGGACATGGGCGGTGACCAGCAGGTCGCCGGCCGCCTTGGTCGCCGAGTAGGGCGAGGAGGGATCGAGCGGCGAGGTCTCCGTGAACGAGCCGGACTCGATCGAGCCGTAGACCTCGTCGGTCGAGACCTGCAGGTAGCGGGAGACGCCGAGCTCACGGGCGGCGTCGAGCAGCGTGCCGGTGCCGATCACGTGGGTACGGGCGAAGGCGTCCTGGTCGTCGATCGAGCGGTCGACGTGGGACTCGGCGGCGAAGTTGACGACCGCGTCGCAGCCCGCCATCGCCTCGCGCACGATCGCCGGATCCTCGATGCCGCCGACGACGAGCTCGGTGCCCTCGGGCAGGTTCTCGCGCCGGCCGGCATAGGTGAGCTTGTCGAGCACGACCACGTCGTGCTCCTGGCCGGCGATCCGGACGTAGGTTGAACCGATGAAACCGGCCGCGCCGGTGACTAGAAGCTTCATGCCGCCTCCCTCTCCGCTTGTCGTTGGGCGAGATAACCGGCCAGCCCGTCCTGCCAGGAGGGCAGCCGGATCGCGTGTTCGCGCTGGCTGGCCAGGGCCGAGAAGGGCGGCCGCGGTGCCGGGCGGCCGAATTCCTCGGTCGTTATCGAGAGCACTTTGCACTCGACCTTGGCCTGCTCGAAGATCTCGCGCGCGAAGTCATACCAGGAACACTGGCCGGCGGCCGCCATGTGGTGGATGCCGAACTCGATCCCCTCGATCAGGCGGACGACCCCGTAGGCGAGGTGCCAGGTGTAGGTGGGCGAGCCGACCTGGTCGCGGACGACGAGGACCTCGCCGTGGTCAGCGGCCAGGCGCAGCATCGTCTCGACGAAGTTGGGGCCGCCGATCCCGAACAGCCAGGCCGAGCGGACGACGAAGTGGCGCTTGTTGGCCGCCACGGTCGCCTCCTCGCCGGCCAGCTTGGTGCGGCCGTAGGCCGAGAGCGGCGCCGGCTGGTCGCTTTCCACGTAGGGGGCGCCCTTGGCGCCGTCGAAGACGTAGTCGCTGGAGACGTAGACGATGCTGGCGCCCACCTCGGCGGCGGCGGCGGCGACGTTTCCGGCGCCGATCCCGTTGGCCGCGAAGGCCGCCTCCTCGGAGGCCTCGGCGCCGTCGACGTCGGTCCAGGCGGCGCAGTTGATGACGACGTCGGGACGCTCGAGGTCGAACTTCTTCCGCAACCCGGCGGGGTCGGTGATGTCGAGCTCGGTGCGGCCGAAGCCGACCACGTCGTGACCGGCGTTGCCGGCCGCGAGCATGACGTCACGGCCGAGCATGCCGGCCGCTCCGGTGACGAGCAGCTTCATCAGTTGGGGTTGGGAGCTTCGAGGTCTTCCACGGGCGGAGACAGGCTAGTCATCCCGAGGCGCCGTCGTTGCCCCGTCCCCGCGAACGCGACGGTAGCGCTCTCGCTGAGCCCGGCTCCGCTTGCGCCCATCTGCGAGCCGTTTTGCCATCTGCGGATAGCGTCGCTCCCGAAACCGCTCCGGAAGGCGCTCATCGACGATCCGCCGCTCCTCGGACAGAGCCGCAGGTCTCGCAATATTCGCCGCACCTCCTCTGCGCGAAGAGGCGGCTTTTCGCTCATCGCCCTCAGCCCAAGGAGCGCGACGCCGAAAAATCGATGCGGGCTGCTCGTGCGAGTGGGGCAAAGACCTCGTTCTCGCGCTTGAGCTGAGCTACAGACTTTTGGCCACTGGCGAGAGCTACGCCATCGGCCAGCCGAGAACGCTGTTTCTCAATGCTGCGGATTCTGGAATCGAGGCTGGCGCCCTTTGCTTGCATCGCATCGGGATGGTAGCGAAGGCGGCATTACCTACCCCCGCTGTCTACTAGACGATTTTGATCTCGCAGTTGTCGCCGACCAGCAGCCGCAGCGTCTTCGGCGGGCCGTCGCTGCGTGTCAGCTTGACGTTGCGGCCGAGCAGGCTCGCCTCCATCCGCGTTTCCAGGTCCTCGACCATCGAGTCGGCGAGGATGATCGAGTGCTCGACCTCGGAGCGGCGCACGTGGACGCCCTTTCCGAGCGACGTGTAGGGGCCGATGTAGGCGTCCTCGATGCAGGCGCCGGCGCCGATCACGGCGGGGCCGCGGACGACCGAGCGGATCAGCGAGGCCCCCTCCTCGAGGACGACGCGGCCCTCCACCCGGGAATCGCCGTCGATCTCGCCCTCCAGCCTCGTCTCCAGCTCCTCCAGCACGAGCCGGTTGGCCTCGAGCATGTCGGCGAGCTGGCCGGTGTCCTTCCACCAGCCGCTGACGACCTCGGACTGGACTTTGTGGCCGTCGTCGATCAGCGCCTGGATCGCCTCGGTGATCTCGTACTCGCCGCGCCAGGAGGGCTCGAGGCCGCGGGCGGCGGCGAAGATCGACGAGCTGAAGAGGTAGACGCCGACCAGCGCCAGGTTCGAGGGCGGGTCCTTGGGCTTCTCGATCAGCCGCACGATCCGCTCCCCGTCGAGCTCGGCGACCCCGTAGGACTGGGGATCGTCGACCGGGGTGAGCAGGATCAGCGCGTGCGGCTCGTCGGCGCGGAAGCTGGCGACGAGGCCGCGCAGGCCGTCGCGCAGGAGGTTGTCGCCGAGGTACATGACGAAGGGCGAGTCGCCGATGAACTCCTCGGCGGTGAGAACCGCGTGGGCGAGGCCGGCGGGCTTGTCCTGGACGATGTAGGTGATCTCCGCCCCGAAGTCGGAGCCGTCGCCGGCGGCGGCGCGGATCTCGTCGCCGGTCTCCGGCGCGATGATGATCCCGATCTCCTCGACGCCGGCGTCGACCAGCGCCTCGATCCCGTAGAAGAGCACGGGTTTGTTGGCGACGGGCACGAGCTGCTTCGCCGAGGTGTGGGTGATGGGGCGCAGCCGCGTGCCGGCGCCACCGGAGAGGATCAATCCCTTCAGAGGCTCCATGCCGCTGCAACCCTACTGAGCGGAAGCGATCAAGGACCCAGCAGCGCCGCGGGCACGACCGCGATCCCATCGCGACGCCTGTAAGCCTCTCTTCCGGTCGTCACCACCACGGCATCGGCGAGTTCGTCGCCGAGCTGATCTCGCAGCCAGACCAGGTGACGCACGTCGTGATCGTTGACGAGCTGGCCGAGCTTGACCTCTATCGCGAGGACCGACTGCCCCCGCTCGACGATCAGGTCAACCTCACGTTCCCCGCTCCACGTACGCAGATGTGCGATCCGCGCCTCGGCCTTCTGGGCGTAGACGCGTACGCAGAGCGTCACCAGCGACTCGAACAGAGCGCCCAACAACGTTCCGTCGCGCGGGACGTTCGGTCCTGGCGGACGCGCTTTGAGAAGGTCGTCGGCCCCGACTCCGAGGAGGCGTGCCGCCAAGGCCGGATCGGCGAGATGGTGCTTTGTCGGAGAGGTCAGGCGACTGAGGCGATTCCGAGTCGGAAGCCAGGGCTGAACCGGATCGAGGATCCAAAGCCGCTCCAATACATCGCGATACGGGAGGGTCGTCGGCCTTGCCGGCGTCTCCCCAAGGTCGCTGGTCGCAGCGTCTCTGATCTTCTCGAACGATGCAGTCGTCGCGGTCGCCGCCGCATATGCGGCCATCCAACGTCGCAGAGTCGCTGGTTTCCGCACGTTGTAGTCGAGCTCCTCGAAGTCACGGTCGATGATGTGATCGATATAGCCGTCGAGCTGCGCCACCCGCAGACGGCGCGGCAGGCGGCGAATCCCGGGAAGACCCGAGGCCAGGATCTCGTCGACGTAGCCTTCGAGATCCATTTCGGTGCGACCTTCGACCTTCGGGCGCTTGTCTTCGAGCAGCTCGGCGAGACTTACCGTTGGGGAGACATCGCCGCGCTCCAGAAGCGTCATCGGCCGCAAACGCATCCGGACGATCCTGCCGGCCCCCGAGTGAACCGGCAGGTTCGTCGGCGTGGCTGATCCGGTCAACAGGAAGCTGCCCGCCGCGGCGCCATCATCGACTGCCCGACGCACGCGGTCGAACGACTCTGGCAGACGTTGCCACTCGTCGATCAGGATCGGGGGCTGGCCGCCAACCAGCCTTGACGAGTCGGCCTGGGCGATCAGGAACTCGTCGCTATCGTCGAGCCTGTATACCGTGGCCGCTCGCCGTTCGGCAGTGACCGTCTTGCCGACTCCTCTGGGCCCCTCGATGCTGACCGCAGGCAGTCCCGCCAGGAATTCGTCGAGTTCGGCATCGATGACACGTGGGCGATATCCGCTGTCTCCGATCTCCGAGTCCCGGGCTTGTTCCATATCTCTAGTATACAGTTTCACGGCGCTTTACTAGCCCATTTCACGAGCAGCTATGCTCCTGTTTCTCAAAGTGCGACCGGCCATCTACATCCCCCACCACAACGGCAGCGAGCGGCTGGCGAAAACGCTGCGGAGCCTGCAAGCGCAGAGCCGGCCGGTCGACGTGGTCGTCGTCGACAACGGCTCGGCCGACGACTCGCTGGAGCTGCTGCGCGAGGAGTTCCCCGAGGTGGCGGTGCTGGCGCTGGAGCGGAACCTCGGCTTCGGCCCGGCGCTGAACCGGGCGGTGGCCGAGCACCCGGCCGACCCGCTGATCCTGCTCAACAACGACGTCGAGTGCGAGCCGCGCTGCGTCGAGGCGCTGCTCGACGCCGCGGCCGAGGGGGTCCAGTCGGTCGCCGGGGTGCTGCTCCAGGAACGCTCCCCGGGCCTGATCGACTCCGCCGGGGTCGTCGCCGACCGCACCCTGATGGGCTTCGACCACCTGCACGGCGAGCCGGTCGAGGTCGCGGCGGGGGCGGCCGACCCGCTCGGCCCGACCGGCGGCGCCGCCCTCTATGACCGCACCGCCTTCGAGGCCGTGGGCGGCTTCGACGAGCGCATCTTCCTCTACTACGAGGACCTCGACCTGGCCTTGCGGATGGCGGCCGCGGGGGGGCGCTGCCGGCTCGCCGCGGGGGCGAGGGCGCTGCACGCCTACTCGGCGAGCCTCGGCGCCGGCAGCGGCGCCAAGTTCGCTCGCACCGGCTGGAGCCGCGGCTACATGCTGCGCCGCTACGGGGTGATGTCGCGGCCGCGCGACGCGGCCCGGGTGCTGGCGACCGAGGGCGCCATCTGCGCCGGGCAGCTGCTGATGGACCGGACCGCAGCCGGCCTGCGCGGGCGGCTGCGCGGCTGGCACGAGGGAGGCGGGCTCGAGCGCCGCGAGCTCGAGCGGGCAGGGCTGCTCGACATCTCGGCCCGCGAGGCACTGGCGCTGCGGCGGAAGCGGCGGGGCTGAGCCCCGGGGGCCCGGCCCTACCGGTGCAGCAGGGCGCGGGCCCTGGCCCGCCGCAGGATGCCGGCGACGCCGCCGCGCAGCCGCGCCACCTCAGCGGTCAGCTCATCGATGCGGCGGGTCTGGGCCTCGTCGTTGCGGCTCAGGCGATCGACCTCTGCCCGGCTCGCCTCGAGCTGCCCGGCCAGCAGGTCCCGCTCGGCCTGGAGCTTGGCGACGCTGCGGGCGGCGGGTACCTGTGAGGACCGCGGCCGCTCCCGCCGGCCGAGGCTGAGGTCGCGGATCTCGACCGCCAGTTCCCCGTTGACGCGCAGCAGCTCGGCGACGCGGGGGTCGTCCTCTCCTCTCTGGGGCTCAACCATCCGCGGCTTCCTTGGTCCACCGGGTCGAACGCTGTACGCGTCGGGTCCGCGCCTCGCCCCAGGTCCGCTGGTGCAGGCCCAGCTCGTAGGCCCTCGATAGCGAGCCCGGGTCGACCCGGTACCTGGCAAGCGGCTCAGGGATCACGGCGCCGAACCTACCGTCTTCCCTGAGGTGCCGGTAGAGCTCCCAGTCCGACTGCATGCCGGCGAGCCGCTCATAGCGGTAGCCGAGCTCGAAGAACAGCCGCCGCGGCAGCAGCGCGATCGCGTCGCCGTCCCAGTTGTTGGAGTCGCTGGACTCGTTGGAGTCGGCGCTGACCACGCGGTTGCCCAGCGGGGCGTAGCCGAGGGCCTCATCGGGCGCCGAGCCGTCCGGCCGCACGTAGCGGAGCCAGCTGGTCACGTAGGCGAGGCTCGGGTCGGCGCGGAGCATCGCCAGCGCCCGGGCGACGAAGTCTTCCTCCAGGGCGTTGTCGGCGTCCAGCATCGCCAGGTACTCGCCGCGGGCCAGCGAGGCACCGAGGTTGCGCGCGGCCGGCTCGCCGCCGTTGAGCTGCGTCACCACCTCGACCCGGGGGTCGGTGGCGAGGCGGTCGAGGACCCCGTCCTCCTCCTCGAAGGAGCCGTCGTTGACGATCAGCACCTCGAGGTTGGAGTGGCTCTGCCCGAGCAGCGAGCCCACCGCCTCCTCTATGTAGTCGCTGGAGCGGTAATAGGGAATCACCCCGGTCACCAGAGGCTGGTCGGTCCCGACGGCGGGCCTCGACGGGCGGGGCCGGGCTGAGCCCAGCAGCTCCTCGTACCCGCGCTTGGTCGCCCCGGGGTCGGTGATCCGCAGGAACTCCTCGTAGACCTCCCCCGAGGTCCGCACCCGCTCCACCTCGGCGCGATTCGCCAGCAACCGGCTCAGCGCCCGGCGGATCGGCGCCGGGCCGAGGTCGTCGATGTGCCAGCCCGACACCCCGTGCTCGACGTACCCCCCGGGACCGCCGACGGGACTGGTGAGCACCGGCACCCCGGCCTGCATGGCCTCGACCGCGACGTTGCCCCATACCTCGAGCGTCGAGGCGACGACAAGCAGGTCGTACTGCGCCAAGCGCCGCTGCAGCTCTTCGTACGGCAGCGGCCCCACGAGGATGACACGGGGATCGTCCCCGCACATCGCCTCAATCGTCATCCGCACCGACTGGCCGGCGGGCGCGGTTTCGGTGTCGGCGCCGATCATCGTCAGCCGCCAGTTGTCGTCGTCCAGGCCGAGGCACGCTTCGACCAGGTCGAGGGCGCCCTTGAAGCGCTGCAGCCTGCCGATGAAGAGGAGCTCCAAGGGCCGCTCGGGATCGCGTGGCTCGGGCGTCGGCGGCGACGCCGGGGGCTCGAAGGGCGGTGGAATCAGGACCGCCTCGGGCAGATCGAAATCGGCGTAGTAGCGACGGTAGACGTTGAGCGTGTCCCCACCCCTCCAGACGAGCCGATCGGCGAGGCGGAACTGCTCGCGCTCCAGCGCCGCCACCAGCTCTATTCCCGGCTGATACAGGGTGCCGTCGTGGACGCTGAGCAGCTCGGTAGGGGCGGCGGCCCGCACGCCGATCAGGGTGTCCCGCAACAGCGGGTGCCCGGCCTGACGCGCCTGCAGCGCCACCAGGCCGTTGGCGTGGTAGTCGATGACCTCCATGTAGTCGGGGCCGGGGCCGCTCCCGTAGGCCGCTTCGATCGCCTCCATCACCGCCGCGGAGTCGCGGTGCTGGGCGGCGGCGAAGTCGAATCGCGCCAGCTCGGGGCTGGGCTGGGTGAAGAACTCGCGGACTCTTGCCGCGGGCGCCGGTCGCAGGTCGGCGCCGGCGGCGGCCTGGATCAGCGTCACCTCGTGGCCCGCCTCGCCCAGGAGCGAAGCGAGCCGGCGGGTTTCGTGCCCGATCCCCCCCCACCCGCTGTGCTCGGAGGAAGCCAGACAGATCCTCACGACCACCCCACCCCCCGGCCGAGCCAGCGCTGCGCCAGGGACGGATCGCCACCGCGGCGCAGCCGGCGCCGGTCCCCGAGCAGGCGGGGCAGCCAGCGCAGCGCCGCCAGCTTGCCGCCCAGCGTGGCCAGGAACCGTCGCTGGGAGGCTGCGCGCAGGAGCGACCCGGCCTCGACGACGGCCACCCGCGGAACCGAGCTGACGGGCATGAACTTGACCTGCGTGGCGAGACGGTTGCGGGCGACCAGGCGGGCGTTGTCGGCGGCCGGGCGGGTGAAGCCCTCGCTCCAGGCGGCGTTGCCGACGTGCCAGACGACCGCCTCCGGCACGTACTCGAAGCGCCAGCCGGCGAGGCGCGCCCGCACGTTGAGGTCGACGTCCTCGTAGAAGGCGAAGTAGCGCTCGTCATATCCGCCCAGCTCGGAGAAGAGCTCGCGGCGCAGCAGACAGGCGGCGCCGCAGACGCCGAACACCTCGCCGCGGGCCAGCAGCTCCGGTCGCTGCTGCTCGCCGGCACCGGTCTCCAGGGCCCGGCCGTCCGCGGTCAGCGCCTGGCCGGCGCTGTAGAGCCGCGCCGCGGCGACCGGCGTCTCCCGATCCTCGAGCTGGAGGATCCGCGGCTGCACCCCCCCGAGCGAGCGGTCCGCCTCCAGCGCCTCCAGCAGCCGGCCGGCGCACCCGGGCTCCAGCTCGGTGTCGGCGTTGAGGACCAGGATCGCCGCCGCTTCGGTCCGGCTCACCCCGAGGTTCACGGCGGCCGCGAAGCCGGTGTTGCGGGGGAGCGCCAGGTGGGCGACGCCCTCCCGCTCCAGGTAAGCGACCGAGCCATCGCCGGAACCGTTGTCCACCACCATCAGCTCGACCCCGACCCCCTGGTCGCGCAGCGACCCGACGCAGCGCGGCAGCAGCCGCGCCGAGTTCCAGCTGGGAATGACGACCGCAACCGTCCGCGCCACGTCCATACCGCTCAGCCTGACAGCTGGCCGCGGCGGGGGGCGCACCGGTAGCGTTCGCGCAGCCGATGAGCGCCGACGACACCACGACCTACCCGCAGGTCGCTCTTCCGCCCGATTCCGCAAGCGGCGCCCCAGTCGCCATCGAGGCAATCGGGCTGCGAAAGTCCTTCCGGATCCCCACCCACCGCGTCGACTCCTTCAAAGAGCGGCTGGTGCGGCCCTTCGCCAGCCGGGACTACCGAGAGCTGCACGCGCTGGAGGGCGTCAGCTTCGATATTCGCCAGGGCGAGTTCTTCGGCATCGTCGGTCGCAACGGCTCCGGCAAGAGCACCCTTCTGAAGCTGCTGGCGAGCATCTACCGGGCCGACGGCGGCACGATCCGGATGGCCGGCAGGCTGGCTCCGTTCATCGAGCTCGGCGTCGGCTTCAACGCCGAGCTGAGCGCCCGCGAGAACGTCGTCCTCAACGGGGTGATGATGGGCCTCACCCCGCAGGACGCGCGCAGCCGCCTCGACGCCGTCCTCGAGTTCGCGGAACTGGAGGACTTCGTCGACCTGAAGCTGAAGAACTACTCCTCGGGGATGCTGGTCCGGCTCGCCTTCTCGCTGCTGATGGAGGTCGACGCCGACATCCTCCTGATCGACGAGGTGCTGGCGGTCGGCGACGCCGCCTTCCAGCAGAAGTGCGCCGATGCCTTCCACCGGATGAAAGCCCAGGGCAAGACGGTGGTGCTGGTCACTCACGAGATGTCCACCGTCGAGGCCTACTGCCACCGCGCGATGCTGATCGACGGCGGCCACATCCGGCACCTCGGCGACCCGGCCGAGGTCGGTCGCCGCTACCTGCGCCTCAACTTCGAGCGCGAGAACGAGAGCGGCGGGGCGGCGCCGGAGGCGAGCGAGGAGGTGCGCCTGCTCGACGCCTGGATCGAGGACGCCGAGGGCACCCGCCTGACCAACCTCGAAAGCGGGCAGGAGATCCGCCTCCGGGTCGAGCTGGAAATCCTCCGTGACGCGCCCGGCCTGGGCGTGGGATTCAACGTCGCCAACGCCGACGGCATCGGGACCTTCGAGTTCGGAGCCGGGATCGAGCCGAAGGCCGGCTCCAGCGGGCTCGTCGCCGGCGAGCGGGTCAAGGTCAGCGCCGAGGTCGAGAACCTGCTGGTGCCCGGCCGCTACTTCATCCACTGTGGCGTCAACAAGGTGGAGAACGCCGGCGTCGCCCTCTACGTCCACGACGCGGTCCAGTTCGTGGTCTTCGGCGGCGAGTCCGGATCGCACGGCATCGTCCAGCTCCCCCACCGGATCACGGCCGGGGTCGAGAGCGGGGAAGCGAGTTGAGCGCCCAGGCACCCGAGGCCCTGCCGCTGCGCGAGGTGCACGGGCCCTCCGCCCTCGGCGGCGGCGCGCGGCGCTTCTTCGACCTGCTCTGGCTGACCGCGGCGACGGAGTTCAAGCGCGTCTACTTCGGCACCGTCCTCGGCTACCTGTGGTCGCTGATCCGCCCGCTGATGCTCTTCGCGGTGCTGCTCTTCGTCTTCACGAAGGTCTTCAAAGTCGGCAGCGAAGAAGTCGAGCACTACCCGGTGTTCCTGCTGATGGGCATCGTCCTCTTCACCTTCTTCCAGGAATCGACCACCAGCGCCGTCACCTCCGTCGTCACCCAGGAGGGTGTGGTCAGGAAGACTCAGTTCCCGCGGCTGGTGATCCCGCTTGCGACCGTGCTGACCGGCGCCTTCAACCTCTGCCTCAACCTGGTCGTGGTGATGGTCTTCGTGCTCGCCTACGGGATCGACCCGACCTGGACCTGGCTGCTCTTCCCCTTCGCCTTCCTCGCCCTCTTCGTCTTCACGGCGGCCCTGAGCATGGCGCTCTCGGTCCTCTACGTCCGCTTCCGCGACGTCGCGATCATCTGGGTCGTCGTCTCCCAGGTGCTGTTCTACGGAACGCCGATCCTCTACCCGGTCACCGCCTTCCACAACAGGACCTACGAATTCCTGCTGATGATCAACCCGATCGCGGTGATCTTCGAGCAGGTCAGGGTCTGGGTCCTGGCCGAACCGACGGCCCCGAACGCGATCGAGGCGGCCGGAGGGGCGCTGCACCTGCTGCCGGCCCTGGCCATCTACCTCGGCGCCTGTGCCTTCGGCGTCTGGATCTTCAACCGCGACGCCCCCCGCATCGCCGAGCAGCTTTAAGGACCTGTCTAACGGCAGACGCGTGCCGACTGCGCTGCATCGACCTGAAGCTGCCAGGGACGGCGGCTGCTGTCGCGGGGGATCCGCAGCAGGGTGACCGAGCCCCCCGGCGCGCCTTCGGTGGTGACGGGATGCTCGGCAGCGGCAAACCGGCGCAGGGCGAAGCCCGCGTGCGGCCCGGGGGCGAGCTCGATCCGGGTCAGGCCCGCGGATACCGGCACCTCGGGCTTGGCGGCCCCGCCGGCCGCGAGGTCGATGCAGTTCTCGCCGCCACCGTTCGGGCTGTAGGCGTCGAGGCTGGTCACGGTCGAGATCGGCAGCGCCCGCGCCAGCACCACGTCGGCCTGGCGGCGGCCCGCTTCGGGCGCCGCGGCCAGTTCCGCCGGCGAGTAGGCCGGCGAGCCGTACTCGCGAACCGCCGGCAGGTACTTGGCCGCCTGGACGTCGACCAGCGTCGTCGTGCCGGCGACGTCGGAGGAGAGCGAGAACGAGGGGTCCACCGTGCGCTTGGCGATTTCGATCGCCGCCAGGTCCGCCCGGGTCAGCACCGACTGCTGCATCAGCACGTCCCTGCCGTCGCGGAGGACGACCGTGTTGGTCGCCACGGCGGCGACCGTCACGCAGGCGCCGACGATCAGCGCCCGCTTGCCGAAGCGGACCCCCTGGAGCAGGTTGGCGAGGAGCAGCAGGACGAGCACGCCGCCGATGTACTGGTAGCGGCTGGTGCTCGGATCGCGGCCGGGCATCTGGTTGAAGGCGGTCAGGAACCAGTTGGTGGCGGCGGCCGCGGCGATCGGCCAGAAGCCGGGGGAAAGGCCCGGCTTGCGGATCTGCCGGAAGGCGAAGACGACGACCAGCGCGACCAGGATCGCCCGTCCCCAGACCGGGTCGGTGGAGCCCCCGAACGGGCTGGTGCCGAGGCCGAACACCGAGCCGACCGCGACGGCGAGCGATTCGGCCACGAAGCGCGGGGAAGCCAGGACGTTGCGCAGCGACGTGTGCGTTTCGGCGTCGTGCCCCCAGCCCAGGTACCAGGCGGCGTAGAGCGCGATCGGGATCGCAAAGACGTAGGCACGGCCGAGCCCGCGGCCGCGGCGCTTCTGGAAGACCTCGACCGCGGCCGCGACGGCGAATGGGATCCCCAGGCTCGAGAAGCCGAAACAGAGGACGAGGAAGGCGCAGGCGGCGATGTCGCCCTTGCGGTCTTCCCGTTCCAGCGCCAGCAGCATCGCCAGCCCGAAGAAGACGGAACCGACGAAGCCGATCTCGAACGGCCACAGCAGCGCCTCCCAGGCGGGACCGAGGAAGAGCAGCAGGACGGCGGCGAAGAGAGCCAGCCAGGGACCGAGGCGCCGCTTGACGTAGACGAACAGCAGGCAGGCCGTGCCGAGCGTCGCCAGCGTCAGGAGGATGAATTCCGGCAGCGCCGAGGTCATCCCGAAGAGCCGCAGGATCAGCTGCTCGATCGCCACCGGGATCACCACGATGTGCTCGTTGTGCGGCGCCAGGTAGGAGTCGACCGAGACCCCGCGGCGGTTCATCAGGAACTCCCAGGTGTCCTGCAGGAAGGTCATTTCCCGGGTCAGGAAGAGCAGCAGCGCGGCGGCGGCGGCGAGGGCCACGCCGAGCAGCAGCAGCGGCGCGTTGCGGTTGATCCGGTCCATGGCGGCGGGAGTGTATGACGGCTCCCGGCCAGGCATCAGCGCCGTCGCGGCAGGGCGACGAAGAGGAATCCGCCGAGGCTGGCGGCGGCGAGCAGGGCGGCCGCCAGCGAGTAAGACGTCCCGGCCGGCGGAGTCAGCGCCGGCACGTAGAGGCAGAGGACGAACAGTGCGTTGAGCGCGACCAGGGCGATCGCCAGCCGCGGGTAGGCCGAGTAGGCGCCGACCACGCACCCGGCGCCGGCCAGCAGCGGCACCACCAGGGTGCCGACATGGAGCGTCGTCGCCGAATCCGGAGCGCCGAACATCAGCAGCACCCAGAGCGCGCAGCCGAGCGCGGAGAAGGCAAACGCCGAGAGCGCGAAGCGCCACTCGGGGCTGTCCGGCCGTCCGCGCAAGCGCGCGACGAGCATCGCCATCGGGCCCACCAGAAGCAGTCCCAGGAAAGGCAGGAGTGAGAAGAACCGGGGCACGCGCAGGCTCGCGACGGCATCCTGGTCAAGGCCGTCGGCGGCCGTGCGAACTCCGGCTTCGACGTCCCCCTGACCGACCAGCTTGGTCACGTTCCCCCACTTGTTCCGGAGCGTGCCGTCGACCCCCTCCGCCTGGTAGCCGTCGACGATCGTCTCCACCGTGCCGCGGTCGTCGATCGCGAGCGAGCCGCCGAGCTGCCACTTGAGCAGCCGGTCGCCGGGCGGGTCGGCGAAGCGCTGGTAGGCCGACCAGGGGGCGAGCAGCGTCACCCCGACCAGGGCGGCGATCCCGAGCCAGCGCCAGCTCGGCAGGCCACGCAGGGCGGCGAAGACGAGCAGCGGCAGGATGCCGAAGGCGCTCGCCCCGTGGGCCAGCATCGCCAGCGCGCAGAGGGCGGCGAACAGGGCGGCGGCATACGGGCTGCGGCGCAACCGCGGCCAGTCCTCCCCCAGCACCATCGCGAGGGCGGCGAGCAGGAATGCCGCCGCGATCAACTTGGGCCAGACGAAGAACCCGTGCAGGATCGCGACGTCGCTGACCATCATCGCGGTCATCGCCAGCCCCCTCGCCAGCGGGCGTATCCGGGCGGCGCACAGCAGGGCCCACATGCCGACGATCCAGAGCTGCTGGACGACGACGCCGATCACCTCGTAGTGGAGGCCGTGGTCGTCCCACCCGAAAGGACGCTGGGCCAGCACGTAGCCAACCTGCAGCGGCGGCCTGTCGCTGGAGAGCCAGTCGCCGAAGAGCGGCGGCGCGGCGTGACCGTGGGCGTAGTACCAGTCGGCGAAGAAGTGGGGGATTTCGTTGTCCGTGGGGAGCGGGTGCGAGAAGCGGGTGGTGGCGACGGCAAGGGGCTGATCGGTGCCCCCGTGCAGGAACCCGAGGTAGATGACGAAGGCGCTGCCGAGCACCCAGAGCGCCAGCGGTGGGAAGAGCTCGCGCAGGAGCGAGCGGTCGAGGCCGTCGCGGCAGAGCACGATCCCCTGGATCGACCCCAGGACGACGATGAACGCCAGCGCCTGCCCGATCACCGGAGCGGCGAAATAGGCCCAGAAGACGAGCATCGCGGTCGCCCCGGAGGCGACCAGGGCGACCCCGAGGAGCAGCGGCACGCTGCGCAGTCCGAGGCGGCCCGCGAGGAACACCGCGAAGACCGCCGGCAGCGCGGTCAGGACCAGATGCACGACCAGCATCCACAGCAACTGCGCGCTCGCGCTCACCCCTCGCCACCGGTCTGCGCCCTCAGCATCGCGGGAAAGCTTCGCAGCGCTGTCAAGCGCGAGCTTTGCCTGCGGATAAACTGCGCGGGAATGTCCGATCAGATCACGCCGGCAGGCTCGCGCCCAAGTCCCGAGGCAAGCGATTCCGAGCTGCGAACCGAACTCGAGCACCAGCAGCAGGAAATCCTCCGGCTGCGCGACCTGCTGATCAGCAAGGACGCCGAACTGGGCACCGCCAAGGGGCGGCTCGCCGAGCTCGACGACCGCTCGCGCCGGATCGCCGGCGCCGCGGCCCGGATCGAAGGCACGATTCCCGGCCTGGGCCGCCTGGTGGGAACGGCCCTGCGCATGCTCCGAAGCCAGCGGCGCTAGCTCGATCGTGGCCGCACCGCGCTTCTCGATCCTCACGCCTGTCTACGAAACGCCCCCGGCGGTGCTGCGAAAGATGCTGCAATCGGTGCAGCGCCAGGGTTTCGAAGACTGGGAGCTGTGCCTGGTCGACGACTGCTCCAAACAGCCCCAGGCGCAGATGATCCTCGAGCGAGCCCAGGCAACCGACCCGCGGATCCGGGTCATGCGCAGGGACGCCAACGGCGGCATCGTCGCTGCCTCCAACGACGCCCTGGAGATGGCGCAGGGCGAGTTCGTCGTCCTGCTCGACCACGACGACGAGCTCCACCCCGACGCCCTCGCCCACGTCGCCGAGGCGATCGACGCCAACCCCGAGGCCGACTACGTCTACACCGACGAGGACAAGATCGACCTCAACGGCCACCACTCGAACCCCTTCTTCAAGCCCGACTGGTCCCCAGAGCGGCTGCGGACCCAGATGTACACCTGCCACCTCAGCGTCCTGCGCCGCTCCCTGGTCGAAGCGGTCGGCGGCTTCGACAGCGAGTTCGAGGGCTCCCAGGACTGGGACCTGGTCCTGCGCGTGACCGAGCGGGCGCGCGCGGTCGTCCACATACCGCGGGTCCTCTACCACTGGCGCATCCTCGAGACCTCGGCTGCCGCCGCGGCCGAGGCCAAGCCCTGGGCATTCGAAGCGGGGAAGCGGGCCGTGCAGGCGCATTGCGACCGGATCGGTCTGCCCGCCGAGGTCGAGATCGACGCCGACGATCCCGGCGTCCTGCACCTGCAGCCGCGCCTTACGGAGCAGCCGCTGGTCAGCATCGTGATGCCAACCGGCGGCCAGAAGCGCGACATCCGCTTCGAGCCAGTGGTCCTGGTCGAGCACTGCGTTCGCAGCATCGTCGAGCAATCGACCTACGAGAACTACGAGATCGTCTGCGTGGTCGACGGCTCGGTCAAGCCGGAGGTGCGCGAGGAGCTGCGGGCGATCGCCGGCGAGCGGCTGCGGCTGGTCGAGTTCACCGCCAAGTTCGACTTCTCGGCCAAGATCAACCTCGGCGCCATCCACAGCCGGGGCAAGCACCTGCTGCTGCTCAACGACGACATCGAGATATCGACGCCGGACTGGATCGAGCGCATGGTGATGTACTCCGAGCGCGAGGAGATCGGCGCCGTCGGGGGCCAGCTCGTCTGGGGAGACGGGCGCCTGCAGCACGTCGGGGTCAGCTTCGAAAAGGGCCTCCCCGGCCACACCTACCGCGGCTTCGCCGGTGACTTTCGCGGCTACATGAACGCTGTCCTGATCGCCCGCAACTGCCTCGCCGTGACCGGCGCCTGCCTGATGACCCGGCGCGACGTCTTCGACGAACTGGGCGGGCTGACGACGGACTTCCCGGTCAACTTCAACGACGTCGACTACTGCCTCAAGGTGCACGGAAGCGGGCGACGGATCGTCTACGACCCGGACCTGGTCCTCTTCCACTTCGAGTCGTCGAGCCGCTCCCCGAAGGTCGAGAAGTGGGAGTTCGAACAGCTGGTCAAGCGCTGGCAGCGCTTCGCCGCGGTCGACCCCTACGAGAACCCCAACCTGCACCTGGGGGCGCCGCGACTGACCGCCCACTTCTCCTGGGCACGGCGGCGCCGGCTGCGGCTGCCATGGCGCCTACGGCAGCGACTCGGGGCCTGATTCAGCCGGCTTGCGGCCGGCGCTCGAGGAGGCACCGACCAGGTAGTCCCCCCGGCTGAGCACGCTCTCCAGCCAGACGTAGAGGACGATGAAGAGGTAGCGGCTGCCCATCTCTTTCATCGCCAGCTTCGCCTCGCCGCTGGTGCGGTTGGTCCAGGAGGTGGGGATCACCTCGTAGGAGTGGCCGCGGACGATCGCCTTCAGCGGCATCTCCACGGTCAGGTTGAAGTGCTTGGAGAGCAACGGCTGGATCGTCTCGATGACCTCGCGCCGGTAGGCCTTGAAGGCGTTGGTGGTGTCGTTGTAGCGGTGGCGGAAGAGGACGCGGATGAACCAGTTTGCGAGGCGGTTGATGGTCAGCTTCAGGCGCGGGTAGTCGTGGACCTGGGCGCCCGCCACGAAGCGCGAGCCGAAGGCGCAGTCCCACCCCTCCTCGAGCAGCCGGTGGTACTTGACCAGATCCTCGGGGTCGTCGGAGGCGTCGGCCATGACGATCGCCACGGCATCGCCCTGGAAGACGTCCAGACCGGCTCGGATCGCCATCCCAAAGCCCTTTTCGTAGTGCGAGGGGTGGCAGCGAACGCGGGCATTGGAAGCACCGATTGCTTCAACCGCGGCGGCCGTGCCGTCCTCGCTGCCGTCGTCGACCACCACGACCTCGTAGTCGATCTGCTCCCGCTCCAGCGCCGTGACGACGCCTTCGACGGTCTGGCCGACCGACCCCTCCTCGTTCTGGGCCGGCATCACGACCGAGAGCTTCATGCCGTGCTCACGGTCCAGCGCTCGAGGTTCTGCTCGTACATCTCGCGGAGGATGTCCTCGACGCCGTAGCGCAGCTTCCAGTCCGGGTAGTCGGCCTCGAACGGGGCGAGGTCGGAGATCCACCAGCGGTGGTCGCCGATCCGCGGCTCCTCGCCCATCTCCCAGCTCAGCTCGCGGCCGGAGACCCGCTCGCAGACGTCGATCGCCTCCAGCATCGAGCAGTTGCTGAAGCGACCGCCGCCGATGTTGTAGACGGCGGCGGCGCGGGGAGCCTTGCGGTAGGCGTCGAAGGCGGCGATCAGGTCGGCGCTGTGGATGTTGTCGCGGACCTGCTTGCCGGCGTAGCCGAAGACGGTGTACGGGGTGCCGGTGACGGTGCACTTCATCAGGTAGGCGAGGAAGCCGTGCAGCTTGGCGCCGGCGTGCTGGGGCCCGGTCAGGCAGCCGCCGCGGAAGGCGACCGTGGGCATCTCGAAGTAGCGGCCGTACTCCTGCACCAGCAGGTCGGCGGCGGCCTTGGAGACGCCGAACAGCGAGTGGGTCGAGGCGTCGATCGACATCGAGGTGTCGACGCCCCTGTAATAGGGGTGGGACCCGGGCAGCTCCAGCCGCTTCTCCAGGTCTTCCAGGGGCAGGCGATTGGGAGTGTCGCCGTAGACCTTGTTGGTCGAGCAGAAGATGAAGGGGGCCTCGGGGCAGTGGGCGCGGGCGGCCTCGAGCAGGTTGAGGGTGCCGTTGGCGTTGACGCCGAAGTCGGTCTGCGGCTCGCTCGCGGCCCAGTCGTGCGAGGGCTGGGCGGCGGTGTGGACGACCAGCTCGATCCTGCCGGCGTGCTCGCGGAAGATCCGCTCGATCGTCCCGGCGTCGCGGATGTCGGCGTTCTCCCAGCGGAACTCGGAGTGCTCGGCGACCAGCCGCTCGGTCACGTGCGAGGTCGAGGATTCGGGGCCGAAGAACTGCGCCCGCATGTCGTTCTCGATGCCGACGACGTCGAAGCCCGCGCCGATGAAGTGCTCGACGGCCTCGGAGCCGATCAGCCCCCCCGCCCCCGTGATGATCGCAACCGGCATTCGCGCTTACTCCCTTCCCCCCGTGGGGATATCGATATTGAGCGCCTGGGCGATCCGCGCCTCGTCCGCCGCCACCCACTGGTGGATGTCGGCGAGCACCTGCTCGGCGCTGCGCTGGGGTCGCCACTGATCCAGGCCGAAGATCTTGGTGCAGTCGGAAAGGTATATCGGGACGTCGCCGGCGCGGGTCTGCTCGACCGGCTCGATCGGCACCTCGTTGCCGGTCAGCTCGCGGCAGATCGCCGTCGTCTCCAGCAGCGAGAGGCTGCACTCGCGGCCGCCGCCGACGTTGACGGTGCGCCCGTCCCAGGCCCCCTGGTCGAGCAGCTGGCGCTCGACCAGGTCGACCAGGTCCTCGACGTGGAGCAGGTCCCGCACCTGCTTGCCCTTGCCGCCGAAGCCGATGTAGCTGAGCGGGTTGCCGAAGTGGTGGGCCAGCATCCAGTGGGTGAAGACGCCCTGGTCGACCTTGCCCATCTGCCAGGGGCCGGCGATGACGCCGCAACGATCGATCACCGCGGGCACGCCGAGGCCCTCCCGGTACTCCTCGATCAGGAGCTCGGCAGCCAGCTTGGTGGCGCCGTAGAGGGTGCGGGCGCCGTCGAGCGGGAAGCGCTCGGAGATGCCGGCCGGAGAGACGCCGGGGACAGCCTGCTCGGCGGCGATCTCGAAGCGGGTCTCCGCCTCTTCCAGGTTCAGCTCGACCTGCGGCGCGACCGGGTAGACGCGGCTGGTCGAGAGGAAGACGACGAAGGCCTCGTCGCGGCGGGCCAGCTCGAGGCAGTTGTAGGCGCCGGTCAGGTTGGTGTGGACGAGGTAGCCGGTGTCGCCGTCGACGCCGCTCATCACCGAGGGCTCCGCCGAGCACTCGATCAGGGCGTCGATCCGTGGCACTCGCGCCAGGTCTTCGGGCTCGCGGACGTCGCCGCGGACGAACTCGACCCCCGCCTCCCGCAGGCGCGGCAGGTTCAGTTCCGAGCCGCGGCGGTAGAGGTTGTCCAGCACCACGATCTCCCAGTCGGGATGACGCTTGGCGAGCGAGACGGCGAGGTTGGAGCCGACGAATCCGGCTCCTCCGGTGATCAGCAGGCGGTCCATTGCTTTGACGCTACCGAGGCCGACGGCGCACTAGTGCGCTGCGCCCTCCTTGGGCACCAGCACCTGGTAGTCGCCGACTTGGGCCACCTGCCTGAAGTCGTCGAAGATGTAGCGATAGAGCGGCAGTTCTGGGGCGGGGGCGCCCTGAAGGTACATCCCCGCCCGTTCCTCGCTGACCAGCGCGCAGGGCCGGCGCGAGGCGCGAAGCTCGTCGACGACCCGCTGCTGCTTGGCGCGGCCGAAAGCGTCCATCCAGGCATTCGGAAGCTGCGGCTTTGGACTTTCCAGGCCCGACCAGAGGTAGAAGCTGGCGGTGCTGGGGTAGCCCACGAAGGTGCTGCAGCGATGGCGGTGCAGAAGGTCGACGACACCGGTGTACGTTTCGACCGCCGGCTGCGGCAGATGCATCAGCGTCGCCCCCGGCAGGCCCAGCTCCGGCTGGTCGCGGTAGAGGATGGCGTTGGACGCGGCCGGCAGGATGATCGCGTGGAGCGCGAAGATCCCCGCCAGGGCCATCGCCGCAATGCTCGCGACTGCGCCGACGCGCGCGGGCGACGGGGCCCCGCGAGCAGCTGCCCAGGACCGTATTTCGGTCAGCCCATCCGCCAGGCAGAGCGCCGCGACCGGGACGAAGGTGACCGCGGCGATCCCCACCTGGCTGCCGGCCACCGGGTAGACCTGCAGGGTCTCGGCGAGGGCCAGCGCCGGCAGCAGCAGGCGCAGGAATCGCTTGTGGGCGGACTCGCGGGCGCCTGCCAGAGGGACCGCGGCGACCCACGCCAGCGCCAGCGGCGCCGCGATCGGGTTGCCGGCGGCGGGGTCCAGCCCGAAGGGCGCGATGCGGGTGAGGGAGAAGAAGATCGCCACGCCGGCGCCGGCACGCAGCAGGCCCGGCCAGAGCGCCGGCCGGCCCGGCTCACCGGAGCGCAGGGCCACCGTCAACGCCGCCGCGGCGACGGCGACGATGCTCCAGTCGACGGTCGCGGCGGGCAGCTGGAACTGCAGCACCAGGATGTCCCTGATCTCGAGCGCCTGCTTGACGATCCCGTCGTAGACGTCAGCTGGCGAGGGACCGGTCAGGAGGACGATCCCGACGATGGCGGCGGAGGCGATCGCGAAGCCACCCACGCCCGCCAGCAACCAGCGACCGAGCCCGGCGTCCTCGTCGTCCGCTCGCGAGCGCAGCGGGTAGGCGGCGATCAGGATCGCCACCGCCGCCAGGACCTCGAGCAGCAGCATTTCCCGGACCCAGCCAAGGGCGAGATCGCGCGAGACGATGAACAGCGGCATCGCCAGGAAGGCGGCGGTGACCGCCCAGCGCAGCCAGCGGCGGCGGTAGAGCGGGCCGTAGGTCCAGACCCCGGCGAGGACGGCAGCGGCCACGGCGAAGACGCCGATGTTGACCTTGGTCAGGACCAGCGCCGCCAGCACCGCCCCACAGGCGCCACCGAGCCAGCCCGCACGTCGCCCCGGCTCCCGCACCGCCAGCACCAGGAAGATGGCGAGCAGGAGCACGCAGAGGCCCTGCGGGTGCATCGGCTCGTTGATGAGGACGCCGAGCGCGGCGAAGGCGGTGATCATGCCGATCGCTCCCAGCGCCAGGCGACCGCTCAGGCGCTGGGCGACCAGCCCGAAGAGGAAGCTGGTCCCGACCCAGACGACGATGACGATGGTGCGGCTGGCGTCGGTGGTTACGTCCTGCCCGCTGAGCGCGAAGAGGCCGCCGAACAGCTCGTAGTAGAAGGGCCCGTAGACCGAGTGGACGTCGCGATAGAGGGTGTCCCCGTTGGCGAACGCCTTCACGGTCACCAGCAGCGTTCCCTCGTCGTCGTAGGGCTGCAGCATGGTGAAGATCGCCAGGTAGGCGGCGATCATGGCGGCGATGGCGATCAGCGCGTAGACGCCGATCTGGATGGCGTCCGGATAGGCGGCCGCGGTCTCACGAAGGCGCCGGCCGCGGGATTTCTGTTTCGACGGCGGGGCCGTGGACTCGGTCACGAGCCGAGCAAGATACTGCCTGAATGCGATCCGATACCCTCAGAACGAATGGAGGCAGAGGAGCGAGCACGCTGTGCCAACGGCATTCGGCGGACGATCATCGACCAGTCCTACCGGGCGGGCGTCGGGCACATCGGATCGGCCCTCTCGATCGCCGACCTCGTGGCAGCCGTCATCGGCACCGCCCAGCTTGACCCCGGGCCCGAGCGCGACCGGATCGTCCTCTCGAAGGGCCACGCCGCACTCGCCCTGTACGCGGGGCTCGACCAGGTCGGGCGCCTCGAGGACGGCGCGATCGGCACCTACTGCGACGACGGGACCCTGCTCGCGGTCCACCCGGAGAGCACCCTCGGGGGGATCGATTTCTGCACCGGCTCGCTGGGACAGGGCCTGTCGCTCGGCGCCGGCGCGGCCCTCGCCGCCAAGCGCCAGGGCTCCGAGCGCCGCGTCTTCGTGATCCTCAGCGACGCCGAGCTCAACGAGGGCTCGACCTGGGAGGCGGTCATGTTTGCCGCCCAGCACGAACTCGACAACCTGACCCTGCTGATCGACCTCAACGGCCAGCAGGCGCTCGGCTACACGCCCGATGTGATCGACCTCGGCGCGGTCGAGGACAAGCTCGCGCTGTTCGGCTGGTCGGCGTCGGCCGTCGACGGTCACGACCAGGAGGCGCTTGCTGCCGGCCTGGAGCCGGCGGCCGGGGGCAAGCCGCGCGCGCTCGTCGCCAAGACCACCTTCGGATACGGAGTGTCCTTCATGGAGTCGCAGATCAAGTGGCACTACCTTCCGCTCGACGACGATTCCCACCGCGCGGCCATCGCCGACCTCGAGCAGCTGGCCGCGGCATGAGAAACGCCTTCGTGGACGAGCTCGGGGTGCTTGCCGAGGCCGACGAGCGGGTCATGCTGCTGACCGGAGACCTCGGCTTCATGGTTCTGGAGGACTTCGAAAAGCGCTTCCCGGACCGCTTCATCAACTGCGGAGTCGCCGAGCAGAACATGCTCGGCGTGGCAACCGGCCTGGCCGAGGCCGGGTTCATACCGTTCGTCTACTCGATCGCCACCTTCTCGACCCTGCGCCCCTACGAGTTCATCCGCAACGGCCCCGCCCTGCACCGGCTCCCGGTCCGGATCGTCGGCGTCGGCGGCGGCTTCGACTACGGGCACAACGGCGTCACCCACTTCGCGCTCGAGGACTACGCGGTGATGCGCACCCAGCCCTCGATCACCACCGTCGCGCCAGCCGACGCGGCCCAGGCGCGGGCCGCTCTCCACGCCACCGCCGACGTGCCGGGGCCGGTGTATTTCCGCATCAGCAAGCGCGGGGACACCCTGCCGGGCCTCGAGGGGCGCTTCGAGCTGGGCCGGCTGGCGGTGGTCCGCGAGGGCGCGGACGTGGCGATCGTCGCGATCGGATCGATCTCCCACGAGGCCGTCGCCGCCGCCGAGCTGCTGGCCGAGCAGGGCATCGAGGCGGCTGTCGCCGTGGTTCCCAGCTTCAACCCCAGCCCGAGCGACGACATCGCGGCCCTGCTGGACGGAAAGCAGGCGGTGCTCAGCGTCGAGGCGCATTACCGCAACGGGGGCCTCGGCTCACTGGTTGCCGAGACGATCGCCGAGCGAGGCCTCGATTGCCGCCTGCTGCGGGCGGGCGTGGCTCACATGCCCGAGGGCGAAGCCGGCTCACAGCGGTTCCTCGAGGACCGCCACAACCTCAGCGCACCGCGCCTGGCCGAGCAGCTGGCCGGCGCCCTCGCCCCGACCGGATAGGGACCGACGCGGCTAACGCCGCTTGACCAGGCGCACGAGTTCGAGCCCCTCGGGCGTCCGCTCGAGCAGCTGGAAAGCGAAGCGCCGCTGCAGCACGGCGAGCGCGATCATCCGCAGTCGTTCGAGATCCTCGGCCCCCGGGGTACCAGGCAGGGGAGAGGTGAGCAGGAGCGTGCCGGCCGGGACCCGCTCGCTGGCGGCGCGGACGCGACCCTGGCTCGACTCGATCAGGACGTCCTCCGGCGGGTGTGAGATCGGCAGCAGGTTGCGGCGGCCGGCGCTGAACAGGATCTCCGTGGTCAGGTTCGGATCGGTGAGGACAAGAGCGGGGGCCCCGGCCGGGAGGCGCTCGGCGAGGATCCGGGCACCGGCCGGGGCGCGGCTATCCAGGACCGGGTTGTCATGCAGCCGCGAGTAAGCCTGGCCCAGGGATTCGCCACCGGGGACGCTCAACGCCAGCGCCGTGCTCTTCCACTTGTGCTCCACCGACGGCCAGGCGGCGACCGCGATCATCGCCATGCCGAGCGCCAGGGCCGCGCTGCACGCGGTCCTCCAGCGCGCGACCGGGGGCACCGAGAGCACCTGTATCCAGAGCCCGCCAAGCGCGACGACAGGGAGCAGCAGGACGAGGAGGTTGTTCGGGTGCGAGCGCCCGAGGTAGTAGGTGAAGGTCATCGCCGCGATCCCCGTGAACCCGGCGATCGCGGCCGCCATCTGGGGTTCCAGCGCCCGCGGGTACTCACGAACCAACCAGAGAACTCCGACCGCGCTCGCGAAGATGGCCGCCGCCATCAGGGGCCCGGCGGAGAAGAACACGATCGGCAGCTGGCTGAATTCATCGACCGAGTAGAGCCGCAGGTATTCGAAGTACGGGCCCCAGTCCAGCTGTCCGCTGAGGACGAGAGTGAAGAGGCTGAACAGCGCCACGGCCAGGGCGCTGGCGGCCAGGCCGGCGGCGGCGGCGCGCAGGACGCGTCGCAAGACGTCGTCGCCGCTGCGCATCGCCTCCACGAGCACAAGGGCTCCATAGGTGGCGCCGCAATAGGCGAAGGTCTCGAAGCTCCAGATCGCCGCGATCCCGAGCACGAGCAGCGCGGCGAGGCGAGCCGGCCGCGCTCGCCGCGGATAGCGGGCGGCGATGACCGCGCAGAGGACGATCAGGTAGGGGAGACCGAAGCGGAGCGGGGAATTGCTGGGGTAGGCGACGTAGACTTCGATCGTCGCGAAGAGGCTGCCCGCCCCGGCGACGGCGATGCTGACCAGGGTCAAAACCTGCCCGAGACCGGCCAGGCGCAGGATCAGGTAGGCACACAGGTACTGGGCGACCATGGCGGCGGCGACGACCAGCGCCAGCGTGCCGAACCCGATCGGGAGGACGGTGAAGGCGAGGGCGAGGGCGTCGATGGCGCCGACGCCGTACTGCGACCAGGCGCCGGCCAGCATCGCGCGGCCGTGGAGGACGTCATTTGCGGGACCGAGGAAGAAGCCGTGGTGGAGGGCGACGTCGCCGGTGTGGGGGACGAGGTCGGGCAGCTGGATCACGGCCAGGGCGACGACCGCGCAGATGACCCCGTCGAGACCGAGCCGAAGCGGCCGCGGCACCTGCAGCCGGCCCCGTAGCCGGATGGCGAGCAGAAGCGCCGCCGTGAGGAGCAGCGCCGGGACCAGGGCGCCCGGACGCAAGGCGCCGCGGGGGACGAAGAGCAGGACGATGGAGACGACCGCAACGAAGGCGATCGCGCTGGCGATCTCATCGACCTCATCGCTCGGATCCCGCCATCTCCGCGCGGCCAGAAAGGGAGCAGCCAGGGCGCCGAGCGCGGCGATCGCCAGCAAGCCGTGATGGAGCTGGTCCCCGGTCCCGGCACGGCGAAAGAGGAGTGCCAGGGCCAGCATTGCCAGGCCGGCCGCCAGCGCCCTTATCGCCGCTGCCGGAGCCGCGGCCGAAAGCGACCGCGCCTGGCGGGCCGCCACCACGAGCCCGGCCGGCAGCGCGACAGCGAAGGCGAGGACCCAAAACGACGTCTCAGCGGACTCCGACGGGCCCTGCGGGAGCACGAGGAGGCACACCACCAGGACGACGAACGCCCCGCACGCGAGCAGTCGCAGCGCGGCGGAGTCGAGCATCGCCCGGGAGCGGCTCTGATCTGGAACGCTCCCCGCAATCCGTCCGGCAGAGGGGCGCTCGAACGCCGTTTCGGTTGCCACGGGCGACGACAATACAGTCGAGTCAGCACCCGCGGGCGAGCGTCAGCCGTGTGTGCGTTACCCTCACGCGCTCCGGCCATCGCGGTCATCGAGAGGCACGGCGGGGGCTCGGGTACCACCTTGAACGTCCATACATCACCCCCACCTCCGACCAGCTGATCAATTGAAGATCACCGCCGTCATCGCGTGCTACCGCGACGCGCAGGCCGTGCCGATCATGCACGAACGGCTGATCGCCGCTTTCGCCGGGGTCGAGGCCGACTACGAGATCATCTTCGTCAACGACGGCTCGCCCGACAACGCCGCCGAGGTGCTCGCCGAGCTGGCCGACCGCGACCCCAAGGTGGTGGTCGTCAACCACGCCCGGGCGTTCGGCTCCCAGAGTGCGTTCACCTCCGGCATGCGGATCGCGACCGGTGACGCCGTGGTCCTCCTCGACGGCGACCTGCAGGACCCGCCCGAGGTGATTCCCGAGTTCGTCGAGAAGTGGAAGGAGGGCTACGACGTCGTCTTCGGCGAGCGCGTCAGGCGCGAGGGGCCGCTCTACATGCAGGGCTTCTACAAGCTCTTCTACCGGGTGTTCAAACGCCTCGCCTACGTCGACGTCGCGCTCGACGCCGGCGACTTCAGCCTGATCGACCGCAAGGTCGTCGACGCGATCAACGCGATGCCCGAGAAGCACCGGTTCATGCGCGGGCTGCGCGCCTGGGTCGGCTTCAAGCAGATCGGCGTCCCCTACGTCCGCCCGGAGCGGATGTTCGGCACGACGACGAACAGCTTCCGCAAGAACCTCGGCTGGGCGCGCCGTGCGATCGTCTCCTTCTCCTACGCGCCGCTGGACCTGATCACCGGGCTGGCCCTGACCGTCGTCAGCCTCTCCTTCCTCAGCCTGCTCGTCCAGATCGTCCTCCGCATCGCCGACCCTTCAGCCGCGCCGAGAGGCCTGACCACCCTGATCGTGATCGTCCTCTTCCTCGGCGGCGTGCAGCTGCTCTGCCTCGCCATCATCGGCACCTACCTCGGGCACATGTACGAGGAGGTCAAGGGGCGACCTCCCTACGTGGTCAAATCGATCCTCAACCCACCGCCGGGCGTCGACACGCCCGAGCCCGGAACTCCCTCAGGCGCGCACACCCCACGCGAGTAGGTTGCCGACCGGCAGCGTCAGCGGCCGCCGGCCGATTCCGCTGCGCTCCAGCGCACTCGAGACGATCGCCTGGCCACGCTCCGGCAAGGGCGCCAGCCGCGCCCAGTAGCGGACCGGGTAGCGGTTGCGAATCGGCCGGCACTCGACGTCCCGCAGGCCCGCACGCCGCAGCAGCTCGCCGACGCTGCGCGGCGAGAAGAGCTGCATGTGCTCGATGTCGACGATCGGCGAGCGCAGGCCGAGGGCCCGGTTGAGGGGGGCACGGCGGTTGTGGCAGACGATCGCCATCACACCGCCCGGCTTCAGCAGCGCCGCCGCGCCACGGACGAGCTCGGCTGGATCGGGAACGTGCTCGATCGTCTGGAAGCAGGTGACGAGGCTGAGGCTGGCGGGGGGGCGGATCTCGGGGGTGAACACGCCGTGCTCGATCAGCCTGGCGATCTCGGGCGGGGCGGCGGCGATCGGCGCGCTCGAAGGCTCGACGCCGGCGACGTTGGTGAACCCGAGCCTCAACAGCTCGGCCAGGAAGGCGCCCTCGCCGGTGCCGATGTCAAGGGCGCCGTCGCGGTCGGGCAGGCCGGCGGCGATTCCGGCCAGCTGCTCGGCGTAGGAGCGGGCCGCGTAGCGGGCCTCCTCGGCGCTGTCGAAGGCAGCATCGTCGTAAGCCTGGGCCAGGGCCTCCGGCGACGGCATCGGGTTCGCGTAGACGAGGTCGCAGCCGGGACAGTCGACGAGGCGCATGCGCATGAACTCGGGGCGCTTGCGGGAGGCAAACGCGTGCGCGTCGAGGGCGTCCATGTCGATTCGCTGCTCGGCGAAAAGCCTGCTGTCGTCGCTCGACCCACAGTTGGGACAGCAGCGCCCGCTCAGCTCCCCAAGGGATCCAGTGGTGGCAGCAGGCGTCACTTTCCCCAGCATAGGAGAAGCGCGCCCCTCCGCGTACCGCTCGCCTATCATCAGCCGCCGTGTCCGGCGTCCCGCAGCAACCCCGCCCGAGGTGAAGGCGCTCGTCACCGGGGCCGGCGGGTTCGTGGGCGCGAACCTCGCCGCCCGTCTCGCCGCCGCCGGCCACGACGTCGTCGCCTGGGTGCGCCCCGAGAGCCCGACCTGGCGGCTCGACCACCTGGACGAAATCGAGGTCGCCCCGGTCGACCTGCTCGACGGGGAGGCGATCGAGGCCGGCGTCGAGGCCGCCCGGCCCGACTGGGTGTTTCACCTCGCCGCGCACGGCGCCTACTCCTGGCAGCGCGACGCCGAGCGCATCATGCAGACCAACCTGGTTTCCACCGTGCGCCTCCTCAGCGCCTGCCAGCGTCACGGCTTCGCCGCCTTCGTCAACGCCGGGTCGTCGTCGGAGTACGGCTTCCAGGACCACGCGCCGAGCGAGGATGAGCTGCCCGAGCCCAACAGCGACTACGCGGTGATGAAGGCTGCCGCGACCCTGCACTGCCGCTTCGTGGCCCAGCGCGACGACGTCCACGTCGTCACCCTCAGGCTTTACTCGATCTACGGGCCGTGGGAGGAGCCGGGGCGGCTGATGCCGACCCTGGTCGCCCGTGGGCTGGAGGGTCGCCTCCCCCCTCTCGTCTCGCCCGACACGCCGCGCGACTTCGTCACCTCAGGGGACGCCGAGCGGGCCTTCATCCAGGCCGCCGAACGAACCGACCTCGAGCGCGGCGGGGTCTTCAACATCGGCTCGGGCCGCCAGACCACCCTCAGGGAAGTGGTGGAGGTTGCGCGCGCCGAGCTGGGCGTCGCGGCGGAGCCGGAATGGGGAACCGAGCCGCAGCGCTCGTGGGACGCGGCCGTCTGGGTGGCCGACGCGAGCAAGGCACGCGAGCAGCTCGGGTGGGTCGCCGAAGACGACCTCGAGGCCGGCTTCGCCAGGCTCTCCGCCTGGCTTCGCGAGAACCCCTCGCACTGGCCGCGCTACGGCATCGAGCGCCAGCCGGCCTAGAGCTCAGCGCGCTCCGCTCGCCAAGCCGTCGAGTCCAGAGAGCACGGTCTCGCACGCTTCCGAGACCAGGCGGTTGCGCTCCCTGATCTCCTGGACTTCGACCAACTCAGACTCCAAGCCGGCTGAGTAGTTATCTGCCAACCGCCGCAGCCGGGGCAGGACGCGCCGCAGCACCTCCGGGGGCGTCGTCAACTCGACCGGCTCATCATCGCCGTCACCGATCCCCAGATCGTCAAGAAGCAGCCGCAGGTCGTCGGAATATTCGCGGCCGATACGCTCGGCGTCCTCATATCTTTCCGCCTCGATCGCTGCCTCGATGTCGCCGATCCCGCTGAGCCGGTCGAGGATCTGGTCGTAGAGCGCGTCGCGCTGCTCTTTGGTGATTGTCAGGGCCATGCGGATCGAGGGTTGCTATTTGGCGGGCGGGAAGAAGTAGAACTTCTCCAGCGCCCCGCGCCTCTGCCGTTCCCCTACAACCTCAATCGCATCGATCTCCGCGAGCTTGTTCAGGTGGTAGGAGACGTTGGCAACGCCGTAGCGCTCGCTGTCGATGACCTTGGTCAGGTCAGAGGCCGACAGCGGCTCCTCCACCCACGCCAGCGCCTCGATCATCGCCACCTTCAGCGGGTGGACGATGCGGGGGACGAGCGAGGCCCAGTCGAACCGCTCGCCCCCCTTCGCCGTCATCGCGGCCTCCGGGCACGGCCGGGCGGTGGGGTGGCGTGGGGGGAAGTTGGGTTCATGGGCTCGTCGTCAATCGACTCCGACCTCGGTCCACCAGAACGACGGGCTTTGGCACTTCAGGAGAACCCGTCGCCTGATTGTGGTCCGCCTTGGGAGGCTTCCCCTCCAGTCCGGTGGGGCGGTCGGTGTCGATTGACTAGTGCACTGTTCCAGAACGAATGAGGTCGGTCAATTAGAAATCGCACACGACTAACGGTTTCGTGAGCGCGGCACCGGACTCTTTCTCGCTCGCTCGAACCCAGCACTCGCCACAAGGATTGATCTTGCGTCTTCCCCTGATGTTGCCACCCGATTGATCGCCTCAACCTCAATATCCTGAATCCGATTCCAGCTTCCCTCTTGCTCGTCGGCGACTTCTTCCCGACCTTGGCGATCAACGGTCACCCAATCCCAGGCCACAATCATCCGTCGATCTGTTCCACGAAACTTCCCCGCCCACAAGGACGCCATTAGCTCCGCGACCATCGACTGAATGACCAGCCCGGTATGGACCTCTTGCTGCTCGGGCGTGAGGGCCGCAACTTCCTCATCCGTATAGAAGGGGATTTGAACGGCTCGGTAGTAGTGCAGCGTGGCGTTTCGCTTTTGCTCGGTTTTCGCGAGTTCGATCGCGCCGTCGTCTGCTAGCGCCCTGATGTGGTTAGAGACGTGAGTCAAGGGCACGTCGATCATCTCCGCAATCTCGCCCGCCGTGAAGGTTCCTTCGTTAAGCACAATCAGAATGTGCACTCGGGTTCTGTGACTCACCGCGTATGCGACCACCTCCTCGATGGTCTTTCGCTGCTTGCGCCCCCTAGTGCTCGACGCGCTCACCGTGCCCCCTTCGCTTGAAGCTTTCTCGACATTTCAACAGTTTCGAGCATATAGCCAACTTAGACCCAAAGCGGGCTAGCGCCCACTCACGCCTAGGGCTCGACTAACGAATCGAACGCGACTAACGAAATAGCCAATACTTAATCTCGCTTTAGCATTTGCCCTCCTCCTGGCGCTTGGCCGGGCTGAGACAGGAGAGGAGGTGGATGCGATGAAGATCACGAAGATTTCGCCTATTTCGGCGAATCCGATGATTCTCAAGGCCGCGTAAGGGCGACCAAGGGAGCAGGGGTCGGCCTTTGGCCACTCGGCGAGATTCCGGGGTCGGCCCCTTTGTCGCTTACAAATGGTGGCAAAAGAGAAGTTCGAAGATATCAAGGAGTTTATAAAACTTTACATGGCGATGAGTGCTCTTGCAATAGACGATCCCCTGCGTGGGCAATCTTGGCAAGAACTTGCGGGCCGCCCGCAAGAAACTTGACTTGACCCAGGAAGAAATCGCCGAGCGCTGTGGCGTCCAAGCAGGCGAGGTCAGCAGGATCGAGCACGGAAAGCGCGACCCGCAGGTCTCGACGCTGGAAAAACTCGCCGCCGCCGTCGAGGTTGCGCCCGGTCGTCTCTTGGACTAAGTGGTGTGACCACAATGTGCACCGGTCTCTGGCGGCCGAGGAGAGCGAGCGGAGGGCCGGGAGCCGGCCTAGAACTCAGACGCCGCAGACGAGAGTCGGCTGCTGAGCGGTCAGATGCGCCTTCCAGCCGCGCCTGGCCGGGTCGGCTGGCAGCCGCAGCTCCGAAGCGCGTCCCGGCGGCGCGGCACCGGCGGCGACCGAGAACCGATCGCCGAAGCGGCGCAGCGCAACCACCACGGGTGGGCCCACGTCTGGACGTATCCAGAGCCCCCCGGCTGGAATCGCCATGGTCAGACCGGCGCCGGCGAGCCGCGGCGTGAAGGCGAGGCAGCCGTCCCGCCTGGAAACCCCACCCCCCGCCACCGCGGTCTCCAGGCCGGCGGGCAAGCGGGCGGGCGCGCTCCAGGCCGGCCGCACCCCGAGCGACAGCGACCTGCGGATCATCCAGTCAGCGCCTTCGCGCGCATCCGCGGGAGCAGCTTCGAGCTCGGCCAGAGAGAAAGCCGGCGAGCCGAAACGCGCCGCCGCGGCCCGGTAGGCGGCGAGGCTGAAGGTCATGTCCGCAACGGCGCCGGGGGCCGGTTCAGCCTCGACCTCGAGCCCGGTGGTGCCAGAGGCCTGGCCGGCGACGAGGTCCGCGGCCGCCAGCACCGCCCGGTTCTGGTCTGACTGCTGGCGAAAGAAGCCGCCGCCGTAGTCGAGCTCACGCAGGTTGGGCAGCAGCCCAACGGCACAGACGCAGGCCAGCGCCACCGACCCCTGCCGGCGCCACGGCGTTGCCGCGATCGCCGCCGCGAAGATCAGCAGGACGAGGATCGCGCCGGGGTAGAGGTAGCGGCTCGAGAACGGCATCCGGGCCGGACTCGCGACCACGCCGGTGAAGAGCCAGAGGCCGAGCAGGGCGACCACGGCAGGGATAGCCGCGCGGGGAAAGCGGTAGTCGCGGGCCACGGCGAGGGCGCCAAGCGCGACGAGCGTGGCGCCCGCCAGGGCCTGGCCGGGGCCAAGCGCAAAGCTCTGCCGGGTGCTGGCCGCCTCGGTGAACAGCCCGGTCAGGGCGCCCAGCTCCGCCGCCAGCGAGTCAAAGGCGAAGGCGGGCATGGCGGCCAGGTGGTCGATCCCAAAATCGCTCTGGCCAGAGGGACCGTAGCCAAGTCGCCAGAGCCCGTAGACCAGCAGCGGCGCGGCAACGACCCAAAGCCGGCGAGGGGTGCCGGCGAGAAGCACGATCGCGGCGGCGCCGGCGATGAACGGAACCGCAAAGCCGTTGGAGGCGATCCCGGCCACCAGGAGGGCGGCGGCGACAGCGTCCCAGAATCTCGATTCCTCGGCGAGAGCCAGCCAGGCGCCGAGGCCGGTGGCGACGGCGATCTGGATCGGCATCGCGTGGGAGCCGATCAGGACATCGGACGCGGAGCCGAGGAAGAGCAGGAGCAGCGTCGGCGCCAGCGCTCCGAGCGAGCCGAGCGAACGGCGGAGCGTGAGGAAGAAGAGCAGGGCGATGCCGAGGTGCAGACCCACGGCCACCAGCCGCAGCGGCAGCTCGGTCGCGCCGAAGAGCTGCAGCGAGGTCTTCGTGATCAGCACCGGCAGGACGGCGAGGTGCCCGTTGTCCGCAGCGAGGAAAGCCGCGAGGTCGTGTCCGGTCCGGGCTCCGAAGCCGAACGTCCACTCGTCGACGAAAAACGTCTGGCCCCTTCCCTCCCAGAGCAGCAGCGACGCCGCAGCGAGCATCGCCATGCCGAGCGCCGCCCAGGCGACCTGGTCGTGTCTCCGCACCACCCTGGACCCCTCCTCCACCCGGCGAATTTATCTCAGCCCTCACGGCCGCGGTCGCCTCTTCGCTAACTTCAGAGCCTTGCTCAGAGTGATCGGGACAGCGTTCGTGGCAGCCCTGCTTGGCTTCGTGGCAGCCCTGCTTGGCGCGACCAGCGCCCAGGCGCTGACCCTGGAACCGGTCAGCCCCCAGACGTTCGCGCAGCCGACGTACGTCACCTCGGCTCCCGGCGAACCCAACCGGCTCTTCGTGGTCGAGCGCGAGGGGAGGGTCCAGCTGGTCCAGAACGGGATCGTCACCGAGTTCACCGACCTCAGCTCCGCGGTGGGCTGTCCCTGCGCCGGCGAGCGCGGCTTGATGTCGATCGCCTTCGATCCCGACTTCGACCAAAACGATCGCCTCTACGTCTTCTACGGGAGCGAGCCGGACAAAAAAATCCACGTCGCCTGGCTGACGGCTGAACCGGACCACCAGACCGCAAGCGCGGCGACGCTGGAACAGCTGCTCGAGATCTCCCACCCCACGTCCGACGTCCACTACGGCGGCCAGCTGCAGTTCGGGCCCGACGGCGCCCTCTACGTCTCGACCGGCGACGGCGGCGGCAACAACGACCCCGATCACAACGCTCAGAACCTCGCCAGCCGGCTCGGGAAGATCCTCCGCATCGACCCGATCTCCGAGACGACGTCGATCTGGAGCCGCGGCCTGCGCAACCCCTTCCGCTTCTCCTTCGACGCCCTCAGCGGCGACATGATCATCGGCGACGTCGGCCAGGCCGCCCGTGAGGAGATCGACTTCGCCCCCAGCCCCTCGCCGGGCACGGTCGGCGGTGGCGGCGCCAACTACGGCTGGAACTGCCGCGAGGGGCTGATCGCCGGACCCGCCACCGATCCCGAATGCAATTTCCTGTCGGCGTCTGCCTTCACCCCGCCGGTCTTCGACTACCCCCACACCCCCGACCCGGACCTCGGGGGGGCCAAACGCTGCGCGGTCCTCGGCGGCTACGTGGCCCGCGACACCGCGCTCGGCGCGCTCTATGGCCGCTACCTCTACGCCGACCTGTGCGCGGGCGCGATCCGCTCCCTGCAGCTGCCCGCCACCGCGAGCGGCCTGGCCGGCGGCGACTGCTCCCTCGGCCTCCGGGTCACCCGCCCCGTCTCCTTCGGCGAAGACGCCGCCCGGCGGCTCTACGTGGTCGAGCAGGGGGGCAAAGTCTCGCGCATCGCCGGCCTGCCCCCTGCCGGTTGCCCGGCGACGCTGGGCCCCCCGGCGCTGGAACCACCCTCCCCCAAGCCCACCTTCGTCGGCATCAAGGCCCAGCGGCGGCGCGTGGAACGTGGCAAGTCGGCGCTGCTGACCATCTGGGTCTCCCCCTGCAGCGGTCGCAAGGGCGAGACGGTGCGGTTGCTGCGCAACGGCCACCGCAACGGGTCGAGGTTCCTCAGCCGCGCCTGCACCGCGCGCTTCCTGCGCAGGGTGCACCGCAACACGACCTTCGCCGCGGCCACGATCGTGGGGCGCGGCTACCTCGCCGGCAAGTCGCGCAAGCTGAAGGTCCGCATCGTGGCCCGCCGGCATCGCTGAACAAGCTCGCGCCGGCCTGACCTCCCGCGATGCCGGACGCGCTGCGCGCTAGGGTCGCGCGCGGCCGCCGGTGAGACCGACGAAGGCGTGCCAGGCGGGCTTCGGGTGGAAGCGATTGCCGGCGCGGAAGAAGCCGACCGAGTCGCAGAAATTGCAGGAGTCCGGCAGGTCCTTCCAGGAGAACCAGTAGACCTCTTTGAGGGCGAGGCGGTTGCGGTTGGCCAGCAGGTACGCGTAGGAGGCCTTGAGCTGCTTGACCTGGCCGCGGACCCCCTGCTCGAAGGCGACCTCCTGGAAGTTGTTCTGGGAGCCCCAGCCCATCTCGGTGATGTAAAGGGGGACGCGGTCGTGGTTGTCGACGGTGACGTCGTGCAGGGCCTCGACCAGTTCTTCCAGCGTTTCGGCGTCGACCGCGTAGGGATGCAGGGCGATGCCGTCGAAGCGGCTCTTGATGCCCGGCGTCCGGTAGAGGACTTCGAGGAACTTGGTCGCCGGCATGCCCTTGGGGCCGTGGGCGGTCGGTTCGCCGAAGAGGCCGGTGAGGATGACCTTGGCGCCGGGGTCGACCCCTTTGATCGCCGGGGCGGAGATCCGCACCAGCTTCGCGTAGCGCTGCGGCGAGGCCGGGTAGGCGAAGTAGAAGAAGTTGGCCTCGTTCCAGATCTGCCAGTTGCGGATCGGCAGGGGCCTCGGCACCGCCGGCACGTACTGGACGGCGCCGGGGGCGCGCTCGGCCCAGAAGTCGCCGCCGGGGCCGTAGCGCTCGACCGCCGCCCGCAGGAACGCCGACCAGGCGTTGCGGGCCCTGGCGCTGCTGACCGGCAGCGTCGTTTCCTTGCGCGCGATCCAGCGCGGGGTGCCGAAGAAGAACGGCAGCACCCGGAGGCCGTGCCGGGAGGCCGTCGCCACGACTTCGTCGAAGCCGCCCCAGACGTAGCCGCCCTTGGCGGTCGGCTGCACGCCGCCCCAGGAGAGCGGCCAGCGGATGCTTTCGATCCCGCCGGCGGCCATGTACTCGGCGTCTCTGTCGGTCAGCGTCGTCTGCGGGCCGATCCCGAAGAAGCCCTTCGGGGCGCGCGGCGGCTGCTTCGCCGACCCGGCCTGGACGCCGGCGAAGAGCGCTGCCAGGAGGCAGAGGAGCAGCAGGGCGATTGGCAGGCGTCGTCTCATCGAGCAGGGAAAGGTAGCGGTCGCGTCACTCTGCAACCCGGCGGCGGCGCAAATGTAGCGACGCCGTCAACGCCGGCTCAGTAGGTGCCGCCGAGCTTGCGGTGGTCCCAGCTGGCGGTGCGCACCGGCTTGAAGTGGATCGCCACGCGCTTGGGAGCCTGCGCTTCCAGCCCCGCCCTGGCGTCGCCGTCGATCGCCGAGATGCCGCCGGCGTAGCGCAGCGTCAGCTCCTCAGCGAAGCCGAGCACGGTCTCGAGATCGCGGTGGATGACGGCCTCGGCCTCGATCGCGGCGCCGCGCAGCTCGCCGTACTCGTGACCTGCCTCGACCAGCACCGTCGCCCGCGGGTCGCGTTCGAGGTTGCGCACCTTCTGCGACTTCGCGTAGGTCCAGATCCAGACCTCGCCCTGGCGCGGCACGAACCAGAGCGGCATCGAGTGCGGCCAGCCGCGCGGCCCGAGGCTGGAGACGACGGCGATCCGCTCCGCGTCGAGCAGCTCCAGCAGCTCGGCGTCGCTGAGGACGATCTGGTCGCGGCGGCTCACCCGCCGAACGCTACCGGGCCAGCAGCCGCGCGAGCACTCCCCGGGGACCGGAGTAGAAGTCCCGGAACGCCTGCACGGCATCCGGGTCGAGCTGGGTCCCGGCTTCGGCGTCGAGCAGGGCCAGAGCGTCGCGATGGCGACTGGCGGGCCGGTAGGGCCGGGTCGAGGTGAGCGCGTCGAAGGTGTCGGCGACGGCGACGATGCGGGCCCCGAGCGGGATCGCCTCGCCGGCCAGGCGATCCGGGTAGCCGGTTCCGTCGAGGCGCTCGTGGTGATGGCGGACGATCGCCGTCAGCTGCGCGTCGCCGAGGCCGGCGACCAACTTCTCGCCGGCGGCGGCGTGGCGCTTGACCAGGTCGAACTCCTCGGCGCTGAGCGGTCCCGGCTTGTTGACGACCGCGGCCGGCAGCTCGAACTTGCCGATGTCGTGGATCGCACCCGCCCGCCGCACCCGCGCCACCTGCCCGCGCGGCAGGTGCATCTGCCTGGCGATCCCGGCCGCGTAGCGGGAGACCCGCCGGGAGTGGCCGCCGCTGCCGGGGACCCGGACCTCGAGCCCGGCGGCGAGGCGGGACAAGGTCCTGGCGCAGGCACAGGGATCGAGCACCGTGCCGGCGTCGAACTGGAATGAGCTTGGTTTGGTCAGGGCCTCCATAGCTATCCCGGATTCCTACCCGGATCTAATTTCTACCATGCCCCTACTTAATTTTCACATAGAACATTCAATGATTTTGGAGAGAAAGCCCGCCTGTAGGCGGTGGGCGTGGTCGCGGTGGCACGGCGAAAGTGGTCGCGCAGCGAAGCGGCGGTGCCGAAGCCGCAGCGCCAGGCGACCGCCTCGACCGGCAGCTCGGACTCCTCCTCCAGCAGGCGCCGGGCCTCCAGGACCCGCTGCGCGAGCAGCCACTGCAGCGGCGTCGTCCCGGTCTCCTCGCGGAAGCGGCGGGCGAAGGTGCGGGGGCTGACCCCGGCGTGGGTGGCCATCGCGGCGACGTCGAGGGGCTCGCCCAGGCACGCGGACGCCCAGCGCCGGGTCGCCTCCAGAGAACCGGCCGCCGGCGCCGGCGGCGGCTTGGCGAACTGCGCCTGACCACCCTCGCGATGCGGCGCGGCAACCATGTGGCGGGCAACCCGCTCGCCGGCGGCGGCGCCGAAGTCCTTGCGGATGACATGGAGGCTGAGGTCGATGCCGGCGCTGAGGCCGGCCGAGGTCATCACCTGGCCTTCGTCGACATAGAGGGCGTCGGGATCGACCGCGACCGCCGGGAAGCGCCGCGCCAGCTCGTCCGCCCAGGCCCAGTGGGTCGCCGCCCGCCTGCCGTCGAGCAGCCCGGCGTGGGCGAGCGCGAAGGCGCCGGAGCAGACCGAGAGCACGCGGGTGCCGCGGCGGCCGGCGGCGCGCAGGGCGGCGAGCGCCTCCGCGGGCGGCGGCTCGAGCACCCCGGCATAAGCGGGGACGACGATCGTCCCGGCCCGCCGCAGCGCCCCCAGGCCCGCCTGGGGGCGGACCCCGAAGCCGCTCGTGGTGCGGACCTCCTCGCCATCCACCGAGCAGGTCGAGAACTCGTACAGCGGCTCGCCGCCGGGACGGGCGGCCAGCCCGAAGGCCTGCGCCGGCGCGGTCAGGTCGAAGGCGACGAGACCGTCGAGGCAGAGCGCGACCACCCGATGCATGGCAGAAATCTATCGAACATTGGCATTCCTGCCTCTGGTCGCGCCGCCCGGGGCCGGTCACGATGGTGGACATGGAAATCGCAATGCTGCTCTTCGACAAGCTCGCCCCCCTCGACGCCGTCGGCCCCTTCGAAGTGATGCGCAACGTGCCGGGCTGGGTCGTGCGCACGGTCGCCAAGGAGAAGGGCGAGGTGCGCAGCCGAAGGCGGCGCCCTCGGCCTCCTCGCCGACCACACCCTCGACGAGGTGACCTCGCCGGATGTCGTCCTCGTGCCCGGCGGTGCCGGCAACCGGCCGCTGCTGCAAGGACGAGGCGGTGCTGCAGCTGGCTGCGCGAGGTCGACCGCACGACCAAGTGGACGACCTCGGTCTGCACCGGCTCGCTCGTCCTCGGCGCCGCCGGGCTGCTGGAGGGCAAGCGCGCGACCTCGAACTGGCTCCTGCTCGACGCCCTGCGCGAGTACGGGGCCGACCCGGTCGGCGGCCGCTTCGTCGAGGACGGCAAGATCGTCACCGCCGCCGGCGTCACGGCCGGCATCGACATGGCCCTGCACCTGGTCGCCCAGGAGGCCGGGCCGGAGGTCGCCCAGGCGGTCCAGCTCGGCATCGAGTACGACCCCGACCCGCCCTTCGACAGCGGCTCGCCCGAGAAGGCGGCGCCGGAGATCGTCGAGCTGGTGCGGACCGTGGCCGCCGCGAACGACCCGCTGCTGGCCGCTCGGGACTAGCTCGCGCCGGCGGGCCCGGTCAGCTCGCGGGCACCAGCTCGAGCTCGTCCCACGGCCCCTCGCCGCTCATCGGCTGGGTGCGCCCCTCGAGCCAGTCGGCCTGGAGGTCGTCGTAGTGGGGGCTGGCGGGGTGGCCGGACTGGCCGGTGAACATCTGCCAGCGCGAGCGGTCGGGGGCGGTCGGGTCGGCGACCATCCGCCAGCTCGGCGCCCAGACCGCTTTGTAGGGGTCGTTGGGGTCGTAGGCGATCTGGCTCACGGTCTCCTGGGCGCCGCCGGCCCGCAGGCGGCGGTTGAGCAGGCGCGCGCAGCAGCGGGTTCGCCGTCGCCGAGCGGGTGCGGGAACTCCATCTCGTGGACGTGGCCCCAGCGCCAGCCCTCGGGGTCGGGGCCGAAGCGCTCCTCGAGGTCGTCGAGGGCGCCGGCCAGCGCCTCCAGCACCAGCTCGTCCCAGGGGCGGCCGATCAGCTCCTCGTCGCCTTCCTCCCAGAGCTTCATCAGGTGCGAGTGCCAGCGCCAGGGCGAGGTGACGTGGGGCGTGAAGCCGTTGTCGGCGCGGTCGAGCCAGCGCTCGCAGAGGTCGCGGTCGCCGATCGCGGCCCGCGCCACCTCGCGCGCCAGGCGCAGCAGGAAGGCCTGGTAGATCGTGCCGGCGATCGTCTCGCGGTCGAGCCGGCCGTCCCAGCTGCGCAGCCGCTCGACCGCGCTCAGCTCGCGCTGGCCGCGCGGGCGTCAGCCGGCCGAGCCGGCGCGCCGCCTCGATCCCCGGCAGCGAGAGGTTGTCGGACTGCATCGCCTCGAAGCCCTCGAGGTCGTGCTCGCTCGCTCTCGCGTCCAGCAGCTGCTCGATCCGCTTGGCGCGGAAGCCGTCGAGCCATTCGCTGGTGATGTGGTGCGGGTACTCGTCGCCGACGATGCGGTTGTTGGCGGTGACCAGGTAGCCGCTCTCGGGGTCTGTCACCTCCGGCAGCTCCTCGTAGGGGATCGTCCCCTCCCACTCGAACTCGCCGCGTCCAGCCCGGCTTCGGCAGGTCGGGGCAGCCGCCGCGGCGCAGCGGCAGGCGGCCGATCAGCTTGTAGCCGATCGAGCCGTGGCGGTCGGCCCAGATCAGGTTCGAGGCGGGCGACGTGTGGCCCTCCAGCTTGGCGACCAGCTCCGGGCCGGAGCCGATCTCGAGCAGCTCGAACATGCCCGCGAAGGCGGTCGGATTCGGTCGAGCGCCAGCCAGCTCAGCGCCAGCGGCTCGGCCTCGTCGGCGCCGAGCGCCTCGTTGACGATCGGGCCGTGGTGGGTGATCCGCACGTCGAGCGCCTCCGGCTCGGTCGCGGCCCTTGACCGCGATCTCCTCGCGCACGGTCTCCAGCGGCCGCCACTCGTCTTCGAAGAGGTAGCGCTCGCCCTCGATCCGCTCGACGAAGAGGTCCTGGACGTCGGCCATGACGTTGGTGAAGGTCCAGCAGACGTCGTTGTTCTGGCCCATGTAGACGCCCGGGCATGCCGGGCAGCGAGGCGCCGCGGACGAAGCGCTCGCCGTGGCGCAGGCCGACCTGGTACCAGATGCCCGGCATGCTCGGGGGCAGGTGCGGGTCGCCGGCGATCAGCGGCGAGCCGGTGGCGCTGAGCTCGCCGCTGACGGCCCAGTTGTTGGAGCCGCTGGCCTCGGCGGCCAGGCCCATCGAGCGCCGCACCGCGTCGATCTGCTCGACGATCGCGAGGCCGTCGCCGCTCCAGGCTTCCTGGGTGACGATCGGGTTGCCGGCCGGGTAGGCCGGGTCGAGCCGGGCGGTCAGCTCCGGGCCCAGCGCCCGCAGCATGTCGGCCCGCAGCAGCTCCCGCTCCCAGTTGGTCGAGAGGCCGAAGGCGAGCAGCTTGCCGAGGCTGAGGATGTCGACCGGCCGCCAGGGCTCGAAGTCGAGGCGCAGCAGCTGCATCTCGAAGGGCAGCGCCGTGCGCCGTCGCGGCGGCGGCGTTGACCCCCTCGCAGAAGCGCTCGAGCAGGCCGCGCAGCTCGGGCTCGAGCGCCGCCTCCTCGCGCTCGGCGACGCGGCGGATGCCGAGCGTGCGCATCAGGCGGTCGACCGGCAGCCCCTCCTTGCCGGCCATCTCGGAGACCCGGCCCTCGACCGACGCGGCGGTAGAAGTCCATCTGCCAGAGCCGGTCCTGGCCGTGGGCGAAGCCCTGGGCGAAGTAGAGGTCGCGGCGGTCGTCGGCCTCGATGTGGGGCACGCCCCAGCGGTCGCGGCGCACCCGCACCCGGCCCTCCAGCCCCTCCAGCTCGATCGTCCCGCGTCTGCTTGCGGCAGCGGCCGCCGCGCCAGCCAGTGCCAGGCCGCGGCGGTCGCCGCGGTGGCGAGCCCGGTGCCCGCCGCTCCGGCCAAGAGTCCCGCACGCGCAACCCGCTCGCCGCGCTCATCGAGCCAGGGTACCTGGCTGGCCAGCCAGACACCGCGTCTCGCACCGGGCAGGGCTAAGCGACCGACAGCCCGTCCGGGCAGCCGGCCCTTCGGCCTCGAGCTTTTCGAGGTGGGCCTCCATCGCCATCGCCGCCATCGGCAGCAGCTCCAGCGGGATGTCGTCCCAGGCCTCGGCGAGGAGGGCGGCGCGGGAGCGCTCGCCGCGGTCGAGGGCGGCGAGCAGGCGGCGCTCGCGCATCTGCGCGGTGCTCGACGTACTCGGCGAGCTTGGCGGCGGGGTCGGTGACCCAGGGGCCGTGACCGGGCGCGATCAGCTCGATCTCCTCGCGCCTGCAGCAGGCGCAGCGAGTCCATGAAGGCGGCGAGGGAGTCGCCGCCGGGCGGGACGATGGTCGAGCCGAGGCCGAGCACCAGGTCGCCGCTGAAGCAGACGCCGTCCTCGCTGAGGAAGCAGACGTGGTCGGCGGCGTGGCCGGGGGTGGCGAGCGCGCGCAGGCCGGCGTGGGTCTCGCCGCCGGCCGGGAAGCACGACGCTCGGCGCCGAGCTCGGTCCGCGCCCGCCGTGTGGTCGCCGTGGGAGTGGGTGAGCAGGACCAGCCCGATCCCGCCGCGCTCCGCCGCGGCGGCGCGGATCGCCTCCAGGTGCCCCGCGTCGTCGGACCCCGGGATCGATCACCGACACAGGGATCCGCCCCGTAGAGGTAGGTGTTCGTCCCTTCCAGCGTCATCGGCCCCGGGTTGGGCGCGACGATCCGCAGCACCTCAGGATGTCCGGGCGCCTCACGCCATCGGTGTCCAGCATTTGTGGCCCCTATAGGGGCCCAAACCCTGGAGTACGCTGCCGTTCTCAGCCGGCGATCTCTTTGGCGATCGCTTCGCGGGCGTCCTCGGGCTCGAGCACGACGAGGTCGCCGGCGCCGCGGAGGATCTCCCGCACCAGCCAGGACTTGCCGGCGTAGGGAAGCTCGACGACGACGGCGCCGTCGGCCAGCTCCTCGACCACGGTCCGCTCCTCGCGCAGCCAGCGCGCCCGCTCGGGCGAGACCCAGACGCGGGCGACCTGAGCGGTCGGGACTTCGCCGTGGGTCATCCAGCCCTCGACCCCGGCCAGCTCCTCGACCTCGGGCCGCGGCTCGAAGGTCTGCTCGGAGAGCGTCGCCTCCTTGACCCGGTCGAGCTTGAAGTGGCGGACGCCGCTCTTTGGTCAGGTCGTAGCACTCGACGTACCAGCCCTCGCGCCCGTTCTCGAGCCGGTAGGGCTCGACCGAGCGGTCGGTGAACTGGTCCTCGTTCTCCTTGTAATAGCTCAGCTCCAGCACCCTGCGGCCGGCGATCGCGTCGTTGACCTTGCGCGCCACCTCGGCGTCGCCGCCGCCGGCCGAGGCGATCTCCAGCCCCTCCTCGGAGGGGTCGTGGCCGAGCGCGGAGACGATCTTCTTGCGCGCCTTCTGCAGGTCGGTCTGCGGCAGGTGGTCGCCGAAGAGGTCGATCGCGGCGACCAGGGCCTTCGCCTCCAGCGGCAGCAGCCGCGCCGGGCGGGCGAAGTTGTCGCCGTAGGGCTCGGAGTCGACCTCGATCTCGTCGCCGATGAATTTCGGCGTAGAGGACGTAGGTGCCGCCGCCGAAGTTGACGACGTTGAGCAGCTCGATGTCCTCGCGCAGCTCCTCGTCGGTCAGCTCGAGCCGCTGCGCGCAGCTCGGCGACCTGCAGCCGCTCGCCCTTTTTCGCGGTTTCGATCAGCATCCCGGCGAGGGTGACGAGGCGGGCGAAGCGCTCGGGCCGGATCGCCGCCTCGCCGCGGCCGTTGGAGCGGGCGCGGCGGGGCGCGTCGCGCAGCGGCCGGTCGACGATCTCGGCCGCCTCGAAGCCGTTGTCGTGGCGGTCGTGGAGCAGCGCCAGCCGCTGCTCGGCCTCCTCGCGGAGGTCGTCCGGCGCCAGCACCTGGGCGTTCTGGCGCCAGCGCAGCACCCAGGCGATCAGCTCGCGGACCGAGGCGTAGCTCGGTTTCGAAGACCTGGCCCTTGCCCGGCGCGCCGTCGGCCTTCTTCGCCGGGCGCAGCGTCGCCGTAGCTGCCGTAGTCGCGCTCGATCAGCCAGGCGATCCGCTCGCGGATGAAGATCTTCGCCGTGCCCTGCTCCTCCCCCAGCTGCCAGTCGGCGCGGCTGCCGTAGTCGCGGCGGTCGAAGTCCTCGGGCGGGCGAGAAGTCGTGCTCGGCCTTGGAGGCGTAGCCGACCTTGCCCTGGATCCGCGAGAGGCGGAAGACGCGCACCGCGTCGCGCTCGTGCGAGAGGCCGATCAAGTAGAACTGGCCGCCGCGGAAGACCAGGTGGTAGGGGTCGACCTTGCGCTTCTCGGTCTCGCCGCGCTCCATCGTGTAGTAGGTGAACTCGATCGTCTTGCGGCGGCAGATCGCGGTCTCGATCTTGGAGAGGCGCTGGGAGAGGTCGCGGCCGCCGGCGGAGGCGGTCATCGCCATCTCGACCGGGGCGCGCTCGGCCTCGCTGAGCGGGTTCGGGTGGCCCCAGGCGACCTGCTGCAGGGCCAGCCGCAGCGGCTCGGCGTAGGCGAAGCCGCCGTCGGTGAGCAGCAGCAGCGCCGTGCTCAGCGCCGCCAGCTCCTCGTCGGTGAATTCGATCGCGTCGAGGTAGAAGTTCTCCGGCGGCAGCGAGTAGAGCTCGGCCTCGAAGAAGCCCTCGCCCGGCTTCTCGACCCCGAGCTGGATGCCGAGGCTCTCGAGCTCGGCTCGGTCCGCGTAGAAGCGCCGCGCGAACGCGTCGTCGTTCATGTCGCTGTACCCCTCCACCTCCCGCTTGATCTCGAGCGCCGAAACCGGCCTGCCCTGGGCCATCAGGAACGAGATCAGCGAGAGCTGGCGAATCAGCTTCTCGGTGTCCTTCGCCACGGGTCGCAGGATAGTCTGCGGCCCACGCCATGGACATCCTGCGCAACCTCTTCGGGACCTGACTTCCGGCATCATCCGGCTCCTGGTCACGGTCGGGATCCTCGCGGCGGCCTATTTCTTCATCGTCAAGCCGGTTCTGAGCACCACCGACAAGGCGATCGACAGCGCCAACCAGAGCTTCGAAAAGACTTTCGGGGTGCCCGGGGCCGACATCACCGACATCGGCAAGACGATCGAGGACGTCAACAAGAAAGTCGCGCGCGAGATCCGCCGCTCCTTCCACACGGCGGAGAAGAACGGCAACCCGAAGCGCCTGGTCAAGCTGCATCAAGCGGCCACACGGCGACGTGCAGCGCATCCAGCGCTGCACGCTGAAGTTCTGAGCACCGGAAATCCCGGAAATCACGGCCAAGCGAGGTCGTCGGGGGAGAAACCCGGGTGCGGCAGTCCTTTGGTCCGGTATGCGACCGAAAGGACTGCCGCGCTCGCCAGGGGGCCGGAGGGTCGCTGGCCCAGAGGGCTCGGCCAAAGCGGGGAAGACCTTGGCCGAGGTCGCCGAGCGGCAGCATGGCGTTGTCTCCGTTCGTCAGCTGGAAACGACTTTCGGCTACTCACCCAGCGCCGTAAAGCGCGAAGTGGCCGCGGGGAGACTGCACAGACTGCACCGCGGGGTCTACGCCGTCGGCCACCGGCTCATCCCAGATCACGGGGACTGTCTGGCGGCGGTCCTCACGTGTGGCCCGAAGGCGCTGCTGAGCCATGGCTCAGCAGCCTGGCTCTGGGGGATTTCGCGATACGGACCGGCACCGCTGCACGTGACCTCGCCGGTGCCTCGCAAGCCGCGGCCACCGATCCGGCTTCACCATTCGCGGATCCTGGCCGAGGCCGACCGGGCAATTGAAGAGAACATCCCTGTCACCGCGCTGCCTCGCACTCTCCTCGACTGCGCCGCTGAATGCCGCTTCTCTCACCTGCGGCGCATGCTCGAGCGCAGCGAGGAGATGCGGCTGTTCGACCTCGGGCCGATCGAGGAGCTGCTCGAGCGCAGCCGGGGGCACGCTGGCTGGGGACGGCTGCGGCGAGCGATCGCGCTCTACCAACCCGTGCCATTCACCCGCTCCGACTTCGAGCGACAATTCCTGGAAGCGGTTCTGCGAGCCGGTCTACCCAGACCGGCGACCAACTTCGTCGAGGCCGGGTTCGAGCTCGATGTCTACTGGCCCGAGCATCGCTTCGCGGTCGAACTCGATACCTACGCGACCCACGGCACCAACGCTGCCTTCGAGCGCGATCACCTCCGCGACGAGGATCTGCTGCTCGCCGGGATCGCGCTCACTCGCGTCACCGACGTCCGCTTCCACCGCGAACCGGAGGCGGTGCTCCAGCGGGTCGCAACGCTGCTTGCGCGACGGCGCGAGAGCTAGGCGGCGCGCTGGCCGAAGTAGGCCGAGCCCGAGAGCGCCCGGTCGAAGCCGGACCAGGACTCGCCGGCGGGGAGCTGGCGCTCGAGGCGGTCGAAGCTGCCGAGGCGGCCGCCGAGGTTGTCGATCATGTGGACGAGGACGGCCTCGCGGGTGGCGGGGACGACCGGCGAGCCGTGCTCGAGCTGGCCGTGGTGGCTGAGGATGATGTGGAGCACGGACTGGGCAAGGCCGGGGTCGAAGCCCGGGATCTCCTCGATCTGGCGGCGCACCAGGTAGTAGCCGAGCGGAATCTCGCCCTGGAGGCGACCGAGGTCGGTGAGGTCGATCGCCAGCGGGTCGTCGTTGTAGGCCTCTGTCTTGCCGATGTCGTGCAGGAGGGCACCGGTGACGGCGATGTCGCGGTTGATCCCGGGGAAGAAGTTGGAGGCGGCGCTGACCGCCTGGGCGACCGAGAGCGTGTGCTCGAGCAGCCCGTGGCGGTAGGCCTGGTGGTAGACCTTCGCCGCCGGCGCGTCGCGGAAGCGGGTCCAGGCCTCGCTGTCCGGGGCGAAGAAGGAGTCGAGCAGCAGCCGCAGCTCCGGGTCCTGAACCGTCGCCAGCAGCGCCCGCAGATCGGTCTCCAGATCCTCGAGAGAGACCTCGGACTCGGGGGCGAGCTCGTCGGCCTCGTACTCGTGCGGCTCCGCCTCGCGCAGCTCGGCGATCTTGATCTTCGCCCCCCAGCGCTCGCTGATCTCGAAGACGCCGGTGACGAAGACGGCGCTGCCGGTGCCGCAGAGGGCGTAGAGAGCCTCGGCGTCCTCCCAGCAGACCGCCTCGGCGGCGCCGCTGGAATCCCCGACCGAGAGCCGCAGCCAGGGCTCGCCGTTGCGCTTACGCCGCAACTCGCGCCCGCGCACCGCGTAGACGCCGCGCACCCGCTGACCGTCCTCGAGGTCGCGCAGCGCCACCCGTTCCGGTGGCGTCGGAATTGCCGTCTGCTCGGGAGTTGGGATCGCCGTCTGCTCAGCCATCGCCCGATCAAGGTAGAGACGAATCCGGACGGCCTACAGGACTCCGCCGAGCCAGTGGCCGAAGCTCACGGCGACGAAGCCGGCGACGACGGAGAGGCCGATGTTGAGCCAGGCGAGACGGGCCAGACCGGCCTCGCCGAGGCGGTGGGAGTCGAGGATCCAGGTGGAGAAGGTGGTGAAGGAGCCGATACCGCCGCCGGCGACGATGACCAGCGCCTCGCCGTGCAGAGCCAGGCCGGCGACGAGGCCGAGCGCCAGGGCGCCGCTGAGGTTGACCGCGAGGATCCCGAGCGGGAACTCGCTGTCGGCCCGGGCGGCGATCTCGGCGTCGACGGCGAAGCGGGCCGCTGCGGCGACGCCGCCCAGCAGCCCCACGGCGATCCAGCCCGGCGCCGTCAATGCGCCGACCCGCGGCCGCCGCTCGAGGCCGATCCCGAGGCGGACGAGCAGGTAGCCGGCGGCGATCGTGGCCGCGCAGTACACCGCGGCCAGGCCGAGGAAGCCGCCGTCGACCATCTCGAACAGCTCCAGCTGCATGGTCGAGAAGGTGGTCAGGGTGCCGCAGATGCCGGTGCCGAGGAACGGGTGGCGCAGGCTCGCCTCCGGGTGGTCGCGGAAGAGGGCGAAGAAGTAGCCGAGCAGCAGCGCCCCGGCCATGTTCGCGACGAAGGTCGCCCACGGCCACTGCCCCGGGCCGATCGAGGCGGCCTCCGCCAGCCCCACCCGGATCAGCGCCCCCACCACCCCACCGGCGTAGATCGCCGCCAGCTTGCGGGGGTCGTGCGGGAGCGAGCGCATCGCCGGGATGCTTCCAGGATCAGCCGTCAGATCCCCGCTCCCCGCTCGCCCAATAGGGTCCCCCAGATCAAGACCATGCGCTACATCGCCCTCGCCGAGGCGACCAGCTTCATCGCCCTGCTGATCGCCTCCGTGATCAAAAGGACCGGCGGCAGCGAGCTCGGCGTCCAGATCCTCGGCCCGATCCACGGCGCCCTCTTCATCGCCTATGTGGTGATCGCGCTCAACCTCCGCCCCCAGGTCGGCTGGAGCGGCAAGACGACCTTCTGGGTCCTGGTCGGCGCGGTGGTCCCCTTCGGCGGCTACGCCGTCGACTGGTGGCTGCTGCGCGAGCGGCGAAGCGCCGCGGCCTGACGCCCGCAGCAATGGCGAGGGCGGGATTCGAACCCGCGACACCACGATTTTCAGTCGTGTGCTCTACCAACTGAGCTACCTCGCCTCGGTGCGCAACCGGCTCGCGCTGCGGCAAGGCTAGCGGCCGAGTGGGGATCGAGGCTGATTGCATTGGGCCGTGGCCTGGAGACGTGCAGCGCTGGCGCTGGTCGCTGCGGGAGCCGTGGCCGTGGCGGCCGTCTCCGGCGGCGAGAGAGCCGATCCGTGGACGCCTGCGGGGCTGCCGGGACTGCCGCCTCCGTTCCTCGGTGTCGCGGTGCTTGGCAGCGGCGGCACGGTGGCGGCCGTCGACGCCTACGGGGACGTGGTCGACCTGCGGGCTACGGGGGCGGGCGGGCGGGCGCTGATCGACAATCCCGCCGACCGACAGGCGGCCGGGAGCGTCGCGGCGGACACCGGGATCGTGCCTCGGGTCCGCGTCGCCGACGGGGCGGCGACGCCGCTCTGGCGGGCCGACGCGATCAAGCAGCGCTACCGGCCCGCAACCAACGTGCTGGTCACCGACGCCTGGCTTGGATCGGCTCGGGTGAGGATCGTCTACGCGGCGCGCGGCGGCCGGCTCGCCTGCCTTACGCGCTCTTCGCGGGGAACCGTGGTCTCACTCGGATCCACGGAGGCCGCCGTCGCGGCGAGGCTCCGCTGTGACGACGAGGTGGCGAGAAGGACCATTCGCGCCGCCGCCGACTCCGACCGGCGCTGGCTGTCCCGGGCGCGGCGGCTTGACCCCGACGCTCCGGCATGGGCGCGGAAGACGTACGAGCGCTCCCTGCTGACCCTGCGGGCGCTGACCGACCGGCGCACCGGCGCGGTGGTGGCGGGGGCCCGCGACGGTTGGGCCTACGTCTGGCCGCGCGACGCGGGGACCGCGGCGCTCGCCTTCGCCGCCGCCGGCTACCGCGCCGAGGCCCGGCGGGTGGCCCACTTCCTGCTCGGTCTCGATCTCGGCGCCGCCGCCCGCTTCCACGGCGACGGCACCCCGGTGGCGGGACGCGGGGCCCAGGGCGACGCCTCCGGCTGGGTCGCCGCCGCCGCCCGCGCCGCCGGCCTCCCCGCCCCCACCCAAACCCTCCCCTGGCTCGACCGGGCCGATTACCAAGAGGGCGGGCCTGGCACCTATCTCGCCAACGCGATCGCCGCCTCCGCCAAACCGCCCGCCGATGGCCCTCAAACGTCCTCTAGAGAGACGGAGGCCATGGCCGAGTTCGGGACCTCGCGGGGGCTGGTGCGGGAGGCCGGGGAACCGGGGTCGGGGCTCGACTCGGCGGCGGCCTGGGCGGTGCGGCCGTTTCCGCGGCCGGCGCTCTTCCCCGCAGTGCGCCGGACCCTGCTTCGCCTCTCCCGCGAGCAGACCCGCTTCGGGATCACGCCGGGGGAAGGCTGGGCCGGCGGGGACCCCTGGACCGCCCCTACCGCCTGGAGCGCCTGGAGCCTCGCTGCCCTGGGCGAGCGGCGCCAGGCCCTGCGCCTGCTCGGAGCCCTGCGCCGCGCCGCGACCCCGGCCGGCGCGCTGCCCGAGCGGGTCGACGCGCGCACCGGCATCCCCACCTCGACCACCCCGCTCGCCTGGTCCCATGCCTTCGCGATCCTCGCCCTGCGCCAGCTCTGGCCTTGAGCGCCGAGCCTTGAAGTCGGGGGAGTGGGTCTCCCCGGAACCTCCCTGCAGTTCGTGACGGGGAGGCCCACTCCCCCGACTCAACGACCGCGCTTCATCAAGCCCATCAGCTCCAGCGCCCCGGCCTTGTGCAGGGGTTCGTTGAGGTTGCCGCACTTGGGGCTCTGCACGCAGGAGGGGCAGCCGGACTCGCAGGGGCACTCGGCGATCAGCCGCGAGGCGTCGCCGAGCAGGCGCTCGAACTGCTCGTAGCCGCGCTGGGATATTCCGACCCCGCCGGGGTGGCCGTCGTAGATGAAGATCGTCGAGCGGCCGGTCTGGAAGTGGACGTTGGTGGAGAGGCCGCCGATGTCCCAGCGGTCGCACATCGCGATCAGCGGCAGCACCGCGATCTGGCCGTGCTCGGTGGCGTGCAGGGAGCCGAGCAGGACGTCGGGCGGCAGCGCGTCGCTGAGCTGCTCCGGCAGCACGTACCAGAGCGCCTGGGTGACGAAGCTCTGCTCCGGCAGCTCCAGGGCGACGATGTCGATCGGCTCCTGCTCGGAGATCGAGACCCGCTGGAAGGCGATCACCTGCTCGGTCACCGAGACGTCGCCGAAGTTGAGCTGCACCCCGGCCACCTCGCGCTGCTCCCGCGTGCGTTCGATGTAGATCTCGGTCTCCTTTTTCGGCCGCGTGTACCAGTCGCCGTCGAAGCTGGAGACGATCGCCCGCCGCTCCTCGACGTCGAGCCGCTCGACCTCGTAGGAGCGCCCGAGGTGGAGGTAGATCGCGCCGGGGTGGATCGTCGTGAAGGCGCGCTCGGCCTCGACCATCCCCAGCATCTCCCCCGACTCGCGCTCGATCACCGCCACCGAGTCGGCCGAGGCCGAGCGCAGGGCGATCTTCGAGGCGACGAACTCGCCGCGCCGCGGCAGCAGCCGGCCGCCGGCGCTGCGCAGCTCCCCCGCCGCCAGCAGCCGCTCAGCCCGCTCGCGCCAGCCCGGCCCGAAGACCTCCGCGTCGGCGTCGGTCAGCGGCAGCTCGTAGGCGGCGGCGACCAGGTGGCGGGAGGCGATCTGCTCGTTGGCGTGGTCGAGGATCGCCGCCTCGACCGGCCGCTCGATGAACTCGTCCGGGTGGCGGCAGAAGAACTGGTCGAGCGCGTCCTGGCCGGCGACGTAGACGGCGAGACCGCGCCGTCGCCGCCCCGCCCGGCCCCACATCTGGCGCAGGCTGGCGACGGTGCCGGGGAAGGTGACGCAGATCGCCGCGTCGAGCTCGCCGACGTCGATCCCCAGCTCCAGGGCGTCGGTCGCGACCACCGCCAGCAGCTCGCCGGCGCTCAGCCGCGCCTCGATCTCGCGCCGCTGCTGGGGCGTGTAGCCGCCGCGGTAGGGGGCGATCCGCGCCGCCAGCTCCGGCTTCCCCCGCCGCTCCAGGTTTTCGCGGGCGAAGCGCTGGATCAGCTCGATCCCGCGCCGGCTCTTGAGGAAGCAGATCGTCCGCACCCCCTGGGAGACCAGCTCCGCCAGCAGGTCGGCCGCCTCCGAGAGGGCGGAGCGGCGCGCGCCCGTGCGCTCGTCGAGCAGCGGCGGGTTCCACATCGCGATCTCGCGACCGGCGCGCGGCGCGCCGTCGTCGTCGATCAGCTCGAACGGGGTCCCGACCAGCCGCTCGGCCAGCTCGACCGGGTTGGCGATCGTCGCCGAGGCGAGCAGGAAGCGCGGCTCCGAGCCGTAGGCGCGCGCCACCCGCCGCAGCCGCCGCAGCACGTTGGCGACGTGGGAGCCGAAGACGCCGCGGTAGGTGTGGGCCTCGTCGACGACGACCCACTCGAGGTTGGCGAGGAAGTCCCCCCAGCGTTTGTGGTGGGGCAGGACGGCGACGTGGAGCATGTCCGGGTTGGTGAGGACGAGGTTGTTGCGGCGGCGGATCGCCGGCCGCTCCTCCCTCGGGGTGTCGCCGTCGTAGATCGCCTCGCGCAGCCCGGGCGGGCGCAGCTGGGCCAGCTTGCGGGCCTGGTCCTGGGCCAGCGCCTTGGTCGGGTAGAGGTAGAGCGCGCGCCGTTTGGGCCCGCGGGCGATGCCGTCGAGCACCGGCAGGTTGAAGGCCAGGCTCTTGCCCGAGGCGGTGCCGCTGGTGATGACGAGGTTGGAGTGGGCCGCGGTCTCCCAGGCCTCGAGCTGGTGCGTGTAGAGACTCTCGATGCCAGCCCGGCGCAGGGCCTCGGCGAAGCCCGGGTCGAGCGCTGGCGGCAGCGTGACCGGCCGCGCTCGCCGCTCCGCTTCGGCGCTCTCGGCGACGATCCGCCCGTCGCGCCGGGCCGGCTCGATGGCGACCGACCACGGAGACTCTAGGAGGCCCTTAGCCACGGGCGATCCCCCCAGCAACCCTCATCGCCTGCAGGCTGGAGCGGTCGTGGATGCGGAGGATGTCGGCGCCCTCGCGGACGGCCAGGGCGACGGCGGCGACCGTCCCCCACTCGCGCTCCTCGGGCGGCAGCCGCTCCTCCCACGAGCCCGCCAGCACGGCGCCGATGAAGTCCTTGCGGGAGAGCGAGACGTACAGCGGCAGCCCCAGCGCGCGCAGCTCGCCGAGCCGCCGCAGGATCTCCAGGTCCTGCTTGGGGCTGAGGTCGAAGTCGAGTCCGGGGTCGATGGCGATCTGCTCCTCGGAGACCCCAAGCTCCCGGGCCAGCTCGACTCTCCCCTCGAACCAGGCCTTGAGGTGGTCGACGACGTCACCGTACCGGCGCCAGGGCCGGTCGACCCGCGGCGGCCCCTCGATGTGCATCAGCACGTAGCCGCAGCCGCTATCCGCCACCAGCCTGAACATCTCCTCCGAGCCGCCGGAGATGTCGTTGACCGCGTGCGCGCCCGCCGCCAGCGCCCGGCGCGCCACCTCGACCGAGAAGGTGTCGGCCGAGATCGGCACCCGTGCGGGGACGAGGAGTGCATTTTGCTTCTCCTCGGTGCCAAATGCACTCCTCGTCAGTCCCTCGATCGCCGGCACCAGCGCCGCGGCCTCGTCCTCCGCCGTCACCGGGGGCCCGGCCTTGGCCGCAACCGCGCCGACGTCGAGCATGTCGAACCCGGCCGCGGCCAGCTCCAGCCCGTCGGCCACCGCCTGCTCCGGGGTGCCGCTGCGCGCCCCCTCGAACATCGAGTCGACGGTGACGTTGACGATCCCCGCCGCCAGCGGCTGCGCGAGGTCGAGGACCCTGTCGGTCAGCCGCCATCTCATCGTCGCTACCGTAGCGGCCGGGACCAATGGGACTGAGTTGCGTCTACACCGACCTCGACGGCACCCTGCTCGGCCAGGGAGCCTCGCTGTTCCGCGACGCCGAGGGCGGCTTCTCGCTGGCCCAGGCGCGGGGGCTGGAGGCCTGCCAGCGGGCCGGGGTCGAGGTCGTGATCATGTCCGGCCGCCGCGAGCCCCAGGTCCACGAGGCCGCCCGGCTGATGGGCCAGGCCTCCTACATCTACGAGGCCGGCTGCGCCTTCGCGATCGACGGCGAGACGACGCTGCTGACCGGCGAGATGACGCCGAACGAGGAGGACGGGACGATCTACGAGCAGATCGAGGCGCGTGGCATCCCGAAGCGTCTCTTCGCCCATTTCGAGGGTCGCCTCGAGTACCACGCCCCCTGGCACACCGGCCGCGTCCTCTCCCACCTCTTCCGCGGCAAGGTCGACGTCGACGAGGCCAACGCCCTGCTCGGCGAGCACGGCGACGACGACCTGCGGCTGCTCGACAACGGCGCGATCGGCCGCCCGATGGCGGCCATCGACGGCCCCACCCACGCCTACCACCTGGTCCCGCGCATGGTCAGCAAGGCGGCCGCGGTCGCCGCCCACGCCCGCGCCCGCGGCTACGACCCGGCCGACTGCATCGCCGTCGGCGACTCGGTCGAGGACCTCGAGGTCGCCGCCGCGGTCGGCCGCTTCTTCGTCGTCGCCAACGGCCCCGAGCGCGACCCCGGCCTGCGCGCCGCCCTCTCGCTGTGGGACAACGCCACCGTCACCGAGGGCAGCATGGGCGACGGCTTCTACGAGGCCGTCGTCTCGACGCTGGTGGAGCGCCGCTAGTATCGAATCGATGAGCGAGGCGACCGTAGCGGAGCAGGAGTACCTGGAGATCATGTTCTGGCTGGAGGAGGCCGGGCTGCCGATGACCGGCGCCAACATCGCCCGCGCGATGCAGCTCTCGCCGCCGACCGTGCACGAGATGGTCGGCCGCCTGATCGGGGACGGCTACGTCGAGCGCAACGCCGACAAATCGCTCGGCTTCACCGAGTCCGGGCGCGAGCACGCCAGCCACATCGTCCGCCGCCACCGCATGATCGAGCGCTTCCTCACCGACGTCCTCGGGATCCCCTGGGACGAGGTCCACGAGGAGGCGGAGCGGATCGAGCACGCGATGTCGCCGGTGCTGGAGGAGCGGATGCGCGCCGCGATCGGCGACGCCACCACCTGCCCCCACGGCCACCCGATCGTCGAGGGCGTACGCGAGCAGGGCTCGCTGCTGGCCGACGTCGAGGTCGGCGCCGACGTCACCGTCCTGCGCTTCGAGAACGAGGCCGAGGAGCTGCTGCACTACCTCAAGGCGGCGGGACTGGACCCGGGCCTCGAGGGCAAGGTCGAGAGCTCCGACGAGGAGCGGGTCACAATCGCCTCCGCCGACGGCGTGCACGAGGTCAGCCGCAGCGTCGCCGAGACCGTCTCGGTCCGCGCCGACCCGGCGCCACCGCCGCGGGCGGCGATTCCGGAGCAGCTGGTCCTCTCCTCCGACCGCTACGGCCGGTAGCCGACAGGGACCCGTCGTCCTCTACTCGGGGACGGCGATCGTGACCAGCGGCGAGGAAGTGGGCGACTCACTGCCGCCCTTTGGCTCCGCCGTCACCATCACCACTTCGACGCCGTTCATGTCCGGCAATTCGGTGCTGGCCCGGCCTTCGCGGTCGGGGACGAACAGCGCCCGCACCGGTTCCACTTCGCCGCCGCGCTGGACCCAGGCCTCGAGCACACGGTCGCTGGGGAGCTGGCGCACGTTGGCGAGGTGAAGCGTGCCGCCATCGCCTTCGCTGATCATCTTCGCGGTGACGCCCGACGGTTCGTTGCTGACCACGGTGCTCGTTTCGCCACTGTCAGAGCCACCGCCGAGCCCGCCGCCGATCGCGAAGCCGGCGACGGCGGCGACGACCAGCACCGCGGCGGCGAATCCCACCACCGGCCGCAGGCCCATCGGCCCCGAGCCCAGCTCCCGCAGCCAGTTGGAGACGCGACCAGCGAGCCCGGCGGCAGCCGGCTCCTCGCCGGACTCGTCCGTGGGCTCGGCCTCGAACCGCACCTCGGCCATCACCCGCTCGCGCAGCTCGCGTGGCGGCTCCAGCCACTCGACACTCTCCGGCAACGCGTCCAGCGCCGGCGTCAGCCAGCGGATCTCCGCCTGGCAGCGCTCGCAGCCGGCGGCATGGCGCTCCAGCGCCACCGCCTCCTCGGGCTCCAGCCCCCCGAGCAGATAGGCGGCGACGTCCTCGCTCCAGCGCTCGTGATTCGTCTCGGTCATGCCAGTCCCTCCGCCAGCTCTCCCCGGATCTTCTCCAAGCCCAGTCTCATCCTCCCCTTCACGGTGCCCAGGGGCACCCCCAGCATGCGCGATATCTCCGACTGGCTGAAGCCGCCGAAGTAGGCCAGCTCGATCACCTTCGACTGCTCGCCCGGCAGGGTGCCGAGGGCGCCGCGGATCTCGGTCGCGGTCTCGTGGCGCATCGCCTCCTCCTCGGTCAGCTCCTCGGCCGGGCGCTGCTCGAGGATCGCATCGTCGTCGAAGCTCAGCTTCGGCGCTTTGCCGGCGCGGCTGCGGAGGGCGTCGATCGCCCGGTTGCGGACGATGCTCAGCATCCAGGAGCGGACGCTGCCACGGGCGCGGTCGAAGCGGGCGCCGCTGCGCCAGATCGAGATGAAGGCCTCCTGGGTGACGTCCTCGGCGGCGCCCTTCTCGCCGACGATCCTGTACGCCAGCGAGTAGGCGACGCCGCCGTGGCGGTCGTAGAAGACCTCGAAGGCCTCGGGGTCCTTGGCCCCGATCAGCGGCATCAGCTCCTCGTCGGCCAGCCGCTCGGCCCTCTCCCTCCTAACGGTCATCTCGATCCATCATCCCTCCCGGCCGCTCGACCCCCTAGGCGATGAACGGTTCCACGGCCTTCAGCACCTGCGCTTCGTCGAGCGCGGGATCGAAGGCGTCGGGGGCCGGTTCTTCCTTGTTCTGCAGCCGGATCGCAGCGGCATGCCGCGCCTCGACCTGGACGATCGAGCCCGCCGCGCCAAGCACTTCCTTGGACTTGATCGCCGGCCCGGCCCCGTTGTAGGCGCTGACCCCGGTGTCCTCGAAGGTCTGCGCCAGCTTCAGGAAGCCGGCCGTGTCGCTGTAGGCAAAGTCGAATTTCGGCTCCGCCACGGGCTTGCCCTTGAGCTGCTTGATCGTCGCCGTCAGCGCTTCGACGTGCTGCTTCTCGTCCTCGGCCAGGAGCCCGATCAGGCTCTTCAGCTCGCCGCTCGCCCTGGCCCGGGTCTTCGCTTCGTCGTAGAAGCTGGCCTCCAGGTACTCCAGGGTGAGGGCGAAGTTGAGGATGTCGACGTCGTTGCCGGCGGTCATCGCGAACGCCTTGCGGACGTACGGCCCGACCATGAAGGTGCCGTAGACGGCCCCGGCCGCCAGCGCGCCCTTGAGGATCACCTCGCTGCGCGAGAGGTCGCCGCTGTCCTCGTCGACCTCGACGCCGGCGAGCTCGGGATGGGCAAGTTCTCGGTGGCTCATCGCTTTCTCCTTTTCGCTTTCTCGCCGGATCAACTGACGATGAAGGGTTCGACGGATTTGAGGACGGTCTTCGCATCGGCCGGCTTGGCGAACGCCCCTTCCGGGGTGATCGACTTGCCGAGCAGGGTGTTGAGCGCGGCGGCGTGGCGGCCCTCGACGCTGTGGATCGCCAGCGCCGACGCCAGCACGTCCGGGCTCTTGATGTTGGCGGCCTGGCCGAGGTAGGCGGCGGCGCCGAGGTTCTCGACCGTGCCCGCCAGTTCCAGCACCGACTTGGCGCTCTTCAGCGGGAATTCGGTTTTCGGCTCCGGCGCCGGCTTGCCGCCCATCTGCTTCACCGCGGCGGTCAGGGCGGCGACGTGTTCGGCCTCCTCGGCACCGAACTTGCGGATCGTCTCCAGGTCGGCTCCCTTGAAGAGGCCACTCTTGACGACGTCGGCGTAGAAGGCGGTCTCCAGGTACTCGAGCGTGAGGGCGTAGTTGAGGATGCCGATGTCGCCCTTGCCGAACTGCGCGGTTTCGCTGTCGCCGCCGCCGGTCGCGGAGGTCATCGTCGTGGTGCCGTCGTCGCTCCCGCAGGCGGCGAGGAAGGCGGCCGCGGCCGCCGAGCCGCCGGTCAGCGCCATGAACTTGCGGCGCGAAACCGGGTCGTTGATCTTCTTTTCAGGCATCTCGTCCTCCCTAGCTGGGTTGACTGTCTACCTGCCCCTTACGCGACCCGGCGGAGGCCGGATCAGAATCCGCGAGTCTCGGGTCAGACGGCCGCGCGGATGTGCTCGAGCGCCCGGGCGATGCGGCCAACGCCCTCGTCCATGCGCTCCGCCGGCACCGGCGCGAAGGAGAGGCGGAGGCTGTTCTCGCCGCCCTCGATCATGAAGTCGGGCCCGGCGACGAAGGTGGCGCCGGCGGCCTTGGACTCGGCCAGCAACGCCGTGGTGTCGGTCCCCTCGGCGAGATCGAGCCAGAGGAAGTAGCCGCCCTCGGGGACGACGAACTCGGCCTCGGGAATCTGCTCGCCCAGGGCGGCGACCAGGGCATCGCAGCGCTCCTTCAGCGCGCCCTTGACGAAGGCGATGTTGCGGTCCAGCTCACCCGAGCGACAGAGCTCCAGCACGATCGACTCGGCCAGCATGTTGGGTGAGATGTAGGTCTCGTTGGCCCGCTTGGCCAGCTTCGCGACCTCTGCCGCCGGGCCGGCCAGGTAGCCGACGCGGACTCCCGGGCTGACCGTCTTTGAGAAGGACGAGGCGTGGATCACGCGGTCGGCGCTATCGAGGGAGAGCATCGTCTCCAGCGGCTCGCCCGCGAAGGGCAGCTCGCGGTAGGGGTCGTCCTCGAAGATCCAGAAGCCGTGCTCGGCGGCGAGCTCGACCAGCCGCGCCCGCTTCGCGCTCGAGAGCGTGCAGCCGGCCGGGTTGTGGGCGTTGGGGATGACGTGAGCGAGCTTGATCGGCCCCTCGGCGAGTGCCACCTCGAATGCCGCCAGGTCGAGCCCGTCGGCCTCCAGCGGCACCGGCACCAGCTCGACCCCGAGCCGCTGCAGGAGCAGCAGCGTGCGGTCGTAGGTCGGCTGCTCGACGATCACGCGGTCGCCCGGCCCGAGCAGATGCTCGAACAGCATCGACCCAGCCTCCAGCGAACCGTTGGCAACCATCACCTGCGCGGCATCGAGCCCGCCGTGGCGCTCGGCAATCCACTCGCAGAGCCCCGGATGCCCGATCCCGGTCCCGTAGGAGAGGGCCTTTTCCCAGTCGCTCTCCAACGCCCGCGCCGCCGCATCCCGCACCGCCTCGTGGGGCAGGATGTCGGCACTCGGAGCGCCCCGCGCAAACGAAATCGTGTCGCCGGCCATCGCCTTCGACCCTAGCAACGCCGGCGGGTCAGGAGCCGCGGAGGATCTCGACGGCGATCGCGGCCGCCTCGCTGGGGCTCTGGCCGACCCGCACGCCCTTCGCTTCGAGCGCGTCCTTCTTCGCCTGCGCCGTCCCCGAGGAGCCGGAGATGATCGCGCCGGCGTGGCCCATCTGCTTGCCGGGAGGCGCGGTGAAGCCGGCGATGTAGGCGACGACCGGCTTCGAGACCTCGGAGGAGATGAACTCGGCCGCGCGCTCCTCGGCGTCGCCGCCGATCTCGCCGACCATCACGATCAGCTCGGTCTCGGGGTCGGCCTCGTACATGGTGAGGATGTCGATGAAGTCGGAGCCGACGATCGGGTCGCCGCCGATGCCGACGATCGAGGAGTTGCCCTCGCCCGCCTGCTTCAGCTCGTTGCCGATCTGGTAGGTCAGCGTCCCCGACTTGGAGACGACGCCGATCTTGCCGGGGTCGAAGAACTGGGCGGGGATGATGCCGACGTTGGCCTTGCCGGGCGAGAGCACGCCGGGGCAGTTGGGCCCGATCAGCCGCACGCCCGCCTCCTTCGCCTTCCAGTACGTCTTCAGCATGTCGAGCACCGGGATCCCCTCGGTGATCGCGATCACGGTCTCGACCCCGGACTCGATCGCCTCGTCGATCGCCGGCGCGGCGAAGCGGGCCGGGACGAAGATCATCGAGGTGTTGGCGCCGGCCTCCTCGACCGACTCCTTGATCGTGTCGAAGACGGGCACGCCCTCGACGTCCTGACCGCCCTTGCCGGGGGTGACCCCGGCGACGAGGTCGGTCCCGTAGGCGCGGTTGCGCAGCCCGTGGAAGGAGCCCTCGCGGCCGGTCAGGCCGGAGACGGCCAGCTTCGTCTGCTCGCCGACGATGATGCTCACGAGGCACCCCCCGCCAGCTCGACGACGCGGCGCGCGGCGTCCAGCATCGTCTTCTCCTGGTGCAGGTTCGGCAGGTCGGCCGCGGCCAGGATCTCGAGCCCCTGCTCGGAGTTGGTGCCGTCGAGGCGGACGACCAGCGGCAGCTCGAGCCCGAGCTGGCTCGAGGCGGTGACGATCCCGTTGGCGATCTCGTCGCAGCGGGTGATGCCGCCGAAGATGTTGAAGAGGATCGCCGTCACCTTCTGGTCGGAGACGATCACTTCCAGGGCGTTGACGATCGCCTCGGCTTTGGAGCCGCCGCCGGCGTCGAGGAAGTTGGCCGGGGCGCCGCCCGCCTGGGCGACGACGTCGAGGGTCGACATGCAGAGGCCGGCGCCGTTGGCGAGGATGCCGACGTTGCCGTCGAGCTTGACGTAGGTGAGGCCCTTCTCCTTCGCCATCTGCTCCTGGGGATCGTCGACCGTGTCGGCGATCTCGGCCAGGTCCTGGTGGCGGTAGAGGGCGTTGCCGTCGATCGTCACCTTGGCGTCGAGCGCGACGACCTCGCGCCCCGACGTGACGATCAGCGGGTTGACCTCGATCAGGCTGGCGTCCTCGTTGGTCGCGACCTCGGCCAGCTTCACCAGCACCTCGGCGGCCTGGTCGCGGACGTCCTCGTCGAGCCCGGCCGCGTCGACGATCTCCCGCGCCGCGGCGACGTCGAACTCGCGGGTCGGGTCGATGTGGCGCTTGACCAGGGCCTCGGGGCTCTCGGCCGCGACCTGCTCGATGTCCATCCCTCCCTGGCTGGAAACCATCGCCAAAAGCTTCTTCTCACCGCGGTCGAGGATGACCGAGGCGTAGTACTCGGCGGCGATGTCCGAGCCGCCCTCGATCCAGACCTGGTCGACGCGGAAGGGACCCTCGCCGTGGGGGCCGACGATGTCCATGCCGAGGATCGCGTCGGCGTACTCGCGCGCCTCCGCGGCGTCCTTGGCGATCTTGATCCCGCCCGCCTTGCCGCGGCCGCCGATCAGGACCTGGGCCTTGATCGCGCAGGGGTAGCCGATCTGCTCGGCGGCGGCGACCGCCTCGTCGACCGTCTTCGCGACCTCGCCGCTGGGCACGGCGACGCCGTGCTTGGCGAACAGCTGCTTGCCCTGATACTCGAGGAGGTCCATAAAGAGGTGGCACCCGGAGGCGCGGCCGCGCACCCTATCCCAGACGGCCCGTGGGCGGCATCGCCGGCGAGGGTGACTCCCCGACCCGGGGGCGCTTGCCATAATGCCGCGCTCGCAGATGGCCCTTCCCAGTCTCAAAAACATCAAATGGGTGACCACCGACTGTTACGGCACCCTGATCGACTGGGAGAAGGGGATCGTCGAGGCCTGTAAGAAAGAGGCCGCCAAAGACGGCTTCAGCTTCGAAGAAGGCCCCTTCCTCGAGCGCTTCATGGAGGTCCAGGCCGAAATCATGGCCGGCTCCTACGAGCTCTACGCCGAGGTGCTGCGCCGCACGATCGTCAAAGTCGCCGGCGAGCTGGGCTGGGAGGTGGAGCCCTCGCGGGCTCAGTTCCTGCCCAACAGCGTCGCCTACTGGCTGCCCTTCCGCGAGGCCAACGCGGCGATGGACCGGCTCGCCAAGAAGTACGACGTCGGGATCATCACCAACACCGACGACAAACTGCTGGGGATCTCACGCCGCCACCTGCGGACCGAACTCGACCTCGTCGTCACCGCCCAGCAGGTGCGCAGCTACAAGCCGGACCCCGTCCACTTCAAAGAGTGCGCACGGCGGATCGGCGGCAAGAAAGGCTGGCTGCACATCGGCTGCGACTACGCGACCGACATCGCTCCGGTGCTGAAAATGAACGTGCCGGTGATCTGGGTCAACCGCCATGGCGAGAAACTGGAAGGGCGCAAAGCCCCCAGCGCCACGGTGAAAAACTTCCGCGAAGCAGCCAAAAAGCTCGGCGCGTCCTGAGCGTTTTCTAGCGTTCAGGGCGCAACTCCGGTGGTAGGCGCCGGTTTTGACCCTAGTTGTCCCCTATGAATAGGTTCGAGCACCCCAAGACTCAAGCGCGCGCCCTCGCCGGCGCTCGACTGGCCTTCGCCGCCAGCGTCCTGCTGCTGCTGACCGCGCTCGCCGTCGCCCTCGGCCAGCCGAGCGCCAGTGCCGCCGCAGCCGGCGCGGCCGCCTCGAAGACGCACCAGGCAGCCCTGCTGCCCCCCGGCCAGAAACCGAACTTCGTCGTGATCCAGACCGACGACCAGACGCTCGACCAGCTCTACGCGACCTACACGCCCCCCGGCGGCGCCCCGATCGCGGCGATGCCGAACACCCTGACGGCGATCGCCGGCAAAGGGATCACCTTCAACCGCTACTACGACTCCTACCCGCTCTGCTGCCCCTCCCGGGTCAGCCTGCTGACCGGTCGCTACGCGCACAACCACAACGTCCGCGGCAACGTGCCCCCGAACGGCGGCTACACCGGCTTCAGCTTCCGCCAGGCCAACAACCACAACGTCGCCACCTGGCTGCAGGGCGCCGGCTACCGCACGATCCACGTCGGCAAGTTCCTCAACGGCTATGGCGACGAACCGTTCGATGAAGGCAAAACCGTGCCGCCGGGCTGGAGCGCCTGGCACTCGGTGCTGAAGGCCGACACCAACCACTACTTCTACGGCTACACGCTGAACAACAACGGCATCCTCGAAGGGCCTATCGGCGACTCCGGCAACTGGGAAACGCGCGAATACGGCCAGCGCGACGACTTCGGCTGCCCCTTCGCGCCGCTCAACGGCCTCCCCTGCCTCTACGCGACCGATGTCTTCACCCGGATCGCCAGCGAAGAGATGTTTGGCACGCCGAGCGGCCAGCCCTTCTACGTGCAGCTCGACTACACCGCCCCGCACGGCGACTTCCGCCGCCCGGCCGGGCCCGAGCCGGCGACCCGCCACTACGACTCCTTCGCCGGGGCCCCCTACCCGCACGGACCCTCGGAAGGCTTCAACGAGGGCAACGTCAACGACAAGCCCCTCTTCATCCGCGAAGCCTCCTACCTCTCGCCGACCGAGACCCACACCTACCGCGTCTACTACCAGAAGGCGCTGGAGTCTCTGCGCGCTGTCGACGACGGCGTCCAGCAGATCATCAACACGCTCGGGACGATGGGCCGCCTGCGCAACACCTACATCCTCTTCACCTCCGACAACGGCTTCTTCTACGGCGAGCACCGGCTCACCGGCGGCAAGTTCCTCGCCTACGAGGCGGCCACCCACCTGCCGCTGCTGATCCGCGGGCCGGGGATCAAACCGGGCAGTGCCACGGGCGAGCTGGCGAGCAACATCGACCTCGCGCCGACGATCCTCGAGCTGGCCGGCGCCGCCGCCGACAAAAGCATCGACGGCCGCTCGCTCGTCCCCTATCTGCTCGACTCGACCCTGCGCACGCGGCGACCGCTGCTGTTCGAGTCCTTCGTCCAGACCAACGACGTCGAAGCCCAGGGCGGCGTGCCGCTGGCGACCGGGTCCAGGGCCCCCGCCGGCCGCTCGCGCGGCGCCAGCGCCTCGATCGTCGCCCCGCCCAAGGACTACGTCGGGATCCGCCTCGGCCCCTACAAGTACATCGAGTGGCCGAACGGGGAAAAAGAGCTCTACGACATCACCAAGGACCCGCATGAGCTCAACAACAAGATCCGCGACCGGAACTTCTACCCGATCCGTGGCTTCCTCCACCGCGAGCTGGAGCGCCTGGTGACCTGCGTCGGCCGCAAATGCCAGACGCCCTCGGAGCAACTGCCGCTGACGCAGAAACAGCAGCGCGAGATCAGGCAGCAGAAGGAAAAGGAACAGCGCGAACGCGAAAAGCGGCGGGAAGAACGCGAAGAGAAAGAGAAACAGCCGCAGAAATAGCGGTTGAGGCCGGCCCTACCGGCCCAGGTGCCCTACTCGATGATCGCCAGCGTGTCGCCGCTGGAAACCGCGTCGCCCTCTTTGACGTTGAGCGAGGTGACTTTGCCGGCGCGGTGGGCGGCGATCTCGTTCTCCATCTTCATCGCCTCGATGATGCAGATCAGGTCGCCCTCGGCAACCTCGGCGCCCTGCTCGACGGCGACCTTGAAGACGGTGCCCTGCAGCGGCGACGGCAGCGACTCGCTGGAGGCGGAGGCGCCGCCGCCGGCCTTGCGCTCGCGCTTCGGCGGCTTCTTGCCGCCGGCCGAAGCGGCGGCGGCGCCTGTCCCGGCCTCGCCGATCACCTTGACGTCGAAGAGCTTGCCGGAGACCTCGACCTTGTAGTCGCGGCTGACCAGCTCGGCGCCGTCCTCGGCAGCGGGCGCGGCGATCTCCTCGGGCGCGGTGGACTTGAGCCAGTCGCGATCCTCCATCAGGTCGCGGCAGGTCTCGCCGCGGTCCCACTGCGCGGTCGCGAGGATCGCCTTGTGGAAGGGGATCAGGGTGGTCAGGCCACCGATCTCGTACTCGTTCAGCGCCCGCAGCATCCGCCGCGTCGCGTGCTCGCGATCGACGTCCCAGACGATCAGCTTGCCGACCATCGGGTCGTACATCGGCGTCACCTCGGAGCCCGCTTCGACGCCGGAGTCGACGCGCACGCCGGGGCCGGCCGGCTCGCGGTAAGTGGTGATCGCGCCGGGGGCGGGAGCGAACTTCTTGTGCGCGGCCTCGGCGTTGATCCGGCACTCGATCGCGTGCCCGCGCAGCTCCACGTCCTCCTGGGCCAGCGAGAGCGGCTCGCCGGCGGCGACCAGGATCTGCTCGCGGACGATGTCGACGCCGCTGATCATCTCGGTCACGCAGTGCTCGACCTGGACCCTGGTGTTCATCTCGAGGAAGAAGTACTCGTCGCCGACCTGCATCCCCTCGACCGTGCCGGCGCCGCGGTAGCCGACGGCAGCGGCCGCGTCGGTGGCGATCTTGCCGATCCGCTCGCGCATCTCGGCGTCGACCTGGGGGCCCGGCGCCTCCTCGATCACCTTCTGGTGACGGCGCTGGATCGAGCAGTCGCGCTCGCCGAGGTGGATCACGTTGCCCTGGGAGTCGGCCAGGACCTGGACCTCGACGTGGCGCGGGTCCTCGAGGTAGCGCTCGACGTAGACGCGGTCGTCGGAGAAGAACTTCTCGCCTTCGCGGGCGGCGCCGTCGAAGGCCTCCTCGAGGTCCTCGGGGGTCATCGCGACGCGGAAGCCCTTGCCGCCACCGCCGCCGGCGGCCTTGCAGGCGACCGGGTAGCCGGCTTCGTCGGCCTGCTTGCGGGCGGCCTCGACGTCCACGGCGGGCTCGGTCGCGCCGGGCACGATCGGCACTCCGGCCGCGGCCATGATCTCGCGCGCCATCGTCTTCGACCCCATCGATTCGATCGCCTCCGGCGGTGGCCCGACGAAGACGACGCCGGCCTCGGCGCAGGCGCGGGCGAAGTCGGCGTTCTCGGCCAGGAAACCGTAGCCGGGATGGATCGCCTCGGCACCGGCCTGCTTCGCCGTCTCGATGATCTTCGGGATGCTCAGGTAGCTCTCGGCCGGGACCGCGGGGCCGATCAGGAAAGCCTCGTCGGCCTCCCTTACATGGGGGGCATCGCGGTCGATCTCGGAATAGACCGCGACCGAGCCGATCCCCATCTCCTTCAGGGTCCGGGCGACGCGGATCGCGATCTCGCCGCGGTTGGCTATGAGGACCTTCTCGAACACGGCGGCGCAGTCTATTTACGCGCGCGGAGGAACGCCGGGCGAATAGGCTGCCGATCCGATGTCGATCGAGTTGCAGAGTCATTCGACCGTCTCCGACGGGCAGCTGGCGCCGGCCGGGGTCGTCGAGGAAGCCGCCAGGGCCGGGGTCACGACGCTGGCGCTGACCGACCATGACGCGGTCGCCGGGGTGCCGGAGGCCGCGGAGGCGGCGCGGGCGCTGGGGGTCGAGCTGGTGCCGGCGATCGAGATGTCCTGCGTGCACGAGTACGCGGAAGACCTCCACATCTGCGGCTACTGGGTCGACCTGGAGAAGATCGGGCCGGCCTGCGAGCGGGCCCAGCGGGAGCGCCGGCAGCGAGCCGGGGAGATCGTCGAGAACCTGCGCCGCGAGGGCTTCGAGCTGACCCTGGAGGACGCGATCCGCGAGGCCGGCGCCGCCGACTCGAT
>CAVYBI010000005.1:0-727770 GCA_963766755.1 uncultured Solirubrobacterales bacterium | reverse complement strand
AAAATTTTATAATATTAATTTTTCTATTCTTAAAGAAAGTGATTTGTTGAAGATGATTAAAATAACCTTATTAATGCCATTTTAAAAAAATATTAATAATTTATTTATAGAGTTTTTTTAAAATATTACAACACAATCTGGAGAGTCCAGCAGCCTTGATAAAAATTTTCACAAAGTAAAGTTATGCTAACTTTAAAAAAAATATAAATAAAAATTATATTAATTTGCTCTGCTTTAAGCTTATTAAAAAAATAAATTTAATAATAAATTAAATAATTAATTCTAAAAGAATGCCAATTTATAGAAATTTAGAAAATTAATTTTTTAATTTTTTTAAACTTCTTCTTAAGCTTTTTTTATATTAATATAAAGATTAAACATTTATATAATAAGAATGCATTATTATTATTATAAAATAAATTTTATATTTAAAAATCTTTATTATATAAAAAATTATTTTTAAAAAAATACAAATATTTTATTCAAATTTGCGAGAAGGTTTTTTATATAAATTAATATTTTTATATTTTAAATATCTTTTACATTGTTTATATTTTATAATATTTTAAAAATATTTTTAAAATTAAATAAAAATACTTTAAATGTGAGGAAGGCTTTGATTATATATAAAAAAAATTCAAAAATTTCTTATTATAAATCTTTAAACAGGCGGAATGCGACCTGGCCGGCGGCGATCGTGACCATGGCGCGGCCCGTGAGCGTCTTACCGGCGCACCAGGAGTTCTGAGAGCGGCTCTCGTAGCCGTCCTCGCCCACCGTCCACTCGGCAGCGAGATCGCAGAGCGCGACGTTGGCCTCTGCGCCCGGCGCCAGGGTCGGTCGCTCGATGCCGAAGGGGGCGGCGCCGCCGGCCATCCGCTCGACCAGCAGGCCGAGCTCGATCGTGCCGGGCAGGACCAGCTCGGTGTGCAGCGCCGCGAAGGCGGTCTCCAGGCCGGTCACCCCCATTGCCGCCTGCTCGAAGGGGACGTCCTTTTCCTCGGCCTGGTGAGGAGCGTGGTCGGTGGCGACGCACTCGATCGTGCCGTCGCGCAGGGCCTCGATCAGCGCCTGGCGGTCGACCTCGCGGCGCAGCGGCAGGTTCATCTTGAAGCGGTACGGATCGAGGCTGCGGACCTCCTCGTCGGTGAGGCAGAGGTGGTGCGGGCTGGCCTCGGCGCTGATCTTGACGCCGGCGGCCTTGGCGGCACGGACGACCTCGACCGACTCCCTCGCCGAGAGGTGCTGGACGTGGATGCGGGCATCCTCGTAGGCGGCGAGGGCGGCATCGCGGGCGATCATGGTCGACTCCGAGACCGAGGGGACGCCGGCGAGGCCGAGCGCCGCGGACACCGGCCCCTCGTGCATGACGCCGTCGCCGGAGAGCTCGGGGTCCTCCTCGTGCAGGGCGATCGTGCCGCCGCAGAGCCGCTGGTACTGCAGGGCGCGCAGCATCACCCGGGCGCTGGAGATCGGCAGGCCGTCGTCGGAGAAGCCGACCGCGCCCGCTTCGCGCAGTTCGACCATCTCGGTCAGCTCCTCGCCCTTCATGTCGCGGGTGACGGTTGCCATGAAGCCGACCGGGACCGAGGCGCCGACCCGAGCCTGCTCACGCAGGGCAGAGATGTCGGCCGCGGTCGAGACCGGTGGCTCGGTGTTGGCCATCGCCAGGATCCCGCAGTAGCCGCCGGCGGCGGCGGAGCGGGTGCCCGTCTCGACGTCCTCTTTGTGCTCGTGGCCGGGGGTGCGGAGATGGACGTGGGGATCGAAGAAGGCGGGGAAGGCGTGCATGCCCTCGGCCTCGAGCACCTCGGCGCCCTCAGCCGCCCCCTCCCCGGGCGCGGCCAGCTCGGCGATCTCGCCATCGCGGATGACGACGTCGTGGACGGCGTCGATGCCGGCGACCGGGTCGAGCACGGTGGCGCGGCGCAGGATCACGTTCGCGGCCTCGCCGGGACGCACGTCGAGGGTCTCGGTCAGGCTCATGCGGGCTGCCCGATCGGTGTCGGGCGGCCGGCGCCCTCGCCCTCCACCAGCGGCGTCGGGCGCTCACCGCCGGCCAGCAGCTCGTAGAGGATCGCCATCCGCACGACCAGGCCCGCCGCCACCTGCTCGGCGATCAGCGACTGCGGCGAGTCGATCGCCTCGCCGGAGAGCTCGACCCCGCGGTTGACCGGGCCCGGGTGCATCAGCAGCTGGCGCGGGTTGAGCTTGCGGGTGTCGATCTGGAAGGTCGCCGCGTACTCGCGCAGCGAGGGGACGAAGCTCTCGCTCATGCGCTCCTGCTGCATCCGCAGCGCGTAGACGACCTCGGCCTCGCCGATCCGCTCCAGCGAGTGGGAGACCTCGCAGCCCAGCTCCTCGATCCCCCGCGGGATCAGGGTCGGGGGGCCGCAAACGGTGACCTCGGCCCCCATCCGCTGGAAGGCGATCAGGTTGGAGCGGGCGACGCGACTGTGGAGGACGTCGCCGACGATCCAGATCCGCACACCATCGAGCTTTCCCAGCCGGCGGCGCAGGGTGTAGACGTCGAGCAGCGCCTGGCTCGGGTGCTCGTGCTTGCCGTCGCCGGCGTTGACGACGGCGGCGGCGGTCCACCCGGCGACCATCTGCGCGGCGCCTGCGTAGGGGTGGCGGATCACGATCGCCGCCGGGTCATAGGCGGAGAGGGTGGCGACGGTGTCCTTGAGCGACTCGCCCTTGTCGACCGAGGAGCCGGCCGCCTTGACCGAGACGAGGTCGGCCGAGAGCCGCTTCGCGGCCAGCTCGAAGGAGCTGCTGGTCCTGGTGCTCGACTCGTAGAAGAGGGTGACGACGGTGCGGCCGCGCAGGGTCGGCACCTTCTTGATGTCGCGGCGGCCGACCTCGGCGAAGCTCTCGGCGCGGTCGAGGATCGCCTCGATCTCCTCGCGGGAAAGCTGCTCTATGGCCAGGAGGTGCTTCATGCCATTGCCTCCGCTCGGGCGCCTGAGATCGTCACCCGGTCGGCTCCGTCGCTCTCCTCGAGGCTGACGTTGACCCGCTCCTCGCGTGCGGTCGGCAGGTTCTTGCCGACGTAGTCCGGGCGGATCGGCAGCTCGCGGTGGCCGCGATCGCAGAGCACCGCGAGCTGCACCCGGCGCGGGCGTCCGTAGTCGAAGAGCGCCTCGATCGCGGCACGGACGGTGCGTCCGGTGAAAAGCACGTCGTCGACCAGGACCACGGTGCGCTCGCTGAGGTCGAAGTCGATGTGGGAGGCGTGGACGACGGGCTGGGTCGCGGGCGCCTTGGCGCCGACGTCGTCGCGATAGAAGGAGATGTCGAGGTCGCCGATCGGCAGCTCGACGTCGGTCAGCCCGGTCAACAGCGTGTGCAGCCGGCGGGCGAGGATGGCACCGCGAGTGTGGATTCCGACGATCGCCAAGCCGGAGGAATCGGGATTCTTCTCGGCGATCTCGTGGGCGATCCGCCGCAGCGTTCGCCTCAGGTCGTCGTGCTCGAGCACGATCTTCTCACTCACTTTTCACTGCCTTCCTGGCCTCACGGGACCGGGTTAAAGGACGGCTGCAATGTAGCAGCGCAGGGGGCGGGTCCGGTATCGCCTCGCCCTCACGAACTGCGGGGAGGTTCGGTCGAGGCGATACCGGACCCGCCTCTTTCCCGAGCTCCATTTGGGATCAGCTCGGGATAGCCCTTCTCGGCAAACGGGATCTCGATCACGTCGAAGTCTTTGGGGGCGACGGTGGGTTCGTAGACCTCCTGGGCCTCCTCCAGCACCTTGCCGACGTGGTAGCGGGAGGAGATGTGGACGAGGGCGAGCATCTTGACGTGGGCCTCCCGGGCCACGGCCGCGGCCTGGCCGACGGTCGAATGCCCGGTTTCGGCGGCCCGCTGAACCTCCTCCTCGGCGAAGCTGGCGTCGTGGATCAGCAGCTCGGCATCGGCTGCCGCCGCCACCGTCGCCGGGCTCGGGGCGGTGTCGCCGGTGAGGACGACGGTACGGCCCGGGCGCGCGGCGCCGACGACGTCGGCCGGACTGACCCGGCCGCTGGTGCCCTCGACCTCCTCGCCACGCTGCAGGGCGGCGAATGAGGGCCCTTCGGGGACCCCGAGGCGCCTGGCCGCGTCGATGTCGAAGCGACCGGGGCGCTGCTCCTCGATCAGCGCGTAGCCGTTGGCGCGAGCGCTGTGCGCCGCCTCGAAGGACTCGACCGCGTAGCCGTCATGGGCTACCCCCTCGCCCGGCTTCAGCTCGGTCAGATTGACCTCGAAATGGAGCCGGCCGACGATCGGCTTGAGGATCGCGAAGAGGTCGCGCAGGCCAGGTGGCCCGTGGATCGCCAGCGGCAGCTCGCGGTCGGTCAGGTCATAGCTCTTCAGCAGCCCCGGCAGCCCGAGGATGTGATCGGCGTGGAAGTGGGTGAGGTAGATCTCGTCGACCTGGACCAGGCCCAGGGAACGCTGCAGCTGGCGCTGGGTGCCTTCGCCGCAGTCGAACATCAGCCGCTCCCCCCCACGCGCGATCAGCACGCTCGCGGTCGAGCGCCGCGCCGACGGCACCGAGCCGCCGGTGCCCAGGAAGATCGCCGAAAGGTCCATAACCGGCGAGCCTACGGAAGATCGTCACTAAGCCGCCAGCGACGGTGAGGGCGCAACCACCTGGCGAAGCCTGTCCATCGTCCAGCGGTCGATCTCGAAGTCAGCCGCCAAGCGAACACGTCTACGCTGATTGTTCAGCGGCGGATCCAGCCTCAGCCTCCCCTCGAACTCCGCAACTGCATCTATGGGGACCAGGTAGATCAACTGCCTAGGCGGAAAGTAAACGCCAAAAATGTCCGCCAGGCCTCGATACGAGCGAGGCCCACGACCGTGGTCCGTGGACCGGGCGTTGAAGACCAGACATCCCTTTAGCGGCCACGCCGTCTTGCATTGGACCCGCAAAAACGCGCAGTCGCCCAGGTCAACCGCGAGATCGTAGGGATGCGCATCCCCAAATGGGACGAGAACTGGGAGGTCGCGTTGTACAAACGCGTTGAGCACAGTTGCCTCTGCTGCATTTCCGCTGGTCGCCTTGCGCATGGCGAAAGTTTATGTCTGCATTCGGATGGACCTCCCCCCTCTGGTTGTTACTAACTAAGCTGCCGAGTGAGCGCCCGTAGCTCAGCTGGATAGAGCGATCGCCTCCGGAGCGATAGGCCACAGGTTCGAATCCTGTCGGGCGCGTAGTCGTGATGCCGGTTCCAATACTGTCGCGGCCGTGAGCGAGCCTTCCCAGGACACCCGCCCCCCACGCGGGGCGCTGATCGTGATCGCCGTCGGGCTGCTCGCCTGCGTCGCCGCGGCGCTGCTGACCGCCGACAAGGGCTCGGGCGAAGCCGCCAACCTCGAATGGGTGAAGCGGGGCGCGATCCCGGACTCGGCGCCGGTCGAGGTGCCGGGAGGAGGTGGCCAGATGCAGCTGGTCGAGGGCGAGATCAAAGCCACCGGCGCCAACGCCAGCGGCTACGCGCTCTTCCTCGCCGGCGCGACCCTGCGAATCGACGCCGGCGCACCGGTCGGCGACGGCCGCGTGCTCTGCACCGTCGCAGCGCGTCACCGGACCGAAATCGCCCAGACCTCGGGGGGGCTGCGGGCCACCTTCCCGCGCTCCTCCGAAGCCGGCATCTACAGCCAGGACGTGCCGGAAACCCTGCTGGTCGACTTCAGCGCCCGCGGTGGCGAACTCGTCGTCCTCGAACCGGAGCCGCTGCAGGCGTTCACCACCGAACGGGGCGTCAAGCTCGAATGGCCCAAGTACGAAGTGGGCACCGAGAACCTCAAATACTTCATCGCCGGTGGCAAGCCGAAGCAGGACCTCGTGCTGCCCTTCTACACCGTCTGGAAGACGACCGCCGCGCCGGCGGCGGCGATCTCCTGCACGCTGACGACGAGCGGCGGCGAGGCGACCGCACGCACCGCGGGGGCACTGGCCGCCTTCCCGCCGCCGATCGACGAAGAAGCGGAAGAGGAAAACGAAGAACTGGCCGAAGAAGAAGCCGAGGAAGACGAAGAGGAAGAATGAGGCTCAGCCGGACCGCGGCGCGACCAGCAGCTCCGGCCCTTCCGCCATCCCTTTGCCGACCTTGTTCAGCTGCGGGTTGGCCGGGGCGCTCGACATCCGGCTCGGATCCAGCGGCCCGCACATCGCGATCGCGTCCTCGGCGCTGAGGTCCGGCCGCAGCCAGGCGGCTTCGGCCTCGGGGCTCGGCAGGATCGCCGGCATCCGGTCGTGGACCGGCGCCACCACCTTGTTCGGCGTCGTGGTGACGATCGTGCAGCTGTAGAGCCAGCCGTCGTCGAAGCCGCGGTCCCCCTCGTCCTCCCACTCCTTGCGGGTGCAGATCCCGGCGAAGGCGAAGGGCTCACCGCCGTCGACGGTGAAGTGCCACGGCTGCCGCGGCTGCTTGGGGTCCTCGGCCTTCATCCACTCGTAGAAGCCGTCGGCGACGATCAGGCAGCGATGGCGGAACTTGCCGACCAGGGGCGCGTAGGCGCGGCTGCTGTCCAGGTTCTCGGCTTTGGCGTTGATCATCCGGTAGCCGACCTTGAGGTCCTTGGCCCAGCGCGGCACCAGTCCCCAGCGCATCAGCCGCGCCTCGCGCTCACCCCTCGCCGCCTCTTCGGGGTCGGGCGAGGAGCGCACCGTGAGGACCTCCTGGGTCGGGGCGACGTTGAAGCGACCGAGCCCTTTGGCCATCTTCTCGGCCCGCTCCTTGGTCGGCGCCGGGGCCTCGCCGTCGCCGCCCCGCTCCAGGGCCTTCTCGAGCTCGACCTGGAAGCGGTCGGCGATCGTCTTGGTGTCTTTGGCCGTGACCGTGAACCGTCCGCACATCAGGGGCGTGCCTCCGGATGGTTTCGATACCACTCGAGGGTACGGGCAAGGCCGTCCGCGAGCCCGACCTCCGGCCGCCAGCCGGTCAGCTCGCGCAGCTTGGCCGAGTCGACGTACTGGCGGTCGATCTCGCCGGCCGGGTTGCCGGTGCCGCGGTATTCGGGGTCGAGGCCCGGCGCCGGACGACCGCGGCGATCGTCTCCAGCACCTCGGCAACCGAGTGGGGATGCTCGCCGCCGGCGTTGAACGCCTCGCCCGCTGCCGGCCCCCCGGCGCCCACCGCGTGCTCGATCGCCAGATAGGCGGCGACGGCGTCGTCGACGTAGAGGAAATCCCGCTCGGGGCTGCCGTCGGAGCGGATCTGCGGCGCGGCGGCCGTCGAGCACGGCGGCGACCGCTTCCGGGATCAGTCGGGAGAAGTTGAGATCGCCGCCACCGTAGATGTTGGCGAAGCGGGTGACCGCCACCGGCAGGCCGTAGGCCGGGCGGTAGCTGAGCGCGATCGCGTCGGCGGCGGCCTTGCTCGCCTCGTAGGGGGAGGCCGGCCGCAGCTGCATGTCCTCGCGGTAGGGCAGCTCCTCCGCTCGGCCCGTAGGCCTTGTCGGAGGAGGCGACGACGACCGCCGGCACGTCGGCACGGCGGCAGGCCTCCAGCAGGGTCCAGGTGCCGCGCACGTTGGCCTCGAAGGTGGCCGCCGGCTCCGCCATCGCCGGCCCGACCAGGGTCTGGGCGGCGAGGTGGAAGACGACGTCGAACTCGCTCGCCTCGACCGTGGCGCCGACCCGGCGGGCGTCGCAGAGGTCGGCTTCGACCAGCTCGACCTCGGGGGCGATGCCCTGCAGGGCGAGGCCGGAGAGCGGCGGTGGCGCCAGATCCAGCACGGTGACCGCGTCGCCGCGCTCGAGCAGCGCCCGGGCGAGGTGAGAGGCGACGAAGCCGTGCCCGCCGGTGACCAGCGCCCGCTTCACCGCGCCCTCGCCCCAGCGGCGTCCCCGACCCGCCAGGGCGCCTCGCCGCTCGCCCAGAGGTCGTTGAGCGTCACCGCGTCCTTGTAGGTGTCCATGCAGTCCCAGAAGCCGTCGTGACGGAACGCTTGCAGCTGCCCGTCGGCAGCGAGGTCGCCGCAGCGGCTCGCGCTCCAGCACGCTGTCCTCCCCGACGTACTCGAGTGCTCCGGCTCGAAGCAGAAGAAGCCGCCGTTGATCCAGTGCTCGCTGCGCGGCTTCTCGACGAAACCGGCGACCCGGTCTCCCGTCCCCGAGCTCGGCCACGCCCCACTGCAGGTGCGGCCGCACCACGGTCATGGTCGCCAGGCCGCCCCGGGCGCGGTGGAAGCCCAGCAGCGCGCCGAGATCGATGTCGGCGACCCCGTCGGCGTAGGTGACGCAGAAGGGCTCCTCCCCCAGCCGCTCGCCGAGCCGGGCGATGCGCCCGCCGGTCGGCGTGTCGAGGCCGGTGTCGACGCACTCGACGACGACGCCCTCGGGCCAGCGCTCCGCCGCCGCGAACTCCGCCACCGCCTCGCCCATGTAGCCGGTGGCGAGCAGGAAGCGCTCGAACCCCTGGGCGGCGTAGATCTGGATCACGTGCCAGAGAATCGGCCGGCCGCCGATCTCGACCAGCGCCTTCGGCACCGACTCGGTCCGCTCGCGCAACCGGGTCCCGCGCCCTCCGCAGAGAATGACGACGGGTGGCTTTTCCATTAGCTCCTGAGAGGGGCTGTGGCCAAGCAGTTCAAGGACGCAGGGAGCGAAGCGTGCTCTGCACGCGAGCGACCGAGGACGCCGAAATGCGCCGCGCCACGCCCTCTCAGCCGCCGGCGACGGCGGGGAGGATCGTTACCTCGTCGCCGTCGTCGATGGTCGTCTCCAGGCCCTGCTGGAAGCGGATGTCCTCGCCGGAGACGTAGACGTTGACGAAGCGGCGCAGGTCGCCGTCCTGGGTGATCCGCTCGCGCAGGTCGCCGTGGGCGTCGAAGACGGCGTCGAGCACCTCGCCGACGGTCGAACCGGTCACCTCGACCTCCGATTGGCCTCCGGTCGCGGCGCGCAGCTGGGTCGGGATCTTCACGGTGACTGACATCAGACGCTCACCTCCTGGCGGAACTCGGCCTCGAAGCTGTCGAGGTCGGGGTCGATCTCGTGCATCTGGAACGTATCGCGGGTGGCGTCCAGCGTCTTCAGGCCCTCGCCGGTGATGTAGACGACGACGCGCTCGCCGGCGCCGATCTCGCCGCGTTCGGCCAGCTTCTTCAGCACGCCGACGGTGACCCCGCCGGCGGTCTCGGTGAAGATCCCGGTGGTCTCGGCGAGCAGTTTGATCGCTGTCGCGGATCTCATCGTCGTCGACCGAGTCGATGCCACCGCCGGTGCGGCGCGCGTGCTCGACCGCGTAGGGGCCGTCAGCCGGGTCGCCGATCGCCAGGCTCTTGGCGATCGTCTCCGGCTTCTGCGGCTTGCAGACGTCCCAGCCTTCGGCGAAAGCGGTGGCGACGGGGCTGCAGCCCTCTGCCTGGGCGCCGTTGAAGATCGGCTGCCTGCCCGCGACCAGGCCGAGGTCGAGCCACTCCTGGAAGCCGCGGCCGAGCTTGGTGAAGAGCGAGCCGGAGGCGATCGGGGAGACGACCCGGTCCGGCAGCTCCCAGCCGAGCTGCTCGACCGTCTCGTAGGCGAGCGTCTTCGAGCCCTCCGCGTAATAGGGGCGCAGGTTGACGTTGACGAAGGCCCAGGGGCGGCTCTCGGCGAGCTGCGTGCAGAGCCGGTTGACGTCGTCGTAGTTGCCGCGGACGCCGACCAGGTTGGTCCCGTAGACGCCAGTCGCGAGCAGCTTCTGCTCCTCGAGGTTGGCGGGGACGAAGACGTAGGAGTCGAGCCCGGCCGCGGCGGCGTGGGCGGCGACGGCGTTGGCGAGGTTGCCGGTCGAGGCGCAGGCGACCGTCGAGAAGCCCAGCTCCTGGGCCTTGGCGACGGCGACGGCGACGACCCGGTCCTTGAAGGAGTGGGTCGGGTTGGCGGCGTCGTTCTTGATCCAGAGCTCGCCCTCGATCCCGAGTCGCTCGGCCAGGCGGTCGGCGCGGACCAGCGGCGTCAGGCCGGGCTCCAGCGGGTCGTTGGGACGGCCCTCGAAGGGCAGGAAGTCGGCATAGCGCCAGATTCCCTGCGAGCCGGCCTGGATCCGCCGCTTCACCTCGACCGGGTCCAGCGACGAGTAGTCGTAGGCCACCTCGAGCGGCCCGAAGCAGTTTTCGCAGACGTAGCTGGCATCCAGCTCGTAAGCGGTGCCGCACTCCTTGCACTTCAGACTTTCGATTGACATCCGATCCTCTTTCCTAGCTAAAGAAAAACCTCCGCCTTGTGTGGGGCGAGGTCCGATCGGACATCCCCCACATCTTCCAGGTCCTTGTGCTGCGGACCTGCTGGAGTTGGCACCTCTCCCCGAACCGAAGTTCGAGGTGGTTGCCGGGGCTTCGCTGGGCCAGTCCCTCCACCCCTCTAGATGTGGCGCTTATGTTGGGAGAACCTTACCAGGGGCGGTTCGATCCTTCGCGCGCAGGCCAGGCGTTTAACCTAGGCGACGAGATGACTCCGCTGCGCGACGAGAAACCGAGCCCGAGCGATGCCGAACCTTCCGAAGCCAAGGCTGCGACGGCCTGGCCGGCGCGGCGAGCTCGTCGAGTCGCCATCGTCGGCTGAGCCGCAGACCCCCAACGTCGAGCAGATCGACTCCGCCGGCCTGCGCTGGGTCAATATCGAGCGCCCGGGCGCGCTGGAGCGGGCCTGGCTGGAGGAGCACTTCGACTTCCACGCGCTCGACCTCGAGGACGTGCTCTCCCGCAACCAGCGGCCGAAGATCGACGTCTACGACGACTACCTCTTCATCGTCCTCCACTTCCCCGTCTTCGACCGCACCGCCAGGCGCCTGGGCACGGGCGAGCTCGACATCTTCGTCGGCCCCGACTACATGGTCACGATTCCGAACCAGCCGTTGCAGCCGGTCGAGTACCTGTTCGAGCGCTGCCGCAGCAAGGAGGAGCTGCGCGAGCAGCTCTTCTCGCGCGGCTCCGGCTACCTGATGTACCGGCTCGTCGACGACAGCTTCGACTACTGCTTTCCGATGCTGCGCAAGATCGGCAACAAGCTCGACGCGCTCGAGGACGACATCTTCGAGGGCCGCTCCGACGAGGTCGTGCGCGACATCTCCAACGTCAAGCAGGAGATCATCAACTTCCGCAAGGTGATCCGGCCGCAGCGCCCGGTACTGCGGGACCTGGAGAAGGTCAAGCAGCGCTACCTGGCGACCGACCTCGACCTGGAGATCTACTTCGACGACATCGTCGACGCCCACGAGCGGATCTGGGACATGCTCGAGAACTACAAGGAGGTGGTCGAGGCGCTGGCGGAGACCAACGAGTCGGTGATCTCCCACCGGGTCAACGACATCCTCCGGGTCCTCACCTCGATCAGCGTCATCGTCCTGCCGCTGACCCTCGTCGCCAGCATCTGGGGGGCCAATACCGGGGTGCCGTTCGAAGGGAACATCACCGGCTTCTGGATCCTGCTCGCCTCGATGCTGGCGCTGCTGCTGGCGATGGTCATCTACTTCCGCAAGCGCCACTGGCTCTGAGCCCGCCCCGCTCTTTAGGATGAGCGGCCGTGGCAAATTTCCGCATCTGGGCGCCCTGGCGCCTCGCCTACGTGAAGGACGCGTCCAAGGACAACGAGGAGGAGTGCATCTTCTGCGCCAAGCCGGCGGCAGGGGATGACGAGGCGAACCTGATCGTCCACCGCGGCGAGAGCTGCTTCGTGATCCTCAACCTCTTCCCGTACACCAACGGGCACCTGATGATCGCCCCCTATGACCACATCGGCGCCCTGCAGGAGATCCCCGCCGCGACCCTGGCGGAGATGATGGAGCTGGCCCAGCGGGCGATGGCCCGTCTCGAGGAGATCTACAGCCCGCACGGCTACAACGTCGGCTTCAACCAGGGCCGCGTCGCCGGCGCCGGGGTCGAGCACCACATCCACATCCACGTCGTCCCGCGCTGGGCCGGCGACAACAACTTCATGCCGGTCATCGCCGACACCAAAGTGATGCCGCAAACGATCGAGCAGAGCTACGAGGCTCTGAAGGGAGCGTTTTGAGCGAGCAGGCACCGCTGGCCCCGGCCGGCATCTTCAAGGCGTACGACATCCGCGGCCTCTACGGCTCGGAGATGGACGAGAGCACCGCCCACGCGATCGGCCGCGCCTTCGCCCGGGTGCTGGCGCGACTGCGCGGCAAGCAGCCCGGCGAGCTGCGGGTGGGGCTGGGCCGCGACATGCGGCTGACCGCGCCGGCGATGGCGGCGGAGCTGCGCGACGGGCTGATCTTCGAGGGGGCGACCGTGCTCGACGCCGGCATGGTCGCGACCGAGATGCTCTACCACCTGGTCGGCTCGCGCGAGCTGGACGGCGGCGCGATGGTCACCGCCTCCCACAACCCGAAGGCCTACACCGGCGTCAAGCTGGTCCGCGAGGGGGCGCTGCCGCTCTCCGGCGACGCCGGCATCGGCGACGTCAAGGTCGAGATCGAAGCCGGGCTCGGGCACGCGCCGGGCGGCGGCTCCTTCGAGGAGGTCGACGTCTGGGACGAGTTCCGCGCCCACGCCCTTTCTTTCATCGACCCCGCCAACGTCAGGCCGATGAAGGTCGTGGTCGACGGCGGCAACGGCATGGCCGGGCCGATGGTCGGGCCGGTCCTCGAGCGGCTCGGGCTCGACCTGGAGGAGATGTACTTCGAGCCCGACGGCGAGTTCCCCGACCACGAGCCCAACCCGCTGCTGGAGGAGAACCGGCGGATGATCATGGAGCGGGTCACGGCTGCCGGCGCCGACCTCGGCATCGCCTGGGACGGAGACGCCGACCGCTGCTTCTTCATCGACGCCAGCGGCGAGTTCTGCGACGGCGACTTCATCTGCGCCCTCCTGGCCCGCGCGGCCCTGGCCAAGAATCCGGGCGGAACGATCCTCTACGACCCCCGCTCCAGCCGCGCGGTACCGGACCTGGTTGCCGCCGAAGGCGGCCGCTCGGACCTCTCGCGGGTCGGACATGCCTTCTTCAAGGCGCGGATGCGCGAGGAGGGGGCCGTCTTCGGCGGCGAGGTCTCCGGCCACTACTACTTCCGCGACTTTTGGAACGCCGACTCGGGGACGATCCCGGCACTGCTGATGCTGGAGCTGCTCTCGCTCGACGGCCGCGGCCTCGGCGAGCTGATGGAGGAGTTCCGCTCGCGGTACTTCATCTCCGGCGAGATCAACTCCGAGGTGGCCGACCCGGCGGCGAAACTGGCGGAGATCGAGGAGCGCTACGGCGACGGTGAGATCACCCGCCTCGACGGGATCTCGGTCGACTACGAGGACTGGCACTTCAACGTGCGGCCGTCCAACACCGAGCCGCTGCTGCGGCTCAACCTCGAGTCGCTTATCTCACGCGGGGACATGGAACGCCGCCGCGACGAGGTCCTCGGGCTGATCCGGGCGTGAGCGCCCTGAGCCCGGAGGGGGCGCTGGAGCAGGCGGCTCTGGCCGGTATCCACCGCCTCCAGATACCGACCCCGTTCGCGGTCGGGCGGGTCAACTGCTACCTGATCGAGGACGAGCCGCTGACCCTGGTCGATACCGGCCCCAACTCGGGCAAGGCGCTGGACGAGCTCAGCACCCAGCTGGCTGCCCGCGGGCACTCGATCGACGACCTCGGGCTGGTGATCGTCACCCACCAGCACATCGACCACCTCGGCCTGGTCGAGATCGTCGCCGAGCACTCCGGCGCCGAGGTGGCGGCGATCGGCGTCGCCGCCGAGCGGCTGGCCAACTTCGACGAGGACGCCGAGGCCGAGGACCGCTTCGCGGTCGAGCTGATGCTGCGCAACGGCATCCCCGAGGAAGTCACGGCGGCGCTGCGCAGCGTCTCCCGCAGCTTTCGCGGCTGGGGCTCGCACGTCGCGGTGACCCGGCCGCTCGACGATGGGGAGGACATCGGCTTTCGCGATCGCACCTTGAAGACGCTGCACCGGCCCGGGCACAGCCCCTCGGACACCCTCTTCTGGGACGAGCGGCGCAGGATCCTGATCGCCGCCGATCACCTCCTCCCCCACATCTCCTCCAACCCGCTGATCTCACGTCCGCTCGACGGCTCCTCGCAACGCAGCCAGGCGCTCGTGACCTATATCGAGTCCCTGCGCAAGACGCGTGAGATGCCGGCCGAGATCGTCCTCCCCGGCCACGGCGACCCGGTCGTCGACCACGTCGCCCTGATCGACGAACGGATCGCCAAGCACGAGCGCCGCAAGGAGAAGATCCACAAGCTGATCGCCGAGCAGCCGCGGACCGGCTACGAGCTGGCCCAGGCGATCTGGGGCAACGTCGCCGTCACCCAGGCGTTCCTGACGCTCTCGGAGGTGATCGGCCACGCCGACCTGCTCGTCAACGAGGGAAGCGTGCGCGAAGCCGACGACGGCGCGGTCGTCCGCTACGAGACGACCGGCTGACGCGACGGCCGGGGAAGAGCGGCCTCGGCCGAGCGGAAGCCGGGGCATTCGTTGGCACCATAGGGCGTCAGCGGGACCCTCTCTTCGAACGCCACGTAGTAGCGCCCCGGGGTGACGGCGTCACGGTCCGCCTTCCAGAGCAGGCGGCCGCTCTCAGGCCGGGCTTCGGCTCCGAGAACGCCGAAGATCGGCTTATCGGCTCCCGGCTGGACCTTGTAGACGTTGAGCAGGCGCGGACCGTCGGCAAAGTGGCGATTGCCGTAGAGGCAGGGGAACACTTCCTCCCCGTTCGTGGCCGGTGGCATCGAGGCGACCCCGTAGAAGAAATGGCCCTTGCGGTTGTAGCCGATCGTGGCGAAGGCCTTGTAGGGGCCCGACAGGCCCTCGCAGGCGATCCCATCGCGGTCGGGGTCGAGGTTGCCGACCGGGTGACGGGGGCTGCCTCCGTAGCGCCCGAAATAGTCCTGGGCGCCGGCCTGGCCGGCGAACGAGGGACACCCCGGAACCGGCGTCACCGCAATGGCGGCGGTGGCCCAGACGGCCAGCGCCGTCAGGGCGGTGAGAAGAATCGATGCCAATGCTCGCGTGGAAAGATCGAGTGCCACAGACCGGCGATGCTAACGAGGCCAGGGGACCGCGACGCCGTCGGGCCCGCGCGCACTAGATTGCAGCCGTGCTCCGCCCTGGCAAGTCGAGGAAGCCCGCCAAGAAGCGGATGCTGATCATCGTCAACCCCTACGCGACGACGGTCTCCGACCGGCTGCGCAACCTCGTCGTCTACGCGCTGCAGGGGCGCTATGAGGTCGAGGCGGTCTCGACCGAGGCCCAGAACCACGCGACCGAGATCGGCCGCGAGGTTCGCGACCACGGCTACGACATCGTCGTCGCCTTCGGCGGCGACGGCACCCTGAACGAGGTCGCCAACGGGCTGGCGGGGACCGACGTGCCGGTCTCGATGCTGCCCGGCGGCTCGACCAACGTCGTCTGCCGCACCCTCGGCATCCCCAACGACGTCGTCGACGCGACCGAGCACCTGCTGGCGCTGGTCGACGACTGGGCGCCGCGCAAGATCGACCTCGGCAAGGTCGACGACCGCCACTTCGTCTTCGCCTGCGGAGTCGGCATCGACGCCACCGTGGTCAGGCGGGTCGACGCCCACCCGAGGCTGAAGGCCCGTGCGGGTCCCTACTACTACAGCTGGGCCGCGCTCTCGAGCTTCTACCGCAGGTACCTGGTCAACCCCGTCCGGATCCGGGTCGAGACCGGCGGCGAGTCGGTCGAGGGGGTAACCGCGATCGCCCAGAACTCCGATCCGTTCACCTACTTCGCCAGCCGCCCGATCCGGGTCTGCGAGGGGATCGCGATCGACGACGGCACGCTCTCGGTCGGGGTCTTGAAGCGGGCCACGCAGCGCGACATGCCGACGATGATCTCCCGCCTTTTCAGCGAGGGCCGCCCGGCCTCCCGCCATCGCCAGGTCGAGCACTTCGACGACGTCACCACGGCCACCGTCGCCTCGATCTCCGAGGACAAGCAAGGCAACCCCCGCCCGTTCCCGCTGCAGGTAGACGGCGACTACATCGGCGACCGCACCGGCGTCGTGCTCAGCGCCGACCCCGGCGCCCTGACGATCGTCGCCTAGTCGAGCAGCCCCGCTTCGCGGGCGGAGACCGCGGTCTGGAGCAGGGTCTCGGCGGCATCGAATCGTGGCTCCCAGCCGAGTTCGCGCCGCGCCTTGGAGGAATCCATCAGCACCGGCGTGCGCAGCGCCGTCGCCCACTCGAGCTGGGGTGAGATAAAGGTCAATCGCCTGGCAACGGCGGCACCGAGGCCGGCGGCCGGACCGGGAACGGGCACGGTGTGCCAGCCCAACGCCCGCGCAATGTCAGCGAACCCGATCTCTCCCTCTCCGGCGAGGTTGTAGGCACCGGACTCACCTTTACCCGCGATCGCCGCCGCCAGCGCTCGGGCGACGTCGTCGTGGTGGACCAGCTGGATCGGGGCGCCCGGGTCGGGCAGGACCGGCTTCGGCAGCGGCAGCCGCCCCAGGCCTCGGCGCAGGGCCGGCAGCGGGTCGCCGAGGCGGGCGCCTTCGACCGTCTTCTCGATCAGCATCGTCGCCCGCGGGCCGGCGACGATGCAGGGCCGGAACACGTAGGCGTCCACCTCGCTCCCAGCCAGGAGGCCGTCCAGGGTCGACTCCAGCTCGGCCTTCTGGGCCGAGTAGTAGAAGCTCTCGCTGCCGCGGGCGGGGACCGCCTCGGTCAGCGGCTGCGGGTTCTCCGGGTGGAAGCCGTAGGCGGCGACCGAGGAGGCGTAGACGAGCCGCTGCACCCCGGCATCGATCGCGGCTTCGAAGACGTTGCGGCTGCCCTCGAGGTTGACCCGGCGGGTCTCCTCACGGCCGCCGAAGATCGCGAAGGCGAGGTGCACGGCGACGTCGGCGCCGTCGAAGAGCGCCGCCAGCGAGCCGCGGTCGAGGATGTCGCCGCGCCGGTAGGAGGCCTTCTCCCAGCCCTCGGCTGCCGGATCGAACGGCCGCCGCGCCATCCCCCGCACCGCACCGACCGCCGGATCTCTCTCCAGCTCCGACATCAGCGGCAGCCCGATCTCCCCGGTCGGACCAGTGACGGCTACAGTCAGAGCCATCGGCTCGCCAACCCGCTCAAGCGGCCGGCGTAATCCTGTAAGCGTCGAAGACAGACTCGACGTTGCGCAGGCGGGAGATGCACTGCTTGAGCTGCTCGGTATCCCCCACCTCGACCACGAACTTGTTCTTCACCATCGGGTGGTTGGTCGTGCAGGAGGCGCCGATGATGTTGATCCCGGCCTCCGAGAAGGTGCGCGAGAGGTCCTCCAGCAGGCGGGTGCGATCGTAGGCGTCGATCTGCAGCTCGACCCGGTAGGAGGCCTCGTTTTCGCCTTCCCAGCCGACCTCGACGAAGCGTTCGGGCGACTTTTTCAGCGCCTTCACGTTCTTGCAGTCGGCGCGGTGGATGGTGATCCCCCGCCCCAGTGAGACATAGCCGGAGATCTCGTCGCCGGGGACCGGACGGCAGCACTTGGCGAGCCGCACGGCGACGTTCTCGGCGCCCTTCACCGCGATCCCGTAGTTGGAGGCGGCCTTGGTGCGGCGGGCACGGTCCTCGCGGCCGTCGCTCGGCGCCGGCGGGCGCTCCTCGACCGCCTCGCCGGCCTTGAGGCGCTGCATCAGCTTGTTGGCGGCGGTCTTGGTCGAGACCTTGCCCTGGCCGAGGGCGATGTAGAAGTCGGTGCCTTTGCGGTAGCCCATCTCGCGGAAGACATCCGCCAGCAGGGCCGACCCGGCGACCTTCTGCATCGGGATCCCGCGCGTGCGCAGCGCTTCGTCGAGGCCCTCACGGCCCTTGCGCTCGGCGTCCTCGCGGCGTTCCTCTTTGAAGAAGGCGCGGATCTTGTTGCGGGCGCGACTGGTCCGCACCAGTTTCAGCCAGTCGCGCGAGGGGCCGCGGTTCTGCTTCGCGGTCAACACCTCGACGATGTCGCCCGACTTCAGCTGGTAGTGGAGCGGCACGATGTTGCCGTTGACCTTGGCCCCGACGGTGCGGTGGCCGACGTCGGTGTGGACGGCGTAGGCGAAGTCGAGCGGAGTCGAGCCGGCGGAGAGGTTCTTCACCTCCCCCTTCGGCGTGAAGACGAAGACCTCGTCCTCGAAGAGGTCGACCTTGAGCGACTCGAGGAACTCCGCCGGGTCCTGTTCGCCCTCGGCCTCGACGAGCTGCCGCAGCCAGGTCATCTTCTCCCGCTTGGGATCGCCGCCGCCTCCCTCTTTGTAGGCGACGTGGGCGGCGATCCCGTACTCGGCCAGCTTGTGCATCTCCTCGGTCCGGATCTGGATCTCCAGCGGCTTGCCCTCGGGACCGATCACGGTCGTGTGCAGGGCCTGGTACATGTTGGCCTTGGGCATCGCCACGAAGTCCTTGAAGCGGCCCGGCAGCGGCTTCCAGAGCGAGTGGATGACGCCGATCGCCCCGTAGCAGTCCTTGACCGAGCCGACGATCACCCGCATCGCGGTGAGGTCGAAGATCTCGTTGAACTCGCGGCCCTTCTTGGCCATCTTCGTGTAGATCGAGTAGAAGTGCTTGGCCCGGCCGGAGATCTGGGCCTCGATCCCGACCTGCTCCAGCTCCTCGGCGAGAAAGGTGCCGGCGTCGGAGACATAGCTCTCGCGCTCGTCGCGCTGCTGGGCGACGAGCTGCTTGATTTCGGCGTACTTGCGCGGGTGCAGAGTGGCGAAGGAGAGGTCCTCCAGCTCCCACTTGATCGCGTGGATCCCGAGGCGATGGGCGAGCGGCGCGTAGATCTCCAGCGTCTCGTGCGACTTCGCCATCTGCTTCTGCTTGGGCAGCGCACCGAGCGTGCGCATGTTGTGAAGGCGGTCGGCCAACTTGATCAGGATCACCCTGACGTCGGTGGCCATCGCCACCATCATCTTGCGGTAGTTCTCGGCCTGGCGCTCGTCGCGACTCTCGAACGACATCCCGGTCAGCTTGGTGACGCCGTCGACCAGTTGGGCGATCTCCTCGCCGAATTCCTCGCGGACGTCGTCGAGACTGGCGCTGGTGTCCTCGACGGTGTCGTGAAGCAGCGCCGCGCAGAGAGTCTCGGTGTCCAGCCGCATCCCGGCGCAGACCTGGGCCACCCCGACCGGATGGGTGATGAACTCGTCGCCGGAGTAGCGCAGCTGGTCGGCGTGGCGCTCGCAGGCGAAGTCGAAGGCGCGCTCGAGCGCAGCACGGTCGATCGTCGCCACCGCCACCGCGGCGCCACCACCGTCGCCGTTCGCGCTCGGCGAGGAATCGAACTCCTCGACCACGGCGAAGAGATCGGCGAGGAGATCGCTGTGCTCTACGGCTGCTTGGGTCTTTCTAGGAATGTCTGAGCCTCCGAATGGTCTGCTCTGTAGGCGCGGAATGCGGCTGAGCGCTCCAGATCCGTCCCCTCGGAGGATACGACCCCGACCGTCCCCGCGCCGCCGCTGGGCTCCCCCGCAACCAGCCCGAGCTCGGCCAGAACCCGGAAGCAGCGCGCCGCGGCCTCGGGACAGAGCGGGTGCGCGCCGCCTCCCGCCAGGGCCTCGCGGAGTGGCCTCCCCATCGCTGCTCCCAGCCTCGCGCAGCGCGCCGGAAGACGCCTCCGACCGCCGCCCGGGAGGCGTACTGCTCGTCCGCTGACCGAGACCGCAAACCCATGCTCGGCCTCGCTCCAGAGCGAGTGCAGGAAGCCTGGCTCGGCCCCATCCCTGGCCCTGCCGCCAGCGGCTCTCGTCGGCGCGGCTGCGGGGAGGATCGACCATCGCCACGTGCTCGAAGGCCGAAACCAGCGCGGGTTCGGCCTCCAGCGCCGCGTAGTCGGTCAGCGCGAGGCCACCGCTCGGCGCGGGCGAGGAGCCGGGAATCGCCTCGCGCCCGCAGCGATGACAGGCGATACGGGCAGAGCCGCCGTTGAAACGAGCGAGGCCGGTGGCGCCGCTCGCCAGCGCGGCTCGCCGCGAAGCATCGGCGCAGACCGCGAGCACGCCGGCGCCGCTGGATACCAACTCGGCAATCGTCACCGTCGCCGAGCCATTGCCACGCACGGCCTCGCGGGCGGAGCCTGCCGCCGCGGGGGCTGGCGGGCCTCTGCTCCGAGATCCCGGCCCAGCTCGGACTCGAAGCGGCTCCACCACTCCTCGTCCTCGCAGTCGCAGAGATGGGGCTGGGCCACCTCCCCGGCGCGCCTTCTCCAGCGGGTACAGCTCGCGCAGAACGACCCGCGGCTCGATCGAGCCGTTCCAGTGGTTGACCTCGAGCCGGATGGCGGCATCGACCGGGTCCTCGTCCTCGACCCCGAGGCTGGAGCGGCCGAAGGCGACGCCAAGGGCACGGTGGGCGCCGCTGTGGAGGCTGAAGCGGGCGTGCTTGCCCTCCCCCATCGCGCGCACGTCGCTGACCCGGGCCGAGGGGACCATCAGGCGCACGCCGGGGTTGCCCATCCCAAACGGGCCCAAGCGGCCCAGCTCCTCGGCCAGATCGAGACCGAGGCCGACCCCGCCCACCATCGCGTCGATGCGCTCGGTGCGCTGCAGGTCCTCGGTGCTCAGCACGGATGCGGCGTGGGCGGCGAAGGCCTCGCGGAAGGAATCGAGTTCCTCGGCTCGCAGCGAGAGGCCGGCGGCGGCGCGGTGCCCCCCGAAGCTGTCCAGGTGCTCGGAACATGCCTCCAGCGCCGCGAGCAGGTCGAAACCGGGGATGCTGCGACCACTGCCCCGCCCCCCGCCCTCGCCGTCGAGCGAGATGACGACCACCGGCCGGTGGTGGCGCTCGGCCAGCCGCGAGGCGACGATCCCGACCACGCCCGGGTGCCAGTCCTCGCCGGCGACGACCAGCCCCAGCCCATCGCGCAGGTGATCTGGAAGCTCGCGGCGCGCCGCCTCTGCCGCCGTGTCCACCTCGCGCTCGCGCGCCCGCCGCTCGGAGTTGGCGCGCCCCAGCTCCGTGGCAATCTCCTCGGCCCGCGCCTCGTCCTCGGTCAGCAGCAGCTCGACCCCGGCATCGGCGCGGTAGAGCCGGCCGGCCGCGTTGATCCTCGGAGCCAGCCGGAACGCCAGATCGCCCTCGTCGAGCCGCGTCGGCTCGCATTTCGAAGCCGCCATCAGCGCTCGCAGTCCCGGCCGCCGCGTCCGGCGCATCTCGATCAGGCCGCGCTTGACCAGCGACCTGTTCTCGCCGATCAGCGGCACCACGTCCGCGACCGTGGCCAGGGCGACCAGGTCAAGGTCCCACTGGTCGTCCCCCCGCAACGCAGATGCCAGCTTCCACGCCACCGCCGTGCCGCAGAGATGCTCAAACGGGTAGTTACTCAACCCTGGATGCAGGATCGGGCAGTCGGGCAGCTCCTCACCGGGCTGGTGGTGGTCGGTGACGATCGTCTCGATTCCCAGCTCCCGCGCCAGCCGCACCTCTGCCACCGCGGTGATGCCGCAGTCGACGGTCAGCAGCAGGGAGGTTCCGCGCTTGGCCAGCTTCTCGATGTTCGCGGCGCTGACGCCGTAGCCGTCCCCGATCCGGTCCGGGATCAGCCAGTCGCACTCGGCGCCCAGCTCGCGCAGGGTCGAAACCATGATCGTCGTCGCGCAGACGCCGTCGACGTCGAAATCGCCGTGGACCGTGATCCGCCGGCCAGACTCGATCGCGGCCTTCACCTGGGCGACGACGGCCTCGATCGAGTCGAAGGCGGCGGCAGGGTGCGACTCGTCAGCGGCCAGGAAGGCCCGGGCCAGCGCCGGCGTGCGGTAGCCGCGCCGGACCAGGGTCACCGCCACCGGCTCGCTGAGGGTGAGACCGTCAGCCACCGCACGCACGTCAGCGTAGGAATAGGGCTCGGCGGCGAACGCCTTCAGGGTCTCTGCCATGCAACCAGGCTAGGGCGACCGTCGGCGTCAAACCGCCCGCAAAAGCGCCGAAAATGGGGCGGATAGCGCCAGGGGGAACTAGTCGAGCTGTGCTTCGCCGCGGACGCCGATCGCGTAGACGACCGCGAGGCCGATCGCCGTTCCCGGGATCGCGATCAGGGCGGTACCGAGATCGGTGTCACCGAGGCTGCGGCCGCTGATCTGCTGCACGATCAAGCCAAATAGAACCGAGCCGAGCACCGCGCCGAGGAAGGCGCCGACGATGCCCTGCCAGAAGCGATCGGGCAGGAAGACGGTGAAGTGCCAGAGGGCGATCCCCATCGTGAACCAGACGAGCAATGCCATCGCCTAACGCTTCCTTCCGTGTTTGCGCCGCGCCTGACGGCGGGCCTTGCGTTCCGCATTGCGCTGGCGACGCTCCGCCGAAGCGGTCTCGTCCCGATCCTCGCCGGCCGCCGGATCGCCACCGTTGCCCTCCGTCGTCCGCTCGACCGTGGCAACCGCGCCGGCCCCTGGCTGAGCTTCGGACTGGGCAACCTTGGCGGCGACCTCCGTTTCGGCCTCGTCGTCGCTGCCGAGCTTGGCCATCGAGATCTCGTCGGCGAAGGCCGGCACGCTGCCCTCTGCCTCGGAGATCCGCAGGCGGCGGCGCACGAAGCCCGGCTCGCGTTCCTTCCAGGCGGTCAGCACCGGCGAAGCGATGAAGATCGACGAGTAGGTACCGGAGGCGATCCCGACCAGCATCGCGAAGGCGAAGTCCTGCAGGGTCGCACCGCCGAAGACCAGCAGCGAGGCGACCCCGAGCAGGGTGGTGAAGCTGGTCGCCAGCGACCGGGTCAGCACCTCGCTCATCGAGCGGTTGACGATCTGTGAGAACGCCGCCCGCGGCATCCGCGGCACGTTCTCGCGTATGCGGTCGAAGACGATGATCGTGTCGTAGATCGAGTAGCCCAAGATGGTCAAGAAGGCGGCGACGGTTCCGCTGCTCACCTCTTTCCCCGCCAACGAGTAGACCCCGGCCGTAATCAGGATGTCGTGGAAGATCGCGATCAGCACCGGCACCGCGAACTTCGGCTCGAACCGCAGCGCCACGTAGCCGCAGATCACGAGCAGCGAGAAGATCAGTGCTTTGAGGGCGCTGTCGGCGACCTGCTGGCCGAAGGTCGGGCCGACGCTGGTGCTGTCGAAGCCGTCTTCGACGACCCCGTACTCGTCGACGAGGGCCCGCTCGGCATCTTTGACCGTGTCCGGCTGCAGCTCGCGAGCCTGGATCTGGAAGACGTTCTCGCCCAGGACGGGGTCGGAGACCTGCTGGACCTCCTCGCCGAGAATCCCGGCGGAATCCAGGGTCTCGCGCACGCCTTCCTCGTCGGTCGGCTCGACCAGGGCGACCTTGATCCGCGTGCCCGACTCGAAGTCGATGCCGAAATTGAGCTGCTTGGTGGCCAGCGCCAGGCCGCCGACGATCAGGATCACGCCGGAGATCGAGAAGAACCAGCGGCTGGCGCCCATGAAGTCGAAGTGCCAGCGCACGCCCTTGCCGCCGGCCCCGAGCGCGCTCGGGGAGCGCAGGAAGCGCGAGCGGCTCATGCTGCCGAGCAGCGCCTGGGTGAAGACGACCGCGGTCAGCAGCGAGACGATCGTGCCGACACCGAGGGTGAAGGCGAAGCCCTTGACGCCTGAGGTCGCCAGCACGAAGAGGATGAAGGCGGTGAGCAGGGTGATGACGTTGGCGTCGATGATCGTGCTGATGCCGTGTTTGTAGCCGGCGCTGATCGCGCTGGACATCGAGCGGCCGGCGCGCACCTCCTCCTTGATCCGCTCGAAGATGACGATGTTGGAGTCGGCCGCGACCCCGATCGTCAGCACCAGCCCGGCGATTCCCGGCAGGGTCAGGGTGATCGGGATCAGCTTGATCAGGGCGAAGAAGATCACCCCGTAGGCGCCGAGGGCGATCGACGCGATCAGACCGAGGAAGCGGTAGTAGAAGAGCAGGAAGAGGATCGCCAGGATCAGGCCGATGACGCCGGCCTTGATGCCGGCGTCGAGGGCCTGGCTGCCCAGGGTCGCCGAGACCTGCGTCTGGCTGATCAGCTTGAGGTTGATCGGCAGGGCACCGATCTGCAGGACCGTGGCCAGGTCCTGCGCCTCGGTGGCGCTCGTGAAGCCGCCGGAGATCTGGGCGCCGGTGCGACCGTCGATCCCGTCCGGATTTTCGGCGAAGTTGATGATCGGCCGGGTTTTGACTTCGTTGTCGAGAACGACGGCGAAGTGGCCCGAAAGCTGCGCCGCCTGTTCGCCCGCGACCGGGCCGACCGCCTGCGCCTGCCCGCGCTGGGCGATTCGACGCGTGACTTCCTGGAAGGCGTCGCGACCGCTGTCGGTGAATCCGAAGCTGACGTTCGGTTCGTTGAATTCGCCGAATTCCTGCTTCGGGTCGGTGATGTCGGTCCCCGACAGCGCCGGGTCGTCTTTGAGCGCGTACCAGCCGGGCCGAGCGGTGCGATCGACCTGGCCCGCTTGGTCGCTTGGGTATTCCGAGACGACGATCGTGCCCGCCGGTACTTCGACGACGATCCCCTTGCGAGACCTTTTTTCCCCGGTGGGACTGACGTAGAGATCCTTTTTCGCCAGCTCCGGGCCGGCGATCAGGTCGTGCTGCTTGCCAGGCTCGAAGAGGTAGAAACGCGGCTTGGCGACCGAGCAGTTGTCGCAGTTCTCCACCGGCGGCTGTTCGGCGGCGAGTTTCGCTGCGCCGTAGGCATTCGGGTAGGCACCGGCGAAGATCAGCTGCTGGTTCTCGATGCTTTTGGCGTCGCGGCCGGCTTCTTTCCAGCGCTCTTCGGAGGCTTTCAGGGGACCTTCGGGCGGTTGCTGGCCCGGGCGCCCGCCGATCGCACGCTCGGGGCCGATCAGATTCGGCTCCCAGTCGTAGAAGTAGAGCTGGGCCGTGGTTCCGACCTGGTCGATCGCCCGCTGGGCGTTGGTGACGTCGGGCAGGCTGACCGAGATCTGGTCGGTGCCCAGACGCGAAACCTCTGGCTCGGAGACGCCGAGCTGGTCGATCCGCTCGCGGATGATCTCGATCGAGCGTTCGATGTCCTCGCCTTCGACCGTCGTCACCTGTCCGGTCGGCTGGCCCTGGTAAACGAGCTCGATGCCGCCCTTGAGGTCGAGGCCGAGCTTGGTCGACTTGGTGGCGATGACCAGCGCCGAGACGCCGACCAAGCCGAGGACGAAGAGCAGGACGAAGACGTAGCGACGCCGCCGGCCCATCTCAGCCCTCCGGGGTGAGCACGAGCAGCAGCCCGCCGTCGTCGTCGTAGGCGGGGAAGACGTCGGCCACGGCTTTCGCCGGCAGATCGCCCTCGGCGTTCACCGAGACGCGCTTGCCGAGCGAGCGCACCCCCCACTCCAGCGAGGTCTCGATCGGGTCGGTGACGCCGTCGCCGTTGCTGTCGGACGCCTCATCCCCATCGCCTTTGTCGATCCAGTCGAGCCCGAGGACCTCGCGGACCGGCCGGCCGATCACGTCCTCGTCGGTCAACCCGGTCAGCTCGAAGCTGCCTTTGCCGGCGTCGATCACGCGTTCCTGCTTGTCACAGACGAAAAAGGCGGCATTGGGAGCCGGATAATAATCGTCGAGTAATTCGAATACGAAACCAAAGCCGCATTTGGAGCAGCCCTTCGGGCGCGAGCTGAAACCAGCGGTCCGCTCGCCGCTCACCTCCCGGTGTCCGCAATTCGGACAGATGAAAAACGGCATGACCGACAGGCTACAAGCGCGCGGCTAGAAGAGGCTCGCGGCGCCCTCCGGCGCCGGCAGCCCGAGATGGTCGTAGGCGCGCTGGGTGAGGACTCGTCCGCGCGGAGTCCGCTTCAGCAAGCCCTGCTGGAGCAGATACGGCTCGAGCACGTCCTCGATCGTGTCCTGCTCCTCGCCGATCGCTATCGCCAGCGTCGAGAGACCGACCGGGCCGCCGGCGAACTTGGTCGCGACGGTGCCGAGCAGAGCGCGGTCGCTGCGATCGAGCCCGCCGGCGTCGACCTCGAGCATCTCCAGCGCCGCCACCGCGACCTCGGGCCCGATCTCGCCACTCCCCTTCACCTCGGCGAAGTCCCGGACCCGCTTCAGCAATCGGTTGGCCACCCGCGGCGTGCCCCGTGAGCGCGAGGCGATCGTCTCCGCGCCCTCGGCGTCGATCTCGACCCCGAGGATGCTCGCCGAGCGCTCGATGATCAAGGCCAGGTGCTCGGAGCTGTAGTGCTCGAGCCGGTGGGAGACGCCGAAGCGGTCGCGCAGGGGCGTCGTCAAGAGGCCGGCGCGGGTGGTCGCCCCGATCAGGGTGAAAGGGGGCAAGGGCAGCGTCACCGTGCGCGCACCGGCGCCCTGGCCCAGCACCACCGGCAGCTCGCCGTCCTCCATCGCCGGGTAGAGCGTCTCCTCGACCGCGCGCCCGAGACGATGGATCTCGTCGATGAAGAAGACGCTGCCGGGCTCCAGGGCGGTGAGGAAGGAGGCGACGTCGGCCTTGCGCTCCAGGGCCGGGCCGGCGGTCTGGACCATCGGCACTCCCATCTCGGCAGCGACGATGTGCGCCAGAGAGGTCTTGCCGAGGCCCGGAGGTCCGGCGAGGAGGACATGGTCGAGCGGCTCGCCGCGCCCCCGCGCCGCCTCGATGAAGATCGCCAGCTGGTCGGTCACCTGTGCCTGGTTGACGAAGTCCGCCAGGGTCGGCGGTCGCAGCGAGCGATCGAGGTCCTCGTCGGGGGCATCGGCCCTGGCGTCGTGGACGCGGACCTCGGCATCGACCGGGATCGGCTCGTCGCCGATGCCAGGCGTGCGGATCCGCTTGGCGCCAAGGTCGGGGGAGTCGGTCATGCGCTGCTCCGGGCAGCGGCAGCTTTGCGCAGCGCCGCCGCGACCAGCTCCTGCGGATCGTCGCCCTCGATGCCGTCAAGCAGCTGCTCGGCCTCCAGTGGCACGTAGCCGAGGTTGACGAGGCCGTCGCGGGCGAGCGAACGCGGGTCGCCGTCGTCAGCCGCGACGACCGCCACCTCCTCATCGAGCGCACCGGCGACTTTCTCCCGTAGCTCGACGATGATCCGCTCGGCGGTTCTCTTGCCGATCCCCGGCACCGCCTGGAAACGTTTGGCGTCGCCGGCGGCAATCGCCCGCAGCAAGATCCGGGGGCTTCCGCCAGAGAGCGTCGCGATCGCGACTTTGGGGCCGACGCCGCTGACCGAGATCAGCAGGCGGAAGAGATCGCGCTCCTCCTCAGAGGAGAAGCCATAGAGCGCCAGCGAGTCCTCACGGGCGATCAGCTCGGCGTGCAGGAAGGTGTCGCTGCCGCTTGCCGGCACCGCCTTCAGCGTCTCCGCCGAGACCGCCAGCCGGTAGCCGACGCCGCCGGCGTCGATGACGACGTGGTCGTGGCGCCGCACCATCACCTCACCCCGGACCGCGGCGATCATCCGGCCACCCGTGCCGCCACCGTCGCGGAATCCTCGGGAGCGGTACCGGCCGAAGCGACCGCCTGCCGGTGCCCGGCACCGCCGCCGTGGCAGATCGCCACCGCGAGGGCGTCGGCGGCATGATCGGGGCTCGGCGGCTCGGGCAGGCCGAGCAGCGTCCCGACCATGCGCTGCACCTGGCGCTTGCCGGCGGCGCCAGAACCGCAGACCGCCATCTTGATCGCCTGTGGCGTATAGGTGTGACAGTCGATGCCGGACTGAGCGGCGGCCAGCATCGCCACCCCGCTGGCCTGGCCCACAGCCGTCGCCGAGTGCACGTTCTTGCCGAAGTAGATGGACTCGATGGCCAGCGCTCGCGGCTCGTGCCAGGCGATCAACTCGGACAGGGCGCCGTGAATCCGCTCCAGCCGCCGCTCGATCGGCATCTCGGCGGCGGTCTCGACCACGCCACCGTCGAGGGCGACCATATGGTTGCCCTCGACACGCACGACTCCAAAGCCAAGATTGGCTACGCCGGGGTCGACCCCCATCACTACCTGCATGGGAAAGGATTCTGGGAAGCGGGTCGGATGCCTTCAAAGAGCGTCGCGAAGGGAGCGGTCTGATGACCCTCTCCCGGAGGCCGTCGCGCAGCTGGGCGAGCCCACAGGGCTCAAACGCTTGTCCTTGAGCCTCCGGGGGAGGGTCACCAGACCGCTCCAACGACACGTACCGGCGGGATCCGCCCAGGGTTCAGAAGCTGTTCCAGCTTGAGCGAGGGACATCCCGAGGTTTTACGCAGAGATTCCGCACCCTGAGCGTCTGCCGGAGTGCGTGCGTAGAGCGCAGTCGGTACCCCCTCCAGCAGAAGCTCAAGGACAGACGCACGGACCCTGGGGGCTCGACCCAGCTGCGCGACGGCTTCTGATGGAGGGGGTACCGACTGCGCTCCCCCACCCCGGTCCGTCCAAACCAGTCAGGCCGCCAGCTTCTCCAGCACGTCCTCGGGAATGTCGAAATTCGCGAACACTTCGTCGACGTCGTCCTGCTCGTCGAGCGCGTCCAGCAGTTTCAGCAGCTGTTCGGCCTCGTGGCCCTTGACCTCGACGGTGCTCTTCGGCTCGGTCGCCAGACCGGCGGACTCGATCTCCACTCCCGATTCCTCCAGCGCCTCGCGCACGGCGCTGAGATCGGTGGGCTCGGAGAGGACGCGGAGCCGGTCGCCGTCCTCGCGCACGTCCTCGGCGCCGGCGTCGATCGCGACGATCACGTCGTCCTCGCCGTAGCGCTCGCCATCGACGACGACGACACCCTTTTTCTCGAAGATCCAGGCCACCGATCCGGGCTCGCCGAGGCTGCCGCCGTGACTTGAGAAGGCAAAGCGAATCTCAGCGCTGGCGCGGTTGCGGTTGTCGGTCAGCGCCTCGACCAGGATTGCCACGCCGCCGGGCCCGTAGCCCTCGTAGAGGACCCGTTCGATCGCCGCTCCGTCGGCGCCGGCACCCGTGCCCGTGTCGATCGCCTTCTGGATCTTGTCCTTCGGCATTGAAGCTTCGCGCGCCTTCTGCACGGCGGTGGCCAGGGCCGGGTTGCCATCGGTGTCGCCGCCGCCGTCGCGAGCGGCGACGGTGATCGCGCGGGCGAGCTTGCTGAAGAGCTTGCCGCGTTTGGCATCGGCGGCGCCCTTCTTGTGTTTGATCGAAGACCACTTGGAATGACCAGACATGTGCCTGTCATTCTACGAACAGGGATGGCAGCCAACACTCATACCCACAACCCGGCGCGTGTCGTGGCCGCAGGCCTCGTCTTCATCGCGATGCTGCTGGCCGCCTTCTCGCTCTGGACGGCGATCCCGCTGACCTGGGTCTACATCGCCTCCAAGGTCTCCGAGACCCAGTTCCCCAGCGGCGGCCCCTACGCCGTCGTCGCGGTCGGGTTCCTCGTCTCGGTCCTCGTCGTCGCCTGGCTGATCAGCCGCCTCAACAACCTCTATGTCCGCATCACCGGCACCAACCGGCTCGCCCCGATGCGCCCCGCCTGGCTGAAGAGCATGCGCGACACCGGCGGCGTGCAGACCTCCGTAACCGTGGTCGAGGCGGTGCTGATGGCCTCGGTCATGCTCGCTGCCCTGGCCCTGACCCTCTGGTTCTTCCTGCTCGCCGGCTCGCCGCTGCCGAATCAGTAGCGCCCTTCGCGACGCAATCTTTGCGTTTTGCAGACAACACGTTACATCTGACTGGCTAAGGTGGCATCATGGCGGTGATGGCAAGGAATTCATGGACCGACGAGCGGCTCGACGACCTCAGAGGGAACGTCGACGTCGGCTTTCAAGAGATGCGGACCGAGTTCCGGGCAATGCGCACGGAGATGGCGGCCAACCAGCGAGCCCTGGTTCAAATGGCGGCGGGGATCTGGGTCACCGCCCTGGTCGGCTTTCTCGGCGTCATCGCCGCCCTTGTCACCCAGGTCTGAGCGAGCTCAGACGACGAAGTGGCCGTCTTCCTGCATGACGATGCCGTCGACTTCGAGCTTGCCGCCGAGGCGGAGGTCGCAGACCAGGTCGGTGTGGACGGCGGATTCGTTGAGGCCGCCCGACTCGGGGTAGCTGGTCCCGACCGCCATGTGGACGGTGCCGCCGATCTTCTCGTCGAGCAGGACCTCGCGGGTGCCGCGGTCGATCCCGTAATTGGTGCCAATTCCGAGCTCGCCGAGGCGGCGGGCGCCGGCGTCGGTGTCGAGCAGTTTGAGCAGGTACTCCTCGCCCCGGGAGGCGCCGGCGTCGACGACCACCCCGGCCTCGAAGCGAAGGCGCACGCCGGAGACCTCGCGACCGCCGATCACCGCCGGCAGGTGGAAGCTGACTTCGCCCTCGACCGAGTCCTCGACGGGACCGGTGAAGAACTCGCCGTCGGGCATGTTGTGGCGGCCGTCGCAGGGGATGAACTTGCGGCCGGCGATGCCAAGCTTGATGTCCGTTCCCGGGGCCGTCACCCGCACCTCCTCGTGACCCTCGATCCACTCGGCCAGGCGCACGGTCTCTTCCGAGGCCCGCTTCCAGGCGCTGAGCGGATCGCCGTCGCCGGCCAGGCAGGCGCCGTAATAGAAGTCTTCGTAGTCGGCCAGGCTCATCTCCGCCTCGGAGGCGTAGGCGCTGGTCGGGTAGAGCGTGTAGCACCAGCGGAAATCGCCCTCGGCGCTGCGCTTCATCGCCCGCGCCATCAGGTCGCCGGTGACCGACTGCCGCAGGGTCTGGCGCTCCGGCGCGACCCCGGAGAGCTCACGGGTATTGGTGCTGGCCCCGATCGCGATCCGCACGTCGGCGTTGTCGACCATCCACTCGGCAAAGGGGGAGATCCATTCCAGCTGCTTATCGGAGGCATGCTTGAAGTAGGCGGCGATCTGGCCGTCGAGAGCAACGTTGAGGACAGGGTTGGCGCCGGCCTTCAGCACCTCCTCGTAGACCGCCAGGAGCAGCGGCGCCGCGGCGCTCTCGCCGTCGATCGAGACGACCTCGCCCGCTTTGACCTCGGTCGAGTAGCCGACCAGGATCCTCGCCAGTGCCTCCGTCCTGGAATCGCTCATCTAGCCGCCTCCTCCCCGGCGCGCTCGCGCGCCGACGTAGTCATTGCCATGAAGATCGCGTGGAAGCGCGGGTCGTCGGTCAGCTCCGGGTGGAAAGCCGAGGCCAGCACCGTGCCTTCCCGCACCGCCACCGGGTGTCCCTCGTAGCTGGCCAGCACCTCCACCCCGTCCCCGCGGCGCTCGATCCAGGGAGCGCGGATGAAGACGGCGCGCAGCGGCTCGTCGCCGATCCCCTCGATCGCCAGGTCGGCCTCGAAGCTCTGCAGCTGCCGGCCGAAGGCGTTGCGCCTGGCGCTGGCGTCGAGAAAGCCCAGGTGCTCGGAGTCGCAGACGATCAGACCGGCGCAGGTGCCGAGGATCGGGCGACCGGCCTCGTGATGCGCCCGCAGCGCCGGCTCCAGCGAAGAGGACTCGATGCCCTTGCTGATCGTCGTGCTCTCACCGCCGGGGATGACCAGGCCGTCAAGCCCCTCCATGTCCTCGGGGGCGCGGACCTCGGTCACTGTGGCGCCGAGCTGGCGCAGCGTGCGGGCGTGGGCCTCGAAGTCGCCCTGCAGCGCTAGGACACCGACGCGCAGCTCAGGCTCCGCGGTTCTGCAGCAGCGCGTCCGCGGCGGCGAGATCGGCGATCTCCAGGCCCGGCATCGCCTCGCCAAGACCGATCGACGCGGCGGCGACTCGCTCGGGATCGTTGAAGTGCGTGGTGGCCTCGACGATCGCCCGGGCGCGACGGGCGGGGTCGGAGCTCTTGAAGATCCCGGAGCCGACGAAGTTGCCTTCGGCACCCAGCTGCATCATCAGGGCGGCGTCGGCAGGAGTGGCGATGCCACCGGCGCAGAACAGCGGCACCGGCAACTTGCCCGCGGCGGCGACCTCCTGGACGACTTCCAGCGGCGCCTGGTGCTCTTTGGCCTCGGCCGCGAGCTCCTCGGGGCGCAGCTGCGCCAGCCGTCTGATGCCGGAGGTGATCTCCCGCATGTGGCGGACCGCCTCGACGACGTTTCCGGTCCCGGCCTCGCCCTTGGAGCGGATCATCGCCGCGCCCTCGCCGAGCCGTCGCAGCGCCTCCCCGAGATTGGTGGCACCGCAGACGAAGGGAACCTCGAAGGCGAGCTTCTCGATGTGGTTGCGCTCGTCGGCCGGAGTCAGCACCTCGGACTCGTCGATGTAGTCGACTTCGAGCGCCTGCAAAACCTGTGCCTCGGCGAAGTGGCCGATCCGGGCCTTGGCCATGACCGGAATCGTCACCGCCTCCTGGATCCCCTTGATCATCGCCGGATCGGACATGCGGGCGACGCCGCCGTCGCGACGGATGTCGGAGGGCACGCGCTCCAGCGCCATCACCGCGCAGGCACCCGCCTCCTCGGCGATCTTCGCCTCCTCGGGCGTGACCACGTCCATGATCACGCCGCCCTTGAGCATCTCGGCGAGGCCGGTTTTGAGCCGGAAAGTGGCGCGCTCGGTCATCGCGCCCCATATTACGGGGGCGTGGCCTACTTCAGTTTGTAGGCGCGAATGCGGTCTTTGTGAGCCGCTTCGTCGCGGGCGTAGAGACCGTGGGCCAAGGCCTGGACCAGGGCCATCAACGCCGTGTTCGAGCGCGCGAACGAGGGGCTGTTGGAGGAGAAGTAAAGGGTCAGCTCGGCGTGCTCTCCCACCTCTGACATGGTGGCGTCGGAGATCGCCAGGGTGCGAGCACCGCGGTGCAGAGCCAGTTTCATCGCCCGCAGCAGCAGTGGATGGGCGCGACCGGCTGAAAGCGTGATCACCAGCGTGTCTTCGCCGATGCGACCGAGCCGCTGCAGAGACTCGCCGCCGGTGCTGGCAACGATCTCGGCGCGGATGTCGAGCAGGCTGAGGGTGTGTCGCAGGTAGCTGGCGAAGAAGGCCATCTGGTCGACGCCGACGATGACGATGCGCTGTGCGGTGGCCAGAGCGGCGACGGAGGCGTCGACCTGCTCCGGGGTCAGCTTGCGCGCCGTTTCCTCGAGGTTGGCGTAGTCGGCGCTGAGCGAGCCCTCGAGCTCGGAGTGGTCGAAGGAGAAGAGGGCGCCGCCGTTGCTGGCGGCGCCGGCGATAGTCGTGCGGTACTCCTCGATCGCCGCCTGCTGCAGCTCCGGGTAGCCCTCGAAGCCGAGGGCCTGGGAGAAGCGCACCACCGTCGATGACGAGGTGCTCGCTCTCCGGGCCAGCTCCTCGGCGGTGAGGAAGGCTGCCTCGTCGAGGTGATCGACGATGTAGCGGGCTACGTCTTTCTGGGAGCGCGAGAACTCTTCGAAACGCTCCTGGATGTAGTCGGAAAGACTCTTCAGTTGGGGGGACTTCGTCGCAGTCTTGGTCACGGCGGTCGATTTCGCCGAACCTCACCCTTTCCCTTCTTGCGAGGTCACACTCTTGTGCGTATCTCACTTCCGATCTGGTTGGATTGAGGCAGCGATGACGCTCGAACAGGCGCTGCGCCTCAACAATCGCTTCATGGCCGCCTTTGACTTGGCGCTCGGAAGCTCTGCCCTCGTCGCGCCCGCGATGACTCTGAAGGTGCTGGGTCACGACGAGCCCTCCCCCGACGCCAAGCACCTGTTCCAGCGCTGCGCACCGATCTGGCTCACCTTCGCCGCCGCTCACCTGATCGCCGACCGGCGGGGCACCCAGGCCGACTGGCAATCGCTGGCCTGGCTGCGCGGCACCGAGATCGCCACCGACGCGCTCTGGGCCGCCTCGCCGGCGGTCAGCCGGCCGGGCGCGAAGGCGGGCCTACGTCTGGCCGGAGTCGCCAACCTGGCGATGACCGCCGGCTTCGCCTGGATGTCGAGGCGATGAAATGGGCCAGTTCGACGGCCAGCCGAGCATCCGCTGGAGCCTTCGCGGGCTGAACGAAGAGGGCGACGAGGTCTGGCTGATCCGCGGCATCGCCCGCAAGCTCTACCACTGCCCCGGCTGCCACGGCGACATCGACGTCGGCGCCGAGCACACCGTCGTCCAGTACGTACGGCGGCTCGGGGGGACGGACCACCACCACTGGCACCGGCGCTGCGCCGAAGAGCTGCTGATTCCCGAGCTGGGCAGCCTCAAGCGGATGCCGGCCTCCGAGTCGAGCCAGTCACGGCTCGAGCGCCGCGGCAGGCACCCCGCCGGTCGTCGGCGCCGCTAGCGTGAGCTTTCCCCGCCGGCTCGGCTCGATCTACTGGCACATCGGCCAGACCTACTTCTCGAAAGCGGGCTCCCTGCTGCTGCTGGCGACGGTCGTCTTCATCCCGATCGGCCTGCTCGACGCGCTCACCACCGGGGTCGAAATCGAGTCGCTCGACCTGGGGAGCCTGATCAAGCTCGCCGCCGCGCTCGGGGCCGTCGCCGCGATCACGATGACCGGCCTGCTCGGCGAGGTCTTCTTCAGCGGCGCTGTCGCCGTCTCCCTCACCCACCCCGCGCACGAAAAGCCGCCGTCGATCGCCGAAGTCGCCCGCCAACTCGACTACCGCCGGCTGATCCTGGTCGACATCGCCTACGTCGCCCTCGTCATCGTCGGCCTCATCGCCTTCTTCATCCCCGGGATCCTCGTCTTCGTCTGGTTCGGACTGGCCGGACCGATCGTGGAGCTGGAGGGAGAGACCGTGCGCGGCGCCCTGCGCCGCAGCGCCAGTCTGGTGCGCCACAACTTCTGGCTCGTCTTCCTCGTCCTCGCCCCGGTCGAGATCGGCGGCGACGTCGTCGCCGAGCTGGTCGGGCACCTCGTCCACGACCTCCTCGGCGAGACCTTCCTCGCGACCTGGCTGGCGGAGTCGGCCTCGAGCATCGTCTTCACCCCGGTCTTCGCGGTGGCGGCGGTGCTGCTGACCCTGGACTTGATCGCTCGCAAGGGCGAGACTGACTCGGGTGAGGGCTCCAGTCTCGAACCGACTCCGGTGAGCCCATGACCCCGATCTACGCCTCCCTCGTCTCCGACTACTGGAACGACCACATCCTCGCCAACAACCGCCAGGGCGTCTTCCTCGTCCTGGTCGGCTTCATCCTCTCCTTCGCCTTCATCCGCATGAGCACGAGGCTGATGCGGAGCCCGAAGGTGCCCTGGTGGCCGGGCAGCGTGGTCAGCGACAGCGGCGTCCACCTGCATCACCTGGTCTTCGGGATCGTGACGATGATGATCGCCGGCACGCTCGGCTTCGCCGCTCACGGGGAGAGCCCCTGGGCGGAGATCTGCGGCTTCCTCTTCGGCGTCGGCGCCGGCCTGACGATCGACGAGTTCGCGCTCTGGGTCTACCTCGACGACGTCTACTGGGCGGAGGAGGGACGCAGCTCGATCGACGCCACGGTGATCGCCGCGGCGGCGATGGGGCTGGTCGTGCTCGGCGTCAACCCGCTCGACACCGGTACCGAATCGGAAGGCTGGCTGGCGCTGATCGTCTCCGGCCTCCTGCTCGTCCTCGTGGTCGCGATCTGCTTCTTCAAGGGCCGTCAGCTGCACGGCATCATCGGCTTCTTCATCTTCCCGATCGCCTTCTACGGCGCCTGCCGGATCGGCAAGCCCGACTCGGCCTGGGCGCGGCGGCGCTACGGGGACCGCAAGCCGAGGAAGCAGGCGAAGGCCGAGAAGCGCTTCCGCCCTGACCGGCGCACCGAGCACTTCAAGGAAGCCTTCCGCGACATCGTCGGCGGCAAGCCCAGCGAGGGCGTCGCCGCCGCTCGCGACGAGGCGATCGCCGCGACCCGCGAGGCGACCGAGGAAGTGCGCCACCGGGCCGAACAGGTCGCCCACGCAGCCGAACGCAAACGCAAGGACGACTGACCGCCCGGTCAGAGCCGGCTGTTGCTGCAGACGGTGAAGCCGACCGCTTCCGCGAGCTGCTGTCGTTCCGGTTCGGTCTCGTTGCGGTCTTCCCGGGCCACCAGATAGGCCGCTTCGTCTTCGGCTTCGGCGGCCCTCGAGGGCGTCCCGGTCCCATTTCGCAACTTCTTCCTGGGCCTTGACATAGCGCTGGTAGGGCTGCCGCAGCACCGGCGGCGGCTCCAGCGCGTTGAACCGCCTCACCGCCTTGGCGGAGATCCCGACCAGCAGGCGCGAGTAGCCGACGCTGGGTTCGGACTCCCCGCCGGGAAACTCGCCCCGGTAGCCGAGGTAGGTCTCCCGGCTCGCGTTGCAGATCGCGTCGCCCCCAGAGATCAGCTCCGATTTCGTCAGCGTCTTGGGCTCCGGCTTCTTGGCCTGCTTCGGCGCCGTCTCTTCCTTCTGCGCAGTGGTCGCCGTCGCGTTCCCGTCCTTGCCATCGCCGGAGCCGGCGAGCGCGACGAGCGCGACCACGATCGCGATCGAGGCGATCGCGCCGGCGGCGAAGGGCGAGAGCTCTGCGCCGGCCGGCGGCGGCACGGCGGCCGGGCGGGTCAGGGGCGAGCGTCTCGGTCGTCGGGGCCGGCTGCATCGTCTCCGCGGTCCGGGTCGCGGCTGCCCCGGTCGCCACGGTTCGCTCCGGGACCGCGACCGGGCTGCCGCTGAGCGCGGCCACCGCCGCCCGGCCCAGGTCCCCGGCCGAGGGGTAGCGATCGTCGGGCTGCTTCGACATCGCCCGGATGACGACGTCGTCAAGCGCCATCGAGACCTCCGGCGCGTACAGCGACGGCGCCGGCGGCGGGTCGTTGAGATGGGCGTAGAGGCGGGCGGCCTCGCCGTCGCGGGGGTAGGGAACCTGACCCGTCAGCAGCTTGAAGAGCAGGCAGCCGAGCGCGTAGACGTCGGCCCGGGCGTCGACCTCGCCACCGGAGATCTGCTCCGGGGCGACGTAGTCGAGGGTGCCGACGAAGCGCCCGGTCTGGGTCAGGCCGGACTGGGTGGCGACGTTGCGGGCAACGCCGAAGTCGGTGATGTAGGCATGCTCGGCCCCCTCCTCGCCGCTGAGCAGGACGTTGGCCGGCTTGACGTCGCGGTGGACCAGGCCGGCGGCGTGGATCGCGTCGAGCCCGTTGCCGAGCTGGGCGATCAGCGTCACCGCCCGCGCCGGCCCCAGCCGCCCCTCGCGGGCGAGCCGCTTGCTCAGGTCTGATCCGGCGACGTAACGCATGGCGATGAAGGGGACGCCGGCCTCCTTGCCGGCGGCGTAGATCGGCACGACGTTGGGGTGCTCGATCGAGGCGGCGATCCGCGACTCCTCGGCGAAGCGCCTGGCGAAGACCTCGTCGGCGGCGGCCTCGGGGGCGATCAGCTTCAGGGCCACGCGACGGTCGAGGCCGGGCTCGACGGCCAGGTAGAGGATCCCCATGCCTCCGCGCCCGAGCCGGCGTTCGATCCGGTAGCCGGCGAACTCATCGCCATCGGATAGATCGGTCCAGCCGCGGGCCTCAACCATCGCTCAACCCTAGCCGCAGAATCCGGCGCCTAGACTGAACCCTGTCGATGCCCCCACGCCTCCTGATCCCGATTGTCACCGTCCTCCTGGGGCTGCTCGGGGCTGCCCTGGCGCAGGCCGAGCTGAGCCAGGACGGCAACCTGCGGATCTCCTTCAGCGGTGACTTCGCCCCCCACTCGCTGCCCCGTGACCGGCTGGCGCCGGTGACCGTCGAGGTCAAGGGTGCGATCAGCACCACCGACGGCAGCCACCCCCCGGCGCTGCAACGGATCGAGATTGCGCTCAACCGCAGCGGCAAGCTCACCACCCGGGGCCTGCCGGCCTGCACCGGCGCCATGCTGCAGGCCACGAGCACCGAAACCGCGCTGGCGCGGTGCGGTCCGTCGCTGGTCGGGCGGGGCGGCTTCAAGGCCGACGTTCAGTTCCCCGGCATCGGACTGGTCCCGGCCGGCGGCACGATGCTCGCCTTCTTCGGCAAGAAGGTCGGCAAGCCCGCGCTCACGCTTCACCTCTACGTCACGGCTCCGGTGCGGACGACCTTCATCCTGCCGTTGACGATCTCCCGCAGGGCCACGGGTCGGTTCGGGACGATCCTCTCGGCCCCCATCCCCACCCTGGCGGCCGGCCTCGGCTCGATCACCGAGATCGACCTGACGATCGGCCGCAACTACACCTACCGCGGCCAGCGCCACAGCTTCATCAGCGCCAGCTGCGCTGCCCCGGCAGGGTTCCCGGGGGCGATCTTCCTGCTCGCCCGCGGCAGCTTCTACTTCGCCGGCGGTCAGAAGCTCGACACCACCCTTGCCCGCAACTGCCGGGTCCGCTAGCCGCAGCTCAGAGCCCGAGGCCACCGACGCCGCGCTCGTCCCAGCCGAGGTGGTGGGCCAGCTCGTGGCGCAGGGTGCGCTCGACCTGGGCGGCAAGCAGGGCGCGATCGTGGCCGAAGTCCCGCTCCAGGGTGTCGCGGTAGATCACGATCCGGTCCTCGAAGCCCTGGCGGGCGATGCCATCGCCGAAATACTCGCCGTAGGCATGGTGCTCGGTACCGAGGTCGGAGACGACCACCGCGACCTCCTCGAGCACCTGCTGGAACTGCTCCGGGAGGGCGTCGATCGCGTCGGCGACCAGCCCTTCGAACTCACCGATCTCAGCCTCGTTCGTCACCGGGCCAACGGTAGAGTCATCCGAACTGAGAATCCACCCCCGGGAGAGTCAGATGAGAGATGCACAGTCAGGCAACACCAGGCTCCGCGCGCTGAGCGCGATGTTCGCGCTCGTGGCGATCGTCGCCGCCGGCGCCGTCTGGTCGGGCTGCGGTAGCAGCGACGACACCACCACCGACAGCACCGCCCCCGCCAAGGAAGAAGTCGAAGAGGGCGTCAAGAAGGCCGAAGAAGGCATCGAGGAAGGCACCGAAGAAGCCCAGAAGGGCCTCGAAGAAGCGAAGAAGCAGATCGAAGAGGGCAACGGCAGCGCCAAGAAGGGCATCGAAGAGGGCGCCAAGCAGGCCGAAAAGGGCATCGAAGAAGGCAAGGCTCAGGCTGAAAAGGGCATCGAAGAAGCGAAGAAGCAGGCCGAAAAGTACCTGCCCTAATTAGCGACGACGAACTGCCGGATCGCGCTCACGGCCGATGAGCGGAAGCGAAGCTGACGTTCGAGGCAAGGCCGCGATCCGGCACGACGCACAGAGAAGCGCTGACCCGAGGCGCGGCGGGGCCTATGCCTTGTGGCTCTCGACGAAGATCTCGAACTGCTTGTGGGTCGGCTCGCGGACCTTGCCGTTGCCGTGGAAGACCCTGACCACCTCCATGCCGACGGAGGACATGATCTGGGTCAGCTCCTCGACGGTGTACAGGCGCTGGCGGAATTCGATCGGCTTCAGCTCGTCCAGCACCTCGCCGAAGCGGATCGGGATCATCGCCCCTTCCATGTACTTGTCGCTGCGGTTCCAGCGGTGCTCGACCAGTTCGATCATCGAGGAGCCGGAGATCCACGATTTCTGCGGCAGGTGCTCGCGGGCGTAGAGGACGTTGGGAAGCTGCATCAGGTGGCGCCCGCCGGGCCGCAGCGAGCGCGAGATCACCTCGAAGGTGCGGTGGTTCTCCTCGTCGGTCTCCAGGTAGCCGATGGCGCCGTCGTTGAGGCTGAGGACGATGTCGAACTCGGCGTCGAAGTCGAGCTCGCGGAGGTCGGCCTCGACGAAGGCGACGTCCAGCCCCTCCTTCTCGGCGTCGCGCCGGGCGATCTCCAGCAGCTGCGGCGAGATGTCGGCACCGACCGCCTCGAAACCCTGTCGCTTTAGCTCCAGCGAGTGCCGGCCCGAGCCACAGGCGAGGTCCAGCACCCGCTCGCCGCCCTCGGGCTTCAGCATCCGCATCGCCCGCTCGACTTCCGCCTCGGTCCGGTCGGTCCAGGCCATGTCGGCCGTCTCGGCGAATGCCGTCTGGTACCAGTCCTCCGCGATCTCCTTCGAAAGCACGCTCATCGCCGCCCCCAGGCCGTTCTCGATCCTCTAAGGATCATCGATCACTCAGCTTCCCCGTACTGGCGGGGAAGATAACGGATCGATCGCGGAAGCGCCAGTAGGTGATGGGATCGATGCCGACCGCCTCCCATATCGCCGCTGCTCCAGGGCTCACCGCCGCGCCTTTAGATCTCCCGGCCTGCCGCCATCAGTTCAGTGGGGCGGGAAGGACTCGAACCTTCGACCGACGGATTATGAGTCCGCTGCTCTAACCAGCTGAGCTACCGCCCCGAAGGGGCGAGCCTAGCGGGATGAAAGGGCGCTCGAAAGGGTCGCCTGGAACGCCTCGGGGTCTTCCACCTGGGGGTAGTGGGCAAGATCGGGAAGCTCGAAGACCGGGGCGGCGGGGCGCAGCTCGCGGAGTCCGTCGAGGACGTGAGTGGTGGCCACGGGGTCCTGCAGGCCCCAGACGAAGGAGAGTGGCTTGGGCCAGTCGCGGACCGCGCCGTGCCAGCGGTCGGCGTGGAGGGCGCGTTCGTCGGTGTAGACGATCAGCTTGTCGGCGATGCGGTTGCCGCCGTTGAACTTCATCAACGCCCACTGCTCGCCACCGTCCTCGGCGCTCAGCGGGTGGCTGTCGCCGAATACCGAGCCGAGCTGCTGACGGAAGAACCGCCCGGTCGAGAGGTGGACGAAGAGCGGGCCGAGGCGGCTGCGCAGGAGCTTCTGGCCGGGGGTCAGGCTCGCCCTCTCGATGATCACGCTGCCATTGAAGAGAACGGCGTCGACCAACTCGATGCCGGCCTCTCCGTCGACCTCGCGGGCGAGCAGCTCCGTTGCCACCGAGGTGCCCATGTCATGGGCGACCAGGTGGACCGGCCCACCGCCGTGGCGGCGGACGAGCTCTTCGGTCAGGTCCGCCTGCCAGGCGAGGGTGTAGGCGTGGTCGCGGGGCTTGTCGGAAAGACCGAAGCCGAGGAAGTCGAAGGCCAGTATCGCGCGGCCGGGCAGGAGGTCGATCAGCCCCCGCCAGTCATAGGAGCAGGTCGGGAAGCCATGCAGCAGGAGCAGCGGCGGCCCCTCCCCCGGTTGATGGAAGCAGTGGATGCGGCGTCCGCGGAACTCCTCGGCGTGGCCCCGCCTCCCCCAGGCCTCGACCGGCGCCGGCAGAACGGGGCGCGCCGGGGCCACGGCGTCTTAGGCGCTGAAGAGCTGGGCGAGGGAGCGGCCGACGTCGGGGGGCTCCTCTTCGCCCTTCGCTGCCGCGGAGGCGCCCTCGGCGAGGGCCTTGGCGGCGTCGGCGATCTGGTGGGCACGGCCGCCGCGGATGACGCCGGTCGTCTTCGCTTCGGCGAGGTCGGACTCCATCAGGCCGGCCAGCTCGGCGAGGCGGCGCAGGCCGATCACGGCAGCGGTGCCCCGCAGGGCGTGGGCTTCGGCGCGCATGGTCTCGAAATCGGTCGTCTCGGTGGCGAGGCCGGCGGCGATCACGTCGCAGCGGCGGCGGGCCTCCTCGGCGAAGGAGGCGCGGAGCTCTTCCTTGGAAGCGAGCTCCTCTTTCGAGGGCTCTTTCTCCTTGGCTTTCTCTTTCTTACCGCTCACCCGGCCACCGCCTTCTTCACCGCGGAGGTCATCAGCTCGAGGCCGAAAGCACCCTCGACGACGGCGCTGACAATGCCCTGGCGGTCGATCGTGAACAGCCACGGCTCGCTGGGCAGGCTGAAGGCCCGAACCTGTGGTCGCACGCCCTTGCTGGGGTCGTTGTCGTTGAAGATCTCCATGTGGATGAAGGCCGCCTCGTCTCCGTGTTCCTGCTTGACCTGCTCGGCCACGTCGACGACGGGGCCGCAAACCCGACTCTGGCAGAACTGGGGGGTCGCAAACAACAGCACAATTGGCTCTTTTCCAAGAGCGTCCGCATAGTCAACCTTGTTCTGGGTGTCGGGAGGGATGCGGGTCGTGATCTGCGCGAGGTCGCCGCCGGCGTCGGCAGGAGTCGGGGTGTGGATCTTCGGTGCCGGCTGACCCGGTCGCGGGATCTGGCTGAACTCGCCGACGACGGCGCTCGGCAGCAGCGTCCCTTTGACTTCGCCGTCCTCCTTGATCAGGGCCGCGATCCGCCACTCGCCGTCGCTGGGAAAGTCGACCTGAGCCGAGTAGACGACGCTGGCCGCGTCGGGATCGTCGCTCGTCGTCTTGGCACGGAAGGCCGGCTGGGTGACGAGACTTTCGATCGAGGCCGGGTACGGGCCGATCGCGGGCGCGTCGAGCGCCTGTTCCTGTGCTTTCGCGGCTGGGCCTTTGCTGCCCGACTTCGACTGCGCACCCGGCTTCGGGGCGGGCGCCTTGGCGAAGTAGAGCGCGACTTCGGCATCGGGGACCTGGGTGCGGTCGGGCTCGAAGACGCCGAACGGGTAACGGTTCTGACCTTTGTGGAAGACCATCGCGGCCGGCGAGACGACCAGTTCGGCGGGGCCGTCGCCACCCTTCAGAACCTGGCGCAGAGTCCTCCCTTCCGGGCTCGGGAACTCGCTTTTAGGCGGCGCCGGGCGGCTCTCGGCGCTGCCACTCGAGCCGGCGGTGGAGTCGGTCGAGTCGGAGTCGCCTCCACAACCGGCGAGGAGCGCGGCGGCGGCGAGCGGACAGGCGAGGACCAGGGCAAGGCGAGGGGCGGCGCGCATCGGCGCATGTTATTGAGACCCGAGGCAGGCCGGTACGCCCCCGGCATCCCGCTCGATACGGCATATAGGGTGCGCAGGGGCGTTCGAAACAGGAGGAGAGCGAGATGGCGGAGCGAGCTGCACTGGTGACTGGAGCCTCGAGCGGGATCGGGCTGGCGATCGCACGGGCCCTGGGCGAAGAGGGATATGCGCTGACGGTTTCCGCGCGCCGGCCCCAGAAGCTCGAGGAGGCGGCCGCGGGCCTTCGCGCCGAGGGCCTCGAGGTACAGGCGGTGGCCGCCAACATGACCGACGAGGAGGATGTCCTCGCGGTCTTCGCCGCCCACCGCGCCAGCTATGGCCGCCTCGACGCCCTGGTCAACAACGCCGGGGTCGGGATCGGGGCGCCGATGGAGGAGATCCAGACCAAGCACCTCGACATGCAGCTCGCGGTCAACCTGCGGGCGTTGATCCTCGGCACCCGCGAGGGGCTGCCGCTGCTGCGCGAGGCCGGCGCCGAGCACGGCAAGGCGCTGATCGTCAACACCGCCTCGATCGCCGGCAAAGGCGGCCAGGCCTGGCTCTCGATCTACGCCGCGACCAAGGCCGCGGTAATCAACTTCACCCAGTCCACCCACCGCGAGGCGGGCGGCGCCGGCATCCAGTGCACGGCGCTGGCACCGGGCTTCGTCGACACCGCGATGACCGAGTTCGCCAAGGGCCAGGTCCCGGCCGAGGCGATGATCCAGCCCTCCGACCTGGGCGAGGCGGTGCGCTTCCTGCTGCGGACCTCCCGCAACTGCCACGTGCCGGAGATTGTGTTCACCAGACCGGGCGAGGGACTAGACACGCCGTGAGGGTCCTCGTCGCCGCCTTCGGCGACGCCGGACACGCGTTCCCGGCGATAGCGCTGGGACGGGCGCTGGCCGGGCGCGGGCATGAGGTGGTGGTCGAGACCTGGGAGGAGCGCCGGGCGGCCGTCGAGGGCGCCGGGCTGGGATTCGCGGCGGCGGAGGAATACCGGATGTTCCCGCCGCCGGAACCGGACTCGGATGACGGACAGCACGCCGCCGAGGCGGCGCGGGCGCTGCTGCCGCTGCTGGAGGAGATGCGTCCCCACGTCGCCGTCAGCGACATCCTCACCCTGGCGCCCGCCCTGGCGGCAGAGCGGGCCGGGGTGCCGCTGGCGACCCTGATCCCCCACATCTACCCCGTGGTCGAGCCCGGCCGGCCCTTCTTCGCGATCGGGTTGCGGCCGCCACGCACCCCCGTCGGGCGGGCGATCTGGAGGACCGGGCAGCGGGCACTCGATGTCGGCCTCGAGCGTGGGCGCCGCGACCTCAACCTGCAGCGCCGGCGCCTCGGCCTGCCGCCGGTCGAGCACTTCCACGGTGGCATCAGCACCGACCTCGCACTGGTCGCCACCTACCCCCAGCTCGAGTACCCACGGCAGTGGCCGCCAGGGGTTGAGATCACCGGTCCGATGACCTTCGAGCTGCCCCACCCCGAGATCGCGCTGCCGCCGGGCGACCTGCCCCTGGTCCTGGTCGCCCCCAGCACCGCCCACGACTCCGGCAACCACCTGGTCCGCACGGCGCTGAAAGCGCTGGCCGCGGAGCCGGTGCGGGTGGTGGCCACGACCAACCGCGTCGCCCCCCAGCGCCCGATCGAGGTCCCGGCCAACGCCGTCCTCGTCGACTGGCTCAGCTACAGCCAGCTGATGCCGGCCGCCTCGCTGGTGATCTCCCACGGCGGCCACGGCACCGTCGCCCGGGCCCTCGGCGCCGGCACCCCGGTCCTGGTCTGCCCGATCGTCGGCGACATGAGCGAGACCGCGATGCGGGTCTCGTGGGCGGGCGCCGGCCTCTCCCTTCCCTGGCGCCTCTGTCGCCCGGCGCCCCTGCGCTGGGCGGCGCGGCGGATCCTCAACGACGACTCGTTCGCCGCCGAGGCAGAGAAGATCGCTGTCTGGGGACGCGCCAACAACGGCGCTGAGCGCGGCGCTGAACTCGTCGAGAACCTGGCCCGGAGCAGAGCAAGCAAGGCCTAAAAGCTCCGGGGGTGGGATTCGAACCCACAACCCTTCGATTAACAGTCGAATGCTCTGCCGTTGAGCTACCCCGGAACGCCTGGTCCGGAAGTCGAACCGGACCGCTCGGAATTTACCGACTCAGCTCGCGATCAGCTCTCGACCCGCTGGGTGCGGGCGATGCGCTCGACCAGGGTGGCGCGTTCGCGGCTGAGGGCGGCGCGGCGCTCGTAGTCGTCGCGTTCGCCGGCGGCGGCGATCTCGTCCTCGATGCGACGCTGCTCCAGCAGCAGGAAGTTGAGCTCCATCGACTCATGCGAGGCGGGCTCGTCGTGGGAGAGCATCACCAGCTCGGTGACCAGGCCGGTCAGCTCGTCGTCCTGGGGCAGGTTGGAGGCGGGGTCCTCGGGGTGCTCGCGCAGCCAGGCGGCGGCGCGCAGGCCGGTCGGCGAGAGATGGGCGTCGGTGAGGCGCGCCAGGTACTCCTTGCCCTCGGCCGGGAGGGCGATGCACATCGCCAGCAGCGCCCGCTCGCGGCGCTCGCGTGAGGTCAGTTCGGCCGCTGGGCGCGGCGCCGTCGCTGGCGCTGACCGGTCGCGGCTGGGTGCCTGCTCGCCGCCGCTAAGCGGCCGCGCCGCCACCACCCGGCCCATCACCATCGCCGGCTCGAGGTCGAGGCGCTCGGCCACCTGGCGGACCAGGTCGTCGCGGCTGGCGGTCTCCCCCATCGCCCCCAGGATCGGCGCCACCTCGGTCAGCGCCTGGTCGCGCTCGGTCGGCGAGGCGGCGTCGGTGCGGTCGAGCACCAGCCCGACCTGGAAGGCGTTGAGCTCGACCGCCGCGTCGATCAGCGCCCGGAAGCGCTCGGCGCCCTCCGGGGCCGCGACCATCTCCGCCGGGTCCTCCCCGGCCGGCATCGCCGCCACCCGCAGCCGCATCTTGCGCCCGGCCGCAACCCGCTGGGCCCGCAGCATCGCCTCCTGGCCGGCGGAGTCGGCGTCGAGCGCCAGCACCACCTCCTCGACCATCCCCGACAGGGTCGCCACCTGCTCGCCGGTGATCGCCGTCCCCATCACCGCGACGGTCTCCTCGACGCCGGCCTGGTGCAGGGCGAGGACATCGGTGTAGCCCTCGACCACGACCGCCCGCGCCGCCTTGGCGATCGCCGTTTTCGCCTTGTCGACGCCGTAGAGCAGCTGACTCTTGTGGAAGAAGTCGGTCTCGGCCGTGTTGACGTACTTGGCCCCCTGGTCGGCGCGCATCGCCCGGCCGCCGAAACCGAGGGTGCGGCCGCGACGGTCGCGGATCGGGAACATGATCCGCGAGCGGAAGCGGTCGTACTCCCGCCCTTCCCGGCCCCGCTGCACCAGGCCGACCCCGTGCAGCTCCTGGACGCTGAAACCGGCCCGCTGTCCCGCGACCAGGATCTTGTCCCAGGCGCTGGGGGCGTAACCGACGCCGAAGGCGCGCAGCGCCTCCTCCCCCAGCCCGCGCTCAGTCAGGTAGGTGCGCGCCTTGCCGGCCTCCTTGGACTCCCAGAGGTAGTTGGAATAGAAGCCGGCGGTGCGCTCCAGCAGCTGCTCGAGGCGGCGGCGGTGCTGGCGGCGGGCCTCCGCCCGCGGGTCCTCCTGCTCGCGCTCCAGCTCGACCCCGTAGCGATCGGCCAGCAGCTCGACCGCCTCGGCGAACCCGAGCCCGTCCTTCTCTTCGACGAACTTGATCACGTCGCCGCCGACCCCGCAGCCGAAGCAGTGGTAGAGCTTCTCCTGCGCGTCGACCGAGAACGAGGGGGTGCGCTCGTCGTGGAAGGGGCAGAGGCCGGTCCAGCGGGCGCCCGGCGCGGCGCAGGTCGGTGTGGGCGGAGATCACCTCGACGATGTCCGCCGCCTGCTTCACCCGGTCCAGGCTCTCGGGGGAGATCAGCGCCATCAGAACCTCGCCTCCTCCGGGATCGTCAGCTCGGTGAACTTGGCGATGCAGAAGCGGTCGGTCATGCCGGCGATGTAGTCGGCGATGCGCTGGCACTTGCTCGCCCCGGGGTCCCACTGCGGCAGCTCGTCGGGGTGCTCGAGGTAGTGGTCGAAGAGGCCGCGCATGGTGCGCTCGACCCGCTCGTGCTCGCGCTGTGCGTCCGGCCCGAGGTAGACGCGGTCGAACATGAACTTGCGCAGGCGCAGCATCGCGCCGCCGATCTCCGGCCCCTGGACGATGTCGCCGGCGCCTTCGGAGCGCTCGACGATGTCGCGCACCAGGGTGTCGATCCGCAGCGAGCCGGTCGGCCCCAGCAGCGCGATCTCGGCCGCCGGCAGGTCCTCCTGGCGCAGGATCCCGGCTCGCAGGGCGTCGTCGATGTCGTGGTTGATGTAGGCGACGCGGTCGACCAGCTTGACGATCTGCCCCTCCAGCGTCGCCGGCTTGGTCGGGCCGTTGTGGTTGAGGATTCCGTCGCGCACCTGCTCGGTCAGGTTCAGCCCCTGGCCATCGCGCTCCAGCACCTCGACCACCCGCAGCGAGTGCTCGTTGTGGCGGAAGCCGCTGCCGCAGCGCTCCCGCAGCGCCGCGTCGAGGGCGTCCTCGCCGGCGTGGCCGAAGGGCGGGTGGCCGAGGTCGTGGCCGAGCCCGATCGCCTCGGTCAGGTCCTCGTTCAGACCCAGGGCCCGGGCGACGGTGCGGGCGATCCCGCAGGCCTCCAGGGTGTGGGTGAGGCGGGTCCGGTAGTGGTCGCCCTCGGGAGCGACGAAGACCTGGGTCTTGTGCTTGAGCCGGCGGAAGGACTTGGAGTGGACGATGCGGTCGCGGTCGCGCTGAAACGGCGTCCGCAGGGGGCTGTCGGCCTCCTCGACGGCGCGGCTCGCCGGGTAGGAGCGCGTCGCGTGCACGGAGAGGAACTGCTCCTCCCAGGCGGAGATGCGGTCCTGGAACTCGGCAGTAACGGGCACCCGTCGATCATAAGGAGCGGTGCCTGCGGAGGGAGGGGGAGGGTCTCGTCGGAGCAACAGCGGGGAGGCTCCGACGAGACCCTCCCCCTCCCTCTACGCGGCAGCGCGCAGTTGAACGTGCGCGTGGTGCTCCAGGGTCTCCCCTACGGCACGCTCCACTTGGCGCAAGGCGAGCGGCTCGGCGGTGGGAGCCTCGGCCAGCGGCAGCGCCAGCGCCTCGACCATGAAGCGATGGGCCTCCTCGGAGAGCCCGAACGAGCCGGCTTCGCAGCCGGCGCAGACGACCCCCCCGGCGGCCCCGGAGAAGCCGGCCAGGTGCTCGGCCTCGCCGCAGCGCGCGCAGGAGGCCAGCTCGGGGGCGAATCCCGCCACCAGTGCCAGCTTGAGCCGGAAGGAGAGCGCCACCTCGAGACCGGCGGCGCGCGCCGGGTCGTCGGGGTCGTCGAGCAGCGAGAGGTAGCGGCAGAGCAGGCTGTAGCCGGGCAGGTTGGGCTCGGCCGAGTCGAGCAGCCGCAGCACCGCGTCGCAGGCACGGGCGCCGGCGGTCAGGGCCGGACCGGAGGAGCGCAGCCGCGGATAGCCGTCGACGGTGGCCACATTGGTCACCGTCATCAGGTCGCCGCGGCCTTCGTGGAGGATCAGATCAAGGCGGAAGAACGGCTCCAGGCGGCCGCCGAAGCGGGATTTCGGTTTCCGCGCCCCCTTGGCGATCGCCCCGAAGCGCCCCTGCGTCTTCGAGTAGAGGTGGAGGATCCGGTCCGCCTCGCCGTAGCGGATGCTGCGCAGGACGATTGCCTCCGTCTTGACGGTCCTTCCGGCCACCCTCCTACCTTGCCCGGCGGCGCGGACGGCGGCGCAATTTCACCTGGCAGCTGGGGCAGAAGTAGGTGGAGCGGCCGCCGACGACGATGCGAACGATCTCGCCCTCGCAGGACGGGCACGGCTGACCCTCGCGGGTGTGGACGAGGAACTCGTTCTGCATCGTCCCCTTCTCACCGCGTCCGTCGCGGTAGTCGTCGATCGAGGAGCCGCCATGATCGATCCCCGCCTCCAGGGCCGCGACGACCGCGTCGCGCAAGGCCACCAGGTGCTCGGCCTTCATCGAGCCGGCCGGTGAGAGCGGGTGCAGGCGGGCCCGGTAGAGCGCCTCGTCGGCGTAGATGTTGCCGACCCCGGCGACCCCCGACTGGTCGAGCAGGAACGACTTCAGGGGCGCCGTGCGCCCAGCCGCCATCGCTCCCAGAGCCTCCGGGGTGAACTTCGGTGAGAGCGGCTCGACCCCGACTTTTCCCGCGAAGCGCGCCTCGAGGTCGGCGTCGTCGATCAGGAAAGCCTCGCCGAAGCGGCGTGGGTCGGTGAACCAGACCTCGCGGCCGTCGTCGAGGACGAAGCGGGCGCGCAGGTGGCGGGCCGAGGTCGAGCGCTCGGCCTCGTACAGCCGCCTTCCCTCCGAGGGATCGAGCACGTCCTCACCCTCGACCAGAACCAGGTTGCCGGTCATCCGCAGGTGCATGACCAGGGTCTGGCCGCCGTCGAGGGCGAGCAGCAGGTACTTGCCGCGCCGGCCCAGCCCCTCGATCGTGCGCCCGCTGACCGCCGCTCCAAGATCAACCGCGGGGACCGGCCGCGACCAGCGCTCGTCCAGCACCTCCAACGACTCGATCCGGTGCCCTTCCAGCTCCGGCTCGAGCTGGCGCGCGACGGTCTCGACCTCGGGCAGCTCCGGCATCCAGCAGTTCTATCGAACCGTCCGCATGTCCTTTGTCACCCACAGGGTTACAAAGGACATGCGGAGTACTAGTCGACGCTGGCCCGAGGGTGCGACTGGAAGTAGACCTCCTTGAGGCGGTCGCCGGAGAGGTGCGTGTACATCTGGGTGGTGGAGATGTCGGCGTGGCCGAGCATCTCCTGCACGGCGCGCAGGTCGCAGCCGCCGGCGAGCAGGTGGGTGGCGAAGCTGTGGCGCAGGGTGTGCGGGCTCATGCGGCCGCTGAGGCCGGCGTCGCGGGCGTGGCGCTGGACGATCTTGTAGAGGCCCTGGCGGGTCAGCGGGCCGCCGCGGAAGTTGACGAACAGCTTCGGCTCGTGGCGTTCGCCGACCAGCTTCGGGCGCCCACCGCGCAGGTAGGCGCTGATCGCGGCGATCGCCTGACGGCCGAGCGGGACCAGCCGCTCCTTCGAGCCCTTGCCGCGGGCGCGCAGGAAGCCCTCGCGCATGTCGATGTCGGCCAGCTCGAGCCCGATCGTCTCCGAGGCCCGCAGCCCGCAGGCGTACATCACCTCCAGCAGCGCCCGGTCGCGCAGCGTCGTCGGCTCGCTGCCGCGCGGGGAGGCGAGCAGCTTCTGCACCTCGGAGTAGTTGAGGACCTGGGGCAGCTTCTTCGAGCGGCGCGGCGCGCTCAGGGCCGCGGTCGGGTCGTCGCCGATCAGCTCGTCACGGCGCAGGTGCTTGTAGAAGGAGCGCAGGCAGGCGGCCTTGCGGTGGATCGTCGCCGCCGAGCAGGCCGGGCGGCCTTCGCCGGTCGCCAGCACGGCGAGGAAGTCGGCGACGTCGGCCGGGCGCGCGCCAAGCGCGTCGCGATCGTGGGCCGAGAGATATTCGCCGTACTGGAAGAGATCCGTGCGGTAGGCGTTCAGCGTGTTGCGGGAGAGGCCGCGCTCCAGCTCCAGGTAGGAGAGAAAATCGAGGACGAGGCCCTCGAAGCGGGCGTCGGCCCCTGGCGAGGGGGGCGCAGACGGAAGCGCGGGCTTGACTGCGATCGCCATGAACGCAGCTTCTCGGGGGCGGGGATCAACCCTTTCGGCGCAACGAGAGGCCCACGACCGCGGGCACCGCTATCCGGTGAGCAGGCGGCCCGCCGCCAGGGGCGCCGCGAAGAAGAGAGGGTCCTCCTGGAGGCCGCGGCCCATCGTGCGGCTGGGGAGACCAGTGGCCGCATAGCCGTCCAGGTCGGCGGGAGCGGAGCGGAGACGGTGGGCGCCGGGGGCCTCTTCCAGGGCGGCGGCGATCGCCTCCTCCCCCTCCGGGACGGCGACGTCGACCGCGGCGAGGAGGAGCTCCAGCACGGTGTAGGTGTGGTGGCTGACGCCGATGTGGCGTTCGCGGGGGTCGCTCGAGGAGAGGCGCGGGGAGATCAGGGTGGGGAGCCGCAGCGAGAGGGCGGCGTGGGCGCTGTCGAGGGCGGCGATGCCACCGTGGCCGAACTCGGTGTTGGAGCCGATGATGCCCGGGCCGGGGCCGATCAGGGCCGCGTCCCAGCCGAGCCGGTGGGCCGCGTCGAGAGCGCCGACGGTGCTGAGTGCCTCGTGTTCGCCGCCATAGGCGGGCGCGGCGGTGATGTGCCCGCAGAGCAGGCCGCGCTCGCGCAGCTCGACGACGTCACGGGAGAGCGAGCCCGGCAGGGCGCCACCGCCGGTCTGCACGTAGCCGACCCGGATCCCGGGCGAGGCCTGCGCGGCGGCCCAGGCCGCCGGGGCGAGATGGCCGTGCAGGGGCAGGACCAGGACCGATACCGCCGTCACCGCGCCGCTCTCCGCCGCATCCGGGGACGCCCCTCCCCCAGGGCCACCACTCCCCTCCACCGGCGCGACCGGGTGCTGGAGCGAGGTGTAGTTGAGCTTGATCACGTGCTCGTCACCATCCGCTCCCCCGCCCTCCAGGCCGCGGGTGAGGTTGACGTGGACGACGTCGAAGCCGCCGGAGCCGAGCCCGAGGTCGAGCGCGGCGACGTTGACGACGACCTCGTCGCCCTCGCGCATCTCTCCCAGCAGGACCGTGTCGGCCCAGGCCGGCCGGTGCTCGCCGGCGATCTCGACGGTCAGCGGATCGGCGCGGACGACGACACCGCGGCGCAGCTCGAGCCGGCCGCTCACGCCTGGCCCGGGTCGGCGGCCTCGCCCGCCGCGACCGCCGCGACGATCCCCTCGCAGACCTCGAGCATCCGCTCGAGGCTGGCGGCCGGGACGTGCTCGTCGGCGGTGTGCACGGCGTCGGTCCCGTTGGCGAGCAGGACGCAGTCGAAGCCGTCGAGGCGGAGGGCGTTGGCGTCGCTGCCGCCGCCGATCGCCTTGCGAACCGGCTCCAGGCCGGCGCTCCGCAGCCCGGCCTCCGCCAGCCCCAGCGCCGGCGAGGATGGCGGCAGCTCATAGCCGCGGAAAAGCTCTTCGAGGCGGACGTCGACGTCGCAGCCGTGCTCGCTGGCGCCCCAGGTGCAGGCGTCGGAGATCTGCCCCGCCACCTCGGCGGCGCGGCCGGCGTCGAGGCTGCGTGCCTCAGCCTGGATCCAGCAGTGGCCAGGAACGACGTTGCCGGAGGTCCCGCCTTCGATCAGGCCGACGTTGGCCGTCGTCCGCTCGTCCAGGCGCCCCAGCTCCATCCGCGACACGGCCGCGGCCGCGGCGGCGATCGCGCTGCTGCCATCCTCTGGCCGGATCCCGGCGTGGGCCTCGACCCCGGCGAAGTCGGCGCGGATCTTCTGCTGGGTCGGAGTGGTCACGACGACCTCACCCACCGGTCCGGCGTGGTCGAGCACGAAGCCGGCTCGCGAGCGCAGGACCGAGGTGTCGAAGGCCTTCGCCCCGCGCAGGCCCTGCTCCTCGGCGACGGTCAGGACCAGCTCGATCCCCACCGGCGGCGGCGTGGCGGCGTGGCGCGCCACCAGCTCCATGAAGACCGCCACCGCGGCCTTGTTGTCGGCGCCGAGGATCGTCTCGCCGCGACTGCGGAAGACGCCTTCGTCATCGACCACTTCGACCTGGCCCCTGTGGGGGACGGTGTCGAGGTGGGCGCAGAACATCACCCACTCCTCCGAGCGCCCGGGCAGCCGCGCCAGCAGGTTGCCGGCGCCCGCTTCAGCCGGGCCCGCGGCGCCGTCCTCGCTGACCTCGAGCCCCAGCGCCCTCAGCTCGGCGGCGACGGTGTCGGCGACCTCGCGCTCCTCGCCGGTCGGGCTGCGAATCTCGCAGAGGCGAATGAAGGTTTCAGAGAGGCGCGAACTCACGCCGGACAGGCTACGTCAGGCCGAGCGGCGGACGCCGACGTCGCCGGTCTCGGCGTCCTCGGCCGAGTCGAGCTCCACCTCGGCCGCCGGCTCCGTGCCGGCGTGCCGGGCGGCGGCGCCGACGAACTCGCGGAACAGCGGCTCCGGCCGGTTGGGCCGGGAGTTGAACTCCGGGTGGTACTGGGAGGCGACGAAGAAGGGGTGATCGGGAAGCTCGACCATCTCGACCAGACGCTCGTCCGGCGAGGTGCCGCCACAGACCAGGCCCTCGTCTTCGAGCCGGCGACGCAGCTGGTTGTTGACCTCGTAGCGGTGGCGGTGGCGCTTGTAGATGACCGCCTCGCCGAAGATCTCTCGCGCTTTCGTGCCCTCGTGCAGTTTCACCGGGTCTGCCCCGAGCCGCATCGTCCCGCCCATCTCGGAGACCTCCTTCTGCTCCGGCAGCAGGTCGACGACCGGGAACGGCGTCTCGGGGTCGAACTCGGCCGAGTTGGCGCCCTCCATGCCGGCCACCGTGCGGGCGAACTCGACCACGGCGATCTGCATCCCGAGGCAGATGCCGAGGTAGGGAATCGAGCGTTCGCGGGCGATCCGCGCCGCCTGGATCTTGCCCTCGATGCCGCGCTCGCCGAAACCGCCGGGGATGAGGATCCCGTCGCAGCCCTCGAGCAGCTCGGGGTCGAGGTTCTCGGAATCGACCAGCTCGACCTTGACCTCGACGCCGTGGTGGAAGCCGCCGTGCTCGATCGCCTCGATCACCGACTTGTAGGCGTCGGCGAGCTGCACGTACTTGCCGACGACGGCGATCCGCACCTCACCTTCGGCGGAGTCGGCGCTGCGCACCATCGCCTCCCACTCGCCCAGGTCCGGCGACGGCGCCTCCATTCCGAAGTGGTCGAGGACGAGGTCGTCGACGCCCTCCGCGCGGAAGACCAGCGGCACCTTGTAGATGTTGTCGACGTCGTGGGCGGAGATGACGGCGTCGACGGGAAGGCTGGCGAAGAGGGCGATCTTGCTGCGGATCTCGCGGTCGAGGCGGCCTTCGGAGCGGCAGACCAGCGCGTGCGGCTGGATCCCGATCCGGCGCAGCTCGTTGACCGAGTGCTGGGTCGGCTTCGTCTTCAGCTCGCCCGCGTGGCCGACGTAAGGCACCAGGGTGAGGTGGACGAACATGCTGCGCTTCGGCGTCAGGTCCGTGTACAGCTGGCGGATCGACTCGAGGAAGGGCAGCGACTCGATGTCGCCGACGGTGCCGCCGATCTCGGTGATCACGAAGTCGACTGCCTGCGACTCGGCGACGATCAGGATCCGCTGCTTGATCTCGTTGGTGATGTGCGGGATCACCTGCACGGTGGCGCCGAGGTAGTCGCCGCGGCGCTCGCGCTTGATCACCGAGTTGTAGACGGCGCCGGCGGTGACGTTGGAGGCCCGTGAGGTGTTCTCGTCGGTGAAGCGCTCGTAGTGGCCGAGGTCGAGATCGGTCTCCGCCCCGTCCTCGGTGACGAACACCTCGCCGTGCTGGAACGGGCTCATCGTCCCCGGGTCGACGTTGATGTAGGGGTCGAACTTCTGCAGCTGGACCCGGTAGCCGCGGGAGACCAGGAGGCGGCCGATCGAGGCCGCGGCGATGCCCTTGCCGAGAGCCGAAACCACCCCGCCGGTGACGAAAATGAACCTGGTGTCGCCTTTGTGGGAGGGATTCATGCTCTGCCGAGCGAGTCTAGCCAGCGCAGTGGCGGAACCGAATCGATCGTCGCCGAAATAGACCGCAACTCGCCGTAAATCGTCAGCGCCACGACCGTAGCCAGGGCAACCAGCCGCGCATCTCCCCCAAGGTGGTCAATAACCAGACCCCGGCGACGGCGCCGATCAGATTCGACCCCGTGTCCCCCAGCATCGCCCGCTCGCGCAGGGTCAGCCAGGCGCCGACCAGGACCGGCCCGGCGAAGATCCCCAGCAGCTCGATCGGCGCCAGGGTCCAGGCGCCGAGGCAGAGGCCCGCCCCGAGCAGCGCCAGCCCCTTCTCGGCCCGCCCCGGCCGCAGGTCGAGCAGGTTGAAGAGATTGGTGGCGAGGACCAGCAGGGCGACGTCGGCGACGTAGCGCCAGTCCTCCAGCCCGCGCCCGGAGACCACGTAGGCGGCCAGCGCCAGCGCCCCGATCGCCTTGATCGCCCCGGTCGAGAGGCTGCCCGCGCGCAGCGCCCGCCAGTGCCCGCGCCAGCCGCGCGGAGTCGAGGCCGACGCGCCCTGGCCGAGGGCGTCGTCGAGGAAGCCGAGGAAGGCGATCCCCAGCAGGTAGGGCAGCCAGCGCCGCAGCTCGGGGTCGAGCAGGTCGAGGTCGGCGCGGTCGTTGAGGAAGGCGAGCGGCGCCAGGGCGACCAGCGCCGCCGTCGCCAGCACCGCCCCGAGCGGGAAGGCGAGCGTGGCGCCGCGATAGTTCTCCCGCACCAGGCCGGCGTCGCGCAATCCCCGCGCCCCCGCCGGCAGCAGCCAGAGCGAGAGCGCGATCGCCAGCGGGAAGCCGACCCAGTACACCTCAGCGGCCCTGGGTCAGCAGGTCCGGCAGCAACCGGTCGGCGCTGCTCTTGACCCCGAAGCTGCCCTCGGCGCCGAGCATCGTGAAGACCAGCGCCAGCTGGCCGGCGGTCGAGCTCGACGTCGTCGACGCTGGAGAGGTCGTTGCCCTGGAAGAAGGAGATCGAGGAGGGGTCCGCATCCGAGGTCTCGACGCCGGTCGCAGGCGTCCGCGTCGCGGTGATTCCGCTCAGCAGCCCGCTTTCCAGCGTGCTCGCCGTCGTCCGCTGGACCGGGCCCATGTCCTGCGGCTGGTTGCGCACGACGACGACCCCGTCGAGGGCGCCGAAGTTGCCGCTGGCACGCGAGAAGAGGTGGCCGCGGACGACTTCCGGCAGGGTGCCGCCGCGGACGAGCTGGCGGCCGACCCCGACCCCGAGCGCCGTCAGCGTGTCGGGGTTCTGCTCGATATCGGCGAAGCGCGTCTTGGCGAGGTCCCCGGCGAGGCCGTTGAGGTCGACCGGCTCGCGCACGACGCCGACCGCGACCAGCTTCGCCCCAGTCGGCGCCAGCGCCTCCTCGACCGCGGCGATGTCCTGGCTCGGCAGGCCGCCGAGGGCGACGATCGCGAGCCTTTTGCCCTCCAGCCGGTCGCGGGTCAGCACCGGGTAGACGCGGTCGGCGAACTCGTTCGAGCGGCTCAGCTGGCCGTTCAGCTCGTCCGTCTTGGAGCGTGCGTCCTGCAGGTTGTTGACGAGGCTGGCCTCGAGGTTCTTGCGGGTGCTGGTCAGCGCGTCGCCGCCGAACTCGGCGCCGATCAGGATCCCGATCGCCAGCGCCAGGAACACGGCAATCAGAGAGGTGGCGTGGTAGCGCGCGCTGTAACCCATCAGCGGGCGAAGGCTAGATGGTTGATCCGGCGCCCGCCAGAGGATCAGACGCCAAGCCAGATGCGGATCTTCAGCCAGAACAGCTCGAAGACGTCGTTGAGCGCGGGCGAGGTGATGATCAGGATCGTCAGCAGGATCAGGAAGGCGAGGACGAAGAGGCCGACCGGAGCCAGGGTCGAGCTCGGGTTGTAGAGCCGGCTCACCCCCTTGGCGTCGACCAGCTTCTCGCCGATCCGCAACCGCGTCAGGAAGGTCGAGGACATGCCGCCGCGCTTGCGGTCGAGGAACTCGATCAGGTTGAAGTGGGCGCCGACGCTGACGATCAGCGCCGCCCCCTTCTCATAGGCCATCAGCATCGCCACGTCCTCGCTGGTGCCGGCCGAGGGGACGACGGTGTGCTTCAGGCCCGCGTCGACCAGGCGCTCGCAGCCCGGCGCGCGACCGTCGGGATAGGCGTGGACGACCAGCTCGGCGCCGCAGGCGAGGGCAGCGTCGCTGGCGGAGTCCATGTCGCCGAGGATCATGTCCGGCTTCAGCCCCGCTTCCAGCACGCCGTCGGCGCCGCCGTCGACGGCGACGATCAGGGGGCGGACGTCGCGGATGTAGGCACGCAGCGCCTTCAGGTCGCGGCGGTGGCGGTCGCCGCGGACGACGATCAGGACGTGGCGGTCGCGGAAGGAGGCCTCGGTGTGGGGGAACTCGACGCTGCCGGTCAGCAGGTCGGTCTCCTGGCGCACGTGGGCGACGGTGTTTTCGGCGAACTCGGCCAGCGCCTCGTCGATCCGCTCGCGCTGCTCCTCCAGCTGGCGTTCCAGCTCGGCCGCGCCCAGCACGCGGCCGCGCAGCACCTCCTGGTCGCCGATCTTGACCGTGCCGCCGTCGATCCGCAGCGTGTCGCCGTCTTTGAGCAGCTCGAAGAGCCCGGCACCGGGGGCGTCGACGAGGCGGATCCCCGCGCGCGCCAGCATCAGCGGCCCGGCGTTGGGGTACTGCCCGTCGGAGGACTCGGAGGCGTTCAGCACCGCCGCGACGCCGGCTTCGATCAGCTCCTCGGCGGCGATCCGGTCGATGTTGACGTGGTCGATGACGGCGACGTCGCCGGGACGCAGGCGCTTGACCAGGTGCTTGGTGCGCTCACCGAGCCGGGCGGTGCCTTCGATCGGAGCGTCCGGCCGCGACCCGTTGCGGCGCCCGAGCAGAGCAGGAAGGCGACGGCGACTGGTGGTGGCCACCGGCCCAGGTTAGGCCAAGCACCGGCGGCCGGCAAGCATGCGTCTGCAGTTGCACGCTATACGCGGGCTGGAGCAGACGCGCTCAGGCGGCGGCGAGCAGCTCTCGGGCGTGGCGGGTCGCCGCCTCGTCGGAGCGCTCGCCGCCGAGCATGCGGCGGATCTCCTCGACCACGCCCTCGCCGTCGAGGCGCTCGACCGTGGCCGATGGCCTGCCCGCTCGGCGACATCCTTCTCGAGCCGGAAGTGGACGTCGGCCAGGGAGGCGACCTGCGGCAGGTGGGTGATGCAGACGACCTGGCGGCCGGCGCCCAGCGCCTTCAGCCGCTCGCCGACGACCCGCGCCGTGTTGCCGCCGATCCCGGCGTCGATCTCGTCGAAGACGAGGGTGCCGGCGCTCGCCGCCTGGCCGAGGCCGCTCAACGCCAGCATCACCCGCGAGAGCTCGCCGCCGGAGGCCGCGTCGCGCAGCGGCGCCGCCTCGATGCCGGGGTTCGGGAGCGACCCGCAGCTCGACGGTCTCACGGCCGCCGGACCCGTAGCCGTCGGGATGGGGCTCCAGCACGACCTCGAGCGTGGCGCCGCTCATCGAGAGCTTGTCGAGCTCGGCCGCGACCCGCTGCTCGAGCGGCGCGGCTGCCTCGGCCCGGCCGGCGCTGAGCTGCTCGCCGAGCTGCTGACGGCGGGCTTCCGCCTCGGCGAGCGCCGCCTCCGCCTCGGCCCCGCGCACCTCGGCACCCTCCAGACGGGCGATCTCGGCCCGGCAGCGCTCGGCGTGCGCCAGCACCGACTCGACGCTGCCGCCGTGCTTGCGTTCGAGCTTGTCGATCGCTTCCAGCCGCTCCTCGATCGCCAGCAATGCACCCGGGTCGGCCTCCAGGCCCTCGGCGTAGTCGCGCAGCTCCGAGCCGACGTCGCCGAGCTCGACCGCCAGGGCCGCGACCCGCTCGGCGATTGCGTCGAGCCCGGCGTCGAGCCCGGCCGCGCCCTGCAACAGCGCTTCGGCCTGGGCCAGCGCCGCCGCCGCGCCGCCGCCGTCCTCTTCGGCCCCGGCCAGCCCAGGTGCGCTCCGGCCGCGGCTTCGCGCAGGCCCTCGGCGTGGCGCAGCCGTTCGCGCTCGGTCGCCATCCCCGCCTGCTCGGCGGGATCCGGCGCCACCTCCTCGATCTCCGAGAGCTCGTAGCGGTAGAGGTCGAGATCGCGCTCACGCGACCCTTCCGCTCCCGCAGCGCCGCCAGCTCGGCGGCAAGCTGCCCGCACTCACGGTGCGCCTCCCGATAGGGCTCGCCGCGCCTCCAGGTGCTCAGCACCGGCGAACCCGTCGAGGATCTCCAGCTGCGCCGACGCAATCGTCAGCTTCCGGTGCTCGTGCTGGCCGAAGAAGGCGAGCAGCCGCCCCCCGAGCAGCTTCAGATCGGCCGCGGTCGCCGCGCGCCCGGCGACGAAGGCGCTGGTCCGCCCGCCGGCCGAGACCCGCCGCCCCAGCACCACCTCGTCCGCGCCCTCCGGCAACCGCTCCGCCAGCTCCGCCATCTCCGGCTCGTCCAGCAGCCCCTCGGGCAGGTCGAAGACCCCCTCGACCCAGGCCTCCGCCGCCCCCGGGCCGCACGATCTGCGGCTCTTGCCTTTCCGCCCATCAGCAGGTCGAGCGAGTGCGCGAGAACGGTCTTCCCCGCTCCCGTCTCCCCCGTGATCGCGTTCAGCCCCTCGCCAAGCCGCAGCTCGGCCCGCTCGATCAGCAGCAGGTTCTCGATCCGCAGCTCACGCAGCATCGCGCCTGTGTACCAACGGCGGCGGACCGACTCACCCGATCGCCGCCTATATCAAACCTGGCTAAGGCCGTTTGACCAAGCAGATCAAGGACGCAGGGAGCGCCGTGTGCTCCGCACACAAGCGACCGAGGACGCCGAGATGCGCCGGTCAAACGGCCTTAGACCGCCAAGTGACCGAACTTCTCGCGAATCCGTTGATAGAAGCTCGTGCCCGGCAGCTGCGCCAGGCGGCCGACCGCGTCGGCGAAGCGGACCTCAAGCCCGGCACCGGCCTCCAGGTTGGTGAGTGGACGCCGTCGATCGCGACTTCGACCGGCTCGCGGCCGGGGGCATTGCCGACGTGGAGGACGTCGCCGGGGGCGACGACCAGGGCCCGGGCGGTCAGCGAGTGCGGCGCGATGTAGCTGACCGCGTAACCCTTCACGCCCCAGGCCAGGATCGGCCCCTGGTTGGCGAGGTTGTAGCCGGTGGAGCCGACAGGGGTGGCGGCGACGAGGCCGTCGCAGCGGACATGGCCGACCTCCTCGCCGGAGAGCCGGTAGCTGAGCTCGGCGACGCGGTCGTGCGGACGCCGGGTAAGGTGATGTCGTTGAGGCCGACCCCGGCCTCGCCTTCGAGGGTGACCTCCAGGCCGGGGAGCTCGACCGTCTCGACCTCGCCGGCGAGCGCGCGGCGGATCCCCTGCCCGGCGTCCTCGCGATCGACCGCGGCGAGAAAGCCGACGGTGCCGAAATTGACCCCGAAGACCGGCACCCCGGTGCCGGCGAAACGCCGCAGCGCATGCAGGATCGAGCCATCGCCGCCGAGCACCAGGCAGATATCCGGACGCGGCTTGTCGCCGGCGACGACTTCGACCCCCTTGGCGGCGGCGCCGTGCTTGGCGAGCTCATCGACCGTGGCGACCAGGCGCCAGCCGGCCTCCTCGGCGACGCGAGCCGCGACCGCGACCGCCTCGGTGGCGGCGGGCGGGTGCGAGTGGGTGATCAGCGCGGCGGTCTTCATGCGTCCTCCTCCACGGCGGCGATTGCGGCGTCGAGGTCCGCCAGTGGCGGCCCGTCGCCGCCGCACCAGACGAAGGTCTCGCGGTTGCCCTTGGGCCCGGCAGGCCGGAGGAGGCGACGCCGCGCACCGGCAGGCCGAGCTCGGCGGCCGCCTCGGCGACGGCGAGGATCGCCTCGCGGCGGTCGCCGAGGTCGCGGACGACGCCGCGGCCGACCCGCTTGCGGCCGAGCTCGAACTGCGGCTTCACCATCGCCAGCGCCTCGCCGCCAGGCGCCAGGCAGCCCGCCACCGCGGGCAAGACCTTGGTCAGGGAGATGAAGGAGACGTCGACGGCCGCCAGCGAGGGCGCGAAGGGCAGGTCGGAGGGCAGCATCTCGCGGCCGTTGAGGCGCTCGATCACGGTCACCCGCGGATCCTCGCGCAGGCGCACGTCGATCTGACCGTAGGCGACGTCGACCGCGGCGACCCGGGTGGCGCCCCGCTGCAGCAGGCAGTCGGTGAAGCCGCCGGTGGAGGCGCCGACGTCGACGCACTCGCGGCCGGAGACCTCGATCCCCAGCGCCTCGAGCGCGTTGTCCAGCTTGATCCCCCCGCGGGAGACGAAGCGCGGCCCCGGCGTCGACGATCAGCGTCGCCTCCGGCTCCACCAGCTGGCTCGGGCGCAGCGCGATCGGCCCGTCCTCGCCGACCCGGACTTCGCCGGCCCGAACCGCCCCGGCCGCCGCCGTCCGCGACGGAAACAGCCCCTGCTCCGCCAAAACCGCGTCTATCCGGGTCTTCTTCACGCCCGAACGCTACAGCGAGGCCCCCAGTACAGCCCGTTTATCCGGCCCATTAGAGCGGGTATGCGCCACCGTTCCTAGGGAGGCTCTCGGGTTGCACGCGACCGGTCAGACAGGATCTCTGTGATCGGCCTCACACACAAATCGCACGTATGTTCGTACGCTGTTCAAGGATTCGCATGGGGAGACGACGAAAGGCAATACCCACAAACTTCTTGGCTGAGCCCCGCGCCGTACTTATGGCCCCCATTGCTTCCCACTCTGGGCGCCCACGGCAAAACCGGGCTCGACCTACCTCCCACGGATCCACATATATAGAGATGAATATCTCTCCTCCCTGTAGTAACCCCAGAAGCGCCCCTCCTCCCCGGAGGGGCGTTTTCTGTTGTGGAGAGCCACAGTCGTGCAGCTACCACGCATCGAGGAGCGGTCCAGTCCGGTAGCTCGGCGCCGGTCCTTATCGACCGTCCAAGCGACACAACATCTTCGTCAAGACCGCTTGATCTCGATGTGACCGCCCAGGGCGTCCACGTAGTCGGCAAACGCTCAGTAGAGATTGTCGCTCCGCTCATTCGCGCGACGTTCGCCTGGGTCATCCCCAGCAGATCGGCAAGCTCGCTGCGTCTGCCCGCGCTGTTTGCGTAGTTCGTTCAGCCGGACAGCCGCAATGATCGCCCGTTTGCGAGGTCGATCTCCTCTGCGGCGCCGGGACGCTTACGGACTCGTCGCTTTGTCGCTGAATGCTTTGCCTTGACTGGCCATGGCCTGTTTCTCCTTTCCGTGCCTTGGAGATGCTCGTCATAGATTCGGTCGCCTACGGGATGATCGCTTTAGCGCTTGTCTTCCCCGCCTTGTCTCCACCGATGAGCAGAATCCCTACTCGCCTGGGATCGAAGGCGAAAAGATGCGCATCGTCTGCGTAACTCGCAACTCCTTCATCTTGAGTGCCGGGAGCCCTCTACCCAGTGACCAAGGCCAGACGGCAGAGGCCCAAGCTCCTGCACCTCAACCGAGCCGACAACCTTGTTGCTCGGGGTCGGTCAGCGTTTGCCACCATCTGTCGAACTCGTCGGTCTCCCGGCGCCCCAACTCATCAGACTAATATAACACAGACAGTGTACAAGTCAAACATTGTTGTCAGCGGCAAGATAGGCATCCATCCGTTTACGAACCTCGTCGTGGCTGCCGGGCAGCAGGTGCCCGTAAACGTCGTAGGTGGTTCTGAATCTTCGAGTGGCCCATGACTTCCTGAATCGCTTTCGGATTGGCCCCGTGTGGTGCGCCGATCTGGCTGGTTCGCAAAACCGCTGATCCATGGCGGACCCGTGAGGTCGCGCTGATACGTCCCCTTCATGAAAGAGTTGGCTTGATCTCTCTCAATTTTCCGAGGACTTATGATAAAGCGCTTGCGGTCCAAGCTCACCTACGCGAATGTCATGGCCACCCTGGCCATGTTTTTCGAGCTTGGAGGCGGGGCCTATGCCGCGACGGCACTGCCGAAGAACAGCTTCGGCTCCAAGAGCTGAAGCCGGGCTCGATCACGCTCGCGAAACTAAGCGCGAGTGCGAAAAAGGCGTTGAAAGGGGCGCAGGGAGCTCCGGGTCCGCAGGGAGCAGCCGGGGCGCCAGGAGCGCCCGGAGCGCCCGGCGCCACCAGGGTCATCGTTCGCAGCGGCCTTTTCGCCACCGGTCGATCCGTTGCTTCTTGCCTGCCGGGTGAGGTAGCGACCGGCGGGGGCGGGTTTGTCGATCCCGGCACGCCGACGGCCTGGATTTGGAACACGACTCCGGTCCAAATCAACGGCCAGGTACCCACCGCCTGGGAAGCAGAGGCAGAAAGTAAAGACGGGGCTCCCGTGGCTGTCCAGGCCTACGTGGTCTGCGCGGCCCCGGGACCAAAAACGCACTTCGAAGCGCCCCGCCCTCTGGCGGGGCGCTTCCGTGTGGGCCGGCCTGCCCTCGGCCTACCGCGCCAGCAGCTCGTCGAGCCGTTCGAAGGTCTCGTTCATGCCGGTCTCCATGCCGGACTCGATCATGCCGTCGCGCTCCTCGGCGGTGTGGAAGATCGAGGTGCTGACGATCCTGGTGCGATCGCCGAGGTCCTCGAAGTTCGCGGTCTCGACGGAGACGTAGCCGGGCATGCCATCCCATTCGAACGTCTGGACGATCCGCTCCGGGGCCGTGACCTCGCGGAAGATGCCCCTGAAGACGATCTCGCTGCCGTCCTCGTCACGCATCAGGAACCGCCAGGCGCCGCCGGTCCTGGCGTCCAGCTCCTCGACCACGGTGGTGGTGCGCCGCGGCCCCCACCACTGCGGGATCAGCTCCGGATCCGTGTGGGCAGCAAAGACCCGGTCGCGAGGCGCGTCGAGGACGCGCTCGATGTGGATCTCCCGCTCGGTGGGGGTCGTAACCAGCGATTTGCCTGCGACGTCAAGCTTGCTCATGATGCATCTCCTTTAGTTCGCTCGAGTAGCTCGTCAAGTCGATCGAACCGCTCTTCCACCATCGAGCGGTAGGAGTCCATCCACCCCTGCAGGTCCTCCAGGCGCTTGGGCCCAAGGCTGCAGCGGCGCGTCCTCCCCACCTTCTCGGTGCTGACCAGGTCGGCCTCCTCGAGGACGCGGAGGTGCTTCTTCATCCCGGTAAGGGACATGCCCGCCGGCTCGGCGAGCTCGCTGACGGTGGCGACGCCCTGCAGGCCGAGTCGCTCGAGGATGCCTCGGCGGGTCGGGTCGGCCAGGGCGGCGAGGGTTCGATCTACCGTTTGATATTGAACCATTAGGTTCAGTATAGCAAACCGACCCCCAGCGTCTACTTCTTTTTGCTCAGGGTGCGGAGCTCGGCTTTGCCGAAGCGGAGACGCGTGAGGCGCCAGATCGGCTCGTCCAGATAACCGCGGTAGATCTGCCGGCGGAGCACAGCGAGCGCGGCGCCCCGAACGCCGCCGTAGTCGTTCAGTTCGGGGTTCACCTCCGTCGAGAGATTGACCGCCACGTTGTCGTCGAGGGCGTTCCCCCAAGCGTCTCGTTCGGCCATTATCCCGTTGCGCACCTGCTCGGTAGCCAAGGGCCCGGCCAGGGTGATGTCCTGCGGGTTGATCATCAGGATCGGGTTGGCCAGCGCCCCGCCGAGGATCCGGCCCACGTCGGTCAGCGCATGGGACTGGAGGTCGTCGGGAGCGGCGATTGCGGCTGTCGTTATCGCGTGGCTGTCGCCCTCGTAGCCGCTGGACCGGAGCCTGTCGGCCAGCGCGGTCGCGCTCGCGAACGCCTCCAGGTGGTGGCGTTGCCCACACGAGCAGCGCGAGTCGTCGTAATCGAAGCGACTCAGTTCGCCCTTGAACTTGTTCGCCTTGTTTCGCGCCGAAATCAATGGCTTCAGAACCGGCGAGTGACCGAGCTCACCGGCAAATCCGTTGGTTCCCGAGATCAGTCGCGAGTCGATGAAGGAGAGGCGTCCACGGGCGTGCGGAGCGGCCATAACCGTTGCCGCCCCGAGGCCACGATCAATCAGAACGACCAGCGACATGCGCCAGTCCTTCTCATCGGCCTCAGCGTGACGCTGGCGGCCCTGGTCGAAGACAATCGCCAGGGCGTGCGCGTTGGCGTCGTTGAGCGCATGGCAATTCTCCACGCCGAACGGAGCGCCGAACTCCAACGCGACCCACTCTGGCAACGTCGGCCGATGGGAATTCAGGCCGCGACGCCAGCCCTTGTGGCGCAAGGCCCGACCCCCTGGCCGGCTTTCGCGATCGACCGGTGCCGCCCAGGCGACGGATACGCCCAGGAGCATCAGCTTCCCCCTCTCCCCCCAAAGAGAGCGATCGTCCAGCCCGGCGGCCAGGATCTCGGTGGCAAGCTCGCGCAGGCGCGCGAGCAGCTCGGCGGGGTCCTGCTGAAGCTGGTCGGGAACCGGTGGCCTCGTCACCTCGTGGTGGAGGTCGCCGCTGGCGTCGACAAGCCCACCGCGCAAGCGTTCGGCCTCCACGGACAGGCCCAAGACCATTCCGAGGGCCGGACCGAACTTGACCGCCTGCCCACCCCCACCGCCGATGACGAACTTTCCCGGCGCCAGCTTTTCGACGGTTTTGGAAACAGTGCGATCGGCAACCGCGGCGGCGGCGGCCAGCTCCTCGTGGGTTGGTTTCGCCGCCCCCTGCGCGAGCACCGCGTGAAGAACTCCCCTGTCGGCGAAGGTCAGCTTTTCCATGGGCCGAACCGTAGTGCACAAAGCAGGTGCTTTGTACGGTCAGGCGCAGCGACACAAACCACAGATCGGCGCCGATTCGGCGCTCCAAGCGGCCAGATGGCCTCTCGACTATTGGCGGTCCTCCCTATTTAGTGCTTGGTTAGGGATTGGTCCTTCCCATCCCCCACAAGCAGTGACCACACCAAGACCGGGGAGCAAGCAATGTCATTGTTAGAGCGGTTCCGCAGGAGAGTAAGAAGTGGCGGTTCGGCACATAGCTCACCGCCCACGGCCCACGACTGGTCGCAGTTCGGGCACCACCGCCGGATCCAGCCAAAAGAGGATGGAGCGGGTTGGGAGACCCCGAGCCAGTTCTCTCGGGTTATGAAGAGGCGAGGGAGCGGTCACGGTGTGACCCGGGTCCAGCGGGACCTGGCTCTCGGCCCCAAGTCGGCTGCGGCCCAGTACATCGACGGCGGAGTCAGGGTCAGGGAAGGGGTCCACGAGCAGGCGTCGCTCGAGGGCACGACTCCGGCACGGCGCCGTCAGGCAACCGCGCCGGCGCGCAAATCGGCGGCCGCTGCAGCCCGGCGGGGTCTGCAGGACTGGCTGGCAACCCTGAAGCGCGAGTCCCTGCCGCTCGCCGAAAGGCGATTGGAGGAGGCACGCAAGCGCCGCGACGCGGCCCGGGCTTGCTTGGCCGAGATGCCACGCTTGCTTCGTGGCTACTTCGAGAGCCGCCGGCCGGTGTTCCTGGCGGGCCTCGCGGTCGTCATCTTCGACGGCTTCGTGCTGCACGGGGCGTTGGAGGCCAGCGGCCTCGACAAGCTCAGCATCTGGGGCACCTCCATTGCGGTGCCGATGGCAATCGCGGCCGCGAACCATGCCTTCGGGGTGCTCGCGGGTGCGATCGGGCTCGCCACCCCCCCGCGCCACCGCTTGCGGATGGCGGCGTTCCTCTTTGTCGTCGGCCTCGGAGCGATGGTCGTCTCCTTCGGCCTGCTGATGACCTTCCGCGCCAGTGCGGCCGACGCCACCAATGCCAGCCTGACCAAAATCGCCGAAGGCAACTTCAACGCACAGTTGGAGTTCTTCGTCTCGCCGATCTGGATGGGTCCGCTGCAGGTAGGCGGCAGCCTGGCCGCGATAACCCTGACCGCGTTCTGGACCATGGCCAAAGCGGGTCGCGAGCATCGGGCGATGGTGCTCGCCCCGGCGGAGGCAGAACACGGCCGGGCCGAGCGAGCGGTCAAAGAGGTCGAAGGCGAGATAGAAGCGGGTCATGCTCGGCTCAGAGACTCCGCCGCCGCCGAGCACGACGTCGATGCCGACGGGGAGGCGGCCGGGGCCGAGATCGCGGTCGCGGCGGAGATTCTGGCCGCCGCCAAGGGGGGCGAGAAGGGGCTCGGAGCAGCGCTGAACGGCACCTACCAGGACGCCTACGAGTACCACGACACGCTGTACCGCAACGGCGGCGTCTGGCGCATGGCGCTGCCGAGTGTGTTCAACCGTCTGACCCGGCGCTGGCGCACCCCCGGCCCCGGCGCCGCCCGCGCCAGTGAGGAAGAAGTCGAGTGGCGCCGGAGCCAACCGAGTCCCGGCGGCGACATCCACTGGGAGCCGGCGTCCCCAGCCGATCCCCGCCCCGAAAACGGTCACGCCAAGGCAAAAAAGGGAGGCAGCGATGAGTAAGGCCAGACAGAAGTTGATCGGTTGCATACTGGTGGCCGCCGCGGTCTGCTGTGCCGCGGCGGGCTGCGGCGGAGGCGAGACGGGCAGCGGCACCTCCTCCAGCGGCCGCCTCGATCTGCTGATCGCGGACTGCTCGAAGAGCTTCCGGGCGAGCAGCGAGAGGATGTTGCCGGAGATGGTCGCGATCGCCGCCGACAGCGCCGAACAGGATCGTGTGCTCTGGGCGGGATGCTTTGCCGGGGCGCCACTGCGGACCCTCGTCTGGGATCCCAAAGTCGATTTCGGTGCACTTCCCAGCGGCGTCAACCCCGGCCCCGTCGCCGACCGGTTCAACGTCGCCCGAGCGCTGGGGATGGAGCCAAAGCTGCTGCAGATGATTCGCGAGACGCCGGACCGCGAGGGAGGCTCGGGCCAGCTTGAAGCGCTCGAGGTGGCCAGCGAAACGGAGGACCTGGGCCGCGTGTTTCTGTTCACCGACGCTGCCATCCACCAGGCCCACGTGCCGGACATGACCATCGCCACCCCCGGCGAAATCCAACGCACGATCCGAGTCTGGGCACCCCGACTCAGTGGCTTGCGGGACGTTCACCTGATCCTAGTCGGGGTCGGATTCGGCGTCCACAACTCGATCAGCGTCCGCAACGCGAAACTACTATTCCGTGGCCTTGCCGATCGGGTTGGAGCGACCTCCTTCAGGTGGACGCAGGATCTGCCGGTCGACCTCCCAACCCACGAGAGCAGCTGACAGATGACCGAGGTGCTGCGAGACGTCCTCGAGCCGGGAATGCGGGTCGTCTTCTGCGGCACCGCCGCCGGCACGGCGTCCGCCAAGGCCCGCGCCTACTACGCCGGACCGGGCAACGCGTTCTGGCAGGCCCTGCACCTGACCGGGCTGACCCCGATGGAGCTGGTGCCGGCGGAATTCGAGCGGCTGCCGGAGTACGGGATCGGGCTGACCGACATCTGCAAGACCTCCTACGGCTCCGACGCGGAGGTCGGCACGGTCGAGTTCGACGTCGCCGGCCTGCAGGAGAAGATCGCCGCCGCCGAACCGGCCAACCTCGCCTTCAACGGCAAGAACGCCGCTCGGGGCGCGCTCGAACGGGACGTCGCCTTCGGGCCTCAGGAGGATCAGATCGGCGGTGCCGCCGTCTGGGTCCTGCCGTCGACCTCGGGCGCCGCTCGCAGGTACTGGAGCATCGGCCCCTGGGAAGAGCTCGCCCGGTCGCTCGGCACCTGATCGAGCCCGCACGCGAAACCGGCCGCCTAGGCGGCCGGATCGCTAGAAGGCCCGTCCCCCAACGGACCGACATATATAGAGAAGCGTCCCCCCTCCCTTGATGATCCCCAGAAGCGGGGCCTGACGACCCTTGCGACTTCTGCCATCACCGGAGAGACCAGGGCAATCTATTCGATTGCGACGATTGGATCAATCGTCAAAATTGCTTAGATACCACTTTGTACTTGTTATCCCAAAACCGGCTGCGCGGAGGGCAGCGCGGCCAGCACCCGCTCGGCCACCGACTCGCCGGTGAGACCAGCCTCGGCCCGCAGCAGCGCCGGCTTGCCGTGGGTGACGTAGCGGTCGGGAAGCCCGACGCGCAGGATCCGCGCCCGCTCCCCAGGCCCCTCGGCGAAGGCGTCCTCGAGGTGCTCCAAGACCGCTGAGCCGAAGCCGCCGGGCAGGACGTTCTCCTCGATCGTCACCACCAGGTCGTGCTCGCGGGCCAGCCGCTCGGCCAGCTCGCCGTCGATCGGCTTGGCGAAGCGGGCGTCGGCGACGGTCGCCTTGAGGCCGTGGCCGGCGAGGATCGCCGCCGCCTCCTCGGCCACCGCGACCCCGTAGCCGTAGCCGAGGAGCGCTACCCGCTCGCCCTCGCTCAGCACCTCGCCGCTGCCGATCGGGATCAGCTTCGGCTTCGCCGGCAGCTTCGCCCCCTCCCCCGCCCCGCGCGGGTAGCGCAGCGCCACCGGCCCGTCGTGGGCGACGGCGGTGTGGAGCATGTGGACCAGCATCGCCTCGTCGCGCGGCGCCATCACGACCACGTGCGGGATCGGGCGGAAGTAGGAGACGTCGAAGGCGCCGTGGTGGGTCGGGCCGTCGTCGCCGACCAGCCCCGCCCGGTCCATCGCGAAGGTCACGTCCAGCTTCTGCAGGCAGACGTCGTGGATGATCTGGTCGTAGGCGCGCTGGAGGAAGGTCGAGTAGATCGCGCAGACCGGCTTCGCCCCCTGCAGCGCCAGGCCGGAAGCGAGCAGGACCGCGTTCTGCTCGGCGATGCCGACGTCGTAGTACTGCTCGGGAATCTCGTCGGCGAGCTTCTGCAGGCCGGTCCCGCCCGCCATCGCCGCGGTGATCCCGATCACCCGCTTGTCGCGCTTGGCCTCGGCGATCATCGCGTCGGCGAAGACCTGGGTGTACTGGGGCGGCGCCCCGGCGGCCGGCGGCTTCTCCAGCATCTCCGGCGCGATCGCGTCGGGCGAGTCCGTTTCCGTCACCGGCACCGGCTTGGCCGATGCCGGCTTGCCGTTGACGATCGAGTGGGGCTTGGCGGCGTGCCATTTCTCCATCGACTTCAGGCCGCCCTCTTCGGCCGGGGCGAAGCCCTTGCCCTTGACCGTGTGGATGTGGACGACGACCGGTCGTTCGGCCTCGAAGGCCTCCTTCAGCGCCGCGCGCAGAGCGTGCACGTCGTGGCCGTCGATCACCCCCATGTAGGCGAGGTCGAGCTCCTCGAAGAAGAGGCCGGGAGCCCAATAGGCCTTGATCGCCGACTTGATCTCCGGGCCGAGCCGCTCGATCCGCCGGCCGAGGCCGAGCGGCAGCTTGGTCAGCCGGTCCTCGACCCCCTCGCGGGCATGGAAGAGGCGCGGGTTGAGGCGGATCCGGTTGAAGTAGCGCGAGAGGGCGCCGACGTTGGGGGAGATCGACATCCCGTTGTCGTTGAGGACGATCACGACCGGGGTCTGCAGGCCGCCGGCGGCGTGCAGGGCCTCGTAGGCGACGCCGCCGGTGAGAGCGCCGTCGCCGATCACGGCGGCGACGCGGCCGTCCTCGCCGATCCCCTTGCGCATCGCCTCCTTCAGCCCGACCGCGTAGCCGATCGAGGTCGAGGCGTGGCCGGCGCCCATGATGTCGTGCTCGGACTCCTCGATCGAGCAGAACGGGGCCAGGCCCTCGTACTGGCGGATCGTCGGCAGCTGGTCGCGGCGGCCGGTCAGGACCTTGTGCGGGTAGGACTGGTGGCCGACGTCCCAGAGCACCTTGTCGCGGGGGGACTCGAGCACGCTGTGGAGGGCGACGGCGAGCTCGCAGGTGCCGAGGTTGGCGCCGAAATGCCCGCCGATCTCGCCGATCGTGTCGATGATGTAGGTGCGCATCTCCTGCGCCACCTGCTGCAGCTGCTCGTCGTCGAGCTCGTGCAGGTCGGCGGGGCCGTCGATGCTCGGCAGCAACAGCTCGGGTTTGTCGTCCTCGTTGCCCTGGGTGGGGGGCTTTTCGCTCATTCGTTCCTTGTGAAGATGTAGTCGGCCACGCGCCTCAGGTCGTCCGTCTCACCCGTCGCCCCGGCCAGTGCGGCGATCGCCTTGGCGTGGGACTCGGCGGCCAGCTCGCGGGCGCGATCGAGCCCGAAAAGGCTGACGTAGGTGAGTTTGCCATGTCGCTCGTCGCTTCCATGTGGCTTGCCGAGCTGCTCGTCGCTCTCGGTGACGTCGAGGATGTCGTCGACGATCTGGAAGAGGACCCCCAGCTCACCGGCGAAACGGCGATAGGCAATTGTCTCAGGTTCGCCCAGCCCCTCGAGGATCAGCACGACGCCGACGCTGGCGGCGATCAGGCGCCCGGTCTTCAGGGCGTGCAGGGCGCGCAGGCCCTCGGCGTCGTCCTCGGCGCCGATCACGTCGACGTACTGGCCGCCGACCATGCCGTCGACGCCCGTCGCGCCCGCCAGCTCGGCCATCGCCGCCAGCACCCGCGCCGGGTCGCCGGGCTGCCGGCAGAAGAGCCGCACCGCCTCGGCGAAGAGGCCGTCGCCGGCGAGGATCGCCACGTCCTCGCCGAACTTGACGTGGGAGGTCGGCAGGCCGCGGCGCAGCTGGTCGTCGTCCATCGCCGGCAGGTCGTCGTGGATCAGCGAGTAGGTGTGGATCAGCTCGATCGCCGAGGCGACCGGGAGGAAGCGCTCGGGCTCGGCGCCGAGGGCGCGAGCGGTGGCGAGCGCCAGCACCGGCCGGACCCGCTTGCCGCCTGCCAGCAGCGAGTAGCGCATCGCCTCCTCGAGGCCGGCGGTGGGCTCGGCCGCGGAGAAGCGAAGCTGGTCGAGGGCGGCGTCGACGAGGGAGCGCAGATCCTCGGGGTACATCGGCGCCGTGGCGCCGCTCACTCGGCGCTCGCCGCCTCGCGGGCCTGGCGGTTCGCCTCCTCGACCGCCTCGGCCGAGAGCTCGGCGGCCTCGGCGGCCAGCTCGGCCGCGCGCTCGTCGCCCACCTCGTCCCCGGCCAGATCGACCGAGATCTGGCGCAGCCGCTCGGCGATCTCACGCAGCCTGCTCACTTGGCCGGCTCCTGCTTGCGGACGATCGCGCCGAGGATGCCGTTGATGAACTTGGGGGCATCGGCGCCGCAGTACTCCTTGGCGATCTCGACCGCCTCGTCGATCGCGACCTCGACCGGCACCTCGCCATGTTCGATCTCATACAGCGCCACCCGCATCACGTTCAGGTCCAGCGGCGCGATCCGGTCGACCGTCCAGCCCCTGGCGTACTCGGCGATGACCTCGTCCAGCTCTTCGCGCTCGGCGTCGACGCCCTCGGCCAGCTCACGGGTCAGCGGCCGCGCCTCGGCGATCAGCTCGTCCAGCGGCCGGCCGGTGACATCGCGCTGGTAGCTGGCGAAGACGGCGTCGCGGCGTTGGTCGGATCGGCGCATCGTTTCATTCTCCCGGTTTTCAACGCAGGATCTCGACCAACACGGAAGTCGAGCTCAGGCGCGGGAGATGTACTCGCCGGTGCGGGTATCGACCCGGACCGTTTCGCCCTCGTCGATGAAGAGCGGCACCTGGACGACCACTCCCGACTCCAGCGTCGCCGGCTTGTTGCCGCCGCCGGAAGCGGTGTCGCCCTTGAGGCCCGGGTCGGTCTGGGTGACCTTCATCTCGATCGCGCCGGAGACCTGGACGTCGCTGGGCTTCTCGTCGACGAAGAGGATCTCGACCTCGGCATTCGGCAGGACCCACTTCATCGAATCCCCGAGCGCGTCGGTCGGGATCTCGATCTGGTCGTAGTCGCGGCTGTCCATGAAGACCGCGGCGTCGCCGGAGTCGTAGAGGTACTGCATCTTCTTCGATTCGGTGCGGACGGGACGGAACTTCTCCCCGGCCCGGAAGGTTTTGTCGATCACCGAGCCGTCCTCGATCCGCCGCAGCTTGGTCCGCACGAAGGCGCCGCCCTTGCCCGGCTTGACGTGCTGGAACTCGATCACCTTCCAGATCTTGCCGTCGATCTCGATATGGACGCCGTTGTGGAATTCGTTGGTCGATATCACGGCGCTGATCCTAAACGGATAGTCACTAAGCGCGGGGCCGGCGGGCGCGGATCTCACGTTTTGCCGGGCCCGGTCGTTGAACCTGGCATGAACCGCGAAGATCTCGAGTTCCGCAGCGGCGAGGACAACTGCGCCGCCTGGCTGTATCCGGCGGCGGGCGATGCGCCGGCGGCGCCGATCGTGGTCATGGCCCACGGGCTCTCCGGCACCCGTCGCGACGGACTTGGACCGTTCGCGGCGCGCTTCGCCGCGGCGGGGATCGCGGCACTCCTCTTCGACCATCGCGGCTTCGGCGACAGCGGCGGCGAGCCGGACCGCTTCGATCCCGACCGGCAGCTCGACGACTGGCGGGCGGCAATCGCCTGCGCCCGCTCGCTGGCGGGCATCGACCCCGGGCGGGTGGCCACCTTCGGCTCCTCGATGGGCGGCGGCAACGCGCTCGCCGCGGCCGCCGACGACCCTCGCGTCGCCGCCGCCATCAGCCAGGTGCCCTTCCTCGACATGTGGCGCCAGGCGCACCGCTCCTCGCCGCTGCTCGGCGCCCGGATGCTGCTGGCCGCGCTGCGGGGCAAGCACCTGCCGGCGGTCGGGCAGCCGCACGAGGCGGCCTTCATCAACGCGCCGGGTGGCGAGGCCGGCTGGCGGCACGTGGTCGCGATCGGCGAGGACTCGCGCTGGCGCAACCGCGTCTCCTCGCGCTGGCTGCTCGGCGCTCCCTACCGGCCCGCCCGCCTCGCCGCCGGCCTGCACTGCCCCTGGCTGCTCTGCGTCGGCGAGGCCGACCGGGTGGCCAGGCCCGGCCCGGCGATCGCCGCCGCGCGGCGGGCCCCGCTCGGCCAGCTGCGCACCTATCCCGGCGTCGACCACTTCGACATCTACGACGGCCCCGCGCACGAGGCTGTGGTCGCCGACGAGGTCGCCTTCCTGCGCCGCCACCTGCTGCCGGGCACCGGGCCCTCCTAGCTCAGGCCGAGGCGAGGCGGAGCACGGCCTGCTCGGGGTCCGGGAAGACCTCGCCGCGGACGAAGCGCTCCCCGTCCAGGTCCCAGATCCAGGCCACCGGCATGTCGCGTATCCCCAGCGCCCGGCTGCGAGCGTAGGCCCGGCCCCGGACCAGCAGCGAGCCGCCGCGCCGTTCGATCACGCTGGCCGCGATCTGCAGCTCTTCCCAGGCCCGGTCGACGTCGGCAAGGTACTCGCGCAGCCCCTCCGGCCCGACGTAGGGAGCGTCGCGCCCCACCGCCTCGGCGGTGGCGACCGGAAAGAACCCCATCGCCGGGTCGCAGACCGCGGCGATCTCGTCGGCGTCGCGGCGGTTGAAGGCCTCGAAGAGCCGCTCGACCAGCGCCCGCTCCCCGTTCTGCGCGGGCTCGCCGTCCGCCACCGCCGGCCCGATCGCGACGATCGCGGCATCGTCCTCGTGCTCGCCGGCGACGAAGGCGTGCAGCGCCCCCTCCAGCTTCTGGGTGGCGAGGGCGGGACTGGTGATGCCCGCCAGCTCGGCCTTGAGCCGGCGCTCGCCGAAGCGCTCCTCCTCACCGGCCGCCTCGGTGACGCCGTCGGTGACGACGACGAGCTGCTGTCCCGGCTCGACCCGGGTGTGCTCGATGCCCCAGGCGACGTCGCCGAAGGCACCCAGCACCGGCCCCGAGGCGGTCGCCTCCGCCACCGAGTCACCGTCGACGAGCAGCGGTGGCGGGTGACCGGCGACCGCCAGGCGAACCGGCCGGCGCGGGTCTTCGTCGATCGCCATCGCCGCGACGCTGCAGAGGGTCGCACCTCGGCGCGCCAGCAGCTCGCGGTTGAGGGTTTCCAGGGCGACGACCGGGTCGCCGGTCAGCATCGCCGCCGTGCGGAACGTGTAGCGGGCGTGGGCCGTGATCGAGGCCGCCTGGGCGCCGCGACCGGTGACGTCGCCGACCACCACCATCCAGCCACCGGCGACGCGGAAGGCGTCGTAGAAGTCACCGCCGATCTCGTTTTCGGCGCCGGCCGGCCTGTACATCGCCGCCACCGACCAGCCCGGGATATGAGGGAGCGGCGGCGGCAGGAGGCCACGCTGCAGGGTCTCGGCGATCTCGGTCCGTTCGCGCTCGCTGCGCTCGAGGTCGGAGAAGAGGCCGGCGTTGTCGAGGGCGAGCGCGACCCGCCCGGCAAGGACACCGGCGAAGTGGGCGTCGTCCTCACGGAAGCGGCGGCCCGAGTGGCTCACCCCGACCGAGAGCATCCCGGTCGGCCGTCCCCGCGCCCGCAGCTCGACGGTGACGAACGAGCGAACGCCGATCCCGAGCAGGAACTCCAGGTCCTCCTCGTCCTCGGCGACGTCGCGCAGGTCCGCCTCGACGACGCGCTCGAAGAATTCCGGTTCCTGCCGCACCGTCGAGGCAGCGCTGGCGAGGCGCTCCTGCAGGGCGGGTTTGCGTTCGGCGAGGCCCTTTTCGATCGCCTCGGCCTCGGGGCCGTCGACGCGCACGACAGCACGGCGGATCCGCTCCGCCTCGATTACGTCGATCGAGCAGAAGTCGCCGAACTCCGGCACCAGGATCGCGGCTATGGCATCCAGGGTCTCCTCCAGGGAGCGACCACCGTCGGCTACGCGGGCGATGTCGTCGAGGATCTGGAAGCGCCGACCGACCCGTTGCGAGCGCGACCGGAAGGCGAGGGCGAGGGCGATCGCGGCCATCAAGGCGAGCACCAGGATTGCTATCGCGATCTCGCTCACACGTCCTCCCCGCTTGCCCTATTTCGCTACCTAAAAGAGCGTAACGCGATCAGACCGCTGTGGAGTCTCTTTCGGCTGCGGTAGCGGTGGTGAGACTGCTGGCGGCACCCCCGGTGAGGATACGGCGGACGAGGTTCGGGGCGAGGATGCGGGCGACCGCGGCGAGGGCGTAATAGCGCGGCGCGTAGCGCTCTGCCTTGCCCCCCGGGCCGGCTTCGTAGATCGCCTCGGCGATCTTCTCGGGCTTGGAGACGAGCCAGCGGGTGAGTGCCTTCTCGCGCAGCTCGGCGGCCGGGAAGCCATCGGTGGCGACGTAGCCGGGCAGGACCATGCCGACGTGGACGCCGTGCGGGAGCTCCTCGGCGTAAAGCGCGTCGGTCCAGCCGATCAGGGCGAACTTGCTGGCCGAATAGGCGCCGGTGCGGGCGCGGGAGACGCGGCCGGCGGTGCTGGCGACGTTGACGATCGCGCTCGGGGCGGAGGCGCGCAGGAGCGGCAGCAGCGCCTCGGTCAACCTGACGACGGCGTCGAAGTTGAGCTCCATGTGGCGCTTGACGTTGGCGTAGCCAGCCTCGGCGAAACCGCCGCGCCAGGAGGCGCCGGCGTTGTTGACGAGCAGGTCGAGGCCGTCGTGATTGGCCTCGAGGTGGGCGCGGACGCGCTCCGGAGCGTCCGCCGAGGTCAGATCCACGGCGAGATAGGTCGCCTTGCAGGGCAGCGAGCCGGCCAGCTCACGCAGCAGCTCCTCACGGCGGGCAACCAGGATCAGCTCCATCCCCGGCTCCCGGGAGAGTCGGATCGCCGTCGCCGCGCCGATCCCCGTCGACGCTCCCGTCACCAGTGCCACGCTCATCGGGGCAAGGCTATTGCAAGGATTGCGCGATGCCGTCCTCCTCCGGATCCCGCGCGCCGCGCCTCGCCGCCACCCGCCGCGAGGGCGAACGGGTGACGCCGCTGGAGCTCTTCTTCGACCTCGTCTTCGTCCTCGCGCTCACCCAGTGCACGGCGCTGATGGCGGCTCACCCGACCTGGTCGGGCCTGGTCCAGGGACTGCTGGTACTGGGCGTGCTCTGGTGGGCCTGGGTCGGCTATGCGTGGCTGACCAGCGTCATCGACCCCGAGGAGGGCGCGGTGCGGCTGGTCATGTTCGCGGCGATGGCGGCACTCCTGATCGTCGCCCTCTGCGTGCCGGACGCGTTCGGCCACCTGGGGCTGACCTTCGCGCTCGCCTACGGGGTCTTCCGGGTCGCCCACATCGCCCTCTTCATGCTCGCCAGCCCCGATGACGACGCCCTGCGGCACTCGGTCCTCGGCCTCGCCGCCAGCACCGCGATCGGCGTCGGGGTGCTGATCTGCGCCTCGTTCCTCGACGGCGTACCGCAGGGGGCGCTGTGGCTGCTGGCAATCGTCCTCGACATGGGCGGGCCCTACTTCTTCGGCTCCGAGGGCTGGAAGCTGGTCCCGGGCCACTTCGCCGAGCGCCACGGTCTGATCGTGATCATCGCTCTCGGCGAGTCGATCGTCGCGATCGGGGTCGGCGCCGCCGGCGAGCTCGACTTCGCCATCGGCACCGTCGCCGTGCTGGGGGTGGCGCTGGCGGCGGCGCAGTGGTGGATCTACTTCGACGTCGTCGCCCTGATCTCGGCCCGGCGGCTCGGCGAAGCCGAGGTCGGCCGGGCGCAGAACGAGCTGGCTCGCGACTCCTACTCCTACATCCACCTGGCGATGGTGGCCGGCATCGTCCTCGCCGCCCTCGGGCTCAAGGTAACGATCGCCCACGCCGGCGAGCACCTCCACGCCCCCACCGCCTTCGCCCTGTTGGGCGGCGTCGCCGTCTACCTGCTCGGGCTGGTCGCCTTCCGCTACCGCCAGGCCCACACGATCAACCGCCGGCGGCTGGGCCTGGCGGTCGTGCTGCTGATCCTGGTCCCGGTGGCGACCGCGGTACCGGCGGTGATCTCCCTGGCGGTCGTCGTCGTACTGATCTGGGCGCTGATCTCCTACGAGCACCACGGCTACGGCGAGCAGCGTGGGCAGCTGCGCCACGAAGCCGCCGCCGGGCACGTCTGAACCCTTGACCTCGCGACGGCCATGCGTTCGGCTTCGGCATACTGAGAAATCTTGAGCGAGACGCCCGCACTCCTCGACCAGCTCCTTCGCGCCGGCGCCCCTTCCGGTTACGAGGGCCCGGCCGCCGCCATCTGGCGCGAGGCCGCGTCCTTCGCCGAGCTCAGCGTCGACGGCATCGGCTCCTCGATCGCCCGGGTCGGCGACGCCTCGCCGCTGCTCGCCGTGGTCGGCCACATCGACGAGATCGGGTTGATCGTGACCCACATCGACGAGAAGGGCTTCCTCTGGTTTGCCCCGGTCGGCGGCTGGGACCCCCAGATCCTGGTCGGCCAGCGGGTCGAGCTCCGTGGCAAGAACGGCCCCGTGCTCGGCGTCGTCGGCCGCAAGCCGATCCACCTGCTCGAGGCCGACCAGCGCAAGAAGGTGGTCGAGCTGAAGGGGCTTCACATCGACGTCGGCGCCGCCGACCGCGACGAGGCCGCCGAGCTCGTCCGGGTCGGCGACCCGGTCGTGATCGCCGCCGAGCCGATGCCGGTCGCCGGCGATCGCCTCGTCTCCCGGGCGATGGACAACCGCCTCGGCGCCTACGTGGCGCTGGAGAGCCTGCGGCGCGCCGACGCGGGCGGCGAGATGAGCGGCTCCTTCGCGGCGGTCGCCGCCGTCCAGGAGGAGATCGGCCTCTTCGGCGCCCGCACCGCCGCCTTCGAGGTCCGTCCCGACATCGCCGTCGCCGTCGACGTCACCCACGCCACCGACGCGCCCGGGGTCGACGAGAAGGAGCTGGGCAGCAGCCCGCTCGGCTCCGGCCCGGTGATCGGCCGCGGCTCCACCCTCTCCCCCAAGGTCTTCGAACTGCTGGTCGAGGCCGCCGAGGCGGAGGGCATCGACTACTCGATCAGCGCCAGCGGCCGCGGCACCAGCACCGACGCCGACGTGCTCCAGATCTCCCGCGCCGGAATCCCCACCGGCCTGGTCTCGATCCCCCTCCGCTACATGCACTCCCCGGTCGAGATGGTCGACCTGCGGGACGTGGAGGCGACGGTCGAACTGCTGGCGGCTTTCGCCGCGCGGCTCACGGCGGACGTCGACCTCAGCCGCTGAGTCCGAGCCCCTACTCGACCACCTGCAGCTCCTTCGGCAGCCCACTGAGGTTCCGGCACCCCTCCTCGGTGACGACCACGAGGTCCTCGATCCGCACCCCGAACCGTCCCGGCAGGTAGATACCCGGCTCGACGGTGACGACTTCGCCCGGCTCGAGCAGGTCATCCGAGCGCTGGGAGAGTCGCGGGCCCTCGTGCACCTCGAGGCCGACGCCGTGGCCGAGCGCATGGCCGAAGTGCTCGCCGTGCCCGGCCTCGTCGATCAGCTTGCGGGCGACGGCATCGATGGTCTCGCCGCTGCTGCCGGTTGCGATCGCCTCGAGCGCCGCCATCTGCGCAGCCAGCACCACCTCGTAGACCTCGCGGGCTTCCTCACCGGGATCGCCGGTGGCGTAGGTGCGGGTACCGTCGGAGCAGTAGCCGTCGAGCTTGGCTCCCATGTCGAAGACGACCAGCTCGCCGCGGCCGATCTCGCGCTCGCCGGGCTCCGCGTGCGGCAGGGCGCCGTTGGGGCCGGACGCGACGATCGCCGGGAAGGAGGGGTCGCCGCCGAGCTCGCGGATCCGCGCTTCGGCGGCGCGGGCGACGTCGCGCTCGCGTCGCCCTGCCAGGCCGCGCTCGAGGCTCCAGCGCCAGACCTCGTCGGCCAGCTCCGAAGCCGCGGCGATCGCGGCCAGCTCCTGCTCGTCCTTGACCCGGCGCAGCTGCTCGACCGTGCCTCCGGCCGGGACCGGCTCGACTCCCTCGGCGAGCTTTCCCTTCAGTTTCTCAAGGCTGCGAACCGGCATCTTGTCGTCTTCGAAGCCGATCTTGCCGACGAGATGCTCGGCGATACCGCCCAACCAATCGGCGGCCAGGGTGATCGTCTCCCAACCGCTCACTTCGCCCGCGGCGCGCTCGGTGTAGCGAAAATCAGTAAAAAAAAGTTGACTCCCCGGCCCACATACGCAAGCTCCATTTGAGCCGGTGAAGCCGGTCAGGTAGCGGACGTTGGTGAGGTCGGTGACCAGCATCCGGTCCAGCTCGCGCTCGACCAGCAGCTTCTCCAGGCGGTCGCCGCGGCCGCGCATCAGCCGCTGGTGCCGAGCTCGCCGGCCAGCAGCTCCAGCGCCTCGCGGTAGCCGTCGGGGCCCTTGCCGGAGATCTTCCTCAGCACCAGGCCGTCGAAGACCGAGTCCCTGCGCCAGTCGTCGCGGTTCTCGACATCGGAGAGGTGGACCTCGACCGCGGGCAGGCTGGCGACGTCGAGAGCGTCGGCGATCGCGCGGCTGTAGTGGGTCCAGGCGCCGGCGTTGACCAGCGAGGCGTCGGCGAGGTCGGGCAGGCGGTGCAGGTACTCGACGAACTCACCCTCGTGATTGGTCTGGAAGAAGATCGGTTCGAGGCCCAGCTCACGCGCCCAGGCGGAGATCCGCTGCTCCAGCTCACGCAGCGAGAGGCCGCCGTAGACCTCCGGATCGCGGCGGTCGAGGATGTCGAAGTTGACCCCGTGCAGGACGGCGACTCGGTTGCGGGTGGTGCTCATCCGTAAAGCTCCGACACGGCCGCCTCGACCCTAGCGGGGTCCACCAGCTGCCCGACCCGGGGCTTGCCCGGCTCGGAGAGGAGGACGAAGCCGATGCCCGCGCTCGTGCGCTTCTTGTCGCGCTGCAGAGCGTCGAGCACCGCCTCGATCGAGATCGCCCGATCGAGGCGGATCGGGAGCTGGTGGTGGTTGAGCGACCGCTCGACCTCGATCCGCAGCTGGTCGGCGCCCGAGAGGCGGAGTGCGGCGAGCAGGCCGAGGCCGATCGCCTCGCCATGGCGGAAGCGCCGGTATCCGGTGGCCGCCTCGATCGCGTGGCCGACGGTGTGGCCGAGGTTGAGCATGTGGCGGAGGCCACCGTCCCGCTCGTCGGCGGCGACGACCTCACACTTGAAGCGAGCACAGGCGAAGACGACGTCGTCGAGACCGTCCGGGTCGAGGGTCTCGATCGAGCGCACACGCTCCCAGAGCGCCCCGCCGGCCAGCAGCCCGGTCTTCAGCACCTCGACGAAGCCGGCGGCGAGCTCCGCCCTGGGCAGCGATCCAAGCGTCTCGGTATCGGCGATCACGGCCGCCGGCAGGTGATAGGCACCGGCGTAGTTCTTCCCCTGCGGCAGGTCGACCCCGGTCTTGCCGCCGTAGGCGGAATCCACCTGGGCGACCAGCGTCGTCGGCACCTGGACCACCGGCACGCCGCGCTGATAGACGTGGGCACAGAAGCCGGCGACGTCGCCGACGACGCCACCACCGAGGGCGACCACATGGTCCTCGCGGGTCATCCCGGCCGCAGCCATATCTTCGAGAATCTGCTCCGCCTGGCTCATCGTCTTGGTTTCCTCGCCGGCGATCGTCGCATCGATGCCGAGGAAAGATTCGAGGCGCGGATGCTCGAAGAGATCCACGGTGAACGTGTCGGCGACCAGGAACTGCCGGCCCTCCAGCGGCCACCAGTCGGCCTCGAGCAGCCCGCGCCCGACCATGATCGGGTACTCGCCCGACGAGCTGGCCGCCCAGAGCAGCCTGGTCCCCGCCGGAAGCTCGGCCAGCGCCTGGATCGACGGCAGCGCCCGTTCGACGATCCAGCGATCCCCGACCGGGATCACCGCGTCGGCCAGCTCCTCGTAGATCGGCTGGCGCACCGCCATCAGCCGGGCGACGTCCTCGAGGCTGGTCGCCAGCGGGCGGTCGCTGTGGGCGATCCGCCGCCACGACTCCTTGGCGTCGACCTGGAGCCAGACGACGGTGTGGCGACCGAGCGCGGCGCGGATCCGCTCGCTGAGGACGCTGCCGCCGCCGAGCGCGACGGCGCCGCCGTCCGCCTGCTCCAGCAGCGAGCCGACGACCTCGGCCTCACGGGCCCGGAAGCCCTCCTCGCCGTGGCGCTCGAAGGCCGCGGCGATCGGCATCCCCAGCTCGGCCTCCATCAGCGCGTCGATCTCGGTCGTCTCCAATCCCGCGTCGTGGGCGGCGGCGAGCGCGGTGCTCTTGCCCGCCCCCATGAAGCCGATGAAGACGATCGCCGGCCGGCTCACTGGCTCACCCGCGGAAGTCGATGCGCTTCTTGTACGCCGCGATCGCGGCGAGGACGTCGTCGATGTGGTCGCCGCCGAACTTCTCGCGGTAGCAGCGGGCGAGGGTCAGCGCGACCATCGCCTCGGCGACGACGGCGGCGGCGGGGACGACGGTCGAGTCGGTCCGCTCGCGCAGCGCCTGCGCCGGCTGCTTGGTCTCGGTGTCGACCGAGCGCAGCGGCTTGGTCAGGGTGGAGATCGGCTTGATCGCGGCGCGGACGCTGAGCGGCTGGCCGTTGGTCATCCCGCCCTCGAGGCCGCCGGCATGGTTGGTTTCGCGGAAGTAGCCGTCCTTCTCGGACCAGAAGATCTCGTCGTGGGCCTCGGAGCCGGGGCGGCCGGCGACGTCCCAGGCTTCGCCGATCGAGACCCCCTTGACCGACTGGATCGAGGCGACGGCGCCGGCGAGGCGGCCGTCGAGGCGGTCTTCCCAGGAGATGTGGGAGCCGAGGCCGGGGGCGAGGCCGAAGACGCGCACCTCGAAGGTGCCGCCGAGGCTCTCGTTGGCCTTGCGCAGGCGGTTGATCTCGGCGACCATCGCCGCGCTCGCCTCGGGGTCGAGGCAGCGGACGGGATCGTCGTCGACGCCGGCGAAGTCGGCGGGGGTCAGGTTCTCGCGCTCGGCCGCCCTGACCGAGGCGATCTGGGTGACGTGGCTGTGGATCTCCACCCCCAGCGCGGTGAGGAAGCCGCGGGCGATGGTGCCGGCGGCGACGCGGGCGGCGGTCTCACGAGCGCTGGCCCGCTCGAGGACGTTGCGGATGTCGCTGTGGCCGTATTTCTGGGCGCCGACGAGGTCGGCGTGGCCCGGGCGCGGCAGGTGGACCTCGTCGGGCTCGAACCCCTCGACCGGCCAGGGGTTCATCCGCTCCTCCCAGTTGGCGTAGTCGCGGTTGGCGACGAGGAGGGCGATCGGGCCGCCGAGGGTGCGTCCGTGCCGCACCCCGGAGCGGACCTCGGCGGTGTCGGTCTCGATCCGCATCCGCCCACCGCGGCCGTGGCCGAGCTGGCGCCGCGCCATGTCGCGGTCGAGCGCCTCGCGGTCGAGCTCGAGCCCGGCCGGCACACCCTCGACGATCGCCACGAGCCCCGGCCCGTGCGACTCCCCCGCGGTGGTGAATCGGAACGTCGTCATCGACCGCCAAGGCTATAGGCGCGACGAGTGATGAGTTAGGTGGCCTATAGACCCCCGAACTCATCACTCGTCTATCAAGCGCGGGCGGCGGCGCGCATGACGTCGAGCGGGGCCTCGCGGCCGGTCCAGGTGCGCAGGGAGAGGGCGCCCTGCTGGACGAGGACCTCGAGCCCGTCGACGACGGCGGCGCCCGCCACAGCGGCGGCCTCCAGCAGTGGCGAGGGCGCCGCGCCGTAGACCATGTCGACGATCGTCTGGCCAGGGCCGAAGCGGTCGGCGGCCAGCGGCAGATGCTCGAAGGGATCTTCGCCGCCGAGACCGGCGGCGCTGGTGTTGACGATCAGCTGGTAGGCCTCCTGGTCGGGGTCGGGGACCGGCTTCCCTCCCAGCTCGGTGCAGATCTCCACCGCCCGGGTCGCGGTGCGGTTCCAGACCTCGACCTCCGCCCCCTCGCGCTCCAGCGCCCAGACCACCGCCCGCGCGGCGCCGCCCGCGCCCAGCACCAACGCCCGCTGGTCCCGCGGAGGAGCTGGCAGGGTCGCCAGGAAGCCATCGGCATCGGTGTTGTGGGCGTGGATCCGGTCCTCGGAGAAGACGAGCGTGTTGGCCGCGCCGATCTCCCGCGCGACCTCGCTCGGCGCGTCGGCCAGCGCCAGCGCCGCCTCCTTGTGGGGGACGGTGACGTTGGCGCCGGCGAAGCCCTCGGCGGCCATCGCCCGCACCCGCACCTCGAAGTCCTCGGGAGCAATGTCGATCGCCTCGTAGCGCCACTCCTCCCCCAGCCCCAGCGCCGCCAGCGCCGCGTTCTGCATCGCCGGCGAGCGCGAGTGGGCGACCGGGTGGCCGATGACCGCCAGCCGCGGCATCCCTACTCCCCGCAGGTGCTTGGCTCGTTGCCGCCGTTGGCTTCGCGGGCCGCGTTGTAGGCGGCGACGTCGCTTTCGAATTCGTCTTCGCCCTTGGAGAAGGCGAGCTCGCCGCACGTTTCCGGCCTGTTGACGTAGAAGAGGAAGTCGGACTTGGCCGGGTGGGCGGCCGCCTCGATCGCGGTCAGGCCGGGGCTGTTGATCGGGCCCGGCGGCAAGCCGGCGTTGGTGCGGGTGTTGTAGGGCGAGTCGACGGCCAGCTCCGATTCGGTCAGCGGGTGGGTGTAGTTGCCGGTGGCGAAGCGGATCGTCGCGTCGATCCCCAGCGGCATCCCTTCCCGCAGGCGGTTGTAGACGACCGAGGCGACCAGCTTGCGCTGGCTCGGGATCCCAGCCTCGTCCTCGATCAGCGAGGCGATGATCAGGACGTCGAAGACGGTCAGGTTTTTCGACTTGGCGTAGCCCATGTCGACGCCCTTGATCCGCCGCTTGAAGTCCTGTAGCTGCAGCTGGACCAGGTCGGCCACCGGTGCCCCCGGCTTCATTTCGAAGGTGTCGGGGAAGAGGAAGCCCTCGAGGTCCGGGGCGTTCTTGCCGCCGTACCGGGCGGGATCGAGATAGGGCGAACGCACCGTCTCCTTCGTGTAGGCGCCGGCGAGGCCGACTTCCTCGGCCAGCTGGGCGGCCTGCGGGCGGCTGTAGCCCTCGGGGATGGTGACGGTGATCGTGCGTTTGACCGGTGGCTGGGAGAGCGCGTCGATGGCGGCGCCATAGGACATCCCCTCAGCCAGCGTGAACCCGCCCGCGTAGAGCTCGGAGCGCTTGCCGGCCAGCGTGGTGCGGATCTGGAAGAAGGTCGAGTTGTCGATGACCCCCTTCTCGCTGAGCAGGTCGCCGACTTCGCTGACGCTGGCGCCCTTGGGGATCGTCACCGCAACCCGGCCCGAGCCGTCGCCGTGGAAGGGCTGGAAGAGGGCGAAGAGGAACCAGAGGACGAGGACGGCGGCGATCGCGGCAATGAGGCGGAACGGGTGGCGGCCGATGGCGGCGAAGAAGCCCTTGCCCCCGCCAGAGCCGCCGCCGCGGCGTCCCTCGGCCGCGACCGCGATCGGCGGCGCTTTGACCGACTCACCCTCGAACGGCTCCTCGACCACGTGCTCCTCCACCACCGACCCCTCATCCCAAAACTCCTCTTCGGCGCGAGGCGCCAGCGGCGGCTCAGCCACAGGCGATTCGTCCGGAGGTTCAGGGGATGACTCGACGGAGCCTCCCCGCTGTTGCGACGGCGAGTCATCCCCTGAACCTCCTCCGCCAACGCCTCCTTCCTTCACCGCCCGCTTGGCCTCCCGCGCCCGCCGCTTCTCCTCGCGCTCGAGCCGGCGCTGCTCGCGCTCGCGCGCCGCCGGGTCGTCGGGGCTGGCGAAGGGGTCGTCCGGCATCCAGTCCTCAGTCATCTGCGCGCTCCTCAACCGCGGCCGCGGCCGGCGAGGTAGGCCTGCAGCAGGTGGGCGGCGGCGATCGAGTCCCGCGCCGCCGTTGCCCCCTCGCGCCTGGTCGCGTCCGCCATCTTCGTCGTCAGGCGCTCGTCGTAGGTCTCGACCGGGATCGAGAGCATCGCCTCCAGTTCCGTGCAGAAGCTGCGGGCGAGGCCGGCCTGGCTTCCCTCCTCGCCGCTGAGGTGCAGCGGCAGGCCGACGACGACGCATTCGACCCCGTGCTGGTCGACCAGCTCGACGACCGCGCGGGCCTCCGGCGGTTCGATCACCGGCAGCGGCGTCGCCAGAGTGCCGCTGGGGTCTGAGAGGGCGCAGCCGATCCGCACGGTGCCGTGGTCGAGGGCGAGCACACGCATGGGCTAGGCGAGCTCCCGCTCGAGCTTCGCACGCATCGCCTGCAGCGCCTCGTCGAGCTTCGCGGGGTTCTTCCCACCGGCCTGCGCCATGTCGTCGCGGCCGCCGCCCCCGCCTCCGATCACGGGCGCACCCTCCTTCACCAGCGCACCCGCGGAGATGCCGCGTTCGACCAAGTCCTTCGAGGCCAGCGCCACAAGACCGGCCTTCTCGCCGAAGTCGCCGCCGAGAGCGACCACGACGGCCTTCCCTCCGAGCTTCGACTGCACCCGGTTCGCGAGGTCGAGCAGCTGCTTGCCGTCGCTCGCGCTCGTCGACTTCGCCTGGACCAGGACGAGCCGTCCGGCGCCGTCGGCGAATGACATGTCGACACCCGCCTCCACCAGTTGATCGGCCTCCGTGGCCAGGGCCTCAGCGGCGGCCCGCTCGGCGCCGGCGCCGGCCTCACGCAGCTGCTCGGCGGCGCGGCGGGCGGCGGCAAGCGGGTCCTGAGCGTTGCCCAGCAGCTCGCCGGCCTCGCGCAGCTGCGACTCGCGCTCGCGGAAGAAGTCGATCGCGGCAGGTCCGCTGAGCGCCTCGATCCGGCGCACGTTGGCGGCGCTGGAGCCCTCGGAGGCGATCTTGAAGATGCCGACCTCGGCGGTGTTGGCGACGTGGGTGCCGCCGCAGAGCTCACGGGAGACGCCGTCGACTTCGACCACCCGCACCCACTCGCCGTATTTCTCGCCGAACAGGGCCATCGCGCCGAGCTTCTCGGCCTCGGCCCGCTCCATGTTCATCCAGCGCACCGGCCGGCTCGCCTTGACCCACTCGTTGACGCGGTCCTCGACCGCGCGCAGCTGCTCGGGGCCGAGCGCCTGGCCGTGGGTGAAGTCGAAGCGCAGCTTGTCGGGGCGGACGGCCGAGCCGGCCTGGCGCACGTGGGTGCCGAGCAGCTCGCGCAGCGCCGCGTGCAGGAGGTGGGTGGCGGTGTGGTTGCGCATCGTCGCGTGACGGGTCTCGCGGTCGACCACGGCCTCGACCGCCGTGCCGGCCTCGACCTCCGATCCCGTCTCCAGCTCCAGCGCCTGGTCGTCGCCGATCCGGTAGACGCCGACCACCTTCGCCTCCCTGCCGTCCCAGCGCAGCAGGCCGGAGTCGGCGACCTGGCCGCCGCCCTCGGCGTAGAAGGGGCTCTCCTCGAGCTTGACCAGGGCGCGGCCGCCGTCGGCCGCGACCGCGGCGAGGCCGGTGGTCGCCGACAGCGTCTCGAAGCCGACGAAGCGGGTCGGGGGCGCCGCAGCGGCGAAGGCGATCACCTTCTCGTGGCGGTCCTCGGAGCCGTGCGCGGTGGCGGCACCGGTGCGGGCGCGCTGGCGCTGCTCCTCCATCAGCTCCTCGAAGCCGGAGTCGTCGACCGAGAGACCCTCCCCGGCGAGGAGCTCCTTGGTCAGGTCGTAGGGGAAGCCGTAGGTGTCGTGCAGCTTGAAGGCGTCGGCGGCGTCGATCCAGGAGGTCTCCGACTCCTTCGCCTCGGCGATCAGCCGCTGCAGCAACTCGGTGCCACGGACCAGGGTGCGGCCGAAGCTCTCCTCCTCGTCGCCGACCCAGCGGGCGATCGTCTCCCGCTCCGCGACGAGCTCCGGGTAGGCGTCCCCCATCAGCTCGATCGTGCGCTCGGCGAAGCGCCCCAGCCAGGGGGACTCGAGCCCGAGCGTGTTGCCCTGCTGGATCGCCCGCCGCATGATCCGCCGCAGGATGTAGCCGCGGTCCTCGTTGGAGGGGACGACGCCGTCGGCGATCAGGAAGGCGGCGCCGCGGGCGTGGTCGGCGACGATCCGCATCGCCCGGGTCACCGCATCGCCCTCGTCGTAGCGGTGGCCGCTGAGCTCCTCGGCGAGGTCGACCAGCGGCCGCACGTGGTCGGTCTCGTAGACCGAGGGGACGTCCTGGAGGATCGCCGCCATCCGGTCGAGGCCCATGCCGGTGTCGATGTTGCGCATCGGCAGCTCGGTCAGGCTGCCGTCCTCGGCGAGGTCGTAGCTCATGAAGACGTGGTTCCAGAACTCGAGGAAGCGGTCGGTGTCGTCGCCCGGGCGCTCACCGGCGGCGCCGAAGGTCTCGCCGCGGTCGAGATAGAGCTCCGAGCACGGTCCGCAGGGCCCGGTCGGCCCCGCCTGCCAGAAGTTGTCCTCGCGGCCGAGCCGGACGATCCGCTCCTCCGGCACCCCGACGCCGCGCCAGATCTCGATCGCCTCCTCGTCGGGGCCGAGCCCGAGCTCCTCGTCGCCGCCGAAGACGGTGACCCAGATCCGCTCCGGGTCCATCCCGAAGCCCTGGGTCGAGAGCTCCCAGCCCCACGGGATCGACTCCGCCTTGAAGTAGTCCCCGAAGCTCCAGTTGCCGAGCATCTCGAAGAAGGTGAGGTGGCGGGCGGTGTTGCCGACCTCCTCGATGTCGGTCGTGCGGAAGCATTTCTGCACGTCGGCCAGCCGCGGCGCCGGCGGCTTCTCGCGACCGAGGAAATAGGGCTTGAAGGGCTGCATCCCGGCCGTGGTGAGCAGCACCGAGGGATCGTGGGAGGAGGGCACGAGCGAGGCCGAGGGGACGATCCTGTGGCCCCGCTGCTCGAAGAACGAGAGGTAGGTGTCGCGGATCTCCTGGGCCTTCATGTGAGCAAGCCTAAATATCCGGGCCGAGAAAGGGAGTGCGTCTCACCGAGCCGGTCAGGCCGGGGCGACGATGGTGCCGTGGCCGACGATCGTCTCGCCCTCCAGCAGCACCGCGGTCTGGCCCGGGGAGGCGCCGACGAACTCCTCGCCCAGCTCGACCTCGAGCGCGTCGTGGCGGCCGGCGCCGACGCTGCCGACGGAGGCCGGCAGGGCACGCGAGTGGTAGCGCAGGCGGACCGCGTCGACCCGGGCGCCGTCGCGGTGAAGGGTGGCGTCGCGGACCCGCACGCGGCGGGTTTCGAGGTCCGCCCGGGTGCCGACCGTGACCGTGTTGGCGCCGGCGTCGGTGGCGACCACGTAGAGCGGCTCGGGTGCGGAGACGCCGATCCCGCGGCGCTGGCCGACGGTGAAGTTGTGGTGGCCGCGGTGGCGACCGACGGCGCGCCCGGCGCGGTCGAGGACGGCGCCGTCGTCGTCGGCGAGCCCGCCGTGACGGCGCAGGAAGCCGCTCTTGCCCTGGCCGGCGAGGAAGCAGAGATCCTGGCTCTCGGCCTTGCGGGCGACCGGCAGGCCGTGGCGCTCGGCGATCGCCCGCACCTCCGGCTTGGTCAGCTCGGTCAACGGGAAGGAGAGCCGGCCGAGCAGCTGCGGCGGCAGCGCCGCCAGCATGTAGCTCTGGTCCTTGGCCTCGTCGGCGGCGGAGGCCAGCAGCGGCCCGTCGGCGTCCTCGACGATGCGGGCGTAGTGGCCGGTGACGAGGCGGCTGGCGCCGAGCCGTTCGGCCAGGTCGACCATCGCCGCGATCCGCACCTCGCCGTTGCAGAGGACGCAGGGGTTGGGAGTGCTGCCGGCGGCGTAGCCGTCGATGAAGCGCCCGACCACGCGGCGGCGGAATTCCTCCTCGAGGTCGAGCGTGAAGTGCGGGATGCCAAGCGAGTGCGCGAGCCGCGCGGGCGCCGAGCACCGCCTCCGGCGAGCAGCAGGCCTTGGCACCGTCGGTCTCGGGGTCGGCCCAGAGCTTGACGGTGACGCCGACCACCTCCGCCCCCCGCTCGCGCTCCAGGAGTGCCGCGACGGCGCTGTCGACGCCGCCGGACATGGCGACGGCGACGCGCTCTCCGCCCGGAGCGGGCGCCAGGCGCTGGGACGACGCAGCGGCGCCGGCGAGACCTCGGTGCAGGGCATCGGCGGCCAACATGGCAGCGTGCCGCTTGGCCGGCGTCAGCCCGCCGATCGCCGCATCGACCGCGTCGACGTCGATCGCGGCGGCCTCGAGCACCGGCACCCCGTCGACCATCTCGGCAACGGCGGCGGTGGCGGCGGAGGTCGCCCCGCATCCCTCGGCGTCGAAGCTGACGGAGGCGATCCGCTCGCACTCGACGGCGAACGAGATCCGCGAGAGGTCGCCGCAGGCGGCACCACCGGCCGCGCCCGTGAAAGCCCCCTCGGCCACGGGCCCGCGCCGGCTCTCGTCACTCAGATAGTGCTCGAATAGCTCGCGCTCCACAGTTCAAGGGTAGGAGGTCCCACCGTCGATCGCGGAGAGCGAACCGCGTGGGCCGCGTTACGCTCGCCGCTCCAGCAGCATCCGCAGATCCGCGGCGATCGCAGCCGGTTCGTCGCGCAGCTGCCGCCAGGTGACTCGCGTCGATCGCCAGTCCTCGGCGAGGAGCACGCGGTCGCGCTGGCGGTCGTTCTCGAAGGCGCTCTCGGTCCCGTGGGTGGCCCGTCCGTCAAGCTCGACCAGGAGCCGCTGCTCAGGCCACATGCAGTCGGGTTTGAGCAATCGCCCACGCAACGGCAGCGTTGCGTTGAACAGCGGCCGCGGTAGCCCGTGCGCGTCGACGAAGACGACGAACAGCTCCTCGAAATCGTTCTCGGTAATGCCTGCGGGGGCGCGACGGGTGAGGATCGAGCGCACCGTTTCGATGCCCCGCCGCCGGCGATGGCGTTCGACCAGCTGCGGCAACGACACCTGGCTGGTCAGCTGCCTCACCTCTGCCTCGTGGAAGGCCCGTTCGACCTCCCTTTCCGAAACCACGGCGGCGAGGTCGAGGATCGTCCGGGACACGCAGGTAACCGGGATCCCGTCGACCTCCTCGACTTCGTCGGGCCGCAGCCGCGCCTGCCGAAGCAGGATCGCCCTGCGCTTGGTCCACCCCGGTGCGTCTCGACTCACTTCGACCCGTCCCGGGTCATAGGGAAAGATGCCCAACGCACGCCCCGCCGAGCGATGGCTGAGCGCTGCCCCCGGACCGCAGGCCAGCACAGCGGCGAGCCGCCGTCCGTCCGAAGCCAGCGGCGCACCCCCAAGGGCGTAGACGCCTTGATGAACAGGGCGAAGCAGTCCGCGGCCGACCCTCCCATCGATCCCGTGCCTACTCATCCCAAGCGCCAAGAGCTGCTTCCGCGCCACCACCCCATGCTGCTTCTCTGCAAGCTCGACCATCGACTGGTCCCATGAAACTTGAGCCAAGCTTTTTCCCGCCATAGCCGGGTAAAGGCTTGGCTCAATCTGGATTCGCCCCCCTCGCGCAGAAAAAGAGGCTCCAACCCGCCGTTGCCGCCTCTGGCTTTGATCCCTTCAAGTGAAGGTGGGTGCCTGCTCCCGACCCCAAGGGGCCAAAAGACTCCCGGCTCCCGCGCCGTTTGTGTTGGGTCAAACGGTGAGACGGCTCTCGTACGGGTTCGAGCCTCGGCCCCACCGTACCACCGGCCGGCTGCTGCCGGGATACGAATCTTGCGTCCTCAGTCCTCGTCCAGCTCGAGGTTGGAGAGGTGCATCTCAGCTTCGCTCCAGCGGTCGGCGGGCACCCGCAGGGCGATGTCGCCGCGGCCGAAGCGGTCGAGCGGCCAGTCGGCGGTGAGGACCGCCGTGATGTCGGCCTCGGTCAGCGCCTGGTGCCAGGCCCGCGCCGTCCGCAGGTCGCCGAAGTCCCGCACCACCTCCCAGCTGTCGAAGCTGGGGTCGTCGACGAAGACGGGCGTCTGGCCGGGGCCGGGAGCCGGGCGCCACCTGCGTGGAAGCCAGTCCCGGAGACCCATCTCAGTGGCCGGCGAGTTTTCGCTGGTGGAGGGAGATGCCGAGGTCCCGCACCTGGACGTCGTCGACCGGGGCCGGGGCGCCGACCAGGAGGTCGAAGCCGGAGGCGGTCTTGGGGAAGGCGATCACGTCGCGGATCGTCTCGGCGCCGCTGAGGCGCTGGACGATGCGGTCGACCCCATAGGCGATGCCTCCGTGCGGCGGGGCGCCGTAGCGCAGCGCCTCGAGCAGGAAGCCGAAGCGCGCCTCCGCCGTCTCGGCGTCGATCCCGAGCGCCGCGAAGACCGCCTGCTGGACCTCGGCGTCGTGGATGCGGATCGAGCCGCCGCCGAGCTCCTGGCCGTTCCAGACGACGTCGTAGGCGACCGCGCGGGCCTCTCCCGGATTCTCCGGGTCGAACTCGCCCGCCGGCGCCGTGAACGGATGGTGCAGGGAGTCCCAGCGCTGCTCGCCGGCGTTCCACTCCATCAAGGGCCAGTCGACGATCCAGACCAGCCGGTGCTCGTCCTCGTCGATCAGCCCGAAGCGTTCCGCCAGGTCGATCCGCATCTGCCCGAGCACAGCGTTGGTTACGTGAGCGCTCGTCGGCGACCAGCAGCAGCAGGTCGCCCTCCTCGGCGCCGAGGCGCTGGTTGAGGTCGGCCAGCTCCGCCGGGCTGAGGAACTTGGCGGTCGGCGAGCGCCAGCCGTCGCCCTCGCGGAAGGCCCAGACCAGCCCCTTCGCCCCCAGCTCCTGGGCGCGGGAGATCAGCTTGTCGAGCTCCGAGCGCGGCATCTCGCGGCGGCCGGCGTTGATGCCGCGGATCGAGCCGCCCCCGTCCAGCACCGAGCGGAAGACCTTGAACTCGGTCTCGCCCAGGGCGTCGCCGAGGTCGACCAGCTCCAGGCCGAAGCGCAGGTCGGGGCGGTCGGTGCCGAACCGGCCCATCGCCTCGTCGTAACACATGCGCTGCATCGGCAGCTCGATCTGGGGGCCGCCGGCGCGCTCGAAGACGTGGGCCAGCAGCCGTTCGTTGACCTCGATGATGTCCTCGCCGTCGACGAAGGACATCTCGACGTCGAGCTGGGTGAACTCGGCCTGGCGGTCGGCCCGGGTCGCCTCGTCGCGGAAGCAGCGCGCCACCTGGTAGTAGCGCTCGAAGCCGGCCACCATCAGCAGCTGCTTGAACAGCTGCGGCGATTGCGGCAGCGCGTAGAAGGAGCCCTGCTGCTGGCGGCTGGGGACGAGGAAGTCGCGGGCGCCCTCGGGGGTGGAGCGGGTCAGGACCGGCGTCTCGACATCGACGAAGCCCTCGCGGTCGAGGAACTCGCGCATCGCCGCGGTCACCCGGTGGCGCAGCATCAGCGCCTCGCGCATCTGCTCGCGGCGCAGGTCGAGGTAGCGGTGGCGCAGGCGGGCGTCCTCGCCGACCTCGCCGGAGAAGCCCTCGATCTGGAAGGGAGGCGTCTCGGCGTCGGCGAGCCGCTCGGCGCTCTCGACCGCGAGCTCGACCTCGCCCGTCGGCAGCTCGGCGTTGACGGTCTCGGGCGCGCGCCGCACCACCGTCCCCGCCGCGGTCAGCACGTCCTCGGCCCGCAGCTCGTGCGCCAGCTCGAACGCCTCGCCGGAGTTGTCGGGATGGAAGACGAGCTGGACGATGCCGGTGCGGTCGCGCAGGTCGATGAAGATCAGGCCGCCGTGGTCGCGGCGGCGGTGGACCCAGCCGGCGACCCGGGCCACGGAGTCGACCCGGTCCGTCAGAACCTCCCCGCACCAGGTGTCCCGGTACCCGTTGGCCCGCAGGGGCGGCGCCTCGCTCACGACTCTCCTCCAGTCATCTCGTCGACAAGGTTGCCGGGGTCGGCCGAGCGCTGCTCGCCGCTCGCCATGTCGCGCAGCTGGGCGGAGCCGTCGGCCTCGAGGATCAGCACCCGGCGGGCGCCGATCCGGTCGGCGTGTTTGAGCTGCCCCTTGAGGCTGCGGCCGGCAAGGTCGATCTCGGCCGAGAGGCCGGCGTGGCGCAGCTCGACCGCCAGCGCCATCGCCCGCTGCCGCTGGCTCTGGTCGGCGATCGCGACGAAGGCGTCGCGCCCCACCGTCTCCTCCTCCTCGCCGAGCGCCAGCAGGATCCGCTCGATCCCGGCGGCCCAGCCAACCGCCGCCGTCGCCGGCCCGCCGAGCTGCTCGATCAGCCCGTCGTAGCGGCCGCCGCCGCCGATCTCCGACTGCGCCCCGAGCGCATCGCAGACGAAGGAGAAGATCGTCCGCGTGTAGTAGTCGAGGCCGCGGACCAGGGTCGGGTCGACCTCGTAGGCGATGCCGGCGGCGTCGAGCAGGGCCCGCACCTCGGCGAAGTGCTCGGCGTCCTCACCCGCGAGCGAGGCGACGATCGTCGGCGCGCTCGCCATCACCGCACGGGTGCCCTCGTGGTCGGAGTCGAAGGCCCGCAGGGGGTTGATGTCGATCCGCTCGCGGACGTCGTCGGAGAGCTCCCCCTCGTGCTCGTGCAGGTGCGCTTTGAGCTCCTCCAGGTAGGCGCGGCGGGCGTCGAGCGAGCCGAGACTGCCCAGCCGCAGCTCCACCCCGGGCACGCCGAGCTCGCCGAGCAGGTCGGAGAGCAGCATGATCGCCTCGGCGTCGGCCAGCGGCGAGTCGGTGCCGATGCACTCCGCCCCGAGCTGGTGGAACTGGCGGTAGCGGCCTGCCTGCGGTCGCTCGTGACGGAAGAACGGGCCCGACATAGCTGAGCTTCACCGGCTGCGCCAGCTTGTGCATGCCGTGCTCCAGATAGGCGCGGCAGATCGGCGCCGTCCCCTCCGGCCGCAGAGTCAGGCTGCGCCCGCCCTTGTCCTCGAAGGTGAACATCTCCTTGCGGACGATGTCGGTGGACCTGCCGACCCCGCGCTCGAACAGCTCGGTGTCCTCGAAGGCCGGCGTCGCCACCGGCTCGTAGCCGGCGCGGGCGAAGATCGCCGCGGCGGCGCGCTCGATCCGCGCCCGGCCGCGCGCCTGCTCGGGCAGCACGTCGAAGGTCCCGCGGGGCGCCTGGTACTTGCTGGCCATGGTCGCCGCGACCTTAGTGACTATCCGGCGCCGGTCGCCTACCGCGCCAGCGAGGCGAGGAACGGGTTGGAGGCGCGCTCGGCCCCCAGCGTCGTGATCCCCATGTGGCCGGGATGGACGACGGTCTCGTCCGGGTGGGTGTCGAGCAGGCGGCCGATCGACTCGATCAGCGTCGGCCCGTCGCCGCCGGGCAGGTCGACGCGGCCGACCGAGCCCTGGAAGAGGACGTCGCCGGAGAAGAGGGCGTCCTCGCCGCGGACCGAGTAGGTGACGTGGCCGGGGCTGTGGCCCGGCGTGAAGATGACGTCGAGCTCGAGCCCGGCCAGCTCCAGGGTCTCGCCGCCGGCGACGGTCTCGTCGGCGTCGTAGCTCTCGTAGGGGCCGAAGCCCTCCCAGGGGACGAAGGCCATGATGTCGGCCAGCAGCCGCAGCTCGAGCTCGGGGCAGTAGACCGGCGCCCCGGTCGCCGCCGCCACCGGCGCGACGGCGCCGATGTGGTCGAAGTGGCAGTGGGTGAGCAGGATCGCCTCGACCTTCCCCATCTCCCCGGCAGCGGCGAGGATCCGCTCCGGCTCCTCGCCGGGGTCGACGACGAGGACGCGGTCGGAGCCCGCGGCGCGCAGCAGGAAGCAGTTCTCCTCGATCGCCCCGACCGTGAGCATCTCGACGTCGAGGGCCACGAGGTCAGCCCCCCTGCGAACGCATCCGCGCCCGCTCGCGCCGCCGCCACATGGTCATGTCGATGAAGTAGCCGGCGGGGACGTAGAAGGCGAGCATGAAGGCGCCGAGGGCGAGCGAGACGCCCAGGGGGCGTTTGAAGATCAGCAGCAGGAGGACGGCGAAGATGACGGCGGCGACGAGGCCGCGGGTGATCGATCCGCGCCAGGTCGGCGGCGCATCGACGCGGGCAGCCGGCTTGCGTTTGGCGCGGGCGCGGGATTTCGCCTCGGCGCGGGTGCGGGGACGAGAGCGAGTGGTGTTGTCGATGCGGCCGCCCTGGGTGCCGCGCTGCTTGCGGCGGCGCTTCTTCTTGGTTTGAGCCATGGCAGGAATTTAGTCGGTCGTGGCCGCCAGCCGCCGCTCGATCACGTGCAGCTCGGGGTCGAAGCCGCGCATCGGCACGTCCCCCGGATAACCGGCGAGGGCGGCGGCGGGGACGAGGCCGACCAGCTCCGCCTCGAGCGGGCGGGCGCCAAGCGGGGCGGCCAGCTCCCGCACCCGCTCGACCACCGTCCCCAGGGGCACCGCAAGCGGATCGTGGACGTTGGCCGAGACCTGGGTGCGGCCGCTGGAGAGCAGCAGTCCGATCGCCCGCACCCCCGCCGGGCCGCCGCCGGACTCGCGCAGGCCGGCGGCGACCGAGCGGGCGACCTCGACGTCGCCGCTGTCGAGCTCGACGTTGAAGGCGGCGAGCGGCGGGCGGGCGGTGACCAGGGTGGCGCCGCCGCGGCGGTGCGGCAGGTCGGGCCCGAAGTCCGGTCGCAGCTCCCCCGCCTCCATCCGCAGCCAGAGCTCGGCCAGGCCGCCGTTGCGGAAGTAAGCGCGCTCGGCCCGCCCCGGGTCACGCGCGAGCTCGCCGTAGAGGAAGACCGGGACCCCGAGGCCGCCGATCTGCGCCGCCACGGCGACCGCCTCGGTGCGGGCGGCGTCGCGGTCGGCGGAGTCGAGCCAGACCAGCGGGCAGACGTCGAGGGCGCCGACGGCGGGGTGCACCCCCCGGTAGGCCCCCATCTCGATCGTCTCCAGCGCCACCTCGGCGCCGGCGACGAGCGCCTCGGTCAGCGGGCCGGCCTGGCCGGCAAGGGTGAAGACGGTGCGGTCGTGGTCGGCGTCGGTGTGGCGGTCGAGCAGGGTCACGCCGCGGCCGAAGGCCACCGCCAGGCGCTCCAGGCGCTCCTGGTCGCGGCCCTCGGAGACGTTGGGGACGGCGAGCAGGGGCGGCATGGGCTGAGGCTAACCGCCGGCCCCGGTGCGCGCCGAGGTCAAAGCAGCAGGTCGCCGCCGCTGACGATCGTCTCGCCGTCGATTTCGACCGTCGGTTCGAGCACGACGCAGTCGATGTGGACGGGGACCTGCACCGTGCCGCCGATCGCGGCGGAGGCGCCGAAGGCGACATGGCAGGTGCCGAGGATCTTCTCGTCCTCGAGGATGTTGCCGGTCAGGAGCGCCTCTTCGTTGGTCCCGATCCCGAGCTCGGCGACGTTCGTGCCGTCGGCCCCGTGGGCGCTCAGCAGCTCCATCAGCGTGGCGCCGTCGGAGCCTGTGGTGTCGGTGAGGTGACCGCCACGGACGGTCAGCGAGACCGGCGTGTCGAGCAGGCCGACGCCGGCGATCGAACCGTCGACGACCAGGGTCCCCTCCGCCGTCCCCTCCAGCGGGGCGACGAAGGTCTCGCCGCAGGGGATATTCCCGAAAGCGCCGCGGTTGCCGAGTTCGCCGGCGTCGACGATCGAGAGGCGGTTCTCCAGCCCAAGCCGCAGGTCACTGCCGTGGCGACAGGTGATCCGGGCCTCCGAGCCTCCGTTGAGGACGTCGCCGAGCGCCCAGCCGCGGCGCCGCACCTCGGCGAGGTCGCTTGTCATCAGCCGGGTCAGCATGTCCTCGGTGACGCCCGGCAGGCTGGCGATGCGCACGCCCTCCTCGCTCGCCCGCTTGCGGGCGGCGGTGTGGGAGATCGACTGGATCGTCGGCGCCAGGACGACGTCGGCCTCGACCATCGCCGCGGCGACGACGGCCGGCGGCTCGGCGGCGGGGGATTCGCGCTCGGACATCACCGCCAGCGTCGCGCTGGCCCCGTCGCCCTGCGCCTCGATCCGCATCAGCGCCCCGATCTCTTCGGTCACCGGGTTGCAGATCACCAGCACCTCCTCGCCCGGGGAGACGCCCATGCACTCGCGAACGACCGTTCGCACCGCCCTGTCCAGCTCCGCACTCACGCCGCCACCCTAACCTGCGGGTCACCCATCGTCATGCCGATGCCGGATCGCCCAGACCCGGAACCAGGCCAGCCCCGCGGGCCCCGAACCCGAGCGCCCCATCGCTACCATGCCCCGTCCCCGCCGGAGTAGCTCAGCTGGTTAGAGCAGCGGAATCATAATCCGCGTGTCGGGGGTTCGAGTCCCTCCTCCGGCATCGCAGCGGCAAGCGGAATGCAGTCGATTTGGCCCTCCACATGGCTCCAAATTGGCAGGGGGTGGCAAGGAAAGTGGCAAGGGTCTAGTGCTGAAATGCCCGTGGAGGCGATGGGTATCATCGGTTGCGTGAAACCGACCCGCACTAATTTCAAGGGCTACGAGGGCAAGTACGTGGCGACCGACACCCGCACGGGCCAGGTCGTGATCGCCGACGAGAACCTGAAAGTCGTGCTGGAGAAAGCCCGCAAGTTGGATCACGTCGTCGTCGGCGGGCGGGTTCCCCACGCAGACGAGCCGATCTACGTCGGCCTTGGCTGAGCCGAAGACCCCCTGGCTCTATCCCTATAGGGAGGACCCCCAGCAGACGCGCTTGGGGCAGCCGGTGTTTCGGCCCTTCGTGCCCGTCTCTCTTGCCATTGAGGGCGCATCGACGCCAGAGCTTGAGGGACTGATCGACACCGGAGCCGACGCGATCCTCGCGAGCGACTTGCTGGCGGACGAGCTTGGCCTCGACTTGGCCGACAACGAGGGCGAGGAACTGCACGCCGTCGGCGGGCGCACCGTCGTCGCCCGTTACAAGACCGTCTCTCTGCGCCTCCACCATCACGACGATTCCGGCGCTCGGTGCGAATGGGAAGCCCCGGTGGGATTCGTTGATGGCTGGCACAGCTTCGGCCTGGTCCTGCTTGGCAGCGTCGGCTTCCTCGACCACTTCACCGTCACCGCGAGCCGCTTCTCTCAGGCAGTCGCAGTCGAGGATCGCGACGGCTTCGATGATCGTTTCGGCGTCGTCCTGGCTTAGAACCAAAGCTGGCTCTCTACGATTTCGGCGTGCGCTTGCCTAGCTGCTCGCGAAGCTTTTTTAGCTCCTTCACGCCGTGATGCACGCCGTAGGTATCGACGCTGAGGCGGTCCAGGTTCATCGCCCAGTCGAGTGCGTATGCGAACTCGAAGCTTTCGCCATGACTGTCCTCAAATCGGACCTTGACATCGTGCCGATCCGGTAGACCGGCTGGGTGTCGGTGAGGGAAGAAGTCCCAAAGCGTTCGCCACTCCTGACCCGGAACCAAGGTGGGGATCAAAAGCAACGGCACTTTCTGAGAGTCGCCCTGCCACTCTCGGACAATCTCTGGCTCACTCTCGATCCGGACGTTGTACGCAGCCGTCGCACCAAAGTTCTTGATGACCAACTCCTGAAACTTTGGGTCTACTGCCATCAATGGCTCCATCGAGACGGCGACATATGGCTGCGCTCTTTCCCGCCGAATCGAGAGGGCATCGCGTTCCTGTTGCAGACGAAGCGCCTGCGACTCACGGAGTTGCCGAAGACCGAGAAACGCTGCACCCAAGTGCCACGATTGCCGTGGTGATCTCTGCGGTGGCCGACCACTGTTCGGGGGTCCACGATCCCAAGCGATCCCAACCCACCAAGACAGCAATCGCAACAAGGCCCATAAAGACGAGCCTGGGGGCGGTTCGCTGACGCGATTGACGCGGTTCGGGCTCAACGAACCGCCCGGGAACACAAAGTCAGGCGACTTCCGTGTCCCGATTCACCGGCGCACGACCTCCTCGGCGAACTCGACGAGGTGCAGAGCCTGGCGCAGGGATCGTTTGAGCTGAGCTGCGCTTACGTCGATGAACCCGTAATGGGCGGTGTCCTTGATGTCGATCAGCTGGCGTAGCTGGCTGGCCGCCCGTTTGCCACCGGGGGTGATCTGTTCGAGCAGCAGCTCGGCATCGTGGTGGTTATCGGAGCGAGACCGTTTCCCGAGCTCCTTGCAGCAGGCGGCATCGGTGGCTGCGATCCCGGCGAGGATCGCGACGGAGGCGGCCACGCTTCCATACTCCAGCGAGGGATCGCTTACGTCCGCGGCCAGCTCGGCGACTTCGAGGAAGCTCCTCGCGTGCCCGAGACGCTGCCGCGCCTGGGGCTCGCCGCACGCCTGGGTCCGTGGTTGCTTGCGCGCCATCAAAGCCGCCTGAGGAGCTTGCGGGCCTCCTCCCCGGCGAGGTCGACGGCGTCCTCGCTGACCTCCTCCACGACGGGCGGACGGTCCTTACGCAGCCGCGGAAGCTCGCCCTCGGAGACCTCGGCGATGCCGGCGTTGTTGCCGGTCCAGCGGCGCACCGAGTCGGCGAGTTCGTCGATCTGGTCGCGCCAGGTCACGTCCTCGGGGTCGAAATCGGCGGGCCGCACGATAAGAAGGTCGATGTCGCTGCTCGTGTTGCCGTCGCCGCGAGCCGCACTGCCGAAGAGGGAGGCATGAACGGGCGGAGGCTCCCAGGCGCCGATCACCTTGCGAAGCCGACGAATCAGCTCGGCTCGTGCACCGGCCATCTGCTCGACAGTCGGAGCCAACAGGTGATCGCGGTTCAGCTCGTATAGGAAGGTGCGCCCCACCTCTTCCCGGTAGACCAGACCGTGCTCGACGAGGCGGTCGAGGACGCGCTGGACGCCGGTGTTGGAGCGCCCCGCTCGGCGGGCCAGCTCACGCCCGCTGCGAGGCTTGGTGGAGCCGGCGAGCACCACGAGCACGTCGGCGTCGACGTTTGAAGATATGGCCGTGAAGGGTTTTGAGACATCCATCGCTGAGTGTCCTGAGTCTAGATCAGGTGGACTAAATATAGGTCACTTGGACTACATTTAGGTCACAGCAGGCGAGGTGGGAGCAACCGTTCATCACGCCGCCGGCACGTCGCAGAGGGCGCGAGCGGAGCCGCCGAAGCATCCCTCAGCGCCGCCGACAGCTTCGCCCTCCTCCGGCATCGTCGCTGCGCTAGACAGCGGCGCCGTGTGCCCTCGCGGGAGCGGGCAGCTTGGCGAGAAGCTCGGGTGGCAGGCGCTTGCTCGCGGACCAGACCTCGATTGCCACAACCGCATCGGTGTTCGAGTCGTGGTCGATCAGTCCCCACTCGACCTCCTCGCTGACGACATCGGCGGAGTCGCCGGTGGGAAGCCAGGCGATGTCGGCCTCGCGGTCGTAATAGGCAAATTTCGCGCTCATTGAGTCAGGATAGCTCCGGCTCCAGCCTCTGCCTAGCTGCGGCGGCTTCCTCGCAGAGGCCATGCACTGACGACGCAGGCGGTGCCCTTCTCGCCTCGGACCGGGCTGTCGTAGATGACGGCGAACCTGACGCCGTCTGACCGCACGCCCTCGACGCGCCAGTCGGCGTCGCCGTGATTGGACTCGCGGATCTCGTGCCTCTCACGGACCGCCTCCTCAACCTCGAACCTGGTCAAACCCCGTTGCCCGAGACGAAGCTCAGCGTGATCGGTCCAAATGAAGCACTCGATTCCCACGGGTCGGAAAGACTAGAGAAGAATGCATCGTTTTGTCTGCATCCAGTGCCGGCTATGGCCCTGGCCGTACCGCGAGCGGGCACCTACTCCAGAAGCCGGCCGGGCGGGACCTCTAGTGCCGCGGCGAGGCGTCGCAGCGTCGAGACTTTCGGGTCGCGTTTGCCGGCCTCGATCCGGCTGACCTCGGTGGCGTGGACGCCGCAGCGTTCCGCGACCTGTTCCTGCGTGAGCTCGAGTCGTTCGCGCGCCTCGCGCAGGTTGGTGCCGAGGTCGCCCATGCCCGGGATCGTCTGCCTTCGAGCGGTCAACCTCCATAGGGGAGCCCACAAGTCCCGAGGTGAGCACCGAGAGTCCCGGTGCCGCCTGCGCCGACGACGGTCAACAGGACCGATCCCGATCCTCACTTCGGAGGGGCGGAGATCGGCCCTCGCGCGCATTGCTCAGGCATTCTTGTAAATCATCACGCTCGAATAGACGTGCGCCACTTCGGCGATCTTCATTTGTCTTCACCCCCTCCCTCTCTTCGGTCCGACGCTGCTCGCCGGGCGGCCGCCAGCGACCTTTGATAGGGGAGTTCACAAGTATTTAGGTAATCTCATGAGCGTTCCCATGTCCGCCGCTGAAACGACGAGAGGGGCCGATCCCGATTCCCACTCTGAAAGGGCCGAGACCGGCCCCACATGCACTGCTTAAGCGTGCTTGTAAATCATCACGCTCGAATAGACGTGCGCCACTTTGGCGATCTTCATTGGCCTTCACCCCCTCCCCTGTCTCAGCCCAGCGCGAGCCGCCAGGAGGAATGGAGATGCTAAAGAATTACCGAGTAACGGCTAAATCCCGAGTAGGAGGGATTCCCCATGGGGAAAGTCCTTATGCTCGCTAACTCGCTGAGTAGCAAAGACAAATAGAGCGGAGGAAAGATCGTGGGAAAGTCGGGGCCCAGCACCAAGGCGAAGGCGAAAGGCCAAAGGAGCAAGAGCATCGAGGAAATCGTCTCCTACGCCCTAGGCCACCGCATCAGAATTGAAATCCTGGCGCTCTTAAACGAGGGCGTTTACACCCCAGACGAGATCTCCGAGATTGTTGGCGAGCCGCTAGGCAAGGTCACTCACCACGTCACCGAACTCGCTGATGGCGGCGCCATCGAACTAGCCAAAACTGAACCGGTCAGGAACGCCACCCGACATTTTTACCGCGCCGTTGAACAGCCATTCGTGTCCGAAGAGGAAGCCGACGCGATGACGCCCCAGCAGCGACAGATAATCGTTGGGCTGATCCTTCAGTCGATCATGGCCGAGTCGATGTCTGCCTTTTGGGCAGGCAACATGATCAACGACCCCTCACGCACCATGCTGGCTTGGCGCTGGTTCAACGTCGATGAGGAGGGCAAGGGCGAAATCACCGACGAGCTAGCGGCTTCGTGGAGACGCGTTCAAGAGATAGAGGCTCGTTCGACCGCCCGCCGCTCGAAATCAAACGAGGAGGCCGTTTCGGTCATCGTCGCCATGCAGGGGTTCCAGCGCAACCGATCTTCGCTCACCCCACCAGCGCCTCTGGGAAATCCTGAGTAACGGGTAAATCCCGTTTGACCCGCGCCTTCCCATGTGGAAGCGTGGAGTAGTCAATCGACGCCAACCGCCGCCAATGGACTGACGGAGGCGGAAGCGCCACCCGGCCATAGACCAGGGCGTGGGGTTCTCCCGATGTACACAAGCCCCTCGTCCTGGCCGCCGGGCTCGGTTGCCAAAACCATGAATCCAACTTCCTCCCACGCCACCCCCCAGTGCGGCCCCCCGCCCGGCCGCGATCGGAGGGCACGATGACGATCAGAGGGGGCGAGGGGTTCGACTGGAGCACCCTCGTCCCCCGGGTCGTCCACCCGCTCAAGGTGGCGATCGTGGAAGCGCTGCTGTGGGTCGACCAGCCGCTCTCGGCCACCGACCTGACGAAGCTCTTCGACAACGACAGGTACGGCGTGGCCCACGTCTCCTACCACCTGGTCAAGCTCGCCGACATCGGAGCTCTCGAGGTGGTGCGAAAACGGGAGGCACGCGGCGCGACGGAGAAGTTCTACTTCTTCTCGTGAGCCGCACGATCACCGCGGCGCAGCGCGACGCGCTCTACGACCAGATCCTCGATCGGCTCAGCGGCCTCGGCGACGTCTGGCTGGCCGTGTGCGCGGAGAACTACGAGGCCGCCGAGCGCCTCGGGCGGGAGTATTCCGACGACCTGCGCCTGGTCACGGACGACCTCGGCTGGGGCGAGGGGCCGGAGCGGGCGATCGAGCTCTCGACCCCGCCCGACGTCCTGCGGCGGGCGCTGAGCCGGCTGCGCGACGCCGCCGTCAGCCACGACGCCAGTCAAGAGGAGCTGCGGGCCGAGGTCCGGGCCTCGGCGGAGCGCAATCGCCTCGTGGTGGAGGCGTGCCGGCAGGTGCTGACTGACCTCGACGGAACGCCGGCCGGCGACCGCTAGCCTCTAGGTCAACCGTCGGCCAGGGCGCGGATCAGGCCGCCTCGGCCTCGGCCTCGACCATCAGCGTCACCGGCCCGTCGTTGACCAGCGCAACGCCCATGCAAGCGCCGAAGACGCCCTTGCTGGCGCCGAGCCGTTCGCAGAAGCGGTCATAGAGCGGCTCCGCGACCTCGGGACGGGCGGCCTGGACGTAGCTGGGACGGTTGCCCCTGCGGGCATCGCCGTAGAGGGTGAACTGGCTGACACAGAGGACCTCGCGCTCGCCGAGCGGCTCGTTCATCCGCCCCTCGGCGTCGTCGAAGATGCGCAGGGCGCGGACCTTGTCGGCCAGCCGGTCAGCCTCCTGCTCGCCATCCCCCACTCCGACCCCGAGCAGGATCAGCATCCCGGGCCCGATCTGGGCCACCCGCTCGCCCTCGACGTCAACCGCGGCCTGGCTGACCCGCTGAACCAGGGCTCTCAACGGGCTTCCAGTGCCTCCACCAGCGACGAGGCGTCATAGGCGCCGTAATGGCGCTCGCCGTTGACGAAGAAGCTGGGGGTACCGGTGGCGCCACTGGCCGCGGCCGAGCGCAGGTCGCGCTCGACCCGCTCGCGGTGAGCACCGGAGTCGATCTCGGCGGCCAGGCGCTCGGCGTCGAGGCCGAGGTCGGTGGCCACCGCGAGCATCGTCTCGCGGGAGAGCTTGGGCTGAGCGGCGAAGAGGGCGTCGTGGTACTCCCAGAAGCTGTCCTGGGCGGCGGCGGCCTCGCCGGCCTCGGCCGCCAGCGGCGCCAGCGGGTGGCGCTCGGGGATCGGCAGGTGGCGGAAGGCGAAGACGAGGCGGTCTCCGAGCCGCTCGTGCACGCGGCGCAGCACCGACTGGGCGCCGAGGCAGAAGGGGCACTGGAAGTCCCCGAACATGACCAGCTCCAGCGGCCGCCCGATCTCCCCACGGATGTGGTCGACGTTCTCCAGCGGCGGGGTGAGCGTGGCGTCCACTCGGCAGGATGTTATGCGCAGATGGATCACATCGAGTCGATCTTCGTCCTGATGCTGGCGGCGGCGCTGCTGGTCCGCCTCGCCGAGTACGGCCACGTGCCGGCGCCGATCGTGCTCGTGCTCGGCGGCCTCGGAATCGCCTTCATTCCCGGCCTGCCGACGGTCGAGCTCGACCCCGACGTGATCTTCCTCGTCTTCCTGCCGCCGCTGGTCTTCTCCGCCGGCTGGCGGACCTCGCCGCGGGAGCTGCGCACGGTGATGCGGCCGCTGGGGCTGCTCTCGATCGGCCTCGTCTTCCTCACCGCCGCCGTGGTGGCGCTGGTCGCCCATGCGCTGGTGCCGGGGCTCGGCTGGGCCGAGGCCGCCGTGCTCGGCGCGATCCTGGCCCCCACCGACGCCGTCGCCGCGATCGCCGTCTTCCGCCGCATCGGCGGGCCCGAGCGGGTGCGGCTGCTGGTCGAAGGCGAGTCGATGATCAACGACGGCACCGCGCTGGTGATCTACCGGATCGCGGTCGGCGTCGCCACCGGCGGCGCCTTCGCGCTCGGCGACGCGGCGCTCGAGTTCCTCCTCGTCTCCGCCGGCGGCATCGCCGTCGGCCTCCTCGTCGGCGCCCTCTCGACTCTCGTCATCCGCCGCCAGACCGACGCCAGCCTGGTCGTCGTCCTCACCCTGCTGACCGCCTACGGCGCCTACATCGGCGCCGAGGAGGCGCACGTCTCCGGCATCCTCGCCGCCGTCGTCGCCGGCCTCTACGGTGGCTACCAGGCACCGCGCGCGCTCGACGCCGACACCCGGCTCAGCTCCGTCGCCTTCTGGAACGTCCTCATCTTCGGGTTCGAGATGACCCTCTTCGTCCTGCTCGGGGTGCAGCTACCCGGGATCGTCGACTCGCTCGAGGCGACGTCCTCCGGGGTCGGCGAGCTGCTGGTCCCGATCCTGGCGATCGCCGCGGCCTCGATCGCGACCCGGCTCGCCTTCGTCTTCGCGATCGGATCCAGCGCCGGCGAAACCCTGGGCGAACGCTTCGCCGTCGGCTGGAGCGGCATGCGCGGCGCGGTCTCCCTGGCGGCGGCGCTGGCGGTCCCGCTCAGCGTCTCTGACCGTCCCCAGATCATCTTCGTCACCTTCGCCCTGATCCTCATCACCCTGGTCGGCCAGGGCCTCTCGCTGCCCTTCGTGATCCGCAAGCTGCACCTGGAGGAGCCGCGGCGCTGGAGCGACGAAGAGGCGGTTGCACGGATGGAGGCGGCCCAGGCGGCGCTGGACCGGATCGAAGAGATCGAGAGCGAGGAGCGCGCCTCCGCCTCGCAGCTGCAGCGCCTGCGCGACCTCTACCGCTCGCGCTTCCGGATGTGCCAGATGGTGCTCGGCGGCGAGGACCCCGAGATCGCCGCCCGCGAGCAGCGCCTCGCCGACTACGGCGGCCTGCGCCGGGAGCTGATCGGCGTCGAGCGGGAGATCCTGCTGGAGCTGCAGGGTGGCGAACGCCTCCGCAACGCGACGATGCGCCAGATCGAGCGCGACCTCGACCTCGAGGAGGCCAGGATCCGTTCCTAACCCGGATGCGGGCACGGCGACCGGCGGCGCGCCGGGGCGCGCCGGTCGCCCCGCCCCCGTCCGTCAGCGCAGCGCGGCCGCAGCCGTCTGACGGAAGTCGGTCAGCACCTCGCCCATCGTCTCGACGTTGCAGGCGACCATTTCCGGCCACTCCTTCTCAGGGTGATCCTGCAACGTCTTGAGGCCGTTGCCGCTGATCACCGCGACCACGGTCTCCTCGGCGCCGAGCTTGCCTTCGGCGGCGAGCTTCGCCGTCACCGCCACCGTGGTCCCTCCGGCCGGCTCGGTGAGAATGCCCTCGGTCGCGCCGAGGAGATCGATCGCGCCGAAGATCTCCTCGTCGGACACGGTCGCTGCCGAGCCCCCCCGCGAACGCACGGCGTCGACTACCAGGGCGCCGTCGCCGGGTGCTCCGATCGCAATCGAGTGAGCGGCGGTGTTGGGGGTCTGAGGCTTGATATCGCCGCCGTCGAGGATGGCAGTCGCGATCGGCCCGCAGCCGCTGGCCTGGGCGATGTTGATCTTGGTCGCGCCGGTCTCCGCCAGGCCGACGATCCCGAGCTCGTTGAGCCCCTTGTGGACGCGCGAGGAGAGCGTTCCCCCCGCCGCCGGGATCACGAAGTGGTCCGGCGCGGTCCAACCGAGCTGCTCGACCACCTCGAAGGCCATCGTCTTCGCCCCCTCGGCGTAGAACGGGCGCAGGGTGATGTTCGCGAACTCGATCCCGCTGGCCAGCGAGAGCTCGCGGCAGGCGCGGTTGGCCTGGTCGTAGTTGCCGTCGAGCTGGCAGACCTGGGCGCCGAGTGCCCGGCAGGCCTTCGCCTTTCCCTTCTCCATGTTGCCGGGATAGAAGATGTAGGCAGTAGCGCCGGCCTTGGCGGCGAGCGCCGCCACCGCGGTGCCGACGTTGCCGGTCGAGACGCAGCCGATCTCATCCTTGCCCAGCGCCAGCATCCGCGCGATCGCCATGCTGACCACACGGTCCTTGTAGGAGAGCGTCGGCCGGTTGGTCGAGTCGTCCTTGAGGTAGAGGTTCTTGAGCCCGAGCTCGGCACCGAGCCGGTCGGCGCGGATCAAGGGCGTCTGGCCGGAGAACTGACCGACCCTGCTCTGCGCGCGCTTGGAGACGATCGGCAGCAGCTCCTCGAAGCGCCAGATGTTCCGGGGGCGCTCGGCCAGGCTGCGCTCGGCGATCAGCGACGTGGCTCGCTCGTAGTCGTAGTCGATGTCGAGGCCCTCGCCGCAGGCCGGACACTTGAAGGCGGTGTCGAGCAGAGGAGTCCGGTAGCCACAGTCACGGCAGATGAGTTCGGTCGCGCAGGAGCTGGTCTGCGGCCCTACGGCCTCTCCCATATGCGGATCTGCCGCCTCGCTCATGACTCCTCCTTTGTCGCCGGCGAGCGGAACGCAGGGGTCCCAACCTGCGCCGACGCTCGTCCTTTCGTCGCACGGGTATAACACACGAACGTCCGGTGCTCAACGCTTTCTGCGTAAATATCCGCGCTTCCACGTTTCATCGGTGACTGCAAGGTAGCGAACCGATCTACATCGGCGAAATAAGGAAATCTTCTGTCTGTAGAGTTCCTGTCTTCAGCCACAAAGAATCAGCATCCATGAGCCCCCAGGAGCGCTTCGCCACAAATCTTCGTCAAGCCCGCACCAAGATGGGCATCTCCCAGGAAGAGCTGGGCTATCGCTGCGAGCTGCACCGGACCGAGATCTCATTGCTCGAGCGAGCCGGCCGCGAGCCACGCCTGGCCACGATCGTCAAGCTCGCCGGCGCCCTGGAGACGACTCCCGGCGAGCTCTGCGCGGGAATCGGCTGGCTGCCGGGGAAGCGTCGCTTCGACGTCAAGCGCCCGCCCCGAGCCGAGAGCTGATCCGGGCGCGATCACGATGAAGTGAGGCGGGGCCGCGCCGGCCGTGCCGACGTCACCAGGTCGCTATCGCGTTCCCGGCTCATGACTGGTCCTCCTTTGCCACCCCAAGGCGGTTACCCAGCTCCTGAGAGCCCCGCCCCCTTCACCGGTTTGATCGCCCGGCGCAGAGAGTAATAACACACTCCCCTGTATCAATCAAGTCTGTTTGTCTAATCGACGGCAGTGAGTCCCGGGCTACGAACGCGTGGTGGCGGGCTCGGCCGCAACCGCGGCTGGATCGGGCCAGGTCGGCGGTAGGGCCGAACCCTCGACCCCACCGGATCCGAGCAGCAGCTCCTCCGCCGTGTGCGGCGCGAACGGGGCCAGCGCTCGCGCCAGCAGCACGAGGGCGGCGATCTGCGCCTCGGCGTCGGCCCGGTCGAGCTGGCCGCGGCGCTTGACGACGCGCTTCTCGAAATCCTGAATCCGCTCGAAGAGGCGGGTGATGTTGCGGATTGCCTTGTGCATCTGCAGCTGCTCGACGTCGTCGGTGATCCGGGCGAGGCCGTTGTCGCACCATTTGCCCAGGCGGTCGCGCATGAACTCGGTCTCGGCCGCGGCCTCCTCGTCGTGCGGTGCATCCTCCAGCGCCGCGAAGCGATCGTGCGAGTAGGTCCAGAGGTTGCGCAGGAAGCGGTTGGCGAAGCGCAGCGCACCGTCGCTCCAGTTCAGGGTCTTGGCCGGCCCGGCCGCATAGAGGATCGCCAGCCTGACCGTGTCGGCGCCGTATTGCTCGACCAGCTCGTCGGGATTGACGACGTTGCCGAGGTGCTTGCTCATCTTGCGCCCGTCGGCGATCACCATCTCGTGGAAGAGGCAGCCGGCGAACGGCTCGCCGTCCTCGAGGAAGGCGAAGGGGCCGATGTCCCGCAGCGCCTTGGTGACGATGCGCTGGTCGAAGACGAAGCCGCCGCTGTCGCCACCGGCCACCAGGCGCTCGGACGGCAGCCACTGCTTCAGGTCGGGGTGCTCGAACATCAGCTCGGCCCGGTCCTCTGGAGGTACCGCCGCCGGGACCCAGAGCCAGAGCGCGTCGAAGTGGCAGTCGAGGGTGTCGGTCTCGCGCTTGGCCGCGGCCCCGCATCGGGGGCAGGCGACGTCGACGAAGTCGGGGCGCTCGGCCAGCGGGTTCCCCTCGCCGGTCGGGGCGATGTCGCGCGGCAGCACCACCGGCAGGTCCTGCTCGGGCACCGGCACGGAACCGCAGGCGTCGCAGTGCACGATCGGGATCGGCGTACCCCAGGAACGCTGACGGGAGATCGAGAAGTCGTTGGCCCGGTAGCGCTTCGCCTCGCGGGCGCCGGGCACGGGCGCCGCCGCCTCCTCGCCGTCCTCCTCAGCCCCCTCGTCCGGCTCGCCGGGAACACGCTCCATCCGGCTTCCCAGCTGGGCGTCGGCCTCGTCGACGGCGGGAATGCCGAAGGCCGCGGTCGGCCCGTAACGAGCGTCGACGAGGGGTGAGACGAACACCGGCAGCTCCCCCCCGGCCGGGCCGGCGATCGCTGTGCCGGTGTCGACGATCGGCACCGAGCGAGCGTCGCGGGCGCTGCGCTCCCAGCCGCCCGAGCGCATCCGCTCCAGCTCCTCGCGCACCGCCGCACCCTCGGTCCAGGCCTCGACCTGCGGATGGCGGGGCGAGATCAGGACGAAGCGGGCCCGTGCCAGCGCCTTTGGGTGCGGGCTGAAGACGGTGAGCGCGCCGGCGGAGCCCTCGAGCTCGATCTCGACGCCGTCGCTGCGGCCGAGGATGTAGCGCTGGGTGGAGAGGGCGAGGTCGTCCCAGTTCTGCAGCCGCTCGGTGTTGCGGTCGTTCTCCTCCAGGTAGGGCGTTATCCGCAGGAACCAGGTCGGGCGACGGATCAGCCGCACCTCGTTGTGGCAGCGCCAGCAGCGGCCGTCCTCGACCTGGATCGAGGCCAGCGTCGTCTGGCAGGTGTCGCACCAGTCGACGGTGGCGTCCTCGCGGTAGATCAGCCCGGCCTCCAGCAAGGTCAGGAAGAGCCACTGCGACCAGCGGTACTGGCTCTCGTCGGAGCTGTAGAAGACGCGGTCGTAGTCGAAGGAGAACCCGAGCCGCTTCATCTGCCCGAGCATGCGCTCGCCGCACTCCGCGACCCAGTCCGCCGGGCGGCTCCTGGCGCTCGATCGCCGCCAGCTCCGCCGGCAGGCCGAAGGCATCGAAGCCGAAGCCGAGCAGAACGGCGTCGCCGCGGGCGCGGCGGAAGCGCGCGTAGGCGTCGCCGATCGAGTAGTCGCGGACGTGGCCCATGTGCAGGTTGCCCGAGGTGAACGGACTCGAGGGCTTGATGTAGACCCGAGCCTGGCCGGCGGCCGGCCGTGGCGCCTCGAAGTCCCCCCGCTGCTCCCAGGCGGCCTGCCTGGCAGCCTCTATTCGCGGCGCGTCGTAGCTTGGCTTCTGCTTGCTCATCTCGCGCCCAAGGCTAACTCAGGAGTGTTCCCACCACTCCAGTACTGCGATGTTCGAAACCGAGCACACCTCAGGCCCGGTCTGTCATTTGGGTAACGATATCGATCCATTGGAGGTATCGAATGGCACAGGGTGGAGCAACTATGACTGTGGCCGGCAGCTGTTACGTCGAGTCCATCTCGCGAGCCTTCGAGGTCGCGGACGAATCGGCAGAACCGGTGCTGGGTGGGATCGAAGCGGCGATCGAGATGGCCGAGATGAATCCGGAGGGGGCACGAGCGGTGCTCTGGCGCCTGCAGGGGGATTGGGAGATGCTGGAACGGATGGACGAGCAGGTCGGCGGCGAGCCGACACTGGCGACGCTGCGGGTGGGAGCCGCGATCCAGCTGGCACGGGCGGAGCTCTCCTCCCCCGAACCGCAGCTGCATCGTCTGCTGCCCGAACTCATGGAGTGGCTGGGGCGACGCGAGGTGGCCTCCGCGGACTGAGGGCTAGGCGAAGGTCCAGAGCTTGTTGCCGAGGAAGTTGAACGGCATCGCGACCGCGACCGCGACCGCCTGCGCGGTCAGCTCCCCGATCTCGCCACCCGCCAGCAGCGCCTCCAGCACGATCAGGTTGAGGCCGAGGGCGGCGAGGCTGACGGCGAAGAAGCGGGCCGCCTGGAAGCCGGCGGAGCCGTCGCCGGGGCCGAAGGTCCAGTAACGGTTCCAGAGGAAGTTGCTGGTGACGGCGGCGCAGAAGGCGCCGATCGCGGCGGCGATGTGGTGGACGTCGAGGGCGCCGGCGAGGACCGCGAAGACGGCGAGGTTGATCAGGTAGCCGGAACCGCCGACGATGCCGAACTTGAGCAGCTGCCACCAGCTGGCGGGACGGCGCGCCGCAGCCCCGACTCTGTCAGCAAATTCCGAGGGGCTCACGGCCGTGCTCCGTCGATCAGCACGGCGATCTCGCCGAAGCCGGTCGGCAGGTCGCGCAGGGTGTCGAAGTGGACTTTCACGGGATGCCTGGAGACGTAGGTGTTGAGCGTCAGCCGCTCGGCTCGAACTCGCTCTACCTGGTGAAACGAGGGGGGCAGATCAATCGCCTGCCCGGTGACGAGGGGCTTGCGGAGAACGGCGATTTCGCGTATTCGCTCCTCCCCACCGTACATACGCACCGATTTGTCGGGCAGGTAATAGCGAACCGGGTCGGCGGCGAGCTTCCAGGTGACTATCGCCCGCCGGCCATTTTCCGGCGGGCCGAGAGCGTCGGTGACGGTGCGGAAATCGGGCCGCTGCAGGTTTGGCGTCTGGGTCACGTGGATGGCAAAGGCGAGCCAATAGGCGCAGAGAGCGACCGCTAAGAGGAGCCCGACTCGGCGGGCGCCGGCGGCGAAGCCGATCGCCGTGACGCTCAGCAGCGGTACCAGCGCCGGCAGCAGGTTGCGCTCGACCACATAGTCCTTACCGACCAGCGCGGCCACAGCCGTCAAGCCAGCCACGGCCAGCCCCAGCACAAGCCCAAGCACGGCGCCGCGACGCTCCCGCCGACTTCCCCAGAACGCGACCAAGGCCAGGGCCGCAGCGACGAGGACAAGCGGCACCAGCGCGTAGCGGTCCCGCGGCGCCTCGGCGATCACGTGGCCGGTTTCGCCGATCAGGAAGGAGGCCCCCGTCTCCCAGAAGCGCTCCCCCAGCGGGCTGTTTTCGATCCAGCCGATGTGGGTCGGGTTGACCTGGGAATTGGCCAGCGGCAGCAGCGCCAGACCGGCGGCACCGACGGCCGCGATCGCCGGCAGGACCGCGCGCCAGCGAGCCCGCAGCGCCACCAGCAGCCAGGCGGCCTCGATCGCGATCGCGAAGACGGCGAAGTAGTGGCTGCACAGCGCCAGCGCCGAAGCGAGCGCCCAGAAGGCCAGGTCGCGGCCACGACGGGTGTCGCAGGGCGCGAGCGAAGAAGTACAGCGCGACCGCGCCGAAGAAGACCAGCAGCGCGTAGGAACGGGCCTCCTGCGAGTACCAGATCAGCATCGGGTTCAGCGCGATCAGCGCCGCCAGGATCAGGCCGGCGCGCCGGTCGGCCAGCTGGCGGCCGATCAGGTAGGCGACCGGCACCGTGGCGGCTCCGAAGAGGGCGGTCAGCGAGCGCAGGCCGACCTCCCCGGTCCCGAAGACCTTTGCCCAGGCCCAGGCGAGGACGTAGTACAGGGGCGGGTTGGACTCGCTGACCTTGACCGAGTGCAGCATCTCGCCGAAGCTGCCGGGGAGCACCCGCAGCGCCGTGATCACCTCGTCGTGGTGGTAGCTCTGCACGTCGAGGCTGGCGAAGCGCACCGCGAGTCCGAGCGCGGTCAGCGCCGCAACCGCGGCGAGCACCACAAGGGTGCGGTCGCTTTTTCCTCCGGATAGCGGAGGAAAAGACGACCGCACCTCCGGAGCTGGGGTCGCTATGGGGCGCATGAGCCCTCCGGCATCGGATGCTCGGGGCCGAACGAGGGCGGCGCTGCGGCGGCGCCGGCGCCCCAGCGGCGGTTCGGGCGCGGGCCGAGCCGGAAGGCGAGCGTGGCGCCGCGGGCGAGCGCGCAGTAGGTGGTCCAGGGCTTGCCGTGGGCGCGGCCGTCGAGGCGCAGCGACCGCACGTAGGGGCCGCGGCCGCGGCCCAGGATCAGCGCCCGCCGGCGCTGGGGCAGGCGGATCTCCGTGCGCGCGAAGAGCGGGCTGCCGATCGCCAGCACCCCGACCCCCGGCACCACGGGATAGAGGCCGATGGCGCCGAACACGTACCAGGCAGAGAGCGTGCCGAGGTCGTCGTTGCCCGGGTAGCCGTCGGGCGAGGTGTCGTAGAGCGTGAGCAGCGCCCGCCGCACCGCCTCCTGGGTGCGGTAGGGCCGCCGCATCCAGTCGTAGAGCCAGGGCGTCTGCAGGGTCGGCTCGTTGCCGAGCAGAGCGTGGTCGGTGTGGGTCCCCCCCGCGCCGCCGTTGAGCTCGCGCAGGAAGCGGTCGAGCCGGCCCGCCGCCCTCGCCGGGCCGCCCATCTTCCGGATCAGCCCGCCGGGATCCTGGGGGACCATCCAGGTGTACTGCACGGAGTTGCCCTCGACGAAGCCACCGCCGCCGAGGTTGTCGTAGGGAGTCGGGAAGCGGCCGTCGGCGAAGCGCGGCTCGACCATGCCGCTGTCCGGGTTGAAGAGCCGCCGCCAGTTGGCCGAGCGCCGCATGAAGGCGGCGTAGGTGGCGCGGTCGCCGAGCGAGCGAGCGGCGAGCTGGGCGATCGCGAAGTCGTCGACCGCGTACTCGAGCGTGGTCGCCGCCGAGCCCCAGACCGCATCGGGGTCGCCGTAGATCGAGTTGGCGTTGCGGGTGTTGGTGTCGAGGTCGAAGGGCACGTAGCCGAGCTTCAGGTACTCGGCCAGGCCCTGGCGCTGGAGGTACTCGCCGTTGGCGCTGCGGCAGGGCTCGGTCGCTCCCTTGAGCATCGCCTCCAGGGCCGCGCGCCGGTCGAAGTCGCCGGCGCCGAAGGCCGCCGCCGAGGCGAGGATCGGGTCGGCGGAGTCGCCGACCATGGTCATGCTCTGACCGTTGGCGTAGGACCAGCGCGGCAGGCAGCCGCTCTGCTCGGCATCGGCCAGCAGCGAGCTCATCATCTCGCTCGCCCGCTCCGGCGCCAGCAGCGAGAGCAGCTGGATCTGGGTGCGGTAGGTGTCCCAGGCGGAGAAGTCGGCGTACTGGATGCGGCCGCGGGCACGGTGGACCTGGCCGTCCATGCCGGGATAGGCGCCGCCGACGTCGCTGAAGGTGCGCGGCGCCAGGAAGGCGTGGTAGAGCGCCGTGTAGAAGGTGTCGAGGTGGCGCTCGGGGCCGCCGCTGACGCGGATCCGGCCCAGCGCCTGGTTCCAGCGCTGGCGGGCACTGCGGCCGATCGCGCCGAAGCCCTTGCCCCTGCTCTCGGCGGCGAGGTTGGCGCGGGCGCCGTCGACGCTGACGAAGGAGATGCCGACCCGGACGGTGACGAAGCGGTCCCCGCGGGTGTCGAAGCCGGCGTAGGCGCCGGCCTGGGCGGTCGTCCCCGGGTTGGCGGGCGGCCCCTGGCTGTCTTCCGCCGCCGTGCCGCCCTGCTGGAGCGAGCCGCCTTGCCAGGTTCCGAAGCCGTCGAAAGCGCGATCGAAGACGGCCGCGAAGTGGACCCGGTAGCGGGGGCGCTGGCCGCAGAAGTGCCCGCTGGAGGCGGTGCCGGAGATTTCGCGGCGGCCGGGATCGACGTCGACGGCGGCGAAGTCGTTGGGCTGGGCGCTGCCGCCGGCATCGATCAGGACGCTGACGTGGGGATTGGCCGGGAACTCGAAGCGGGCGACGCCGGTCCGCGTCGTCGCCGTCAGCGCCACGTCGATGTCTGCGCCGCGGACCGGGTTGAGCCGGACCTCGTAGAAGCCCGGCCAGGCCGCCTCCTCGGAGTGGGAGAAGCCGGGCTGGAACCTGCCCTCGAGCCCACCGCCAGCCGCTGCCGGCGAGGAGTCGATCGGCTCGGTGCTCGGCAGGAAGGGGAAGTCGCCGTAGAGGGCGCAGCCGGCGCCGCTGAGGTGAGTGAGGCTGAAGCCCCTGATGTGGTTGTCGCGGTGGTCGTAGCCGCCCGAGTGCGGCGCCGAGGGGGTCGTGTCGGGACTCCACTGCACCATCCCGAAGGGCAGCGAGGCGCCGGGGAAGTTGTGGCCGCCGCCGAAGGTGCCGCGGCCCGGGGCGGGTACCGGCGAAGGGGTTGACGTGGCCGGCGAGATCGCGGGCCGGGGCCGCCGGGGCGGCGACGGCGAGCAGGAGGAGCGCCGCGAGAATCGCCTCGGTCGCTCGCCGGATGTGGTTCTGGAGGTTGTGCGTAATGTTCCCGCTCCGATGCGTAGGCAGACCGCAACCTTGGCAGCGCTGGCGGCGACCGCAGTGGTGCTGGCGCTGGCCCTGATCTTCGGTGGCTCGGACTCCAAGCACACCGAGGCGGATGTGGCAGCGGTGCCGGGCCAACCCAGCGTAGAGATCGTCTCTCCCCGCAACGGCGCCCGTCAAACCAGCCACGCCGTCGTCGTCAAGGCAATCGTCGACAACTTCCGCCTGGCGCCAAGCCAGTTCGGCCGCGACCCGCAGCTCGGCGAGGGCCACATCCGCTTCAGCCTCAACCGCGTCCCCGACTGCGTCGACCCGGTCAAGCTGCTGCACGCGATCAACAGCCCGATCGGCAACGGCCGCCTGGTCGGCGCCTCCTTCGACTACCCCCGCTACTCCGGCCCCAACGGCGTCCTGGCGGAGCGGATCGGCACCGCCGGCAGCTACTCGCCGGGGACCAGGCCGGAGATCTTCTACCACGGCCTGCCGCCGGGCTTCTACCGCCTGATCCTCAACCTGGCCCAGAACAGCGGCGCGACGACGCCGGTCCACGCCGTCACCAACTTTCAGATCCTGCCCCGGCCCGGCCACGGCCCCAAACCCTGCCCCAAGGGCAAAGTGCCGAGCGCCAAAGCCGCCGCCAGGCTGAACGGATAGCCCCCACCAGGCGTCGCCGACCCCTCCGCAAACCGCGGACGGGTCCAATACTTCACTTTGTATAGTCGTAGGGATGCGCACTTACCGCCGGCTGATGGGCTTCCTGCGCCCGTACCGTCCCCAACTCTGGGGCTCGCTGGCGTTCGCCTGGGCGGCGATGGGGATGACGGTGCTGATCCCCTGGCTGATCGGCCACGCCGTCAACGCCATCGTCGACCACGACAAGGCCGACCTGCTGCCGCTGGCGCTGGCGATCTTCGGCGCCGCGATCCTGCGCCTGGGCCTGACCGTGGTCCGCCGCCTGGTCGCCGGCAAGGTCTCCCTCGCGGTCGAGTTCGACCTGCGGCAGACCTTCTACGCCCACCTGCAGCGGCTGGAGCTGGGCTTCTTCGACGGCCAGCAGACCGGCCAGCTGATGTCACGGGCGACGGTCGACCTGCAGGCGATCCGCTTCTTCCTCGGCTACGGGCTGATCTTCATCACCCAGAACCTGCTGACGATCGTCCTCGCCGGCGCCGTGATGTTCGCGATCAACCCCTGGCTGGCGCTGATCGCACTGGCGCCGGCGCCGTTCATCGTCTTCACCGCCTCGCGTTACAACCGCGTCTCCCGCCCCGCCCAGCAGGAGGTCCAGCAGCGGCTCGCCGAGCTGACCGCGGAGGCGGAGGAGAACGTCTCCGGAATCCGCATCGTCAAGGCCTTCGCCCGCGAGGAATACCAGCTGCACCGCTTCAGCCGCGCCGTCTCCCGCGTCTTCGACCAGAGCATCTACTCGACCAGGCTGCAGGCGTTCTTCTCGCCGCTGATCGGGCTGCTGCCGCAGATCGGGATCGCCCTGGTGCTGCTGATCGGCGGCCGCGAGGTGATCGCCGGCAACCTCAGCCTCGGCGCCTTCACCGCCTTCTACACCTACCTGGTGATGCTGGCCGGGCCGCTGCGGATGCTCGGAGTGGCGATGGGAATGGCCCAGCGGGCGATCGCCTCCGGCAACCGGCTCTTCGAGATCCTCGACCGCGAGCCGCTGATCGAGAGCCCGCCCGGAGCCCCGGCGCTGCCGGCCGGTGGCGGCGAGGTCGACCTGCGCGGGGTGACGCTGCGCTACGACGGCGGCAGACCGGCCGGCGCAGGCGCAGCCGACATCGACCACACCCAGGTGGGGTCGATGTCCGAAGCGGCGCTGGAGGGGATCGACCTCAGGGTCGAGGCCGGGACGCACGGTGGCGCTGGTCGGCCCCTCGGGCTCGGGCAAGACCAGCCTGGTGGCGCTGATCGCCCGCCTCTACGACCCCAGCGAGGGCACTGTCCTGGTCGACGGGGTCGACGTGCGCGAGGTCGAGGTCGGCTCGCTGCGCTCGGAGATCGCCTTCGTCGCCGACGACAGCTTCCTCTTCACCGCCAGCGTCGCCGAGAACATCGCCTACGCCAATCCGGAGGCGACGCTCGAGGAGATCGAAGCGGCGGCGCGGCGAGCCCAGGCCGACGAGTTCATCCGCGACCTCCCCGACGGCTACGGGACCCGGGTCGGCGAGCGCGGCCTCACCCTCTCCGGCGGCCAGCGCCAGCGGGTGGCGATCGCCCGCGCCCTGCTCGCAGACCCGCGGATCCTGATCCTCGACGACGCCACCTCCTCGGTCGACGCGACCACCGAGGCGGCGATCAAATCCGGCCTGCAGGAGGCGATGGCCGGCCGCACCACCTTCATCATCGCCCACCGCCTCTCGACCGTCTCGCTGGCCGACGAGATCGTCGTCATCGACGGCGGCAGGATCGTCGACCGCGGCACCCACGCCGAGCTGATGGAGGGCTGCGGCTTCTACCGGGAGATCGCCGAGCACGGGCTCGCCGACTCGGTCTTCCTCCAGCGCGATCTCGAGCAGCGCGAGGAGATGGCGCGCCTGTGAGCGGGCTGCGCGACATCGGCCGCGCTCTTCGCCGCCCTCTGGCGCCTGATCCGGGGCGAGGACCAGCGTGGCCGCAAGGTGCGCTGGCTGGTCGGGCAGCTGCGGCCCTACCGTGGCCGTGTCGCCCTGATGTTCGTCGGGCTGCTGGCCGCGACCGGCGCCGGCCTCGCGCCCCCCTACCTGGCCGGCCGCGCGATCGACTCCGGCATCCTCACCGGCGACGTCGCCGCCCTCGACCGCATCGTCGCAGCCTTCGTCGCCGTCGCGATCCTCTACGCCGCCGCCACCTACCTGCAGACCTACATGGTCGGCTGGGTCGGGACTCGGGTGCTGCAGAACCTGCGCCAGCGCGTCTTCGCCCACCTGCAGTCGATGTCGATCGGCTTCTTCACCCGCCGCAGCCCCGGGGTCCTGATCTCCCGCATGACCAACGACATCGAGGCGCTCAACCAGCTCGTCACCGACGGCGTCGTGACGATGTTCTCGAGCACCCTGACCCTGCTCGGCGTGGTCGTGATCATGCTCCTGCTCGACGTCCAGCTGGCCCTGGTCACCTTCCTCACCTTCCCGTTGCTGCTGGTCGCCAGCGTCGTCTTCCGGGTCGTCTCCCAGGGCACCTACCGGGCGACCAGGGAGCGGATCGCGGCGATCACCGGCTACCTGCAGGAGACCCTGAGCGGCGTCCGGGTGGTGCGCAGCTTCGGCCAGGAGTCACGCCACGTCGGGGTGATGACTGACCTCAACGAGCAGAACCGGGCGATCAACATGAAGACGGTCTACCTCAACGCCTCCTACTTCCCCGCGGTCGAACTGCTGGCGGCGGTGGCGACCGGCGTGATCCTCGTCTACGGCGGCACCCAGGCAATCGAGGGGGCCATCCAGATCGGCGTCGTCGTCGCCTTCGTCGGCTACCTGACCACCTTCTTCGAACCGATCCAGCAGCTCTCCCAGCTCTACACGACCTACCAGCAGGGGATGGCGGCGCTGGACAAGATCTTCGACCTGCTCGACACCGAGCCCGACATGGTCGATGCCCCGGACGCGATCGACCCGGGCACCCTGCGCGGCGAGATCGAGATGGAGGGCGTCTGGTTCTCCTACGCCGAGGACGACGAGCCGGTGGACGATTCCTGGGCGATGCGGGACGTCGACCTCCACGTCCCGCCCGGCCAGACCCTGGCCCTGGTCGGCGCCACCGGCGCCGGCAAGTCGACCTTCGCCAAGCTCGTCGCCCGCTTCTACGATCCGCAGAAGGGGACGGTCCGGGTCGACGGCCACGACCTCCGCGGCGTCCAGCAGCAGGCGCTGCGGCGCCAGCTCGGGATCGTCCCCCAGGAGGGCTTCCTCTTCTCCGGCAGCGTCCGCGAGAACATCGCCTTCGGGCGGCCGCAGGCGGGCCTGGAGGAGATCGAGGCAGCCGTGGCCACGGTCGGCGCCACCGAGTTCGTCGCCGCCCTGCCGGAGGGAATCGAGACCGAGGTCGGCGAGCGCGGCATCCAGCTATCCGCAGGACAGCGCCAGCTCGTCGCCTTCGCCCGGGCGCTGCTGGCCGAGCCGCGCATCCTGATCCTCGACGAGGCCACCTCCAACGTCGACGTCCGGACCGAGAAGACGATCGAGAAAGGCCTCGAGCGCCTGCTCCAGGGCCGCACCGCGATCGTCATCGCCCACCGCCTCTCGACGATCCGCCGCGCCGGCAAGATCGTCGTCTTGGAGGGGGGCAGAATTGCCGAGCAGGGCACCCACGACGACCTGATCGCCGCGGGTGGCCCCTACGCCCGTCTCTACGGTGCCTGGTCCGAGTCCTCGGCAGCCTGAGCGGCGCGAGAGCTACCGCGCCGCTCAGCCGGGGCCGACGCCGCCGGAGCTGCCGCCGCTGGTGCCGCCGCCGGTTTCGGGGGCCGCTTCTTCGACGCCACCGCCCGCGCCGCCGGTTTCAGGGGCGACTTCTTCGGGGGCCGCTTCTTCGACCGGAGCTTCTTCTTCGACTTCTTCAGGGGCGACTTCGACGCCGCCTTCTTCGCCTTCTTCGGCCGCAGCGGCGCCGCTGCCGGAAGCCGTCGGAGCGCTGGGGCCCTGGCTGCAGTCTTCGAAGCCGTATTCGCCGGCGACGCTCTGGAATTCTTCGAGCGCCGGAGCGGCTTTGCCGGCGGCTTCGCCGATCGCGGCGGTGTCTTCGCGTTCGGTGGCGAGCTTGGCTTCGCCCTCGATCTTGGCGAGTTCTTCGGCGGCGGCGATGAACTCGGCGTAGCCGGCCTCGTCGCTCGGGGTGCCGAGGTTCCCGATGCTGCCGACCATCCCGATATAGAGATCGGAGACCTGGGTGATCTGTTCCGGCACCTCCGCCCCGGAGGCGCTCACCGCACCGACGGCGCTGTTGACCTCGGCGCAGATCGCGTCGCCCTGGGAGATCAGCTCCGCCTTGCTCAGCGCCGGCGTCGTTTCCGTCGCCGCCGCGGTCGTATCGGTCGTCTCGTCGCCGCCCCCGCCGCAGCCGGAAGCAACCAGCGCCACAAGCGCGGCCAGTGCAAGAACGATCGTCAGGAGCTTGGGGGATCTCATCTAATGAACTGCGGCCCAGGGACTCGAACCCCGACTGCCTCTTCCAGAGAGAGGTGTGCTGCCATTACACCAGGCCGCAAAGGCAGTGCGAAGGATATCGCTGGAGGGGGAGAGAATCGCCCGCGCCAGGACTTGGGACAGGTATGTCCTCCTCGGAGTCATGTAGACAGAAATGTAGACTTGCCCCATGGCAAGCGTTGAGACCACCACGATCCGGGTGCGCCGCGGCACCCACGAGCGCCTCCAGAAGCAAGCAGAGCTCACGGGGCAGAGCGTGACTCAGGTCCTGGAAGAAGCAGCGGACATGCTGGAGGAGGCCAAGATGCTCGAGTCAGCCGAGCGCGCCTGGCAGCGGTACGCCGAACTCGCCGGCGGAGATCGTGGCCGGCGACGCCGCGCGCGATGACGAGTGGGTCCGCGAACTCGAATCGCAACCGCCCTTCTCCGCCAGGGACTGAGCTTGCCCACGCCCCCTCCTCGCCGCGGTGAGGTCTTCCTGGCGGACCTCGAGCCTGTCGTCGGCAGCGAGCAGAGCGGGCGCCGACCGTTCCTCGTTCTCTCGATCAGGCAGATGAACTCGGCGCCCGCAGATCTGGCGATCGGGCTGCCGATGACGACCACCGATCGATCCAGCAAACTGCACGTGCGAATCGACCCCGCCGAGAGCGGTCTGTCTCGGGTCAGCTACGCGATGCCGGAGATGGTCCGCTCGGTATCCACGCTGCGTTTCCGCAAACAGGTCGGCCGGGTGCCGATCGAAGCCGTGGAAACCGCTTCCGCCCGCGCCGGCTTCCTACTCGGCCTCGGCCGCACCAGGTTCTAGTCGATCTCGGACAGGTCCGAGCCCACGTCGGCGATCGCCTCGCGGGCACCCGAGACGTCGACGCCGTCGGCCAGCATGCGGCGGGCTTCGGCGAGGTCTTCGGAGCGCTCGACGCTGAGGGCGCCGGCGACGCGGCCGTCCTTCAGGTACCAGACCGAGAACTCGCCCCCGTCGCGGTCGCCACGCCAGACCTCCTCGTCCCAGTCCTGGGCCGGGCCGACGTACTCGAGGCCGGCCCAGTCGGCGAGGTCACTGAAGAAGTAGGGAACGACCTCGTAGTCGCGCTCGTCGCCGAGCATGTTGCCGGCGGCGTGGATGCCCTGCTGCATCGCCACGTCCCAGTGCTCGACCCGCAGCCGGCGCCCGTGGACGACGCTGTCGTAGGAGCAGCAGTCGCCGGCGGCGTAGATGCCCGCGACCGAGGTCTGCAGCTTCGAGTCGCAGACGATGCCGTCGTCGACCTCGAGCCCGGCCCGCTCGGCGAGCATCGCGTCGGCCCGCACGCCGGCGCCGACCACGACCATGTCGCACTCGATGCTGAGCCCGCTCTTGGTCACGACCGCCCGGACCCGACCGTCGCCCTCGAAGGCCTCCAGCTCCTCGCCGCCGTGGAACTCGACGCCCTTGGATTCGATCACGCTGCTGGAACCAGCGGCCGGCGTCCTCGCCGAAGGTCCGCGACAGCACCACGTCCTCCATCGCCACGATCGAGCATCTGGCGCCCTTCGCGGTCAGCGACGCAGCGACCTCGGTGCCGATGTAGCTGCCGCCGATCAGGACCACGTGCTCGGCCGCCTCGGCCTCGGCCCGGATCGCGTCGGCGTTGCCGAAGGCGCGGAGGTAGTGGATGCCCTCGTTCTCGGCGCCCTCGACACGGAGGATGTTGACCATCGCCCCGGTACCGATCAGCGCCACGCCGAAAGCAACTTCTTCTCCGCCCTGGATCTTCACGGTGCGCGCCTCGGGGTCGAGCGACATCACGTTGCGGCCGCTGAGCAGCTCGACCTCGTTCTCCCCGTACCAGGAGAGTGGGTTGACGTAGGCGTCGGCACGCTCGGCCTCGCCGCGCAGGTACTCCTTGGAGACCGGCGGCCGTTCGTAGGGCGGCTCGGGCTCGCGGCCGACGAGGAGGATCGAGCCCTCGGCGCCACGCTTGCGCAGCTCCGCGGCGCAGGAGGCGGAGGCGAGCCCGCCGCCGACGAGAAGGAAGTCGACCTCGCGGTCTGGGCTGCTGCTAGCCACCGTTGCTGCCGTTGCTTTCCGGGCCAAAGAGGGTCTTCAAGTCATCCTCCTTACCCGGATCCAGCACCGCCAGAACCTCGTCGCCTTCCTCGAGCACGGTGTCGGCGGTCGGCACGAAGCCCTTGCCGGCGCGCAGCACCGAGATCAGCAGGCTCCCCTCCGGCATCTGCAGGTCGCCGACGCGGCGACCGGTGACAGCCGAATCGCTGCCGAGCAGCATCTCGATGATCTCCAGCTGCTCCTCCTGCAGGTCGAGCAGGTGGACCAGCCCGTACTCGGGCACCTCGTGCTCGAGCAGGCGCAGGATCAGGTCGGTCGCCGAGACCGACGGTTTGATGCCCAGCAGGTCGAAGTGCTGGCGGTTGCGTGGGTTGTTGACCCTGGCGATGATCTGGTTGACCAGGTACTTCTCTTTGGCGACCTGGCAGATCAGCATGTTGTCCTCGTCGTCGCCGGTGAGCGCGATCACCATGTCGGCGCGCTGGATCCCGGCCCGCTCCAGCACCCAGAGCTCGGAGGCGTCGCCGTAGGAGACGTTGTGCTCCAGCTCCTGCTCGACGGTGAGGTAGCGACGCCGGTTGTTCTCGATCAGCGTCACCTCGTGATCTTTCTCGAGCAGCTCGCGCGCCAGGTTCCAGCCGACCTTGCCCGCTCCGACGACGATGATGTACATCCGCTCCCCCGCCCTCTCTACGCGGCTTCCGCCGCGCCGTCGGGTGGCCCGGCGCCCTCGGCGCCCTTGCGAACGGCACTCTCGAGCATGTCGATCGCGACGCTGGTCGGGCAGACCGTGTGCAGGCCCTGCCGCTGGTACCACTCGGCCCGCAGCGGGTCGAGCACCCGCGCGATCACGGTCGGCACCTCGTAGCGTTTCTGGGCGATCTGGGCGATCACGATGTTGGTGTTGTCGCCGTCGGTGGAGGCGATGAAGGCGTCGGCCCGCTCGATGCCGGCGGCGACCAGGGCCTCGGTCTCGAGACCGGCTCCGACGGTGAACTGGCCGCCGAGATCCTCCCAGCTCTTCTCGAGCCCGACCTCGAGCCGCGCGTGGGACTCGGGGTCCTCGTCGAGGCACGAGACTTCATGGCCCTCGCGCAGCATCGCCCGCGCCACCGAGGAGCCGACGCGGCCGCAACCGACGATCAAGATCAACATGGCGCGGATACTAGTGACGCACGGCGCCAAGCAGATCAAGGACGCAGGGAAGCGTGGCGTGCTCTGCACGCGAGCGACCGAGGACGCCGATATGCGCCGGCGCGGGCGCTACTCGGGCGTGTCGGGAGGAGCGGTCAGCAGGACCCGGCAGGGTGCCTTTTTGAGCACGTACTCGGTCGCGGCGCCGATCTCGGCCGGCTTGGCCGCGCCGATGCCGCCGATCATCGCGCCGCCGCGGATCTTCGTCGGCGGCTCGCCGCCGATCACGATCGCCTCGGCGCCGCTGCGCCGCGCCGCCTCGAGGATGCCGGCACCGACCTTGCGGGCGCGGATCACCTCGGTGGTGACGCCGACGTCCTCGTACTCCTCGCCGACCTCGCGGGCGCGCTCCAGCGCCCGCTGCGCCTCGGCCTCGCGGTCGGGCGGCAGCGGCGCGTCGAGCGGCAGGGTAAGCGGCACTTCGATCACGTAGACGACGTCGAGGCGGGCATCGTCCTCGCCCTTGCCCGACTCCGCCTGCTCGGCGGCGGCGAGGCGGCCGGCGGTGGCGACGATGTCGTCGTCGAGCTCGGTGCCGAAGACCGGCACCAGGATGTTGCGAAACGCGACCTCCGGCACCTGCTTGGTCAGGGCCCGCTCCGGGACCGAGACCCGCCTGGTCAGCGTCGTCCCCTCGAAGACCTTGCGGTAGACGACGTAGAAGATCAGGCCGAAGACCATCCAGCCGCCACCGACCAGGCGGGCGATGTCGTGGTAGACGAGGACGCTGACGAAGGCGAGCCCGCTGAGGATCGCGGCGACGATCGCCGGCAGCGGCAGCTCGGCACCACGCCAGGGAATCCCCAGCGGCACCCTGAAGGGGCGCCGGCGATCGGGGTCGCGGACCCGCAGGCGGATGATCGAGAGGTGGGCGATCGTGATCGCCAGGGTGGCGCCGAAGGCGTAGATCCCGGCCAGCAGCTTGACGTTGGTGGGGATCACCAGGCCGAGCGCGATGACGCCGCTGATCGCGATCGCCACGTACGGCGTCGCCCGCTGCTTCTCCAGCTTGCCCAGCCAGCTGGGGATCTGGCGGTTGATCGCCAGGGTGTAGATGTGGCGGGAGACGCCGAGCATCGAGGTGTTGGCGGCCCAGAACAGAACCGGGGCGGCGACCAGCGCCACCATCCAGCGCATCGAGTCGGCGACCCAGCCCGGGTGGAAGGCGGAGACCACCCCCAGCACCGGCTCCTCGACGAAGGTGCTCCCGAGCGCGGTCTCGGGCCCCTGCGGCCCGGCGACGACCGGCACCGCCATCAGCGCGATCGCCGCCATCCCGGCGTAGACGAGCGGCACCGCGATCGCGCCCAGCGAGGCGATCCGCCTGAGGTCGCGACGGGGGACGTCGATGTCGGGCGCCAGGTCGGAGGCGGCCTCGATCCCGGCGTAGGCGAGCATCGCCACGACCGAGGCGTAGATGATGTCCTCGAAGCTGGGGTCGCCGAAGAGGTGCAGCTCCGCCGTCAGCCGCTCGGGGTGCATGACCACCAGCGCGCCGACGACGATCACCGCCAGCTGCAGGCCGAGGTCGGCCAGGGCCAGGGCGCCCAGCGAGCGCTGCCGCTCACGACCGGTGACGTTGAGGATGTTGAGCACGCAGGCGGCGGCGATCACCGCGGCGGCGATGCCGATCTCCCAGCCCGGGCTGTCGAAGCCGCCCCAGATCGGCGTCAGGTAATGCGGCACAGAGATCGCCGCCAGGGCGATCACGATCAGGTAGTCGATCAGGATCGCCCAGCCGGCGATGAAGGCGATCAGCTCGTTGAAGGCGTGGCGGGCGAAGGTCGAGGAGCCACCGCGCTCGCGGAACATCGCCCCGCCCTCGACGTAGCTGAGCGTGGTCAGGCCGAACAGCAGGCCGGCGGCGAGGAAGATCAGCGGCGTCAGGCCGAGACCGCGGTCGGCGACGACGCCGAGCGCGAAGTAGATCGAGAAGCCGACGGCCGAGTAGGCGGCGGCGAACAGCCAGGGAACACCGAGGCCGCGCTTCATCCCCCCGATCCTCGATCCGATCCAGAGCCGCCCGATGCCGACCGCGAGGAAGGCGATTCCCATCAGGACGCCGACCGAGGCCGGGCCGCCGCCGTTGGCGACGGTCACGGTCAGCACCACCAGCCCGATCGCCACGAAGGCGAGCGAGAACACCCGCACCGCCTGCCGGTAGATCATTTGTGGACCTCGACCAGGGCCGGCGCCGGAGCCGCGACCGGGTTGCCGGTGGGGTCGGAGACGACGATGACGCGGCAGGGGCGCTCGCCGAGGACGGTCTGCAGGGTCTTGTCGTAGAGCGGGACGCCGGCCCGGTAGCGGAGGCCGATCACGATCGCCGCCGCCTCGATCAGCTCCGCCTCCTCGGAGATCGAGTAGCCGGCCTGGCCGGGCCGGACCCGGGCGACGTGGCCGGTGACGCGCTGGCCGCCGATCAGCTTCGCCTCCTCGATCTTGCGCTGCGCCTCGGCTTCCTGCTCGACCATCCTGGCGTTCAGCGGCAGGTTGGTGGGAACGGTCAGCATCGAGTGGACGTGGATCCCGCGACGGCGCTTGGAGGCGAGCTTGACCGCGGTCGCGACCATCTCCGGGGAGAACTCGCCGTCGCCGTCGAAGCCGATCAGGACGCTGCGGTACTCGACCTCTTCGACCCCCAGCGGCTCCGGCGTCACGACCTTGACGGTTTCGGTCAGCGGCAGCTTCTGGTTGCGGCGATAGAGGACGTAGACGGCGATGCCGAAGAGCATCCAGCCGCTGCCGACGACGAGCGTGCGCGGGTTCAGTGCCATCACCACGATCCAGGCGGCGAAGGTGCCCAGGCCGCCGAGCACGGCGACCATCGGCACGTCGAAGCCGAAGGCGCGCAGGTTCAGCGGCGCCTTCCAGGAGCGCTCGGCGTCGCCTCGCACCCGCCGCAGCTGGATCAGCGCGACGTGGGCGATCGTGAACGAGAGCATCGCCCCGAACGAGTACATCGTCGCCAGGAACTCGGTCTGGCCCGGCAGCAGGGTGACGATCGCGATCACCGCGAAGATCAGGATCGCGATGTAGGGGGTGCGGTACTTCGGGTGGACCTGGCGCAGGGCCTCCGGCAGCTGGCGGTGCTGGCCCATCGAGTAGGTGAGGCGGGAGACGCCGATCAGGCCCGCGTTGGTGGCGATCAGCAGGATCACCGCCGCCAGCACGCCGACGTAGTAGCGGAGGACTTCGGTCGGCACGTGCGAGAGCCCGAGGTTCTCGACGATGCCGAGGATCGGGTCGTCGGCGAAGGTGCTGCCGAGGGCGGTGGTGAAGTTGCCGGCGGCGTCCTGGGTGACCGGCATCGCCGAGAGCGCCACGACCGGGATCAGCAGGTAGAGGCCGAGCACGGCGGCGACGGTGAGGCCGACGCTGCGGGGGATCGTGCGAGCCGCGTCCTTGGCCTCCTCGGCCATGTTGGAGATCGTCTCGATCCCGGTGTAGGCGATCATCCCGACCGCGATCCCGAGCGCGAAGTCGCTCCAGGTCGGAGCGACGCCGAGCTGGATGTTGTCGATCAGGATCTCCGGGCTGAAGACCAGCGCCAGCCCGATCCCGACCAGTACGACCTGGGTGGCGAGATCGGCGACGGCGAGGATCAGGTTCAGCTTCGCCGACTCCTGGGAGCCGCGGATGTTGAGCAGGGCGAGGGCGGCGATCAGTGCCGCGCCACCGACGATGTCACCGGGGCTGCTGCCCAGCCAGGGCCAGAAGACGGCCAGGTAGTGGGGCACGAAGAAGGCCGAGATCGCGACCGTGATCGTGTAGTTGAGCATCTGCCCCCAGGCGGCGACGAAGCTGACCAGCTCGTTGAAGGCGTGGCGGGCGAAGCTGGAGGAGCCGCCGGCCTCCGGGTACATCACCGTGGCCTCGGCGTAGGTGGCGGCGGTGGCGGCGAAGATCAGGCCGGAGATGACGAAGGCGACCGGGGTCAGGCCGAGGGCGAAGGCGGCGGTGACGCCGAGCGCGTAGTAGATCGAGGAGCCGACGTTGCCGTAGGCGGCCGAGAACAGCGCGCCGACGCCGTGGACGCGGCTCAGCGATTCGTCTCTGGGGATGCGCTGGGCCATCTAGAAGCTGCAGCAAACGGTCACTGGGCCGAATATACGGACGCCGCCGGTGCTCTCCGCAGGTGCGAGCGGGTCAGCTCGGCAGGCGAGGAGCAGCCGCAGAGCGCCAGCACCAGCTCGAGTTCCTCCCGGAGCAGCTCCAGCACCCGCCCGGCCCCCTCCGCGCCCGCCGCGGCGAGCCCCCAGAGCGGGGCTCGTCCGACCAGCACCGCGTCGGCGCCGAGGGCAAGGGCGACCGCGGCATCGACGCCGCGGCGGATGCCACCGTCGACCAGGACCGCGACCCGGCCGGCGACTGCATCGACCACCTCGGGCAGAGCGTCGCCGGTGGCCAGAGCGCGATCGAGCTGGCGGCCGCCGTGGTTGGAGACGACGACCCCCGCGGCGCCGTGCTCGACGGCCAGCTCCGCGTCCTCAGCCGTCAGCAGGCCCTTGACCAGGACCGGCACGCTGCACTCGGAGGCGAGGTCTTCGAGGTCGGGCCATCCCAGCGCCGTGTCCATCAGCCCGAAGGTCTCCTCGATCGTCACCGCCCGCTCCACCCCCATCGCCGCGGCGACGCTGGGAACCCCCAGCCCCGCCGGGATCTTGAACCCGGTGCGGCGGTCGCGCTCGCGATTGCCGCCGGGCGGCGCGTCGACCGTGACCACGATCGCCTCGAAACCAGACTCGATCGCCTCGTCCACCAACGCCCGCGTCACCACCTCGTCCTTGAAGCAGTAGAGCTGGAACCAGCGCCGCCCTGGCGGCGCTGCGGCGGCGAGCTCGCTCGGTCGCGTCGTCGCCAGGGTCGAGAGGCACATCGCCGTCCCCGCCGCCGCGGCCGCCCGCGCCATCCCCACCTCGCCCTCGGGGTCGACCAGCCGCTGGTAGGCGACCGGTGCCACCAGCAACGGCATCGAGAGCGGCCCGCCCAGCAGCTCGACAGCAGTGCTCACCTCGGCGACGCCGGCCAGCACCCGCGGCCGCAACCGCCAGTGCGCCCAGGCCTCGACGTTCTCCCGCAAGGTCAGCTCATCGCCCGCCCCGCCCGCGAAGTACCCCAAGGTCCCAGCATCGAGCTTCTCCGCAGCGACCCGCTCGAAGTCGGCAACGTTGATCGGGACCTCGCTCACAGCGGGCGAGCCTAGCGCTACGGTGAGCGCTTGAGCACACCGCGGAAGCCAACGGAGCGGCAGATCCGACGCCGGAGACGAGCGGCACTCGGTGTCTTCGCGGTCCTGCTCGCCGGTATCGCGTATCTCGTCCTGGCCGCGACCGTGTTCGCGCCGGTCGACCGCCACGGCGCCCGGCTCGCGCATATCGAGGTCCACAGCAAGGCGGTCGGCCGGGATCTCGGGGTCAACGTGATCGTGCCGCCGAACGCGGGTCCAGAGGGCACGCGATCCCTGCTCGTCTTCCTGCACGGGCGCAGTGGTCATGAGGACACCTTCAACGACGCGGTCTTCAGGGGCCTGCCGAGCCTGCACGGACGGCGCGGGGCTGTGGTCGCGTTCCCGGCCGGCGGCATCCACGCCTACTGGCACGACCGCGCCGCGGGGGATTGGGAAAAGTGGGTGATGGACGAAGTGATCCCACTCGTGGTACGGCGCTTCGGGATCGACCCGCAGCACCTTGCGATCGGCGGCATCTCGATGGGCGGCTTCGGCGCCTACGACATCGCCCTCAAGAACCCCGGCCGCTTCTGCGCCGTCGGCGGCCACTCTCCCGCTCTCTGGTTCGACGGCTCCGAAACCGCGCCGGGCGCCTTCGACGATTCCGCCGACTTCGAGCGCAACGACGTCGTCGAGGCCGTCCAGACCGATCCCGACGCCTTCGGCGACGCCCGGATCTGGAACGACTACGGCGACGAAGATCCGTTCCGCGTCTACGACGAGGGCTTCGTCGCGGCGCTTGAAGCCGGCGACGCGGACCTCAGCGCCCACTCATGGCCGGGCGGCCACGAGGGCGGCTACTGGGACGCCCACTGGCCCGCCTACCAGCGCTTCTACGTCGACGCCCTCAACCACTGCTCTTGACTTTGTTCGCCCTCTGGGCGACTAAGGACAAGCGCGCTCAGCGGCCGGGAGAACCGGCCGGCGGCGTACCGGGCGGAGGCGCCGGGCCCCAGCTTTCGCGCCCGTCGGTGCTGGAGATCGGGATCCGCGGTCCGGCCATGGCCGGCGCGTCGAAGCCGACATCGGCGATCGCCTTGACTCGCGAGAGCACCTCGCGGACGTCGCTCTTGCGCCCCTGGTAGCCCCATTCGTGCAGATCCGCAGTGAGGCCGCTGGCATCGATCCCGGCGGCGTCGGCGAGGAACAGGGCGCGCGGCATGTGGAAGCCCTGCGTCACGACGACAGCGTCGCGCACACCGAAGATGCCTCTGGCCCGCACCATCGTCGCCCAGGTGTCGAAGCCAGCATGGTCCTCGAAGACATCGCGCGGAGTCACCCCTTCCGCGACCAGGGCCTTGCGCATCGTGCCCGGCTCGTCATAAGCCCAAGTGTGGTGATCGCCGGAAACGAGGATCTTCTCGACCTTGCCCGCGTGCCACAACGCCGAGGCCTGCCGCACCCGGTCGGCCAGCATCGCGCTCATCTTGCCGTTCGGCTGTACCAGAGCCCCCGGCACGATTGCCACCTGCGCATGCGGCACCTCATCGATCTCCGCGGTCGAATCGCCGCGCGCGCTGAGCAGCACGTATGCATTGGAGCCGGCAACGCCCAGTGCGATCGCGACGACACCGGAGATCGCAACCTTCGTCAGCCGCGGCCAACACCGCAACGGATAGGTCGCACCGCGCCGGATCGATTTCAGCCCCCGCATCGCACAGACGCTAACAACGATTACCGGTGTCTTGGCTGCGCCCGGGCGATCGAGAAGCGTGCCACGGCCGGCGTCGGGTCGACGTTTCCGGCGCTGTCGACGGCGCGAATCTTGACGGTGTGGGCACCCGCGGGCAGGCCGGTGTAGGTCTTCGGCGAGCGGCATCTCGCCTGTTTGCGGCGATCGAGCTTGCAGAGGAAGGTGCCGGGCTCGTTGGAGCTGAAGGTCAGGGTTGCACGCCGCTTGCCGGGCCGCACAGTGCGCTTGGCGATCTTCGTCGCCGGTGCCGTCACGTCGGGCGGCGGCACGATCGCCGGAGGGACCGGCGATTCGAGGTAGATCAGAAAAGTGATCTGCCCCATCTTGGGCAGGCCGGTCGAGGAGTCGAACTCGCCATCGACAGCGATTTTGTAGGCAGCGCCCGCGGTCACCTGGAGATTCACTTCGTGCTGAGAGAACCCCGGGGTCCCAACCGCGGTCAAGCCGCCGAGCGAGTCGCCGCTGTAGACACCGAGCAGGCCACCATCCTGCTCGCCGAGCGAAGACGCGAACGCGGCCGAGGCCACGACAACACTGGCTTTGCCGGTCGCCGGCGCGGTCCACGAGTACCAAACCGAAGCTCCGCCCTGATCCCCGCCGTGCGCGGGCTCCCCCACCTCCTTGGTGGCGTTCCAGTTGAAGCCGGGGACATCGACGCGGAAGAAGGTGCCGCCCTCGAGCGACTCGGCGACGACCGTCTGCGCTGCGGCGAAACTGTCGTTGGCCGGCGTCGGCGTCGGTGCGATTTCGAGCGCGATCGCACCCTCGGTCTCCGCCGGCGGCTGCGGCGAGAGGCTCCCGTCCACCCGCAGCGTGTAGATCGTCCCGATCACCGCCTTGAAGGTGACCTGACTGCCGCCGGGGGCGCAGTCGAACCGCGGTCCTTCCCGCCCGCGCGCCACCTTCTGCAAACCGCCGAACAGGGTCGTGCCCGTGTAGACGTCGAGCAGGGAGTCGAACCCGCTCCCGCAGGTCGCGACCGTCACCCATTCCGAGCCGGTCGCTTCCCAGCTGAACCAGACCGAACGCCCGGCCGGCTCGACGTCGAAGAAGGACCCGCCGTGACCGGGCTCACCCGCCTCTTCGGTCGCGCCCACGTTGGCCCCACTGGCAACGATCGGCAACGGCCCACTCAGAATCTGCGCAGCGGCAAATGCGTCATTGGCCGGAGCGGCGACAGCTACCGGCACCCAGAACGCCAGACAACCAACGAGCGCCAGCAGCGCTCCACTCGTCTTCATTCCCGCCTCATCGCCAGGAATCTACAGAGCAGCGAAAATCCGGCGAAATGGGAGGGGCACCCGGCCCCTCCCACCCGCAAACGCCTAGAAGTGAACGATCGGGATGATCAGGATCGCGACGATGTTCGCCACCTTGATCATCGGGTTGATCGCCGGGCCGGCCGTGTCCTTGTAGGGATCGCCGACCGTGTCGCCGGTCACCGAGGCGGCGTGGGCCTCGGAGCCCTTGCCGCCGTGGGCGCCGTCCTCGATCAGCTTCTTGGCGTTGTCCCAGGCACCACCGCCAGCGGTCATGCTGATCGCCGCGAAGAGGCCGACGACGATGACGCCGATCAAGAGGCCGCCGAGCGCGTCGACGCTGAGCAGGCCGACGATGACCGGAATCACGATCGGGATCAGCGAAGGAACGATCATCTCCTTCTGCGCCGCCAGGGTGACGATGCTGACCGTTTCGCCGTACTCGGGCTTTTCGGTCCCGTCCATGATCCCGGGGTGCTCTTTGAACTGTTTGCGCACCTGCTCGACGACCTGGCCACCGGCACGGCCGACGGCCTCGATCGCCAGGGCTGAGAACAGGTAGACCATCATGCCGCCGATGATCAGCCCAATCAGCACGTCGGGGCTGCTGAGGTTGAAGAGCCCGTTGAGGTCGAACCCGGCCGGGGCCTCGTCCGCGAGCTCGCTCTTGAAGGCGGCGAACAGCACCAGCGCGGCCAGGGCCGCGCTGCCGATCGCGTAGCCCTTGGTGACCGCCTTGGTCGTGTTGCCGACCGCGTCGAGCGGGTCGGTGACGTTGCGGACGTCCTCCGGCAGCTCCGCCATCTCGGCGATGCCACCGGCGTTGTCGGTGATCGGCCCGAAGGCGTCGAGAGCGACGATCAGCCCGCAGAGCGAGAGCTGAGCCATCACGGCGATGCCGATGCCGTAGATGCCCGCCAGCTCGTTGGCGCCGAGGATCGCCAGCGCCAGGACCAGGGCCGGAGCCGCGGTCGCCTGGAAGCCCTGGGCGAGCCCCTGGATGATGTTCGTCGCGTGCCCCGTCTCCGACGCCGCCGCGATCGTCTTCACCGGGCGGAAGCGGGTCGAGGTGTAGTAGTCGGTGATCACGAACAGCAGCGCGGTGACGGCGATGCCGATCACGGCGCAGAGCCAGAGGTCGGTGACGCTGACCGCGTCGGCGGCGGTGCTGGCGAAGCCGAGACGCAGCGGCTCGCTCATCAGCCAGTCGGTGATCGGGTAGAAGGCCGCGATCGAGATCAGGCCGGAGACGATCATGCCGACGTACAGCGCGCCCTCGACTTTGTTGGATTTGGTCCGCACCGAGAGCGCCCCGACGATCGAGGCGATGATCGCGACGCCGCCGATGACCAGCGGGAAGATCGCGACCTCGCGGGCGAAGTCGGTGGTGAACGTGAGGACGCCGAGCAGCATCACGGCGACCGAGGTGACCGCGTAGGTCTCGAAGAGGTCGGCGGCCATGCCGGCGCAGTCGCCGACGTTGTCGCCGACGTTGTCGGCGATCACGGCCGGGTTGCGCGGATCGTCCTCGGGGATGCCCGCCTCGACCTTGCCGACCAGGTCGGCGCCGACGTCGGCGGCCTTGGTGAAGATGCCGCCGCCGAGCCGGGCGAAGACGGAGATCAGCGAACCGCCGAAGCCGAGGCCGATGAGCGCGTCGACGGCCTCCTTGTCGGTGCTGCCGGTGATGACGAGAGCGCCGTAGTAGCCGGCGACGCCGAGCAGCGCCAGGCCGACGACCAGCAGCCCGGTGACCGAGCCGCCCTTGAAGGCGACGTCGAGCGCCGGCGGCACACCGCCGCGAGCGGCCTCGGCGACGCGCGAGTTGGCCCGTACCGAGACGTTCATGCCGATGAAGCCGGTCGCACCGGAGAGCACGGCGCCGATCACGAAGCCGAGCGCGGTCTTCCAGTCCTGCAGGAGCAGCAGCACGATCGCAAGCGGTATCGCTACCGCGGCGATGATCGTGTACTGGCGGTTCAGGTAGGCCTGTGCGCCCTCCTGAACGGCGCCGGAAATCTCCTGCATCCGGTCGTTGCCAGGGGACTTGGCAAGTAGGCGCTGGGTGACGATGAGTCCGTAGACGACGGCAGCGCCGGCACATACAAGCGCGACAACTACCCCGTAATCGGTCAAGAAGCTGGTCAAGTTCGTTCCTCCGGTGGTTTTAGCGGCGCGGGAGTCTATAGACGGGAACGGCGTCGCCGCCTATAGACCCACTTCAGGAAGATTTCGCGGTCTCGCCGACGCCGGAATAGGTCCGCCTGGTCTCGGCCACCGCGTCGCGGTAGATGTCCTCGATCGAGGCTCCTTCCTCAAGCGCGGCGCGATCCCGCTGGGCCCCGTTGCGCTCCGGCAGCTGGAGATCGATCCCCAGCTGGGCACGAGCCGGCTCGGCCCAGGCGAGCACCGACTCGAGCATCTCGCGTGCCTCCACCTCCACCCCGCGCCGGAAGTCGATCAGCTTGCCGCTGAGGCCGTGGCGGATCGCCCGCCAGAGGTTCTCCTCGATCTCGCGGTCGGCGAGCGGAGCACCGATGCCTTCGTAACCGTGCTCGTCGTAGTCCATCGCCGTCTGGGCGATGCAGGACGCGATCAACCCCGCCAGCGCGAAGGACTCGTCGCCGCGCGTCTGGGCGTCGCAGATCCTCACCTCGACGGTGCCGAAGTGGTGATGGGGACGGACGCTCCACCAGAGCTGAGTCGACTCGACGATCGAGCTCACCCGCTCCAGGGTTCCGACGAAGCCGGCGTAGCTGTCCCAGTCGCGGAACGGCGAGGGCACGCCGCAGCGGGGGAAGGTGCGGGTGAAGATCTCGGTGCGGACCGTGTGCAGGCCGCTGTCGCGGCGGTCGAGGAAGGGCGAGTTGGCGGAGGCGGCCAGCAGCAGGGGCAGCAGCTCCCGCATCCAGTCGCAGACGGCGATCGCCCGGTCGGCGCCGCGCACGCCCATGTGGACGTGGGTGCTCCAGGTGTTGTTGCGCTGCGCCACCCAACCGAGTTCCTGCCGCAGGCGGTTGTAGTGGGGGGTGTCGATGATCCGCTGGTCGAGATAGTCCGCCCAGGGATGGGTGCCGGTGGCCCCGAGCGCGAGACCCATGCCGTCGACCAGCTCGAACAGCCGCCGCCGCCGCTCACGCTGTCGCTCTGTCGCCTCGGCGAAGGTCTGCGAACGGCCGGAGCGGATCTCCACCTCGGAGGCGATCAGCTCGCCGGCCGCCGACTCGGCCAGGACCTCGTCGCGCTGACAGGCGGCGTAGACGTCCTCGAAGCGATGCTCCAGCTCCAGCGTGACGGGATCGAGGATCGCGAACTCCTCCTCGAGCCCGATCGTGAAATCGGTGGAGGACTCGAATCTCTCGCGGACGAGGTCGAGGTCGAGTGACAAGGACTCAGGCCAGGTAGAAGTAGAGCGCGTAGAGCAGGTCGACCGCGGGGCTGGACGTGTGGACGGTCACCTCCGGCGGCACCTGGAGCAGCTGCTCGGAGTAGTTGAAGATGATCTTGACCCCGGCCTTGACCAGCCGGTCGGCGACCTCCTGGGCAGCGCCCGCGGGCACCGCGAGGACGCCGACGACGATCTCCTCCTCGGCGACGACCGACTGCAGGTCGCCGAGGTCCCGCACCGAGAGCTCGCCGATCTTGGTCCCGACCACGGTCGGGTCGGCGTCGAAGACCGCCTTCACCTGGAAGCCGTGGTCGGCGAAGATCGCCGAGCTGGCGATCGCCTGGCCGAGATTGCCGGCGCCGAAGAGGGCGATGTTGTGCTGGCCCGAGGTGCGGAGGATCTTGCGGATCTCCGAGACCAGCGACTCGACGTTGTAGCCGACGCCGCGCTTGCCGAACTTGCCGAAGCCGGAGAGATCGCGGCGGATCTGGGTCGGGTTGATGTGCGTGTACTCGGAGAGCTCCTGCGAGGAGATCGTGTCGCGGCCCATCTTGCGAGCCTGGGTCAGCACCTGCAGGTAGCGGGAGAGGCGCGCGGCTACGCCCAGCGAGAGGCGCTCGCCTTCGACCGGGAACCCCCCGGGAGCCTCGAAATCCTCGATCACCTCGACCATGCCCCCACAGTATCGAGCCTGGCCCGAACAGCAGCCTCGTCCAGAACCAGCTCCGAGACGAGGGTCCCGTCGACCTCGACCACCGGGATTTTCTCGAGGTGACGGCGCAGCAGCAGCTCGTCGCTCTCGATGTCGATCTCGTGCAGCCCGAAGCGGTAGCCCTGCTCGTGCAACCCGACGATTGCCGCGACCGCTTCCTCGCAGAGATGGCACCCCGGCCGCGAGTAGACGACGACGTCGGTCATGCGGCCCGCGCTTCGCCGCTGGCGAAGGCGTCGTAGCCGAGGTAGGCGGGGTACTCCAGGGCGGGGGCGTAACGGGCGGCGGAGCCGATCATCGCGGCGTTGTCGGTGCAGAGCTCGCGCGGGACCAGCTTCAGGCGCACGCCCCGCTCCTCGCAGAGCGCCGCCACCGCGTCGCGCAACGGGCCGTTGGCGGCGACGCCCCCACCCAGGGCCACGGCCTCCCAGTCGCCCTTCTTCAGCGCCCGCTTCAGTTTCGAGATCAGCTGGCCGACCACGGCCGCCTGGAAGGAGGCGGCGAGGTCGGCGCGGTGCTCGGCGACCCCGTCCTCGCCGAGTTCGCGGCAGCGGTAGACCAGGGCCGTCTTGAGGCCGCTGAAGCTGAAGTCGAGGCTGGGATTGCGGGCCATCGCCACCGGCATCTCGAAGGCGGCCGGATTCCCCTCGGCCGCCAGCTTCTCCAGCGCCGGCCCGCCCGGGTAGCCGAGCCCGAGCAGCCGCGCCGACTTGTCGAAGGCCTCGCCGGCGGCGTCGTCGAGGGTCTGGCCCAGGACCTCGTGGCCGGCGTGGTCGCGCACCCCCGCCAGCAAGGTGTGGCCACCGCTGGCGACGAGGCAGAGGAAGGGCGGCTGCAGCGGCTCGGGCTCGAGGAAGTTGGCGGCGACGTGGCCCTGCAGGTGGTCGACCGGGATCAGCGGCAGCCGCCGCGCCGCGGCGATCGCCTTGGCGGTGCTGACCCCGACCAGGAGGGCGCCGATCAGCCCCGGCCCGACCGTCGTCGCGATCGCCTCGACGTCGTCGAGCCCGACCCCGGCCTGCTCCAGCGCCGCCCGCACCAGCGGCGCCGTCAGTTCGAGGTGGTGACGAGAGGCGACCTCGGGTACGACGCCGCCGAAGTGCGCGTGCGCCGCAGCCTGCGAGGAGATCAGGTTCGACAGGATCCGCGGCCCGTCGAGCACGGCCGCACAGGTGTCGTCGCAGGAGGTCTCGATCGCGAGAATCAATCGAGCCACATGATCAGCGCGTCCTCGCCGTTGTCGTGGTAGTAGCGGGGACGCACGCCGGCGGAGCGGAAGCCGAACCTCTCATACATCGCGATCGCCTGGTGGTTGGAGACCCGGACCTCGAGCGTGAAGGGCAGCACCCCACCCGCCTCCTCGAAGAGCCGTGTCAGCAGCCTCCCGGCGACCCCGGTGCGGCGCTGCTCCGGGGCGACGGCGATGTTCATCAGGTGCCAGACCTGGTCGTAACGGGAGCAGATCACGTAGCCCAGCAGCTCGTCGCCGGCGCCGGCGGCAAGGCAGATCCCCGACGGCTTCGAGAGCTCCAGCACGAACATCGCCAGCGACCACGGGGTCGGGAAGGAGCGGCGCTCGATCGCGATCACAGCGGGCAGATCGCTGTAGGCGAGCCGGCGCACTTTCACCTCGTGGGTCAGGTCACTCGGCTCTTTGGAAAGAATCTCGCTCACGCCACCGCTCCGCATCGGGGGGTCTGAGGTAGATCGGGGCGAGCGGGCCCTCCTCCCCCGCCGCCGCCGCGAGAGCACAGATGTGCCGCGCCGCGACCCGGTGGACGAGGTCGGCGTCGTCCGCTATCCGGACGCCATGCCGAGCCAACTCGTGCCGGAATCGTACCGCCCCGGAGCCGGCGGCCGACGGCGGCGAGGGCAGCGCCGCCACGCGCTCCTCCAGCTCCTCGGGCCGGCAGACCAGCGGCTCCCAGATCCGCTCGCCCCCGCTCCGTGTAGAGCGCCGCGAAGACCTCGCCGCGACGGGCGTCGAGCACGGCGAGACGATCGCCTCCCTCCCCGACACCGCGCCCGATCGCGTCCAGCGTGCAGACGCCGGTCACGGGCAGGCCGAGGCTGGTGCCCAGCCCGCGGGCGGTGGCGATGCCGATCCGCAGCCCGGTGAAGGAGCCGGGGCCGAGCCCGACCGCGATTCCGTCGACCTGCGCCCAGCCGCCGGCCGCGCCGGCGCAGCGCTCGACCTCCGCCAGCAGCGCGGTCGTGTGCCGGGGCCCCCCGTCGGAGGGTCCCAGCAGCGACTCGTGCAGAGCCTCGCCGTCGCGCCAGGCGCAGGCGGCGGTGTCGGCGGTCGCGGTGTCGAAGCCGACGAGCGCCAGTGCAGTTCCGCTTCTAGCCCTTGACCCTGAAGACGAAGGAGCCGACTTTTTTGCCTTCTGACGAACCAGGTCACCTGGTGGCGGCCGGGAATGGTCGACGTCACCTTGTTCACGTAGAGCGTCCCCTGGGTCGCTTCCTGCTTCTGCGCGCAGAGGTTTTTGCCGCTGGGGAACCTGACGCAGACGCTGTAGTTGACGTCGCCTTTGAGGCTTTTGAAGAAGGCACCCTTTTTGCTTTTCTGCGGGCAGACATGCGAGGGAGTGGCGTTGCGGGAGACCCCGCAGCCGACGTAGTGCTTGTACGCCGCCGCCCCGGCCGTGGCGGGCGCCGCGCTAGCCAGCAGCCCGGTGATGACCAACACTGCCGCAAGCGCTTTCAGTCCCTTCATTGGGTCCTTCCCTTCGTGGATCGAATTTCCGTGCCGATGCTACAAGCTGGTTCGCTCTCTCCCGAACACGACCTGCGAGCGCTCGGAGCGGCATTGGACTCGCCGCTACCACTCGATCTCGACCGTGCGGACATCGCGCCGGCGTGCTGGAGCCGGATCTCCAGCGCCGGCCGGCCCAGCCGCTCGATCCCCACCGCCGGCCACTCGACGAAGGCGACCCCGTCCGCGCCCAGGTAGTCGTCAAGCAGGGCCGGGTCCTCGCCCTCCAGGCTCTGCAGCCGGTAGAGGTCGAGGTGGGAGACTGCCAGGCGGCCGCCGCGGTAGCGCTGGCCGATCGTGAAGGTCGGCGAGGTGACCGGCTCCTCGATCCCGAGCGCCCGGCAGGCGCCGCGGATCAGCGTCGTCTTGCCGGCTCCGACCTCGCCGCTGACGACGACCACGTCGCCCGCTGCCAGCCGCTCGGCGACGCGGGCGCCCAGCGCTTCGGTCTCGGCCGCGGAATTGCTGTCGATCCGCTCCAAAAGGTCAGCCGAACATGTCGAGCTGGTCGGCGGCGGGCGGCGGCTCGACCGCGGGCGCTTCCTCAGCGATCTCCTCCGGGCTGGGAGCCGGCGCCGGCGCAGGGCCCGCGAGCAGGCCGGGGACGGTGGCGAGGTCGCCGCGCAGCGTCTCCTTCATCGCCGGCGTGCGCAGGGCGGCGGCCGGATGCAGCAACGGGAGCAGGAAGACGGCACGGCCGCCGAGCTCGTGCACCTGCGGCGTGCCCCGCACCTTGGTGATCCCGACCGGGCTGCCGGTGAGCAGCTTGGTGGCGAAGTTGCCAAGCGTGCAGACGACCTTCGGCTCGATCAGCCGCACCTGCTCGAACAGGTAGGGCTCGCAGGCGGCGATCTCCAGCGGCTGCGGATCGCGGTTGCCGGGCGGGCGGGACTTGAGGACGTTGGCGATGAATACCTCCTCCCGCGAAAGGCCAATTTCTTCCAGCAGCTGGTTCAGCAGCTGCCCGGCGCGGCCGACGAAGGGCAGCCCCTGGCGGTCCTCTTCGGCCCCCGGCGCCTCGCCGACGAACATCAGCTCGGCGTCGGCGTTGCCGGCCCCGAAGACGGTCTTGGTGCGGGTCTCGTGCAGGGGGCATTTGGTGCAGGCCGAGACCTCCTTGTAGAGCTCGACCAGCTGCTCGCGGCGCTGCTCGGCGGTGGCCGTCATTTCGCCTTCTTCTTCGGGGGGTGGGGATTTTCGCCCCGTGCCCGTTTCTGACGGGACTCGGCGATCCGGTCCACCCGCGCCGCTTCGCGCTCGCGCCGCTGCGATTCGTTGGAACGCACCGCGGCCCCGCGCGGTTGCCGTCCCGACGGTGAGACGCTGGACATCAACCGGCGGGTGCGAGTCGAGCCGCACTCCGCACAGGCGATGCCCTCCGCCCCGGCGGCCACCAGCTCCTCGAAGCGAGCCCCGCACTCCTCGCACTCGAACTCGTAGATCGGCATGCGCGCCAATGGTAGTTCGACAGCTTCGCGCAACCGAAATCAAATACTCTGGACCTGTGAGGATCTGGGGAGGGGTACTTCTCTGCGCGCTTGTCGCCTGTCCGCTTTCGGCCACCCCGGTGGCCGCGGCCAAAGATCGCGCGGCGAAACCTCGCTTCGAGGTTCGCGAGCGCGCGCTGCGTCTGTCGCTGAAGGTCAAAGCGAGCCACGGCTACGAAGGCTGGGTCACGACGGAAGGCCATAGACGGGTGACGCTGACCCTCCAAAAGGGGAATACGCTCGTCGAGGCGCGCACCAGCGGGCGGGTGACCCGCCGCGGAATCGAGGCGAAGTTCGGCGAGCTGGGAGGGATCTCGGTGCGATTTCGGGGCAGGCCGTTCGGCCCCGGCTTCCGGGACGGGGAGCGCCGGTGCCGTGGGCGTCGATCGGCATCGGAAGAAGGAGCCTTCAGCGGCACGATTCGCTTCCGCGGGGAGAACGGCTTCGCCCGAATCGACGCCAGGCGGGCTACGGGATACGTGGAACGCCACTACCGGCGGGTCTGCCTGCGCGACTCGAGAGGCGATTCGTTGAGGGCTGCGTTCGAAAGCCTGCTCGGGGCAATCCGCCTCACCGTCCTCCGTGCCAGCGGTCGCGTCGACCACGCGAACGTCGTCCTCGAAGCGAGCGCAATTGACTTCAGCCCGATCTTCGGGCCCGGATTTGGCCTCGAATACATCGTCTCCGCGCACTCGGTTGAACGCCGCGAGGGAGTGCGGCTGACGCGGAGGGTCAGCGCTGAAGAAGCCGACGGCGCCTTCCTCTTCCGTGACAAGAAGGGCGAGACTCCGCGGTCCGCGACCGTCGCACCCCCGAGACCCTTTGCCGGCACCGCCAAATACCTCAAGGAGCCGGGCCTCCCCGCCAGCTGGGTCGGACCGCTGGCCGCGCGCCTGCCGGGGGCGGGGCTGGTCGCGCTGACCGGGCCCGGCTTCCGGGCCGATATCTGCCGCCTGAACTTCGCCGCCCTGCTCGAGGGAGACGGCTGCCTGCCGAAACCGGGCCAAGCCCAGCTGCGGTCGCTCTCAGGCCTCGGCGACCGCGGTCCGATCCCCCAGCCCTAGGAGCCCCTCCTAGGGCAGCGGCTCCCAGTCCCAGGCCTTCTGGGAGGTCAGGCTCTCCTGGTCGAGGTAGCGGCGGAACTCGTCGAGCTCGGCCGGCTCGACGCTGTAGACGTGGTCGGGCTCGGGGAAGTGGCGGGAACGGACCTCCTCCCCATAGCGCCCGACCGCGGCAACCATCTGCTCGTGGATGTTGGCGTAGCGCTTGACGAATTTGGCCATGTGGCCGGTGTTGATGCCGAGCAGGTCGTGGAAGACGAGCACCTGGCCGGAGGTGGAGGGGCCGGCGCCGATGCCGATCGAGGGGATCTCCAGCTTGGCGACGATCGCTTCGGTGACCGCGGCCGGGACCGCCTCGAAGACGATCGCGAAGCAGCCGACCGACTGCAGCGCCAGAGCGTCTTCGCAGAGCCGGATCGCGTCCCTGGCCGTCTTGCCCTGGGCTTTGTAGCCGCCGAGGGCGGTGGCCGTCTGCGGGGTCAGGCCAACGTGGCCCATCACCGGGATGCCGGAGCGGACGATCGCCCGCGCCCGCTCGACGGCGATGCCACCGGCCTCGATCTTGACCACCTGGCAGCCGGTCTCCTTGACCAGCCGCTGGGCGTTGCCGACGGCCAGCTCGTTGCTCGCCTCGTAGCTGCCCATCGGCATGTCGCCGACCATCAGCGGCGTCTTCAGGCCGCGTCGCACGGCTTTGCCGAGGACGATCATCTCGTCCATCGAGACCGGCTCGGTGCCGGGGTAGCCGAGCACGACCATCGCCGCCGAGTCGCCGACCAGGACGACGTCGACGCCGGCCGCCTCGGCCACCGTCGCCGAGGGGTAGTCGTAGGCGGTGACCATCACGATCGGTTCGCCGTTGGCCTTCATCTCGGCCAGGCGGGGCAGGTTGACCGGCAACCGGCCTGCGGGCGGAGGGGCGGTGTGGGAGCGGCCGCCGGAGCTCATGAGAGCAGCACCTCGGGATGGCTGTCGACCGCGACGGAGCGGTTCTCCTCGTCGACGTGGACGACCACGGGCGAGTAGCGCTCGAGGTCGCTCTCGTCGTAGGCGCCGAAGGAGGCGACGATGATCTTGTGGCCGGGCTCGGTCAGGTGCGCGGCGGCGCCGTTGACCTGCATCGTCCGCGAGCCGGGCTCCCCGTCGATCACGTAGGTGACGAAGCGGGACCCGTTGTCGATGTCCCAGACATGGACCTGCTCGTTGGTGATCACGTCGGCTTCGGCCATCAGATCGGTGTCGATCGTGATGCTGCCGATGTAGTCGACGTCGCAATCGGTGACCGTCGCCCGGTGGATCTTCGACTTCAGCATCTGTCTCTGCACTTGGCTCTCCCTTCGCCTTTTCTACGTTGTCAAGGTCGGATCAAGACGTTGTCGATCAGGCGGGCGCCGCCGACCCGGGCGGCGACCGCGACCAGGACCGGGCGCCCGTTCAGCTCGGCGACCGGCTCCAGCCCGTCGGCGTCGCGCGCCTCCAGGTACTCGGGCTCGATGCCGGCGCGCTCCAGCTCACGGTGGGCAGCGTCGAGTCCGGCTTGCAGCGACTCTTCCCGGGCGCCACGCTCGGCCGCCTGCAGCGCCCGCGAGAGGAAGACGGCACGCTCGCGGGCAGCGACATCGAGGTAGGCGTTGCGCGAGCTCATCGCCAGGCCGTCGGCCTCGCGGACGGTCGGCAGGACCTCGATCCGCACCGGGAAGTCGAGGTCCAGGGCCAGGCGGCGGATCACCGCCGCCTGCTGGGCGTCCTTCTGGCCGAAATAGGCGACGTCGGGGCCGACGCTGTTGAAGAGCTTGGCGACGACGGTGGCGACGCCGCGGAAGTGCTCGGGACCGCGGCGGGCGGGGTCGCCGTCGAGAACCTCGGTCAGGTTGCCGCCGACCTCGACCGCGGTGGCGAACCCCTCGGGGTAGACCTCGGCGACGGGCGGCGCGTAGACGAAGTCGACCCCGGCCGCGGCGGCCAGCCGCAGGTCGCGCTCCTCGTCGCGCGGGTAGCGCTCGAGGTCCTCACCGGGGCCGAACTGGGTCGGGTTGACGAAGAGGCTCATCACGACCAGGTCGCACTCGGCCCGGGCCGCCCGCAGCAGCGAGAGGTGGCCCTCGTGCAGGAAGCCCATCGTCGGCACCAGGCCGATCGTCTGCCCCTGGCGGCGCGGCTCTTCCAGCTCCGCGCGCAGCGCAGCCTTGGCGCGCAGGACGCGGGCGCCGTCGGTCCGGGGGGAGTTGACGAGGCTGAGGTTCAGATTCATCCGGTCCATGCCCTTCGGGGTCACGGCCATCGGCCACGATTATAGGGACTGCGTGACTGTTCAGTGACGAAAATCGACCGGCTTGATCACGCGAGCCGGCGCCCCGGCGGCGATCGTCGCCGGCGCCAGGTCGCCGGTGACCACCGAGTTGGAGCCGACGACGCAGCGGTCGCCGATCGAGACGCCGCTGGTGACGACGCAATTGACCCCGAACCAGCAGTTGGCGCCGATCTCGACCGAGCCCCTGCTGGTGAAGCCCTGTTCGGTGATCGGCCTGTCGGGGTCGTCGAAGCGGTGATCGGCGTCGCCGACGAAGCAGCCGTTGGCGAGCATCGTGTGGTCGCCGATCGAGACCCGCTCGTGGGCGGCGATCATCGTGTTGCGGTTGAGGAAGCAGCCGGCGCCGATCTCGATCCGCGCCCGCGGCCCCAGCGTCAGCCAGCAGCCCGGCTCCAGCAGGGTCCCTTCGCCGATCGTCAGCCGGCCCTCGTCCAGCGCCTCCAGCAGCTCGCCCTCGACCGGGTAGCGGACGAAGAAGCCGCCGCGGGCCGCGTGGCGGTCGATCCGCCGTCGCCGCAGCCAGCGACGGTTGCGCTCATACCAGCGCCGCTTCGCCCACCAGACCCGCCACCCCTGCTGTCCGCTCATCCACGCAAGCGTAGACTGCCCGCGTGGCTGAGCTGCGTGGCGGAATAGATCTGGGTGGGACGAAGATCCAGGCGGCGATCGTCGACTCGGCCGGCAAGGTCAGCGGCGAGGCGCGGCGGCCGACGCCGACCAGCGGCGGGCCGCAGGACGTCGCCGACGCGATGGCGGCGGCGCTGCGCGAGGCGGCGGAGCAGGCCGGCGTCGAGACCGCGGCGCTGGAGGGCGCCGGGGTCGGCTCCCCGGGCGATGCCGACGAGAAGACCGGCGTCGTCTCCGGTGCCCGCAACCTCCCCGGCTGGGAGGGCAGCTTTCCGCTGGCCGAAGCCTTGAAGGAGGCCCTTGGCACCGAGGTCCGGGTCGGCAACGACGTCCAGGTCGCGACCGAGGCCGAGTTCCACCTCGGTGCCGGGCGCGAGTTCCAGAGCCTGATCGGCGTCTTCTGGGGCACTGGCGTCGGCGGCGGCCTCGTCCTCGACGGCAAGCCCTGGCTGGGCCGTGGCGCCGCCGGGGAGATCGGTCACGTAGTCGTGAAGCGCGGCGGCGCCAAGTGCCCCTGTGGGCGCAGGGGCTGCATGGAGGCCTACGCGGGCCGCTCGGCGATGGAAGCGGAGGCACGCCGCCAGCACGAGGAGGGCCACAAGACGGACCTCTTCAAGCTGATGGAGAAGCACGACAAACCACGGCTGACCAGCGGCATCTGGGAGCGCGCGATCGACGCCAACGACCACCTCGCCGAGGACCTGATCCACCGTGCGATCGAGGCGCTGGGCACCGGGATCGCCTCGGCCGTCAACCTGCTCGACCCGGAGGCGGTGATCATCGGTGGCGGGCTCGGCATCCGCTTCGGTGAGCGCTACATGGAGCCGCTGACGAAGGAGATGGGCAAGCACCTCTTCCTCGACGAAAAGCCGCCGGCGGTGCGGGTGGCCGCCCTCGGCGACCTCGGCGGCGCCATCGGCGCCTCTCTTCTTTTCAGCCGCCCCTAGACCCGACCCGTCGCTGAGCGCTGTTGCCGCGCGATCGCGTCAACCAGGACCGCCAGCAAGAGGACGCCGCCGGTGACCATGAACTTGACCGCCGAGGAAAGCGCCAGCAGGTCCATGCCGTTGGAGATCGAGCCGATCACGAGGGCGCCCATCAGCGCCGTCCAGACCGAGCCGCGGCCGCCGAAGAGGCTGGTGCCGGCGATCACCGGACCGGCGATAGCCAGCAGCAGCAGTTCGTTGCCGCCGGAGTTCTGGTTGACGGCGAGCAGGCGCGAGGCGGCCATGATGCCGCCGATCGCGGCCATCGTGCCGGCGATGCCGAAGACGGCGACGCGGATGCCGTTGACGCGGATGCCGGCACGGCGGGCTGCCTCGGCGTTGCCGCCGACGGCGAAGACGTGGCGGCCGAAGCCGGTGCGCTTGACCACGTACTCCATGCCGACCACGAAGGCGAGCAGGATCAGGACCGCGAGCGGCACGCCGCGGTCGGAGTTGAAGACAGCCATCGCGACGATCGTCACCACGGCGACGAGGGCGAATCGGACCCCGATGCGCGCCAGGCTCTCGCTTTCGAGCCCGGCGGCGACGCGGCGGCGGTGGCCGAGGAAGAGGACGGCGCCGTAACCGCCGATCACGATCGCGGCAAAGATCCAGCCGACCGTGTCGGAGTAGAAGGTGTTGGCGAGGCCGGTGATCTTGGGGTCGGTGAGGTTGATCGAGCCGGTCGAGCCGAGCACCTGCAGCAGCGCTCCCTGCCAGGCCAGCAAGCCCGCCAGGGTGACGACGAACGAGGGCACGACGAAGCGGCTGAAGAGGCTGCCCTGGAGCAGGCCGATCGCCATCCCGACCGCGACCGCGGCGGCGATCGCCAGGTAGGGATTCCAGCCGTGCTTGACGTTGAGCACAGCCATCACCGCAGCGGCGAGACCGCTGACGGCGCCGACCGAGAGGTCGATCTCCCCCAGCAGCAGGACGTAGACGACGCCGATGGAGATCAACCCGGTGGCGGCGATCTGCAGCATCAGGTTGGTCAGGTTCTGGGCTGAGAGGAAGCGGTCGTTCTCGAACTGGAAGATCGCCCAGATCAGGGCCAGGCCGATGACCACGCGCAGCGAGGCGAGATCGCCCTGGATGAGGCGCCGCAGCGTCTCCTTCGGGCGCGGCGCGCTCTCCTCCGCGCCTGCGGTCGCGGTGGTCGCCGTGTCGCTCATCGCCCCTCGTCCCTCTCGCCGCCGCCGTTCTCCTTCTCACCCTCGGCACCGACGCCGGTTATGGCCGAGACGACGTGCTCCTCGGTGGTGGATTCGGCCGCGAACTCGCCGGCCGCCTTCCCCAGCCGCAGGACGAAGATCCTGTCCGCGACCTCGAAGACGTCGACCAGGTTGTGGCTGATGACGACCACCCCCAGCTCGCGCTCGCGCAGGCGCCGGATCAGGTTCAGCACCTGCGCGGTCTGAGCCACGCCCAGGGCCGCCGTCGGCTCGTCGAGCAGCACCACCCTGGGCTCGCCGAGCAGCGAACGGGCGACCGCAACCTGCTGGCGCTGGCCGCCGGAGAGGGTGCCGACCTCGCTGCGCAGGCTCGGGATCGTCACCGCCAGGTTGGAGAGCAGCTCGCCGGTCTGGTGCTCCATCCGCGCCTCGTCGAGCTGACGCGAAGCCGTGCCGAAGCCGAGCGACACCTCCTCGCGGCCGAGGAAGAGGTTGGCGACGACGTCGAGGTTGTCGCAGAGGGCGAGGTCCTGGTAGACGGTGGCGATCCCCAATGCGGTCGCGTCCTGCGGTTTCGAGATCGAGACCGCCTCTCCCTCGAAGCGGATCGTCCCGTCGTCGGCCGAGTGGATGCCGGCGATCGCCTTCACCAGCGTCGACTTGCCGGCGCCGTTGTCGCCGACGAGGCCGACGACCTCGCCGGCGTGGACGGCGAAGTCGACCCGGTCCAATGCCTGGACCGGGCCGAATCGCTTGCTGACTCCCTCCAGCTCGAGGAGTGGAGCGCCCTCGCTCATCTCAGCCCGAGATTCCCGCTTCTTTGCACGCCGCCGCGTAGGGACCCGTGCAGAGTTCGGCGGCGGTCACAAATTCATCTGCGATCACCGTCGACTTGACGTTGTCCTTGGTCACGGCGACCGGATTGAGCAACACCGACGGGACCTCGCCGGCGCCGTTGTCTATTTCTTCGGTGACTTTGTCCTGCGGAACTTCTTCGCCTTCGGCCAGGGCGATCGCGATTTCGGCGCTGACCTTCGCCTGCGGCGGGATTTCCTTGTAGACCGTCATGTACTGCTGCCCGGCGAGGATCCGCTGCAGACCCGCCACGGTCGCGTCCTGGCCGGTGACCGGGATTTCTTCGGGATTGAGGCCGGCTCCTTTCAGGGCCGCGATCGCGCCGCCGCCGGTGTCGTCGTTGGCGGCGTAGATGCCGGCGAAACCGTTGTTGCCGAGGGCGGTGATCGCCTGCTGGGCCTCGCGCTGGGCGTTTTCGGCCGACCAGCCGGGGGTGTCGTACTCTTTCGCGACGTCGACGCCGGCGGAGTCGAATCCCTTGTGGGCGCCTTTTTTGAACAGGGCGGCGTTGGGGTCGGCCGGGTCGCCGTTGATCATGATGATCGGGCCGCTGGCGCTGCCGTCCTCTTTCAGTTTTTTCGCCAGCGTTTCGGCCTGCAGTTCACCGACTTTTTCGTTGTCGAAGGAGACGTAGGCATCGACTTCGCCGTTTTCGATCAGGCGGTCGTAGCTCAGCACGGGAACGTTCTGGGCTTTAGCCTTTTCGGCGATCGCCGCTGCCGATTTCGAGTCCATCGGGTCGACGACCAGGACTTCGGCACCCTGGGTCAGAGCCGCTTCGGCCTGGCTCTGCTGCTTCTGAGCGTCGCCGCCGGCATTGCTGTACAGGACTTCGCAGTCGCTGCATAGTTCTTCGACCGATTCTTCGAAACCGGGGCGATCGTTGGTTTCGTAGCGCGGCGTCTCGTTTTCCGGCAGCAGGAGCGCGATCTTGGTGCCGCCGCTGTCGTCGCTGCCACCGCATCCGGCCACCACCAGGGCAATCGCGATCAGCGCACCCAGCGTGAACGCCACTCGCTTCCTCAACGCAGAACTGGACATGGGACTCCTCCGATCGCCTGCCTATTCCGCTCTTGCCAATACCCGGCTCGCCGGGTCTTAACCAGTAGCGCTCAGGCGGCTATCGGCTCGCGGCGCTTGCCACGTTTCGGCTTTGCCGGCACGACCAGATCGGCGAGGAAGCGGCCGGTGTAGGAGGCCTCGACCGCGGCGACCTCCTCCGGCGTGCCGGTGGCGACGATCTCTCCCCCCTCTTCCCCACCCTCGGGGCCGAGGTCGACCAGCCAGTCGGCGGTCTTGATCACGTCGAGGTTGTGCTCGATCACGACGATGCTGTTGCCGGCCTCGACCAGGCGGCCGAGCACGTCGAGCAGCCGCTGCACGTCGGCGAAGTGGAGGCCGGTGGTGGGCTCGTCGAGGATGTAGAGGGTGTCGCCGGTGGCGACTTTGGAGAGCTCGGTGGCGAGCTTGATCCGCTGCGCCTCGCCGCCGGAGAGCGTCGTCGCCGGCTGGCCGAGGCGGATGTAGTCGAGCCCGACGTCGTGCAGGGTGCGCAGGCGGCGGTGGATCTTCGGCACGTTCTCGAAGAACTCGACCCCCTCCTCGACCGACATCTCCAGCACGTCGGCGATGCTCTTGCCCTTGAAGCGGACCTCGAGCGTCTCGCGGTTGTAGCGTTTCCCGTGGCACTGCTCGCAGGGGACGTAGACGTCCGGCAGGAAGTGCATCTCGATCTTGATCTGGCCGTCGCCTTTGCAGACCTCGCAGCGGCCACCCTTGACGTTGAAGCTGAAGCGGCCGGGCTTGTAGCCGCGCGCCCGCGACTCCTGGGTCTGGGTGAAGAGCTGGCGGATGTGGTCGAAGACGCCGGTGTAGGTGGCCGGGTTGGAGCGCGGCGTACGGCCGATCGGCGACTGGTCGATGTTGATGATCTTGTCGATCTGGCTGAGCCCGTCGATGCCGTCGTGAGCGCCGGGACGGAGCTTCGCCTGATGCAGGCGGTTGGCGACGGCGTGGTGCAGCGTCTCGTTGACCAGGGTCGACTTGCCGGAGCCGGAGACGCCGGTTACGCAGCAGAGGACCCCGAGCGGGATCGCCACGTCGACGCCCTTGAGGTTGTGTTCGCGGGCACCGCGGACCCGCAGCGCCCCGCTGGGCCGGCGGCGCTCCTCCGGCACCGCGATGCTGCGCTTGCCGGAGAGGTACTGGCCGGTCAGCGAGGCCGGGTTCTTGGCGACCTTGGCGGGCGTCCCGGCGGCGATCACGTGGCCGCCGTGTTCGCCGGCGCCGGGCCCGAGGTCGACGAGGTGGTCGGCGGCCATCATCGTGCCCTCGTCGTGCTCGACCACGATCACCGTGTTGCCGAGGTCGCGGAGGCGGTCGAGGGTGGCGATCAGCTTTTCGTTGTCACGCTGGTGGAGGCCGATCGAGGGCTCGTCGAGCACGTACATGACACCGACCAGGTGCGAGCCGATCTGCGTCGCCAGGCGGATCCGCTGCGCCTCGCCGCCGGAGAGCGAGCGGGCCGAGCGGGCCAGCGAGAGGTAGCCGATGCCGACGTTCTCGAGGAAGGCCAGCCGTTCCGTGATCTCGCGCACGATCAGGCGGGCGATCGCCCGCTCCGTCTCGGTCATCTCCAGCTTCGCGATCCACTCCGCCGCCGCCCGGGCCGAGAGGTCGCTGTACTCGGCGATGCTGATGCCGCCGACCTTGACCGCGAGCGTCTCCGGCCGCAGCCGGGCGCCCTTGCACTGGGGGCAGGGCTGCTCGGCCATGTAGCTCTCGATCCGCTCGCGGTTGGTCTCCGAGTCGGTCTCCTCGTAGCGCCGCTGCAGGTTGTTGACGATCCCCTCGAAGCGGACCTTGTAGGAGCGGCGGCGGCCGAAACGATTGGTGTAGGTGACCTGGTGGCGATCCTCGCCGGTCCCGTACAGGAAGATCTCCTTCTCGCTCTTCTTCAGCTTCGACCAGGGCAGCGCGGGGTCGACCCCGTACTCCTCGGCAACCGCTGCGATCAGCCGCCTCCAGTAAGCGGTGATGCCACGGTTCCAGGGCTGCAGGGCGCCCTCGGCGAGCGAGAGGGTCGGGTCGGGGACGACCAGTTCGGGGTCGATCACCCGCTGGAAGCCGAGCCCGTGGCAGCGCTCGCAGGCTCCGTGGGGCGAGTTGAAGGAGAAGATCCGCGGCTCCAGCTCGGGGATCGAGGTGCCGCAGTTGAGGCAGGCGAACTGCTCCGAGAAGAGCAGCGGCTCGGACTCCTGGCCGACGATCTCGACTTCGATCAACCCCGCGGCCAGGCCCCCCGCCGCCTCGACCGACTCCGAGAGGCGCCGTCGCAGGTCGGTCTTCATCACCAGCCGGTCGACGACGACCGAGATGTCGTGTTTGAACTTCTTGTCGAGGACGATCTCCTCGTCGAGCCGCCGCAGCTCGCCGTTGACCTTGACCCGCGAGTATCCCTCGAGCCGCATCTGCTCCATCAATTTCCCGTACTCGCCTTTGCGCCCGCGCACGATCGGCGCCATGACGATGAACTTGGTCCCCTCCTCGAGGGTCATCAGGCGGTCGACGATCTGCTCCTGGGTCTGCCCGGTGATCTCCTCGCCGCACTCGGGGCAGTGCGGGATCCCGATCCGCGCCCAGAGCAGCCGCAGGTAGTCGTAGATCTCGGTCACCGTGCCGACGGTGGAGCGCGGGTTGCGGGAGGTCGTCTTCTGGTCGATCGAGATCGCCGGCGAGAGCCCCTCGATCGAGTCGACGTCCGGCTTCTCCATCAGACCGAGGAACTGCCGCGCGTAGGCCGAGAGCGACTCGACGTAGCGGCGCTGACCCTCGGCGTAGATCGTGTCGAAGGCAAGGCTCGACTTGCCGGAGCCGGAGAGCCCGGTGATGACTATGAGCGCGTCCCGCGGCAGCTCGAGGTCGATGTCCTTGAGGTTGTGCTCGCGAGCGCCCGAGATGACGATTCGGTCAGAGGCAGCCACTCACGTCGAGTCTAGCGAGGCGAACAGATGTTCCCCTCCGGGCGCCGCACATTGCGGCAGTCCTTTGGGTCGCTATTCGGACCAAAGGACTGCCGCAACCTAGCCCAGTGCAGTGGCGAGCTTGCGGCGGTAGTCGCGGGCGCTGGGGTCGGCGGGGTCGAGCGAACTGAGGATGCCGACGATCGCCTGCCGCAGCAGCTCGCGGGTATCCGCATCCGCCCCGGGCATCTCCGCGAGCAACGCGTCCAGCGCCGCCTCGCGTTCGCCGCGATCGAGGGCGGCGAAGGCATCGGCGCCGATGCCCTGGCGGGTCAGGCGGATCCGGGCGGCGATGCCCTCGGCGGCGAAGTCGCCGGTGTGCGACTCGACTGCGTCCAGGGCCTCGTCCTCCGCCCCGCGCTCGAGTCGCGCTTGGCCCAGGCGCACGGCGATGTCGACGCGGCGGGGCTCCAGTTCGGCGGCCTCGCGCAGCGAGAGCTCGTCCCCCTTCTCCAGCAGCTCGTCCGCCTTCGAGGGCAGCAGCGAATCGAAGAACGCCTCGACTTTGGCGGGCGGCACCGCGCCGGTGAACTCGTCCACCACCTTGCCGCCGCGAAACGCCTTCACGGCCGGGATCCCCTGCACGCCATAACGCGCGCCGAGCGATTTGTTGGAATCGACGTCGACCTTGGCCAGCAGCACGCGGCCACCGCGGCTCGCCTCCGCCGCTTCCAGCGCCGGGCTCAGCGCCTTGCAGGGCCCGCACCACTCGGCCCAGAAATCGACCACCACCGGGGTCTTCGCGGAGAGCTCGACGACATCGCGATCGAAGGTCGCTTCGGTTACGGCGATGGCCATCGCGGCAGATTAGTCGGGAGCGACACCGGCGCCGACTTGTACGGCAAGGGGGGCGGCGCTACTTTCAATGGAGGCAGGGTCAAACAGAGGAGGAAAGATGTCGAACGTTGACACTGCCCGATCCGCCTACGACGCCTTCAGAAGCGGCGACCTGGCCGCTCTGCAGGACTCTTTCGCCGAGGACGCGGTCTGGGTCACTTCGGACGAGCTGCCGCTCGGAGGAGAAGTCAAAGGGCGTGACACGATCATGGGGAACTTCGCCCAGATCCCCAACTACTGGACCTCGTTCAGCGTCGAGCCGGAGGAGTTCATCGACGCCGGCGACTACGTGGTCGTCCGCGGCACCCAGCGGGCGGGCAACGACAAGGGCAGCTTCGAGGCGCCCTTCCTGCACCTGATCAAGATCGAGAACGGCAAGACCGTGCGCGGTGAATTCTTCACCGACAGCGCCAAGGCGGCGAAGCTGCTGGCCTGACTCAGGCCTCCGCGGCAGTTATGCCGTCGAGGTCGCGGCGCAGCTCCTTGAGCTCGTCGCGGATGCGGCCGGCCTCCTCGAAGCGGAGGTCGTCGGCCGCAGCCAGCATCTCCTCCTCGAGCGCGACGATCGTCTTCTCCAGCTCCTCCGGACTCTCGAAGTCGTCGCTGCGCTTGCGGCGCCGCTTCGCCGGCGCCCGGTCCTCCATCGCCAGGAACTCGGACATCTCCGAGATCCCTTTGCGGACGGTCTCCGGGGTGATCCCGTGCTCCTCGTTGTAGGCGAGCTGGATCGCCCGGCGTCTATCCGTCTCGCTGATCGCGGCCCGCATCGCGTCGGTCTCCTTGTCGGCGTACATCAGCACCCGCCCGTTGACGTTGCGGGCGGCGCGGCCGATCGTCTGCACGAGGCTGGTCTCGCCGCGCAGGAAGCCCTCCTTGTCGGCGTCGAGAATCGCCACCAGCGAGACCTCGGGCAGGTCGAGCCCCTCGCGCAGCAGGTTGACCCCGACCAGCACGTCGTACTCGCCGAGCCGCAGGTCGCGGACGATCTGGATCCGTTCCAGGGTGTCGATCTCCGAGTGCAGGTAGCGGACCTTGATCCCGTACTCGAGCAGGTAGGCGGTCAGGTCCTCGGCCATCTTCTTGGTCAGGGTGGTGACCAGGGTGCGGTCGCCGGTTTTGGTGACGACCCGGACTTCGTTCATCAGGTCGTCGATCTGGTTCCTGGTCTCCCGCACCTCGATACAGGGGTCGATGATCCCGGTCGGGCGGACGATCTGCTCGACGATCCGGGTCGATTCGGCTTTCTCGAAGTTGCCCGGCGTCGCCGAGACCATGACCAGGCGGTCGACCCGCTCGAGGAACTCGTCGAACTTGAGCGGGCGGTTGTCGATCGCCGAGGGCAGCCGGAAGCCGAAGTCGATCAGGGTCGACTTGCGCGAGCGGTCCCCCTCGAACATGCCGCCGATCTGCGGGATCGTCTGATGGGACTCGTCGACGAAGGTGACGAAGTCGTCGGGGAAGTAATCGATCAGCGTGTGCGGTGGGCTGCCCGCCGGGCGGCCGTCGAGGATGCGCGAGTAGTTCTCGATCCCAGAGGTGAAGCCGACCTCCTTGATCATCTCGAGGTCGTAGGCGGTGCGCTGGCGCAGCCGGTGCGCCTCCAGCTGCTTGCCTTCCTCCTCGAGCTCGGCCGTGCGCGATTCGAGTTCGGCGCGGATCTCCTCGACCGCACGCTCGACCGTCTCGTCCTTGGTCACGTAGTGCGAGGCCGGCCAGACCGAGACGTGGTCGATCGTGTCGAGGATTTCCCCGGTCAGCGGGTCGAAGTGCTGGATCCCCTCGATCTCGTCGCCGAAGAGGGAGATCCGGTAGGCGGACTCGGCGTAGGCCGGCATGATCTCCAGCACCTCGCCGCGGACCCGGAAGGAGCCGCGCCCCAGCACCTGGTCGTTGCGCTGGTACTGCATCTTCACCAGCTTGCGCAGCACCTCGTCGCGGTCGAGCGAGGCGCCGACTTTGAAGAGCTGCATTTTTTCGTTGTAGACCTGCGGCGAGCCGATCCCGTAGATGCAGGAGACCGAGGCGACGATGATCACGTCACGGCGAGCGAACAGGGCCGCCGTCGCCGCGTGGCGCAGGCGGTCGATCTCGTCGTTGATCGAGGAGTCCTTCTCGATGTAGAGGTCCTGGGCCGGTACGTAGGCCTCTGGCTGGTAGTAGTCGTAGTAGGAGACGAAGTACTCGACTGCGTTCTCGGGGAAGAACTCGCGGAACTCGTTGCATAGCTGCGCCGCCAGGGTCTTGTTGTGGGCGATCACCAGCGAGGGGCGCTGGACCGCGGCGATCGTCGCCGCCATCGTGAAGGTCTTGCCGGTGCCGGTGGCGCCGAGCAGCGTCTGGAACCGTTCGCCGGCCTCGATCCCCGCCGCCAGGCCGGCGATCGCCTTCGGCTGGTCGGCGGTCGGCGTGTAGGCGGGGTTGAGCTGGAACTCGGGCACCCGACGAAAATAGCGGGCGCACTCGGCGAGCCGACGGACCGCACCGGGGAACTGGAAGACTTGCGCGCCGATGAACCGCTCGCGCACCGCCCTCGCCGCCTTCTTCGCCTTCATGGGGACCATGCACTTCGTCATCCCGCGCAGCTTCGAGGCAATCGTGCCGGCGTGGGTACCCGACAAACGCCAGGCGGTCGTGGTCAGTGGGGTCGCCGAGCTCGCCGGCGCGGCCGCGCTCCTCCACCCCGCCACCAGGCGCTTCGGGCGCTGGTGGCTGCTCAGCCTGCTCCTCGCCGTCTTCCCCGCCAACGTCCACATGGCGGTCAGCCCCGAGCAGATCCGGGGCCTCGACCTGAACAAGGTCCCGCGCTGGGCGCTCTGGGCCCGGCTGCCGCTGCAGCCGCTGGCGATGCTCTGGGTCTGGCGCGCGACCCGCGCCGACCGTTAGTCCTCTAAGGCAGCAGTTCTTCGAGCAGATCGCCGGCGGGGCCGAGGAAGCCCTGGACGTTGCCGAGGATCAGGCGCGCGTCGTCGATCAGTTCGATCGCCCGGTCGAGCGGGATTTCTTCGATCGTCGCCCGCAGGGGGCCGGCGAAGAAGGGGCTGAGGGCGCCCGCCTCTTCGGCGTCGTCGACGGCCCGCAGCAGCCCGGCCCGAATCGCCCGCGCCAACTCCGCGTCGTCGATCCCGTAACGCTCGCTGAAACGCTCGCGCGCCTCGGGCGTCGCCAGCGCCCGCGCCAGCGTCTCCCGCGAAACCCCGAGCTGGCAGGCGGCGCCGTCCAGGGCGGAAATCGAGAACTGGTTGGCGATCTCCCCCAGGTCCCTGGGGTTGGTCCACGCGCGCGGCTGGCAGGGGTCCTGCGTCTTCTCCGGCGCGTAGGAGGAGCCGCCGGCCGCGAGATAGGCGCCGACCAGGACGAGGACGGAGACGATCGAGGCGCCGACCAGGACCTGTGCCCGCAGCGCCGGGTTCACAGCTCGACCCGCCGCGAGAGGGCGATCGGGATCAGCGCCAGCAGGCCGAGCAGGGCGGCGAGCCCGAACGAGGGGCTGAAGGCGTGGGTGGCGCCGCGGTTGAGCTGCTCCTGCAGTTCGCTGCGCAGCTGTTCCACGTCGGCGCGGTCGCCGGGGTCGCTGGGCAGCGGCTCGAAGGCGGGGCCGATGGTCGGCACCTTCCCGGTCTCCCCTTCGAGCCGGTCGTCGATCCGCTGGGCGAGCTCGATCTTGATCAGCGGGTTGACCCGGGAATCGAGGATGACCGCGGTGCCGGCGTCGATCGCGTCGTCGCGCTGCTGAGCGATGTCGGCGGTGAAGACCGGGGTCAGGGCGAGCAGCCCGATCACGACCCCGGCGTGGCGGGCGGAGATCGTCCAGCCACCGTGGATCGCCTGCGGGGCGCGGCCGCCGAGCGCCGTCTCGGTCAGGGCCGAGAGGACCAGCGAGAGCCCGATCCCGACCAGGATCTGCGGTGGCAGGGTCAGCGCCACCTCGGCCTGCGGCAGAAGGGCCAGCGCCGCGAGGCCGCCGGAGACGAGGATCGCGCCCGCCGCGGCGCGCGCCCTGGCGCTCGGCACGAGCGGACCGAGGCGGCTGCCGAGGATCGCCGCCAGGGGCATCGCCGTGACCACGATCGCGGCCCCGATCGGGGTCAGGCGCCAGCCTTCGATCAGGAGCAGGACCAGCAGGAACAGCGCCGCCGCGATCGCCGCCGAGACCATCGCCAGGGCGATGTTGGCGGCGAGGTGGGGGCGGCCGGTGCGGCGCAGCTCGGTCTGCAGAATTCCGGTCGCGGCCTCGTGCCTGGCGACGGCAAGGATCGGCACCGCGGCGGCGAGCGCCACCGGCACCTGGATCAGGAAGATCGACTGCCAGGAGACGAGCTCGGTGAGGAGGCCGCCGACCGCCGGCCCCAGGGCCGCCCCGGTCGCCCCGGCGCTGGCCCAGATCGCGGTGGCGCGGCGCTCGGAGCCGACCGAGGCCGGCAGCAGCTCCAGCGCCGCCGTGACCGCGGCGGCGCCGCCGAGCGCCTGCACGCAGCGGGCGAGGATCAGGGTCGAGAGCTCGTCGGCGATGCCGCACGCAACCCCGGCCCCGGCGAAGACCGCCAGCCCGACCGCCGCCGCCCGACCGGGGCCGACGCGGCGGGCCAGCAGCGCTGCCGGCACCGCGGCAAGCGCCATCACCAGGTTGAAGGAGATCAGCACCCAGGTGACGCCGGCGATGCTGGTGTCGAGGTCGCGATAGATATCCGGCAGCGCCAGGACCACGATCGAGGAGTCGGCGAGGACGAGACCAACCGCGAGAGCCAGGGCGGCGACGCGGGGTCGCGGGGATTCGGCGCTCACCGGTAGCCCAGCTCCTGCGCGTACTTGTCGCGGTAGGACTCGCGCTTGTCGAGCACCTCTTCGACGTAGGCGCGCGTTTCCGGGAAGGGGATCCCGGCGACGGTGAGGCTGCTGCCACCCCACTCTTCGACGTTGGCGGGACCGGCGTTGTAGGCGGCGAGCGCCGCGGCCTCGTCACCACCGAAGCGGTCGAGCAGTTCGCGCAGGAAGAAGGTGCCGTAGCGAATGTTGATTTCGGGGTCGGAGAGATCGTCGATCTTGAACGAGGTGCCACCGCTGAGGCGCTCGATTTCGTTCGCGGCTTCCGGCGTGATCTGCATCAGGCCGCGGGCACCGGCGCTGGAGGTCTGGTCGCTGAACTTCGACTCCGAGTAGATGACGGCAGCGATCAGCGCCGCATCGACTTCCTTTTCGGCCGCCTGCTGGCGAATGATGTCCTCGTGGCGCAGTGGCAGGGTCAGCTCCTGGATCGCCTCGTCGAACTTACCGCTTGCCACGATCATCCCGACGAGGAGGCCAAGCGCCGCCGCGGCGCCGCCCAGAGCCAGCCATCGCCTTCGCCTCATCGCCGCAGCCTCGCGACCAGGGCGGACAGCGAGCGCTCCAGGTCCTCCACCGAGCCGTCGTTGGCGACCGTGTGCTCCGCCCGGGCGGCCTTTTCGTGCTGGGCGAGCTGGCGCGCCTCGCGCTCGTCGACCAGGGCGTGGCCACGGGCCGCGGCGCGCTCGCGCCGCAGCTCGTCCTCGGTGACGATGGCGACCGTGGTGTCGAAGGCTTTCTCCATCCCCGACTCGAACAGGAGCGGAACCTCGATCACGGCCACCTCGGTCTCGGCCGGAAGGCCACTGAGCCAGGCGCCGATTCGCTCGCCGACCAGCGGGTGGATCTGCTGCTCGAGCCAGGTCAGCTGATCGGGGTCGGCGAAGACGACCTCGCCGATGCGGTCGCGATCGACCCTGCCCTCCGGGGCGACCTCCGGTCCCCAGCGCTCCACCAGCCGTCCCAGCAGCGGCTCGGAATCGAGCAGCTCGTGGACGACCGCGTCGCTGGAGAGCGTCGAGGCTCCCAAGCGTGAAAAAGCCGCCAGCGCCTCGGACTTCCCGGCCGCGATGCCGCCGGTGAGGCCGATCGTCAGCGGCATCGCCGTCTAAGAGTCGGCTGGTGCCTCAGGCTCGGGCGCCTCACCCGCGGCCTCGTCGAGGTCGTCGGGGGAATCGGGCCGGTCGGCGGCGGTTTCGCCCTCCTGAGCCTCCCCGCCGTCCTCGTCCTCGGAGCCGTTGTCCTCCGCAGCCTCAACCTCAGCCGCAGGAGCCTCCTCGGAAGCATCTGCCTCGACAGCCTCCTCCGGCTCCTCAGCAACCTCTGCCTCGGGCTCCTCAGCAACAGGCTCCTCGGAGACCGGCTCGCTGGATCCCTCGGCCTCAGACGCATCATCCGTGGGTGCCGCGTCTGATCCCTCACCGGTAGCCGCGGCGAGCTGGTCTCCCAAGTCGCCCATCGGCATGTTCTGGCCCTCGACCCGCTTGATGCTGAGCGAGAGCCGTCGCCGCTCTTCGTCGATCTCGAGGATCTTGACGTTCAGCTTGGTGCCCGGCTCGACCACTTCGGATGGATTCTCGACGTGGTGGTCGGCGAGCTCGGAGATGTGGACCAGGCCCTCGACACCAGGCAGGATTTCGACGAAGGCGCCGAAGGCGACGACCTTGGTCACCGCTCCCTCGAGCACGTCGCCGGGGCGGTGGGTGCTGATGACCCGCTGCCACGGATCCTCCTGGGTCTGCTTGAGACCGAGGGAGATGCGCTGGCGGTCGCGGTCGATGTCGAGCACTTTGATCCGCACCGTGTCGCCGATCGCGACGACTTCGGAGGGGTGGTTGACGTGGCTCCAGGAAAGCTCGGAGATGTGGATCAGGCCGTCGATCCCGTCGAGGTCGACGAAAGCGCCGAAGTCGACGATGTTGGAGATCTTGCCTTCGACCACCTGGGCGGGCTCGAGCCGGCCGAGAATCTGCTCGCGGACCTCCTTGCGCTCCTCCTCGAGGACGGCGCGGCGCGAGAGGACGACGTTGTTGCGGCTGCGGTTGAGCTCGATGACTTTGCACTCGAGCGTCTGGCCCATGAACTCGTCGAGGTTGTGGACGCGGCGGATGTCGACCAGCGAGGCGGGCAGGAAGCCGCGCACCCCGAGGTCGAGGATGAGGCCGCCCTTGACGACCTCGATGACGCTGCCTTCGACCGGTTCGCCGGAGTCGGCGGCAACCTCGATCCGGCGCCAGGCCTTCTCGAAGCGGGCGCGCTTCTTGGAGAGGATCAGGCGGCCCTCGGCGTCCTCCTTGGTGAGGACCAGGGCGTCGATCTCCTCGCCCAGCTCGACCTCTTCGGCCGGATCGACCGACTTGCGGATCGAGAGCTCGTTGGAGGGGATGACTCCCTCGGCCTTGTAGCCGATGTCGACCAGGACCTCGTCCTTGTCGATGCGGACGACCTTGCCGTTGACGACGTCGCCCTCGTCGAAGGAGACCATCGTCGCCGCGTAGTTGGGGACGATCTTGCCGTCGATCTGCAGCAGCAGGCCGCCGGAACCCTCGACGGGGGTGGCGGTGGGCGCAGGGGCGGTCAGAACGTCGGTCGCGGACACGGCGGCGAATAATGGCAGAATCGACCGCGATGCCGGTCCGAGCAACCAAGCGCGGCGACGAACGCACCCCCCTCGACGGAAACCACGACGTCCTGATATGTGGGGCGAGCTTCGCCGGGCTGGCGATCGCGCGCGAGCTCAGCGGTTCCGGCGCCGACGTGATGATCGTCGACCGCTACGAGATCGGCGAGCGACAGACCTCCGCCTGCGGGATCCCGACCGAGTGGCTGGCGCGCCTCGGGCCTGATGGACTGCGAGCGCCAGCGCTTCGACACGCTGATCATGCACACCCCCCACGGCGACGGCCACTACCGGCTTCCCTGGACCTTCTCCACCTTCGACTACCGCGAGCTCTGCCAGCTGCTCTGGCGCGACTGCGACGCCCGCTTCGAGACCGCCAAGGTCAACGGGCGCGCCGCGCCGGCCAACGGCGACGGGGAGATCGCGATCGACACCGACCGCGGCGTCATCTCCGCCCCGCTGGTCGTCGACGCGCTCGGCTGGCGCCGGATGCTGGCCAGCGGCGACGGCTACCAGCCGCCGCAAGCGCCGCTCTCGCGCGGGCTCGAGGTTCACCCGGCGGGGGCCTCCGAGGACCTCGAGATCTGGATCGACCGCCGCTACGTCCCCGCCGGCTACGGCTGGTCGTTCCCGGCCCGCGACGAGCTGCGCATCGGGATCGGCTCCTTCGACCCGCGGTTCCACGTCAAGGACACCACCGTCCAGCTCACCGAGGACCTCGGCAAGGAGCCGAACGAGTACCAGGGCAACTGGATCCCGCACAAGCTGCGGCGCGCGACCGAGGGCGGCGTCTTCTTCGCCGGCGACTCCGCCGGGCACTGCCTGCCGCTCAGCGCCGAGGGGATCAGGACCGCGCTCTACTTCGGGATCGCTCTCGGCCGCGAGCTGCGCGGCGTCGTCGAGGGCCGCCAGAGCCGCGAGCAGGCGGCCGCCGCCTACGCCGAGTTCAACGACTCGCACGAGTGGAAGTTCCGCTGGATGCTGCGGGTGCAGCGACTGATCCCGAGGATCCCGCCGCGCATCCTCGGTCCGGCGATCCGGCTGATGAGCTCGAGGCGGTTCGTCGACTGGTCGTTCGGGCACTACCTGCGAGATCGCGCCGCCGGCCTTCGCCGACTCAGCGGACTATCAGGAAGGTGCCGGCCAAGAGCAGGCCGACCCCGAGCAGGCGCTCGGGGCTGAGCGCGACCTCGTCCAGGCCGAACAGGCCTAGGCGGTCGATCGCGACCGAGGCGGTCAGCTGGCCGGTGACGGTTGCCGCCGCCACCCCGCCGGCGCCGATCGCCGAGACCGCGATCAGGGCGTTGGTGACGTAGACGGCTCCCAGCAGGCCGCCGAGCAGGTAGTACCAGCTGACGTCGAAGGTCGAGCTGAGGCCACCGGCCCTGCCGCTGAGGACGACGATCGCGGCGAGGGCGACGGAGCCGACGGCGAAGGAGACCAGCGCCGCCGGCAGCCCGCCCGTCGCCTTGCCGAGGCCGGCGTTGATCGGCGCCTGCAGGGCGATCAGGCCTCCGGCCGCGGCGGTGAGGATCACCGCGAGGCCCCTATCCATCGATCTGGCCTCGGTATCGCGTGATCTTTGGGCTGGGCTCGGGTTGCATCGCCACTACTTCGCGGTGAGCCAGTCGGGGCCGACGCCGATGTCGACCTCGAGCGGCGGATCGAGCTGGTAGGCGGCGCACATCTCGCGTCGCACCAGCTCGGTCGCGCCGTCCATCTCCTCCGGCGGGCCCTCGAAGAGCAGCTCGTCGTGGATCTGGAGGACCAGCCGGGTGCGCCCGCCGGCCTCCGCCAGCGCCCGCCGGCAGCTCACCATCGCCACCTTGATGATGTCGGCGGCGGTGCCCTGGATCACCGTGTTGACGGCCAGCCGCTCGCCGAGGCGGCGGGTGTTGGGATTGCCCGAGCGCAGCTCGGGGATCTGGCGGCGGCGCCCCATCAGCGTCGTCACGTATCCCTCCTCCTGCGCCCGCTCGACGACCTCCTCGCGGAAGGCGCGCACGGCGGGGAAGCGCTCCAGGTAGCGGGCGACGAATTCCTCGCCCTCTTTGCGGGGGATGTTGAGCCGGTCGGCGAGGCCGAAGCCGGTGAGGCCGTAGACGATGCCGAAGTTGACCATCTTCGCCTTCGAGCGCTGGCCGACGTCGACCTCGTCGCGGCCGATCTCGAAGACCTCGGCGGCGGTCGCGGCATGGACGTCTTCGCCGGCGTGGAAGACGTCTTTCAGCACCGTCCTCGTCGGCGACGTGGGCGAGCACCCGCAGCTCGACCTGGCTGTAGTCGGCGGAGAGCAGCAGGGCGCCCTGCTCGGCGACGAAGCAGGCGCGGACGGGGCGGCCGATCTCGGTCCGGATCGGGATGTTCTGCAGGTTCGGGCGGTGCTGGAGAGACGGCCGGTGGTCGTCGCCGCCTGGTTGAAGGTGGTGTGGACGCGGCCGGTCTGCGGATCGATCAGGTCGGGCAGCGAGTCGAGGTAGGTGTTCTTGAGCTTGGTCAGCTCGCGCCAGGACTCGATCTTCTCGACGATCGGGTGCTCGTCGCGGATCTGGGCGAGGACGCGGGCATCGGTCGAGAAGCCGGTTTTGCCGCGCCGCTTGCGGGACAGCTCGAGCTTCTCGAAGAGGATGCGGCCGACCTGCTGCGGGGAGCCGATCGTGAACTCCTCCTCCGCCAGCTCGAAGATCTCCTTCTCCAGGGTCGCGATCCGCTCGCCGAAGCCGGCACCGACCTCGGCCAGGCGCTCGGCGTCGAGCTTGAGGCCCTCGCGCTCCATCGCCGCCAGCACGTGGACCAGCGGCAGCTCGACCTCGTTCAGCAGCGCCCCCAGCCCCAGCTCCTCTATCCGCGGTCGCTGGACCTCGGCCAGGGCGGCGACCAGGCGGGCTTCCTCGGGTGGGTCGAGACCGGCCTCGACCTCCTCGCCGAGCGCCATCTGACCATCGTCGTCGCCGGCCTTGGCGGCGACCCCCTCGGCGAGGCCGATCCCGGCGTCCGCCGCCAGCTCGGTCAGCTCGTAGGTGCGGCGCTGGGGCTCCAGCAGGTAGGCGGCGATCATCGTGTCGTGGTCGAGGGTCAGCTCGGCGCCCTCGCGGGCGGCGGCGGCGAGCAGGCCGTGGCGACCGCCGCCGAGCGACTTGGCGTCGTGGGCGAGGAAGGAGCGCCCGGCCAGGGCCGCCGCCAGCTCGTCCTGGCTGGATGAGCCGGCGAGGATCCGCTCGCTCTTCGGCCGCGGCCCAGCGCTCGCCGGAGATCGCCAGCGCGGCGGGACCCTCGCCGAGATCGGCCACGGTCCCCTCCTCCACCTCGACCTCCAGCTCCCGCTCGACGCTGCGACCAGGGACCGCCTCGCCCTCCGGCAGCGCTTCTTCCAGCCGCTCCAGCACCGCCCGCAGCTCGAACTCGCGCATGAAGTCCCGCAGGGTGGCGCGGTCGGGCTCGGAGGCCATCGCCGCCGCCAGGTCGACCCCGGTCTCGATCTCGTACTGAAGGGTCGCCAGCTGCTTCGACATGCGGGCGTCGTCGGCGTGGTCGACGAGGTTCTGCTTGCGTTTTGCCCCGGAGACCTTGTCGACGTTGGCGAGGACGTCCTCGATGGAGCCGAACTCCTGCAGCAGCTGGGTGGCGGTCTTCTCGCCGATCCCCGGCACGCCCGGGATGTTGTCGGAGGTGTCGCCGCGCAGACCCATCAGATCGGTGATCAGCGCCGGCGGGACCCCGTAGCGCTCGAGCACCGCCTCGGTGTCGTAGATCTTGGTCTCGGTGATGCCGCGCGAGGTGCTCATCACCCGCACTCCCTCGGCGACCAGCTGGTAGGCGTCGCGGTCGCCGGTGACGACCATCACCTCCAGCCCCTGCTCGCGGGCCTGCCGGGTCAGCGAGGCGATCACGTCGTCGGCCTCGTAGCCCTCGACCCTGACGTTGGTGTAGCCGAAGGCCTCGACCAGCGGCATCAGGTGCGGCCACTGCTCGCGCAGCAGGTCGGGCCGCGGTTTGCGCTGGGCCTTGTAGAGGTCGTAGGTGACCTCGCGACCGGACATCCCCGCGTCCCAGGCGACGACGACCCCCTGCGGGTGGTGCTCGTCGATGATTTTCACCAGCATCGAGGCGAGCCCGTAGATCGCATTGGTCGGCCGCCCGTCGCTGGTCCCGATCGACTCCGGCAGCGCGAAGAAGGCGCGGTAGGCGAGCGAGTTACCGTCGATCAGGAAGAGCTCGGGGGCATCGGCGCTCACGCGCCCAACTCTATGCCGCCCGGTGGCGGCCGCTCTCCGCGCCCACGCGAGGAATGGTGACGACGTCGTAGACCATCGTCGAGGGGCCGGCCGGCGGCTTCATGCCGGCTTCCAGGTTGAACTTCAGCCAGCGCTTGCGGAGACGACGGTGGACCGGAGCCGAGAGCTTGCAGCGCAGGGAGATCGAACCCGCCGCGACGGCGGTTGCCGTGCCAGCGCAAGCAGTCGCCGTTCCTTTCCGCGTCCTGATCGTTGCCCGCAGGCGGAGCTCACCAGGCCCGGAGACCTCGAGCCGAGTGGCTAGAACGCCTTTTTTGACTGCTGCGCGGCTCAGCTGCAGCCTCGGTACAGGGATCACCACGCCAGCGATCGGGACGGCTGGAGCAGGATCGGAGGTGAAACAGCGCGCCAGAGGCGCCGGGGCGGCGGCCCTCGCGAGCCCCAGCCAGTCGGCCAGCTCCCCCGGTCGCCCGCGGATGAAGGCCCCGGTTCCTTCGACCCCCGCCCTGATCTCCTCGGGGCCATACTCGCGCCGCCCCTCGACTTCCATCGCCTGCCAGGGCTGCAACCGCTCGGCGGTGCAGATTGCCTGCGCTTCGAGGCCCAATCCGGCGATCGAGGCCCTGACCTGCCGCAGCGCATCCACGTAGAGGGCAGAGCAATCGTCGTCGGCCATGCAGCGATTGAAGAGGATGCCACCGGCCGGTTCGTCGAATTCGAGGCGGGCCTCCCAGGTCTGGTCGGTCCCCCAAGGCAGCATCTGGAACCGCCCGGCGCCGGCGCCGGTGTCCTCGCTGTGCAGGTAGTAGTTGTTGGGCCTGAAGGCTGCCGCGTCCATGCCCGCGTAGCCGTCCCAGTGGCCGACGTAGCGCTCCACCGCCCACATCCTGGTCATCTCCGTCAAGTCGGCGACCGGGGCCATCCCGTCGGACCAGTCGCCGACGTTGTCGTTGGTGGCGAGGATCAGGGCCTGAAGGTCTTCCCTGTTTTTGCTTTTACCCTCGTCCACCTCGAAATCGAGCTCTTTGCCCGGTGAGACGTCGATCCCGACCTGACCCTCGTAGAGATGGCGGGTCGAGGCGAACCAGCGCGGCAGCGAGATCGCGTCGAGGGTCTCGAGGTTGAGGTAGACGCCGTACGGCTCCCCGTTGATGCGGACGAAGGCGTAGCCGGTCCGGGGCGCCGGAACCCCCAACGCGCGGAACAGCGCGTAGGTCAGGGTCTCGTGGACCATCGACGGGTCCTGGACCATGTTGTTGAGGGTCAGCTTCTCCAGCCCGAAGAAGGTCTGCTCGTCGACGTACTCGTCGAACTTGATTTTGAGGCCCGCCTTGCCGGTGAGCGGGCGAAACGACCCGACGCTCCCCTTGAGGCGGGCGCCGACGTTGTACGGGCCATAGGTCGCGGCGCCCGCCTTCAGCGTGAAGGTCGCTGGCTGATACTCGTCGGGTTCCAATGCCAGCGCATCGATTGACGCTTGCGGCAGCTGCAGGTCGATCTCGACGACCGCACCGGGGTCGAACAGCCACGCCGCTTCATCTCCGGCGGCGCTCGCCACCGACTGGCCGAAAGCCATCAATGCGATGCCCGTCGCCACGGCACCGGACAGGCTCCGCAGGCGGCGCTGAGTGACCGATCGACGGCGCATCGAGGGGAGGGAAGCCTAGAGGGTTGCCTGCTCGCGACCGCACTCCAGGTGGTCGGCACCACGAATCTGATTCGATAGCCGCCCATGGCCGTCAGCGCTCAATACAGCGTCACGATCCGCGTCGAGCTCGATGCGCGGCAGGAGCCACTGGGCAAGCTGACGGCGGCGATCGCCGAGGCGGGGGGGCAGCTGCAGGGCGTCGACCTGGTTCCCGGCGCCGGCCCCGAGGGCAAACGGGTGCGCGAGTTCACGATCGACGCCTCCGACCGCGAGCACTGGGAGAAGATCCTGCGGGCGATCGGATCGACTCGCGGCGCCCGCGTGCTCGACTACGTCGACCGCACGATGCAGATGCACCGCGGCGGCAAGATCGACATGCACAACAAGTACCCGGTGAAAACCCGCGACGACCTCTCGATGGCCTACACCCCCGGCGTCGCCCGGGTCTGCATGGACATCCACCATGACCGCGCCAAGGCCTTCGAGTACACGATCAAGAAAAACACGGTGGCGGTGGTCTCCGACGGCAGCGCCGTGCTCGGGCTCGGCAACATCGGCCCCGAGGCGGCGATGCCGGTGATGGAGGGCAAGTGCATGCTGTTCAAAGAGTTCGCCGGCGTCGATGCCTTCCCGATCTGCCTCGACACCCAGGACGCCGACGAGATCGTCAAGGCGGTCGAACTGATGGCCCCCACCTTTGGCGGCATCAACCTCGAGGACATCTCCGCCCCGCGCTGCTTCGAAATCGAGGACCGGCTCAAGGAGTCATTGGATATCCCCGTCTTCCACGACGACCAGCACGGCACCGCGGTGGTGACGATGGCGGCGCTGTTCAACGCCCTCAAGATCACCGGCAAGCCGATCGAGGAGCTGCGGGTGCTCGTGGTTGGCCTCGGCGCCGCCGGGGTAGCGGTGACGAAGATGATGCTCGCCTCCGGAATCACCCAGATCGTCGGCTGCGACCGCCAGGGCGCGCTTTCGACCGAGCGCGAGGACTACCGCTCAGGCGAGATGAACGAGGCCAAGCGCTGGTACGCGGAGCACACGAACCCGGAGAAGGTGAGCGGCTCGCCGGACGAGGCGATCGAGGGAATGGACATCTTCGTCGGCCTCTCCGGGCCGGGGATCATCGAGGCCGAGTCACTGGGCAGGATGAACGACGACGCGATCGTCTTCGCGATGGCCAACCCGACCCCCGAGGTGATGCCCGAGGATGCCGCCCCCTACGTGCGGATCATGGCCACCGGACGCTCCGACTACCCGAACCAGATCAACAACGTTCTCGCCTTCCCCGGCATCTTCCGCGGCGCTCTCGACGCCGGCGCCCCCAGCATCACCGAGGAGATGAAGCTCGCCGCGGCCAAGGGGATTGCCGAAACGGTCTCTGACGACGACCTCGCCGAGGACTACATCATCCCCAGCGTCTTCAACCGCGACGTGGCGCCCAAGGTCGCCGCGGCGGTGGTCGAGGAGGCCAAGCGCGACGGCATCGCCCGCCTCAACGAGGAGACCGGCACCTTCGCCACCGTGGAGGACGATCGGTGAGAGGCCCGGCCCCAGCGCCATGAAGGTGCTCGTCACCGGAGCCAGCGGCCTGATCGGCTCGGCGCTGTGTGACTCGCTGCTAGCCCGAGGCGACGAGGTGGTTGGCCTCAGCCGCGACCCGGCCAAGGCCCGTCTCTCGAGCCCGGGAATCTCCTGGCATGCCTGGGAGCCGACTCTGGAACGCCCGCCCGCCGAGGCCTTCGAGGGCGTCGACGGGGTGGTCAACCTGGTCGGCGAGAAGATCGCCCAGCGCTGGACCGACGAGGCGAAGAAGAAGATCATGGAGACCCGCCGCGCCGGCACCCACAACCTCGTCGGGACGATCGCCGGCCTCGAGCGCAAGCCCCCGGTCCTGGTCAACCAGTCGGCGGTCGGCTACTACGGCGACCGCGGCGACGCGGTCTGCGTCGAGACGGTCGGCCCCGGCAAGAGCTTCGACTCCGAGGTCGTGCAGGAGTGGGAGAAGGCGGCCCACGAGATCGAGGCCACAGGCGTGCGGCTGGCGATCCTCCGCAGCGGCCAGATCCTCGACCCCAGCGGCGGCATGCTGGCCGAGCTGCTGCCGCCGTTCAAGCTCGGCGTCGGTGGCCCGCTCGCCGGCGGTGCCCAGTACATCTCCTGGATCCACGCCGAGGACGAGGTCGGGCTGATCCTCTGGGCGCTGGACGACGACAAGGTCGCCGGCGTCTTCAACGCGACCGCTCCGCAGCCGGCGACGAACCGCGACTTCTCCAAGGCGCTGGGGCGCGCGCTCAACCGGCCGGCGGTGGTCCCGGTTCCCGGCTTCGTCCTCGACCTCAAATTCGGCAGCGAGTTCGGCAAGGTGCTGCGAGGGGGACAGAGAGTCGTGCCGCAGCGGGCGCTGGGGCTGGGATACGAGTTCAAGCACCCGCGGCTCGACGAGGCGCTCGAAGATTTGCTCTAGCGGGGGAGGGAGAGGCAATCCCCTCCTCCGACAAGCAGCCCTGCGGGCTGCTTTGAGTATCCGTCGGCTGAGGGGATTGCCTCTCCCTCCTATGGTTCGTCCAGGGCTTCTCGGACCGAGTCTCGCAACGAGGAAGAGTCGGCGTCTTCAATCACTTTCAGGAGCTCCGCCATCGCGGCTTCTCCAGAGCTCGAGGTGAGTCGGGCGATGTTGGCGGAGTCGACGATCGGGCGGGAGAAGCGGCTCGCGGTCGGGTCGGGGGCTTCGAGGTAGGCGACGGTGGTCGAATCCTCGGCGGCGCGACGGGCGTTTGCCCCGACCGTCGCCAGGTCCAGGCGACCGCCCTCCTCAGCGATCGCCAGACAGGCGACGCGGACGCGGACCGACCCCGCCCTCCCGTCCGCGCGCGCCAACTCCTGCTGCGCTCCCGCACACAGCTGCGCGTCGACGTAGACAGCCACCGTCGCCCCCTCCGCAACCCCCCGCTCTTCGCCGCAGCCCACTGCAGCTATCGACAGGACGCAAACCACAGCAGCCAACATCGTCGTACGCGCGCCTCGGGAGGGGCACCCCGTCCCTCCCCCACCCCGCCTAGCCAAAGAAAACCTCGGCCTCCGCATAAAGCGACTCCGGCACCGTCTTCAGCTCGGCAGTCGCCTCCGCCAGCTCCACGAGCTTGATCTCGGTGCCGCGCAGCGCCGTCATCGTCCCCCAGCGACCGGCCTCGGCGGCGTCGATCGCGTGCAGGCCGAAGCGGGTCGCGAGGACGCGGTCGAAGGCGGTCGGCGTGCCGCCGCGCTGGACGTGGCCGAGCACGGTGGCCCGCGTCTCTTTGCCGGTGCGGCGCTCGATCTCACCCTCCAGCCAGTGCCCGATGCCACCGAGACGGACGTGGCCGAAGGCGTCGAGCTTGTCCTCTTCCGCGCTCGGCACGCCGCCCTTCGGCTCGGCTCCCTCGGCGACGACGATGATCGGGGCGAAGCGGCTGGCGAAGCGGCGGCCGACCAGGTCGCAGACCTGCTCGACGTCGAACTGATGCTCGGGGATGAGGATCGCGTTGGCGCCGCCGGCGAGGCCGGCGTGGAAGGCGATCCAGCCGGCGTGGCGGCCCATAACCTCGACGATCAGGACCCGGTGGTGACTGTCGGCCGTCGTGTGCAGCCGGTCGATCGCCTCCATCGCGATGTTGATCGCGGTGTCGAAGCCGAAGGTGTAGTCGGTGGCGCCGAGATCGTTGTCGATCGTCTTCGGCACCCCGATCACCGCGATGCCCGCCTCGGCGTGAAGTCGCGAGGCGGCGCCGAGGGTGTCCTCGCCGCCGATCGCGATCAGGCCGTCGACCCCGGCCGCGGCCAGGTTCTCGGCGATCCGCGCCGGCCCACCCTCCTCGGCGAAGGGATTGGTCCGCGAGGAGCCGAGGATGGTGCCGCCCCGCGGCAGGATCCCCCGCACCTCGGGCACGCCGAGCGGGCGGCTGTCGGCCTCCAGCGGCCCGTGCCAGCCGTCGCGATAGCCGACGAACTCGTGGCCGTAGCTGCCGGTGCCCTTGCGGACGATCGCCCTGATGACCGCGTTGAGGCCGGGGCAGTCGCCCCCACCGGTAAGCACTCCGATCCGCATCGGCTCAGCTTAGAAGCTGTTCGGGCGCGGCGTTAAGAGGTACCTTCGACGGAGTCAACGAGGAGGAGAGATGACCGAGTCACCCGATTTCGAGGCAGTCACCCAGGTGCAGCAGCAGACCTGGTCGAAAGGCGACTTCGCGATGGTCGCCAACATCGTCTACAACGCCAGCGAGAACCTCGCCGAGGCGCTGGACATCGTCCCCGACGAGCGGGTGCTGGACGTCGCCTGCGGCAGCGGCAACGGCGCGATCTCCGCGGCACGGCGAAGCTGGGGCGGCACCGTCGGTGCGGACTACGTTCCCTCCCTGCTCGAGCGCGGCCGCGAGCGCGCCGCCGCCGAGCGCCTGGAGATCGAGTTCGTCGAGGCCGACGCGCAGGATCTGCCCTTCGAGGACGCCGGCTTCGACGTCGCGATGTCGATCTTCGGCGCCATGTTCGCCCCCGACCAGGAGAAAGCCGCGAGCGAGCTGCTGCGCGTGGTCAAGCCGGGCGGGCGCATCGGCATGGGCAACTGGACCCCCGGCGGTGCCGTCGGCACGATGTTCAAGACGATCTCCAAGCATGCACCGCCGCCGGCCGGGCTCGACTCGCCCCTGCTGTGGGGCACCGAGGAGCGCGTTCGCGAGCTGTTCGGCGACGGGATCGCCGACCTGCGGGTCGAGCGCCGCATCTCGCGCCAGCCGTTCCGCTCGGCCGACCACTACATCGAGTTCTTCCGCACCTACTTCGGCCCGACCCAGATGGCCTACGAACGGGTCGGCCCCGATGGCGAGCAGGCCCTGACCGACGACCTGCGGAGCTTCCTCGAAGCGGCGAACACCGCTGGAGAGCGAGCAATGGTGCTGGAGGCGGAGTATTTAGAGGTCATTGCCACCCGGGCGGGATAGTGCAGTCGGGCTAGGCAAGCAGGTCGGGGGACGCAGGGAGCGCCGTGTGCTCCGCACACAAGCGACCGAGGACCCCGAGATGCGCCGCCTAGCGCGGCTGCAATACCCGCACGGCAGCGCCGATTATCAGCACCGTGAAGAAGACCATGCCGGCGACCGGGCCGCCCTGCCCGAAGGCGTAGGAGAGCGTCATCGCGGCGAGGGCCAGAAATAGCGTTATGACCATTCCCATTGCGGCCGGAAGCTTACCCGCCGAGGGCGACGCGCGCCTCGCTGAGGAAGCCGGCGACCGCGTCCGCGGCACCCTGCGGCGACCCGCCCTCGCCGGCAGCGCGGACGAGGCGGCTGCCGACGATGACGCCGTCGGCGATCCGCCCCACCTCGGCCGCCTGGGCGGCGGTGCCGATCCCGAAGCCGACCGCGACCGGGGTCTGCGCGTCGGCCTTGGTCGCCGCCACCAGCTCGGCCAGGGCGGCGGGAATCTCCGCTCGCTCCCCGGTCGTGCCGACGGTGGAGACGACGTAGACGAAGCCGCGGGCGACGGCGCAGATCCGGGCCCGCCGCTCGGGCGAGGTGGTCGGCGCCACCAGCGGCACCAGGGCCAGGCCGGCGGCGGCGAACTCCGCGCGCACGTCCTCGGCCTCGCCCAGCGGCAGGTCGGGGACGATCGCCCCGGCGGCCCCGGCGGCAATCGCGAGACGGGCGAACTCGGCGGCGCCACCGTGGGCCAGGACCATGTTCGCGTAGGCCATCAGCACCACCGGCACCCGGTCGGAGACCGAGCGGCAGACCTCGAGCGCGGTCGAGAAGGTGGCGCCGGCCTCGAGCGCGGTGGTGGCGGCGGCGTGGATCGTCGGCCCGTCGGCCAGCGGGTCCGAGAACGGCACCCCGAGCTCGATCAGATCGGCGCCGGAATCGACATAGGCGGCGGCAACCGCCAGCGAGGAATCGCGGTCGGGGTAGCCGGCCATCATGTAGGGCATCAACGCCGCCCGCCCTTCGTCCCTCGCGGCGGCGAAGGCGGCCGCGATCCGCGCCTCTCCCATCAGCCGGTCTGCTCCACGACCTCGGCCAGATCCTTGTCACCGCGGCCAGAGAGGCAGAGGACGTCGAAGCCACTCTCCCCTGGGTTCTCCATGAGCCAGGCGATCGCGTGGGAGGACTCCAGGGCCGGGATGATCCCCTCCAGTCGCGAGAGCTCGCCGAAGGCGGCCAGCGCCTGGCGGTCGGTGATCGCCACGTAGCTGGCGCGGCCGCTGTCGCGCAGGTAGGCGTGCTCGGGGCCGACGCCGGGGTAGTCGAGGCCGGCCGAGACCGAGTGGGCCTCGAGGATCTGGCCCTCCTCGTCGGCGATGACCGCCGAGAGCGAGCCGTGCAGGACGCCGGTGCTGCCGGCTCCCAGCGAGGCGCCGTGGCGGGGCGTGTCCAGCCCCTCGCCGGCGGCCTCGACGCCGATCAGCGCCACCTCGGCGTCGGCGACGAAGGGGGTGAAGATGCCGATCGCGTTGGAGCCGCCGCCGACGCAGGCGATCACCCGTGCTGGCAGGGCGCCCTCGGCGGCCAGCGCCTGCTCGCGCGACTCTTCGCCGATCACCCGCTGCAGGTCGCGGACCAGCGCCGGGTAGGGCGCCGGCCCGACCGCGGAGCCGATCACGTAGTGGGTCGTCTCGACGTTGGCGACCCAGTCGCGGATCGCGGCGCTGACCGCCTCCTTGAGGGTGCGGGCGCCGGCCTCGACCGGGGCCACCTCGGCCCCCAGCAGCTTCATCCGCTCGACGTTGGGGGCCTGGCGGCGGATGTCCTCGCTGCCCATGTAGACAACGCACTCGAGGCCGAGCAGGGCACAGGCGGTGGCGGTGGCGACACCGTGCTGGCCGGCACCGGTCTCGGCGATCACCCGCGGCTTGCCCATCCGCTGCGCCAGCAGCGTCTGGCCGACCGCGTTGTTGATCTTGTGGGCGCCGGTGTGGGCCAGGTCCTCGCGCTTGAGGTAGACCTTGGACCCGACCCGCTCGGAGAGCCGCTCGGCCAGGTACAGCGGCGTCGGGCGGCCGATGAAGTCGCGCCGCAGCAGGTCCAGCCGGGCCATGAACCCGGCGTCCTCGCGGGCCTCGCCCCAGGCGGCGGTGAGCTCGTCGAGCGCGGCGATCAACGTCTCCGGCACGTAGCGCCCCCCGTAGGGGCCGAACCGCTGCTCGACCGTGCTCACGACGCCGTGACGCCGCTCGGTTGCGCCGCCTCGAAGAAGGCCGCCATCGCCGCGTGGTCCTTGCGGCCCGGCTCCGCCTCAACCCCGCTGGCGACGTCGATGGCGTAGGGCTGCGTGACCGCCACCGCGCGGGCGACGTTGTCCGGGCGCAGGCCGCCGGCGAGGATGTCCGGAACGTCAGAGCGATGCCCGCGCAGGAGCTCCCAGTCGAAGCTCTCGCCGGTCCCGCCCCAGAGGCCCTTGCCGCGGCGATCGAAGAGGTGGAAGTCGGTGCGGTAGGCCTCGGCCGCGTGGATGTCGGCGGCGCTGGCAACATGGATCGCCTTGATCACCTTGACCCCGGTCCGCCGCGCAACCTCGCCACAGAACTGGACCCCCTCCGCCCCGTTCAGCTGCACCATCGTCAGCGCCGCGTCCTCGACCGCCCTGTCGACCTCCTCCAGGGTCGGGTTGACGAAGACCCCGACGACCTCGCACTTGCGCTTGAAGGCGGCGCCGATTTCAGCCGCGACCGCCGCCTCCACGCACCGCGGGCTCTTGTCGAAATGGATCAGGCCAATCGCCCACGCCCCGAGCCGCACGGCCTCGGCCGCGTCGTCCAGATTGGTGATCCCGCAGAACTTGACTCGCATCCCCCCAGACTACGCGAGCCGTACCGCTATTCGGAGCCCTGCGAATCCCCTTCGACCGAGTCGGGACGCTTGCCGAGCGTGACCGTCGCCTTCTTGGTCGACTCACCCCGCAGGATCGTCAGCTCGAGTTCGTCCCCCGGCTCGGCCTCGTTGATGATTTCGATGATTTCGTCCATCGAGCTGACCTTCTTGCCGTCCACCTCTGTGATCACGTCGCCGCCGAGGCTGACTTTGGCGCCGTCGACGGTCGCCGAGGTGTTGCCGCCCTCGATCCCGGCCTCGTCCGCCGGCCCGCCCTTGACGACGGTCTGGACGATCACGCCTTCGTCGACCGGAAGGTTGACCGCCTTGGCGAGATCGGGCGTGATGGTGCCGCCGCTGATGCCGAGGAAGGCATGGTCCACTTCGCCCGTGGCCTTGAGCTCCTCGATCTCGGCCTTGACCGTGTCGATCGGGATCGCGAAGCCGATGCCGACGTTGCCGCCGCCCCCACCGCCGGTCGCGATCTGGGAGTTGATGCCGATCACCTCGCCGTCGGCGTTGATCAGCGGCCCGCCGGAGTTGCCGGGGTTGATCGCGGCGTCGGTCTGGATCACGTCCGAGATCGAGAATCCGTCGGGGGCCGAGATCTGGCGCTGGAGCGCCGAGACGATGCCGCTGGTGACGGTGCGGTCGAGTCCGAACGGATTGCCGATCGCGACCACGGGGTCGCCGACTTCCATCTCCGCGGAGCGGCCGAGGGCGAGCGGGTGCAGCGCGTCCTCCGGCGCTTCGACGTCGAGCAGCGCCAGGTCCATCGCCGGATCGGCCCCGACCACCTTGGCCTCGTAGCTCGTCTCGGAGTCGCCGAGCTTGACCTGGATCCGGTCCGCGCCTTCGACCACGTGGTTGTTGGTCAGCATGTGGCCCTCGGTGTCGATCACGAAACCGGAGCCGGTGGCGGTGCCGCCTTCCTGTTCGGGTTCGCCGAAAGGCGAGAAGGACTGGGGCGCTTCCCGAGCCGCGATATCCGCTTCGATGAAGCCGACGCCTTCGCCGTCTTCGCGGTAGATCTGGTTGACGATGTTGCCGTCGCCGTTCGACCGGTCGGCAACCGGCGCCGCCATCGGCGCGGCGACGGTGGTCGTCGAGCCGCTCTCGGCCTGGATCCAGCCGGCCCCGATGGCGATCCAGCCGAAGGCGGCGACGACGGCGCCGCCGAGCAGCGCCGAGAAGAACGGGGTGCGGAGGAATCGCCGAGGCTTGGTCATGGAGCAATCATGGCGCCGGGAGCTGAAGTGCCCCTAAATGCTCGCCAAAAAGTTTTCTAAAAAAGGTGCTCGCGGGTGCCTTCGTCGGCCCCGGTCAGCTCGCGCGTCTTCGCCTCCGGGTCCGCCGCCGCCATCAGGGCGCCGCCGATCAGGACCGCGTCGACGCCGACCCGCTCCAGCTCCTCCAGCTCGGCGCGACCGGAGATCCCGCTCTCGGCGACCACGGTCTTCCCGGCCGGGACGTCCGGCATCAGCTCGAAGGTCGTCGCCAGGTCGACCGTGCCCTGGTCGAGATTGCGGTTGTTGATGCCGATCACCTCGGCGTCGGCCTCCAGCGCCCGCTCCAGCTCGCCGGCATCGTGGACCTCGACCAGGCAATCGAGATCGAGGCCGCGTGCCTCCTCGTAGAGCGAGCGCAGCTGCTCGGGGTCGAGGGCACGGACGATCAGCAGCACCGCGTCGGCGCCGTTGACCGCGGCCTCGTAGAGCTGGTAGGGGTCGACGATGAAGTCCTTGCGGATGATCGGCAGGCCGCAGGCCGCCCGCGCGGCGCGCAGATCCTCCAGCGAGCCGCCGAAATGCCGCTCGTCGGTCAGCACCGAGAGCGCCGCCGCGCCGCCGCGCTCATAGGCGCTCACCTGCTCGGCGACCATGGCCGTGGCGGAGATCTCGCCGGCGCTCGGCGAGCGCCGCTTGAACTCGGCGATCAGGGAGAGGCCGGGACGCACCAGCGCCTCGTTGAAGGGGCGATCCTCGCCCCGGCTCGAAAGCCGCGACTCGAGGTCGGCCTGCGGGAGCTCGCGGCGACGCGCGTCGACTCCCTCTCTGGCTCCGGCGATGAGCTGCTCGATCATTCCCACTTGACTGCTGAAGCCTAGTCGCCGCTGCTGGCCGTCGCTGCGATCAGCCGCTCCAGCACGTTTCCTGCCGCGCCGGAATCGATCGCCTCCTCGGCCTTGGCGACCCCCTCGCCGAGGTCGGCGGCCAGGCCGCCCACGTAGATCGCGGCGGCGGCGTTGAGCAGAGTCAGATCGCGGCCCGGGCCCGGCTCGCCGGCCAGCACCGCCCGCACCGCGGCGGCGTTCTCCGCCGGCGCCCCCCCGCCACCGTCTCCAGCCCGGCCGGCGCCAGCCCAAACTGGCCCGGTTCGACGAACCACTCCGCGGTGCCGCCGTCGGCGACCTCGATCACCCGGGTCCGGGCGGAGATCGAGATCTCGTCGAGCCCGTCCTCGGCGGAGACGACCAGCGCCCGCACGCTGCCGAGCCCGACCAGGGCCTCGGCGATCGTCTCTTGAAAATGGCGGTCGGCGACGCCGAGCAGCTGCCGGTTGGCGGCGGCGGGGTTGGTCAGCGGGCCGAGGAAGTTGAAGATCGTCCGCACCCCCAGCGCCTTGCGGGCCGGGATCACGTGCGCCATCGCCGCGTGGTGGCGGGGGGCGAACATGAAGCCGAAGCCGATCTCGTCGATGCAGCGCCCGACCTGCTCGGGCTCGAGCTCGATGTCGACGCCGAGCGCCTCCAGCAGGTCGGCGGAACCGCACTTGCTGGTGTTGGAGCGGTTGCCGTGCTTGGCAACCGCACAGCCGGCCCCGGCGGCGACCAGGGCCGCGGTGGTGGAGACGTTGAAGGTGGAGGGACCGCCGCCGGTGCCGGCGGTGTCGACGAGGTCGGCGCGGCTGCTGGAGACGGGCGCCGCCATAGCCCGCATCGTCCGCGCCAGGCCGACCAGCTCGGGGACCGTCTCCCCCTTGGCCCGCAGGGCGATCAGGAAGGCCCCCGTCTGGACCGGGTCGGCGCGCCCCTCCATGATCTCCGCCAGGACCGCGGAGGCGTGATCGGCGGTGAGATGGTCGCCGGCACAGACCGCGTCGATCGCCCGGCTGACGACGTCGTTGGGCATCGACGCCGCCCTCCCCTTCGGTGGTCGAGGTTTGTCGCGCTATAGCCGACAAACCTCGACCACCCCCGAGGAAGTTCGCCAGCAGATGCTTGCCCTGGGGGGTCAGCACCGACTCCGGGTGGAACTGGACGCCCTCGGCCGGCAGCTGACGATGGCGGGCGGCCATCACCACGTCGCCGAGCGAGGCGCTCAGCTCCAGCTCGTCGGGCAGGTCGGGGTCGGCGACGAGCGAGTGATAGCGGCCGGCGACCAGCGGCGTCGGCAGGCCGGCGAAGATCGTCCTGCCGTCGTGCTCGACCTCGGCGTCCTTGCCGTGGACCGGCTCCCCCTGGACGACCCTGCCGCCGAACTCCTCGACCATCGCCTGGTGGCCGAGGCAGACGCCGAGCACCGGCGTGCCCGCCTCGGCGAAGGCGCGGATCGCGGCGCCGGAGATCCCCGCCTCGGCTGGGGTGCAGGGGCCGGGCGAGACGACGAGGCGGTCGGCGCCGCGCTCGAGCAGCTCGTCGACCTCGGCGCGGTCGTTGCGGACGACCTCCATCTCCGCCCCCAGCTCGCCCAGGTACTGGACAAGGTTGTAGGTGAAGGAGTCGTAGTTGTCGATCACGAGCACCCGCATCTCAGGCCCAGTCCGGCTGTTCGCAGGCGACCTCGACGGCGCGGAAGACCGCCTTCGCCTTGTTCACCGACTCGGTGTACTCATAGGACGGCTTGGCGTCGGCGACGGTGCCACCGCCGGCCTGCACGTGCAGCTGCCCGTCCTTTACGACGACGGTGCGGATGTGGATCGCGGTGTCGAGGTCGCCCTCCCAGGAGAGGTAGCCGATCGCACCGCCGTAGGAGCAGCGCTTGACCTGCTCGAGCTCGTCGATGATCTGCATCGCCCGCACCTTGGGAGCCCCGGAGAGCGTCCCCGCCGGCAGCGCCGAGCGCAGCACGTCCATCGCGCTGACCCCCTCGCGCAGCGCCCCCGAGACCTGGCTGACGATGTGGAGGACGTGGGAGTAGGTCTCGACCACCATCAGCTCGTCGACCGAGATCGAGCCGTACTCGCAGACGCGGCCGAGGTCGTTGCGGCCGAGGTCGACCAGCATCACGTGCTCGGCCCGCTCCTTGGGGTCGTTGATCAGCCGCTCGGCGAAGCGGCGATCCTCGTCCTCGCTGCGACCGCGCGGCGAGGTGCCGGCGATCGGCCGCGTCTCCACCCGGTCGCCGCTGACCTTGACCAGCGGCTCGGGCGAGGCTCCGGCGATCTGGAAGTCGCCGAACTCGAGGAAGTACATGTAGGGGGACGGGTTGACCGCGCGCAGGCCGCGGTAGACCGAGAAGGCCTCGACCGGCGCCGGCGCCGAGAAGCGCTGGGAGGGGACGACCTGGAAGGCGTCGCCGGCGTGCACGTACTCGACGATCCGCTCGACCGCGGCTTCGAACTCCCCTCGCTCCATGTTGGAGACGAACTCGGGCGGCTCGCTGACGGACGGGCTCGCCGGCGCCGGCACGGCGCCGCGCAGGCGCTCGCGCATCTCGCCGATTGTCGTGGCGGCGCGCTCGTAGGCGGCGTCGATGCCACCGTCGGCGTCGGCAAAGGCGCAGGCGAGGATCGTCAGCTCGTGCCGCAGGTGGTCGAAGACGACCATCGCGTCGGTGATCATCAGTGCCATGTCGGGGAGGCCGAGCGGGTCCGGGTTGGGCTCGCCGAGCGGCTCCACCGTGCGCACCAGGTCGTAGCCGAAGAAGCCGACCGCGCCGCCGGCGAAGGGCGGCAGGCCCTCGACCGGGGCTGGGCGGAAGTCGGCGAGGCGGGCGGCGACCGCGGCGTAGGGGTCGGGCGCCGGCTCGCTGCGACTCGGGCCGGCACCGGTGGCGGCCTCCTCGCCGCTCCACTCCGAGAGCGTGCCGTCGCTCCAGCGCAGGACCGCCCGCGGGCGGAGGCCGACGAAGGAGTAGCGGCCGACCTGGCCCTGCTCGGCGGACTCGAGCAGGAAGCTGGGCGCCCCGTCGGGCTCGCCCGCGCGCAGCTTGAGGAAGGCCGAGACCGGCGTCTCGCAATCGTCGACGAAACGGGCGCGCACCGGCACCACGTTGCCTTCGCGGGCCAGCTCCCGCGCCTGCTCGAGGCCGGGCTCGAGCCTCAGCTCCGAATCAGCCGCTACGGGCATTCAGCACTTCCATCACCGCGGATTGGGAGACACCACGGGAAACCAGCAGCACGCTGAGGTGGTAGAGCAGGTCGGCCGCCTCTTCGGCGACGCGCTCGTCGGACTCCTCGCGGGCGGCGCGGATGACCTCCTCCGCCTCCTCCTCGACCTTCTCCCCGATCAGGGTGCGGTCGTCCAGCAGCTTCACCGTGTAGCTGCCGTCGGGCCGCTCGACCGCGCGGCTGCGCAGCGTCCGCTCCAGCGCCGGCAGCGCTTCGTAGGTGACCGGGAAGGGCTCGCCGGGGGCGGGCGGCGCGTCCTTGCGGCTCGAGGCCGAGCCCAGCACCTCGCGGTAGAAGCAGCTGCGCTGGCCGGTGTGGCAGGCGGGCCCGGCGGGATCGACCATCGCCACCAGGGCATCGCCGTCGCAGTCGTAGCGAAGCTGGCGCAGGTGCATGAAGCTGCCCGAGCTTTCGCCTTTTTTCCAGAGTTCGTCGCGTGAGCGGCTGTGGAAGTGAAGGTCGCCGGTCTCCAGCGTCATTTCCAGCGATTCCGCGCTGACGTAGGCAAGCATCAGCACCTCGCCGCTGGTCCAGTCCTGGACCACGCAAGGCGCAAGCCCCCGCTGATCGAATTCGATTTCCCCGAACATCGGCCCAATCGTAGGGCAGGCGCCGCTACTCGATCCCGAGCCGGTCCAGCAGATCCTCGTCACGGCGCCAGTGGCGGCGCACGCGGACGCTGAGATCGAGGTGGACCTTCCCTCCCAGCTCATGTTCCAGCGAGCGCCTCGCGGCGGTGCCGATCTCGCCGATCTTGGCCCCGCCCTTGCCGATCAGGATCCCCTTCTGGGACTCGGTCTCGGCCCAGATCTCGGCTCGCACCGTGGTCAGGCCGTCCTCGCGCGGCTCGACCTCCTTGACCGCGACCTCGACCGAGTGCGGGATCTCCTGCCGGGTCCGGTTCAGCACCTGCTCGCGGATCAGCTCGGCCAGCAGCAGCTCGCTCGACTGGTCGCTGCGATCCTCCGGCGGGTACATGTAGGGGCCCTCCGGCATCAGCTCGCCGAGCCGGTCGACCAGCGCCTCCAGCCCCTCCCCGGTGCGGGCGCTGATCGGGAAGACCTCGTCGACCCCGGGCAGCTCCGCAGCGGCGGCGAGGACCGGCACGATCTCGTTCGGGCCGAGCCGGTCGGCCTTGTTGACGGCGCAGATCACCGGCAGCGCCGCCCCGGCGCCGAGCAGCGAGCGGACGATGAAGCGGTCGCCGGGACCGACCCCCTCCTCGCCGTTGACGACGACCAGGGCCACGTCGGAATCGGCCAGCTCGCGCTTGACACGCTCCTGCATGCGCTCGGTGAGGACGTCGCGCGGGCGCTGCACGCCGGGCAGGTCGACCAGGATCAGCTGCCGTTCGGCCTCGAGGTCGGTGGCGACGCCGCGGATCGCCCGGCGGGTCGTCTGCGGGCGCACCGAGGCGATCGCGACGTGGGAGCCGACGATCGCGTTGACCAGGGTCGACTTGCCGGCGTTGGGACGGCCCGCCAGCCCGATGAAGCCGGAGCTGGTCATCGCAGCGCCGCCAGGATCCGTGCCTGCGTGGCGAGCATCTCGCCACCGTCGACCTCATGGTCGTGGCCACAGAGGTGGAGGACGCCGTGGACGGCGGCCTCGGTCAGGTCGGAGCAGTGCTCGGGGCAGATCGCGACGTCGCCCAGCTCGCGCGGCCCGGCGACCGGGCCGGTGCCGTCGACCGGGAAGGCGAGGACATCCGTGGGCGCGTCCTTGCCGCGGTGCTCACGATTGAGCTCCTGGATGCGAGCGGGGTCGACCAGCTCGACCGCGAGGTGGCCGTCGGCGACCCCGGCGGCCTCGAGCGTCGCCGCAACCGCCTCGCGCAGCTCCGCCGGGACGTCGGAGAGGTCGGCGGTCAACTGCGCTCTTGCACCGAGTGCTCGTCGTAGGCGGCGACGATGCGCTGGACCAGCTTGTGGCGGACCACGTCCTCGCCGCCGAAGTGGACGAAGGAGATGTCCTGGACTGCGTCGAGGATGTCGCGCACGGCGATCAGCCCCGAGCGCTGGTCGGTCGGCAGGTCGATCTGGGTGATGTCGCCGGTGACGACCATGCGCGAGTTGAAGCCGAGCCGGGTGAGGAACATCTTCATCTGCTCGGGGCTGGTGTTCTGCGCCTCGTCGAGGATCACGAAGGAGTCGTTGAGGGTGCGGCCCCGCATGAATGCCAGCGGCGCCACCTCGATCACGTCGCGCTCGAAGTAGCCGTTGACGCGATCGGGGTCGATCATGTCGTAGAGGGCGTCGAAGAGCGGTCGCAGGTAGGGGTCGACCTTGGCCTGGATGTCGCCGGGGAGGAATCCGAGCCGCTCACCGGCCTCGACCGCGGGCCGGGTGAGGATGATCCGCTGCACTTTGCGTTCGGTCAGCGCCGCCGCCGCCATCGCCACCGCGAGGAAGGTCTTGCCGGTGCCGGCGGGGCCGATCCCGAAGGTGATCGTGTGGCGGCGGATCGAGTCGACGTAGCGTTTCTGGTTCAGCGTCTTCGGCGCCACCTTGGTGTTGCGGTGGCGCCAGACGACGTCGTCGAGGATCTCGGCCGGGCTCTCGTCGGCGTCGAGGGCCCCGGTGACCGCCTCGATCGTGCCCGGGGCGACGTCGTGCCCCTGCTCGATCAGCTCGACCAGCTCGTCGACGATCGTCGCCCCCTGCTCGACGTCGGCCGAGTCGCCGTCGAGGGTGAGCACGTTGCCGCGCAGGTGCAGGTCGCAGTCGAGCCGCCCGCGCAGCTCTCGCAGCACGGTGTCCTCCGAGCCGGAGAGCTCGGCGGCGACGCTGTTGTCGAGAGTCAGCTGCCTACGCGCCAAGCTCAGGCACCCAGCTTTGCGCGCACCGCCGCGCTGACCCGCTTGCCGTCGGCGCGACCGCCCAGCTTGGGCATCAGCGCCGACATCACTTCGCCCATCTGCTTCTGCTCGCTGGCCCCGGTCTCGGTCACCGCCGCGTCGACCAGCTCGCCCAGCTCCTCGTCGGAGAGCTGCTGCGGCAGGTAGCCTTCGATCAGCTCCGCCTCGAAGCGCTCGGCGGCGGCCTGCTCGGCGCGGCCGGCGTCCTCGTAGGCCTCGGCCGCCTCGACCCGCTTCTTGCGCTCCCGCTGCAGCACCGCGACCTCGTCGCCCTTGCCCAGCTTGGCGTCCTGCTGAAGCACGTCGACGACCATCCGCAGCGCTGCCGCCCGCTCGCGGTCCCGGGCTTTCATCGCCGTCCGCACATCGCTCTGCACCTGCTCCAAGACACTCATGGCGCTAAGGGTAGTCGGCGGCGTCCGGCGTCACCGCGAGGCCCTTGGAGACGAGATCGGCGATGTCGGTGCTGACCAGGGTCCAGCCGTGGCGTCGCGCCGCCGCGACGTAGGCGGCGTCATAGGCGGTGAGGCCGTGCTCGGAAGCGAGCTGGAGCGCGGACTCGACGAGCTTCGTGTCGATCGCCAGAAGATCATCGCCGCAACGCCCTGTGACCAGACGGCAGAGATCAATCGCTTCCTCGTGGCGGCCCTGCCGCGCTCCCAGTCCATTCGCCACCTCATAGAGGGTCAGGTCGAGAGCAGCGACAGGCCGAGCAGGATCGACCGCGAGCAGGCGGGCGGGGTCAAAAAAACGATCGCTCCGATCCTTCGCCGCGATCCAGACACTGGCGTCGAGCAGGAGCACGCTAGTGCGATTCACGGTCTTCGCGAATCATCTGGGCGGCATTGCCCCCGAGATCCACGGGCGGCCCTAAAAGTTCTTCGAACTCCTTGCGACGGCGGGCATTCTCCACGGAGAGCTCGCGCTCCACCAGGCGCCGCAGGAGGCCGCTGCGGGTCTCGTGATTAGCGCGCGCTTGGGCGTCGAGTCGCTCGAGCAGGTCATCGGGGACTGAGATCATCACCTTTGCCACGGGGTGAGTATATACGGTATTGCCAGCGGTGAGAGTGTGCATGGCGGCATGCTCTCCGACTTCCACGCACACGTGGCCCGCAGGATGTCTCAACTGTGTGCCGACTAGGACACGGAATCGCTGCTGGCGGCGATCTCCACCCGCTCGACCTCGCCGAGCGGCATCTGCAGGAAGCGGGTGCCGAGGTCGCGGAAGGAGTCGGTGTCGCCGGTGCAGAGGAAGCGGTACTCCCCCTCGCCGTCGCGGGCGCGGGCGCGGGCGATCCCGCCGCGCTCCAGCGTGCGCTGCACGGCGGCAGCAACCGCGTGGCCGCCGCTGACCAGGCGGACGTCGCGACCGAGGATCCGCTGCAGCATCGGCGCCACCAGAGGGTAATGGGTGCAGCCGAGGATCAGGGTGTCGACTTCCGCCCGCTTCAGCGGTGCGCAGTAGGCGCGGGCCATGGCCATCGTGCTCTCGTCGAACGGCGAGCCCTGCTGGATGAACGGCGCCAGCTCGGGGGCCTCGACTTCGGTCACCTCCAGCGGCCGCCCCTCGGCTTCGAGCGCGCGGCGGTAGGCGCCGCTCTCGACAGTGTTCGGCGTCGCCAGCACTCCGACCTTGCCGCTGTCGGTGATCGCCGCGGCGATCTCGGCCTGGGGCTCGACCACCGGCACGACCTCCACCCCGCTCTCGGCCCCGACTTCCCGCGCCACGTCCTCGCCGATCGAGGTGGCGGTGTTGCAGGCGATCACCAGCAGCTTGGCGCCACGCTCCAGCAGCAGCTCGGCGATACGGGCGATCCGCTCGCGCAGGCGGTCGGGGTCGCGGCTCCCGTAGGGGAACATCGCCGTGTCGCCGAGGTAGACGAAGTCCTCCTCGGGCAGCGAGACCAGGCACTCGTGCAGCACGGTGAGGCCGCCGACCCCGGAGTCGAACATCGCCACCGGCAGCGAGGCGTCGAGCTTGGCCACTTGCGGCAGCGCCGTTACAGGAACGGTTTGTACGTCATGAAGAAGATCGTCACGACGACGAGCAGCCCGGCCAGGCCACCGACTTTGCTGAGCCGCTGCGAGACCGCTTCGAACTCCGGCCCGAACGTGTCGCCGGCCTTCAAATCGCGCTCGGCCAGCTCTTTCGCCTTGCGGGTCTGCGGCTGGAAGAAGGCGCCCTGGAGGGCGAAGAGGGCGATGATCGCGAAGAAGCCGACGCTGACGAAGACGTCGTTGACGTCCCAGACGCTGTCGCTGGCGGAGAGCAGCCAGATGCCGGCGACGAGCAGCACGATCATCCCCGGGGTGACCAGGTACTTGTCGACCTTCTGCACGCCGGCCAGGATCGCCGGCGTCGCCCGCGGGTATTGGGGCGCGACCGAGAAGAAGAACGCGTAGCCGAAGGTCGGCCCGAATGCCAGCACGACCGCGAGGATGTGCAGGAACAGCGCGATCTTGTAGCCGGGATCGACTATCGAAGCGAAGGGCATCGCCGAAAACCCTATCTCTCAGGCCCGACGCAGCAACAACGCCGCCCAGTCGCCCTCGCTGGCGCCGCTCGATCTCGGTCAGGCCGGAGTGGCGAAGGCCGCTGCGACGTCATCCAGCTCGGTTGGCAGCAGACCGGAGCAGACGAGCGTGGTGGGGGTCGTGGGAGGACCCCAGTCGAGCTCCGAAAGCTGCTTGGCAACGGCAAGCAGGATCGGGCGCGGTCATGTTGGCGACGACGGTTGGAGCGAGATCGGGAAGGCGTTCGCGGAGGTTGATCCGCTCCAACGTCAGCTCGACGCCGTTGGCCTCGGCGTTGGCAGCGGCCGCTTCCAGCGCCGGCGCCTCGTGGTCGTACGCGGAGACCGGTCCCCAGCCGAGCTTCGCGGCGGCGATCGCCAGGACGCCGGAGCCGGTGCCGAGGTCGGTCAGCGGGCCCGCGGCCTCGCCCGCCGCGGCGAGCTCGAGCAGGAGCTCGAGGCAGAGCCGGGTGGTCGGATGGGCGCCGGTGCCGAAGGCCTGGCCGGGGTCGACGACGACGTCGACCGCGCCCTCGCGCCGCGGCTCCCAGGAGGGCCGCAGCCAGAGCCGCCCGCCGACCAGCAGCGGCTTGTGGAAGTCCCGCCAGCGGTCGGCCCAGTCGTCGGGGATCTCGGTGGCGCTGACCTCGACCGTGCCCGCGCCGACCACGGCGTCGATCTCCCCCAGCTCCGGCAGCTCCCCCTCGCCGCCGTAGATCGCGTACTCGACGTAGCCGGGCCCGCGCTCCTCCTCGACTCCGTTGGGCGCCAGCACGGTCAGCTCGGCGAGGACCAGGTCCGCCTGCTCGGGCGGGCAGCGCACCGCGAGGCGGATCAACGGCCCTAACCGAAGGCCCGGCGCACGCGGCCGAAGAGGCCCTCGCCCTGGCGCGGATCGAGGTTGTCCTCCTCGAGCGTCTGGTCGAGGCGCTCGGTCATCTCCCGCTGCTCGTCGCTGAGGTTGGTGGGGACGATGACCTCGAGGATCACCCGCTGGTTGCCGCGGCGGCGTGCTCCGAGACGCGGCAGACCGGCGCCGCGCAGGACCTCTTCGTGACCGGGCTGGGTGCCGGCCGCGACCTCGATCTCATGCTCCCCCTCGAGCGTGGGGACGGTGACGGTGGTGCCGAGCATCGCCGCGGTTGCGGGAATCGAGATCGCGGTGATCAGGTCGGTGCCCTCGCGCTGGAAGCGCGCGTCCTCGGCGACCTCGATCTCGACGTAGAGGTCGCCCGCCGGCGCACCCGCCTCGCCGGCGTGACCGGCGCCGGAGATCCGCAGCCGCTGGCCGCTCTCGATCCCGGGCGGGATCTCGACCGCGTGCGTCCTCAGGCCGGCGGTGCGACCGCTGCCGCCGCACTCGGCGCACGGCGTCTCGGGGATTTTCCCGGCACCGCCGCAGCTGTCGCAGACGACGCCCTGGACCATCTGCCCGAACGGGGTCCGGGCGACGCGGCGCAGCTGGCCGGCACCGCTGCAGCGCTCGCAGGTGCTGATCGGGGTCCCCGGCTCGGCACCGTTGCCGTGGCAGTGCTCGCAGGCGCCGACGGCGTCGAAGGAGATCTCCCGCCGCACCCCGGTCGCCACCTCCTCGAGCTCGATCTCGGTCGCGACCAGGATGTCGCCGCCGGCCGCTCGGCCGCCCCCGCCGCCGAAGCCAAAACCATCCCCGCCGGCGCCGCCGCCGAAGAAGGCCTGCAGGATGTCGTCGATCGAGCCGAACGAGGCGCTGCGGGGGTCGAATCCGCCGGAGCGCAACCCCTCGTGCCCGTAGGCGTCGTAGGTGCGGCGGCGCTCGGCGTCGGAGAGGACCTCGTAGGCCTCAGCCGCCGCCTTGAACTTCTCCTCGGCCTCGGGGTCGTGGTCGTTGACGTCCGGGTGCAGCTCCCGGGCGAGGCCGCGGAAGGCCTTCTTGATCTCGGTCTCGGTGGCCTCCCGGCTGACGCCGAGAACCTCGTAGTAGTCGCTCGGCATCGGCTCAGTCGTTGTACACGGTCTCGAAGTAGCGCGAGAGCTCGCGGGCGGCGCCGCGGACCGAGGCGATCGCGGTCGCGTAGTCCATCCGCAGCGGCCCGACCACGCCGACCGAGCCGAGGTTGCGGTGGCCGAGGCCGTAGTTGGCGCCGACCACGCTGACCGAGCGCAGCTCCGGCTGCGGGTTCTCCTCGCCGATCCAGAGGAAGACCGAGCGCTCCTCCAGCGAGGAGCGCAGCATCTGCAGGACGCCGGCTCGGCGCTCGAGCGCGGTCATCAGCTCGTCGGCGTGGGGAAGGTCGGCCAGGTGCGCTTCGGAGAGCAGTCGCGAGGCGCCGTCCATGTAGAGGTCGCCACCCGTCTCCTGCTCCAGCTCGGTGAAGGCGGAGGCGAGGGTGGCGAGGAAGTCAGCCTCGACCCCGTCCAGCCCCGGCTCGGCGAGGCGGCCGGCGATCAGCCGCGAGCCGATGCCGAGCCCGGACAGGGACTCGTTCAGGTAGCTGGAGGCCCACTCGACCAGCCCCGGATCGACCGGGCGTTCGAACTCGAAGACCCGCCGGGCGACGTCGCCGGTCGAGGCGATCGCGATCACCACCACTTTGGTCGGCTGCAGCCGCAGCACCTCGACCCGGTGGATCGTCGCCGCCGCCAGCTGCGGTGCCGTCGCCATCGCCACCAGGTCGGTGACCTGGGCCAGGGCAGCGGTCGTCTCCCGCATCGCCTCGTCGACCTCGCGCCGCAACCGCGACAGCTCCAGCTCGACCCGCGTCTCCGCCGGCAGCGCCCCCGAGGCCATCAGCAGGTTGACGTAGAGGCGGTACCCCGAGTCGGTGGGCACCCGCCCCGCCGAGGTGTGCGGATGCGTCAGATACCCCTGGACCTCGAGCAGCGCCAGCTCGGCCCGCACCGTCGAAGGCCCCCACTCGACCTCAGGCCGCTCGGCCACCTCCTTCGAGGCAACCGGCTTTGCCGACGCCAGATGAGCGTCGACAACCAGCCGCAAAATCAGCTCCTGGCGCGAGGAAAGCATGCTCCGAAGTCTAGGAGGAGCGCCGGGTGGCCCCTCCCAAACACTCAAGCGAGGCTCCCGCCGAGCGTTTGGGAGGGGCCACCCGGCGCTCCTACAGCTGGACTTCCGCTTCGGCGTTCTTGATGATCGCCGTCTCGCCCTGGGTGGCGACGGTGTCGACGACCACCCGGTCGCCCTCCACCGACTTGACCGTGCCGGAGACGACGATCTCCTGCTCGGGCATGCCCATGCCGCGGAACTGGACCGAGAGTCGCTTCAGCGCCCGTGGGTCGCCTCCCGCCACGGCGGCGTTGGCGCGGGCGACGAGGCCCATCGAGTAGAGGCCGTGGAGGATGTTGCTCGGCAGCCCGACCTGGTTGGCGAACTCGCGATCGATGTGGATCGGGTTGAAGTCGCCCGAGGCGCCGGCGTAGCGGTGCGGCAGGTACTTGTCCGGGGTGACGCTCAGCTCGGGAACCTGGTCTCCGACGTTCAGCTCGGCCATCCCTAAACCCCCCTGACGATGTTGGTCCAGACGGCGCGCACGACCTGCTCGCCGTCCTGGTTGACGGAGGTCGTCTCGAAGACGTAGAAGCCCTTGCCGTCTTTCTCGAAGATTTCCAGGCACCTCGGCGTGGTGGTGATCTCGTCGCCGGAGCAGACCGGCTCGCCCCACTCGAACTCCTGACCGCCGTGGACCATCGCCGCGAAGTTCATTTCCACCTCGGGGTCGAACAGGACTGGGCCCAGCGCCGGGCCGCTGTAGACGACGGCGAACATCGGCGGCGCCACCACGTCGCGGAAGCCGGCCGCGCGGGCCGCCTCGACGTCGAAGTGCACGGGGTTGTCGATCCCCAGGGCGTTCGCGTACTCCTTGATCTTCTCCCGCCCCACCTGGTAGGTGGTGCCGGGCCACTCCTTGCCGATCGCGTCAGTTTTCAGCGTCATGGTCGCGGACTTTAACCGGCCGGCCAGCCAGGAGCCTCGTCCCTACTCGTCGATCTGCAGCACCGCCAGGAACGCCTCCTGCGGCACTTCCACCCGACCGACCGACTTCATCCGCTTCTTGCCCGCTTTCTGCTTCTTCAGCAGCTTGTTCTTGCGGGTGACGTCGCCGCCGTAGAGCTTCGCGGTGACGTCCTTGCGCAGCGCCTTGACGGTCTCGCGGGCGAGGATGTTGGAGCCGATCGCCGCCTGCACCGGAACGTCGAAGAGCTGGCGCGGGATCGTCTTGCGCAGACGCTCGACCAGGCGCTTGCCCTGGTCGTAGGAGAAGTCGCGGTGGACGATGATCGAGAGCGCGTCGACCTTGTCGCCGGCGAGCAGGATGTCGACCTTGACCAGGTCGGAGGCCCGGTTGCCGATCGGCTCGTAGTCGAGCGAGGCGTAGCCGCGGGTCGAGGACTTCAGCAGGTCGAAGAAGTCGAGGACGATCTCCGCCAGCGGCATGTCGTAGCGGATCTGCACCCGCACCGGGCTCAGGTAGTGCATGTCGACGTGGGTGCCGCGGCGCTGCTGGCAGAGCTCCATCACGGCGCCGACCTGCTCGGAGGGGCAGATGATCGTGGCCCGGATGTAGGGCTCTTCGACCGACTCGATCGTGCCGGGGTCGGGCAGGTCGGTGGGGCTGCGGACTTCTTTCGACTTGCCGTTGGTCAGGTGGACCTCGTAGCGCACGTTCGGGGTCGTCGAGAGCAGGTCGAGCCCGTACTCGCGTTCCAGCCGCTCGCGCACGATCTCCATGTGCAGGAGGCCGAGGAAGCCGCAGCGGAAGCCGAACCCGAGCGCCTCCGAGGTCTCCGGCTCCCAGGAGAGCGCGGCGTCGTTGAGGGCCAGCTTCTCGAGCGCGTCGCGCAGGTCTTCGTAGCGGTCGGTGTCGATCGGGAAGACGCCGCAGAAGACCATCGGCCGCACCTCGCGATAGCCCTCGAGCGGCTCCGCGGCGGGACCGCCCTGCGCGGTCAGGGTGTCGCCCACCCGCAGCTTGGTCACGTCCTTGATCCCGGTGATCAGGTAGCCGACGTCGCCCGCCTCCATCCCGTCCACCGCGGTCATCGCCGGCCGGAAGAAGCCGATGTCGTCGATTTCCGCCTCGGTCCCGTTCTGCATCGCCAGGATCCGCTCGTGCTTGCGGAAGGAGCCGTCGACCATCCGCACGTAGGCGATCACGCCGCGGTACTGGTCGAACTCGGAGTCGAAGATCAGCGCCCGGGTCGGCGCCTCGGGCTCGCCCTTCGGGCGCCGGGATGCGCTCGACGATCGCCTCCAGCACCTCCGGCACCCCGATCCCGGTCTTGGCCGAGATCCAGAGCGCTTCCTCGGGGTCGCCGCCGGTCAGGTCGGCGATTTCGGTCGCCACCCGCTCCGGCTCGGCGCCGGGCAGGTCGACCTTGTTGATCACCGGGATCAGCTCCAGGCCGGCATCGATCGCCAGGTAGGTGTTGGCGACGGTCTGCGCCTCGACGCCCTGGGCGGCGTCGACGACCAGCAGCGCGCCCTCGCAGGCGGCGAGGCTGCGCGAGACCTCATAGGAGAAGTCGACGTGACCGGGCGTGTCGATCAGGTGCAGGTGGTAGGTCTGGCCGTCGGCGGCCCTGTACTCGACCCGCACCGCCTGCGCCTTGATCGTGATCCCACGCTCGCGCTCGAGGTCCATCGAGTCGAGCATCTGCGCCTGCATTTTCTTCGGGTCGACGGCGCCGGTGACCTCGAGGATGCGATCGGCCAGGGTCGACTTGCCGTGGTCGATGTGGGCGATGATCGAGAAGTTGCGGATGCGGTCCATGGGCGTGGGCAGTATGGCCGACGGGGAGCTCTGGCCGGCGGGTCCTGTCGCGGGGGCGGGCACCCTCCTTGCCCTTCGCGCTGCTTCGCTGACCGGGTCGAAAGCGGGGCCAGGGATGGGGTCTTCAGCTCAGCAGCCTCCGGGCTGCGGAGTCCACCCACCCCCGCGCCACCCGCCGGAGGGAGCCCTCAGCTGGGGCACGCCCGTGGATCCAGTTTTCCTTGGAGCTGGAAAACGACGGTCGGGGGCTTTCTGAGGATCGGTTTGGCTGCGGGGCCTTCAGTCCACCCTGCCTGCCGTGGGTATAGCGGCTTGCCCGGCTCGATGCGGTCGCGAGTGGCGATCACGTAGTCGTAGTCGCCTTCGTTCAGGGCTTCGCGCCAGGCGCGACAGGTGGCCGGGGCTTCGAAGCCGCCGTGTGGGCGCTCGGTGCCTACGAACTGGACGTGGTTGGAGAGGTCGGTGCCGAAGAGGGGGTACTGGCGGGTGCTGGTGGTGGCGATGCGGGAGTCGGTGATGTCGCGGGCCCACTCGAAGGCGGCGTTGAGGCCCGGGGTGGTGAACGAGGGATCGGAGTAGCGGCTCTCGAGGTAGTGGCGCTGGACCGGATAGCCGACAGCGACAACCAGCACCAGGATCAGCGCAAGTCCCGCGGGCACCAAATTCCCGGCAGCGCTCTTGTCTTTTGTAGCCCTCTGGGCGACTAAGGACAAGGGCGGTGTGAAGTGGGTGAGACGAGAGCGGAACAGCGGGGTCACAGGCAGCAAGGCCAAGCCGAGCACGAGCGCGGGAGCGAGGTAGCGAAGGCCGGACTCGAAGCCGCGGGGCATGCCGTCGGGGCCGGAGGCGGAGGTGGGGGCCACGAGCCAGGCGACGGCGGTGGCGAGACCGACTGCGCCCACAACTCTAAGCAGCGGACCGGCACCGCGCCCAAAGCAGAGCAGGAGTCCCGCCAACGCGGCTGCCACGATCAGCGGCCAGACGATCCAGAGGCCGTCGTGCAGGCCGGGCAGGAACCAGTCCGACCAGACGGCGCCGTCGCCGAGGTAGCCGAGGACGCTGTGGGCTTCGCGCCCACCGAGGGCCTGCTCCGGCGCCGGCAGTGAGATCGGGCCGAGGTCGTGCGCTCCAGGGCAGCGGGTTGCCGCTGTGGACGAGGTTGCGCAGGTACCAGTAGCCACCCCCGGCCAGGGCAGCGAGGCCGGAGGCCGCAAGCGCTCGCCACCTCGCCCCTGGCGGCGCGATCGCGACCAGCCCGAGGACCAGCACCCCAGCCGGCAGCAGGAAGTTGAGCTTGGTCCCCGCCGCCAGCCCGGCCGCGAGACCCACGACGAGCAACGCTCCGGTCGAGAGGCCCTTCTGGTCCTCCGCACGGGCCGCCCAGGCGTTCAACGCGACGGCGACCGCAGCCAGCAGGAAGAAGATCCCGACGATGTCGTTCCGCGCCTCACCCGCCTGATCCGCCAGTGCCGGCAGGCTCAGCGCGACCGCTCCGAGGCCGAGCGACCACGGAGCGACCCGATAGGGCCGGCCGATGCACCAGCAGGCCAGCAGGCAACCGATGAACCAGCCGAGGTTCAGCAGCGGCGACAGCAGGTCCCGACCGAACGCCAGCATCCCGACGGAGTGGAAGATTTCCCCGTTCGCCGGGTAGAACCAGGCCAGGAACTGCGGCGCGATGAAGTGCAGGTCGAGGGTATCGCCCGACTGGAAGAAGCCCGCCGCGAAGGGGCCGTGGTACCAGGTGGAATCGAAGCCGGTCATCCCGGTGGAGAGGCGGAGCCTGACCCCAGAGGCGAAGTGGATGACTGCCCAAGCCGCAATGGCGAAGGCGATCAGGGCTGGTACGAGGGGCACTGCGGCGGACGGGTCCTCTCGCCGGGGATGTCCCTCTGGCGCCGCCCGCCCGAGGAGCGTCCACGCTCCGAAACCGACGGCGATCACCAGCAGGAGGTATGGGACGGGGTCCAAGAGGCCGAAGCTGCCGAGGAGCTCCGCCGTCCACAGCAAGAGAGCCAGCGCCAGGATCGCCACCGCCAGATGGCCTGGCGCACCTCTGAGGTCCGGCAGCAGGCGCGCGCGCAATCTCGTCGCTCCCAGGATCGCGAAGCCGGCCAGCAGCGATAGCTCGACCACCCCCAACAGGTAACGACCCGGGCCCAGCATCTAGCGGCGGCGCACGAGGCGCATGATCTGCTCCAGCTCGGCGATGCGGAGGAGGCGGGCAACTGCCAGGTAGACGACCGCGCCGACGGCCAGGCCGCAGCCGAGCGAGACGATCTGACCGGCCAGGCCGCGGCCCAGCAGACCGTCGAGCACGTCCCAGATCCCGTAGCTGACGGCAGCGAGCGCAGCGGCGGCGACGCAGATGCGGAGGCTGACGGAAAGCAGGCGCCCCAGCTCGAGGCCGCCGAGCAGCCGGCGCAGGACCACGCCCTGGGCGACGACGCTGGCGGTCGTCGCGATCGCGGTCGAGGCGACGATGCCGCCGACGCCGAGGTGGTAGAGGGCGAGCGCCGCCAGGGCAGTCACCGCCAGGTTGCCGGCCGCGATCATGGTCGGGATCCAGGGGCGCTGGAGGCCGAAGAAGGTGCGGGTGAGGAGCAGGAAGAGGCCGTTGGTCGGCAGCGAGAAGGCGAACCAGAAGAGCGCCGTCGAGACCACCGTGGTCTCCGCCGCGTCGAAGGCGCCGCGCTGGTAGACGAGCCGGATCATCGGGTCGGCGAGGACGAGCACGGCGGCCGCGGCCGGGACCAGGACGAAGAGGATCTGCCTCATCCCGTTCGCCATCGTCGCCCGCAGGTCGTCGAAGGCGCCGCGGCTGGCGAACCGGGCCAGGGTCGGGAACAGCACCGTCGCGATCGCCACCGAGAAGATCCCCTGCGGCAGCTGGTAGATCCGGAACGCCTTGTCGATCGCCGCCGGCGCCTCGTCGCTGACGAGGCTGCCGAAGAAGCTGTTGATCAGCAGGTTGAAGTTGATCAGGCCGAGGCTGATCGTCACCGGCAGCATCAGCAGCAGGACCCGCCTGACGTCGGGGTTGCGCCATTCGAAGCTCCATTTGAACCTGAACGGCGTGTTGCGCAGGTCGAAGACGGGGATCAGCAGCTGGACCAGGGTGCCGGCGAGGATGCCGATCGCGTAGGCGTAGATGCGGTCGTTGCCCTCGAACAGCGGATCGACGAAGACCAGCACGGCGATGATCGTCAGGTTCCAGAACAGCGGCGCGATCGCGAAGGCGCCGAAGCGGTCGTAGCTGTTGAGGACGCCGACGACGATGCCGCTGATCCCGAGCAGGATCAGGATCGGGAACAGAACCTGGGAGAGGGTGACGGTGAGGTCGAGGATCTCGCCCTCGAAGCCGGGGGCGAAGAGCGGCATGATCAGCGGCGCCGCAAGGACGAACAGGGCCGTGATCGCCCCCAGCACCATGGTCACGATCAGCAGCAGGGTCGAGGCGAGCCGGAAGGCCTCGCGGTAGTTCTTCTTCTCCAGCTGCTCGGTGAAGATCGGCACGAAGGCGGGCTGCAGGGCGGCGTCGGCGAAGAGGCTGCGGATCAGGTTGGGGACCTGGAAGGCGATCGTGAAGGCCGACATCGGCCCGCTGATGCCGTAGTAGCTGGCGGCGACCACCTCGCGCACCAGGCCGGCCACGCGGGAGGCGGCGGTGGCGATCGAGAAGAAGGCGGTCGAGCGGGCGATGCGGCCCGCCTGCCGGCCGGGGGCGGGCTCGCCCGCGAGTTCCTCGCCGGGGTCGAAGGCCTCGGCGGCGCGCACAGCCGCGTCGGAATCGAGCTCATTCCGCTCGCGGTCGGATGGGTCGGGTGCCCTGGGCGTCTCCAAGCTGGATCTTCAGTCGCTATAGTCGGCGACCGCCCGGAGCAGGCACGAAGCTCGCCCGGGCACTCGACATGGCCAACATTGCCTCACAGAAGAAGCGGATCCTACGCAGCGAGCGCGAGCGCGCGGAGAACCGGCTGCTCACCAGCACGGTCAAGACCCATTTCCGCCGCCTCGAGAGCGCTGTCGAGGGTGGCGACGCCGGCGCGATCGCCAGCGAGGAGCGCGACCTCGTCTCGAAGATCGACAAGGCCGTGCAGAAGGGCGCCATGCACAAGAACACCGGCGCTCGCAAGAAGTCCAAAGCCGCCCGCATCGCCGCCGCGTAGGACGCTGCAAACCGGCGCCTGCCGGTCGTCCTCGTTCGGTCTCCCTCTCTCGTCCTTGGCATGCTTGGTTTTCGCTGCCCTACGCGGCGGCCATCGACCGCAGCGTGAGGGTTAAGGCCATCTCGTCGCCGTAATCCGCTCCACCTCGACACCAAAGCTCTAGCTCGGCCAATGCCTCGGTGGCGGCGCGCAGCTGATCGACGTCGGCGCTGCGCAGGCGGGCGACGAGCTGCTTGGCCGCGTAGGGGTGCATCTTCAGCGAGGATTCGACCTGCTTGGGGGGAATCCCCTCAGCCAGCTGCCCGGCGGCGGCGCAGGCACTGCGCAGGCGCGAGGCGAGGCCGTAGATCAGGCCGGTGACGTTCTCGCCCTGATCGATCAGCTGCTCGGCGATTCGCAGGGCGCCGGCGGCGTCGCGTTCGAGCAGGGCGTCGGAGAGCGACCAGACCGCGGCCTCGGAGGTGTCGGCGATCATCGCCCCGAGGTCGGCGGCGGTGACCTCGCCCCCCTCCCCCGCCCACAGCGCCAACCGCTCCAGCTCGTGCTGCAGCCGTACCGGGTTGGCGCCCATGCGGTCGACCAGCAGCCGCGCGGCGGTGGGCTCGAGCCGGAAGCCGAGCCGCTTCGCGTCGGCGACGAGCAGACGTGGCATCTCCCGCGCCTTCGGCGCCTCGAACTCGTGGATCTCCCCCTGCGCCGCCCTGACCGCTTTCGACAGTTTCGGCGGAGCTTTGGCGCGCGAGATCAGGACCAGGGTCAGATCGGGAGGAAGCTCGCCGAGGGCGGCGGCAACCGCCTCGAGCTGCCGGTCGCGCCAGCGCTCGACCCCGTCGGCGAGCAGGTAGCGGCGCGATTCCATCAGCGACATCGCCGGGATCGCCATCAATAGCGCCTCGTGGTCGGGCATCCCCTTGCCCTCGCCGGGCTCGAAGACCTCCAGCGCGTCCGCCCCGGCCTCCCGTTCGGCACGAGCTCGCAGGCGCGTCCGGGTGGAATCGATTTTCGCCCCGTCGGTGCCGGCGATCAGGTACAGCGCTCGCATCTCCTCGGCCACGCGCCGAGTCTAGATGTCCGAGCGGCTCCCCTCTGAAGGCTCTACTTGTCGTGCCCGTAGGCGTTGCCGTGGCCGTTGCCCGGCCCATCCGTGCCGGGAGCGGCTGGCGCCGGAGTGGCCTCCGGCATCGCCGAGGGCGTGACCGGCGTCGGCGAGGCATGCGGTGGCGGGCGCGAGGGGTTCCCCCTGGAAGCCGTTGCCTTCTGCCGGCCGTAGGCGTTGCCCTTGCCGGGATTGCCGGATGCGACTGCCGGCGGATCCGACCGGGCCGAGGGGTTCGTCGCTGCCGGCGATGGCGCCGACGCAGGCGGGGCTGGGGCTCCTGATGGCGGTGGCGGCGGCACCGGTGGCCGGGAGTCGGGCCCTGCTGGCGCTGGCGGGGGAGTGCTTTCGCCGCTCGCCTGGTGGCCGCCTGAGACATCGGGACCGACAGAGACCTGGTCCGACCTCGAGAGGCGTGAGTCGTTCGTCCCCGCCGGGGCGGTACCTCGGTCCAGAGAGCCTTTCCGCGCCGGGCCGTGACTCGCAGGCATACCGAAGCCGGCCGGCGGGAGCGCCACGACGATCGCGCTGTCCAGCCCGCCGCGATCGCCTCCATACTCGGGAATCGGGCTCGCCGGCAGGTACGGCCAGTTCTGCTGGGAGACGAGCGCAACCAGGCCCAGTCCCATCGCCGTGGTGATCCCGAGCAGGGCGAAGCCTGTGCTCCGCGTCCGCTCCAGCAGGCCGCGGCCGGCGAAGCTGGGGCGGCGGTAAGACCGCGGCGGCGAAGGTCCTCTCCGAGGGAGCATCTGGGCACCCATCGACAGCAGTCGCTCGGTCCGACAGGGTCAGAGGCCGATTACTCCAATTTCGATTGGGTCATCCGTCGAGGCCGCTCAGCCTTGCCGGGCAACCCCGATCGATCCTCGGTTGACCTCGATGACGACGTCACCGCCGAGGTCGGTTCGCAGCGTCCGGATGCCATGGGCGGCGAGGGTCCCCAAGGTTGCGGCGGTCGGATGGCCGTAGGGATTGTCCTCGCCGACCGAGATCACCGCCAGCCGCGGCGCGGCGCGCTCCAGCAGCGCCGCCAGGCCGGCGTCCTCGCTGCCGTGGTGGGCCAGCTTGAGCACGTCGAGCGGGCCGAGGTCGAGCGGCACGGCCTCCGCCTCGGCGTCGGCGCTGAGCAGCATCGCGAAGTCGTGCCAGCGGGCGAGCAGGACCAGCGCGAGCTGGTTGGGATCGGCAGCCGGCGACGGTTCGCTCAGCAACGCGGCGGGCGGCCAGAGGACCTGGAGGCGGAGGGCGCCGGAGCGCAGCACCGCTCCGGCGGTGGCGCGCATCGGGACGGCACCGGCGGCGCCGGCGGCCGCGAGCGGCTCGCGCCCCAGCCTTGCGTAGACCAAGCGGGCGACCGGAAAGTGACCGAGCAGCTCCTCGACCCCGCCGGCGTGGTCGGACTGGTCATGGGTGATCACAGCAGCTGCAAGACGATCGACTCCGGCCTCCTCGAGCATGCCTTCGAGGCCCGCGCCCGGCGGTCCGCCGTCGACCAGGACCGCCGGGGCACCAGCGGGCTGAAGCAGGATCGCGTCGCCCTGGCCGACGTCGAGGATCGCAATCCGCAAGCCACGCAGTGGCGGCCCGGTCGAATCGCCATCCGCCGCCACCCACGCCAGCACGCAAACGGCGAGCCCCACGGCCACCGCCCAGAGCAGCCGCCGACGGGACGAGAAGTCGAGCCCTGGTCGACGTTTCGGCCCAGCGGCAGGCTGTTTGATCGCCGCCAGGCGGCGATGGCGGCCGAGCTTGAAGGCGAGCAGCACCGCAAGCGCGAGAGCCGCGTAGAAGGTGGCCAGACCGCCGGCGCCAAGCCGGATCTGAACCTCCGCCCAGCGTGGGCGCCCGCACCAGGCCGCCACCTGGGCGATGTAGCCGAGCAGCAGCGCGTTTAGCCAGTTCAGCGCCTCGACCGGCAGGCCCGGGATCTGGGAGGCCGCCGCGGCGGCCATCCCCAGCCACATCGCCGGCGCCACCGCCGGCAGCGCCAGCAGGTTGGCGAGGAGGGTGGTGGTCGAGAGCGTTTCGAAGTGAAAGGCGATCAGCGGCGCCGTCGCCAGGGTGGCGGCGATCGTGACCGCCGCGCCCTCGGCCAGGGCCCGGCGCCAGCCGCCGGTCCCGATCCGCGCCGCGATCGCCTCGCGAAGGGGCTGAGCCAGGACGAGGATCCCGGCCACCGCGGCGAAGCTGAGCTGCCAGCCGACGTCGCCGGCGATCCCCGGGTCGATCGCCAGGGTGACCACCAATGCCAGTGCCAGCGCGTGGAGGCGCGACGCGCGACGCCCGGCCAGCGTCGCCAGCAGCCCGGCCGCGCCCATCACGGCGGCGCGCTGGATCGAGGGCCCGGCGCCGGCCAATGGCACGTAGACGGCGATCAACGCCAGCACCCAGACCAGCCGCTCGCGCAGGGGGATGCCAAGCGCCCCCAGCACCGGCATCGCCAGCAGCGCCAGCAGCATCACGTTCTGGCCCGAGACAGCGAGTAGGTGGCTCAACCCCGAACGCCGGAAGTCTTCGACCGTTCGCGAGTCGATGCCCTCGTCTTCACCGAGCACGAAGCCACGGGCGAGCTCGGCCTCGCGCGCCGGCATCCCGCGGCCGAGACCGGCTTCGGCCCGCTCGCGGATCTCGCCGCTGTGTGCCAGCGCAAGCGCGACCACCGCCCCGATCCCGATCAGGATCGGCAGCGAGGGACGTGGGGAGCGCACCGGCCTGCCTCAGGGCTGGAGCCGGGCGCGCAGCGACTCCATCGTCGCCGGCCCGATCCCCGACACCTGATCGAGCTGGTCGACCGAGGCGAGGCCGCCGTGTTCGTCGCGGAACTCGACGATGTCCTGCGCCGTCACCGGGCCGATGCCGTCGATCGTGTCGAGCTGCTCGACGGTGGCGGTGCCGACGCTGATCGGTCCCTCCTCTTCGCCGCCGCCGGCCGTGAGGGCGACGCCGGCGGGCCCGCTTTCGGGCACCACCACCTGCTGCCCGTCGGCAAGGCGGGCGGCGCGGTTGATCGCTTCCAGCTCGGCCTTGGCGCTCGCGCCACCGGCCCGCCTCACCGCATCCTCGACCCGGCTGCCGGCGGGCAGACGGTAGACGCCGGGGCGAGCGACCGCGCCGGTGACGTCGACGACGAGGTCGGAGGCCTGACCGCTGAGACTGAAGCCCCCGCTCGTGGAGGATTCACCGGCCGGGTCCGAGGCAAAGGACCGCTCGGCCCCGCCCTCGGCCCGAATCGCCCGCGCCCCGACCAGCAGCAGCGCAACCGCGATGGCGCCATAGACGACGACCTGCGCTCTGCTCAGCTCGGGCATGACCTGATGCTGGCCCGCCGCGGCGCACACGTGGCGCGCACAAACGAACTATTGGCTAAAAATCGCTAAACGAGGTCGTCGTCTTCGTCATAGCCAGCGACCTCAGCCAGCTGATCGCTGTAGAGCTCGGCCGCGGCCACAGGCGGTGACTGGATCGAGACGCAGGAGAACTCCTCCTCGCCGTTGTTGGCGAGGGAGTGTTCGGTCGCCGGCGGGACCAGGATCAGGTCGCCCTCTCCCACCTGTTGGGTGTCGCCCGCCACCGACATCGTGCCGGCGCCGCGGACCACCACATAGGCCTGCTCGGCCTCCTCGTGGGAGCCCAGCGCCTGCTCCGTCCCAGCCGGAAGCGAGAGCCAGGTGACCGAGAGATTGCGGGAGCCGAGTTCGCCCGCGTCCATGAGGACGTGCGTGCGCAGCCGGTGCCACTCCTCAACTGGTGCGTCCGCGAGACGCCTGACGAGCATCGGCGCGCTTTCTACCAGAACCTCAGGCAACACCGGAGTGCCATCGTTACCTGACCACGAGATTGACGAGCTTGCCGGGCACGACGATCTCCTTGACGACGTCCTTGCCCGCGAGGTGTCCGTCCACCTTCTCGCTCGCTCGCGCCAGCTCCAGCAGCTGCTCCTTGCCGGCATCGGTCGGCGCCTCGATGCGGTCGCGCAGCTTGCCGTTGACCTGGACGATCAGGGTGACGGTGTCGCTCGCGAGCAGGGCGGCGTCGGGCTCGGGCCAGGGCTGCTCCCAGACCCGCTCACCGGCCAGGCGCTCGAAGACCTCGGCGCCGAGGTGCGGGGCGAAGGGGAAGATCAGAGAAGCCGCGGTTGCGGCGGCGAAGCGCACCGCGGCCTCGCCGTCGGGGTCGCCGTAGAGGCCGTCCTTGAGCCGGTAGGCGTCGTTGACGAGCTCCATCACCGCCGAGATCGCGGTGTTGAACTGGAAGCCGCGCTGAAAGTCCCGGGTCGACTTCTCGATCGCCCAGTGCGCCTTGCCGAGCAGCTCCCGTGCCTCGCCGCCGACGTCGGCGCCGGGCTCGCCGGTGGCGGTGCGGGCCTCGACCTCCTCGCAGAGCCGCCAGAGACGGGAGAGGAAGCGGTTGACGCCCTCCACGCCCTCGTCGGACCAGTCGCCGCCGCGCTCGGGTGGGCCCATGAAGCAGACGTAGGTGCGGGCGGTGTCGGCGCCGTAGCGGTCGACGTACTCACCGGGGCTGACCGTGTTGCCCCTCGACTTCGACATCTTCGCCCCGTCGCGGGTGATCATCCCCTGGGCGAAGAGGTTGGCGAAGGGCTCCTGGACGTCGAGATGGCCGAGGTCGGCCAGTGCCTTGGTCAGGAAGCGGGCGTACATAAGGTGCAGGATCGCGTGCTCGACCCCGCCGATGTACTGGTCGACCGGCAGCCAGGCGCCGGCGGCGGCACGGTCCCAGGCGGCCTCGCCGTTGCGGGGGTCGAGGTAGCGGATGAAGTACCAGGAGGAGTCGACGAAGGTGTCCATCGTGTCGGTCTCGCGCCGGGCGGGGGCGCCGCAGCGCGGGCACTCGGTCGCGACCCAGTCCTCGGCGGCGGCCAGCGGGCTCTTGCCCTGCGGCGCGTAGTCCTCGATCTCCGGCAGCTCCACCGGCAGCTGGTCGTCGGGCACCGGGACCGTCCCGCATTGCTCGCAGTAGACGATCGGGATCGGCGCCCCCCAGTAGCGCTGGCGCGAGACCAGCCAGTCGCGCAGGCGGTAGTTGACGGAGGGGCGGCCGCGCTCGTCCGCCTGCAGCCAGGCGACGATCTCCCCGTAGGCCTCGCGGTTGCCCGTGCCGTCGAAACGGCCGGAGTTGACCATCGGCCCGTCGCCGGGGTAGGGCAGGCCCTCGTCGTCGCGGGCGGCCTCGGGGTCGGTCCCCTCGATCACCCTCACCACCGGCAGATCGAACTTCTGGGCGAATTCGTAGTCGCGGCTGTCGTGACCGGGCACCGCCATGATCGCGCCGGTGCCGTACTCCATCAGCACGTAGTCGGCGACGAAGATCGGAATCTCCTCGCCGTTGACCGGGTTGACGACGCTGCGGCCGAGCGGCACGCCGGTCTTCTCGCGATCCTCGGCACCGCGCTCCTCGGCCGACTCGCGGCCGACCCGGTTGACGTACTCCCGCACCTCCGCCTCCGCTGCAGTGCCGGCGATCAGGCGCTCCAGCTCGGGATGCTCGGGCGCCAGCACGAAGAAGGTGGCGCCGAAGAGGGTGTCGGGGCGGGTGGTGAAGACCGGGAAGTCGAGCTCGGGCTGCGCGCAGCGGAAGACGACCTCGGCCCCCTCGGAGCGGCCGATCCAGTTGCGCTGCATCGTGATCACGTGCTCGGGCCAGGACTCGAGCCGGTCGAAGTCGGCGAGCAGGCGATCGGCGTAGTCGGTGATGCGGAAGAACCACTGTTCGAGGTTGCGCTGGATGACCTCGGTCCCACAGCGCTCGCAGCGGCCGTCGACGACCTGCTCGTTGGCGAGCACGGTGGCGTCCTTCGGGCACCACTGCACCGGCGCCTCTGTCCGGTAGGCGAGGCCCTTCTCGTACAGCTGCAGGAAGATCCACTGGGTCCAGCGGTAGTACTCGGGCGTGTGGGTGCCGATCTCCCGCGACCAGTCGATCGAGATCCCCCACTCCTCGAACTGCTTGCGGAAGCTGGCGATCGAGCGCTCGGTCGCGACCCGGGGCGGCTCGCCGGTCTTGATCGCGTTGTTCTCAGCCGGCAGGCCGAAGGCGTCGTACCCCATCGGATGGATCACCTCGAACCCATGACGGCGCCGGAAGTGCGCGATCGCATCCCCCACCGCGTAGCACTTCAAATGCCCCACGTGAGGCTCCCCTGACGGATAGGGCAGCATCTCCAGCACGTAGGCCTTCGCCTTGCTCTCGTCGAAGCCGGGCTGTCCGGGATTCGGAACCTCCCAAGTCTTCTCCTCGGCCCAGACCTGCTGCCACTTCTGCTCTATCGCCTTCGGTTCATAACCAGCCATCGAGCGATCTTATGAGTGGTAAGCGTGGAGGGGCCGGGTGCCCCTCCTGCTTGCTGGGATTTTCGCCGGGCGCGTCGCTTCTCTCGCCAACGAACACGGCGAAAATCAGGACGCCGCTGCGCCGGAGGGGCACCCGGCCCCTCCCACTCAAACCACCGGTGAAAGAGCTTGAAGAATGTGAGGCCAGATGTAGACCTCGATCGTGGCGGTGACAAGCAAGACCGGGATCGCCAGGGCGACGGTGAGGAAGGTGGCGGCGAGGAGCTGGTTCCACTCGCCGCGGCGGCTGGCGATGATCCAGGCGGCGAGGGGGAGGAAGAGGGCCGTCAGCTCGGGCAGGGCGTGGGGAAGGACGCTGAGGATCAGCTCGAGGCGGGAGATGTCGAGCTGGAAGGCGATGGTCGAGGCCTGGAAGCCCAGGTAGAGGGCCTGGGTGCCGAGCGAGAAGAGGGTGACGGCGCAGACGAAGAGGATCGCCAGCTCGCCGGCCTTGACGTGGATCCAGCGCGAGAAGCCGGTCCGCTGCGCGGCGGCGATCGGCATCGAGGCGCCGGCGATGAAGCCGGCGACGCAGGCGGTCCCGTGCAGCGCCAGGACCAGCGAGTTGCGCCAGAGGATCGGCAACAGGTCGCCGGGGTCCGACTGCGAGGTCAGTCCCGACAGGTGGATCGGGGTGATGTCCGGGGTCAGCAGCCCGGCGACGAACCAGGTCGCGGCCAGCAGCGCCAGCGCGATCGCCGCGCTCAGCGCGATCCAGCCACGCAGGACTGCCCAGGGACGTTCGTTCCAAGCTTCAAAGGTCTCCCGCGTGTCCTGCATCCCGTGCGAGAACACGTGCTGATTGGCCGCACTCATCGCCTCAGTCATCGGCAGCAAGGGGCACCGGATTGAGATTTGGTGGCCCGAGACGCGCTACTTCTCTGCCCCAACGGGTAACTACAACCTCTTCGCCACCCTCCGCTTTGCGAACGTAGTGCGCAAGCTTGGCGTAGAACTCGTCCATGCCAACAGTCGCCTTCAGGCCGGCGAGAGACTCGGACGCCGTCGTGGAGACCTCAACGACCCGGGAAATGGAGCTGAGGGGGCTCGAACCCCTGACCTCTGCCATGCCATGGCAGCGCTCTTCCAGCTGAGCTACAGCCCCGGGAAACTCATAGTCGCGCGCCCAGTTTAGCGCCGCACGCTGGTTGTTCTGCGTCGGCCCGATGCGCAGATGCACCGAACTCCGGCCAGCGAAGATATCGATCGGCAACAGATAACACCGCTCGAGATCGGCACAGTAGATGGCGATGGCGTCAACCTCATCTTCGGCGTAGGTCGATTTGACGTATCCACGAGTGGGCGAGTGATACGAAGAGCCGAGCCGTACGAGGATCACATCACCCCTTTTTGAGGCCCACTTGCACTGAACTCTGAGCAACCATCCTTTCAGACCGAGCACCAAGTCATACCGCTCGTGCTCGGTCAGCGGCTTGAGGACCGAGAGGCTGAGCCTCGCCGCCTCGGTCGCGATCGCCAGCTCGGCGACGTTGCCCTTGTGATTGGAGTTCACGAACGTATGTTCGCGCAACTCTTTGTCTGAGTCAAGCCAGACGTAGAAAGTCCGTGACCCGAGCGTTGGCCAGAGGTCGAAGAACGGACTAGGCGGCGCGCTGCTCGCCTGAATCCTCGTCGACGTCGAGGATCAGGTTGTCGGGGCCGGTGTGGCGGACCTGGAAGTCGAGCGTGGAGAGCTCCTCGAGCTCGCGCAGCAGCTCGACCGGCTGGTCCAGGCGCACGGAAAGGGTGGCGCGACCCTCGGAGAAACGTTCGACCGAGATGTCGGAGGCGCCGAGCTGACCGACCGCGTCCTCGAAGCCGACCAGCTGGGCGAAGTCGCCCAGCGGTCCGATCTCGAGCTTGACCAAGCCCTCGAAGATGCCGTTGAAGTCCTCGACGGCGCCGTTGGTGTCGGCACCGGGGGCGGGCTGCTCCGCCTGAGCCTCGTTCAGCTTCTGCACGCGCCGGCTCACCTCGACCGCCTCGCGCAGCGCTTTCATCCGGATCCTCGTCGCCTGGCCGCGAGCCTGCGTCTGGATCTCCTCCAGGCGGCCCGAGACCGCCTCCAGCGAGGCGATGCTGCGGTCATGGCGTTCGTTGGCCTCGCGCAGGCGCTCGGTCAGCCCGCGGATCTCGCGCTCGCGCTCGATCACCATCCCCGAGAGGGAGGCAAGCTCCTGCTCCACCCCGGCCAGCGCCTCGGCCTGGCGTTCGCACTCGGCGGCTTTGGGCTCCAGAGTCCGGATCTTTCCGTCCCGCGCGGAGATCGCCGCCTCCACATCGGAGGGGCGGTAGCCCAGCAGCACCCGCTTGAAGCGACCCATGCGCGGCACCGTACGGAGGGGTTCGGACGGTATTTCAGGCGCTGGCGGCCGAGGGTGCTTCGGGTGCGTCGAGGTCGAGCTCCAGGCGCGGCGCCTCGCGCCACAGATCCTCGAGCTGGAAGCGATCCCGCGCCTCCGCGGTGAAGACGTGGAGGACGCAGTCGAGGTAGTCGAGGATGACCCAGCCGGCTTCGCCGGCGCCGTCCACCCCACCGGGCAGCAGCGCCATCTCCTGTTTGACCTGCAGCCTCACCTCGTCGACGATCGCCTTCGCCTGGCGCTCGTTGCGGGCGGTGCAGATCGTCAGGAAGTCGGTGTAGGAGACGAGCGCGCGCATGTCGAGGACGACCACGTCCTCCGCTTTTTTCGAGTCCGCGAACTCGGCCAGGCGGCGGGCCAGCGACTCCGATCGCGGTGCGCTCACGAGTAGATCCCCTTTTCCTCGATGAACCGCGCCACCGGCTCCGGGACCAGATAGCGCAGCGGCCTGCCGGCGGCGGCCCGCTCGCGCGCGGCGGAGGAGGAGACTCCGAACTGGGGCATCTCCAGCATCGTCGCCCGGCCGCCGGCGCCGAGGCTGCGCAGCACCGCGGCAACGTCCGCCTCGGAGATCCCCGCCCGGCGGGCGACCGCGACGCGGGCCAACTCGACGACCCGCTCAGGGTTGCGCCAGCTCTCGAGGCCGACAGCGGCGTCCGCGCCCATTACGAACACCAGCTCCGTGTCGCCTCTTTCTTCAGCAAGCAGCTCCAAGGTCTCATACGTGTAGGACGGCCCGTCGCGGTCGACCTCGAGCGAGGAGACCGAGAAACGCGAGTCGTCGGCTGCCGCGAGCCGGGTCATCGTCATCCGCAGCTCGCGGCCGGGGTCGTCGGCGATCCGCTTGTGGGGCGCGTCCCCGGTCGGTACCAGGATCACCTCGCTGAGGCCGAGCTGCCAGAGCGCCTCCTGGGCCAGCGCCAGGTGGCCGAGGTGCGGGGGGTTGAAGGCCGACCCCAGCACGCCGATGCCTGCGCCCGTCGAGCTACTCACGCACTTGGCCGTTGCCGCGCGCCACGTACTTGAAGGTCGTCAGCTCGCGCATCCCGATCGGGCCGCGCGCGTGCAGCTTCTGGGTCGAATTGCCGATCTCGGCTCCCATCCCATACTCGAAGCCGTCGGTGAAGCGGGTCGAGGCGTTGATGTAGACGGCCGCCGAGTCGACGCCGGCGGCGAACTCGTCGGCCGCCTCCTCGGAGGTGGTGACGATCGCCTCCGAGTGGCCGGTGCCGTGGCTGTTGACGTGCTCGACCGCGCCGGCGACCGAGTCGACCACGGCGACCGCCATCTTCAGGCCCAGGTACTCGGTGTCCCAGTCGGCAGCCGTGGCGGCGCCGATCTCGACCCCGCCAGCGCAGGCGCGGGCGCGCTCGTCGCCGACCAGCTCGACCCCGGCCTGGCGCAGGTCGGAGAGGACCGCGGGCGCGAAGCGCTCGGCGATCGCGGCGTCGATCAGCAGGGTCTCGGCCGCGTTGCAGACGCCGGGGCGCTGCACCTTGGCGTTGACGGCGATCCGCCGCGCCATCTCCAGGTCGGCCTCGGCGTGCACGTAGACGTGGCAGTTGCCGGCCGCCGCGTACATCACCGGCACCGTCGCGACATCCTTGATCGCGGCCTTCAGCCCCTCCCCCCCGCGCGGGATCAGGAGGTCGACCAGACCCTCCTGGGTCGCCAGCTCGGACAGCTCCTCGTGGCCACCGCCGGCCAGCAGCAGCACCCCATCCTCCGGCAGCCCCGCCTCGCCGAGCGCCTCGCGGACGACCGCCGCCAGGGCGCCGTTCGACCGTTCCGCGTAATGGGATCCCCGCAGCACGATCGCGTTGCCGCTCTTGATCGTCAGGGCCGCGCAATCGATCGTCACGTTGGGTCGCGCCTCGTAGACGACGGCGATGACCCCCAGCGGCACCCGGACCTTGCGCAGGTCCAGGCCGCTGGCCAGGGTTTTCCGTTCCAGCTCCTCGCCGACGGGATCCTCCAGGTCGGCGACGACCCGCACCCCCCCGGCCATCGCCACGACCCGCTCCGCAGTCAGGGTCAAGCGGTCCCTCAGCGCCTCGGTCAGCCCGGCGGCACGCTCGTCGCCCAGGTCCGCCGCGTTCGCCTCGAGTATCTCCGCTGTCCGCTCCTCCAGCAGCCGCGCGGTCGCCTCCAGCGCCGCGTTCTTGGCCCCGGTCGAGGCGCTCGCCAGGGTCCGCGCCGCCTGCTTGGCGGCGGCGCAGGTCTCAGCGACGGTGGTCGTGGTCACGGCCATCGGACAAGGGTAGCTAGGAGGCCCTCCTCGGACTTAGAGGAGCACGAAGCGGTCGCGGTGGATGACCTCGTCCGTCGCGTGGGGGAGCAGCTCGCGGACCCGGTCGGTCTGCAGGCCCTTCACCTGCGCCAGCTCCCGGGAGGAGTAGTCGGAGATGCCTTTGCCGATCGGCGCCCCGTCGACGACCACGTCGACCGCGTCGCCGGCGTCGAAGTCGCCCTCGGCGGCGACGATGCCGACCGGGAGCAGGCTGGAGCCGCGCTCGCGCAGGACCTTGGCGGCACCGTCGTCGACGACCAGCCGGCCACGAGCCGGCTTCGCGTACTTGAGCCAGAGCTTGAAGCTGGAGGCCTTGCCCCCCTGGGCGGCGAAGCGAGTCCCGACGGCTTCGCCGCCGGCGGCCTTGGCCAAGGTCCCCGCCACGGTGCCGTTGCAGATCACCGCCGGGATCCCGGCCTCGCTGGCCATCTCCGCCGCCGCGACCTTGCTGCGCATGCCACCGGAGCCGAAGACGGAGGTGCGATCGCCGATCGAGAACCCCTCCAGCTCGGCGAAGTCGGTCACCTCGGAGATCATCTCCGCACCCGGGCCCAGCGCCGGGTCGGCACTCATCACGCCGTCGATGTTGGTCAGCAGGACCAGCAGCCGCGCGTCGAGCAGCAAGGCCACCTGGGCGGCGAGGAAGTCGTTGTCGCCGAAGCTGATCTCGTCGGTGGCGGTGGTGTCGTTCTCGTTGATCACCGGCACCACCCCCCAGGCGACCAGCCGCCTCAGGGTCTGACGGGCGTTGAGGTAGTTGGTGCGGGCGGCGATGTCGGCGGCGGTCAGCAGCACCTGGGCCGCCCGGGTGCCATGGCTTGCCAGTCGAGTCTCATAGGCGCGAAAGAGGTCGCCCTGCCCGACCGCCGACGCTCCCTGCAGCTCATCCATCGCCCGTGGCCGCACCGCCAGCTCCATCAGCCGCATCCCCCGCGCGATCGCCCCCGAGGTGACCATCACGACCCGCTCGCCCCCCTGCTCGAGGGCGCTGACCTGCGCGCAGACCGAGTCGAGCACGTCCGTGCGCAGCTCACCGTCGTCGGCGGCGACGATCGAAGATCCGAGCTTGACGACCAGGGTCATGACCCCGCAAGTGTATGAGCGCGCCGCGGCTAGTCTGGTGCGGATGATCGAGGCACTGGCCTGGGGCGCGCTGGCGGCAAGCTCACTTGTGATCGGCGCAGCGCTGGCCTTCGCCCACCGCTGGTCGAAGCGTCAGGTCGGCCTCGTCCTCGCTTTCGGCGCCGGGGCGCTGATCAGCGCAGTCAGCTTCGAGCTGGCAGAGGAGGGCATCGCGCTGGGCGGCGCCGGCGTGACGGGGCTCGGTCTCGGAGTCGGCGCCCTCACCTACTTCTGGCTCGACGGCGCGATCGCCAGACGTCACTCGGCGGGTCGAGGCCGGCGCGGTCGCGCCGGGCGGCTCCGACGGCGGGACCGCGCTGGCCCTGGGCGCATTCCTCGACGGGATCCCCGAGCAGCTCGTGCTCGGAGTCAGCTTCGCGGCCAGCGGCGAGATCGGGGTGGCCCTGTTGGTCGCGATCTTCATCTCGAACCTCCCCGAGGCCCTCGGCTCTGCCGAGCAGATGCACGAGTCCGGAGCCACCCGGGCCGCGATCATGCGGCTCTGGGCGCTCGTCGCGGCGATCTGCGTGCTGGCGACGGCCCTTGGCTACGTCGCCGCGGAGGTGGTGAGCGGCGACGCCCGGGCGGCGATCGACGGCTTCGCCGCCGGGGCGCTGCTGGTGATGCTGATCGACTCGATGATCCCGGACGCGCGCGCCGAAGCCGGCCGAACCGCGGGCCTGGTCACCGTGCTCGGCTTCGCGGTGGCGGCTGCGTTGTCCAACCTCGCCTAGCCGCTCAGGCGAGCGCGGTCTGAAACAGGAGGGTGAGCATCATCACCGCGACCCCCAGCAGGGTCCAGGAATGCTCGATCCCCCTGACCAGATCCGGATGCAGTTCGCCCTCGCGCCGCTCGCGCCAGACCACGATCGACCGGCCGGCAAACGCCCCCAGCACGATCCCCGCCAGGAGGTACTGGACCGGGGGCCACAGCCGGACCAGGGAGAAGACGTCAGCGAGAAACAGAAGCCCAGCGAGAGACAGCATCCAGGCATATAGGTCCGGGAGCCGTCCGATTCTCCCCCCGGCACTGCGGCGGGTCCCAGTAGAGGACGTGCCGGACGCACGATTCCAGTCGAAGGCGCGGGCTTCGTTGCCGACAAAAGGTTTCATTCCGCCGATGCTACCGAAGGCGGCAGGCGGAGGATCGCCCGCTAGATGTGGAGCTCAAACTCCTGCTCGCCGACGCGGACCTCGTCGCCGGCCTCGAAGCCGGCCTTGGCCAGGGCGGAGATGACGCCGATCTCGGCGAGGCGCTGCTCGAGATAGGCGAGTGCCTCTTCGTTTTTGGTGTCGTGGCGCTCGAAGAGCAGCTCGACGCCGCGGCCGGCGACCCGGAAAGCGCCGTCCTCCTCCTTCTCGACCCAGTAGCCACCCTCGCCGGCGGGCCGGTAGACCCGGTGCTCGGCCTCGAATTCGCCGGCCGGCTGATTGGATGCGAACGCTCCCGCCGGCTGCAGATCGGGCAGCTCGGCGAGCACTCGCCGGCGCAGGTCGTCCAACCCCTCGCCGGTCGCCGAGGACAGCGCCATCACTCCGAGCACACGATCACCGAGGCGCCCGGCCCATGCCGCCACCGCCGCCTCGACCTCCTCGGCCGGGAGCAGGTCGCGCTTGGTCAGCGCCACCAGCTCCGGCAGCTGCTCCAGCCCCGCACCGTGCGCGGCCAGCTCCGCCCGGACGGTCTCGTAGTTGGACTCCGGCTCGCCCTCCAGCGGCGCCAGGTCGACCAGGTGCACCAGCATCGAGCAGCGCTCGACGTGGGCGAGGAACTCATGCCCCAGCCCGGCACCGTCGGCCGCCCCTTCGATCAGGCCCGGGATGTCGGCCACCACCGCCTGGCGGTCGTCGTCTTCGAGCGTCCCCAGCACCGGCGAGAGCGTCGTGAACGGGTAGTCGGCCACCTTCGGCGCCGCCCGGGTCAGCCGCCCCAGCAACGAGGACTTCCCCGCGTTCGGCAGCCCCACCAGCCCCACGTCCGCCAGCAGCTTCAGCCGCAGCTCGATCCAGTCCGCCTCCCCCTTCGTCCCCTTCTCCGCAAACCGCGGCGCCTGCCGCGTCGAGGTCGCGAACCGCTTGTTCCCGTGCCCCCCACGCCCTCCATGCGCCACCACGGCCCTCTGCCCAGGCTCGACGAGGTCGATGGCGCTGCCATCCACGGTCGTGGCCTGGGTCCCGGCCGGGACCGGAATCACCCGCTCCTCCCCCCGCGCCCCGTTCTTGTTCGAGCCTTCTCCATGGCTCCCCCGCTGCCCCCGGAAATGCCTGCTCCCTTTCAAGGCGCCGAGATCCCGCTTCGAGAGATCGCAGACGAGCACCACATCCCCCCCATGCCCGCCATCTCCCCCATCAGGCCCACCCCGAGGCACGTGAGCCTCCCGCCGAAACGAGACGGCCCCGTTCCCCCCAGCCCCGCCCTCGACCCAGATCTTCGCCTTGTCGTACATAAGAAGTCAGAGAGTAGACACAGTCCCCTTGTCCTTAGTCGCCCTCTGGGCTACTAAAAGCAAGGGGACTCGGCTCCAGCAGAGAGCTGAACCCGCGAGGAGGGGTCGGGTGCCCCTCCAGCGCAGCGGCGTCCTGATTCTCGCAGTGCCCTTCAGCGAGAGAGGCAACGCACCCGGCGAAAATCCCAGCGAAATGGGAGGGACACCCGGTCCCTCCCACACGCTCAGTTCCTAGCCGCTACTTCTTCGGCTTCGGCGCCTTGACCAGAACCTTGGCCTTGGCGGCCTTGCCGGCGCTGCCCTTGACCTGGAAGGTCAGCTTGTAGGTGCCGGGCTTGGCGGACTTCTTGACCTTGAACTTCAAAGTGGCGGTCCGCTTGCCGTCGGCGGCGAGATTGCCGAACTTCTTGCATTTCGGCGCCTTCATGGCCTTCCTCGCCTTCTTCGGCAGCTTCGCGCAGACCTTCGCCGTCTTGGCTTCGAGATCGCCCTGATTGAGAGCGCTGACCTTGAAGGTGGCGACGCCACCCGGTTTGACCTTGGCCTTTTTCTTCGTCTTCAGCTTCACTTTCGAGGCCACGATTTTGGTCGCGGCGCTGGTCTGACTGGCACTGCCGGTCTGATTCGTGGCCGTCACCGCGCAGGTGTAGCTGCCCGGAACGGTGGCGAGATAGGTCGCAGTGGTGGCACCGCCGACCGCGGCGCCGTTGTTGCTCCACTGGTAGGCGTAGGAGCGCGGTGCCTGGTAGACGAACGAGCCGGGGAAGTCAGCACCCCAGCTGCCCTGCGAGCAGGTCAGCGACGCCGGTTTTTTCGCGTCCTGGGCGATCGTAGGGGCACCCGTGGCGCTCGGGCTCTTGAGGATGACCGGGTCCTGAGGGTTCGCCACCGGGGCCGTTGCGATGTTGATTCCACCCACGCCGGAGCCGTTCGTGCCGACGAAGCCGATGGCATTGGTCCGCAGGGTGCCGTTGGATTCGTTCCCCCAGTAGAGGCGGCCGATCGAAGGATCCAGAGCGAGGCCCCAGGGACCGTTGATCGGAGCGCCTCCCGTCGAGACGTTTCCGCCTCCGGTGCCATTCGTATTGGCGAAGCCAATCTCGTTGGTGCCGCCGAGAAAGTAGACCCGTCCTGCCCCGCCGTCGACAGCAACGCCTTCTCCGTCGGCTTTGATCGTCGCGCCGGCGAGATTGAGTTCGCCGCCACCGCTGTTATTCGTGTTCACGTAGGCGACGGTTCCATTCCCACCGGGGAAGTTGACGAAATAGACGCGTCCGGCGCTGGGATCGACGGCGATGCGGCAGCACGGACCGCTCAAAGTCACGCCCGACGTGCTGAGCACTCCGCCGGTGCTGCCGTCCAGCTTCGCCCAGGCGATCGCGTCGGTTGCACCCGTGTTCTCCCAGTAGATGGTCCGCGATATGGGATCCACCGTCACGCCTTCGGGCTGGTCGACCGGAGCTCCGGGGGCCGTGAAGGGGGCGGCGCCGCTCCCGTCGAGGTTTATGGCGACGATGTGACGAGCGACGCCGATTCCGGCAGGGACGAAGAGTCTGTTGGTCACCGTGTCGTAGGCCTGGCCTTCGGGTGCTTCCAGGCTCTCGCTGCCCGCATTCAGAACACCGCCACCGGAGCCGTCGATGTTGGCGAAGGCGGCATTGTCCGGATTGGCTCCGTAGTTGTCCCAGTAGATGGTTTCCGCCGCTTGCGCGCGAACGGCAAACGTGAGTACCGCCAAAACCGCAAGGACGATCGACGCGGAGGCCACGGCGAATAGCCGAGACTCTCTGCGGACAGAGACGAAATGCATAACCTCTCCCTTGTTGGTGTTAGTCCTGCAGGACGGAGATAGTGCGGCCGCGGCGGGCCGGCTTAAACTCGACCTTGCCGGCTCGGGTGGCGAAGATCGTGTGATCCCGCCCCAGGCCGGTGCCCTCACCTGGCCAGAACTTGGTGCCGCGCTGCCGCACGATGATCTCGCCGCCGCTGACCTCCTGGCCGGCGAAGACCTTGACCCCGAGCATGTTGGGGTTCGATTCACGACCGTTGCGACTGGACCCGAGTCCCTTCTTATGAGCCATCGGTGCCCTCCTCCTTCGCAGCGGCTTTCTTAGCAGCGGGTTTTTTCTCCGCCGCAGCTTTTTTCTCGGCCGGTTTCTTCGCCGCCGATTTGAGCAGTTTGACCTCGGTCACTTCGAGTTTGGTCAGCTCGGAGCGGTGCCCGGCCTTGCGCCGGTAGCCCTTCTTGGCCTTGTATTTGAAGACCTTGATCTTCGGCCCGCGCAGGTGCTCGGCGACCTTCGCCTCGACTTTGACCTTCTCCAGCTCCTTCGGAGCGGCAAGGACGTCGGTGTCGCGGAACATCACCGCGCGCAGGGGGACTTTGTCGCCCTCCTTGGCATCGAGGCGATCGACCAGCAGGTACGTGCCCTGCTCGACCTTGTACTGCTTACCGCCGGTTTCGACTACTGCGTACATGCTTTAGCTCACTCGTCCTTGCTTCCTTGTTTGGCGCGCGAACGTCCCCGGCCGCCTCGACGGCCGCGACTGCGTTTACGCGAAGCAGCGGCGGAGTCTAGCTCGGAGCCGCCCTCCTCGGCGGCGCCGGACCCGTTCGGGGAGTCGGAGCCCAGCAGCGAGGCGATCGCGGCGGAGCGCTCGACCTCCTCGATCCGCACCAGCCGGCGCTGGCCGACGAAGCGGCCGCCGCCGGTGACGCTGACGATGTAGGAGTCGATCCGGGCGACGGCGTCGTCGGCGTTGTACATGTGCGGCTCGTCGATCTTGACCAGGACCTCCTCACCGACCTTGAACGGCAGCGCCCGCTCCTCGATCTCCGCTCGCGTGCCCCTTCTCGACCATGTCGAAGGTGTCGATCGCCAGCGCGTCGCCGCCCTCGAAGTGGAACCGCTTGCCGGTTTCGGACTCGAGCTCCGGCAGGCCGCTGTCGGAGTCGGTCAGCTCGGCGGCGACCTTCGGGTTGACCCGGATCAGGAAGGCCTCGGCCTCCTCGTTCTCGACGGCGATGTCGCGCATCTTGCGCAGGCCCTCCAGGGCCACCGTCTCGGCCGAGAGAACGACGCCCTCGCCATGGCAGGTGGGGCAGGGCGCGGTGAGGATCTCCCGCACCCCGTCGGTCACGTTCTGGCGGGTCATCTCGACCAGGCCCAGCGGCGAGACCTCGACCACGTAGCTCTTCGACTTGTCGGCGTCGAGCGCTTTGCGCATCATCTTCAGGACCTTGTCGCGGTTGCTGGCCCGGGCCATGTCGATGAAGTCGATGACGATGATGCCGCCGATGTCGCGCAGCCGCAGCTGCCGCACCGCCTCGTCGGCTGCCTCGGTGTTGACTTTGGTGATCGTCTCCTCGAGGCCGCCTTTGCCGCGACCGGTGAAGGAGCCGCTGTTGACGTCGATCACGGTCAGCGCCTCGGTGTAGTCGATGATCAGGTAGCCGCCGGAGGGCAGGTCGACGCGGCGGTTCAGCGTCGACTCGATCTCCTCGTCGATCTTCCATTTCTCCAGCAGCGGCTTCTGGCCCTCGTAGAGCTCGACGCCGGCGACCAGCTCCGGCGCGGTGCGCTGGAAGAAGTTGGTGACCCGCTCGAACTGCTTCTCGGAGTCGATGATCGCCTTCTCGAACTCGCTGAGGAAGACGTCGCGCAGGACCCGCACCGAGAGGTCTGCCTCCTGGAAGACGAGCGACGGGGCCTTGGTGCTCGGCGCTGCGCCGCTCCAGCACCTCGTTCAGTCGCTGGAGATACCCGATCTCCCTGACGAAGTCGGATTTTTTCGCCCCGTGGGCAGCGGTGCGGACGATCAGCCCGCCCGGGCCCTTGTAGGTGCGGTCGACCATCTTGCGCAGGCGGTCGCGCTCGGAGTCGGTGAGGCGGCGACTGACGCCGACGCCGCTGCCCTGGGGGGCGAAGACGAGGTAGCGGCCGGCGATCGAGACGTTCATCGAGAGCCGCGCGCCCTTCGTCTTCAGCGGGTCCTTGACCACCTGGACGAGGATCTCCTGCCCAGGTTTGATCAGCTCGTTGATCCGGCGCCCGGAGCCGCGGCCGCGCTTGGGAGCCTGCTCGCCGCCGGGGAGGACGATCTCGTCGACGTGGAGGAAGCCGTTGCGCTCGAGGCCGATGTCGACGAAGGCGGCCTCCATGCCGGGCAGGACGTTGTCGACCTTCCCCTTGTAGATGTTGCCGACGATGGAGCGCTTGCCGCGACGCTCGATGTAGAGCTCGGCGACGTCGCGCTTGCCGCCTTTCGTTTTCGACTCGAGGACAGCGACGCGAGTCTCTCCGCGCTCGGCGGAGACCAAAATCGTTTTTTTCATTGCTTCAACTCAGTTCGGGTAGGTACGCATTTGCCGTGGCCCCTTTCGAGGGCATCACCAGGCGAACCTTCCCTTCTGAGCGAGACGCGCTTGGATGTTGATGCTCTGGAGAACTCCGACCGCCAGGAAGGTAGCGAGCACGGAGGACCCTCCGTAGCTCAGCAGCGGCAAGGGGATGCCCGTGATCGGCATGATGCCGAGGTTCATCCCCACGTTGACGAAGACCTGGAACAGCAGCGAGACGGCGATGCCGCCCGCGACCAGGGTCCCGTAGGAGTTCTTCGAGAGCGTCACGATCCGCAGCGCCCGCCAGAAGAGCAGGGCGTAAAGGGATAGGACGAACGCGGCGCCCATGAACCCGTAGCGCTCACCGATCACCGCGAAGATGAAGTCGGTGTGCCGCTCGGGAACGAAGTCGAGCCGCGTCTGGGTGGCACGGTCGCCGCGGCCGGTTTTCTGACCGGAGCCGATGGCGACCACTGATTGGTTCTGCTGATAGCCCGCGCCGCTGGCGTGCTCTCCCGGGGCCAGGAAAGAGGTCAGCCTCTGCTCCTGATAGCCCTTCAAAACGGGCACCCCGACAGAGGGTGCCGCAACGAGGACGAGCGCCATCAATGCGACGAGGGTTGCGCCGATAACGGCGAAGTGGGTCCAGGGAACACCACCGAAGTACATCACGGCGAGGGTTGCGACCACGAACACCAACGAGGTGCCGAGGTCCGGTTGGAGGAAAACGAGCCCGCCGGGGCCAGGCCGAGGCAGAGGTAGCGCACCGTGCGCTGCCTCGCGGAGCCCCGTCTGGCGCCGTCGATCACGAACCCGGCAAGCGCCAGCACGAGCAGGAGCTTGCCGAGCTCCGACGGCTGGAAGCTGAAGAAGGGGAATTCGAAGGCGCGCCGCGAGCCGCGGGCGGCGAAGCCGAAGACGAAGACGAGCGAGACGCTGGCGCAGAGGAAGGTGTAGATCCCGACCCGCAGCTCGCGGAAGCGCGAGTAGTCGATCCGGGCCGCCAGGACCATCCCGATCAGGCCGAGGACGCAGTAGATCGCCTGCCGGTCGACGAAGTAGCGGGGACTGCCGGGGACGTCGTTGACGGTCGCCTGGCCGAGGGTGAAGACGCTGAAGCCGGCCAGGGCGACGGTGGCGATCGTCAGCGGCCAGTCCATGTGGGCGAGGCCGAGGCGCTCGCCGATGCCGATGCGGACGGCGAAAGGCTCGGGGCGGGCTTGTCTGGTCCGGGTGGCGTACATCAGCCGGGGCTTCCCCCGTTGGCGGCGGCGATTTCGCTCGCCTGCTTGTGGAAGTAGGCCTCGAGGATGTCGAGCGCGGCCGGCGCGGCGGCTTCGGCGCCGAACCCTCCTTCCTCGACGGTCACGATCGTGACGATACGCGGGTCCGGGTAGGGAGCCACCACCGCGTACCAGGACTGGTCGCCGTGGCCGGGCCGTTCCGCCGTCCCCGTCTTGCCCGCGACGTCGATCGGGAAGCCGCCGAAGACGCCGTAGGAGGTGCCGCCCGGAGACTGTGCCGCCCGATGCAGGCCGTCGAGGACCGCCGCTCTGTAGGCGGGGTCGATCTCGATCCGGCGGCGTGGCTGCGGATCGAATTCCTTCAGCACCCGGCCGGCGGCGTCCTCGACTTCCATGCCCACGTGCGGGGTGACGATGGTGCCGTCGTTGGCCAGGGCCGCATAGGCGATCGCCAGCTGCAGCGGGTTGGTCTGCAGGTCGCCCTGGCCGATCGCCAGCTGGATGTTGTCGCCGGCCGACCAGGGCCGTTCGGTTTCCCCTTCGGCGAAGAGCTGGTCGCGCCACTTCCTGCTCGGGACCAGGCCTTCGGTCTCACCCGGGAGGTCGAGCCCGGACTCCCTGCCGATCCCCAGCTTGCCGGCCCAGCGCTGCAGCTCGCCGCTGTTCCACATCTTCAGCCCCAGCGTGTAGAAGTAGACGTCGGAGGAGACCTGCAGGGCAGAAGTCATGTCGACCGACCCAAGCGCGACGCCGCCCGCGTTCTGGAACTCCTGGCCGCCGACCGTGATCGAGCCGCCGTCGTAGATCGGCTCGGTCAGGGTGATCTCGCCGCTTTCGAGGGCGGCCAGGGCGGTGATGATCTTGAACGTCGATCCGGTCGGGTAATAGCTTTCGGTGGCGCGGTCGGTGAGCGGCGCCAGCACCGGGTCGCGGTAGAGCTCGTCGACCTGGCTCTGGGTCATCGGCCTGGTGAAGACCGAGGGGTCGAAGGTCGGGGAGGAGCCCATGCCGAGGATCTGGCCGTCGTGCACGTTCATCGTCACGAAGGCGCCGGGCAGTCCGAAGGAGGCGAGGGCGCTTTCCCCGGCGGTCTGCACGTCGGGATCGATCGTCAGCTTCAGGTTGTCGCCGGGAATCGGCGGCTGCGATACGAGCTGGCCGCCGGGAGTCGGCTGGCCGAGCGCGTTGACCTGGATCTTGGTCTGCCCCGGCTCGCCCCGCAGGTAACGGTCGTAGGTGTACTCGACCCCGCCCTTGCCGACCTCATCGCCCGGCTCCAGGCCCCTGTAGGCGGGTTCCTTCAGCTCTTCCTCGGAGACCTCGCCGACGCTGCCGACGACGTGGGCGGCCCGGGTTGCGTCCGGGTAGGCGCGGACGAAGACGCGCTGCACGGCGACCCCGGGGAAGTCGCGCTGGTTCTCTTCCAGGTAGTAGACGAGGTCGTAGCCGACGTCCTTGCGCAGCGTCACCGGCGCCCCCGCCGCGACTTCTTCCCCTTCCCGGATCGTCCGCCGCACCTTGCGCAGGGACATATGGGCGAGGCGGCCGAGGCGAGTCAGCTCGTCCCGTTCTTCGATCGGGTCCTCGGGCAGTTTCTGGGTGTTGAGCTGGAGCGCCAGGCTGGTGCGGTTGTCGACCAGCACGTTGCCCTCGCGGTCGAGGATGTCGCCGCGCGGGGCGACATCCTTGAACTCGCGGGTGCGGTTGTTCTTCGCCTCGGCCAGGTACTCGGCGCCGGACAGCACCTGCAGGTCCCAGAGCCGGAAGAACAGCGCCCCGAAGAGGGCGACCGCGACGCCGCTCAGAACCGCGACCCGCAGCGCCAGGCGGGGGCCGGGACGGTCGTTGGAGCGCAGGTACACGCTCCTAGGCTCCCAGGACCGTTGGCCGCCGGGAACGCCGCACCGCCTGCTCGTCGATCAGGGCCGGGCGCAGCATCCGCCTCAGGCCGAGGTAGATCGGCCAGCCGAGAACGAAGGCGTAGACGCCCTTGAGCAGGAGGTCGCGGACGACGAGGCCGCTGACCGAGGTGTCGATCCCGATCATCAGCTCGACGGCGCCGAAGCCGAGCTCGGCGAAGACGGTCAGGCCCATGCAGAGCAGCGGCGGCACCAGCGGGCTGTGGATCTCGAAGCGCTCGCGGAAGAGCCCGGCCAGGTAGCCGGTCGCGAGCAGGACCAGGGAGGCACCGCCGAGCGGCTCGATCAGCAGGCAGTCGAGCAGGAAGCCGACCGAGAAGCCGGTCACGGCCCCCGTCATCGTGCCGCCGAGCAGGCCCATGGAGATCACCAGGACCGGCAGCAGGTCGGGGCTGACGTGGAAGAGCGCCACCTGGGAGAAGAAGGAGAGCTGGAGGATGACGCCGACCACCACGATCGCGACCAGGCGGGCGAGGATCTTCGGGGTGAGGATCATCCCCGCGACCCCCCGGTCAGGATCTGGACCAGGTCGAGATCCCGCAGATCGGCGTAGGGACGCACGTGCACCTGCTGGCTCGCCTCCTGCTCGACGATCGGGGCCCGGGTCACTTCGCCGATCGGGATGTTGGGCGGGAAGCGGGACTCGATTTCCTGCGAGCGCCAGCCGGCCGTGACCACCGCCTGGCCCTTGTGGACGTGCTTGGTCGAGTCGATGAAGTCGAGGATCAGGTCGGCCGGGTCGCCGACGTTGGGCCTGATCAAGCCCTGGACGGCAAGCGGCACGACCTTGGCCGAGACGGCGCTGGAGTGGTCGGCGATCAGGGTCACCTGCGCGGAGCCGCCGGTAACCGCGGAGACGGTGCCGACCAGGCCGTCGCCGTTGACGACCGGGTCGTTGACCTCGACGCCGTCGCCGCTGCCGGCGTCGATCGTTACGTCGGAGAACCAGACGGTCGGGGAGCGGGCGATCACCCTTCCCGTAACCGGCTCGTAGCCCGAAGGGATCGCTCCGCTGCGGTCGAGCCCGAGCAGCTTGCGCAGCTGCGCGTTTTCGGCCAGCGCCGCGGCGGAGCCCACGGCCTCCTCCCGCGCCGTCCGCAGTTCCTCCTGGAGGCGGCTGTTGCGACCGCGGGCGTCGAAGGTCTGGTCGAACCAGTTGACGAGGTCGCGGGCAGGCTTCAGCGCCCCGTCGGCAACCGACTGGATCGGGCTGAAGATGGTGCTGACGCCGCGCTGCAGGCCGTTGGAACCCGACCCATAGGTGATCGTCAGCAGCACGAAGGAGCCGACGATCAACAGCGCGAGCACCGCCCTGCGGCGGCGTACTTGCTTTCGGTACACGTGGGAGACCTAAGTTCGTTGCTTTTTTTCAGCATGGTGGATCGCCTCGAACTCCTCGAGCGAGATGCCCGAGCCGACCGCCACGCAAGTCAACGGCGACTCTGCCAGTTGACAGGGCATCTGGCACTCGTCGCGCAGGCGCTGCTCCAGTCCTTGCAAGAGCGCGCCGCCACCGGCGAGGGTGATGCCGCGGTCCATGATGTCACCGGCCAGCTCCGGGGGCGTGCGGTCGAGCGTCTCCTTGACCGCGTCGACGATGTGCCCGACGGTCTCGTCCAGCGCTTCCCGCACCTCCTCGGAGCTCAGCGTGACCGTCTTCGGCAGCCCGGAGACGAGGTCGCGGCCGCGGACCTCGGTCCTCACCTCCTGCGAGAGCTTCGCCGCCGAGCCCGCCTCCAGCTTCACCGTCTCCGCCGTCTGGGTGCCAATCGCCAGCTTGTAGACCCGCTTGCAGTGGCTGACGATCGCCTCGTCGAGCTCGTCGCCGCCGATCCGGATCGACTGCGAGACGACGATCCCGCCCAGCGAGATCACCGCCACCTCGGTGGTGCCGCCGCCGACGTCGACGACCATCGAGCCGATCGGCTCGGCCACCGGCAGGCCGGCGCCGATCGCCGCCGCCATCGGCTCCTCGATCAGGTACGCGCGGCGAGCACCGGCCGCGAGGCAGGCCTCCTCGACCGCCCGCTTCTCGACCCCGGTCACCCCGGAGGGGACGCAGACGACGACCCGCGGGCGGGCAAAGCGGTTGGAGCGGGCCGACTTGATGAAGTAGCGCAGCATCTCCTCGGCCACGTCGAAGTCGGCGATGACGCCGTCCTTGAGCGGGCGGGTCGCGGTGATCGTCCCCGGCGTGCGCCCCAGCATCCGCTTCGCCTCGACCCCGACCGCGTGGACCTTGCCGTTTTTGGAGTCCATCGCCACCACCGAGGGCTCCGAGAGCACGATCCCGCGGCCGCGGACGTAGACAAGGGTGTTGGCCGTGCCAAGGTCGACGGCCATGTCGCGGCCGCCGAGTCTTTTCAGATAGCTGAATACGCCCATATGAGGATTTCCAGGGGGAAATCATCCCAAACACAGCAAATTGGCCTGTGTTTTCGCTCAGGAGGGCTCGAACAGCCCGGGCGCCAGCTCGATCAGCAGCCCCACCGGCAGCCCGACCACGTTGGAGACGCTGCCCTCGAGCCGCTCGACCAGAGTCGACCCGAGCGTCTGGATCGCATACCCGCCCGACCGCCCCCGCCACTCCCCGAAGCGCACGTACCGCTCCTTCTCGGCCTCGGAGAGCTGCTTGAAGGCCACGGAGGTCCGTTCCAGCCCAGCTCCGCTCCTCGCCGCCCTCGAGCACGACGAGCCCGCTCAGCACCTGATGGGCCCGCCCGGACATCCGGTCGAGGTACTCCCGCGCCTCATCCGCGTCCTCCGGCTTCCCCAGCGCCCTGCCGTCGAGCACCACGTCCGTATCGCAGGCGATGACCAGCGCATCGGCCTCGGCCGCGACGGCCCGAGCCTTCATCCGCGCGTTCTCCAGCACCTCGACCGCCGGGTCCCCGCCGGTAGCTCGCTCCACCCCCGGCACCACGACTCGAACTCGATGCCCCAGCTTCTGCAAGGATCTCGCGCCGCTGCGGGAGACCCGGAGTGCTTGAGGAACCCGACGCTCGCACGCGACAGCTCTGGGAACCAGATCCCGATCTCGCGCTCGGCCGACTCATCGGAGTCGGACCCGTGGACCATGTTGAAGGTCATCTCCAGGGCGAAGTCGCCGCGAATCGAGCCGGGAGCGGCATCGACCGGGTTGGTGGCGCCGATCAGCTGCCGGGCGGCGGGAACGGCTTCCTCGCCCTCGAACACGATCGCCACCAGGGTGCCGCCGGTGATGAAGGAGACCAGCTCGCCGAAGAACGGCTTCTCGCTGTGCTCGGCGTAGTGCCGGTTGGCGATCGCCTCGTCGGCGCGCATCGACTTCAGGGCGGCGATGCGAAGCCCCTTGCGCTCGAAGCGGGCGATCACCTCGCCGGTCAGGGCGCGTTCGAACGCGTCAGGCTTGACGAGGATCAGGGTCCGGCTCACGGCTGGGGCTCCTTTGCTCTGGTTCAGGGCTTGACCCCTCTTTCGGGGCGCCGCGGGCCGGCTCCTTGGCATCGGCTTTCGCGGAAGTTCTCGGCGCGGGCGGGGCCGCTTTTTTGCGGCGAGGGGGCTGCCGTTTCGGCGCCGGCTCTCGCTCCGGCCGGCGCTCGGCATCGGGTCGCCGCTCGCGCTGCTGGCGGCGCGGGCGCTCGCCACCGCCGCTGAGCGCGGTCTCGCAGTACGGGCAGAGGCCCCAGCGCGGGTCGACCGGCTTGCTGCAGGTCGGGCAGGGGTCCTTGAGCCGGCGCTGGCAGTTGGGGCAGCGGAGGAAGTTCTTCTCGACCGGGTACTCGCAGTTGGGGCAGGTCTGCTCGCGCAGCTGCCTGACCCGCAGCTCCGCCGCTTTGATCTCCAGCTCGCGCTCGTGCGCGTCCTCGAGGAACTCCGGCGGGCGCACGATCGCGTAGACCGCGGTGCCGATGTAGGGGAAGAAGGAGGCGACGGTCGCGCAGGCGACCAGGAAGGGGTCGGAGATGCGGCGGCGCGCATCGAGATAGGTGTAGACGATCAACGCCAACCAGAGCACGACCAGCATCAGGACGAAGAGGGTCGCAACCAGGTTGAGGCTGCCGTTGGTGATGCCGAAGATCGCTAGTGACATTGGGGGTCCCGCCTGAGGGAGCGGGCAGTCTACTTCTCCGCGCGGGCGGCGAACCCTGTTGGCCCCGCCTGGGCGGACACGCCCGTCAGAGGAAGAGGCGCCCGAACAGGTAGCCGACCCCGAAGAAGACCAGGATCACGACCGCGACCACCGCGGCCACCAGGCCCATCATCGAGAGCAGTTGCGAGCCGGCGCCTCGATCCATGGTCGAATCCTCGCAGAGAGGGGTTCACGGTTGAAGTGCGGCGCGGGCAGGCGCGATCGCGTAGTGGGAGCCGGCCACCAGCAGCGCCCCCTCGGGCGGCTCGGAGGCAAGCTCCGTCGCCCGTGTCAGCGCCGTCGTGAAGTCCGGCTCGGCCTCGGCCGGCAGTCCCGCCCGCTCGCAGGCCGCGACCAGCTCCGCCGCCGGGCACGAGGCGGCACCGGGGCGCCCCTGCGCCCGCAGCGGCCTCGACCGGCAGCTCGGTGCAGACGGCCCGCTCCAGGGCCGGCGCCAGTGCCCGCACCATCGCCGCCGCGTCCTTGTCGGCGAGGACCGCCAGGCAGGCGACGACGCGGCGGCCGGCGGCTGACCCCGGGCAGCGCCTCGGCCAGAGCGGCGGCGCCGTCGGGATTGTGGGCGGCGTCGACGAAGGTCGGCGGCCGCTCGGCGATCCGCTCGAGCCGGCCGGGACCGCCACGGTCGTCGCGACCTCGCGCCACCAGCTCGGGATCGAGCTCGGCCGAGGAACGCCTGGGCGGCGGTCGTGAGCGAGCGCGAAGTTGCGGCGCTGGAAGCCCCCGGGGGCGAGCAGGCGCAGCTCCGGCCCCGGATCCGCGGGGGCGCGCAGGAGACTGGCGCCGCGGCTCGCCGCGGTGCGCTCGGCCAGCGCCTCGACCTCGGGCGAGACCTGGCCCAGCACCAGCGTCGTCTGGTCGCGCAGGACCGCCAGCTTCTCGGCGGCGATCTCGAGCTCGGTCTCCCCCAGCCACTCGGTGTGGTCGAGCCCGATCGAGGTCAGCACCGTGACCCGCGAGGGGATCGTGTTGGTGGCGTCGAGGCGGCCGCCGAGGCCGGCCTCGATCGCCGCCGCCTCGACGCGGGCCGAGGCCAGGGCGACGAAGGTGGCGGCCGTCGCCGCCTCGAACTGGGTCACGGCATCGCCTTCATCCAGGCTCCGGTTGACGCCCTCGGCGGCCCTCGCGACCCGTTCGACGGCGCTCCCCCACTCGCTCCGCCCCGACCTCCTCGCCGTGGATCAGCGTCCGCTCCGACCAGTGCGCGGTGTGGGGAGAGAGGCAGGCGCCCGGCGGCGACCCCGTGGGCCTCCAGCAGCGCCGCCGTCATCCGCGTCACCGAGGACTTGCCGTTGGTGCCGACGACGTGGATCGAGGCGAAGCGGTGCTGGGGCATGCCCAGCACCGTGGTCAGCCTGTGCATCCGCTCGAGGCCGAGCCGCCAGCCGACCGGCTCCAGCGAGTCGAGATAGGCGTCGGGCTCGAAGCTCAGCCGAGCTCGGCGAGTTCGGCCCGGTAGCGCTCGAGCTTGCCGCGCTCCTCCTCGACCACCTCGGCCGGCGCCTTGGCGACGAAGCCCTCGTTGCCGAGTTTGCGCTCGCCGCGCTCGACCTCGGCCCGCAGCTCCTCGCGCCGCTTGCCGAGCCGCTTGGCGACCGCCTCGGCGTCGAGCTGGTCGGAGGCGAGCACGCGCACCGGGCCGATCGAGGCGACCGGGTCGCCGCCGTCGGTGGAGAACTCGAAGCGGGCCAGGCGGGCGACGAACTCGGGCGGGTCGACGCCTTCGATCCGGGCCGAGAGGACGCTGCCCGCCGGCACGTCGACGAGGTCGCGCCAGGCGCGCAGGCGCTGGGTGAGGCCGATCCCGCCCTCGACGTCGGCCTCCGCGGCGGCGTCGAAGAGCGACTCGTCGGCCTGCGGAAACCGGTGCACGACGAGGTGGCCGCGGCGGGCCGGGTGGAAGGACCAGATCTCCTCGGTCACGAACGGCATCGTCGGGTGCAGCAGCGCCAGCAGCCGCTCGAGCGCGTACAGCAGCGTCGCCGAGACCTCCGCCTCGCCGTCGTAGAGGCGGGGCTTGACGATCTCCAGGTACCAGTCGCAGAGGTCGCGCCAGAAGAACGAGTAGGCCTCCTGCACGGCGTGGGCGAAGTCGTAGGTCTCCAGCTTCGCGGTGACCGAGGCGATCGTCCGCTCCAGCCGCGAGAGGATCCAGCGGTCCTCGACGTGCAGCGGCCGCGGCGCCGGCTCGACCTCGGCGGCGTTGAGCAGGATCAGCCGGCTCGCGTTCCAGAGCTTGTTGGTCAGGTCGCGCCCCTGCTCGACCTTGGCGTCGGAGAAGCGCACGTCCTGGGTCGAGGACATCGCCAGCAGGCCGAAGCGCAGGGCGTCGGCGCCGTGGACGTCGATCTCCTCCAGCGGGTCGATCCCGGTGCCGAGGCTCTTCGACATCCGCCGCCCGTCGCGGGCCTGGATCACCGAGTGCACGTAGACGTCGCGGAAGGGGACGTCGCCGGCGAACTCGATCCCGGTCATGATCATCCGCGCCACCCAGAGGAAGAGGATCTCGCGGGCGGTGGTGAGGAAGCTGGTCGGGTAGAAGGCGCGCAGCTCCGGAGTGTCGTCGGGCCAGCCGAGCGTGGCGAAGGGCCAGATCGCCGAGCTGAACCAGGTGTCGAGCACGTCCTCCTCCTGGCGCAGCTCGCCGCCGCAGGCGCCGCAGCGCTCGGGCGCCTCCTCGGCGACGTAGGTCTCCTCGCAGGCGTCGCAGTACCAGACCGGAATCCGGTGCCCCCACCAGAGCTGGCGGGAGACGCACCAGGGGCGGATTTCCCGCATCCAGTCGAGGTAGACGCGCTTCCACTGGGCCGGCGCGATCCGCACCTCGTCGCGTTCGACCGCCTCGATCGCCGGCTTCGCCAGCTCGTCCATGCGGCAGAACCACTGCAGCGAGATCAGCGGCTCGATCCGCTCGCCGGAGCGGTGCGAGAAGGGGACCGAGTGGGTGTAGGGCTCCTCGTCGCGGAGTCGGCCCTCCTCGCGCAGCGCAGCCACGACCGCGGTCTGCGCCTCGGCGGCGCTGACCCCGGCGAACTCGCCGGCCTCCTCGGTGAGGCGGCCGTCGGGGCCGATCACGACGATCTCCTCGAGCCCGTGCCTGCGGCCGATCTCGAAGTCGTTGGGGTCGTGGCCCGGGGTGATCTTCAGCGCCCCGGTGCCGAACTCGGGGTCGACGTGCTCGTCGGCGATGATCGGCAGGCGGCGGCCGACCAGCGGCAGCACGCAGAACTTGCCGACCAGGTCGGCGTAGCGCTCGTCGTCGGGGTTCACGGCGACGGCGGTATCCGCGAGCATCGTCTCGGGGCGGACCGTGGCCACCGTGAGCACGCGGTCGGAGCCCTCGACCGGGTAGTCGATCGAGTAGAGCGTGTCCTCGACCTCGAGGTTCTCGACCTCGAGGTCGGAGATCGCCGAGCGCGAGCCGGGGTCCCAGTTGACCATGTAGTAGTCGCGGTAGATGTAGCCCTTGTCGAAGAGCCGCTTGAAGACTCTGTAGACGGCGCGGACGTAGTCGGAGTCGAGGGTGAAGCGCTCGCGCTCGTAGTCGCAGGAGGCGCCGATCCGCTTGTACTGCTCGACGATCCGCGAGCCGTACTCCTCTTTCCACTCCCAGACCCGCTCGACGAACTCCTCGCGGCCCAGCTCCTGGCGGCTGATGCCTTCTGCCCGCAGGCCTTTCTCGACCACCGACTGGGTGGCGATGCCGGCGTGGTCGGTGCCGAGGATCCAGAGCGCGTTGCGCCCTTTCATCCGGTTCAGCCGCACCAGCGCATCCTGCATCGAGCCGTTCAGAGCGTGCCCCATATGCAGCGCCCCGGTCACGTTCGGCGGCGGGATCGCCACCGAGAAGTTCTCCTCGGGCGTACCGGTGGCCTCAGGGTGGAAGTACCCCCCCTCGATCCATTCCGCGAAGACCCGCCCCTCGACCTCGGCGGGGTCGTAGCGGGTGGTGCTCTCGAGCTTCTGTCGGTCCGCCGCGCTCACCGCGGCGAGTCTAGGCGGATTCCTCGCTCAGCTCGTCCTCGGCGCTGCCGATGTCCTGATGCGCGGCCTCGGTGACGAGGGTCGGGCGGCGGCCCTGGGAGATCGTCTCCTTGGTCACCACGCACTTGGTGACGTCGCGGCGCGAGGGCAGCTCGAACTGGACGTCGAGCAGCGTCTCCTCGAGGATCGAGCGCAGGCCACGAGCGCCGGTCTCGCGCTCCAGCGCTTTGTCGGCGATCGCCTCGAGGCTGTCCTCGGAGAAGACCAGCTCGATGTCGTCGAACTCGAAGAAGCGCTGGAACTGGCGGGTGAGCGCGTGCTTGGGCTCGGTCAGGATCGTGGTCAGGTCGTCGCGGCTGAGCTGGTGGATCGCCGTGATCACCGGCAGGCGGCCGATGAACTCGGGGATCAACCCGTACTCGATCAGGTCCTCGGGCAGCACCTGCTCGAACCACTCGCCGGCGTCCTTCTTCTCGCGCGAGGAGATCGAGGCACCGAAGCCGACGCCACGGTCGCCCACCCGCCGCTCGATCACCTTGTCGAGCTCGGCGAAGGAGCCACCGCAGATGAAGAGGATGTTGGTGGTGTCGATCGTCAGGAACTCCTGGTGGGGGTGCTTGCGCCCGCCCTGCGGGGGGACCGAGGCTGTGGTCCCCTCGAGGATCTTCAGCAGCGCCTGCTGCACGCCTTCGCCGGAGACGTCGCGGGTGATCGACGGGTTGTCGGCTTTGCGCGCGATCTTGTCGATCTCGTCGATGTAGATGATCCCGGTCTCGGCCTTCTTGACGTCGTAGTCGGCGGCCTGGATCAGCTTCAGGAGAATGTTCTCGACGTCCTCGCCGACGTAGCCGGCCTCGGTCAGCGCCGTCGCGTCGGCGATCGCGAAGGGGACGTTGAGGATGCGGGCGAGGGTCTGGGCGAGCAGCGTCTTGCCGCAGCCGGTCGGGCCCAGCATCATGATGTTCGACTTCTGCAGCTCGACCTCGGTCTCCTCGGACTGGGCGATCTGGACTCGCTTGTAGTGGTTGTAGACGGCGACGGCGAGCGAGCGCTTGGCGGGCTCCTGGCCGACCACGTACTCCTGCAGCACGTCGTGGATTTCCTGCGGTTTCGGCAGGTTCTCCAGCTCGAAGGCGGGCGGTGCCGTCAGCTCCTCGTCGATGATCTCGTTGCAGAGGTCGATGCACTCGTCGCAGATGTAGACGCCGGGGCCGGCGATCAGCTTCTTGACCTGGCGCTGCGACTTGCCGCAGAAGCTGCAGAGGAGCTGCTCGTTCGAGTCTGTGGGACGTGCCAGCGGAATCCCCTCCTAACGGGACGATCTTGACCTCCGGCCGCCCCGACAGCTTAATCGGGGCGCCAAGCCGGGTTGTGGGGTCGTTTACTTCGCCCGGACGGCGGTCCCTGCTCGTGGTTCCAGCCTTGCGTGGTCGCGCTACGGTGGGCCGATGGCCGCCACGCCCCAGATCTCCCCGATCGACCCCGCCGAGTTCGAGCGACTGCTGCCCCTGATCGCGGCCTACCAGCGCTTCTACGAGGTCGAGGACGTCGACGAGGAGCGCAACCGCTCCTTCTTCCGCCGCTTCCTCCCCCCGAGCGAGGACGGGATGCTGCTCGGCGCCCGCGACGGCGAGGAAATCCTCGGCTACGCCTGCCTCTACTGGCACTTCTCCTCCACCCAGGCGGTCGAGACGGTGCTGATGAACGACCTCTTCGTCAGCGAGGAGGCCCGTGGCCGTGGCATCGGCCGCGCTCTGATCGAGGCCAGCGCCGCCGTCGCCCGCGAACGCGGCGCCGCCAAGCTCGAATGGGCCACCGCCCCGGACAACGTCACCGCCCAGCGCCTCTACGACAGCACCGCCGCCGAGCGCTCGGAATGGGTCGAGTACGAGCTGGAGCTGTGAGCTAGGCCGCCTGCGGCGGCGGCAGACGGTCGATCAAGGCCAGCAGGGCTTCGCGATGCGCTTTCGCCTCCTCGCGCCCTTCGCGTAGTTCGGCCAGGATCTGCTCGGTCTTGGCGTCGGTCTTCGCCGTCAATTCTCTGCAGAACTCCCGGTTGCCGCGGAGCAGATCGTTGATGACCTTCTCGCTGCGCCGGTTCATGTCTCGAATAAAGATCCTGAGGTCGCCGTTCTGGGCCTCGTGGCGATCGAGGGACGCCATCACGCGCTTGAACCCCTCCTCATGACGCTTGAAGTCCTCCTCGTGGCGCTCGAAAGCCTGTTCGTGACGCTCAAAGGCCTCCTCGTGCCGGTCGAAGCTTTGCTGATGGCGCTCATAGGTCTGCTCGTGGCGATCAAAGGCAGCCATCCAGCGCTCGAATGCCAAGGCGTGACGCTCAGCGGCGGCGCGACTGAGCTTCAGCTCTTCCTCGCTGCGCTTGGCTATCTCAGACAATTCCCTTCGCCTCATGCGGCCATTCTGACAAAGATCTCCGCACCGATTGCGCGTCAAATGAGCCAATTTCCAAACCCGTTAGCGTCGCCTTGATCAATGGACCCGACGTTCGAGCCGGCAAGCCGCGACGACCCTGAGGTTCGGGCGCTCTTCGACTCCTTCATCCGCGAGGCGGACGGGCCGCTGGGGATCGATCTCGAGGCCGAGATCGCGGCCGGGCCGCCGGCAGAGCTGGCGGGGCCGAGCGGCGTACTCCTGCTCGTCCGCGTGGAGGGCGAGCCGGCCGGCCTCGGCGGGGTCCGCCACCTCGACACCGACGTCGCCGAGGTCAAGACCATGTACCTCTCCCCCGCCCACCGCGGCCGGGGCCTGGCCAGGGCGCTGCTGGCCGAGCTCGAGGGGATCGCCCGCAGTCATGGCTGCAAAGCCACCAGGCTCGACACCTCCGACTACCTGACCGAGGCGATCGGCCTCTACCGGGCCGCCGGCTACCGCGAGGTCCCCGACTACAACGCAAACCCGAAGGCCAGCCTCTGGTTCGAACGCCAGCTGGATGACGAGCCGATTCGCATCTCGCCGTACGACGCGCGCTGGCCGGAGCTATTCGAACGAGAGCGGGCTGCCCTGGAGGGGGCGATCGGTGGCTGGGCCAGCGGTGGAATCCACCATGTCGGCAGCACCGCGGTTCCTGGACTGGACGCGAAGCCGATCGTCGACATCCTCGTCGGCGTCGAGGATCTCGAGACGTCGAGAGCCTGCTTCGAGCCGCTGGCCGACCTCGAATATCTCTATGCCCCTTACCTCCCCGACGAGATGCACTGGTTCTGCAAGCCGCATCCGCAACGGCGAACGCATCACCTCCATCTCGTCCCGACCGACAGCCGGCGCTTCGACGACGAGCTGGCGTTTCGAGACCGCCTGCGCGCGGACCCCGAGCTGGCTGCGGATTACGCAACCCTCAAGCAGCGACTGGCCGCTCGGTTCGAGAACGACCGCGAGGCCTACACCGAGGCCAAGGCGAAGTTCATCTTCAAAGCCCTCGGCGAAGGCGGCACTCAGCTGTAGCGGTCCCAGCGGCGCAGTTCCGGGGTCGGATCGACGGCGATGCCATCGACGTGGATCTCGAAGTGGAGGTGGCAGCCGGTGCCGAGGGCGTTGCCGGTTTCGCCGACGCTGCCGACCCGCTCTCCCTCCCAGACGCGCTCGCCCCTGCGGACCAGCGCCGGGCGCGGCATGTGGGCGTAGAAGTAGGCGCGGCGCTCGCCTTCGCCGTGGATCAGGAGATAGTTGCCGTAGAGGACGGGGTCGTAGCCGGCCCGCAGGACACGGCCGTTGCCGACCGCGACCAGCTCGGTGCCGCAGGCGGCCACGATGTCGAACCCTTCGTGGATGCGCCCACCGCTGCGAGACGCGTGGTACTCGCCGACGGCCCCGCGTTCGCCGTGCGGGCCCTGGACCGGGAAGACGTGGCCGTAGTAGGGGACGCCGCCCCCGTGGCTGGAGATGCGAGCCGTGGCCGGAGCGACCAGGACGAAGAGAAAGACGAGAGCGAGAAGGGCGGAGCGCTTCAGTGGTGGGCGATGACGCGGTCGACGATGTTGTACTCGACCGCCTCCTCGGCGCTCATGAAGTAGTCGCGGTCGGTGTCTTTGGTGACCTTGTCGAAGGGCTGGCCGGTGTGGTGGGCGATGATCTCGTCGAGGCGGCGGCGGACGTCGATGATCTCTTTGGCGTGGATCTCGATGTCGGTCGCCTGGCCCTGGAACCCGGCCGAGACCTGGTGGATGAGGATCTTCGAGTTCGGCAGCGCCATCCGTTTGCCGGCGGCGCCGCCGCTGAGCAGCAGCGCCCCCATGCTCATCGCCACGCCCGAGCAGATCGTCTGCACGTCGGGCTTGATGAACTGCATCGTGTCGTAGATCGCCAGACCGGCGTAGACGGAGCCGCCCGGGGAGTTGATGTAGATGCTGACGTCCTTGTCGGGGTCCTCGGACTCCAGGTGCAGGAGCTGGGCCACGATCAGGTTGGCGATGTCGTCGGTGACCGGGGTGCCGAGGAAGATGATCCGCTCGCTGAGCAGGCGCGAGTAGATGTCATACGCACGCTCGCCACGCGACGTCTGCTCCACAACCATCGGCACCAGGGGACTCACCGCCGGGACTCTATAGAGCGGAGGGGTTGGGAGACCCCTCAACCGAACCTCCCCGCTGTTGTGAGGGCGAGGGGTCTCCCAACCCCTCCACCCTTTAGTCGCCGGACTCGGGAGTCCAGAGATCGCCGGCCGCCTCGCGCTCCTTCTCCGGCGTCCAGATCTGCTCCCGCGCTTCGGCCTGCTCGAGCGGGATCGGCACCGCCGACTCCGCCACCAGCTCGATCGCCTTGCGGGCCCTGATGTCCTCGACGACCATCGCGTCGCGGCCGTTCTCGCGCAGTCGCGCAAGCAGTTTCTGCGGCGTCGTCCGCTCGTGCTCGGCGCTGTGCTCGAGGGCCTCGACCAGTTCCTCGTCGCTGACCTCGATCCCCTCGGCCTCGGCGATCGCGGTGACGACCGCCTCGCGCTTCAGCTCCCGCGAGGCGTCGGGCTTGGACTCCTCGATCAACTCCTCGCGGGTCTTGCCCTGCATCTGCAGGAAGGCGTTGGGGTCCATGCCACGCTGGGCGAGCTGGCGTTCCATCCGCTCCCAGCGTTCGGTGGCGCGGGCGGTGACCAGGTCGGCCGGCACCTCGACCGTGGCCGCGTCGACGGCGACGTCGATCGCGGCGACGCGGAAGTCTTCCTCGGCCCTGCTGCCGAGCGCCTCGCCGACTTTCTCGCGGATGTCGGCACGCAGCTCCTCCAGGGTCTCGAACTCGGAGGCGTCGGAAGCGAAGTCGTCGTCGAGCTCGGGCAGGATCTTCTCCCGCACCTCCTTGACCTTGACCTTGAAGACCGCGTCCTTGCCGGCCAAGTGCTCGGCCTGGTAGTCGTCGGGGAAGGTGACCTCGACCTTCACGTCCTCGCCCGGCTTGGCGCCGGTCAGCTGCTCCTCGAAGCCCTCGATCAGCGAGCCCGAGCCCAGCGCCAGCAGGTAGTCCTCGGCCTTGCCCCCCTCGAAGGCGGTGCCGTCGATCAGCCCCTCGAAGTCGATCAGCAGCGAGTCGCCCTCGGCGGACTCGCGCTCGACCGGCTCCAGCCGGGCAAAGCTCTCACGCAGCCGCTCGACCTCGGTGTCGACGACGTCGTCGGGGACCTCGGTCTCTTTGCGGCCGACCTCGAGGCCCCTGTACTCGCCGAGCTTCGCCGGCGGCCGCACGCCGACCTCGAACTTGAAGGTCAGCGGCTCTCCCTCGCCCTCGGGGGTCGAGACCATCTCGATGCTGGGATCGCCGATCGGGTTGACCTGGGTGTCGAGCAGGGCACGTTCGTACCACTCGGGCAGCGCCTCGCGGATCGCCTCCTCCAGCACCGGGCCGAAGCCAAGCCGCTGGATCACCAGCGAGGGCGGCGCCTTGCCCTCGCGGAAGCCGGGCAGCCGCATCTCCTTCGCCATCGCGCGGGCGGCGCGGGAGGTCGCCTTGGCGACGTCCTCGGCCGGGATCTCGGCCTCGACCCGCACTCGCGAGTCGGGCAGCTCTGCAAGGGAGGTCTGCATCGACGGAGGACCCTAGCGAGAGACGAAGGTGCGCAACGCCGCGGCGAAGTCCAGCGCAAAGGCGAAGCCCCTCGCCACCGGCCCGGTGACCAGCCATGCCCGCAGGCGCTCGATCGGGCCGCTCCGTGTACTCCTACTCATTCGCGTATTCCAGCAGGGAGCTGTCGACGAGCCACTCGACCGGGGCGCGGTCGTCGGTGAAGACCTCGCCGCCCGGCAGCCGCGGCGCCAGGACGTCGGCCGCCTCCAGGGCCAGCGGGCGCAGCGGCGGCGGCAGCGCGGCGGCGTTGCGGCGCAGGCGGCCGGCCGAGAAGTCGCCGTCGCCGGCGACCAGCAGCGTGTTGGTCGGCTCGATCGGGTAGCGCCGGACGCGGGCGAAGACGTCCGCCATCGTCCGGCCCAGGACCCGCTCCAGCTCGTCGCTGCCCTCGGGGTGGCCGACGTTGACGATCGTGATCCCACCCGGCGCCAGCCGCTCTTGCGTCAGCTCGAAGAACTCGCGCGTGGTCAGGTAGAAGGGGATGTAGGGCTGGCGGTAGGCGTCGACCATGATCGCGTCGTAGCCACCGGCGGCACGCTCGAGCCAGGGCCTGGCGTCCTCGGCGAAGGTCCGCATGCGCGGGTTGCGGAGGCCGAGGAAGCGGCGGCCCAGCTCGGTCAGCTCGGCGTCGATCTCGACCGCGTCGACGGCGGTGCCCGGGAAGAAGTGGCCGAAGGCGCGGGCGACGGTGCCGCCGGCGTTGCCGAGGATCGCGATCCGCTGCGGCGGCTGCCGCCGCGAGGCCGCGGGCAGGACCAGGTGGCCGTCCCAGTAGTCGCCGGTGAGGAACGTGCCCGGGCGCCAGATCGAGTGCACGGCCTGGCCCTCGTTGAGCTCCAGCACGCGACTGCCGTCAGGCCGTTCGACCACGCGGGCGTACTGGTGGGTGGTCTCGGCCTCGTAGAGGACGCGGCCGGTGTCGGCAGTTTTGATCGTCCCGACCGGAATCGCTACCAGCGCCAGCGCCAGCGCCGCCGGGACCAGGGCGAAGCGCCAGCTGAGGCCGACGCTGGCCACTAGAGCCAGGGCAAGGGCGAAGACGAAGAAGGTCCGCTGCGTGCCCAGCAGCGGGATCAGCAGCAGGGCCGAGATCATCGTCCCCAGCAGCGAGCCGGCGGTGGAGATCGCGTAGAGCCGGCCGACCACCTCGCCGGAGCGGTCCATCTCCCCCACCGCCAGCCGCACCGCCCAGGGCGCGGCGGCGCCGAGCAGCGTCACCGGCACCGCGACCAGGACCAGGACGCCGAACAGGGAGCCGGCGAAGCCGCCGACCGAGACGGTGTCGAAGGCGTCGACCGAGAAGCCGAGGAAGGGGCGGGCGGCGAAGGGGACGAGGGCGATCAGGACCGCGGCGGCGAGGACCACCAGGCAGAGGCCGCGCAGGTGCGGGTGGCGATCGGCGTAGCGGCCGCCGAACCAGTAGCCGATGGACAGGGCGACGAGGACGACGCCGATCGTGTTCGCCCAGACGATCGTCGAGGCGCCGAAGTACGGCGCCAGCAGGCGCGCCGCGGCGATCTCGACTCCGAGGCTGGAGGCGCCGACGACGAAGACCAGCGCCGCCAGCAGCAGCCGCTCAGGTGCCTTCGGCGTCAGGGTCTCTCCCACCGGCGATCAGCTGTTTCTCGAGCCGGTCGCCGTGGCCGGCGGCGACGGCGCGCTGGGCCCGGGCGGCGTCGAGCTCGACCCCGCGCTCGTGGGCGAGGTCGAGCAGGCGCTGCTTCTCGATCCCCTCCCGCGAGGCCTCGAAGAAGACCCAGGCCAGCAGCCCGAGGCCGAGGAAGGTCCCCTCGACCATCATGATCACGCCGGCCGTGCTCTGGTCGGCGACCGGCGAGATGCCCCAGTAGCGCTCCCCCGGCGCGTAGATCGGGTAGAGCACGGTGCCGGACCACATCAGCACGTTGCCGAGGATGGCGCCGGCGAAGCGGACGGCGATCACGTAGCCGACCTTCCAGGCGGCGGTGAACCACTGCGGGGTCGGCAGCGGCCCGAAGACCGGCATCCACATCAGACATCCAAAAAAGATGAAGGTCGAGTGCTCGACGACGTGCATCGCCGCCGTCCCGTAGGCAGCTTCGTAGAGCGCGGGGATGTGCCAGACGTAGAAGTTGATCGCCCAGAGCGGGAAGGCGACGAGCGGGTGGGCGAGGACCCGCAGGCGGTCGAAGACGGGGATCGCCAGGATCGGCTGCAGCAGCGGCCCGGTCAGGCCCAGGACCAGCAGCAGCGTGGCGAGGTCGCCGAGCAGCAGGTGCTCGACCATGTGGGCGATGACCAGCTCCTCGGAGACGTGGCCGATCGGCGAGAACAGCGCCACCACGATCGTCAGCAGGCCGCCGGCAAAGCAGAGCTGGCGCCAGACCGGCACCGGCCTTCCCTTGCGGGCCAGGGTCGAAGCCCGCTTCGCGTAGAGGCCCGCCACAACCAGCAGCGGCAACAGCTCGATCGGGGCGAGGACGCCGGCCACATGCGCCAACGGCAGGGTCATGACAGTCAGCGTAGCGACGCCGATCCGCTCTTCGCCGCCCGTGGGCGCTGGTAGCTTGGACGGGCCGTGAGCGCCCCCGACGACCGCTTTCCCACGATCGGCAGCTACGGCTTCCTCTCCGATTGCCACACCGCCGCCCTGGTCTCCTTCGACGGCTCGGTCGAGTGGCTCTGCCTCCCCCGCTTCGACTCGCCCAGCGCCTTCGCGGCGCTGCTCGACCGCGGCGCCGGCCACTTCAAGGTGAAGCCGCGCGGCGTCGTCGTGCCGATCGGCCGCCGCTACGAGCCGGGAACGCTGGTGATCGAGACGACCTGGGTGACCGACACCGGCTGGGTCCTGGTCCACGACGCGCTGACGATCGCCGAGTGGGCGAGCACCGGCGGCGAGCACAGCCGGCCCGACACCAAGCACGAGTCCGACCGCTCGCTGCTGCGGACGATGACCTGCATCGACGGCGAGGTCGAGCTGGAGATGGAGTGCCTGCCGCGCTTCGGCTACGGGATCGAGGATGCGAGCTGGACCGGCGGCGAGCTCGGCGAGGCGGTCGCCCGCGCCGGCGACGGGACCGAGCTGAGGCTGACCAGCGACATGGACCTGACGATCGAGGGTGGCGTCGTCCGCGGCAGCCTCAGGCTGCGCGAGGACGAGAGCGGCTTCTGCGCCGTCACCTGGGGCAACGACGACCTCGGCGGGCCGCGCAGCGCCCCGGAGGCGCTGGAGCGGCTCGACTCGACCGAAGAATTCTGGCGCGACTGGCTGCGCGACGGCGACTTCCCCGACCACCCCTGGCGGGTCCACCTGCAGCGCTCCGCGCTCGTGCTCAAGGGCCTCACCTACACCCCCACCGGGGCGATCGTCGCCGCCCCGACCACCTCGCTGCCGGAGACCCCCGGCGGCGAACGCAACTGGGATTACCGCTTCAGCTGGATCCGCGACTCGACCTTCAGCCTCTGGGCGATGCACACGCTCGGCTTCGACCAGGAGGCGCGGGACTTCATGCGCTTCATCGTCAACGTCTGCAAGGACAACCCCGACCTCCAGATCATGTACGGCATCGGCCACGAGAAGGAGCTCACCGAGCAGACCCTGGACCACCTCTCCGGATACGGCGGGGCGAAGCCGGTGCGGATCGGCAACGGCGCTTACGACCAGCGCCAGAACGACGTCTGGGGGGCGCTGCTGGACTCGATCTACCTGCACGAAAAAGCGCTGAAGGGGTCGGGGACCCAGGCCGACCGCCAGCTGATCCGCCACCAGGTGGAAGCGGCCATCGACGCCTGGCCCGAACCCGATCAGGGGATCTGGGAGTCGCGTGGCGAGCCCCAGCACTACGTCAGCTCGAAGCTGATGATCTGGGTCGCGGTCGACCGCGGCGTCCGCCTCGCCCGTGGCAACGGCTTCGACGAGCTCGCCGAGGAGTGGGAGGTGAAGGCGCAGGAGTTCCGCGCCGAGATCCTCGAGCGCGGCGTCCGCGACGGGGTCTTTCGCCAGCACTACGACACCGACGCGCTGGACGCCTCGCTCCTGCTGATCCCGCTGCTGCGCTTCCTCCCCCCCGACGACCCGCGCGTTGCCGCCACCGTCAACGCGATCGCCACCGACCTCACCGAGCACGGGCTGGTGCTCCGCTACAAGGTCCAGGAAACCGACGACGGGCTCAGCGGCCGGGAGGGCACCTTCCTGATCTGCTCCTTCTGGCTGGTCTCGGCGCTCTCGGAGATCGGCGAGTGCAAGCGGGCACGCGAACTCTGCGAGCGGCTGCTGGAGGCGGCCGGCTGGCTCGACCTCTTCGCCGAGGAGCTGGAGGCGGGCTCCGGCCGCCACCTCGGCAACTTCCCCCAGGCGTTCACCCACCTGGCGCTGATCAACGCGGTCTCCCATGTGATCGCCGACGAGCAGCGCGAAGACGGCGGCGTCACCGCCGTCTTCAGCGAAATGGGCGGGGTTCGCGCAAACCTCTAGGCCGCACCGAATCCTCCGCAGACAGAAGCCCTACAGACAGAACGTTTCGTTTGCTCTATATTGCACTGCCGAGATGACGAATCTCAACCGCTCAGACGACAACGATCTGCTGGTGGCGCTCCGGCATCCGCTGCGCCGGGACATCCTGCGCGAGATGGCGGACAAGAAGGCGATCAGCCCGGGCAAGATCTCCGCCACTCTGCACAAGCCGCTCAGCAACATCAGCTACCACGTCCGCGTGCTCGCCGACTGCGCCGCGATCTCCCTGGTCAGCACAAAGCCGGCGCGAGGCTCGATGCAGCACTTCTACCGCGCCACGATCGAGGCGCCCTGGGCTCGCCAGCTGCTCGGCTGGGACAAGCAGGATGGCGGCTCCGCGGGGGAGAGTTCGACCGGGCCCAAGGCTTAGCCAACGGGGAAGGACAATGGACGAGATCGAAGACAACTGGACGACCACGGCCAAGGATGCCGTCATCGAGTCCGCCGTCCTGCAGCAGATCCTCGAGTTTCACCCGGTCCTGGTGACCACCGCCGAACTGGTCCGGGAGATCGGCGGCGCGGCACCCGGCTTCGCCGAACGCGACGCGATCGAACGCGCCGTCCGCGACCTCAGCGGCGCCGGCCTGCTGCACAGTCACGACGCCCTGCTGCTGCCGACGCGCGCCGCCCTGCGCTTCAACGAGCTGCTGGACCGCTGACCCCGAGGCGCCGGAACCGCGCCCGCAGCCGCTGCTCCAGCTCGCTTGCGGCGGCATCTGCCTCCGGATCCTCGCCAGCGGCGGCGGCGACCAGGATCACTTCGGTCGCGGCGAAGCTCTGGAGCTGGTCCTCGACCGCCTGAACCAGATCCTCGTCCCCGACCCGGGCCTCGGCCACGACGCCGGCCTTGGCCAGCAGGGCGACCGTGATCACCAGGCGCCGCTGAGCCTCGCGCCGCGCGCCCTCGACGTCCGAGGCCCAGCGATCGAGGAAACCGATCCGCGCCGGTGAGAGCACGAGGACCTCAGCGGCGGCGGCTTCGCCAGTGCCCGCAGCGGCGGCGATCGCACGAATCGCCGCCGGCTCCTCCAACGGCCGGCTGACCACGACCAGCACTCGCCGGCGCTCAGCGTCGGCGACCGGCGGCCCGATCGGGCCCCGCGGCCGCTGCTGGACCGCCACCACCACGATCGTGACCGCCGCCAGCGCCCCTGCCGCAACCCCCATCCCGGGGCCGCCGACGTAGAAGGCGGCGACGATCGGGACGGCGATCGCGACAACGATCAGAGGCAGCTTCCACGGTGCCACCACTCAAGCCTGCCAGGCGCGGGCGCTATAGCGATTGGAATAGCCGCACAGGTTAAGAATTAAACGAAAATTGCGGGAACGCTATGGATTTTCTGAGTTTTGATCCCTATGGTGTCCGCCCATCAGCCGCCCCCCCGGAAAACGACATAAGGAATCTCCCTTGCCGAAAGCGAAGAAAAAAGACGGCGTCGAACAGATCGTCGCCAAAGCGTTCGCGCACCCCATGCGCGTGCAGATCCTGATCATTCTCAACGAGCGGATCGCCAGCCCCAACCTGCTCTCCCAGGAGCTGGAGCAAAGTCTCAATCTGGTTGCCTACCACGTCCGCGTCTTGGAGAAATACGACTGCATCGAACTGGTCGACACCAAGCAGCGGCGCGGTGCCACCGAGCACTTCTACCGCGCGACCAGACCGCAGTTCCTCAGCGACTCGGAAAGGGCTCGGATGCCGCAGGTACTGCGGCCGGGCCTCTCCGGCGCGATGCTGAAATCGGTCTTCCACGACATCGAGGAAGCAGTTACCGAGGGCACCTTCGACGAGTTCGAGGATCGGCATCTGAGCCGGGTCCCGATGACGATCGACAAACAGGGCTGGAGCGAGGTGACGACGCTGCTCCAGGGCACGCTCGACCGCCTGCACGAGATCCAGGCCAGGGCCTCGGAGCGGCTCGCCGCCGGCGAGGAGCCGGGCCTGGCGACCAAAGTCGAGATGCTGCACTTCAAATCGCCCAGCCCCAAGCCATAGGCCTGAACGGGCTCGGAGTCGGCCGCGTTCCAGCGGCGCGGCCGACTCTGTCCAGCGGAGCCCACCTCATCGCTATGGTGTGAGTTGGTGGCCCGATGGGCCCCAGGCGCTGCACGGCTTCTTGTCCATGCCCTCTGGGCGGCGCCGGTGTAACGATCCGGCGCGAGGCATCGATTGGCAGCGAAAAGGGACGAGACCCGACCAGCTCAGCGAGAACCGTCACCCGGAGCCGGGGACGGCTTGGCGAGCGAGCGGGCGCTGTGGGCGCGCTTCGCCGAGAATCGCGATCCCGCGACCCGCGAGGAGCTGGTGCGCCGCTACCTCCCCTTCGCCAAGAACCTGGCCCTGCGCTACCGCGGCGCCAGCGAGTCCTTCGACGACCTCCTCCAGGTCGCGAGCCTGGGCCTCGTCAACGCGATCGACCGCTTCGACCCCTCCCGCGGCACCCCCTTCACCGCCTTCGCCTCGCCGACGATCCTCGGCGAGCTCAAACGCCACTTCCGCGACCGGGTCTGGACGGTGCGCGTCCCGCGCGGCCTGCACGACCGCATGGCGGAAGTCGACAAGGCGATCTCCGCCCTGACCGTGGACCTGCAGCGCTCGCCCTCGGTCGGTGAGATCGCCGCCAAGCTCGAGGTCGACCCGACCGACGTGCTCGAGGTGCTGGAGGCCAACCACAACCGCCGCCCGCTCTCGCTCGATCGCCCGGTAGGAGGCGGGACGAAGAAGAGTCGCCCGCCTCGGAGTGGGTCGGCGACGAGGACGAGGGCTACGAGCTGGTCGAAGACAAGCTGGCGCTGGAAGGCGCCCTCCCCCACCTCGACGAGCGCGAGCGGCTGGTCCTGCAGCTGCGCTTCGTCGAGGACATGACCCAGTCGCAGATCGCCGAGCGGATCGGCCACTCGCAGATGCACGTCTCGCGCATCCTGCGCCGCACCCTGGAGCGGATCCGGGCCGAGGTCGCCGAACAGGGTGGCGAGGGGGACGGCGTCTAGGCCGCGAGCGAGGAGATGCCGAGGACGAGGTACTCGCCCTCATCGCCCTGCTCGACCCGCACCTCGTCCGCCAGCGCCTCCAGCGAGCTGCCCAGCTCCGGCAGGTCGAGGCTGGCGCGAAGCTGCTCGGCGCCGCCGCCCTTCATCGGGCCGATTCTCAGCTCGACGCCGTCGTCGCGGTCGGCGATGCTGAGCGAGACCTGGCCGTCGTCGAAGCCACGCGGGGCGTTGGCCGAGATCGCGTCGCTGAGCAGCATCGCGTCGGAGAGGCGGTCGACGGTCACTTCTCGCCGGGCGGCGAGAGCGCCGAGGGCGCGGCTGAGAATCGGGGCGACGAGGTCCGGGTGCCCGACCCTCATCTCGGTCTCCTCGGCCACGGCCGCGGCAGAAGTGGCTGCGGGCTCGGGCCCGCCGTCGCGAGCCTGGAGCGAGAGGTGCATGCGGATCTCGGTGCCGCGGTCGATCCCGCCCTTGATCTCGAAGCTGCTGGAGAGGGCGGCGATCAGGGTCAGCCCGATCCTCAGGCTCGGCCGTTCGACGTCGGGGCGCGGACGGATCCCCATGCCGAAATCGCGGACGACGACGGTGAGGCCGTCCTGCTCGGGGATCGCCTCGAGCTCGAGCAGCCCGGGGTCCCCATCGGGGTAGGCATGGACGACGACGTTCATGCAGGCCTCGGTGACGACCGTCTTGAGATCGGCGATCCCGGTCTCGTCCATGCCGATCTGGTCGGCCAACCCGGCCAGCGCGTGCCGAACCACCGCGACGTTCTCGGCCCTGGCGGGAAGAGACATCTGGAGCCCCGATCGGTCGTCGGTGGTCGTAATCAAGATCTAGCCAGTCCCTAAGCGCCGGAACGCTTCTCGTCGGTATCGCGGCGAGCATAGCTTTCCGCGCCGCCGCCCATTCCTTACCCTCGGCGGGCAGGCGCAAACCGGCGCCGTGCGTGACCGCATGCCTGCGGTAGCATCGACGCGTGAATCCGGCGCCCTTCGAGGCAACCGCCGCTCGGCTCGACGACGGCGTACGCGTGGTCGCAGTCCGTGGCGAGCTCGACCTCAGCACGGCCTCGGACCTGGAAGGCCCCCTCGACGACGCCGTCTCCTCCGGCGGACGCTTCCGTCCTGGTCGACCTCTCGGAGTGCGAGTTCATCGACTCCACCGGCATCGCCCTGATCGTGCGCACCTGGCAGCGCCTCGACACCGCCGGCGATAGCGAGGGCAGCGGCATGTCGTCATCTGCTGCGCCAACGAGCAGGTCCGTCGCGTTCTCGAGATCACCGGCATCGAGCTGTCGATCCCGATTCACGACACCCGCGAGCAGGCGCTCGCGGCGCTTCGCAACTGAGCTCCGCCGGCGCATGGTGCGGCCCCGGGACGAACCGGGGCCCGGGCGCTCAGGCGAGGAGCAGGATCATGGAGGTTGGCCAACACCGCGGCCGGCGTCACGACCATCGAGAGAGTGCGGAAGAACTTCGCGAAGCCGCCGCGATAGTGCACGCTCTCGAACAGCGTCAGCCCGACCACGTGGGCCATGTTGACCAGGGCCGTGGCGATCGCGATCCCGATCGCCACCGCATTCCAGCCGACCTCCGACCCGGAGTCGGCCGCGCCCGCGGCGGCGAGCACGATCGCCGTGATCGTGCCGACGATCCCGATCAGGATTCTCGCCAGGTCGCTCCTGGAGAGCCGCGGCAGGTTCTCCGATATCGCGATCTCGTCGCCCTCCTTGGCGGCGAGCCCGGCCGCCGCCTCCTCGATCGCGACCACATGCTCGCCGTCGGCGTCGCCGGTGTGGACGACGACCAGGCGCAGCGGCGGCTCCAGCGCCGCCTGGGCGCGGTCGAACAGCCCCTCCTCGAACCAGCGCGCCTGCTCGGACTCGCGCTCGAAGATCAGGACCTCGTCCGCCGGCGCCTTCAGCAGGGCGTCCTGCGCCGCCTGCACCGGATCGGGGTCCCCAACCTCGCCGGAGGCCTGGACGCCGTTGCGCCTCAATTCCTCGAGAGCGGTTCGCAGGCGCTCTTCCGCCTCCTCCCGCGGCTCGTCGACGTCGCCCAGGGTGTGGCGGAAGGAGGTCGCCTCGACCGCCGGCACGACGATCCGCACCTCGGCCGCGCTGCCGTTGCCGGCGCGGCGGATCTCCTCGATCGACTCGGCCCCCTCGAGGGCGTCGGTGACGATCGCCAGCAGCCGGTGCCTGGTGCCCGTCGGCCATCGTCAGCCGTCCGCCGGAATCGTCTGGTCGGCCTCACCGCGCTCGACCTGCTCGCGCTCCTCGGGGGGCGTGCGTCGCGATCCGGGAAGCCGCGCTCGTCGCCGTGGCTGGCGATGTCTATCAGCCGCGCCTCGGCCAGCTCGAAGCCCTCCGACTCTCCCTGGCCGGCCTCGATCAGCGGCTGCTCGGAGGGGTCGTCGCTCTCGGTCGGCGCCTTGCCGCCGATGTCGCCTGCTTCGCTGGCGGCCGCCTCGGCCTCCTCCTCGACTCGCTTGAGGTCGGCGAGGCGCTCCTCCTCGGCTCGGATCCTGCGGATCTCCTCCTCGGCGCTCACGCCGATCCTCCTGCCGACCCCGCCTCCGCCGCACCTGCCGAGCGCCCTTTGCGGGCGATGGACTGCTTGATCGATGGCATGGCCACCCGTTACCCAGTTTGCCCAGGCGTCAATCGACTCCCTCGACCCTTTTGCCCAGCGACCCGCGGGCGGTCGAGAAATTGGCAACCAATGCAGCGCGCGAACACCGCTCTGACAGGTAGCAGCGGTCGAATCTCTAAATCCGAAAATTGAGGTTGGAGTTCGGGGCCCAGTCCGAGAGATTGCGCAGCGTTCACCGAATGGCGCTATCGAACTGGAGGGGTCAGCTTGAGCAAGAGAAAAGCGACGCAAATCGATCAGAAGCTGGTGAAGGCGCTTGCACACCCGGTCCGGGTTCACATCCTCGAAGCGCTTCAGGACCAGGTCGCGAGTCCGACCGAGATATCCAAGGGGATGGAGGAGAGCCTCGGGGTGGTCTCCTACCACGCCAACACGCTGGTCGGCTGCGGCTGCATCGAACTCGTCCGCACGCGGCCCCGGCGCGGCGCTCTGGAGCACTTCTTCCGGGCGGCCCCGCGCTCGTTCATCGGCCACCAGGACTGGCGCCGGGCTCCGCGGACGGTCCGCAAGGGCATTACCGATGCCACGATCGGGACCTTCTTCGACCGCACGGCGGCAGCGATCGACGCCGGCACCATCGACGCCCGCGAGGACACCACGCTGAACTGGATGCCGATCACGGTCGACGGCACCGGCTGGAAGGAACTCAGCGCCGTCATGGAGGAGGCCCAGCGGCTGGTGACGGCGATCCACACGAAGAGCGCCAAGCGGCTCGGCGGGGCTGACGGAACGGCTGTGATCGTGGGCTTTGCCGGCTTCGAGGCCGGCCGCTCCCCGACCCCGCCGATGCCGGCTAACCGCCGGCGCCGGCGACGGCGTGCTGGAGCTCGCTCTTGCTCATCCTCGAGCGTCCCTCGATGTTGAGCTTCCTGGCGTCGTTGTAGAGCTGATCGCGGGTGCGTCCTCCGGGACCGCTGCCCGAGCGCTTGCCGCCCCGGCTGCTGGCGGAGGCACCGCTGGTCGAAGTGCGGGAGGAGCTCTTCGACTCGCCCGAACGCGCCCTTTCCTTGTTGACGGTACGGGCGGCAATCGCCTCGGCGCGTTTCTCGGAGCGACCCTGTTTCTTCGCGCTCTTCTTGATCTCTCTGTACTGACGATCCCGTTTGCTGCCTTTCTTGACTCCACGCGGTGGCATGCCTCCTCCAATCCGAAGATCGCGCCCGCCGGCCGATCGCCTCTCCGCGGGGACACGGTTGGTCTTCTCACCCGAGCGGGAACCGGGGCAAGGCCCGGTAAAAGCCGCTGGGAATCGAGCCGGCGGGCTGTGTCCTTGTCCTGCCCCCGGCTACCCGCGGCCGCCGGGCAACAAACTGCGCGAGGGCCGACCTAAGATCAGCGGCATGGGGCCCACCTCGCGAATCGCGCTTGCCGTCGCGGTGGCGATCGTCTGCGTGCTCGCGGCGAGCTCGACCTGGGCGGCGAGCGCCTCACGGCCGGCGGCGGCAACGGTGAGCATCGCCAGACCGCCGATCGTCGACCACCTGATCCCGTTCGGTCCCAAGCGCAAGCGCGAGATGGCCGCCTACTCCGAGCGCCATTACGGCCAGCACAAGTGGCGGCTGCGCAGCCCGCGGGTGATCGTCGAGCACATGGCGCAGACCAGCACCGCCGCCGCCGTCTACAACACCTTCGCGCCGGACGTGGCGGACGTCGAGCTCGGCGAGCTGCCCAACGTCTGCTCCCACTTCGTGATCTCACCCTCGGGCCGGATCTTCAAGCTGGTCAACCTGCGCACCCGCTGCCGCCACACGGTCGGCCTCAACTGGACCGCGATCGGGATCGAGCACGCCGGCTACGGCGACGGCGACGTGCTCGGCAACCGGCGTCAGCTCCGCGCCTCGCTCTGGCTGACCCAGTACCTGCGCTGCCGCTTCCGGATCGGCCTGGGCGACGTGATCGGCCACAACGAGAGCCTCGGCTCCCCCTACCACCACGAGCTGGTGCCGAGCCTGCGGCGGCAGACCCACGGCGACTGGAAGCAGCGCTCGATGCGGGTCTACCGCCAGAAGCTGGGCGCGGATGGCGCCCTGCTGAGTCGCGGCCGTCCGGAGGCCGCAGCGGCTGCGGATAGACTCGCCGGCATGGACTTCCGACTCGAGTTGGTGCAGGTTCCCGTCTCCGACGTGGACCGGGCCAAGGCCTTCTACGAGCAGGCCGGCTTCAACGCCGACCACGACCATCAGGTCAGCGACGAGATCCGCTTCGTGCAGCTGACGCCGCCGGGCTCGCCCGCCTCGATCGCGATCGGGACCGGCCTCTCGGAGATGGCACCGGGCTCGGTCGAGGGCCTGCAGCTGGTCGTCGCCGACATCGAGGCCGCCCATGCGGATCTGACCGAGCGCGGCATCGAGGTCGGCGAGATCCAGGACTTCCCCTGGGGATCGTTCATCTTCTTCAGCGATCCCGACGGCAACCGCTGGGCGGTCCAGAGCCTTCCCCGCGAGGCAGCGGCATGAACGACGCGATCGAGCGGGGCTTCAAGGAGGGCGACAAGGTCTGGGTCCAGGACGCCGACGGCAAGCACCATGCCGGGATCTTCGTCGGCGACAACGAGGCTGCCGGCTGGTTCGGCGGCGGTCCCAGCGCCTACGTGGCCCATCCCGAGGCGCACCAGGCCGAGGTCGTCTCGATCTTCCGCATCACCCCTCGCGACGAGTAGGACGGCCCGGAAGGGCCGAGCCGGCGCATGCCTCTCTTTGCCCCACCCCTCGACTCAGGCGATCCCCTCGAACTCGTACTCCCGCAAGAACCCCTCGAACAGCCGCCGATGCCCCTGCTCGTCGCGGAGGATCGCGATCACCATGTCCTGCGTGACCGGGTCGACCTGGTCGGTCTCCTCGACGATCCGGGTGTAGTGCTCGATCGCGCCGGTCTCGGCTTTGATCACGCCGCGGATCACGTGGACGGTGTCGGTCTGGTGCTCGGGCGGCTGCAGGAAGGTCTGTTCGGGGGAGAAGTCCTCCGAACCCGGCACGACTCCGTAGAGCTCCTTGATCCGGTCGGCGAACTGGCGGGCGTGGCCGAGCTCGTCTTCGACCTCCTTGGCCAGCGACTCTTTGATCTCCATCGCCCGCACGCCGTCGAGGTTGACCGAGGCGGCCAGGTAGCTCATCACCGTCTCGATCTCCATCCAGTAGGCCTTGGTCAGCAGCTCGATCACCTCGATCGCGGGTGCCGGAGCTGTCGCCGTCGAAGATTCCCTTGCTGGGGCTGCTCGCCTCCATCGTCTCCACTCCTCGGTTCGGTTTGCGGCTGTGGGAATCCCTTACCCGCTCGGGCCGATCTCGAACTGCGCGCCGCGGCGGCTAGGCTGCCGCGGCATGGAGACGATCGATCAGCTCTTGGCCAACAACCGCGAGTTCGCGGAGCGGCTGGCCGACCGGCACCTGGACGTGGCGCCGAGCCGGCGGCTGGCGATCGTCACCTGCATGGACTCGCGCCTCGACGTTTTCGCCGCGCTGGGGCTCGGCGACGGTGAGGCGCACGTGCTGCGCAACGCCGGCGGCGTAGTCAGCGACGACGTGATCCGCTCGCTGGCGATCTCCCAGCGGCGGCTGGGCACGCGCGAGGTGATGCTGATCCACCACACCGACTGCGGCCTGGAGAAGCTCACCGAGGAGGGCTTCCGGGCCGAGCTGGAGGAGGCGACCGGGATCGCACCGGAGTTCCCGATCGAGGCCTTCGCCAGCGTCGACGACAGCGTGCGCGAGTCGATCGCCCGCGTGCGCCGTTCGCCCTTCATCCCCCACCGCGACGCGGTGCGCGGCTTCGTCTACGACGTCGACACGCACCGCCTGCGCGAGGTTAAGGCAAGCGACTGATTGCGGCAGTCCTTTGTGACGCATAGAGGTACAAAGGACTGCCGCAACTCGCGGACGGGTGGCTACGCACTCATCGCGCGGGAGATCACGACCCGCTGGATCTCGTTCGTGCCCTCGTAGATCTGGGTGATCTTGGCGTCGCGCAGCATGCGCTCGACCGGGTACTCGTTGACGTAGCCGTAGCCGCCGAGCACCTGGATCGCCTCGACCGTGACCTGCATCGCGTTGTCGGAGGCGAACAGCTTCGCCATCGAGGTCCACTTCGGGAGGTTGGCTGGGCGCTCGGCCAGGTCGGCCATCGAGCAGGCTTTGTAGAGCAGCTCGCGGGCGGCGGCGGTGCCGGTCTCCATGTCGGCGAGCTTGAACTGGATCGCCTGCAGGGCGTTGATCGGCTTGCCGAAGGCGACCCGCTCCTTCGCGTACTCGTTGGCATAGTCGGTCGCCCCCTGGGCGATGCCGACGGCCTGCGCGGCGGCGCCGAGCCGGGTGCGCTCGAGCGTGCCGAGGGCGACGCCGAGGCCCTTGCCCTCGGTCGCCGATCAGGTTCTCGTGGGGGACGCGGACGTCGGTGAAGGACGGCGAGCCGGTGGGCGAGCCCTTGATCCCGAGCTTGTGCTCGAGCTTGCCGGGGTCGAATCCCTCCCGCTCCTTCTCGACCACGAAGGCGCTGATCCGCTTGTTCTCACGGTCGGTGACGGCGAAGACGACGTAGAAGTCGGCGACGGAGGCGTTGGTGATCCAGTTCTTCTGGCCGTTGATCACCCATTCGTCGCCGTCGCGGACGGCGGTGGTGCGCATCGCCGCCGGGTCGCTGCCCGCCTCGGGCTCCGAGAGGGCGAAGGCCGGCGACCACTCGCCGCTGGCGCACCTGGGCAGGAAGCGCTCCTTCAGCTCGTCGGAGCCGAAGAGCTGGATCGGCAGCGTGCCGAGCTCCTGGATCATCAGGATCAGGGCCGAGGAGGCGCAGGCCTTGGCGATCTCCTCGACCGCCATCTGCAGGACCAGGGTGCCGGTTCCGGTGCCGCCGTATTGCTCGTCGAAGGGGAGCCCGAGGATGTCGTGCTCGGCGAGCAGCTTGCGCACGTCCCAGGGGTACTTGCCTTCGCGGTCGATCTCGCCGGCGCGCGGGGCGATCTTCTCCTGCGCCAGCCGGCGGACCATGTCGCGGAGGTCACGGGACTCTTGGGGGACTTCGTAAGTGTTGGTCATCGGCGCGGCAGTCTACGGCGGGCTCCTAGACTGCGGCGCGTGACCACGATCGCCCCCCACGGCTCCTGGCGCTCGCCGATCGGTCCCGAGGCGGTGGTCGCGGGCGGTCGCCGGCTGGCGGCGGCCACGATCGCCGGCGACGGCGCCATCTGGTGGGCGGAGGGACGGCCCTCGGAGGGCGGGCGGGTGGTCCTGATGCGGCGCCCGCCCGGCGGCGAGCCCGAAGCGGTGACGCCGGCCGAGACCAACGTGCGCACCCGCGTCCACGAGTACGGCGGCGGCGCCTGGACGCTCGCCGGCGACGACCTCGTCCTCTTCGTCGACTTCGCCGACCAGCGGCTCTACCGCCAGCGGCTGGGCGAGGAGCCGGTCCCGATCACCCCCGAGCCGGAGACCGCCGCCGGCCTGCGCTACGCCGACTTCCGGGTGACGCCGGACGGGCTGACCGTGATCTGCGTGCGCGAGGTCCACGGCGACGGCGAAGCCGAGAACCAGGTCGTCGCCCTGGCGCTCGACGGCTCCGGCGAACCGGCCGTGCTCGCCTCCGGGCGCGACTTCTACTCCTTCCCCCGGGTCAGCCCCGACGGCCGCTGGCTGGCCTGGACCTGCTGGGACCACCCGAACATGCCCTGGGACGGGACCGAGCTGTGGCTGGCGCCGCTCGAGGACCCGGCCGCGGCGCGCCTGCTCGCCGGCGGCCCCGCGGAGTCGGTCTTCCAGCCCGAGTGGGACAGCGAGGGCCGGCTGCACTTCGTCTCCGACCGCGGTGGCTGGTGGAACCTCTACCGCCACGAGGGCGAGTCGCTCGTCCAGCTGACCGACGAGGAGGCCGAGCTGGCCCACCCGCAGTGGCTCTTCGGCGGCGCCACCTACACCTTCCTCGCCGACGGCTCGATCGCCTGCGTGCGCTGCGACCGCGGCGAAGAACACCTCTTCCTGCTCGAGCCCGGCGGGGAGCGGCCGCGGGACCTCGGCCTCCCCTTCACCTCCTTCGGCTTCCCCTCCCTATCTGCTCGCGGCACCCAGCTGGCCTTCGCCGCCGCGACGCCGGAACACGAGACCGCCATCGTCCTCCTCGATCTCGCCGGCGGCGACCCGGAAGCGGTGCGGACCGCCGGCGACGACGGGGTCGCCGAGGGCTACGTATCGACCCCGCGCGCGGTCGAATTCGCGACCGGCGACGGCGAGAGCGCCCATGCCTTCTTCTATCCGCCGACCAACCCCGAGTTCGAAGCGCCGGCGGGGGAACTGCCGCCGCTGATCGTCCAGAGCCACGGCGGCCCGACCTCGCACGCGACCCCCGCCCTCGATCGCGAGATCCTCTTCTGGACCAGCCGCGGCATCGGCGTCGTCGACGTCAACTACCGCGGCAGCAGCGGCTACGGGCGGCCCTACCGCCAGCGCCTGCGCGGCGGCTGGGGCGTGGTCGACACCGAAGATTGCATCGGCGCGGCACTGCACCTCGCCGCCTGCCGCGAGGCCGACGGCGAGCGGCTGGCGATCCGTGGTGGCAGCGCCGGCGGCTACGCGACGCTCTGCGCGCTGGTCTTCCACGACGATTTCGCCACCGGCGCCAGTTACTACGGGGTCGCCGACGCGGAGACGCTGGCCACGGACACCCACAAGTTCGAGTCCCGCTACCTCGACGGGCTGATCGGCCGCTACCCCGAGCAGAAGGAGCTCTATTACGAGCGTTCGCCGATCCACTTCGTCGAGCAGCTGCGGGCGCCGGTGATCCTCTTCCAGGGCCTCGAGGACGAGGTCGTGCCGCCGAGCCAGGCCGAGACGATGGTGGCGGCGCTGGGCCGCAACGGCGTCCCCCACGCCTACCTCGCCTTCGAGGACGAGGGCCACGGCTTCCGCCGCTCGGAGACCGAGGTCCGCTGCCTCGAAGCCGAGCTCTACTTCTATGGCCGCATCCTCAGCTTCGAGCCCGCCGACGAGCTGGAGCCGGTCGCGATCGACGGCGGCTGAGCGCCCCCGGGCAGCGCCCAGGAGGGCTAGCCGATCAGGCAGTTGTCGCCGCCTTCGCTCTCTCCCTTGGCGGGGAAGGCGTGGGCCAGGGCCTGGGCGGTCAGCTCGGCGCGGGCGGCGTAGCCGGGCGAGGTGAAGTGGATGCCGTCCTCGATGAACCAGGCGTCTTTGACGTCGGCGGCCCAGTCGTAGACGCGCATGTTGGGATAGCGCTGACAGGCAAGCGGCAGCTCCTCGTCCCACTTCTTCATGTTCTCCGCCGCGTAGGGATCGCCGGCTTCGACCAGGGAGCGGACGTTGACCCACATCACCGGTTCGTCGCCGATCGTGTCCATCATGATTTCGATTCTTTCCTGCTCGTCGACGGCGGAGCCGACGAAGACGTTGGCCGCCTCGTTGGTCCCCAGCGCCAGCACCCAGCAGCCCTTGAAGCCTTCGAACTTCCAGGCTTCGGCGACTTCCTGGGCGTTCGGTTCGCCTTCGAAGGTCTCGACGATCGAGCGGGCGCCGGAGATCTCCATGTGCTGTTCGACGGCGCCGACCCCGGCATAGCGGGCTTCGATCCGCTGGCTTTCGACCGGCAGGTAGTCGGACGAGGTGAGGCCCTCCGAGGTCGAGTCGCCGATGTGGACGACGGCTTTGCAGGAGGAGCGCTTGGAGGAGGCCGCCTGGGCGGGGGTCAGCGGCGGCGGCTTGGCGGTCCCGGCGGCGACCGCTTCTTCGACCCGGGCATCCCTCCCTTCGGCGGAGACCGAGTTGACGCCGGCCATGCCGGCGCAGGCGACGGCGATGACGGCGAAGGAGGCGCCGGCGACCGCCCAGCCCTCTCGCGAGACGCTGCGCGGCTGCCAGTTGCCGGCGCGCGCCCGCTGCCAGAGGCGACCGAGGGCGCCGTGGCGGACCGGCTCCTCGACGTAGCGCCAGGAGAGCGCCGAGACGCCGAGGATCGCCGCGAGCTGCGCCAGCTCCCGCAGCGGTTCGGCGCCGTTGGCGACGCCGCCCGGGGTGGTGAGGACGATGATCGGGAAGTGCCAGAGGTAGATCCCGTAGGAGCGCACGCCGACCCAGCGCAGCGGCTTCCAGCCGAGCACCGTGCCGAGGCGGCAGGCCGGATGCGCCAGCGGGGCGAGGACCAGCACCGTCGCGATCGAGAGCAGCACGAACCCGCCCCGGTAGAGGAAGGAGGAGTACTGGTCGGTCTGCCAGATCATCAGCGCGATCGCCAGCAGGCCGGCGACGCCGAGGCCGTCGAGCGTGTTGCGGGCGCCGGCGCCGATGCCGCGACTCAGCCTGCGGCTGGGCCAGACCATCGCCAGCGCCGCCCCGAAGAGCAGCTCCGAGGCGCGGGTGTCGGTGCCGTAGTAGACCCGCGAGGGGTCGAGGCTCGGCTTGAAGAGAGCCGCCATCAGAACCGCCGAGACCAGGGCCAGGCCCAGGGTGGCGACGGCAAGGCGCGGCCGCACCCCGGAAGGCAGCGGCGCCTCCCGCACCAGCTTCACCCCGACCAGAAGGATGAACGGCCAGAAGATGTAGAACTGCTCCTCGATCGCCAGCGACCAGAGGTGGTTGAGCGGGCCGGGCGGGGCGAAGCGGGCGAAGTAGGAGACGTCGCCGAAGATCAGCTGCCAGTTGCTGACGTAGAGGGCCGAGGCGACGACGCCGTCGCGGAACTGCTGCGGCTGGGCGGGGCCGAAGACCGTGACCCAGGCGACGACGACGATCAGCATCGCGAACAGGGCCGGCAGCAGGCGGCGAGCGCGGGCGAGCCAGAACTTGCCGAGCCGGATGTGGCCGCGGCGCGCCAGCTGCGAGAGCAGGATGTCGGTGATCAGGTAGCCGCTGAGGGTGAAGAAGATGCCAACCCCGAGCAGGCCGCCGGGAGCCCACCCGAATCCCAGGTGAAAGGCGATGACGGCGAGGACGGCGATCGCGCGCAGCCCGTCCAGCCCGGGCATGTAGCGCTGATTGCGCTTGACTGGTTCAGGCATCTATCGCCCGCATGCTACGAGCGCGGACTGACAACTCGGCTCAGGTCTGCTCCAGGGCGAACGGGCTGCCCTCGGAGTCGCGGCAGATCGCCCAGCGCTCGCCCGGGTGGATGACGGAGCCGCCGAACTCGCGGACGCGCTCCATGGCGACCTCGACGTCGGGCACCGGGAAGTAGGGCAGCGAGCCGGTGTCGCCGGGGCCCTTGCCGCGCTCGTGGACCCCGACCCGCAGGCCGCCGTCCTCGTGCACCCAGCCCTCCCCTGCCGCGGCGGAGCGCGGCGCAAGCTCCACCCCGAGCACCCCATTCCAGAAACGCAAGGCGCGCTCGCTGTCATCGGCCGGGAACTCGATCAGTGCAGATGCCATGGCTTAAGTATGGGGATTCTGGAGCCTCGGGAAGCCGCTCAGCTCGGTGCGGGGTAGCTGGCCGTCTCTCGCAGTCTCATGCCCAGTGCATCAACGATCTCCTGGAGACGCTCCAATCCAACCCCTGAATAGGACGAGGCCTCCCACCGCTGGATCTGCTGCTGCTTCAAGCCGAGCCTTTCCGCCAGCTCCCGATGCGTCAATCGAGCCGCAATCCGGGCCTCGATAAGGGCGATAGGGAGCTCCTTTAGGCCATCGAACTCGCGACACTCGACGCGTCCATCCCGCAGATCGTCATAGCGCTGAATCTGCCGCCGCAACTCATCGGCCTCGCTTTCCATGGCGGCTCCGATCGCCGCATGGATACGAGGGTGAACACTCTTTGATGGCTTGCTCCTTCGCTGGACCACGATCGCTTCGTCGAAACGACGCAGCGCAGCTTGGGAGATTCGATACTGACGCTCGTTTTGAATCACGACACTTCCGCCAGCGTCAACAATGCAAGGTCGACCCCCCGAGCCTCCCGACAGACGTCAAAATCGCCCGGCTCGCGTTTCGCGCTGGCGAAGCTCCCATCTAGGTACGCCGTTCGGCACCCGGCCAGGGAGAGCAAGTGAAGAGCTTCCCGTAGGCCTGCCCCCAGGGTCGCGCGCCGTGCCGTTCCGGTCAGCGTGGCTTCAACCTCGCTCCAGTTCGTCCTGTGAATTCCGGGCGGCAAATTCCCTCTCCCATCGAAGACTGGGATCACAACACACGCTTTTCGTTGTGTTGAAGCCTACCAGCAAGCCGGACTGGACTGGAGGTCGCGCAGCGCATAGGACCCCACTAAGGGCGCGGCGAAACAAGATTCGCCCCCTTATTGCCTGGTTGGCGGGGGACCGAAGAACGAGCTCTCGGCGCCGATCAGCTGCTCGAGCTCACCGCGGTCGAGGAAGATGCCGTGGCATTTGGTGCACTGCTCGATCGTCACCCCGTTGCGCTGGTGGGTGCGCATCGGCGCCTGGCACTTGGGGCAAGTCATTTCGGCCACACGGGGAAGCTACCGACCGGCCGCGGCGCGCCGTTCGTGGCTCTCTTCCTCGTCTTCGTCGCCGTCACCTGGCCGCTGCCGCAGGCGTCCGAGTCGCTGCGCCGAGCTCAAAATATCTCTATTGGTACGTCCCAGTATAGGAAATGCCTGCATAGGACCTATCAAGTGCCCTACGCTCATGAAACAGTCAGAGCATTTTTAGGCCTCTGACGGGCCAAGCTGGACCGCTAGAGGAGCCGCAGGTGGAACCTGCCGGAGTTCCAACCAGACTCGCGATCACCGCCCAGCCGGGCCTGGCGCGCATCCTGATTACCGTCGATCGACCCGAGATGCTGCGGCTGGTGGACCGGGCGCTGGGCGAGCACTACCGCTGCGAGTTCGCCGCGACGGTCGAGCAGGCCCGGGAAAAGCTCACCGGCAGCGCCTTTCATCTGGCGCTGTGCGACCTGGAGATGCTCGGCGACTCCGGATTCGACCTGGCCGAGGAAATCACCGAGCAGCATCCCAATACCGCCGTCGTCCTGGTCACCGGCGAGGACGATCCGCAGCTGGCGAGGAAAGCCTTCGGGCTCGGCGGCCGCGGCGTCCACGGCTACCTGGTCAAGCCGTTCTGGCCGGGCCAGCTGCTGATCACGGCGATGAACGCCCTGCGCCGGCGGGAGCTCGAAATCCACGAGCGGGCCTACAGGCTCAACCTCGAAGAGCGGCGCCAGACGATCATCGACATGGCTCCGATGCCGATCTACATCAAGGACAGCGACCATCGCTACGTCTTCTCGAACGCACAGGCCGACGAGCTCGCCGGGAAGGAGAGGGGCGAGATGCTGGGCCGGACCGACGAGGCGATCATGCCTCCCGAGGCAGTGGCGCAGACCCGCGCGGTCGATTCCCGGATCCTCGCCGAGGGCACGACCCACGAAGCCGAGGAAGCACTTCAGGTCGCAGGGACCCAGCGCACCTTCCAGACGGTCAAATTCCCCCTTCTCGACGAGGAGGGACGGGCCACTGCAGTCTGCGGCATCTCCACCGACGTCACCGCCCAGAAGGAGGCGCTGCGGCTGCGCGACGAGTTGACCGCCGCGCAGCGCCAGGCGATCGACGAGCTGCGGCTGTCGCGCCAGGAGACGGTCGAGCGGCTGGCCAAGGCGATCGAGCTCCACGACTTCTCGACCGGCGAGCACGTCGACCGCATGGCCAGGATCGCCTCCTTCCTCGCGACCGGGCTCGGGCTGGACGCCGAGCGCGTCCAGCTGCTGCGGGTGGCGGCGCCGATGCACGACGTCGGCAAGATCGCCATCTCAGACGAGATCCTGCGCAAGCCCGGCCCGCTGACGCCGGCGGAGCGCAAGGAGATGCAGCGCCACACGACCGTCGGGCACGAGATCCTCGCCGACTCCAAGAGCCAGCTGCTCCGCGTCGCGGCGACGATCGCCCTGACCCATCACGAGCATTTCGACGGCAACGGCTATCCCCAGGGCCTGGCGGGCGAGGAGATCCCGCTCGAGGGCCGGATCACCGCGGTCGCCGACGTCTTCGACGCTCTGCTCAGCGACCGCTGCTACCGGCCGGCGATGACAGTCGGCGCAACGATGGAGATCATCGAAGCGGGCAGGGGAACCCGGTTCGATCCGCGAATCGTCGACCTCCTGATCGATGGCCTCGACGAGGTCTTGGCGCTGCGCGAGGCCGGGTAGCCGCGCAGGGCTACGGACCGCTCCGCTCGAGGCCGACCTCGGCCGCCGGCTTGTCCTCGCGCAGGCCCTTGAACGAGCCGTGGCGCACCATCCCCTCGGCGGTCAGCTCGCGGAACTCGATCTCCGCCACCAACTCCGGCTCGACGTAGTTCGCGTTCCGCGGTCCTCTGCGGCCGGCAAAGGGGTTCGCCTTGCGGGCCAGCGGGCGCAGCCGCTCCATCAACTCGGCCAGGGCGCGATCGGAGAAGCCGGTGCCGACTTTGCCGGCGTAGCGAAGCTCGCCGTCCTCGTCGAACCAGCCGATCAGCAGCGAGCCGAGCCCGCCACTGCGCCGCCCCGACCCCGGCTGCCAGCCGCCGATCACGAACTCCTGGCGGCCGACGTTCTTCACCTTCAGCCAGGAGCCGGTGCGCTTGCCGGGCGCGTAGGGACTGTCGAGGCGCTTCATCAGGATGCCCTCCAGCCCCTGCTCGGCGCTCGCCGCCAGCAGCTCCTTGGCGTGGCCGGCAACGTAGCCGGGCGTCTGCCAGCTGAGCCCGTCGAGCTCGAGCGCCTCGAGCGCCTCGCGCCGGCGCCGGTAGGGCTCGGCCATCAGGTTCTGTCCGTCCAGATAGAGGAGATCGAAGATCACGTAGGTGACCGGGTGGGATTTCATCCGCCGCCGGACGACGCTCTCGGCGGTCTGGTGGATGCGCTGCTGCAGGCGCTCGAAGCTGGGCCGGCCCTCGTCGTCGAAGGCGACCAGCTCACCGTCGAGCACGGCGTCGCGGGCGCCGAGCTGGCGCGAGAGCCGGCGCACCTCGGGGTACTGGGCGGTGACGTCGTTGAGGTTGCGGGTCTGCAACCTCAACCGTCCGGGCCGGCAGTAGGCGATCGCCCGCACCCCGTCCCACTTGACCTCGACCGCCCAGCCCTCGTCCCTGGCAGGCAACTTCGCCAGCCGCGCCAGCATCGGCACCACGTCCTCGGGGAAGGGATCGAAATCGCGCTTGCGCTCGTACTCGCCCACGGACAGGAGATTGACAAGAACCCGCGCTTGGTTGGTGCAAATTCTTAGTTTGCAAGCCCAGGGCGTTGGGTATCAGGCCTCCATGTCACTCGCACTGTTACTCATCGTGATCGGAATCGTTCTCGCAATCCTGGTGCATTATGCGCTTGGGATCGTCTGCATATTGATCGGATTGGTGTTGCTGCTCTGGCCGCGGATAACGGCCAATCGCGGCGCCAGAGTCTGACCAAGGGAGACTGGGAGAGAGAGCGTTTCACACACCTCAAAGCGGTTGTACCTTCTAGGGAAACGCCCGGCAATCGTCGGGCGTTTCTCGTTCACCCACCTCAGAGCTCTCCGAGCAGTGCGTCGACCCGCCGTGCGATCTCCTCACGGGTCTCCCGCACCACCTCGAGAGACTCACCCCTTGGGTCCGCCAGGTCCCAGTCGAGGTAACGCTTGCCGGGGATGTAGGGGCACTCGTCTCCACAGCCCATCGTCACCACGACGTCGGCCCATTCGGCGTCGGCGCGAGTCAGCTTGCGCGGCCGGCGCGAGCTGAGATCGACCCCCATCTCCCCCATCGCCTCGACCACCTCGGGGTGGACGCGCTCGGCCGGGGTGGTTCCGGCGGAGCGGACCTCGTGGCGTCCCCCGGCAGCCCGCGTGAACAGCGCCTCACTCATCTGCGAGCGCCCGGCGTTGTGCAGGCAGACGAACAGCACCCGCGCCATCAGGCCCGGACCGCCTGGTAGGCGAGGGCGCCGAGGGCGGCGCCGAGAATCGGGCCGGCGAGGTAGATCCAGAGGTCGCCGAGCTGACCCGAGACCAGCGCCGGGCCGAGCGAGCGGGCGGGGTTCATCGAGGCGCCGGTGATCGGGCCGCCGAAAAGGGCGTCGAGCCCGACCGTGCCGCCGACCGCGATCGCCGCGCCGGCCCCGATCGCGCGGGTGTCGGTCGCCACGGCCATGATCACGAACATCAGGAAGGCGGTCAGAACCGCCTCGTAGACGAGGGCGCTGCCGGCGCCGATCGTCGGTGCCGTGGTGCCGAGCGCCGCCGGGTCGCTCGGCCAGATCGCCGCCAGCAGCGCCGCGGCGAGGAGGGCGCCGGCGAGCTGGGCGACGAGGTAGGCCAGCGCCTCGGCCCGCGGGAAGTGACGGCTGAGGACGAAGGCGACGGTTACGGCCGGGTTCAGGTGGGCGCCGGAGAGATGGCCGGTCGCGTAGACCATCGCCATCACGATCAGGCCGAAGACGAGCGCGATCCCGACCACCCCGAGACTGCCGGGATGCTCGGCCTCGGTGACGATCGCACCGCAGCCCGCGAAGACCAGGGCGAAGACGCCGAGTCCCTCGGCGGCGGCGCGCCGCAAGAGGTCGGGGCGCTGGCTCACACCGGGCTCAGCAGCAGGCGGCGGTCGGGGCGGCGAAGACCTCGCGGACCGAGTCCAGGGCGCCGGGCACGAGGGTGAAGTAGCTGTAGGTGCCGCGGGTCTCGCGCGCCAGGATCCCGGCCTCGACCAGCTGCTTGAGGTGATGGCTGACGGTGCCCTGCGAGAGCCCCAGCAGGGGCTGGATCTCGCAGACGCAGACCGCCTCGCCTTCCGCCCGCAGCAGCAGGTTGACGATCCGCAGCCGGTGCCGGTCGGCGACCGCCTTCAGCACGACCTCGAGCTCGGCGGCCCGCTCCTCGTCGAGGGAGGAGCCGGCCAGCGGCGTGCAGCACTCGATCGTCGGCAGCTCGGTCATCTGCTCCGACCGTACCACCTTCATCGATAGATCTCAATGAAGAGTTGTCATACCCTGTGGGCGTGCCCGGTCCGACCAGTCGCGTGCTCTCGAGCTCCCAGCTCGAAACCCTGGCGCGGCTCGGCGAGGAGCGGACCGCGGCGGTCGGCGAGAGGCTGTTCGAAGTCGGCGACGCGACCTACCCCTTCGTCGCGATCCTCGAGGGCGAGGTCGCGGTCACCGACGCCGCCGGGCGGGAGATCGTCCGCCACGGGGCCTCCGGCTTCCTCGGCGAGATGAACCTGCTCTCCGGGCAGACGGTCTTCCTCACCGCCGTCGTCACCGAGCCGATGCGCTACATCGCCGTCGATCGTGAGACCCTGCGGCAGCTGCTCTTCGACGACAGCAGCCTCTCCGACCTGCTGCTCTCCGCCTTCATCGAGCGCCGCGAGCTGCTCCAGCAGCGGGACGGGGTCGGGATCGAGATCGTCGGCCCCCGCGACTCCGGCGAGACCCGCCGCCTGGTCGACTTCGCCCGGCGCCAGAAACTCCCCCACTCCTGGATCGACCCGGCGGAAAGCGTGGAGGCGCCGGCGCTAGACCCCGGACGAGCTGCCGCTGGTGCGCCTGCCCGGCGGCGGCGAGCTGCGGCGGCCGAGCAACGGCGAGCTCTCGCGGGCGCTCGGCATCGGCCTCGAGCTGGTCCCGCGCGAGGAGGTCGACCTGCTGATCCTCGGCGGTGGGCCGGCCGGCCTCGGCGCCGCCGTCTACGGCGCCTCCGAGGGCCTGGACACGTTGCTGGTCGACGGCACCGGGCTCGGCGGCCAGGCCGGCAGCTCGCGGCGGATCGAGAACTACCTCGGCTTCCCCGCCGGGATCAGCGGCACCGAACTGACCGGCCGCGCGGTCACCCAGGCGCGCAAGTTCGGCGCCCGCACCGGCACCCCCTACCGGGCGGAAACGCTCGAGCCCGGAGCCGACCGCCACCGGGTCCGGCTCGAGGGCAAGATCGAGGTCGCGGCGCGGGCGGTCCTGCTCGCGACCGGCGCCGAATACCGGCGGCTGCCGGTCGAGGACCTCGACCGCTACGAGGGGATCAGCGTCTTCTACGCCGCCGGCCCGCCCGAGGCGCGCCTCTGCGGCGCCCAGCGGGTCGCCGTCGTCGGCGGCGGCAACTCGGCCGCCCAGGCGGCGGTCTGGCTGGCGCGCGGCGGCGCCCTCGTTACCCTCCTGCACCGCCGCGCCGACCTGCGCGAGACGATGTCCCACTACCTGCTCGAGGAGCTCGAGCGCTACGGCGTCGCCGTCCGCGACCGCAGCGAAATCGCCGCCCTGCACGGCGTGGACGGGGAGCTGGAAGCCGTCACCCTGAGCGACGGCGAGCGCCTGCCCTTCTCCTTCCTCTTCCTCTTCCTCGGCGCCTCGCCCTGCACTGAGTGGCTCGGCGACGTCGTCGCCCGCGACCCCAAGGGCTTCGTTCTCACCGGCCCCGAAGCGGGAGCCGAGGGCCTGCTGGAGACCAGCGTCCCCGGCGTCTACGCCGCCGGCGACGTCCGCGCCGGCTCGATCAAGCGCTGCGCCACCGCGGTCGGCGAGGGCGCCGCGGTGGTCCGCTTCGTGCACGAGCGCCTCTCAGCGTGAGGCGGCGGCCCGGTCGGTCTCCAGCTGGGCCTCGGTGAGGCGCTTGGCGCGGCGGCAGACCTGGCGGTAGAAGCGCAGCTGGTGCGGGCGGCCGAGCAACCGGAAGCCCGTCCGCAGTAGCCACGGCCCTCGCTTGGCCGGCTGGGAGATCGCCCGCAGGTGGAACTCGACGTCGCCCGTGTCCAGCCACTTCCAGACCTCGTAGTGCATCTGCCCCGCCTCGAAGTGGCCCTCCAGAGTCCGGTAGCTCCAGCCGAAGACGTGGGCCTGACGCCCATCGAGCTCCAGCGTCCGCTCGTAGACCTCGCCGATCCGCACACCGACCCACAGCCGCAACCCGGCGAAGCGGATTCGCAGCAGCATGTCGCGCCCCGACATCGGCGCGCTCTCGTCGTAGAAGGCGGTCACCACCCGCGGATCGGCCAGCTGGTAGGCGTCCATGGTCCCGCGGGCGACCCCCCAGCTGCCTCCCTCCGCCGGCGGGCCCGAGCCCTCGTGCGGCAACGGTTCGACCAGGTCGTCGACCCGCCAGCCCTGTTCGGCGACGAGCGAGTCGACATCGCCGGCGTCGAAGTTGACCTGCCTCTCTGCCAGGGCGGCGAGGCGACGAGCGGTCCTGGCCCCGGCGCGGGACTCCGCCCGCCGGCCCGGCAGCTCGCCCGGCGCAACGGTGCGGGTCGTGATCACGATGCCCCCTTCGAGCCTGCCCCGCGCCAGCCTGGCCGCCCGGCGCAGGACCGAGGACCACATGTGCAGCTGCACCTCCTTGGAGATGCGCAAGTGGGTGTACAGGAGGTCGCTGAGCCGGTCGCCGCTGCGCGCCCAGGACTCGATCTCGAAGCCGAGCGAGCGGTAGTCGGAGCCGACCCGGAACTCGATCTGACCCGCCTCGAGATGGTCCGGCAGGGTCGCCAGGCGAAACCGGGTCGGGTCCGCCACCACCACCCGCACCGGCCCGTCCCATGGGCCCGGCATGCGGACCACGTACTCGTCGCCGACCCGGAAGCGGCCCTGCTCGCCCTCGATCTTCTGGAAGGTCGCGAACTCCGAGGGCGCCACCCGGTCTAGGTCACCGACGATCCTCTCCACCAACTGCTCCGGGGCTAGAGGCGAGCCGACGATCCGCGTCCTGTAGATCCGGTGGATCAGGGGACCGGTGCCGTCCTCCAACCGCTGCAGCCCGGCGACGCCCACCCCCTCGGGCAACTCCGGCGGGGCGTCCCGCGGCCAGGCGCCGCTCAGTTCCCAGCGGTGGACCGGCGTCGTGCTCCACATATAGCGCCAGGAGGCGAGCAGGATGCCGAGCGGCCACCTGGCCGCGGTCGACCACTGCCTGCCGAGCGACTGGTAGCGCGCCATCCCCCCGTCCTACCCGCCCGCGAGGTCGCCGACGCGGAACCCGGATTTGCAATCCTCGGGCAGTGGCCAAGACGCGTCTCCCCAAGCCGCCCCTGCGCAGCCATCATCTCTACGGCCTCTCGCTGAGCTCCGTCGGCCTCTGCGTCGCGCTCTGGATCCGAGCGAAGACGATCGGCGAGGACGAACGCGGCAACGCCGAGCGCCGGGCCCTCTTCGTCGGCCTCTGGCCGCCGCTGCTCTGGCTGATCGGCGACACCATCGGCCGAGCGGCCGAGCGGCGAGATCGGCCGCGACCGCGGTTCGGTCCGCTGCGCTGGTAGCCCTCAGCCCACTGCGAGGCAGACCGCGGTCGCGTCGTCGGCCAGCTCACCGGTGGCGACGGCCATAACCGCGTCGTGGACCTCGCGCACGGTGTCTGCCGCGGAGGCCCGTCCGGAGCGCAGGCCCGCCTCGGCCAGGCCCTCCTCCCCCAGGCCGGCCTGTCCCTCGCCCCCGCAGATCACGCCGTCGGAGGTCAGCAACAGGCGATCGCCGGCGGACAGGGTTGCGGCGGCCTCGCTCGGCTTCGGCGTCGCCCGGCCGCCCAGACCGTGAGAAGGCGGGAACGGCAGCCACTCCACCGCCCCGTCCTCGCGCAGGATCAGCGGCGCGACGTGGCCGCAGTTCGCCAGCTCGACCCGGTCGGTGCTCGGGTCCCAGCGGGCGACGATCGCCGCCATCTCCGCCCGCGGACCCGGCATCTCACGCAGCGTCTGGTGCATCACCACAAGCGCCTCGCCGATCGAGGCCCCGCTGCGCCTGCTCGCCCGCAGGGCTCCGAGGGCAACGGCGCTGCTGGCGGCAGCGCGAGTGCTGTCGCCGAGTCCGTCGGCGAGGGTCAGCCAGACCCCGTCGGCGTTCTCGACCACGTCGAACCAGTCGCCGGCGACCTCGTAGGTGGGCAGCACGTTCCCGGCGACTTCGGCGCCGGTGACACGAACGATTCGCGGCGGCAGCAGGCTCTGCTGGATCTCCGCCGCCGCCTTTGGCTGTTTGCGGCGCTGAGCGCGGGCGAAGACGTCGGTGTAGCGGTCGGCGAGGGTCACCGCGGCCGCGGCCTGTCGCGCCATCTCGGTCAGCGGCTCGCGCGGGCGTCCGAAGGCGATGAAGACGCCGACCGCGCGGCCGCGGAGCCAGAGCGCGAAGAGCTCGCTGCCGCAAACGTGGGCGAGGCTCCGCCTGATCGCGGCGATGCCGTCGGCGTCGAGCTCGGGACCGATCGCGAACGGCGCCCGCAGCTTTGCTCCCAGGCGTTTGGGCCCAGCCATGTGCAGAAGGTGGCTGCCGTCGATGTCGAGGACGTAGAGCGCCACCGGCACCTCGGCGATCCGCTGCGCCTCGGCGACGAGCTGCTCGGGCAGCAGGGCGGGCGGGACGACGTCGAAGACGTGGATCGCGTCGAGGGCGAGCGGGCGCCGGCGGCCGAGCCGGCCGGCGGGCAGCGGGACCTTGGCACGACCGAGGGGGCCGTCCTGGGGACGCGCGTCCAGCTGCGCGATCAGCTGGGCCCGGTCGGCGAAGCGGCGGTAGAGAGTTGAACGCGAGACCCCTGCCGCAGCAGCGATATCGGAGAGGGTCGCCGCGGGCGATTGCTCGAGCAGGCGCTTGGCGGCATCGAGAATGCGCTCGTCGTTGCGCAGGGCGTCGGCGCGGCGCAGATCGCTGGGCTTGATCACTTCCTTGCTGCTCGAATCAGCCATAAATGGAACGTGGCGCTGCTCCGAAGTGTGTCAGTTGGGGCATCTCCGCAAAAAGGCGGATTGGCTTCCTCTCCTAATGGGCAGATGGAGGATGGCCCGTCGAAGCAACCCGAAGGAGTGTCGATGTCCAGAACCAGTTTCAGCTCCCCAAAGACCTTGCGCGCCGGCGACGACGGCCGCTCGATCTCCGACCTCGTGCAGCAGCTGACCGAGCAGACGACCCGCCTCGCCCAGAAAGAGATCGAACTGGCCAAGGCGGAGATGGCGGTCAAGGGCAAGCGCCTGGGAATGGGTGCCGGCGCCTTCAGCGCCGCAGGCCTGCTCGCCGTGCTGGCGCTGGGCGCGCTGACCGCGGCGGCGATCCTGGCGCTGGGAACCGCGGTCGAGGATTGGCTCGCCGCCGTGATCGTCGCTGTCGTCTACCTGCTGATGGCCGGCGTGCTGAGCCTGATCGGTCGCACCAAAGTCCAAGCCGCGGTACCGCCGCTGCCAGAGCAGACGACCGCAAGCGTCAAGGAAGGCTTGGAACTGACCAAAGAGAAAGCCAAGGAGGGAAGAGGATGAGTGCAGCAGATCAAGGCAGGACTACGACCGCGGACGACAAGAGCGCCCGTGACCCGGGGGACATCCGCAAGGACATCGAGGACACCCGTGCCGAACTCGGCGAGACGGTGGCCGAAGTGGCCGAGAAGACGGACGTCAAGAAACAGGCCCAGGCCAAGACCGACGAGTTGAAAGAGCAGGCAGGCGCCAGGGCGCAGGAAGCGAAGGCGAAAGCCCAGGAGCTCGGCGACAAGGTCAAGGAGATCGCCCCAGACTCAGCCGGGGAGGGCGTGCAGCAGGCCCAGCGGGTGGCCCGGGAGAACCCGGTGCCGGTCGCCCTCGCGGGGGCGTTCCTCGCGGGCATCGTGCTCGGGAGACTGACCTCGCGATGAGCGAGCACCGACCCACCGCGAGGTCAGATGCCGACACGAGCAACGGTCGCGGCGCGCGTGAGGACAGCGTGCGCCGCGACTATGCCCCCGAGGGCGCCGGCGCCAACCCGGGCACCTTCGCCACCCTCAAGCGCACGGCGACGGAGTTCATGGAGGACAACCTCGGCGACTGGGCCGCCGCCCTCACCTACTACGGCCTGCTCGCCCTCTTCCCCGCTCTGATCGCGATGGTCTCGCTGATCGGGCTAGTTGGAGACCCCAAAAGCACCACTTCGAGCCTGACCGAAATCATCACCTCGATCGGGCCAGAATCCGCGGCCGAGACCTTCTCGGGCCCGATCGAATCGATCGCCTCCAATCAGAGCGCCGCCGGCATCGCCTTCGTGATCGGCTTGGCGCTGGCGCTGTGGTCGGCCTCGGGCTACGTCGGCGCCTTCATGCGGGCCTCGAACATCATCTATGAGACCCCCGAGGGACGACCGTTCTGGAAGCTGCGGCCGCTACAGCTCCTGGTCACGCTCGGGATGATCGTGCTGATGACCCTGCTGGCGCTGGGCCTGGTCCTGACCGGGCCGCTGGTCGACGCCGTCGCCGGCCCGATCGGGGTCGGCGACACCGCGGTCAGCGTCTGGAACATCGCCAAGTGGCCGGTGATGGCGGCGCTCTTCGTGGTCATGGTCAACGTCCTCTACTACGCCTCGCCGAACGTGAGGCTGCGCGGCTTCCACTGGGTGACGATGGGAAGCGTGGTTGCGATCGTGGTCTGGGCCCTCGCCTCGGCGGCCTTCGCCTTCTACGTCGCCAACTTCGGCTCCTACGACAAGACCTACGGCACCCTCGGCGGCCTGGTGGCGCTGCTGGTCTGGTTCTGGATCAGCAACCTGGCGATCCTCTTCGGCCACCAGCTGAATGCCGAGCGGGAGCGCAGCATCGAGATTGAAGAGGGGCGCCCGCGGGCAGAGAGGGAGATCCAGCTCGAGCCGCGCAGCGAGCCCAAGGACCAGGGTGTCACCCAACCGAAGGAGAGCCCGTCATGAAGTTCGTCTTCACGCCGTTCAGCATCGCCCTCGGCCTGATCGCCGGCATGGTCGGATCGAAGATCTTCGAAAAGATCTGGAGCCTGGTCGACGAGGAGGAGCCGCCCAGCCCCGAGCACCGCGAGTTCTCGTGGCCGAAGCTGATCGCCGCGCTACTCGTCGAGGGCGCGATCTTCAAACTCGTCAAAGGCCTCACCGACCACGGCGCCAGGACTACGTTTGCGAAGGCGACTGGCTCCTGGCCGGGCGAGGAGAAACCGGAGCGGGCCTAGGCTCCGACCCCGGCAGCCGAAACGCCTTGAAGGCGAGTGGCGCTTGGATCTGGTCGCGCAGCCGGCAGCGCGGGCAGTGCTCGACCCCGAGATGGGCCGCGCTGTAGCTGCTTCCGCACCTCTCGCACTCGAACATGTCTCCTCCTGTTTCCCGGTTGACTCCTGGAGGCGCCGCTACCCGGTGGACAGGGCGTACAAACCTGCCGCCGGCGATCTGCCACTTGGTCGTGGCGGCGCTACCCCTTGTCGGGCGAGCGGAACTGGATGATCTCGACCTTGATCGGGAAGGTCCCCTTCTCCTCGCCGCGGCTGCGCTCGTCGACCCTGCCCTGGATGTCGACCAGCTCGTCCAGGGTTCCGTCGAGAAAAGTGGTCACTTCCTCCCAGCCCTCCTGGTCGACCCGCATCGGCGAGCGGCTGATGTGGTTGTCGTCGGGGTCGAAGAAGGTCCCCTGGGACATCGCGTCGTTGATGTCCTCGGAGATGACCCGCATCAGGGTCACCGACACTTCGAGCTTTTCTTTGCGACCCAGCTGCTCCCACGCGTCTGAGTCGAAATAAGCGCGGTCGACGGCTTGGTAGGTGTGCTCGACGACCCGGCCGCCGGCCGCCGGCTCGACCTTGGTCAGTTCGATGCAGCCCAGATCCACCAGCACCCGCAGGTGGTAGCCGACGTTGCTGCCCGACTCGCCCAGCTCAGCGGCGATTTCCCTCGGGGTGGCGGCCCGCTCCAGGAGGATCGTGAAAGCCCCCAGCCGCGTCGGATGCGACATCGCCACTGCGAGCACGGGGCTCATCAAGGTCGGGGTGGGGGCCAAAGGGCAAATCCTTCGTCGATTTTGACTTAGTGATTTAGAACATTTAATCGAAAAAGTCACCGCGAGTTGCGGTTTCGTCCGAAAAAGCCTCTCGTTTGAGAGGACGTCTTTGAGCATTGTTCCATGTCCAGGCCGCCTGGGAGGCGCCAGACATATGTCGCCTCAGCCCCGCGGCACAAGAAGGAGAGGGGGTGAGACCGCATGAGCATCGCCAAGATGGAGCACCTGCTGCCGACGGTGAAGATCAAGAAGTTGGCGTAATTCGGACGGGACCGACTCCCGATCGCCTGGGTGACCGGGAGTCGGTCCAGCCTTTATCCGCAAGAGAGGCAGGGCGCGCAGCGAGGGCTCGAGGAAGGACCTCAAACCCCCCAATGCTTGACAAGCCGAGGCCAGCCCTGACTGCCTTTAGCCGAACCGTCAGCCGAGGGGGGGCAGCTAAAGGGCCGCCCCAGATCCGCGCTTGCCGGTCGAGACCGGCCCCCACTTCGGCTGCTGTTTACGCGCCCTTCCAGATCCTCTTCGCTGCCAGGACAGGCGTGACTTTGGCGATCTTCATCGGCTCTCACCTCCCTGATCTCCGTGTAAAACTTTATATTTCCTGATAATCTCTTGAGCGTTCCGTAGTCGTCTGTCTGTCATTGACGACAAAAATTGGGGCCGATCCCAGATCCCGTGTTTGCCGGTCGAGACCGGCCCCGCTTTCGGCTGCGCCCTAGGCAGCCTTGTGGACCATGTGGCTCACCTGAATAGGCGGCACTTTCGTGATGTTCATCGGCTTTCACCCCCTCCCCCGTCTCAGCCCAGCGCGGCTCGCCAGGAGGAGGGAGAATGGTAAAGCTCTCTCTAGTATCCATTAGATGGTGAGTAGCGGGAGGCCCGTGACGGAGAGCCTCTATATTCGGCATATGCTGAGTGCAGAAAAGAAATCAACTTGAGGGGAGGGCAGCGTGACCGCGACCCGTAGGCGGGGACAGCGCAACAAGACGATCGAGGAAGTGGTCACTTATGCGGTGGGCCACCGGACCCGCGTCCACATTCTCATCGTGCTGAACGAAGGCACGTTCACCCCTGGACAGATCGCCGAGATCATCGGCGAGCCGTTGAACAACGTCTCCAACCACATCAAGGAACTGGTGGAAGCAGGGTCCATCGAACTCGCCAAAACCGAGCAGGTGCGGAACGCGACTCAGCATTACTACAGGGCCGTTGAGATGCCGTTTTACTCAGATGAGGAAATCGCTGCCATGCCTCCGCAGCAACGTCAGGTGAGCGCGGGTCTGGTCGTCCAGTCGATGATCGCCGAGGTCATGGCTGCACTCTGGGCCGGAAGGCTGGATGACCCGCGCGTATGGCTCGCTTGGAACTGGTTCAACGTGGACGAGGAGGGACGTCAGGACATACTTGCTGAGCAGGCACGGTCATGGGCGCGAGTGCAAGAGATAGAGATCGAAGCCACCAATCGCCGCGCCGAATCGGGAGAGGATGCGACCTCGATCATCGTCAGCCAGCTCGGATACAAACGCGCCAGGAAGGGGCCGACAGTCCCTCTGCGCTCACCAGATGGTGAGTAGAACCTGGCGGGCGATTGACCCCTCTGATTCGTTCTGAAATGGTGCAGTAGTCAATCGACACCGACCGCCCCCCACCGGACTGGAGGGGAGCCTCCCAAGGCGGACCACAATCAGGCGACGGGTTCTCCTGAAGTGCCAAAAGCCCGCCGTTTTGGTGGACCGAGGTCGGAGTCGATTGACGACAAGCCCATGAATCCAACTTCCCTCCACGAGCGGTTCGACTGGGGCTCGCTCGTCCCCCATGTCATCCACCCGCTGAAGGTGGCGATCATCGAGGCGCTGCTGTGGGTTGAGCAGCCGCTGTCGGCAACGGACTTCAGAAAGCTGCTCAACGAGCGATTCAGCACCCCGCGCATCTCGTACCACCTGGTCAAGCTCGCCGAGACCGACGCCCTCGAATTGACCCAGCAGCAACAGGTGCGGGGCGTGATCGAGAAGTTCTATTTCTTCCCGCCCGCCAAGTAGACGACCCCGATCCGCATGGCCCTGACGATCACCAAGGAGCAGCGCGACGCGCTCTATGACCAGATCCTCGACCGGCTCAGCGGCATCGGCGACATCGAGCTGACGATCCAGGCGGAGAACTTCGGAATCGCCAAGCGCCTCGCCAGCGAGTACTCCGACGACCTGCGGCTGCTGAACGACCTCGGATTCGGCGATGGACACGGCGAGCCGGTCGAGTTGACCGCGCCCCCGGAGGTGCTGCGCCGCGTGCTGCCCCGGATGCGCGATCTGGCCGAGCGCAATCGCCTGGTGGCCGAGGCTTGCGAGGCCGTGCTGGCAGACATCGACTCCGCCGGGGCCGGCGGTCGGTGAAGAGCAGCCGTCATCCCGCCCCGGAAACGTGCAGCTCGATCGCGTGGATCTGGCTCTGGCCGTAGGAGCCGGTCTGGACCGGGCCGGCGGCGCTGACTAAGTCGCCGGGTCCGGGGAGGGGCTGAGGACGCAGGCCCTTGCGGACGTCGATCGCGGTCAGGCCCGGAAGCGTGATGCCCTGGGGATCGACGATGACGAAGTGGGCGTCGCCGTCGCCGTCGGGGTCGACCCGCTCGACGTAGACGATCCGGCCCTCGGTGCTGCGGCAACCCCCCAGGCCGGCCGGGCAACGGCTGGGGTCCACCCCCTCGGCCGCCGGCGCCTGCCGGCCCGGAGGAGCGGGGTCGCCCGCGCGAGGCGGTGGGCTCGTATCCGTCGACTCGCTGCCGCCGCCGCAAGCGGCGAGCGCGACGAGCGCCGCGACCAGCAGCCCGGCGAGGATGCCTCGGCGATAGCGGCGCACCCGGCCCTCAGCCGAACTCGATGACGCTGCGGATCCCGTCCTGGGCCTCCATCAGCTCGAAGCCGCGGTTGACTTCGTCGAGGCCGATGCGGTGGGAGATGAAGGGCTCGACGTCGATCTCCCCCGCCATCGCCCGCTCGACCAGCACCGGGACCTGATCGCGCCCCTTGACGCCGCCAAACGAGGAGCCGGCGATGCGGCGGCCGGTGATCAGCAGCCGCGGCACGACGTCGAGGGTCTCCCCCCTGCCGGCCACGCCGGCGACGGTGCAGAGCCCCCAGGCCATCCGCGCCGCTTCGACCGCCTGGCGCATCACGGCGACGTTGCCGGTCGCCTCGAAGGTGTAATCGGCGCCGAAGCCGCCGGTCATCTCGAGGATCGCCTCGACGGCGCCCTCGCCGCCCTGGATCGTGTCGGTCGCGCCCTGGCCGCGGGCGAGCTCGAGCCGGTCCGCGGAGAGGTCGACGCAGACGATGCGCTCGGCCCCCTGCAGGCGACAGCCGGCAACCGCTCCCAGCCCGACCATCCCGGCGCCGAAGACGGCGCAGGTGCTGCCCGGCGTCACCGCGGCGGTGTTGATCGCGGCGCCGAGGCCGGTCGAGAGGCCGCAGGCGAAGAGGCAGACGTGCTCGAAGGGCGCCTCGGGGTTGACCTTCGCCAGGGCGATCTCCGGCATCACCGTGTACTCGGCGAAGGTCGAGCAGCCCATGAAGTGGCGGATCGCGTCTCCCTCGCGGGAGATGCGGGCGGTGCCGTCGGGCAGGAAGCCCTTGTTCTGCTGCTCGCGGATCGCCAGACAGAGGTTGGTCCGCGGATCGACGCAGTGCACGCACTCGCCGCACTGGGGCGAGAAGAGGGTGACGACGTGGTCGCCGGGGGCGAGCAGGGTGACGTCCGGCCCGACCCGCTCGACCACCCCCGCCCCCTCATGGCCGAGCACGGCCGGCGCGTATCCCGAGGGGTCGGCGCCGGAGGCGGTGTAGAGGTCGGTGTGGCAGACGCCGCAGGCGACGAGGCGGACCAGCACCTCCCCGGCCCGCGGCTCGGCCAGCTCGACCTCCTGGACCGCGAGCGGCTGCCCGAACTCCTCCAGCACCGCGGCGCGCATCTTCATACGGTGTAGGAGTGGGCGCCGGTGCCGGCCAGCGCGCCACCGTCGAGGATCAGGTACTCCTCGCGGATCGGGCGCCCGTCGAACCAGCACTCGAGGATCTCGCGGGTGCCGGCGGCGTAGCGCGCCTGGGCCGAGAGACTGGTGCCGGAGGTGTGCGGGGTCATGCCGTGGTGGGGCATCGAGCGCCAGGGGTGGTCCTGGGGCGGCGGCTGCGGGAACCAGACGTCGCCGGCGTAGCCCGCCAGCTGACCGCTCTCGCAGGCCGCCGCGACCGCGTCGCGGTCGCAGATCTTGCCGCGGGCGGTGTTGATCAGGTAGGAGCCCCGCTTCATCTTCGCCAGCAGCTCGGCGTCGAAGAGGTTCTCGGTCTCCGGGTGCAGCGGCGCGTTGATCGTGACCACGTCGCACACCCCCACCATCGACTCGGCGTCGGGGTGGAAGGTGACACCGAGCTCGCGCTCGACCTCCTCCGGCAGGCGGTGGCGGTCGGTGTAGTGGAGGCCGACTTCGAAGGGCTGCAGCCGGCGCAGGACCGCCGAGCCGATCCGCCCGGCGGCGACGCTCCCGACCTGCATCCCCTCGAGGTCGTAGGAGCGCGAGACGCAGTCGGCGATGTTCCAGCCTCCCTCGACCACGCGCTGGTAGGAGGGGATGTAGTTGCGGACCAGTCCCAGGATCATCATCACCACGTGCTCGGCGACGCTGATGCTGTTGGAGTAGGTGACCTCGGCGACGGTCAGGCCGCGAGCCATCGCCGCCTCCAGGTCGACGTGGTCGGAGCCGATCCCAGCCGTCAGCGCCAGTTTCAGGTTGGGCGCCTTGGCGATCCGCTCAGCCGTCAGGTACGCCGGCCAGAAGGGCTGGGAGATGACGACCTCCGCCTCCGGTAGCTCGCGCTCGAAGACCGAATCGGGGCCCTCCTTGTCGGCGGTGACGACCAGCCGGTGCCCGCGCCCCTCGAGGAACTCGCGCAGTCCCAGCTCCCCGGAGACGCTGCCGACCAGTTCGCCGGGAGTGAACCCGAGTGCCTCGGGAGTGGGCGTGCTCTGGCCGCCGGGGTAGCGCTCGATCGCCGGCACCCCGTCGCGCGCGTATGACGGCGGGTAGCCGTCGACCGGGTCGTCGTAGAGCACGCAGAGCACGGTTGCCATGGAGCAGACGAAGGTACCACCCGCCCGGCGCTCGCCTTGACCGCTGCCACTGGCTCCTGTTGTATGGGTCGCCATGGCGCGAGCACACCTTCTGGGGATCGGTCTTGTGGTGGCGCTGGCGCTGCTGGTGCTGCCGTCGCTGGCACTGGCCGACGCGAGAATCTCCCGCAGCGGCAACGACGTCACGATCGTCTCGGATGCCGATGGCGATCACATCACCAATGCCGGGACGGATCTGCGGCGGCTGATCAGCTACACCGTCCGCCGCGGCGAGGTGCTGCGTGCCGGCCCGGGCTGCGTACGGCTGCGCGGGCCGAGGGTGACGGCGATAGTCGTGGCCTGCGGCCCACCGTCCCAGACCCAGGTCAACGCGGTGACGCTGAAGGTCGACCTCGGCGGCGGTGACGACTTCTTCCAGCCCGCGGGCCTGAACGACCGGCAGCCACGGATCGTCGCCGACGGCGGCGCCGGCAACGACACGATCTACGGCACCATCCTCTCCGACGACATCGACGGCGGCGCCGGCAACGACAGGCTCCTCGGCAGCAACGACGTCGACAGCATCGACGGTGGCGACGGCACCGACCTGATCGTCGGCGGCCCGGGGGACGACGGCCTGGTCGGCGGCGCCGGCCGCGACGACATCTACGGCGACGAGCTGCGCCCGACCAAAGAGTGGGGCAACGACACGATCACCGCCGCGCTGGACTTCACTCCCGACCGCATCAACTGCGGCGAGGGCACCGACGTCGCGATCGTCGACGTCGACGACGCCCCGATCAGCGGCTGCGAGGGCCTCGCGGGCGGCCAGTCCACTCCCCCGGCCGACACGGTCGGCACCCTGCCGCTGGCGATCACCATCGGCCCGCTGGCACCGACGCCGGGCGGCCTCAGGCAGATCCTCCTCGGCCAGCCGATCCGCCTGCCCGTCACCTTCTCCGCTGCCGCGCAGATCGTGGCCCTGCTGCGCGTGTCCGCTGCCGAGGCAAACCGCCTCGGCCTGCCGGGCAACCAGCGCACGATCGCCGACAGCCTCGGCACCCCACTGACGCTGATCCCGCTGACGATCAACACGCAGATCCGCCTGCGCTGGCCGGTCCGCAAATACCTCGAGGACGACAATCTCGTCCGCGCCACGCTGACGATCGTCGGCGAATCCGTCGACGGCGCCAGGACGACGGCGACCAAAGCGATCACGCTGCGGCGCTAGACCTCCGCCAGGAAGACCGCCAGCTCCGCGTTGAGGCGGTCGGGGCTGAAGCGCCACTCGAAGATCGAGTTGGCCTCGATCAGGCGGGCATTGGCAAGCTCTTCGGCCAGCATCCCGGAGTCGCTGAAGGGGTGCAGGGGGTCACGCGGGTGGCCGACGATCAGCGCCGGCTGCTCGATCTTCAGTCGCTCCTCACGGTGCGGCGCCGTCTCCCCCAGCAGCAGCCCCTCCAGGACGGCGCGCGAGGGACCCGGCCTCTGGCGGACCCAGTCGAGCCCGATGTCGATCAGGTAGCTGGTGCGGGGGACGGCCGAGGTGAAGAGGGAAACGCCCTCGAAGAACGGCCGGGCCCAGCGCAGGCCGAGCAGGACCGGCGTGAACGTCGCCGCGACCGCCGACAACGCGTTGTCGAGCACCGGCATCTCGATGAACAGGCCGCGCACCCGCTCGGGCTGGCGGGTCGCCAGCTCCAAGGCGATGTTCGCCCCCAGCGAGGTCCCGCCCACCACGGCCGCAGGCTGCTCGAGGTGGTCGAGCAGGGCCGCCACCTGGCGCGCGAACAGGGGCATCGAGTAGAGCCGCAGATCCTCGGGGCGGTCCGAGCGGCCGTGCCCGAGCATGTCGACGCAGATCACCCGGTTGCCGCGTGCGGCCAGCTCCGGCCCGAGGCGGTCGAACATGCGCCGGTTCATCAGCAGCCCGTGGATGAGGACCAGGACCCGCTCACCCTCACCGTAGGAGTCGTACTCGATCCGGTGGCCCTCGTAGTGGAATTCGCCCATCGCTCGCTCCTTGTATAGGCCCACGAGCGGACCTCGTTTTTGCCGCCGCAGCGTATGCGAACATACGTTCCCATCCGATCGAGGAGATGACCGATGCCCCAATTCGACGCATATGAAGACCTCGTTGGCCAGTGGCGCTGGCGGCTGCTCGGCGCCGACGGCCGCACCGTGGCCACGTCCGGAGAGTCCTTCGACTCCCACTGGCACGCGCTGAGAGCGGCTGAAAACGTTCGCGGCGTCGCCACCGGCGCCCAGATCTCCAGCATCCCCGCCGACGGCGTCCACGACGCCCTCGCCGTGATCATCGACCGCGAGCTGGCTCGCAGCTAGCAGTCCCTTCTAGCCGACCGTGAGCACGGCGGCGCCGCGGAAGCGCCCGGCGCGGAGGTCCTCGATGGCCGCGTTTGCCTGCTCCAGCGGGTAGGTCGCGATCTCGGTCCGGACCGGGACCTGGGGGGCCAGGGCCATGAACTCCTCGCCGTCGGCCCGGGTCAGGTTGGCGACCGAGCCGAGGCTGCGCTCCCCCCAGAGGATCTCGTAGGGGAAGGCGGGGATCTCGCTCATGTGGATGCCGGCGCTGATCACCCGCGCCCCCTTGGCGCTGGCCCGCAGCGCCACCGGCATCAGGGCGCCGACGGCGGCGAAGACGATGGCGCCGTCGAGCTGCTCCGGCGGTGCCTGGTCGGAGGAGCCCGCCCACTCGGCGCCGAGGGCGCGGGCGAACGCCTGCGTCTCCTCGTCGCCCTCGCGGGTGAAGGCGAAGACCCGGCGCCCCTGGTGGACGGCGACCTGGCAGAGGATGTGGGCGGAGGCGCCGAAGCCGTAGAAGCCGATCCGCTCGGCGTCGCCGACCAGGCGCAGGGCCCGGTAGCCGATCAGGCCGGCGCAGAGCAGCGGCGCCGCCTGATCGTCGGGATACCCGGCGGGGATCGGGAGGCAGAAACGCTCGTCGGCAACCGTCAGCTCGGCGTAGCCGCCGTCGAGGTCATAGCCGGTGAAGCGAGCGCGGTCGCAGAGGTTCTCGCGGCCGCCGCGGCAGTAGCGGCACTCGCCGTCGGTCCAGCCCAGCCAGGGAACGCCGACCCGGTCCCCGGCGGCAAAGCGCTCCGCCCCCTCCCCCGCTCCGACCACGCTGCCGACGATCTGGTGACCCGGCACCAGCGGCAGCTTCGGCTCGGCCAGCTCGCCGTCGAGGATGTGGAGGTCGGTGCGACAGACCCCGCAGGCGTGGACGCGGATCAGCACCTGGCCGGGGCCCGGGACCGGGTCGGGCAGCTCGGCGTGCCGCAGTGGCTGGCGAGCCTGGTCGAGGACCATCGCGCGCATGAGCCAATGCTCTCACCATCCTGGCCGCGCCCCCGCGATCAGACGCCGAGCAGGAGGCTCAGCGCCAGCATCAGCGCGGCGCCGGCGGCGATGCCGATCGTGGGCGCGGCGCGGCCGGGCTGGGAGTACGCCTTGGGCAGCATCTCGGCCACGATCAGGGCCAGCATCGCGCCGGCGGCGAAGGCGAAGGAGAGCGGCAGCAGGCCTTCGACCTCTTCCACCGCGAAGAAGGCAACCAGGGCGCCGACCGGCTGCGGGGCGCTGGTAGCGACCGCGGCCCAGAACTGGCGGCCGCGCCCGAACCCCGCCTCCTCCATCGGGATCGCGACGCTGGTCCCCTCGGGAATGTTCTGGATCGCGATCGCGAGGATCACGAACAGGCTCAGCCCGGCGCGGTCGGAGGCGAAGGCGGTGCCGACGGCGAGGCCCTCTGGCAGGCTGTGGACGAAGAGGACGAGGAAGACCAGAGCCGAGGTGCGGGTGCCGGGACCATTGCGGCCCATGAAGCCGGTCTCGGGCCGGAAACGCAGGCGGACCAGAACGAGGAAGCCAACCCCTACCGAGAATCCCGCCGCCACCTCGACCGCAGAGCCTTCCTGCGCCGCCGGGATCAGCAGCCCGGCAACGGCGGCAACCCCCATCACCCCGGCGGCGAACCCGAGCAGGAGCGGCGCCAGCCCCGCCGCCCGGCTCCCGAGCAGGAACACCGGCACGGCCCCCAGCCCGGTGGCGAGCGCGGTGCCGCAGGCGGCCAGGAAGAGGACGACGACTTCGGTCACAAGGCTGCCTCACCCAACCATCAAGCAGCAGCAAGCCCCGGCACCGGCGCCAGCTCCAGCTCTCGCTCGGACTCCTCGTCGGCAACCCGACGCTCGATGCCGATCAGCAACTCCTCGTCGAGCACGGCAAGGATGCGCTTGAGCACCGGGATGGTCGGGATGTGATCGCCGCCCTCGATCCTCGAGATGAATGAGTGCGACGTTTCGGCTCGCTCCGCCACCTCTTGCTGCGTCAGGTTCAGCTCATAGCGCCGCTCGCGAATGTGGGCGGCGATCCAGTTTTTCTTGCGCAGCGCACGAATCGCGGCGTACTCGTCGCGGGCCTCGCGATACCCCTCGCTTCGGCGCGCATAGCGTCGAGCCGAGCGAGCGACGGACCCTCCCCTCGGACTGACATAGCTCTTCTCGGTTCCAGCCACGTTCCGTACCTTATCAAAATAGATAAATAGTTATCGGCTCGTCGTACTGTCGTCCGGGACCGATGACGCCATGCTCTCCGGCGCTTCGGCCTCAGCATCGGCGCTCCGCGGTACCTTCTGCCGATGATCGACGAGGCCACGATCGCCGAAGCGGGCCGACGCATCTCTGCGGCAGCCCCGGCGGCACGCGTGATCTTGTTTGGCTCGCACGCCCGGGAAGAAGCTGACGTTCAAAGCGACCTTGACCTGCTGGTGATCGAGCCCGAGGTCGATGACGCGGCCTATGAGTCGGTGAGGCTACGTCGGGCCCTGAGAGGCCTGAACATTCCGGCCGACATCGTCGTGGTCGATGCGGCTTTGGCTCGGCGCCGCTCGGCTGTTCCCGGCACCATGGTCGAGCGGGCACTGCGCGAGGGCCGCGTCCTCGTCGACGCCTGAGAACCCGTAGACCAAGAAGATCAGCGCGGCAATGCCTGAAGCGTCGCGGGGCCGCCGGGGCCGTGGCTATGCTCGGAAATCGAGTCCCTCTGCGAGCGCGTGTCGCCCGGGGTGAGACCACTCCGGCTATGCGCTCTCCCACTTTCCACTCCCAGCCTCCGGCCCGAGTCCTGGCCGCCCTGGCGCTGGTGGCGCTGGCGCTGCCGGTTGCCGCGCACGGGGCGCCGAAGCCCGGCGGCAAGTCGTCGCAGCCGGGGACGCTGACGCAGCTGTCCGGGGCGAAGGGCTGCCTGGTCGACCGCTCCACCCCCGCCGGCTCCTGCGGGACCGCCCGCGCGCTCAAGGGCCCGGGGCCGTTCATGGGCTCACGCGCGATCGCGATCAGCCCCGACGACAAGTACGTCTATGTCGCCTCCTCGAAAAGCGACGCGATCGCGGTCTTCAAGCGCAACGCCCGCAACGGCACGCTGACGCAGGCGAAGGGGGTCGCGGGGTGCATCGCCGCCAAAGGCGCGGGCGGCTGCGCCAAGGCGGTCGGGCTCGACGGTCCGAACTCGGTCGCGATCAGCGCCGACGGGCACAGCCTCTACGCGACCTCGCGGACGAGCAACTCGGTCACGATCTTCCGCCGCAACGTCTCCAGCGGCCGGCTCACGCAGCTGCCCCCGGGCTTCGGCTGCGTCTCCAGCCTGCCGATTCCCGGCTGCGCCGGCGGCCGGGCGCTGCTCGCCCCGGACGTCATCGTCGTCAGCCCCGACGGCAGGAACGTCTACGTCGGCTCCTTCCTCGGCAACGCGGTCGCGGTCTTTGCCCGCGACCGCTCGACCGGCTCGCTGGCGCAGCCGGGCGGCAGCGCCGGCTGCCTGGCCGAAGGAGGCGCGGGCGGCTGCGCTCCGGCCCTCGCCCTGAAGTCCCCCGAGGGCATGGCGATCAGCCGCAGCGGCACCAGCGTCTACGTCGCCACGGCCGTCTCCAACGCCGTCCTCGTGCTCGCTCGCGATCCCTCCACCGGCGCCCTCGACGCAGGCGACCGACGGCAGCGGCTGCATCGTCGACAGCGCCCTCACCGGCTGCACCCTGGGCGCCCAGCTGAGCGGCGCCAACGCGGTCGCGGTCAGCCCCGGCGGCCGTGACGTCTACGCGACCTCGCTGCTCAGCAACAGCGTCACCTCCTTCAGCCGCTCCAGCACCGGCGCCCTGACCCAGAAGGCCGGCACCGCCGGCTGCCTGGTCTGGCTGCGCGCCGTCGGCTGCTCGTTCGGCCGTGCCCTCAGCGCTCCCGAGGGGCTGGCGGTCTCGCCGGACGGCACCAACGTCTACGCCGCCGCCTTCGCCACCGGCGCGATCGCGGTCCTCAACCGCTACGCCGAAATCCGGCGCCGTGGCGCAGAAGCCGGGCCCCGCCGGCTGCCTCGCGGCGCGCTCGGTTCCGGACTGCACGCCCGCCCGGGCGCTGCGCGGGGTCAGCTCGATCGCGCTCAGCTCCGACGGCCGCTACCTCTACTCGACCGCGTTCGGCGCCAACGCCGTCGACGTCTTCCGGCGCGCAACTTCAGGGAGGAACGGATGAGCCGATCGGACGACCGCAAGGGCGGCCTGACCCGCAAACAGCTGCTTGGCACGGGGGCCACGGCGGCCTCGGCCCTGCTGCTCTCCCAGAGCGCCGGCATCGAGCGGGCGCTGGCGGCGGCGAAAGGCAAACGCGGCGACGTCGCGGGGATGAACATCATCCTCTTCCTCACCGACCAGGAACGGGCGATCCAGCACTTCCCGCCCAACTGGCTGCGCCAGAACCTGCCGGGGATGCGGCGGCTGCGCCGGCACGGCCTCAGCTTCGAACGCGCCTTCACCAATGCCTGCATGTGCTCCCCCGCCCGCTCGACCCTGATGAGCGGCTACTTCCCCGCCCAGCACGGGGTCAAGTACACGCTCGAGGAAGACATGCCGGCGGAAAAGGGCTACCCCCAGGTCGACCTGCCGGTCGAACTGAAGAACCTGGCGACGGTGATGAAGGCGGCCGGCTACAACGTCGTCTACAAGGGCAAGTGGCACTGCTCGAAGCCGGCGACGCCGGAAGACGCCCAGCCCTCCGACCTCGAAAAGTACGGCTTCGACCGCTGGAACCCGCCGGACGCCGGCGCCAACCAGAGCGTGCCTGAGGCCGGCGGCGGCTTCGTCGACAACGACGGCCGCTTCGTCGACTCGACCGGCGAAGGGGCGAACGAGGGAATCATGCAGTACCTGGGCTCGACCGCGGCCCAGCAGCAGCCCTTCTTCATGGTGATCTCACTGGTCAACCCGCACGACGTCCTCTTCTACCCGAGCAAGACCTTCGAGGAAGCCGGCTACGACAAGTCCTGGCTCGAGGGCGACATCGGCGTGCCGCGGACCAACGAAGAAGACCTCTCGACCAAGCCCAGTGTCCAGGAAGAATTCCTGAAGATCTTCAACCTCACCGGCAAGCCGGAAAACGATGCTCAGAAGCGCGCCTACCTCAACTACTACGGCAACCTCATGCGCTCCTCCGACAGCTACCTGGTCAACGTCCTCGACAAGCTGGAAGAGACCGGGCTCTTCGAGGACACGCTGATCGTCCGCACCGCCGACCACGGCGAGATGGGCCTGACCCACGGCGGCATGCGGCAGAAGAACTTCAACTTCTACGAGGAGGCGACGCGGGTCCCGCTCGTCTACTCGAACCCGAAGCTGTTCCCGAAGCCGGCCGAGACCGACGCCCTCGTCTCCCACGTCGACTTCCTGCCGACGCTGGCGAGCCTGGCGGCGGCGCCGCAGAGCGCCCGCGCCAGATGGCAGGGGGTCGACTACTCGCGGATCGTGCTCCACCCCAAGACCGCGAAGCCCACCCAGGACTACATCGTCTTCACCTACGACGACTTCCAGTCAGGGCAGAAGAAACCGCCCTACCCGAAACCGCCGAACCACATCGTCAGCATCCGCGAAGGGCGCTGGAAGCTGGCCAAATACCACGACGTCCCCCAGCAGAAGCGCAAAAAGAAGCCCCCGCAGTGGGAGATGTACGACCTGAAGACGGATCCGTACGAGGAAACCAACCTCGCCTACAAGGGCTACAAACGCACCGAGGCGCAGGAGAAGCAGTTCCAGCGCCTCAAACGCAAGCTGGCCCGGGTCGAAAAGACCCGCCTGCAGCCGCTGTAGGAACGGCGATACTTCACCGGTGATCGTCAACTGCGCGGCCTATGAGCAGGGACGGCGGCGCGACGGCGACCTCGCCCTCGACGACGCCGGCAAGGCGGCCAAGGGCGACGGGGCGTTCGTCTGGCTCGGCGTCCTCGAACCCTCGGCCCAGGAGTTCGAGCAGATCGCCGCCGAGTTCGACCTGCACGAGCTCGCCGTCGAGGACGCGGTCAACGCCCACCAGCGCCCCAAGGTCGAGCTCTACGGCGACACCCTGCTGGTCGTCGTCAAGACCGCCCACTACGTGAACTCCGAGGAGGTCTGCGACGTCGGCGAGCTGCTGCTCTTCGTCCACCCCACCTTCATCATCACCGTCCGCCACGGCGCCGGCGAGCTAACCGCCGTGAGGACACGGATCGAGCGCCGGCCCGACCTCCTCGGCCTCGGGGTCGGGATGGTGCTCTACGCGATCCTCGACCACGTCGTCGACGGCTACGAGGAAGCCGCCCAGGGGGTGGACGGCGACATCCAGGAGGTCGAGCGCCGGGTCTTCTCCGCCGACGGCGGCAGCCCCGCCCAGCGCCTGTACCAGCTGGAGCGCGAGGTGCTCGACTTCCACACCGCCGTGGCGCCGCTGTCCGGCGTCGTCGACGAGCTCGGCCGCGGTCACTTCGAGGTCGTGCCGGACGAGCTGCAGGACTACTTCCGCGACGTCCACGACCACCTGCGCCGCGTGGAGACCCAGATCGCCGGCTTCCGCGAGCTGCTGGGCAGTGCCCTGCACGCCAACCTGACCCAGGTATCGGTTCGCCAGAACGAAGACATGCGCAAGATCTCCGCCTGGGTCGCGATCCTCGCGGTGCCGACGATGATCGCCGGCATCTACGGGATGAACTTCGACAACATGCCGGAGCTGCGCTGGCGCTACGGCTACCCGCTGGTGCTGGCGATCATCGCGGTCGCCTGCACCCTGCTCTACCGGCGCTTCAAGCGCTCCGGCTGGCTGTAGGAGGCTTCGCTGCCAGGCCGTTGGCGCTGACGACGCGCCGGTCCTCCGGGCCAGGGCGCAGGATCAGCACCTCGGCCGGGGCCTTCTGCAGCAGCCAGACGAGGTCGTCGCCGGAGAAGCCGGTCGCTCCCGAGGCGTTCGCCGGCACCACAACCCGGTCGAAGGTCTCACGCTCGAGCAGGCGCTCGAGGGCATGGCGGTAGGAGCGGCCGCGCTCGACCCGAGCATCGACCGCGACTCCCTGGGCCGTCGCCCGCTGTTCGATCGCCTCCAACATCGGCATCGCCCGGGTCGCCTCATTAGGGATCGCGCACTCGAGCGGCAGGCTCTTCGGCACCTGGGCCAGGTAGGCGGGCATCAGGGTCGCGTCCTCGGCCCGCGCCAGACGCAGCGCCGCGTCGAGCGCCCGCCTGGAGACCTCGATACCGGTGAATGGGAGCAGAATCTGATGGATCGCGTCGGGGTGATCGCCGCGACGACCGCTCAAGCGCGTGCGGGCGATCAGGTAACCGCCGACAAGGCCGCCGATCAGCGCAACTCCGATCAGCATGTGCTCGATCGCGATCATCGCTCCGCCTCCTTGGCGCCACGATGAGCGACGATGCGGACGTCGACCCCCGGCGGCGCCGCGCGCATCAGCCGCTGCGGCAGGGGTTCGCGCAGGCGAGCGAAGCCGCGAGGTGGGTCTGCCTCGCCGACCATGATGTAGGTGGAGCCGCGCTCGCGGACCACGCGGGCCACAGCCGCGACGAGGTCGTCGTGCTCCTCGATCAGGAGCGTTGCGCCGAGCACCGAGGCGAGCTGACGCAGGGCCGTCACCTGGCGCTCCTGCTCCCCCTCGATCGGCTTCCCTGGCGGCTTCACCCAGAGCAGGTCGAGGTCGGTGCCGAGCCGCTGCGCGGAGCGCCAGGCGCGGCGGACCAGTCGTTGCGAGCTGGGCTGTGGCCGGACCAGGGCAAGCAGCCGCTCGCCGACCGCCTTCGGGGCCTCGGCGGACATCCCCTCCTCCTGGCGGGTGCCGAGCAGCTCGCCCTGGCCGAGGACGAGGCGCTTGGACTCGACGTCCTCGGCCACCTGACGCAGGCTGACCTCGCGCAGGGCAGCGAGGTTCTCGATCCGGAAGAAGTTGTTGAGGGCGGCATCGACGTTCTCGCCCGGGTAGATCTTGCCGGCCCGCAGACGCGCGATCAACGCCTCCGGCGTGAGGTCGATCAGCACCACCTCGTCGGCGGAGCCGAGCACGGAATCGGGCACCGTCTCACGCACCCGCACGCCGGTCAGCTCGGCAACCTGGTCGACGAGCGACTCGAGATGCTGGACGTTGACGGTGGAGAAGACGTCGATCCCGGCCTCGAGCACGTCGGCGATGTCCTCGTAGCGCTTGTGGTGGGTCAAGCCCGGCGCGTTGGTGTGGGCGAGCTCGTCGATCAGCGCCAACTCCGGGTTGCGGGAGAGCAGCGCCACCAGGTCCATCTCCTCGACCGAAACGTCGCGGACCGGGACCTGGCGCCGCGGCACCGCCTCAAGCCCACGAGCCTGCGCCGTGGTTTCCTCTCGTCTGTGCGGCTCGAGGTAGCCGATCACGACGTCGCGACCGGCAGCCGCCTCGGCCTGGCCCTCCTGCAGCATCCGGTAGGTCTTGCCCACTCCGGCTGCCATGCCGAGGAAGATCTTGTAGCGGCCGTTCTGCATCCGGCCCGCCGCGATCAGGCTCCCAGCAGATTGTGGATGACCAGGTCGATCGCCTTGATCCCGATGAAGGGGACCAGCAGGCCGCCGAGGCCGTAGATCAGCATGTTGCGGCGCAGCAGGCCGGTGGCGCCGATCGGCCGGTAGCGGACGCCGCGCAGGGAGAGCGGGATCAGCAGCGGGATGATCAGGGCGTTGAAGACCACCGCTGAGAGGATCGCCGATTCCGGCGTTCCCAGCGACATCACGTTGAGAGCGTCCAACGGTCCGGTACCGCCCCCGAGCGCGTAGGTGGCCGCGAACATCGCCGGCAGGATCGCGAAGTACTTGGCGACGTCGTTGGCGATCGAGAAGGTGGTCAGGGCGCCGCGGGTGATCAGCAGCTGCTTGCCGACCTCGACGATCTCGATCAGCTTGGTCGGGTTGGAGTCGAGGTCGACCATGTTGCCCGCCTCGCGCGCCGCCTGGGTGCCGGTGTTCATGGCGACGCCGACGTCGGCCTGAGCCAGCGCCGGGGCGTCGTTGGTGCCGTCGCCGGTCATCGCGATCAGACGCCCGTCGGCCTGTTGCTCCTTGATCAGCTCCAGCTTGCGCTCCGGGGTCGCTTCGGCGAGGAAGTCGTCGACGCCGGCCTCCGCGGCGATCTTCGCCGCGGTCAGCTTGTTGTCGCCGGTGACCATGATCGTGCGGATGCCCATCGCCCGCAGCTGGTCGAAGCGGGCTCGCATCCCCTCCTTGACGACGTCCTTGAGGTAGACGACGCCGAGCACGCGCTCGTTGCGGGCGACGGCCAGCGGCGTGCCGCCCTCGCGGCCGATCCGGTCCAGCTCGGCTTTCAGCTGCGCCGGCGCCCGGCCGCCCTCCTCGCCCACCCAGGCTTCGATCGCGTCGCCGGCGCCCTTGCGCAGGCGGGTGCCGTCGTAGTCGACGCCGCTCATCCGGGTCTGGGCGGTGAAGGGGACGAAGGTCGGCTCGTGGCCGGCGAAGTCGTGCTCGCGGATGCCGAAGCCCTTGGCGAGGACGACGATCGAGCGCCCCTCCGGGGTCTCGTCGGCGAGCGAGGCCATCTGCGCCGCCTCGGCCAGCTCGGCCTCCTCCACCCCCGGCATCGGGATCAGCGCGGTCGCCTCGCGGTTGCCGAGCGTGATCGTGCCGGTCTTGTCGAGCAGCAGCACGTCGCAGTCGCCGGAGGCCTCGACGGCGCGGCCGGAGAGGGCGAGCACGTTGCGGCGCACGAGCCGGTCCATGCCGGCGATCCCGATCGCCGAGAGCAGGGCCCCGATCGTGGTCGGGATCAGCGCCACCAGCAGCGCGATCAGGGTCGTCTCCGAGAGCTCGGTGCCGGCGAAGAGGGCGAAGGGCCGCAGCGAGACGACGACGATCACGAAGACCAGGGTCAGCGCCGCGAGCAGGATCCCCAGCGCGATCTCGTTCGGGGTCTTGCGCCGCGAGGCGCCCTCGACCAGGGCGATCATGCGGTCGAGGAAGGACCTGCCGGGCTCCTGGGTGATCTCGACGACGATCCGGTCGGAGAGGACGCGAGTGCCGCCGGTGACGGCGCTGCGATCGCCGCCGGCCTCGCGGATCACCGGCGCCGACTCGCCGGTAATCGCCGACTCGTCGACCGAGGCGATGCCCTCGACGACGGTGCCGTCGCCGGGAATGGTCTCCCCTGCCGCGACCACGACGACGTCGCCACGGGTCAGCTCGGCCGCCGATTTCTCGCCACCGTCACGAAGGCGGGCGGTGGTCTCGGTCCGCATCGCCCGCAGGCTGGCCGCCTGGGCGCGGCCACGGCCCTCCGCCAGTGCCTCGGCGAGATTGGCGAAGACGACGGTCAGCCAGAGCCAGACGGTGACCGTGAAGGTGAACCAGGAGGGCTCGTGACCGCCACCCAGCGGGCTGCCGCCGAAGAGCTGGATCAGCCAGCCGGCGGTGGTGATGAGAGCGCCGATCTCGACCACGAACATGACCGGGTTGCGGACCTGGACGCGGGGATCGAGCTTGCGCACGGACTCGATCAGAGCCGGACGGACGATTTCGGGATCGAAGAGGGAGCGGGCTTGCGTCTCGGAGGTCATTTGGCGGGTGCTTCCTTGTCGAGGGCGATGTTGAGCTCGAGCACGTTGACCCCGGGCTCTCCGAGCAGGCCGAGGAAGCGTCCGTCGGTGTGGGCGGAGATCAGGCCTTCGACCCGGGGGAGCGGGAGCTTGCGGACGGCAGCCACCCGGTGCGCCTGGATCCGCGCGTTGGCCTCGGAGATGTGCGGGTCCACTCCGGATGCCGACTGCGTGACCGCGTCGACCGGGACCCGGTCCTTGCTCAGCGAGCGGTCATAGGGTTTCTCCAGCGCCAGGTAGGCGGCGAGGTTTTCGCGCACCTCTTCGCGCCCTTCGATGCTGTTGGGACCGACGTTGCCGAAGAAGGTCGCGTCGCCGGAGTATTCGGTCGCCGAGGGGCGCGAGTGGAAGTAGGCCCTGCCCTTGAATTCCTGTCCGATCAGGCTGGAGCCGACGACCCTGCCGTCGACCTCGACCAGCGACCCGTCGGCCTGGCCGGGGAAGACCACCTGGGCGATGCCGGTTACGGCCAGCGGGTAGACCACACCGAGCACGACGGTCAGCACGATCACGGCGAGCAGCGAGGTGAGCAGGTCCTTGCGCATCAGAACAACCTCGTGGTCAGGCTCTGGACGATCGGCCCGAGCAGCAGAGCCGGGAAGAAGGTGAGGGCGCCGACCAGGATCACGATCCCGATCAAGAGCACGACGAAGGTCGGGTTGTCGGTGCGCATCGTCCCCAGGCCGGCCGGCGAGACCTTCTTCCCGGCAAGGGCGCCGGCGACGGCGAGGACGAGGACGATCGGCAGGAAGCGAGCGCCGACCATCACCGCGCCGCCGAGCAGGTCGGCGAAGCTGATCCCGTAGGCGCCGGCATTGCCGGGCGCGTTGGGCTGGACGAAGCCGGTGTAGCCGGCCAGGGCGGAGCCGTTGTTGTTGGCCTGCGAGAGGTACGCGTAAAGGGTCTCGGAGAAGCCCTGGGGATTGATCCCCGCGTAGAGCGAGCGTTTGCCGAGGTCGGTCGCCGATGCGAGGCCGGAGGAGAGCAGCACCGCCAGCGGCGTCACCAGGACGCCGAGCGAGACCAGCTTGATCTCACGCGCCTGGATCTTCTTGCCGAGGTACTCGGGGGTGCGGCCGACCATCAGGCCGCCGATGAAGACGGCGAGGAGGACGTAGAGCAGCATCGAGTAGAGGCCGGTGCCGACACCGCCGAAGACGACCTCGCTGAAGCTGAGGTTGGCGAAGGGCACGGCCTGACCGAGCCCGGTCAGCGACTCGAAGGCGGCGTTGACGGCGCCGCAGGAGGTGACCGTGGTGACCGCCGTCCAGAGCGAGGAGCTGGCGATCCCGAAGCGCTGCTCCTTGCCCTCGAGGTTGCCGCCGGTGGAGCCGTCGAAGGCATGGGTGTGGAGGCCGGCCGCGTGCTGGGCGACCGTGCCGTGCTGCTCGGCCATGTAGACGACGACCACGGCCGTGACGAAGAGAACGAGCATCGCCGAGAAGATCGCCCAGCCCTGGCGCTGGCTGCCGACCATGCGCCCGTAGGTATAGGTGAGGCTGGCCGGGATGAGCAGGATCAGCAGCATCTCGACGAAGTTGGTCAGACCGCTCGCGTTCTCGAACGGGTAGGCGGAGTTGACGTTGAAGAAGCCGCCGCCGTTGGTGCCGAGCTCCTTGATCACCTCCTGCGAGGCGACCGGGCCCCGGGCGAGGATCTGGGTGCCGCCGGTGAGCGTGTGGACCACCGACGAGTCGCCGAGGCTCTGGATCACCCCCTGGGAGACGAGGAAGAGGGAGCCGACGACGGAGATCGGCACCAGGATGTAGAAGAGGACGCGGACCAGGTCCTGCCAGAAGTTGCCCAGAGCGCGGCCGGATCGGGCGACGATGCCGCGAATCAGGGCGACGACGACGGCGATCCCGACGGCGGCGGAAACGAAGTTCTGCACCGCGAGGCCGGCCATCTGGGCGAAGTAGGTGAGCGTCGCTTCGCCGCCGTAGTACTGCCAGTTGGTGTTGGTGACGAAGGAGGAGGTCGTGTTGAAGCTGACGTCCCAGGGGGCGGAGTGGAAGCCCTGGGGGTTCAGCGGCTGGATCCCCTGGGTGCGCAGGATCAGGTAGAGGGCGACCCAGAACAGCAGCGAGAAGACGATCAGGCTGCGGGCGTACTGCTTCCAGTCCTGGCCGTCGTCGGGCCGCACGCGCAACGCCCGATAGGCAAGGCGCTCGATTGGCCCGACGACGGGACTCAGGAACACCCGCTGGTTGGTGAAGACTCGCGCCATGTAGATGCCGACCGGCCTCACCAGCGCGATCAGGACGGCGAGGAAGACGGCGATCTGCAGCCAGCCCTGCGCCATCAGAGGTTCTCCCCGCGCAGCAACGCGCAGACCAGGTAGACGCAGACCAGGGCCGCCACGATCAGGCCGAAGAGGTCCGCGCCGGCGAGGGTGGCAAGCGTCAGCCTCATATCCGGTCGACCAGGTCGATCGCCCAGTAGAGGAGGGCGAAGAGAGCGACGGCGATCGCTATCGCGAAGGCGTCGGCGACGGGGCTGCCGCCTCCGGGGAAGATGTCGGCGAGGACGAAGAGCACCGATCGATCATGCGCCCGGCCCCGTCAAGGCCGCATGAACTAGGGCGGCGTCCGCATACAGATTCTGTGAAGGCGGCTTAGAGCGCGAAGCGGTAGCCGACGCCGGGGTCCGTGCGGATGTACCTGGGGCCGTCGGCGGGCTCGATCTTGCGGCGCAGGTTGGCGATGTGGGCGCGCAGGACCTGGAAGTCGCCTTCGTACTCGACTCCCCAGACCTCGACCAGGAGGGCGCGGTGGGTCATCAGCTTGCCGCGGTTGCGGGCCAGCGCCCGCAACAGGCCGAACTCGGTCGGGGTCAGGTGGACCGGCTCGCCATCGCGGAGGACCCTGCGCGCCGCGAGGTCGATCTCGATCCCCTCGGCGATTATCTTCGACTCCGCTCCCTCGGGCTGGGCGCGGCGCAGTACCGCTTCCAGCCGGGCGATCAGCTCGCGCGGCCCGAAGGGCTTGGTCACGTAGTCGTCGGCGCCGGCCGCCAGCGCCTCGACCTTGCGGTCCTCCTCGCCGACGGCGGAGAGGACGACGATCGGCATCTGGCTCCACTCTCGCAGCCGGCGGGTTACCTCGACCCCGTCGATGTCAGGGAGCATCAGGTCGAGGATCGCCGCCTCGGGCGGTTTCACCGCGGCCCGGTCGAGTGCCTCCTCGCCGCTGCTCGCGGTCACCGCCTCGAAGCCGGCGTCGCGCAGGATCACCTTCAGGGCCCGCAGGATCTGCGGCTCGTCGTCGCAGACGAGGATGCGGCGACTACCGCTCATCCCTGCCCTTTCGGCGGCGCCGGGAAGCTGACCACGAAGCTGCTGCCCTGACCCGGGAGCGACTCGACCTCGATCTCGCCACCATTTGCCTCGAAGAAGCCCTTGGCGATCGCCAGCCCCAGGCCCGAGCCGCCCCCACTCCCGCCCGCGCGGTAGAACGGCTCGAAGATCCGCGCCCGCTCCTGCTCGGGAATCCCCGGGCCCCGGTCGACGACGCGGACGACGACGCGCGGGCCGACCAGCCGCGAGCGGACCAGCACCGGCTGACCGCCGCCGTGGACGGCCGCGTTCTCCAGCAGGTTGGCGAAGGCGCGCTCGAGCTGGGCCGGGTCGGCGCTGACCGCCGGCAGCTCGGGGTCGAGAGCCAGCCGCACCGCCTCGCCGGGGGCGCCGATCGAGCGCCGCGCCGCCTCCAGCAGCCCCGGCAGGTCGACCGGCTCGCGGCTGGGCTCGGCGTGCCCGGTCTGCAGGCGGGAGACGTCGAGCAGGTTCTCGACCAGGCGCGAGAGTCGCTGGCCCTGCTCGACCACGGCTTCGCTGAGCTCGTGCCGCTCGGCCGCAGTGACGCTGGGTGAGTCGAGCGCGGCGCCGGCGGCGATGATCGAGGTCAGCGGCGTGCGCAGGTCGTGGGAGACCGAGCGCAGCAGCGAGGTCTTGAGCTCGTCGCTGCGCTGCAGCGCCCCGGCCTCGATCGCCTCGGCCTGCATGCGATCGCGCTCGCGGGTAAGCGCGGCCAGCTCGGACAATGCGCGATCGGCCTCCCCCCGCCCCCGCTCCGCCTCGACCGCTTGCGCCCGTGCCAGGCCGGCGACGGCGCTGCTGAGGACGGCGGCGATCGCGAACACGGCGAGGGCCACCCAGTTCTGCTCCTCGGCGATCGCCAGCCGGTGCAGCGGCGGCAGCTGGAAGAAGTTGAAGGCGAGGGCGCTGGCAAGCGAGGCGAGCAGTCCCAGCCGCAGCCCCCAGACGATCGAGATCGCCAGGATCGCCGGCAGGTAGACGACCCCGAGCGAGACGACCGGGGCAACCGACTTCAGCGGATAGACCGCAAGGGTCCCGGCCCCGACCGCGACGATCGTCGCGACCAGGCCGAGCCAGGCGGGCGGTGGCTCGGCGACCAAGCCGACCGGGAATCGAGGCCGCTGCATCGACCCAGCGTATGGCGCGCCCGCCGGCGGCGGGCGCCGCGATCAGCGCTTGGTGACCTTGAGGTTGCCGACGACGCCGACCCGGAAGCCGAGCCACGGGTAGGTGGCGGTGAAGGCGGTGTTGTCCTGCGGCTGCAGGCCGACCGCCGAGATCCACAGCTGGTAGGCGGTGGAGTTGGCGATGCCGCCGTGCAGCCGTCGCCAGACCCGGCCGTCGCTCTTGCCGGTCGGGGACTTGGTGATGGTGTCGGTCCACTCGACCGCGTTGCCGCCCTGGTCGAGCGTGCCCCACGGCGAGGTGGTGAGCGCCTGACCGACCGTGCTGAGGCTGCCCTGGAAGGCTTTCGCGTAGCCGGTCGCGGGGATCCCGAAGGGGTTGACGGTGTTGCAGGCTTCGGCCGAGAAGGTGGCCGGGCACCAGGTCGGCACCACTTCGGAGGCGCGGTAGGTCGCCAGCGGCTGCGTCGCGGCGTTGGTCACGTCGCCCGTGGTCGGGTTGAGAGTCGACGGCTTCGGGCCATCCGCCTGGCCGGCGCCGAAGGTCCCGGTGTTGGTCGGGTACTTCCAGTAGGAGTAGGTGCCGCCGCCGTTGGGGTCGTAGTAGGCCGACTTGATCCACTCGTCCTGGCTCGGCACCACGAAGCCGGTCTTGTGGGCGCGCTTGGCGCCCTTGACCCGGTTTCCGGCCAGTTCGTACATGCCGCTCTCGGTCTGGCGCGAGAGCCGCACCCGGTAGCTGACGTACTTGAAGGCGCCGGCGCTGCTGACCTTCTTGGCGAGGATCTGGCCGTTGTAGAGCGAGTTGACGAAGCGCGCGACCCGCAGGAAGTTGGCGAAGCCGTAGGGCTTGTCGGCCCATTCCGGCGAGGCGACCATGTAGTGGCGGCCCGTGCCCAGGGCGGAGGAGAAGTCGACCTGGCCGTACTTGGGCCAGGCCGAGGAGCTCTCGCTCGACTCGTAGAGGTGGTGCGCGTCCCGCCCACTCGGATCGACCGTGTTGAGGAAGGTCACCCACTGGGCGACGGTGACCTCGAGCTGGCCGAGCCCGTAGCGGTAGTCGACCCCACCGACATCGAGGCATTCTTTTTTCGTTTCCGGGGCTTCCTTGCAGGAGCTGAAGATCAGGTCTTCGAAGGGAATGATCCCGACCGAGGGGTTGCCGGGCGCGCCCACCTTGACGGTCTTGAACGTCACCACTCCAGGCTTCGGCGCGGCAGCCGCCAGCGAGGCGGAGGCGAGCGCGGCGACGACCATGACGGCGAGGACGATCGCGAAGCGGGTGGGCAGGACGCGGGAAGCTGCTGGGCGCATTGGCATTCCTGCCTATTGCGACCGGTGCGGCGAAAACCTTTAATCGAATGCCGCCTGCAGCCGAATGGACGGGTGTGGTGTCGAGCCGGGCCAGATCGGGGACTAGGTTGGGCAGGGCATCCGCGGCGAACTACCCGAAGGAGCGGCAGCAGATGGACACTTCACTCGAGGGAACCGTGGCGCTCGTCACCGGCGCCAGCAGCGGCATCGGCGAGGCGACCGCGCGGGAGCTGGCGGCCCGCGGAGCCAAAGTCGCGGTCTCGGCCCGCCGCCTCGAGCGGCTGGAGCGGCTGGCGAGCGAGATCGGCGGCCAGGGCCACACGGCACTGGCGATCCAGTCCGACATCACCGACCAAGCGCAGGCGATCGACGCTGTCGAGCGCACCGTCGACGAGCTCGGCCGCCTCGACATCGTCGTCAACAACGCCGGCCAGATGCTGCTGGGACCGATCGAGAACGCCCCCACGGAGGAGTGGGACCGGATGATCGACCTCAACCTCAAGGGCCTGATCGTCACCACCCACGCCGCCATCCCCCACCTGCTCAGCGCCGCCGAGGACTCCGCCCGCGGCTGCGCCGACGTGGTCAACATCAGCTCCGTCGCCGGCCGCATCGCCCGCGCCGGCTCGGGCGTCTACAACCTGACCAAGTTCGGGGTCGGAGCCTTCAGCGAGTCCTTCCGCCAGGAGGTCGCCGGCCGCAGGGTGAGGACGACGATCGTCGAGCCCGGCGCCGTCGACACCGAGCTCTCCGACCACATCCGCGACGGGATCAGGGAGCGGGTGCGCGAGCGCTTCGCCGACATCAAGAGCCTCGAGGCAGCCGACGTCGCCGACGCGATCGCCTACGCGGTTACCCGCCCCTGGCACGTCTCCCTGAACGAGATCCTGATCCGCCCGACCGAGCAGAAGAACTGACCGGAGGGCCCGGATCGATGACCTCGATCACGGCCCGGACGATTAGACCACGGTGTGCTGGAGGACGACCCCGACGACGCCGGCGGCGGCCATCACGTAGACGACGGTGAGTTTCGAGTGCCAGCGGTTCAGCGCGACGAAGGCGCCGAGCGCGATCAGCGCGGTGTAGGCGTCGACGACGCTGGTTTCGAGGATCGTCACCGTGACCGCCGCGATCAGCCCGATCACCCCGGCGGCGACGCCGAGCAGGAACGGGTGCAGCCGCTCGTTCTCGGCGACGGCGACGAGCTGGCGGTGCAGAAAGATCGGGAAGAGGAAGGCCGGCAGGAAGATGCCGAGCGTCATCGCCAGAGCACCGGCCATGCCCCCGGCGACGTAACCGACGAAGGTGGAGAAGATGATCAGCGGGGCCGGCAGGACCCCGCTGATCGCCAGGCCGTCGACGAACTGGCCGCTGGTCAGCCAGTGATGACCGTTGACGGCGCTGTCCTGGAGAAAGGGGATCACGGTGTAGGCGCCGCCGAAGGTGAGCAGCCCCGCCTTCAGGCCCTCGAGGAAGATCTCCACCGTCAGCGAGAGCGTGATCGCCCCGGCGGCGACGGCGAAGATCGCCAGCGGGCCGACACTGAGGGAGTTGCCGCGGTGGGTCCAGCGGCGCCCGTTCGTCCACAGCTCGTAGGCGATGCCGGCGCCGAGCAGGACCAGCACGAAGCTGGCATCGGCGCCCAGGGTCAGCGCCAGGGCGGCGACGGCGATCGCCGCCAGCGGCAGGTCGGTGATGAAGGTGCGCCCGAGCCGGACCAGGGCGCGCGCCACCAACGCCCCCACCGCCGCCGTCAGCCCGTAGAAGAGCGGTTCGAGATTGCCGGCGAGGTCGGCCTCGACGTAGAGAACCGAGAGGCCGAGCATGAGGATAAAGCCGGGCAGCATGAAGCCGAGCCCGGCCAAGAAGCCACCCAGCTTGCCGCCGCGCAGGCGCCCGAAGTAGACGCACAGCTCGTGCGCCTCGGGCCCGGGGAGCACCTGGTAGACGGCGAGCAGCTTCCTGAAGCTCGCCTCGTCGAGCCAGCCTTCCTCCTCGACGCACTCGCGCTTGATCATCGCGATCTGGGCCGCCGGCCCGCCCCAGGCGAGGCAGCCGAACTTGAGGAAGCGGATGAAGATCGAGGCGGGGGTGTCGATCGGCGCAGGCTAGTGGGAGCAGGGCCGTATCGCAGCCGCCGACCGGGGGTGGCCGGCCCGGCCCCGAGGCGACAGGCTTTTGGTACTTCGGGAGAACCCGTAGCCCCGGGATGAGCCGGCCAAATGACCAATCCCACCGGTCGGCGGGGGATGGTCAGTGAGTCGTGAATCTTCCAGATCGAAGCGATCTAGTCCATATCGACTACTCGAACAAAACTGTATCGCTAGTCCACTTTCCGTGATAATCGTCAGCTCTCAAGAGCCCCAGTCCGCACCACCCGAGTAGCGCAGGGAGCCCGGCGTGTCGAGCAGCTCACCCGTCTCCAGCAGCGTCTTCAGGCCGGAGAGGATCATCGGCCAACCGCCGTAGAGCTCGGAGTTGGCGCCCTCGGGCAGCTGGTCGTGGGTGACCAGAAGGCGGCAGGAGTCGCCGACGGGCTCGATCTCCCAGGTGACCCTCGAGGTCCCTTCCTTCCTCACGTCCTCGCTCCAGAGCGCCGTGAAGGTCTGCACCAGGCGCCGCGGTGGATCGACCTCGACGTTCTCGCCGGCGGCGATCTCGACCACGCCGGGGACCGAGGCCTCGTAGTCGGAACCGGGCGTCCAGTCCGACCTCGTCCCGACTCCGAAGCTGTACTTCTTCCTCGACTCCTCGTCGACGATCGCCTCCCAGAGGCGCTCCGGAGTCGTCTTGATGTAGATCTCGAAGACGGCCATCGCGCGGCCGTCCACTACCTCCCAAGGCTCTCTCTGACTCATCGTTCTTCCTCCTCGATGTCGCGTTTGAGCCGGCTCAGGCCGGCGGTCCAGGACTCGGCGTACTTGCTCACCCAGCGCTCGTAGACGAGCCGGATCGGCACGGGATTGAGGAAGTGGAGCTTCTCGCGACCCTGCTTCCTGGTCGTCACCAGCCCCGCTTCCTCCAGCACCTTGAGGTGCTTCATGACGCCGAAGCGAGACATCGGCAGGCGCTCCTCCAGAGCGCTGAGACTCTGCCCGTCCTGCTCGAACAGCTCGTCGAGCAAGCCGCGACGGGTCGGGTCCGCCAGCGCCTTGAACACCTCGTCCATGGCCTGGACTATAGGTGACCTTTTGGTCACATGTCAAGTGAGCGAGCTGAAGCCTGCCTGCTGGCGTAGCCCTCGGCGGCGTCGAGGTCCGCCATCCCCATCAGATGAAGATGCTCAGGATTTCCTTTGCATCGCCATTGCTTGCGGCAGTCCTTTGGTCCGCATAGCGCCACAAAGGACTGCCGCAACCGGGGAGGGAGCCGAGAGCCGATGAAGATCGCCAAAGTCGCACCTGTTCTGGCAGCGAAGAGGATCTGGGAGAGCGCCTAAAACGGCAGCGGAAGTGGGGGCGATTTCGGCTCCCAGCGCCGGATCGGATTCGGGGCAGCGGGAGTCCTCTACGGAGGCGTCATCAACGCGACTGGCAGCGCCAAGCCGGCGGAGCGGCGAAGGGTCGCGATCCGCCGGCTGGGCTGGATCGCGGGACGGATCTCACTGACCCGGTCGCCGAGGTCGGCGACGGTGGCGTCGAGGTCGGGGGCGAGGAAGGCGAGTCCCCAGAAGAAGGCGGGCCGGTCCACCCCACCGCCCCGCTCGATCGCCTCGGCCGGCTCCTGCACGACCTCGAGGATGGTCGGGCCGAGGCGGAAGAACGCCTGCCGGGGAGCGCCGGCCGGGGTCGGCTCCTCGCGGATCCGGCGCAGGTCGAGGCCGGCGCCCTCCAGCACCGCGACCGTGCGCTCGAGCGCCGGCGTGATCGCGACGAGGTGGTCGAGCACGGTGACGCCGTTGGGGTGCGCGGGAGCTTCGGCCGGGGCGGGGCGATCGGACCGCGTCGTCGCCAGCCCGTCCAGCTCGGTGCTCTCGACCTCGCGCAGCGACCACCCGGCCAGCCCCTTGCCCGCGTCCGGGCCGGCCAGCCGGATCCGCACCTCGCCGACCACGCAGGTATCGCCGTCGACCTCGAAGCCCAGCGCCGACCAGGCCTGCGGCCGGTCGGCGACCGTCAGCTCGTCGACCGTCGGCGTCATCCCGGAACCGTAACCGTCATCCGCCTGACGCGAGCCGGCCGACGCCGGGGACGAAGCGACCGACCCGTGCGGCATAGGCCGCGTAGGGGCCGCCGTGGACACGCAGAAGGTAAGGCTCCTCCACCACCCGCACCTGCAGCTCCAGCGCCGCCACCAGCCCGGCGAGCCCGGCCAGCGCAACCCAGCTCGGTACGAGCAGAGTGAGGCCGAGCGCGGTCGGCAGCATCGCGGCAAAGATCGGGTTGCGGACGAGGGCGAAGGGCCCGCTGGTGACGAGCTCGGTGCGCTCCGCCGGGTCGACGCCGATGCGCCAGCTCGACCCCATCGCCACCTGCGCGTAGAGGGTCGCGCCGATCCCGGCGACCGCGAGCACGGCCCCCGCAACGTGGGCGGGAGTGGTGTCGAGGGCGGCGACCGGCTCGACCGCGCCGAGCAGGGCGAGCAGCGGGGCCGCCGCCCCCAGCGCCAGCGCGACCGTGAAGCCGACGCCGGCGATCCACTCGGCCGAGCCGGGACGGCCGCCGAGGCCGTGGAAGCCGCTCGAGCCGGTGCGGCGAAGCTGGATCAGCGTGCGCAGGCCGAAGGCGAGGGCCAGGTAGACCAGGTAGAGGACGAGGGCGAGGACCGCCATCAGCGACCCGGTGCCTGGACGACGCCGTCGCGCCGGGGCGTGAACCCCCGCAGGCGCAGCGAGTTGGAGACGACGAAGACGCTCGAGAAGGCCATCGCCGCGCCGGCTATCAGCGGGTTCAGCAGCCCGGCCGCCGCCAGCGGCAGGGCGGCGACGTTGTAGGCGAAGGCCCAGAAGAGGTTGCCCTTGATCGTCGCCAGGGTGCGCCGGGAGAGCCGGATCGCGTCGCCGACGGCGCGGGGATCGCCGGCGACCAGGGTGATGTCGGAGGCCTCGATGGCGACGTCGGCCCCGGTCCCGATCGCCATCCCGAGGTCCGCCTGGGCCAGCGCCGGGGCGTCGTTGACCCCGTCCCCGACCATGGCGACGACCCGCCCCTCGGCCTGGAGCCGTTCGACCACGGCGGCCTTCTCGGCCGGCAGCACCTCGGCGATCGCCTCCTCGATGCCCACCGTCGCCGCCACGGCCTCGGCGGTGGCCCGGTTGTCGCCGGTCAGCAGCACCGGCCGCAGGCCCAGGGCCTCGAGCTGCCCGACGGCCGCGGCGCTCTCGGGCTTGACCGTGTCGGCGACGAGGAAGAGGGCGCGGGCCTGGCCGTCCCAGCCTGCCGCGACCGCCGTCTGCCCGCGGCCTTCGGCCTCCTGCCGGGCGCTCTCGAGCTCGGCCGGAAGGCGCAGTCCCCGCTCGGCGAGGAAGCCGGCCCGGCCGGCAGCGACGGCGTGACCTTCGACCAGGCCCTCGACGCCGAGACCCGGGCGATTGGCGAACTCCTCCACGGCCGGCAGGGACGCAAGCTCATTCCTGGCCCGGTCCGCGATCGCCCGTGCGATCGGGTGCTCGGAGGCGTCCTCGACCGCACCGGCCAACCGCAGTGCCTCGTGCTCCTCCACGCCCGCGGCAAGGCGGATCCCGACCACGGACATCTCGCCGCTGGTCACGGTCCCCGTCTTATCGAGGACGACGGTGTCGATTCGCCGCGTCGACTCCAGCACCTCCGGTCCCTTGATCAGCAGCCCGAGCTGGGCGCCGCGCCCGGTGCCGACGAGCAGGGCGGTCGGGGTGGCGAGGCCGAGGGCGCAGGGGCAGGCGATGATCAGCACCGCGACGGCGGCGGTGAAGGCGAAGGTGAGCCCGGCGCCGGCGGCGAGCCAGAAGCCGAGGGTGCCCAGCGCCAGGGCGATGACGACCGGGACGAAGACGCCGCTGATCCGGTCGGCGAGGCGCTGGACCGGGGCCTTGCCCGACTGGGCGGCGGTGACCAAGCGGCCGATCTGGGCCAGCGCCGTGTCCTCGCCGACGCGGGTGGCCCGGACCACGAGCCGGCCGCCGACGTTGACGGTCGCGCCGACGACCTCGACGCCGGGACCCACCTCGACCGGCACCGACTCGCCGCTGATCAGCGACTGGTCGACAGCGGAGGAACCGCTCTCGACGACGCCGTCGGTGGCCACCTTCTCCCCGGGGCGGACGACGAAGCGGTCGCCGGCGGCCAGCTTCTCGACCGGGATGCGGCGCTCCTCCCCGCCCTCGCCGAGGACCGCCACGTCCTTCGCCCCGAGGTCGAGCAGGGCGGCGAGGGCGGCTCCGGCCCGCCGCTTCGCCCGTTCCTCGAAGTAACGGCCGGCGAGGACGAAGGTCGTGACCACGGCGGCGACCTCGAGGTAGATCTGGTCGGGGGCCGCGTCGCGCTCGCTGACGAGCTCGAACGGCATCGTCATCCCCGGCGTGCCCGCGTCGAGGAAGAAGAGGGCGACCAGCGACCAGCCCAGCGCCGCCAGCGTGCCGAGCGAGATCAGCGTGTCCATCGTCACGGCGCCGTGACGGAGGTTCTGCCAGGCGGCCTGATGGAAGGGCCAGCCGCCCCAGATGACGACGGGGACGGCCAGCTGCAGGGCCAGCCACTGCCAGTTCTCGAACTGCAGCGGCTCGATCGTCGAGAGCAGCAGCACCGGCAGCGAGAGCGCCGCCGAGACGATCAGGCGCCGGCGCAGCGAGGCGGTCGGGTCGACCCCCTCCTCCGCCTCTCCGGCCGCTCCGTCCCGCGCCGGCAGGGAGGCCGTGTAGCCGGTCTCGGCGACGGCCGCGACCAGGTCCTCGGCTCCGACCCGCCGCGGATCGAAGCCGATCGTGGCCCGCTCGGTGGCGAAGTTGACCGTCGCCTCGACGCCCTCGATCCCGTTGAGCCGCTTCTCGACGCGGCTGGCGCACGAGGAGCAGGTCATGCCCGCGATCGGGAGGCTGAGCCGCTCGGGGTCGATCGTCCGCGTCATCGCCGCTGGGGACTTTAGCATATACCCCTAGGGGGTATCAGTTATAATCTTCGCGACCACCCCCGCGAAAGGAACGAGATGGCCCAGCAGGCAGACCACCCCGGCTACATCGACGACAAGGACAGGATCAAGAACCGCCTGCACCGGATCGCCGGGCAGGTCGGCGGCCTCGAGCGGATGGTCGACGAGGAGCGCTACTGCATCGACATCCTCACCCAGGTCTCGGCGGTCCAGGCGGCGCTCGACAAGGTCGCCCTGGCCCTGCTCGGCGAGCACACCCGCCACTGCGTGGTCGGAGCGGAGACGCTCGCCGACCGCGAGGAGCTGACCGACGAGATGATGGGGGCGGTCGGGCGCCTGTTGCGCAGCCGCTGATGGACCGGGCACGGTGGACGACGCTCGCCGTCGTCTCGGTGGCAACGGCGATGCTGCTGCTGGACGTGACCGTGGTCAACGTCGCCCTGCCGGCGATCCGCCACGACCTCGACGCCGGCTTCGGCGAGCTGCAGTGGGTGATCGACGCCTACGCGCTGATGCTGGCGGCGACGCTGCTCAGCGCCGGCGTGCTGGCGGACCGGATCGGCCGCCGGGCGATCTTCGCCGCCGGGCTGGGCGTCTTCACCGCCTGCTCGGCGCTCTGCGGGGCGGCCCCCTCCCCGCTCGTCCTCGACCTCGCCCGCGGCGCCCAGGGCGTCGGCGCCGCGGCGATGTTCGCCGCCTCGCTCGCCCTGCTCGCCAACGAGTTCCAGGGGACCGAGCGCGGCTTCGCGCTCGGCGTCTGGGGCGCCGTCACCGGCGCCGCCCTCGCCGTCGGGCCGCTGGTCGGCGGCGTCCTCACCGACGAGCTCTCCTGGCGCTGGATCTTCCTCGTCAACCTTCCGCTCGGCGCCCTGCTGATCTGGCTGACGCTGCGGCGGCTGCCGGAGTCCCGCGAGGACCGCCGGCGGCCCTTCGACCTCGCCGGGATGGCGACCTTCGGAGCCGCCTGCTTCCTCGCCACCTACGGGCTCATCCGCGGCAACGAGGACGGCTGGGGGAGCCCCGTCATCGTCGCCGCGCTGGTCTCGGCCGGCGCCCTGGTGCTCGCCTTCCTCCTCGTCGAGCGCCGCGCCGAGGCGCCGATGCTGCCGCTCGCGCTCTTCCGCATCCCCGCCTTCACCGGCACCGCCCTGGTCGCCTTCGCGCAATCGGTGGCTCTCTACCCCCTCTTCCTCTTCCTCGCGATCTACCTCCAGGACGGCCTCGGCCTCTCGCCGACCGCCACCGGCCTCCGCCTCCTCCCCCTCACCGTCGTCCTCTTCGTCGTCGCGCCGATCTCCGGCCGCCTCACCGGCCGCTGGCCGCTGCGGGTCCCGCTCGCCACCGGGCTGGTGCTGATCGGCACCGCCCTGCTGCTGATGCGCGCGGTCGACGCGGACAGCGAGTGGACCGTGCTGCTGCCGGGGCTCCTCGTCGGCGGCCTGGCGATCGGGGTGATCAGCCCGGCCCTCGCCGCGGCGATGGTGGGTGTGCTGCCGGTCGAGCGCAGCGGCCTCGCCTCGGGCATCAACAACACCTTCCGCCAGCTCGGCATCGCGATCGGGATCGCCGGCCTCGGCGCGATCTTCCAGCACCACGCCGGCCACGCCTTCGGCGCCAGGCCCGCCATCGTCGATGGGCTCGAGGCCGTCCTCGCCGTCGCCGCGGCGATCGCTTTCCTCGCCGCGGCACTCGCCTGGCCGCTGCTGGGATCCCAGCGCTCCAGCCCGGCGCCCGGCGGATCGGGCGTGTGACGGCCGTCAGCCCTCGCGCAGGAGGTCGTCGAGCGTTCTGCCGCTGGCCACCGAGTGCGGTCGCTCGGCGACCACGTCGGAGTCCGGGCGCGCCTGCTCGTCGCGGCGCTTGATCAGCAGCCACTGGGCCTTTTCGCCGGCGCGGGTGCGCTGCAGGGCGAAGCCGCCGCGCAGCTTGTCGCCGTGAAGGACGAAGACGGCGTGGCCGCGCTCGAACGCCTCCGGCCAGGCGACCCGGCCGCCCTGCTCGTAGCGCCCGCGGTCCCAGACGATCACCGCGCCGTCGCCGAGTGCCCCCTCGAAGTCGTTGTGGGCGACGTCGTGGTCGGCGACCTGGACGGCAAAGCGCTTGACGGCGGGGTCCAGCGACGGTCCCTTGGGCACCGCCCACGAGCGCATCGTCCCGTCGACCTCCAGGCGCAGGTCGAAGTGACGGGCGGTGGCGGCGTGCTCCTGGACGACGAAGGCGCCGGCGCTGACGCCGCGGATCGCGAACTGCTCGTGGCCCTCGACCTTGACCGGCTCGGCCGCCACGCCGGCAACCTGGGCGGCCGGCGGGCCCTCGCGCAGGAACGCCACCAGGCCCTCGAGCGCCGGCTCGGGGCCCTCGGCGTGGACCAGCACGCTGCCGTCCTCGCCGTTGCGCACCCAGCCCATCGCCCGCAGCTCGCGCGCCCGGCGCAGCACCGCATCCCGATAGCCGACGCCCTGCACCTCCCCGCGCACGACCGCGCGCACGGCAATCGCGTCCGCGTCGGCGCTATGCCTTGCCGACCCGCGCGAGGTACTCATCGAGCTTCCTGGTCTCTTCGGTGTCCTCGTAGACCTCGTAGTCGCGCAGCTTCCCCCAGGCGATCCGGCCCCAGATCACGTAGCGGTTGTCGTAGACGCGCCCCTCCCCCGGGTCGTCGAGGTGGATGTGCCCGCGGACGCAGATCGTCTGGCGCCAGGGGAACCCCTTGAGGATCGTCTCGTCGGGGTAGATCTGCAGCCCGATGTCGGCGAAGCGGTTGAGCCACTGCTCCAGCTCCCGTTTGCCGCTCGCCCCCGGCGCGAACGAGCTCTCGCCGGGAAAGGCGAACTTGACGTCCTCGGCATCCATCGCCAGCGTCGGCCCCGGATCCCCGGCGCGCATCGACTTCATGTTGCGGGCGATCATCTTTCCGGCCAGCCACGAAAGCATCGGCGCTCCCTCCGCTAGTTGTCGCCGGAAAGGCTAGCTCGCGGCCCGCGCCTCCGGCTCCAGCGACAGCACGTGCTCGATCACCATCGCCGCCGCGCCGATCATGCCGGCGCGGTCGGCGAGCGGGCTTCTGACGATCCGCAGGTGACGGGTGGCCAGCGGCAGCGAGCGCTGGTAGACGACCTCCCGGACCCCGGCCAGCAGCTGCTCCTGCGCCTCGGCGACGTCACCGCCGACCACGATCACGGAGGGGTTGAAGAAATTGACCATGGCCGCGATCACCTCGCCGACGAGGCGCCCGGAATGGCGGACGAGCTGCACCGCCTCCGGCAGCCCGGCCCGGGTCAGCTCGACCACCGCCCGCGAGTCGCGTGCATCGATACCAGCCGCTCGCAGCTGCCTGGCCATCGCACCGCCGCTCGCCAGCGCCTCGAGGCAGTTGACGTTGCCGCAACTGCAGACGACGTCCTCGCTCCCCTCGTCGGTGGCGATGCGGACGTGGCCGATGTCGCCCGCGGCGCCGTCGGCGCCCCGGTGGATCGCGCGGTCGACGACGATCCCGCAGCCGATCCCGGTGCCGACCTTGACGAAGAGCAGGTGCTCGACGTCTCGCCAGTCCGTCCAGTGCTCGCCCAGGGCCATGATGTTGACGTCGTTGTCGACCAGGACCGGCACGCCGTAGCGGCTTGCGAACCGCTCGGGGACCGGGAACCCGTCCCATCCCGGCATGATCGGCGGGTTGCGCGGCAGCCCGGTCGAGTGCTCGACCGGGCCCGGCAGCCCGATCCCGATCCCGGCAACCTCGGCCCGCTCGCGTGAGCACTCCTCCAGCAGCTTCGAGAAGCGGTCTTCGACCCAGTCCAGGACCGGCTCCGGCCCGGCCGCGATCTCGATCTCTCCCCGGTCCTCGGCCAGGACCTCGCCGCCGAGGTTGGTCACCGCCAGGCGCGAGTGGGTGGCGCCGAGGTCGGCCGCGAGCACCAGGCCGGCGTCCTCGTTGAAGGCGAGCCGCATCGGCGGGCGCCCGCCGGTGGACGCGCTGCCGCCGACCTCTTTGAGCAGGCCCAGCCGCTGCAGCTGCTCGAGCCGCTGCGTGATCGTCGACCGCGCCAGGCCGGTGCGCTTCGCCAGGTCGGCCCGGGTCGTCCCGTCCCCCTCGCGGATCAGCTTCAGCAACGAGCCGGGCCCGGTCGGGGTCGCTGCGGAAGGAACTCGGGTCGCCATCCGTCAGGCAGTGAATCACTTAGGGCTTTTGACTGTCAAGAATGCAGAAAGACTAGGAAAGAGGAGACATCGTCAGCCTTCTGCCTGTTCGACCGAGAGCTTTTGGTTGACATAGAGGCAAAAGGGGATTAAGTTCGGGCAATGGAGAGGAGTGCCGTGGACACGGGGCTCATCGGGCCCTTGGCGGACGTTCGGGAACTGCGCGTCGGCATCGTCGGCACCGGCTTCATCGGCCGCGTCCACGCCAGGGCGGCAAGGGTCGCCGGGGCCCAGCTCGCCGCCGTCTCCGCCTCCACCCCGGAGCGTGCGGCCGCCGCGCGGGACGAGCTCGGCGCCGGGCGCTGCTACGACAGCCCCGAGGAGCTGATCGCCGCGGATGCGATCGACGTCGTCCACATCTGCACGCCGAACAACCTCCATGTGCCGCTGGCCCGGGCGGCGATCGCGGCCGGCAAGCACGTCGTCTGCGAGAAGCCGATCGCGCTCGACTCGGCCGCCGCCGCCGGGCTGGCCGCCGCCGCCGAGGCCGCCGGCCTGGTGGTCACGGTCCCCTTCGTCTACCGCTACTACCCGAGCGTTCGCGAGTCGCGTGTCCGCCTCGGTACCGCGGGCGACGCCCGGCTGATCCACGGCGGCTACCTCCAGGACTGGCTGCTCGACGTCGATGACTACAACTGGCGGGTCGACACCGAGCTCGGCGGCGCCTCGCGCGCCTTCGCCGACATCGGCTCCCACTGGTGCGACCTGATCGAGTTCGTCTCCGGGCAGCGGCTGACCGCGCTGGTCGCGCGGACGACGATCGCCCACGACGAGCGGCGCCAGTCCTCGCGACCCTCTTTCGAGCGCGGAGACCACACCGGTGCGGTGCGGGCCGTCGACACCGAGGACGCGGCCCTCGTCCTCTTCGAGACCGACGCCGGCGCCAGCGGCTCGGTCGTCGTCTCGCAGGTCTCGGCCGGGCGCAAGAACCGCCTCTGGTTCGAGATCTCCGCCGACTCGGAAACCTTCGCCTTCGACCAGGAACACCCCGGCTCCCTGGCGGTCCTCAGGCGCCACGCAGCTGAAGCGGTGCCAAGCGATTTCAGCACCCTCTCGCCCCAGGCCGCCCCCTACGTGACCCTGCCCGCCGGCCACCCCCAGGGCTATCACGACTGCTTCGACGCGTTCACGGCCGAGACCTACGCGGCGATCGTCGGGGCCGAGCCGGAGGGGCTGCCGCGACTTGCGGACGGCCTGCGCGCGGTCCGCGTCACCGAGGCGGTGCTGGAGTCGGCGCGGCAGAGATCCTGGGTGGAGGTGGCGCAATGAAGCTGGGCATGCTCAGCGCCTGCATGCCCGAGCGCTCGCTCGAGCAGGTCGCCGGCTGGGCGGGCGGGCACGGCTACGAGGCGCTGGAGCTGGCCGCCTGGCCGACGATCGGCGAGCGGCCGTTCACGGCGGCGCACGTCGCCGCCGACCGTTTCGACTCCGCCGAGGCCGACCGCGTCCGCCACGCGCTCGAGCAGAACGGGCTCGAGCTCTCGGCTCTCGCCTACTACGACAACAACCTCCACCCCGATCCCGGCGAGCGAGCCGCGATCCACGCGCACCTGAGGGCCTGTATCGACGCGGCGGCGGAGCTCGGCGGCGTCCCGGTCGGCACCTTCGTCGGCCGCGACCCGGGCGCCTCGGTCAGCGAGAACCTGCGGGCCGCGGAGCGGGCGCTGCCGCCGCTCGTCGACTACGCCGGCGAGCGCGGCGTGAAGCTGATGATCGAGAACTGCGTGATGGAGGGCTGGCACCCCGACGGCGGCCCCGGCAACCTCGCCTACTCGCCGGAGCTGTGGGAGTGGATGTTCGGGCTCGGGCTGTACCTCAACTTCGACCCCTCTCACCTGCTCTGGCTCGGCATCGATCCGGTCGCGGCGCTGCGGCCCCACGTCGACCGCGTCATCCACGCCCACGCCAAGGACGCCGAGGTCTTCCCCGAGCGGCGCAACCGGTTCGGCTTCTTCGGCAAGGTCGGGAGCCGCGAGCAGGACCCCTGGGACATGGGCTGGTGGCGCTACCGGCTCCCCGGTCTCGGCGAAGTCGACTTCCGGCGCTACCTGGACGTCCTCTACGAGGGCGGGTTCGAGGGCGTCCTCTCAGTCGAGCACGAGGACCCGATCTGGGGCGGCTCGCCGCAGCTGGTCGAGCAGGGCCTGGAGATCGCCAACCGCAACCTGCGAGGGCTGGTCGCGTGAGCGCCGCGACCGCACAGGGAGCGAAGGTCCTCGATGTCCGCGGGCTGGTCAAGGACTACCCCGGCGTGAAGGCCCTGCGCAATGTCGACTTCGACGTCCGCCGCGGCGAGGTGCACTGCCTGCTGGGGCCGAACGGGGCCGGCAAGTCGACTCTGATCAAGTGCGTCTCGGGAGTGGTCGAGCCCAGCGGCGGCGAGATCCTGATCCACGGCGAGGCGCTGCCGCCGCGGGACCCGGCGACCTCGCTGCAACGCGGCGTCGCGACGATCTACCAGGAGCTCGACCTGGTCGCTGACCTCGACGTCGCCCAGAACGTCTTCCTCGGCCATGAGCCGAGGCGCGGACCGCTCCTCGACCTCACCCAGATGAGGGCGTCGGCGGCAGCCCTGCTGCAGCGCCTGGGGCACGAGAGGATCGATCCGCGCACCCCCGTCCGGGCGCTGCGGCCGGCCGCCCAGCAGATCGTCTCGATCGCCCGCGCCCTCTCCTACGACGCCCAGATCCTGATCATGGACGAGCCCTCGGCGATCCTCGACAGCGGCGAGATCGAGACCCTCTTCGAGGTCGTCCGCCGCCTCACCGCCGAGGGAGTCGGCGTCGTCTACATCTCCCACCGCCTCGACGAGATCAAGCGGATCGGCGACCGGGTGACGGTGCTCGCCGACGGCGCCACCGCCGCCAACGGGATCCCCGCCTCGACCTCGACCGCGGAGCTGGTGCGGTTGATGGTCGGGAGGAAGGTCGAGCAGCTCTACCCCGAGCGCCCGCGCGGCGGCGGCGACGTCCTGCTCGAAGTGCGCGACCTGAGACGGCTGCCGGCCGTGCGCGGCGCCAGCCTCGACGTGCGGGCGGGGGAGATCCTCGGCATCGGCGGCCTGGTCGGCTCCGGTCGCAGCGAGCTACTGCGGCTGATCTGCGGCATCGACCGCCGCGAAGCCGGCGAGGTCCGCGTCGAGGGCAGGCGCCTGGCCCCGAACCGGCCGGACCGGGCGATCGCCGCCGGCCTCGGCCTGGCGCCCGAGGACCGCAAGTCCCAGGGGCTGCTGCTCGACTGGGACCTGACCAAGAACGTCACCATCGCCGACCTCGGCCGCTTCAGCCACGGCCTGCTCAACGTCAGGCAGGAACGAAGCGCCGCCGGCGATCAGCTGCGCTCCCTGAACACCGTTCCCGACGACCCGGATCGGCGCGCCCGCCTGCTCTCGGGCGGCAACCAGCAGAAGGTCGTGCTCTCCCGCTGGCTTCTGCGCCAGTGCCGCGTACTGCTGCTGGACGAGCCGACCCGGGGCGTCGACGTCGCGACCAAGGCCGAGATCTACCGGATCGTCGTCGCGCTCGCCAATTCCGGCATCGGCGTCCTCGCGGTCTCCTCCGAGCTCGGCGAGCTGGCCGGGATCTGCACGCGGGTCCTGGTCATGCGCGAGGGGGAGCTGGTGGCCGAGGTCGACGGCGCCCGAACGAGCGAGCAGGAGCTGCTCGGCCATGCCGTCGCCCCCACCGCCGGCCCGGACCTGATCGAGGAGGTCGCATGAGTTACGTGGGCACGCTGCGAAATCGCCTTGGTGCGCTCGAGTTCCAGGAGTACGCGCTCGGGCTCGTGGTGATCGCGCTGTTCGTCGCCGGGTCGATCCTGCGGCCCGAGACCTTCCCGACCTGGGACAACGTCCGCAACATGCTCACCCAGGCGAGCATCATCGGGGTGCTGGCGGTCGGCATGACCTTCGTCATCGCCACCTCGGGCATCGACCTCTCGGTCGGCTCGATGGTCGCCGCCGCCGGCGTCTTCGGCGGCATCCTCGTCGACCCCAGCGGCGGGACCCTGCTCTTCGTGCTCGGGGCGATCGGCTTCGCGGTCCTGCTCGGGACGATCAACGCGACCGCGATCACCTACGGGCGGGTCGTTCCCTTCATCGCGACCCTGGCGATGTTCTCGATCGCCCGCGGCCTGGCGCTGCTGCTGAACGACAAGCTCCCGGTCGGCCTGCTCGACCTCAACGGCGGCTCCTTCGGCGACCCCGCGCCCTTCTCGCTGCTCTGGTTCGGCACCGGCAAAGTGCTCGGCATCCCGGTCTCGGTCTGGATCTTCCTCGGGATCGTGATCGGCGGCTGGATCCTGCTCAACCGCACCCGCTTCGGCCGCTACGTCGTCGCCGTCGGCGGCAACCGCGAGGCGGCGCGGATCGCCGGCGTGCCGGTGCGCAAGGTGATCTTCAGCGTCTACGTCCTCTCCGGCCTGATGGCCGGGATCGCGACGGTCCTGCTCTGCGCCCGGCTCGGCAGCGCCTCGCCGGTCAGCGGCAACCTCTACGAGCTCGACGCGATCGGAGCGGTGGTGATCGGCGGCACCAGCCTCGCCGGCGGGCGGGCGACGATGGTCGGCACCTTCCTCGGCGTCCTCACCTTCGCACTCATCTTCAGCCTGATGACCCAGCTCGACCTCTCAACCGAGATCCAGCAGGTCACCAAAGGGGCGATCGTGCTCGGCGCCGTGCTCCTGCAGCGTCCCGAGGCGAGGTACTGATGCGTCCACACCTGACTTCAAGCAGTGGAAAGTCCAAACAAGGAGGAGTAACGATGTCGCTCAAGCGACTCATCGCTGTGGTGGGAACCATGGCCCTTATCTCGATTGGGGTTGCCGCCTGCGGTGGTGGCGACGACGACACGACTGCCGAAACCACGGCGGACACCAGCCAGGAAGCGGGCGGGTCGGCCGGAGGGGGTGGCTCGGACGGGCGGGTGAGCATCACCGCCAGCGTGCCGCCCACCGACCACGGCTGGCTGGGCGCGATCTCCAAGAACGCCCAGGCTCAGGCCGACGAGTACGACGACGTCGACTTCAAACTGCTCGAGGCCGCCGACGCCGACTCCCAGGCCCAGCAGATCCAGCAGGTGATCTCCGAAAAACCCGACGTGCTGGTGGTCCTGCCGCAGGACGGCGAATCGCTGACGCCGGTCGCCCAGCAGGCCGAGGCGGCGGGCATTCCGGTCGTCAACATCGACCGGCTGTTCACCCAGCCGGACGCGGCGACGGCGACGATCCTCGGCGACAACTACCAGATCGGCATCCTCGCGGCCGACTACATCGCCGACGAACTCAAATGCAAAGGCAACGTCGTCGAAATCCAGGGCTTGGCCGGAATCTCGGTCACCCAGGAACGGACCGAAGGCTTCACCGACGAGCTCAAAAAAGCCTGCCCCGACGGTGGCATCGACGTCATCGCCCAGCAGCCGGGCGACTTCGACCCGGCCAAGGGCCTGACGGTGATGGAGAACATCCTCCAGTCCGAGGACCAGATCGACGCCGTCTACACCCATGACGACGACATGGCCCAGGGAGTCGTCCAGGCGATCCGCAACGCGGGTCGCGACGACGAAATGTTCCTCACCGGCGTCGGCGGCTCGACCGACGCGATGGAGCAGATCGAAGAGGGTGGCCTCTACCGGGCGACCTTCCTCTACAACCCGAACATGGCCGCCACCGCGGTGACCATGGCCCGCCTGCTCGCCCTCGGCGAGGGCTTCCCCGAGCTCGTCCCGCCCGAGGTCCCGCGCCAGATCGTCGTCCCGGCCGCCGTCGTCACCAAAGACAACGTCGGCGAATACAAGAAATACGCGTTCAACTAGTCACACCCTCCCGCCGACACGGGGCGCACCCGCAGTTAGCCCGCAGGTGCGCCCCGCAGTCGCAGCCCGGTGACCTTGAAGTTGATCGAAGCCCCCGCGAGGAGTAGAACACTTACAACACGCGAGAAGGAGGATCCAGTGAGTGAGAGTGCCGAGACGATGAGCTCGTCCCCAGATGCAGACGCCGAGTTGAAGGCCCGCCACCGGGCGATGTGGGCGTCCGGCGACTATCCCTCGATGGTCGAGACCTTCCTCGAGCCGCTCGGGCCACCGCTGGTCGAGGCGTGTGAGATCGGCCCGGGAATGCGCGTCCTCGACGTCGCCGCCGGCACCGGCAACGCCTCGATCCCCGCCGCCGCTGCCGGCGCGACCGTGACCGCGAGCGACCTGACCCCAGAGCTGTTCGAGGCCGGACGCGCCCGCGCCGAGGCCGCCGGGGTAGAGCTGGAGTGGGTCGAGGCCGATGCCGAGGCGCTGCCGTTCGAGGACGCCGGCTTCGACGCCGTCATCTCCTCGATCGGGGTGATGTTCGCCCCCCACCACCAGACGGCTGCCGACGAGCTGGTGCGCGTCTGCCGCCCGGGCGGCACGATCGGCCTGCTCAGCTGGACGCCCGACGGGATGCTCGGCGCCCTCTTCCGGACGATGGGACCGTTCATGCCGACGCCTCCGCCCGGCGCCCAGCCGCCGCCGCTGTGGGGTGGCGAGGACCACCTGCGCGAGCTGCTCGGCGACCGCGTCGAGCTCGGCAAGATCGAGCGCGACGTGCTCGAGGTGAGCGCGTTCGAGCACCCGCACGACTATGCGGAGCACTTCAAGCAGCGCTACGGCCCGACGATCGCGGCGCTGGCCAACGCCCGCAAGGACGGACGGGAGCAGGAGCTCGAGCAGGCGCTGGATCGCTTCTGCGACGAGTGGAACCGCGGCAGCGACGACGACGCCCGCTTCGAGATGGAATACCTCCTCGCGGTCGGGGAAAAACGACCGTGAGCGCCGAGCCACAGGCGGGGATTTGCGGAATGCTTTCAGTGTGACCGAGAGCAGAACGGTGCGGGTGGCGGCGATCGGCAGGGTCGAGTCGCCGCTTGACGACCTCGCGACGGCGCCCAAGCAGGGCGACGAGGGCGCGCCCGACGCCTGGATCGTTCTCAAGCCGGTTCTGAGCGCTGACAGGAACCTGCCTTAAAGGCACAACCGGCGACTTCCTATCTACTCGCCGTCGCGGTGGCGCTGGTGTAGGAGGTACCGGCGGAGACTGCGGCGGTGATCGTGTTGGTGAAGTTGCCGCCGGCGGGGGCGGTGTAGGTGAAGCGGGTTGTGGAGACCGCCGGGCCGGTGGCTGCGATCGTCAGCGGAGTGCCGGCGATGGCCCCGCCCGTCGCGGTCACTTTGACCGCGTGGCCGCTGCCAAGGTTGGAGACAGTGTTGCCGGCGCTGTCGGTGACGCTGACGTTGGCGGCGACCGTGCCCCCGTTGCCGAGGGTGGTGACAGGGCAGGTGAACAGGCAGGGCGAGCCGATCGCGCCGGCACTGACGGCGACGGCGGTGAGTCCCAGCCTCGAGGCCGTGCCCGTTGCCACCGTCAGGGCCAGCGGCGTCGCGGTCGAGATCGTGCCGTCGCTCGCCGAGATGCCGATCGGGCCCGCGGCGTACAGCCTCATCAGCCCGTTTTTCGAGGAGGCGACGGAGGCGACGCCCGCTTTGAAGTTCAGCGTCGTCGCGGCGCCGAAGGCGACCGCGGTGCCGGCGCTGTCGACCACGGTCGGAGCGGTGCCGCTGGGACCTGGCGAAGGGCCGGAGAAGATCAGGTCCTTGAGCCCCGCATAGGCGGCCGCGGTGTTTTCGTAGGCGTCCTTGGCGGTCGTGGTCAGGTTGCTGCTGGCCGCCGCGACCGGCGTCGCCGTCGACCCGGTCAGCACCAGCTTCGCTGCCGTCCCCGCCGCCACGGTCAGCGCCAGCGCGGTCGGGCTGGTCAGCGAGCCCTCGCTGACTTTGACGCTGGTGGAGCCGCTTTTGTAGAGCCTCATCTCGCCGTTGGCAGCGCCGGAGGGCGTCGCCACCCCGGCGTCGAAGTCGATCGCGGTGGCGGTCCCGAACAGGACCTCGGTCCCGGCCGAGTCCGAGACCGTCGGCAGGTTCCCGCCGGGGCCGGCGGAGGCGCCGGAGAAGACAAGGCTGTGCGAGCCGGTGTGGGTGGTGGCGGTGTTGCCGTAGGTGTCGAGCGCGGTGATCGTGAGATCGTTGGTCACCCCCGCCTCCGGGGTCGTCGTGGTCGCGGCGAGCGTGTATTTCGACGGCGCCCCCGGCGTGACGACGATCTCCAGCGGCGAATCGGTGCCGATCGAGGTCGAGCTCTCGGTGGCGGCGATGCTGGCCGGGCCCGCCCGGTAGATCTTCATCAGCCCGTTTTTCGACGAGCTCACGGTCGCCACCCCGGCGGTGAAATTGATCGCGGTGTCTTTGCCGAAGGCGGTCGCGCTGCCGGAGCTGTTGGCGACGGTGGGCGCGGTCCCGCCCGGACTCGCGGCCGCGCCGGAGAAGATCAGCGAGTGCGAGCCGGTGTAGGTGGTGACGGTGTTCTCGCCGTCGTCCTTGGCGGCGATCGTCAGGTTGTTGGCGGCGGAGACCGCCGGCGTCGACGTCGCCGCGCCGATCGTGAAGTGGGTAACCGCGCCGATCGTCACTTTCACCGTCGCGACCGAGCTGGTGGCGCTCCAGGAGCGCCACACCGCGGTGACGGTATAGCTGTGGCTGCCGAGCGGGACTTCTTTGTCGATGCAGCTGGTCGCCGCCGCCGGCACAGCCGGTGCCGCGCAGGTGCCGGCCGGGTCGCCGCCGTCACGGGTGACGTAGTACTTGACCGTGCCGCTGTCCGGAGCGCTGACGCCGCTCCAGGCCAAGGTCACGGTCCCCCCCGCCGCCGGGGAGGCGGTGGTGATCGTCGGGGCAACGAGTTTCGACACGGCCGCCGAGGCACTCCCCAGGCCCTGGCCCGTGAAGTAGGCCAGGGCACTGCTGGAGATCGCGGCCAGCGCGGCGGCGAGGATCGCCCCGGTGAACCATGTCGGGAGCCGCCGCATGCGCATCGCTTCGAACCCGAAGGCCTAGTTGTTGGTCAGGTGCAGAGTCAGGGTCGCGCCCTGGCAGGCGTTCTGGTTGGTCCCGGTTTCGTTCATGGTCAGGGTCCCGTTCTGCGGAACCGCTTGCCCGTCACCCGGTGCGAACGTTTTGTTGACGACCACCACCGGCATCGAGAAGTCGGGGTTGCCACCGTTGATCGCACTGCTGCAGGACGAGTGAGCGGGGTCGACCGAGATGCTTGCAAGTGTGATCGTGTCGATCCGCTGGGACCCGGAAGACGGGTTGTCGACGGTGAACGAGACCGGCGAGGAGGAGCCCGGATAGAGGCTCGAGGAGACCGTGCCGTGGAGCGTCATGGCCACGGCGCTGCCGACCGAACCGGTAGCGGTTCCCGAGCCGGTGCTCGTAAAGTAGGCGTAAGCGCCTGCGGCGAGCGCCAGCATGCCGACGCCACTCAGCGCGAGTACGCGCGCTCTGGTGATGAAGCCCATCTTCTCTCCTTGCTTTATGGGCCGGGGCCGAGACGCCCGGCGACCCGGTCACATCGGCGGTGCGAGCGGATGCTTGAGCCGCGCAAGGCGACCGCCAGCAAGTACGTTCAGCCGAACCAGCGGGCACGGCGGCTGGCGCCGAAGCCCTCCTTCGCGGCGACCAGCTCGGCCGACGGCGCGTGGAAGGTCCCGGTGCGCGAGGGTCCGGAGAGGAAGTCGATGTCGACGCTGCCGACCCGGCCGCGACCGAACTCGATGTAACAGGTGCCGCGCCCGAGGTGAGGGCCCGGCCCCTCGCCGCCCCGCAGCCTGGCGATCAGCGTCTCGGCGACGATGCGCGCCGCTCCCTCGGCGAAGACACCGGCCTTCGGCACGCCCGCCGTGGCGACGTCGCCGACCGCGTAGACCCCCGGGAAGCGCGTCTCCAGCGTGGCCGAGTCCACCGGCACGTAGCCGTCCTCGGTCATGCCGCTGTCGAGGACCACGTCGGGCGCACGGTGCCTGGGCACGCCGAGGAAGAGATCGAACGGAAGCTCGCTGCCGTCGTCGAGGATGGCGGTGCTGCGCTCCGGGTCGAGGGCGCTGACGCGGCGCCCGGCGATCAGGGCGATGTCGCGCTCGGCGAACTCCCGCTCCAGCGCCGCGGAGGTCTCCGGCGAGGGCGGCACCGGCGTCCCCAGCGGGATCACGAAGGAGATCCGGCAGGCGTCGCGCACTCCCCGCGCCGTCAGCGCCTCGTCCAGCAGCAGGGCGCACTCGCTCGGCGCCGGCGGGCACTTGAACGGCGCCCCGCAGACCCCGATCACCGCGTGCCCCCGCGAGAACGTCGGGATGATCCCGGCCAGCCGTTCGGCTCCGGCCACCGAGTAGAACTCGTTCCCGGCCTCGGCGAGCCCGGGCGTGGCGTCCATGTCGTAGTCAGCGCCGAGCGCCACCACGAGGACGTCGGCCTCGTGGACCCCGGCATCCGTCGTCACCCGCCGCGTCTCGGGATCGATCGCGGTGACCGTCTCCCGCAGCACCCGCACGCCCGGCTTGGCGATCTCGGAATAGGGCATCCGCACCGCCTCCGGCCGCTCCCGCCCGAACATCAGGTCGAGCTTCGAGAACCCGAACACGAACGCCTCGCTCTTGTCGATCAGCGTCACCTCGACCTCATCCCCGAGCGCCTCCGACAGCACCGTCGAGAGCTCGAGACCGCCGAACCCCGCGCCGAGAATTAGAACTTTCGCGCCGATTGGCTGAGGATAAGCGCTTGGCAATCTCAACCCCCTTGCTGCGCTGGGCCGGGGATTCGAAGGGGGTCGAGGATCTCGGCGAGCCGGCGTGAGACCAAGGTTCTCAGGCGGGCGCTGCCGATACGAGCCGTCCATTCTCGAAGCTTCGCGTCGTCGAAATCACCGGGCAGCGAGAGCTCGGTGAAGAAGGCTTGACCGCCGACGGCGGCACGGACGTAGACGGTGTCGAAGAGCGCCTTCTCCGGGGTCGCCAGGTACCCCGTCTCCTCCGAGCCCTCATAGCCAGTAAAGAGCTCGGGAGCAAGATGGTGGATCTCGTAGGTCCCGATCGTGGTCGTGATCCGTTGGGCGCGATCGAGTGATGCAACTGAGATCTGACGCGGGATCTGTTCGATCATCTCGTGGTGGGAGAGCGCCGAGAAGAAGGAGACGTAGGCCGGGAGCGGTGCGGTCAAGTAGGGAGCGGCGACGAACGGCGCGACGTTCGGATCGAGTGCCCAGAGACCACGCCGCAACCGGCGCACGAGCCCAGCCTCCGCCAGCCCGCGCAGGCGTCGGGCGGCGGTGCCAGGAGAGGTTTGCCAGCGGGCTGCCGCCTCACGATTGGTGACGATCGCGCGGTTCATCTTCAGCAGGTCGGCGTAAGCGTCGATCGGGGTCATCTCGCCGCCTCCAACTGCCCGGCGACGAACGTCTGCATCTGCTCCCAGGCCGCTTCGTCCTCATACAACTCGCGAGCATCGGGCTCCAAAAACGGCAGAACCTGGTCGCGGAAGGCATCGTAGGGCAGCTGCAGTGCGCGATCGCCGGCATCGGTCAGGACCTGGGCGCCGAGGGACCCGGGCGTGAGCCCGCGCCGACGCAAGAGCAGGTCGAGATCGAAGACATCGCGGGCCTGCGTCTCGGATCGCCCTGCCAGGGCCCTTACCTTCTGCGCGGTCGGCGTGTCCTCGGTGTAGTGCTGGACGCTTGGCGAGCGCAATGCATAGGGGGCGACGACGCGGCTCGGAATCGGCTCGAGACGGTAGCTGCCTTCACTGCCCCGATTGCTGAACTCGATCTTGGTGCGGACGATCTCTGCCCGGCCTGAGATTGCCACGCCGACCTTCCAGCGCCGGGTCGTCGCGGTCTGCTTTGGCTTTGAGAACTCGGCGATCGAGAGATCGCCGACGCGAAGCAGAATCTTCAGGGCACCCGAATCGAGAACGGCGTCGACCTTGTCTTCAAGACCCCAGGGCGCCTCGCCGCAGATATCGAGATCGATGTCCTCTGAGTAGCGGGCACTGGCGAAGAAATAACGCAGGTTGGCGCCCCCCTTGAGGACGTAGCGAGCAGGATCCAGGCGTTTGGAGAGAACGTCGAGAAAAGCCAGATGGAATAGCTCGGTTATCTGTGCCCTGCTGAACGCTGCCATGTACCTAAGAATACAAGTTAAAGGCGTTTACTGCACTTAACTTGTATTCTTAGTGCACGGGCATGGCGTTGGCCTGCTCACGGCTGCGTCCACCACGGCGCACCGCGAGGGTGGACGACGGGACTCGAACCCGCGACCGCCTGGACCACAACCAGGAGCTCTACCAACTGAGCTACGTCCACCGCGCTGGGTGCAATTTAGCGGGCGAGGGCGGGGACCAACTCGCGGCCCATCAGGGCGATTGCATCGAGGTCTCGGTGGAGGGAGGTGCTGGCCCATGATCCGGGCCAGGCCCATGCCGCTCCTCCTCGCGTCGCGTTCCGGTGCTGCGAGCCCGCTACCCGCCGGCGACGATTTCAGCGAAGGCCTCGAAGCCCGGCGCGGTGCGCTCCACCAGCATCGGCTCCACCTCGCTCGCCCGCGCCGTCAGCGCCTGGGTGCCCGCGGCGCCGAGCACCCCGACCGCCTCGTCGATCATCTCCGGCACCGCCAGCCAGGCCTCGACCAGGGCGAAGTCGGCCTCGGGGTGGAAGAGCACTCCCCAGGCGTTGCCGGCGCGAAAGGCCTGGTGCTCGGTCCACTCCGAGGAAGCCAGCGACTGGGCGCCGGCGGGCAGGTCGAAGACATCGCCGTGCCAGTGCAGAACCTCGGTGCTGGGAGCGAGCCCGCCGAGGACGGGATCGTCGGGATCGCCGACCTCGACCGGGCCGAAGCCGATCTCCGGCCGCTCCCCCATCCTCACCTCGGCCCCGAGCGCCCGCGCCAGCAGCTGCGCCCCGAGGCAGACGCCGAGCACCGGCATCCCCCGCCGCGCCGCCTCCGCCAGCCACTCGCGCTCGAGCGCGAGCGCGGGGAAGCGCTCGACCTCGTCGGCGTTCATCGGTCCGCCCATGACGACGGCGCCGGCGACCTCGTCGTGGGCGGGCAGCCGCTGCCCGGCCAGCGGCTTCACGGTGTGGACCTGGAGCCCGCCGCAGGCATCGAGGATGCGGTGCGGACCCTCCCAGGGCACATGCTGGATCGCCAGCAGGGTGGGACGGTCGTCCGGGCTCATCTGGCCCCAGGCTAGCCGCGCTACGGTTGGCGCGTGGCCAAGCTCGGCGGCATCCCGCTCTTCCGACCGGAGGCCAGGCCCGGCACCCTGACCGGCGCCCAAGCGCGCGGCGCCGTCGCGATCGGGGCGCTCGCCGTCGGCGCCGCCGCGATCGGCGGCTTCGCGATCGGCCGACTCAGCATCGGCCGCCTGGCGATCGGCCGTGCCAAGGTCGGCAAACTCGCCGTTGAGGAGCTCGATATCGGCCGGCTCACGATCCGAGAGTGCTCCCTTCCAGTCGATCGGCCCAGCTCGGATGAGTAGGACCCGTGCGTGCCCAGGTTTTTGGCCCCTCTGGGGGCCCAAAACCTGGGCACGCTGCGTTCTCGCAACGGTGGCAGCGTGTATGGCCGCATGGCTTCCGACCCCCGCCCAGGCCCTCGGCCCTTACCCAGGTCTCGGCTCCTGCCAGGTCTTCCCCGACCCGCCGGCCTCGCTCTCGCCGCGCGCCCCCTCCCTCCCCAACCAAGCGGCCTGGAACCAGGACATCTCGAAAGCGCCGCGCGACCCGCGCTCGGCCGCCTACATCTCCTACATAGAGGCCGACGGTGGCGACCGCCTCCACCCCGACTTCGGCTCCCCCCGCCCCTATGGCTTCCCCTTCGCGGTCGTCGGCCCCGGCCAGCGCCGGCTCGCCGTCAACTACACCGCCTACGGCGAGGAGAGCGACCCCGGACCGTTCCCCGTCCCCGGCGGCGCCCCGGTCGAGGGTGGCAACGGCAGCGACGGCGACCGCCACGTGCTCGCCGTCGACCGCGCCCGCTGCATGCTCTACGAGCTCTACCGCGCCACCTACGTCCCACGACCGAGACCCCACTGGAACGCCGACTCCGGCGCCGCCTGGGACCTCACCTCGACCGCGCTGCGCCCCGCCGGCTGGACCTCAGCCGACGCCGCGGGGCTACCGATCTTCCCCGGCCTCGTCCGCTACGACGAAGTCGCCGCCGGCCGGCTCGAGCACGCGATCCGGGTCACCTTCGAGAGCACCCGCGACGCCTGGGTCCTCCCCGCCACCCACTGCGCCGGGGACAGCTCCAGCGCCGCCGCACCGCCGATGGGCCTGCGCCTGCGGCTCAAAGCCGGCTACGGGCTCGGCGCCTTCAGCGGCCACGCCAGGACGATCGCGGAGGCGATGAAGCGCTACGGCCTGATCGTCGCCGACAACGGCTCCAACTGGTTCTTCAGCGGCAGCAGCGACCGCCGCTGGGACGACGAGAACCTGAACCAGCTGAAGCGGATTCCCGGCAGCGCCTTCGAGGTCGTCAAGAGCGCCGCCCCACTTCACCGCTGCTGACCGGCACGCTCGCACCACGGTTCGCGGCCACTAAGGTTTCAGCGGTGCGCCGAGCCCTGGGAACGCTGATCTGCGCCACCGCCCTGCTGGCGCTGCCGTTCTGCGCAGCGGCGAGCGGCGAGCCCGCAGAAGCCGGCTCCGGCGAGGGCCTCGACGCGATCGGCCGCGCCGCCCTGACCGCGGTCGTCCACGGCACCGGCGCCGACGAGGCGTTCGGCGCCCTCGGCGACGGGCTCGCCCTGATGGAAGCGCGGCGCAAGATCGAAGCGAAGCCCGAGCCCGCCTATGGCTCCTCTGTCCCGGCCGTGCCCCCCGGCCCAGCGGTCCCCGGCGACCCGACGACGATGCCGCCCGCCTCGGCCGGCTCCAACGGCACCGAGATCCCCCACCACAGTGCCGCCGAGCGCGAGAAGATCTTCGCCAGCACCCGCGCCGGCGGCGAATCGACCTCGATCCTCCTCACCGGAATCGCCCTGCCGCCCCCGGGCGCGCCGCAGGCGGTCAAGGACGTGGTCGCCAACGCCAACGCGATCGTCGGCCGCCCTTACGTCTGGGGCGGCGGCCACGGCTCCTTCTATTCCTATGGCTACGACTGCTCCGGCGCGGTCAGCTTCGCCCTCTTCGGTGGCGGCATGATCCCGCGCCCGCTGACCTCGGGCGAACTCGAGGGCTGGGGCGCCCCCGGCCCCGGCAAGTGGATCACTGTCTACGCCAACGCCGGCCACACCTTCGCCGAGATTGCCGGCCTGCGCTACGACACCTCCGGCACCGAAAGCGGCACCGGCCCCCGCTGGCACCTCGGCAGCAGGCCGACGGACGGCTACGTCGTCCGCCACCCGCCCGGTTACTGAGCGAGAAACACCGAAAGCGCCCCCGGTTGGATTCGAACCAACGACCATCGGCTTAGAAGGCCGGTGCTCTGTCCACTGAGCTACGGGGGCGGGCGATCAAGATTAGGCCCTGGCAAGCGGGGTCGCTTAGCATCGCCGGATGGCAGCCCTGATCATCGCCGTCGTCGCCCTCGCCGTGGCCATCGTCTCCGCGATCATCTCGGCTCGGGAGCTCCGTGAGGCCCGCAAAGCGAATGCGTTCCCGGCCGCAATCGACCTCTTCCGCGAGTTTCGCGACCCCGACTTCGTGGCCGATCGGAGGCTGCTCCTACGGGAGCTCGAGAACTGCGACCCGGAGGCCGGCATGAGCGGACTGCCCGACGGCATCAACCAGGCGGCGTTCCGGGTCAGCCACTACCTCGACAACGTCGGTGTGCTCGTCGCCCACAAGCTCATCGACCCGGAGATCGCTGTGAGCTTCTTGGGCGCCAGCGCCCTCAGCCTCTGGCAGGCGCTGAGCGACTTCATCCGGCGGGAGCGCGAACTTCGCTCCTACGCCGACTACCAGATGCATTTCGAGCACCTGGCGGCGACCGTGGACGCCCTGCAGCTGGATAGCGGGCGCCTGGGCTGGAGAAAGATGCCGTAGCGGGCCGGCGGATCCGTCCTGGGTTACTTGCCGACGTCGGCGCAGCCGGCGAGGTCGAGCTTGCCGTTGACTTTGAGGACGTAGTCGGGCTGGGGAACGATTTCCGGCTCTTCGACCACCAGCTTCAGGGCCGGGTCGTCTTTGACCCAGGCATAGATCGGGTACCAGTATTCGGCCTCCGGCGAGTCCTGCGTGGCCTGGCTCATGATCAGGTAGTCGTAGTCGCCTTCGTTGATCAGGCGGCGGAACTGGCGGCAGCTGGTCGCCAGGCGGTAGGTGCCGTTGGGCCCCTCTTGGCCGATGTAGTGGACCCGGTTGGAGAGGTCGCCGCCGTAGAAGCCGTACTGGCCGAAGATGATCTGGCTGGAGCCGGCGATGCCGATCTTCTGGTCCTGCTGGTTGCGGGCGAAATCGTAGGCTTTGCGCGGCCCGCCTTCGCCGAGGAAGGGCAGCGGGTTGGCGTAGTGCTGCTCCGCGTACTGGACCTCCTGCGCCCGCCCGAGGACCACCGCCAGCAGCACCAGCACCGCCGTCGCCGCGGCGACGATCGGGCGGCTGACCCGGCGGCGCCCGCGCCCGAGGCTGAGCCCGGCCGGCGCCCAGACCAGCAGCAGGGTGAGGAAGATCGTGCCGACGATGTAGGTCGTGAACCAGCGCGGCGTGCTCAGCACCGTGATCGCGTAGACCCCCGTTAAGAAGAGCAGCGTCTGCCAGGCCCGCCGGTCCGGCGCCCGCAGCGGTCGCGCGATCGGTAACAGCACCAGCGCCAGCACCAGGCCGGGGATCAGGTAGCGCGTGTTGGTGAAGAACCCGGTCGGCGAGCCCTCCTGGCCGGCGGCGGTCAGCGGCGTGAAGACGTAGACGAACGCGGTCGCCAGCGCCGCGGCCGCGACCACCCGCAGGATCTTGTTGCGCGAGCGCACGACGATGTAGACGGCGGCGGAGACGGCGACGATCAGGATCAGCGGCCAGAGCGGCCCCAGCGCGTTGTCGAGCTCGGGGAAGAACCACTTGCGGTAGATCGTCGGTTCCGTCAGGTAGTGCGCTACCGCGAAGCGCGGCCGCGGGTCGAGCGGCATCTGGTCGGGGGTCGGCAGGTTCAGCGGCCCGAAGCTGACCTGCGGGATCGGGTTGCCGCCGGTCTTGATCGCCGCCCGCAGGTACCAGTAGCCGCCGACCACGAGCATCGGCACCGCCATCACCCAGGCCGTGGTCAGGCGCCTGCCCTTGCCACTGAAGAGGACGACGCCGATCGTGATCGCCACCACCGGGATCAGGAAGGTGAGCTTGACCGAGGCGGCGAGGCCGGCAGCGATCCCGGCCATCACCAGCGGCCCCTTGTCGAGCAGCGGCGCGTCGCGCTCGGGCGCGTCCTGGACCGCCCCGGCCGCGGGCGCACGGCGCTGGTGGCCGTTGATCAGGAAGGCCGCGAAGGCGATCAGGAAGGCCAGCCCCATGATGTCGTTGCGGGCCTCGCCGGGCTGCGTTTCGATCATCACCCCCGCGTCGAGGACGATCGCGGCGGCGACCAGCGTCGCCGGCCCGACCTTGTAGGGGCGGCCGACGCACCAGGCGGCGAGCAGGGCGATCGGCAGCCAGATCAGGTTCTGCAGCGGCGCCAGCCAGTCGCTCTTGAAGAGGACGATGGTGGCGCCGTTGATCAGCTCGGTGCTGGCCGGGTAGAACCAGGCCGCCAGGCGCAGGGGGTCGGTGAAGTGCAGCGCCGCCGTCGAGTGCTCCTGCGCGATCGCCGCCGAGAAGGGCATGTGGTACCAGGTGGTGTCGCCGCCGAACATGCCGAAGTCAAGGCTGGACTGGGACGGGAAGGTCCACTCGGCGACGGTGAAGGAGGCGACGCCGAGCGCGATCAGGAAAGCGATCGTCTCCACTCGCGGCGCCTGCACTTCGCGGCCGTTGCGGGGCGCTTTCGCCCGACCCAGCGCCGCCGCCCCGAGCCCGACGCCGATGCAGAAGACGACGATCCAGCCGAAGTAAAGGATGCTGAGCGCGCCGAGGGTCTGCAGCGTGACGACCAGCAGAGCGACCGCGATCGTGGCGTCAGCCAGCCGCGCCAGCGCCCCGGAGAATTCCGGCACGATCCAGCGTCGCAGCCAGTAGCCGCCGAGGCCAAGCGCCGCGACGATGCCGATCACGGCGAGGCAGCCCGCTATGTAGGAGCCAAAGGAGGGTGCCACGGGCGCGTGATGCTATTCGCCGCGCCCGCGGCGCAACGGCGCGGTCAGGACGCGGCGGTCGGGATGCGGCAGGAGACGCCGGTGCCGGCCAGTCCGCAGTAGCCGTTCGGCACCTTGTGCAGGTACTGCTGGTGGGGCTCCTCGGCGTAGTAGAACGGCCCGGCCGGCTCGACCTCGGTCGTGATCGGCTCGTGGCCGGCGGCCCGCAGCGCGGCGTCGTAGGCGTCCCTCGCCATCTCCGCCGTCTCCTTTTGCGCGTCGTTGGCGAAGTAGATTCCGGAGCGGTACTGGGTGCCGACGTCGTTGCCCTGGCGCATCCCCTGGGTCGGGTCGTGCTCCTCGAAGAAGACCTTGAGCAGGTCGGCGTAGGAGACCTTCTTCGGGTCGAAGGCGACCAGGACCGCCTCGGCATGGCCGGTCCGCCCCGAGCAGACCTCCTCGTAGGTGGGGTTCGGCGTGGTCCCGTTCTGATAGCCGACCGCCGTGGTGTAGACGCCGTCCAGATTCCAGAACAGCCGCTCCGCGCCCCAGAAGCAGCCAAGCGCGAAGTAGGCGACCTCGATCCCCGCCGGGAACGGCGGCTCGAGCGGAGTGCCGAGCACCGCGTGGGTGTCGGGAATGTCGAAGGCGGGCTCGCTGCGGCCGGGCAGCGCATCCTCGGGCGAGGGCATCCGCGTCTTCTCGGGATTCAGCATCGTCATCAACCTTCCGATTCGGCTCATATGCATCCAAGGTAGCGAGGCGCGCAAGCCGCCTGCCGACTTTGTCGCCGCATAGCCGATCAGATACCGATTGCCACCGTCCCGGCGAGCGGATACGGTCCCGGGATCGGCTGCCTCCTCGTCCTCTTCGCCTTCATCTCGCCGCGACTGGCGCTGTTCGCGCTGTTCCTCTTCTCGGACCTGCTCAGCCGCGCCTTCGACAGCTGGTTCGTGCCCTTCCTCGGCTTCTTCCTGCTGCCCTGGACGACGCTCGCCTACGCGGTGATGTGGAGCAGCTCCAACCGCGTCGACGGATTCGAGTGGTTCATCGTCATCCTCGCTTTCGCGATCGACCTGGGCGCCTACGCCAACCGGGGCCGGGCCCGCCGCGACTGAGGCCCGCCGCCGCGCCGCGCCGGCGTCAGCGACAGGGGTAGGAAAGCCTGATGTGCCGCTTGGAGAGGACGACGAAGGGGCGCTCGCTGACTGTTCCGTCCACCAGCGATGTGATCTCCACGTGCGTCAGCGGCACGAAGTCGAGGTCGGCCCGGTTCAGCGAGTCCGAGAACCGGCTCTGATAGCCGGCCGGAGGGAGGGTCACGTCCCCCACTACCATGTGGCGGTCGGTTTCGAACACAGCACGTTCGACGCGCCGCTCGATCTGGTCTTCTTCGTGTGCCATCGCCAAGCCTATCGGCAGGATCTCATCAAACTTCACCGGACAAACGTCCGCAACGACTCCAAATGATTTGGCTATTGCAGGATCGGTCTAACAGCAAACCCAATGAAGGAGGAGCTCGATGAGCGTCCTTATCCGCTTTGCCCCCTCTGCCCTGACGGCCGCCCAGTACGACGAGTCCGTCAGCAAGCTCGAAGCCGCCGGCGACTTCCCTCCCGACGGACTCGACTCCCACGTCTGCTTCGGCACCGAGGGAAGCCTTCGCGTCAGCGAGATCTGGGATTCCCGGCAGCAGCTCGAAGCATTCGGGGAGCGACTGATGCCGGTCCTTGCCGAGGTCGGCATCGACCCCGGCGAGCCGGAGATCCTGGAGATCCACAACATCGTCAAGCGCTGACGGGCGGGCAAGAACCGGGAGTGCTTGGCCGCATTTAGCGGCCATCCTCGCCCCGCGGCTACTGCAGGTGGAAGATGAAGTCGAAGGCGGTGCCCTTCTTGTTGCGGTAATGCAAGGTCATCGTGCCGCTGGCACCTGCGTAGGACCCGGTCCCACCGGTGATCGCCAGCTCCGCGTCGCCTTTGTCCAGGAACTGTCCCTGAACGCTGATCGACCCGGCTTTGAGGTACGTGGTCCAGCTGCATTCCCATGACTTGCCGACCACGATGCGGATGCAGTACCCGGCGTCCCTGCCAACCCGCTGCTTGTTGGCCGCGTCATAGATCTTGTTGTGCCAGGTGAGCACGTTGCCCACCTTGTCCTGTTTCGAGCCGTTGGTCACGGCATCGGTGGTCGCCCGCTCGACCACGTGGATCGTCTGGGCCGCCACGGCAACCGGTGCGGTGACGGCAAGCATCGCGACCGCAAGGAGAAGCACATATCGAACTCGAGCGCCGGTCATCGAATCACTCCGACCGTAGCCCCGGCCGAGACGACCGCGCAACGGCCACAAGGACGAAACCCGACGGCCGAACAAGACGAGTCGTACAACGGGACGCCCGCCCCCGCATAGAGCCGGTGGGCCAGCTCGCGTTTCTACATCGGGGCGACAGGATTTGAACCTGTGACCTCGGCCACCCAAAGGCCGCGCGCTACCAGGCTGCGCCACGCCCCGACGAGGCCAGTTTAGAGTGAACTCCGATGGCTGACGTACGCCCGTTCAAGGCTCTGCACTACGACCTCGCGAAGGTCGGCTCGCTGGACGCGGTCGCCGCCCCACCTTATGACGTGATCGACGCCGCCGGCCGGGCACGGCTGCTGCAGCGCTCCCCCTACAACGCGGTCGCGATCGACCTGCCGAAGCCCTTCGACCCCGCCGACCCCGCGAGCAACCCGAGCGGCGATCCCTACGAGGCAGCGGCGCGGACGATCGACGCCTGGCGCGCCGACGGGGCCCTGGTCGCCGACGGGGAGCCCTCGATCTGGGCCCTGACCCAGGACTACACCGCCCCCGACGGCTCCAGCCACGCCCGCCACGGCATCCTCGCCCGGGTGCGGGTGGAGGACTACGAGAGCGGCGGCATCCGTCCCCACGAGCGCACCCACCCCGGCCCGCTCCTGGACCGGCTGGAGCTGACCCGCGCCACCGGCTACAACCTCTCGCCGATCTTCTCGCTCAGCACCGAGGACGCCTGGCCGCTGGTCGAGCCGGCCCTCGCCGCCGAGCCCTGGGGCGAGGCGAAGGACGAAAGCGGCACGGTCAACCGGGTCTGGCGGATCGACGACCCGGCGGTCCACGCCGCGGTCTCCGAGCGCCTGGCCGGCGCCGAACTGCTGATCGCCGACGGCCACCATCGCTACGAGACCGCCCGCGCCTACCGCGACGAGGTCGGCGGCGAGGGGCCGCACAACTTCACCCTGATGGCGCTGACCGGGCTCGACGACCCCGGCCTCACGGTCTTCCCCACCCACCGCCTGCTCTCCGGCTTCGCCGCCGACCCCGAGCGCCAGCAGCGCCTCGGCGCCGGCCTGCGCGAGCTGTTCGACTCGACCGAGGTGGACCGCGAGGGGATCGACCCGAAGGACGAGGAGGGCGTCGGGGTCTTCGGCCTCTACGACAGCTTCCACGGCCAGGCCTACCGCCTGCGCCTCAAGGACACCAGCGAGCTCGACCGGCTCCTGGCCGGCAAGCCGGAGGCCTACCGCCGCCTCGATTCGGCGATCCTCGAGACGCTGGTGCTGAAGGGCCTGGCCGGGATGAGCGACGAGGACATCGACGAGCGCCGCGGGCTCGAGTACGCGAAGAGCGTTCCCGATGCCCTGGCGATGGTGGACCGCGGCGAGTTCGACGTCGCCTTCATCCAGCGGCCGGTCCCGGTCGCGCAGGTCCGCGCGATCGCCGCGACCGAGGAGAACATGCCGCCGAAGTCGACCTACTTCTTCCCCAAGGTGATGACCGGCTTCGCCTTCAACCCGGTCGCCTGAGCGCCGCGTAGGATCGGTCCGTGGCGAAGATCTACACGAAGAAAGGCGACGACGGGACGACCTCGCTCTGGTACGGCGGCCGCGTCCCCAAGCACCACGGCCGCACCAGCGCCTACGGCGCGCTCGACGAAGCCTGCTCGGCGCTGGGCGTGGCCCGCGCTCTCTGCGGGCCCGACGAGGCCGAGCTGGCCGCCGACATCCTCCGCCTCCAGGACGACCTCTTCGTCGCCGGCGCCGAGCTGGCGACGGCGCCGGAGGCCGCCGAGCGGCTGGAAGACGGCGTCAGCCGCACCACCGAGGCGATGGTGACCGAGCTGGAGGAGGGAATCGACCGCTACATGGCGGAGGTCGACCTGCCGCCCAAGTTCGTCATCCCCGGCGGCAACCAGCTCTCCGCCCAGCTCGACGTCGCCCGCACCGTGATCCGCCGGGCCGAGCGGCAGATCTCCGCCCTCGCCGAAGAAGGCGAGCTGGCCGGCGAGACCGTGATCCACTTCGTCAACCGCGCCTCCGACTACGCCTACGCGCTGGCCCGCTTCGCCGACGTCGCCGACCCGGCCCTGTTCGAGGGCCGCGGCAAGGGCTGACGGTGCGAGTCAGCGCCCGCCGCCTCGACGGCTTCGCCCACGAGGTCGAGATCGAGGGCGGCCACAGCCTCCTCGTCGACGAGCCGGCCGCGGTCGGCGGCACCGACAGCGGCCCCAGCCCGACCCGGCTGCTCGCCGCCAGCCTCGCCAGCTGCACCGCGATCACGGTCGAGATGTACGCCGACCACAAGGGCTGGGACGTCGGTCCGATCGAGGTCGACGTCGACGTCGCCTACGACGGCCACATGCCCTCGAGCTTCTCGGTGGCGCTGAAGCTGCCGCGCGAGCTGAGCGACGACCAGCGCCGGCGCCTGCTGACGATCGCCGCCAAGTGCCCCGTGCACAAGATCCTCGTCGGCGCAGCGACGGTCACCGTCGCCGAGCGAGTCGAGGCCCTCTAGATGGACCTCGGCCTCGCCGGGCGCAGCTGCGTCGTCACCGGCGCCAGCCGCGGCATCGGCCGCGAGACCGCGATCGGGCTCTGCGCCGAGGGCGCCAACGTGCTCCTGGTCGCGCGCGGCGAGGAACGGCTGCGGGAGGTACAGGAAGAGGCAGTGGGAGCCGGGGCCCGGGCCGGCGGCCGCGCCGCGGTGCTTGCCCTCGACGTCACCGACGAGGACGCCGGCGAACGCATGCTCGCCACCGCGAGCGAGTACTTCGGCGGCCTCGACGTGCTCGTCAACAACGCCGGCGCCGCCGCCTGGCGCGACCTCGACGACGTCCCCGACGAGGACTGGCGCACCCAGTACGAGCTCAACGTGATGGCGCCGCTGCGGGCGATGCGCGCCGCCATCCCGGCGATGGCCGAGCGCGGCTGGGGCCGCATCGTCAACGTCTGCTCGACCGCCGGCAAGCGGCCCTCGGGGGCGATGCCGGAGTACTCGGTGGCGAAGGCGGCCGAGCTCTCGCTCTCGCGCCTCTTCGCCGACCGCTACGCCAAGAGCGGCGTCCTCGTCAACGCCGTCTGCCCCGGCCCGGCCGAATCGGAGATGTGGATGGAGCCGGGCGGACTGCTCGACCAGTCACGCGATCTCAGCGGTGCCGAGAGCCGTGAGGAGGCGCTGGCCGAAGCCGGCGCCAAGCGCCCGATCGGCCGCCTCGCCGACCCTGCCGAGATCGCCGGCGCAATCGTCTTCCTCTGCTCCGACCGCGCCTCCTACGTCGCCGGCGCGGCATGGTCGGTGGACGGCGGCACGGTCCAAGTGATCATTTAGCGCGCCTTCCGTAACCCTCCCCTTGACTTTTGTAACCCACAGGGTGACCAAGGACAAAGGGAGCGAGGATGATGGCGGCGTGAATGACCTGTCCCAGCGCCTGCTGACCGCCGAGGACGCGGCGGCGATGGAGGCTCGCGGCGGCACCGACGCCGCGGTGCTGCTGGCGCTCTACGGGTGGCCGGACGAGCCGGGGCTGATCTTCACCGAGCGCCGGGCCGATATGCGGCGCCACGCCGGCGAGATCTCCTTCCCGGGCGGGCGCCAGGACGAGATCGACGCCGACCTGGCGACGACGGCGCTGCGCGAGGCGCAGGAGGAGATCGCCCTCGCTCCGACGCGGGTCGAGCTGGTCGGCGCGCTGCCGCCGACCTCCACCTTCGTCACCAACTACCGGGTCCACCCCTTCGTCGGCCTCGTCGCCCACCCCGCCGAGCTGGATCTGCGGCCCAACCCGGCCGAGGTCGAGACCGTCCTCACCTTCTCCCTCGAGATCCTCCGGGAGAGCTATGAGATGCGCCGACTGGTCCGCCGTGGCATCCCCATCCACACCCCCACCTACGAGGTGGAAGGTCAGCTCATCTGGGGAGCCACGGCACGGATCCTCAGCGACCTGCTGAAGCGCCTCGACTAGTTCGAGCTCCCGTTCGGTTGGGGGACGATGCGGATGTATGGCCGCGGCTCCTCCCAGCCATCGGGGTAGATCTCTTTCGCCTGGTCGTTGGAGACCGAGCCGGCGATGATCACGTCGCCGCCCTGCTGCCACTGGGCCGGGGTCGCGACTTTGTGCTGGGCGGTCAGCTGCAGCGAGTCGATCACCCGCAGGACCTCGTCGAAGTTGCGCCCGGTCGTCATCGGGTAGACGAGGATCAGTTTTACTTTCTTGTCGGGACCGATGACGAAGACGTTGCGCACGGTCTGGTTGTCGACGGGCGTGCGGTCCGCCGCGTCGCCGGAGACGTCGGCCGCCAGCATCCCGTAGAGCTTGGAGACGTTGAAGTCGGCGTCGCTGATGATCGGGTAGTTCGGCGCCGTCCCCTGGGTCGCCTCGATGTCGCTCGCCCACGCCTCGTGTTTGTCGAGCGGGTCGACGGAGAGCCCGATGATCTTCACGCCGCGCTTCTTGAACTCGGGCTCGATGCTCGCCATGTAGCCGAGCTCCGTCGTGCAGACCGGGGTGAAGTCTTTCGGGTGGGAGAACAGGACCGCCCACGAGTCGTCGATCCAGTCGTGGAACTTGATCCGCCCCTCGGTCGTGTCCGCCTCGAAATCTGGTGCTACGTCGCCAAGTTGCAACGCCATCGGGATGCCCCTCTCGGATATCAGGTATTTACCTCAATTCCCATCCGAGTTTAGCTATTTGCGTTCACCGGCCGGCAAAAGCAGTCCCAGAGCGAGATTCGCCATCTGCTGCGACTGCTCGGAGGGGTCCTCGCGCTTCACGTCGGCCACCGCGACCGGGATCCGCCAGGTCCGCGACGCGGTCCGGACCAGCTCCGCCCCAGCCGTGAGCAGCGCGGCGTCGACGCTCCCCACCGCCTCGTAGATCACTCCCCGCACCGGCGTGTCGACCAGCCTTTCCAGCAGCCGCTCGAGGCGCGGGCCGTGGATCGCCGCGACCTCCTCCGGCTCGCCCACGGCCGAGCCGAGCAGCAGGCAGACGACCGCCACGTCACCGACCAGCTCCAGCAGCGTCCCGACCCGATCGGGGTCGGCCGGCGCCGCCTCGATCCCGGCCGCCTCGATCGCCGCCAGCCCCTGCTCGCGGCGACTGGTCCCGCGCACCGCCCAGCCCTCGGCCAGCAGCAGTCCACCCAACTCCCGGCCGCGGCAGCCGCAGCCGACGATCAGCGCTCGCGCCATCGCCCTAAGTCGCTTCGGAGGGGCCGCGTTCGCGCAGGTTCAGTCGTTCGTCTTCGGCGACTTTCTCCTGCAGGTCGGCCTCGGTGATCTCCGGGGCACCGCGACGGCGGCGCATCTCGTTCTGGGCTTCCATCATCTGGCGGACGTCGTCGATCTCGTTCTGGGCCTCGACTTCGGGTGAGCGGGTCGGCTTCCAGTCGACGAGGTCGGCCGAGGTGCCGGGGTAGAAGTGCCCGACGAGCACCAGCACGCCGATCATGAACGCAAGCACCGCCAGAGTTCCCAGGATGTAGAGCACCCCACCAGGATACGCTCGGCGATCCCGACACCTATTTGACCCGAGCACTCAGGGAGCGACTAGCCTTGTCCGATGAGCCGCTGTAAAAGTGCCCGGCTTCGACAACGGATGACCGTCTCCCTCGGCGCGATTTCGCTCGCCCTGCTGGCTCCCGGCCTGGCCCACGCGGCGGACGCGCAGACGTCGATCATCCGCGGCGACGTCGCCTCGATCGCCGATTTCCCCTCGCTCGCCTTCATCGCCGCCCAGACCGGCAAGGACGAGGGCTTCGCCTGCACCGGGACCGTGATCTCACCGCGGGTGATCCTGACCGCGGCACACTGCGTCGAGGACCTCAACTTCGGCGGGTTCACGCCGGCGCCCGCCTACAAGGTCGCGACCGGACGCACCACCCCCACCGAGGACGAAACCGGGGACGTGCTGCAGGTCAGCGCCACCCACGTCTTCCCCGGGTTCGATCCCGGGACCACCCGTGCCGACGCCGCCCTGCTGATCCTGGCGAGCCCCACCTCGGCGCCGGCGATCTCCCTGGCGAGCGCCGCCGACAGCGCCCTCTACACCGGCGGAGCGCAAGTGCGCCTGGCCGGATGGGGCCTGACCGCGCCCAGGGCCAAATCCGGGCCGAAAAGCCTGCGGTCGACCTCGACCGTGGTGCTCGACCCCAACTCCTGCAAGCAGCGGACGCGTTCCTTCAACCGCTCCTACTCCAGCGCCGTGGAGATGTGCACGACCGATCCCCCCGATCACGCGAACGGCGGCTGCTTCGGCGACAGCGGTGGCCCGGCGATCGCCCAGCGCGCCGACGGATCGCAAGTCCAGATCGGCATCGTCAGCACCGGCGGCCCGGAATGCAGCACCAAGCTGCCCAACATCTTCACTCGCGCCGATCGCGTCTCCAGCTGGGCCTCGGAATGGATCGCCGCGACCGAATCCGGCGCCCCGCCCCCCGGTCTCAAGGCCCGGCTTCCGGCGATGAGCAGGGAAAGCGCGCAGGGACTGGTGGGCGGGCTGCTGAACGCCAGGTTCGGCGAGCTCTTCGCCGGGAGCGATGAGGTCAGAGGCAACTGCCGGCGACTCGGGCCGGCGAGGCAGAAATGCGAACTGCTCTGGCGCTACGGGCCGAAGCTCTACTTCGCCACCGTGACCGTGTTCTACGCGCTGCGGCAGAACGCCGTTGCCTGGGACAACAGCTACGTGGTCCGGCGAGCCAGCGTCCGCTGCCTCGAAAGCGACCACAGCGAGAGCTGCGCGGTCGAAACCCGACGCGGGTAACCGCCAAGCCGTCTCAGGTAGCCTCGCCAGCGGTGACCTCGGGCTTTACAGAACTGGCCAGCGTCGACGGGACGGTGACCCCGACCGGCGCGGCGATGGTGCCGATGAAGGACGACGGGCTCTACCGGGGCGACGGCGCTTTCGAGGTGATCCGTCTCTATGAGGGGAAGCCGTTTGCCCTGATCGACCACCTCGACCGGCTCGACCGCTCGGCCGCCGCGATCGAGCTCGAGTTCGACCGCCCGGCGCTGGAGCGGGAGATCGAGGGACTGCTGGCCGCGGCCGGGCCGGTCGACGGCCAGCTGCGACTGATCGTCACCCGCGGCGGCCGCCGCATCGCCGCCACCGAGCCGATCCCCGACCACGGCGAGACCCTGCGCCTGGCCACCGTCTCCTACAACCCGTCGGTGATCCTCAACGGGGTCAAGTCGCTCTCCTACGCCGCCAACATGCAGGCCAGCCGCCTGGCCAAAGGCCGCGGCGCCGACGAGGCGGTCCTGGTGCGGCCCGACGGCACGGTGCTGGAGCCACCGACCTCGGCGATCTTCTGGGTCTCCGCCGGGGGCGAGCTGCGCACCCCGGCGCTCGAGGATGGCGTGCTCGAGTCGATCACCCGCGACCGCCTGATCAAGGCGCTCGACGTCGCCGAGGGCACCTGGGACGTCGAGGACCTGCGCGGCGCCGCCGAGGCATTCCTGGCGTCGACCACGCGGGAGGTGCAAGCCGTCGCAGCGATCGATGGCAAGGAGCTGCCAGAGGCGCCCGGCGCCCGCACCCGCGAGGCGCAGCAGGCCTTCGCCGACACTCTGGGCCGCGAGCTTCGAGAGCTTTGACGACCACGAGATAGACAGGAGCGAAGTGGCAATGAACTTTCAGCTCAGCGACGAGCAGCGACTGATCTCCGAAACCGCTCGCGAATTCGCCGACAGGGAGATCATCCCGAGGGTCAAAGAGAACGACCGCGCCGCCCGCTTCGACCGCGAGCTGGCGAGCAAGCTCGGCGAGGTCGGCTACCTCGGCGCCCCGGTCTCCGAAGCGTACGGCGGCCGCGGCCTCGACTACATCGGCTACGGCCTGATCGTCGAGCAGGTCGGCCGCGGCGACTCCTCCGCCCGCACCGTCGTCTCCGTCCAGACCTCGCTGGTCGCCGGCTCGATCGAGCGCTGGGGAACGGAGGAGCAGAAGCAGACGTGGCTGCCGCGGCTCTGCTCGGGCGAGTCGCTCGGCTGCTTCGGCCTGACCGAGCCCGACACCGGCTCCGACGCCGCCAACCTCCGCACCCGCGCGACCAAGACCGACTCCGGCTGGTCGATCAGCGGCCAGAAGATGTGGATCTCGCTCGGCAACTTCTCCGAGGTGGCGCTGATCTTCGCCCAGACTGACCCCGAGAAGAAGCACAAGGGGCTGGCCTGCTTCCTGGTCCCCACCGCCAGCGAGGGCTTCTCGGCCCAGGAGATCCACGGCAAGCTCGGCCTGCGCTCCTCCGACACCGCCTCGCTCGCGCTCGACGAGGTCGAGGTCGGCGAGGACGCGATGCTCGGCCAGGTCGGCGACGGCTTCAAGGTCGCGATGAGCGCCCTCGACAACGGCCGCTACAGCGTCGCCGCCGGCTGCGTCGGCATCTGCGACGGCTGCGTCGACGCCTCGGTCGCCTACGCCAAGGAGCGCAAGCAGTTCGGCGTCCCCCTGGCCCGCTTCCAGCTGGTCCAGGAGATGATCGCCGACATGATCCTCAAGCGCGACGCCAGCCGGATGCTGGTCTACCGCGCCGGCGCGCTCAAGGACGAAGGCAAGCCGAACACGACCGAGACCTCGGTCGCCAAGCTGTATGCGACCGAGTCCGCGGTCGAGTGCGCCAATCTGGCGATCCAGGTCCACGGCGGCGCCGGCTACGTCGACGACTACCCGGTCGAGCGCTACCTGCGCGACGCCCGCGTCACCACCCTCTACGAGGGCACCTCGCAGATCCAGAAGCTGATCATCGGCCGTGCCGCGACGGGGATCAACGCGATGCTCCCGTTCGAGGAGAGCTGAGACCCCTTGGCGGAGATCCTCGAGACGACGGTCGACGAGTTCCACGTCGCCCTGCTGCGCCTCGACAGCCCGGAGACGCGCAACGCCCTCTCGGCGGAGATGAAGGAGCGGCTGCTGTCGGAGCTGCAGCGGCTCGACGCCGATCCGGAGGTCCGCTGCATGGCGATCGCCGGCTCCGACCAGATCTTCGCCGCCGGCGCCGACATCAGGGCCCTGGCGGAGCGCAGCATCGGCGCCCCCTCCGACCCCGAGGGAGCCGCCTTCTGGGCCCAGCTGGGGACGATCGAGACGCCGCTGGTGGCGGCCGTCTGCGGCTACGCGCTCGGCGGCGGCTGCGAGCTGGCGCTGGCCTGCGACATGATCGTCGCCGATCGCGAGGCTCGCTTCGGCCTGCCCGAGGTGACCCTGGGAATCATCCCCGGCGGCGGTGGCACCCAGCGCCTGACCCGAGCGATCGGCAAGCAGCGGGCGATGGAGTACGCCCTGACCGGGCGCCGCTTCGACGCCGAGATGGCGGTCGAATGGGGGCTGGTTAACAAAGCGGCCCGCAAGGGCGCCTGGCTGAGCGAGGCGATCGAGCTGGCGCGGACCGTCGCCGCGCGGCCGCCGATCGCGACCCGCCTCGCCAAGCGCGCGGTGCTGAACGCCGAGGAGACCGGGATGACCGCGGGGCTCGAAGCCGAGCGCCGGCTCTTCGACGAGGCGATGGCGACCGAGGACCGGGTCGAGGGAATGCAGGCCTTCCTGGAGAAGCGCGAGCCGAACTTCAAGGGCCGGTGACGGTCGCCCGCATCGGCATCCTCGGGGCCGGCACGATGGGCCGCGGGATCGCCCAGGTCGCCGCCCTCGGCGGCTTCGAGACCCGCCTCTACGACGCCTTCCCGGACGCCGTCGAGGCCGCCCCGGTGAAGCTCCGCGAGGCTTTGGCAAGGGGCGCCTCCCGCGGGCGCTGGAGCGAGGCCGACGCCGACGCGGCCACGGCTCGGATCGGCTCCGCCCTCAAGATCGGCGAGCTCGAGGGCTGCGAGCTGGTGATCGAGGCCGCGCCCGAGGACCTGGGGCTGAAGCGGAAGCTGTTCACCGCCGTGGCCGCCGCCTGTGGCCCGGAGACGATTCTCGCCAGCAACACCTCCTCGCTGCGGATCTCCGATATCGCCGCCGGTACCCCCGATCCCGAGCGGGTGGTGGGGATGCACTTCTTCAACCCGCCGGTGCTGATGAAGCTGGTCGAGGTGGTGGCGGCGGAGCGCTCCTCGGAGGTGGCTCTGGCGGTGGCAGCCGAGGTGGCACGGGGGATGGGCCGGACCCCGGTTCGCGCCAGGGACACGCCCGGCTTCGTCGCCAACCGGCTCGCCCGTCCCTTCTCGCTGGAGTCGCTGCGGATGCTCGGCGACGGCGTCGGCGACGCCGCCACGATCGACCGCGTCGTCCGCCTCGGCGGCGGCTTCCGCATGGGCCCGTTCGAGCTGATCGACCTGATCGGCCTCGACGTCAACCTCACCATCGCCCGCTCCTTCTTCGCCCAGGGCGGCGAACCGGAGCGCTGGCGCCCGAGCCCGATCCAGGAACGGCTGGTCGCGGCAGGCAAGCTCGGGCGCAAGAGCGGCCAGGGCTACTACGCCTACGACGACGGGATCGAGCGCGAGGCCGACCCGGAGCTGGAGATCGCGGCGCCAACCCTCGACCCGGGGCAGCTGGCCCAGGTCGACCCCGCCGCGAGCGAGATCCTCGGCCGCCTCTTCGCCCAGATCGCCAACGAGGCCGCCTTCGCCCTGGAAGAGAGCGTGGCCGCGGCCGGGGACATGGACACGGCAACCCGGCTCGGCCTCAACTGGCCGCTGGGATCGCTCGGGCTGGCCGCGACGATCGGCGCCGGGCGCGCGGTCGAGCTGCTGTCGGAGCTGGAGCGGGAGAAGGGCGCCGCCTACGCCCAGGCGCCATTGCTGCGGCGGGCCGCCGAGCAGGGCATCGAGCTGCGCAAGATGGCTGGCGGATGACGGCGATCGCGGCGGCGTATCTGCGTTAGGCAGTCACGCCTCTGCAATTAGGCGTCCTATAGACGCCCTAGAGCAGACGGATCACTCAGCGCGCAGCTGGAACATCAGTTCATCGGGGTAGCACCAGCTCCAGTTCTCGCCGGGCTCGGCGGAGCGGATGATCGGGTGGCGCGTCGCCTCGTAATGGGCGGTGGCGTGCTTGCCGATCGAGTTGTCGCAGCAGCCGATGTGGCCACAGCTCTGGCACATCCGCAGGTGCACCCACTGCATCCCCTGGGCCAGGCACTCCTCGCAGCCGTCCACCTCGTCCGGGAGATCGAGGATCTCCACCGAATCGAGGTGCATGCACTCGGCCATCAGACCAAGAGTAGAGCCCAGACCACCGCGGCGAGCACCGCGACGGCGATGATCCGCACGCCGCCTTCGCGGTCTTTCTGCATCTCGATGAAGCCGAGCAGAATCCCCACTGGCGGCAGCAGCACCGCGAGGATGAACGGGAAGTATTCGGTCAGGCGCTCGCCCATCGCCCCACCCTAGCCCTCCATGACCCGACTAGGGGGTCGGGGCGATCTCGATCGGCTCGCCGCCGGGCATCCAGTGCGCCTCGACCGGGGGCGGGCTGTCGCGCAGGTAGCGCTCGGCGTCGAGCGCCCCCATGCAGCCGGTGCCGGCGGCGGTGACCGCCTGGCGGTAGGTGTGGTCGACGACGTCGCCGACGGCGAGGACGCCGGCCAGATTGGTCCGGGTCGAGCCCGGCTCGGTGACGATGTAGCCGTCCTCGTCGGTCTCGACCTGGCCGCTGACGATCTCCGATTTGGGGATGTGGCCGATCGCGACGAAGGCGCCGGCGGCCTCGATCTCCTCCTGCTCGCCGGTCTCGGCGTGGCGCAGGCGGATCTTCGCCAGCTTGCCGTCCTCGCCGGCGACGAACTCCTCCGGCACGAACGGCGTCTTGAGGTCGATGTTGTCCTGCTCGCGGGCGCGCTCGAACATGATCTTGGAGGCGCGGAACTCGTCGCGGCGGTTGACGATCGTCAGCTTGCTGGCGTACTTGGAGATGAAGATCGAGTCCTCCATCGCCGAGTCGCCGCCGCCGATCACGATCACCGGCTGGTCTTTGAAGAAGGCGCCGTCGCAGACGCCGCAGGTGGAGACGCCGCGGCCGCCGAGCTCCATCTCGCCGGGCAGGCCGAGCCGTTTCGGCTCCGCCCCCATCGCCAGGATCACGGTCTTGGCGCGGTGCTCCTCGTCGCCGAGGAAGACCTTCTGGACGCCACCGTCGGAGAGCTCGACCCGGTCGACGTCGTCGGTGACGAAGCGGGTCCCGAAACGCTCGGCCTGGGCGCGGAACTGGCTCATCATCTCCGGGCCCATGATCCCCTCGGGGTAGCCCGGGTAGTTCTCGACGTCGGTCGTGTTCTGCAGCTGCCCACCCCACTGGAAGCCCTCGAAGACGAGCGGCTCGAGGTTGGCCCGCGCCGTGTAGAGCGCCGCCGTGTAGCCGGCGGGCCCGCCACCGATGATGATCACGTTCTCGATTTTCTTCGAATCAGCCATTTTTCGCCGCCTGGAGTCTATTACTTTACTTTTTATAGTAACCCCCTCCCCGGTCCATCGCAAGATCCGCCGATCGGCCGGCTCGAGGTCCGATTCCGCGCTTGCCGCCGCGTTCCACCGGCAGCCCCTCTTCTTCCCAGCGATGAACCGTCTTGCGGAGCTGGAGGAAGGCGATTATGCCTGGCGGGATCGGCATCCAGAAGGCGATGAGGCGAAAGACGAGGATGGCCGGGAAGACGGTCTCCTCCGGGATGCCGAAGAGGACGAAGGCGCCGATCATCCCGGCGTCGACCGCGCCGACCCCAGCCGGCGCCAGCGGGAAGAGGTTGGCGACCATGCCGAGGAAGAACCCCTGGACCACCACCGCCAGCGGCACGTGGACGCCGAAGGCGTGAAAGGAGGCCCAGAGCACGCCGATGCTGGCCGCCCAGTAGCCGGCGGCGCCGAGCACCGCCAGGCCCCCGTGCGAGGGATGGGCGAACAGCCCGAGCACGAAGCGGAATCCCTCCCCCACCGTCGCCGGCACCTTCGCGGCGCTCTTGAGGAACGCCCGGGCGCGCTCATGGTGCTGCGCGTAGGGGGCGAGCCGCCGCTCGAGGTCGGGCGGGATCAGGGCGACGAGGACGCCGATCGCGAGCAGCAGGCCGGCCACCGCGGCCGGGATGATCGTCAGCTCGACCGAGTCCTCCCCGTTGAGCACACCCGTGCGCAGCAGGATCCCAAAGACGATCAGCGCCAGCGGGTAGAAGGCGTAGCCGAGGACGAGGAAGGCGACCACCCGCCTGGCGACGTCGCGGCGCCCCATCCCCGCCTTGCGCAGCGCCCAGTAAGTGAGGGCGATGCCGCCGGCGCCGCCGGCGGAGAAGAGCCTCGTCGCGGCGAGGCCCGCCATGTTGATCTCGTAGGTCTCGCTCCAGCGCAGACGCAGCGCGTCGCCGCCCACCACGGCTTTGAAGAGGGCGATGTAGGTGGCGAAGGCGAGGACGTTGAAGCCGATCGCAACCGCGATCCAGAGGGGCTCGGCTTCGTCGAGCCTGCTCAGCCCGCTGCCGAGGCCGACCAGCTTCGGGAAGAGGAAGTAGATGCAGCCCAGCAACAGCAGGACGACGAGACCCGTCTGCACCAGCCGCCGGGTGGTGAACAGCGGCATTTCGACGGGGTGGCTGCCGTTCGCCGAGTCCTCTCCAGACACCCCTAGGACGCTACCCGCTGGCCAGGCGCTCCAATCGGCGCAGGCCGCCGTTGATCCCGTTCACCAGCGGTTCGGCAAGCGGCTCGCCGCGCCTGACGAGAACCACCAGCAGGGCCCCGGCGAGGAGATCGGTGACGTAGTGCTCGCCGAGGTAGACGAGCCCGAAGCCCAGCGTCCCGGCGTAGCCCCAGCCGATCGCGCCCTCGACCTTGCCGGCTTCCGCCAGCGCAAGGGCGGCGACGAGCGAGGTGGCGAAATGAAGCGAGGGCATCGCCGCCCAGGGGTTGCCCCCGAGCGCGTCGTACATCCTCGGCCAGGCCGGTCCCCAGGTGCGTTCGCCGACCTCGACCATGATCCGCCGCACCTCTTCCTCGGTCACGCCCTCGGCCGAGGACCACCACGGCGGCGCCGTCGGCACCGCGAAGTAGACGGCGCAGCCGAGGTCGAAGACGGCGGCCATCTGGCGGGCGGCGCGCGGAAAGCGCTCGTTGTCGCGGACCAGGATCAGGGCCAGCGCCAGGTAGGGCTCCAGGAACCAGAGCCAGTGGGTCCAGGCGAGGAAGCGGTCGACCGCGCCGACCCGCGGCAGCCGGGCGAGGGCGCGCTGGAGCCGGACGTTGGGCAGGGTGCCGCCGCCGAGGGCGCGGTCGGCGGCGATCGGATAGCGGCTGCGGAGACGGGCGCGGAGGCGCTCCGGATCGTCGTAGGGAATCTCGTGGACCATGATGAAGGCCCACATCTGCATCACGTAAAGGGCGACGTCGCGCTTCTTCGAACGCGGGTAGAGGACAGCGAGGGCAAGTGGGCCGCCGGCACAGGCGGCGACGGTCACCGGGGCCGGTATCCGCAGGCGGCGGCGCAGCAGCGGCACCGCGATCGCGGCAGCGACGACGCCCGTCGCCCCGGCCCGCACCGCAAGTCCGAGCGCGGGTGATGGCCGTCGGCGCCTCTTCATAAGGCGGGCGAGTATAGGTAGCCGCCCTGAACGGAGCAACGGCGCGCCGCGCCGCGTGATTAGAATGGCCGCGCTTTGGCGCCGCACTCCCCTGGCACTGACCAGATCTCCACCCTGCTCTCGATCGGCTTCGTCGCCGCGGCGATCGTCATCGTCGCGATCAACGTCGCCCTGGTCTTCGCGGTGCGCAAATATCGCGCCGAGCGGGGCACCGCCCCCAGCGCCGCCGACGGCGGCCGCCGGGTCCAGTTCCGCGTCGGCGCCGCCCTCACCGCCTTCGCCGCCACGATCTTCGTCGTCAGCGTCATCTTCACCGGCAAGGCGCGGGAGACGCCCGCCTCCGGCCCCGCCGGGCTGGCTGCCGCCAAGGCCGAGCCGCTGACGATCAAGGCGACCGGCCAGCAGTGGCTCTGGCGCTACGACTACCCCAACGGCTCCTTCTCCTATTACAAGCTGGTGGTCCCGGTCGACACCGCGGTCAAGCTCGAGCTGCTCTCCACCGACGTCATCCACACCTGGGACGTCCCCGACCTCTCCGGCAAGCGCGACGCCGTCCCCGGCAAGACCAACAAGATCGTCTTCAGCGCCGACGAGGAGGGCACTTACGAGGGGCAGTCGGCGTCGCTCTCGGGCCAGGCCTACGCCTCGATGCGAACCGCGGTCGAAGTCGTCTCGCCGCAGGCCTACGAAGACTTCCTCCAGCAGCAGAAAGCCGACATCGAGACCGCCCAGGACCGGGTCGTCGGCCTGATCGAAAACGGAGAAGTGCCATGAGCGAGAAGCCGCGTCCCGAGCTGGTCGTCGACGGGCTCCCGGGCAAGCCACGGCCGCGCTGGATCCAGCTCGCGACCAGCGCCGATCACAAGGACCTCGGCCGCATCCTGATCACCGGCTCGCTCGGCTTCCTCTTCATCGCCCTGGTCGAGCTGCTGCTGATGCGGCTGCAGCTGGCGATCCCCGAGAACACCTTCCTCTCGCCGGTGACCTTCAACCGGATGCTCTCCCTCTACGGCGCCAGCGCCGTCTTCCTCTTCGCGATCCCGCTCGCGCTCGGCTTCTTCTACTACGCGGCGCCACTGCAGATCGGCGCCCGCGGCACCGCCCTGCCCCGCCTCGGGCAGATCGGCCTCGCGCTCTGGATCGCCGGCGCCACGGTGCTCTACGCCGGCTTCCTCTTCACCCCCTCGGAGGCCGGCGTCAACCCACTGGCACCCCTGACCGAGGTCGCCTTCCTCTCCAGCAACGGTGTCGACGCCTGGGCCGCCGCGACCGGCCTCTGCACCCTCGGCTTCATCTTCCTCGCGATCGACCTGCTGACGACGCTGCGCAAGCTGCGGGCGCCGGGAATGGCCTGGCGCCGGCTGCCCGTCTTCTCCTGGGCTGCCACCGTCAGCTGCTGGCTGCTGCTGACGATCGGCCCGGTGCTGCTGGCGGCGCTGACGATGCTGATGATCGACCGCAACTACGACGGCGTCTTCTTCGCCGACGGCTCCGGCGGCGCGCCGCTGCTGTGGCAGCACCTGAGCTGGATCTTCTTCTCCGGCTCCTACATGCTGATCCTGATCTTCGCCTTCGCGGCGATCGCCGAAATCGTCGCCGCCTTCTCCGGCAAGCCGCTTTTCAACCGTGGCGTCGTGATGGGCTCGCTGGTCGCGATCGCCGTGCTCGGCACCCTCGCCTGGATGCAGAACATGCTGACCGCGCCGATCGGCATCGGCTGGATGTACTTCGCGATGCTGATGTCGCTGGCCCTGATCGTCCCCTTCGGGCTGATCGTCTTCAACCTGATCGCGACGATGACCGGTGGCGCGCTGCGGATGCGGGCGCCGCTGCTGTTCGCGGTCGGCGCGATCTCCTCGATCTCGATCGGCCTCGGGGCCGAGATCGAGCACTCGATGGTGGCCGCCGCCTGGCAGCTCAAGAACACGACCGACGCCACCGCCGCGACTCACTTCGCACTGGTCGGCGGCGCCGTCTTCGGTGGCTTCGCCGCCCTCCACTTCTGGTTCCCGAAGATGACCGGGCGGACCATGGGCGAGAGCCTCGCCCGGATCTCATTCTGGACGCTGGCGGCCGGCATCGTGCTCGCCTTCGTACCGCTGTTCTTCGCCGGCGCCGAGCACGGCCAGGTGATCGACGCCTACAAGTTCTACGGCGACACCGGCGTCGACGCCTACAACCTGATCTCCTCGATCGGGACCCTGATCCTCGCCGCCGGGATCGTGATGACCCTGGTCAACGCGATCTCCAGCCGCGTCAACGGCCCCGGGGCCGGTCATGACCCATGGGGCGGCGAATCTCTGGAGTGGTTCACTCTCTCGCCGCCGGAGCCGCACAACTTCGACGTCCTGCCCGACGTCCGCAGCGCCCATCCGATGCGCGACATCCGCGACGCGATCGCCCATCGCCACGATCGCGGCAGCGACGCACCGGCTCGCGAGCGCCAGCCGGTAGCCTGACCGGCATGGAAGCCGGCGCCGGCGCGCAGACCGCGCCCACCCCGACGGCAGCCGCGCCTGCCCCGCGTTCCGCCGCGATGACGGTGGTCCGCGACTACCTGACGCTGACCAAGCCGAAAGTGCAGTCGCTGCTGCTGTTCACGACGGTGACGACGATGTACGTCGCCGGCGACCCCTCGCTCGGCCTGATCCTCCTCACCTGCCTCGGCGGCGCCCTCTCGGCCGGCGGCGCCGGCGCGATCAACCACGCCGTCGACCGCGACATCGACCGCACCATGGCCCGCACCGCCGACCGTCCGGTCGCCTCCGGCAGGGTCTCCGCCCGTGCCGCGATCGCCTTCGGGACCCTGCTCGGCTGCGCCTCGTTCGTCCTCCTGGCGCTGACCGTCAACCCCCTGGCGGCCGCACTCTCGCTCTCCGGCCTGTTCGGCTACGTCTTCGTCTACACGCTCTGGCTCAAGCGGACGACGCCGCAGAACATCGTCATCGGCGGTGCCGCCGGGGCGGTGCCGCCGCTGGTCGCCTGGGCGGCGGTCACCGGCGAGCTCAGCGGCATGGCCTTCTACCTCTTCGCGATCGTCTTCTTCTGGACCCCGCCGCACTTCTGGGCGCTCTCGCTGCTGATGAAGGACGAGTACGCCAAGGCCGGCATCCCGATGCTGCCGGTGGTGCGGGGCGAGGACGAGACCCGGCGCCAGATCCTCCTCTACACCGTCCTCCTCTACGCGGTCACCCAGCTGCCCTTCTGCGCCGGCGGCCTCGGCGTCGCCTACCTCGTCCCCTCGATGCTGCTCGGCGCCGTCTTCATCTACTTCTCGACCAAACTGCTGCGCACCAAGGAACGCGCCTGGGCCCTCCGCACCTACCTCTTCTCCCTCGCGTACCTGGCCCTCCTGTTCCTGGCGATGGCCATCGACGCACAGCTGTAACCGGTCGACTCGGGGTTGGCGGGGAGGGGTTGGGTGTCCCTTCCGCTTGCTGGGATTTTCGCCGGGAGCCTCGCCTCTCTCGCCGACCGAAAGGGGCGAAAATCAGGACGCCGCGCGCTCCAGGGACACCCAACCCCTCCTCACGAAGCCGGAGTCGACTTCCAGGAGAAGCTCCGTACTTCGAAGGCTGCCGGGACTCGCGAGCTTGTGACGTCCCCCGGCTTGATAGAAATCCCCCGTGGATCGCGAGACCGCACGCAAGAACATGGGCGCCGGCCTGGTCGCCGGTGCCTTTGCCGCGGCGATATTCGCCCTCTGCTTCATCGTCGCCTTCCTCTACATCGCCCAGTAGATGAGCGAGCATCGACACATCCCGGAGCCCGGCGAGCTGGTCTACGCGCCAAAGCCCTCCTGGGCGCCCGCCTTCTTCGCCCTCGGCGTCCTCGGCCTCGTCTGTGGCGTGTTCGCCTCCGGCTTCATCTTCGCGCCCTACATCTACGCGATCATCGGCGCCGTTCTCGTCCTCGCGGCCTTCCGCAGCCTCGTCCGCGGCGCGATCCGCGACTACTTCCGCCTGCCGCGCAGGCAGCGCGTCCGTCACGCCGCACTGCCGGTCGAGACGATCACCACGCCGCCCCGCCCCTAACTCAACGTTCTGAGACCAGGCCGAGATGCGCCGGTCTCAGGGCGTCATGCCCGACGTCGCTCCCTCGCTGGTCCAGACGCGGACGATGTCGCGCATCGAGAGGACTCCGACCGGCTCGGCGTTGTCGAAGACGACCAGGTGGCGGACGCCGCGGCGGGACATCTCGGCGGCGGCCCGCTCGAGGCTCCAGTCGGGAGCGGCGGCGATGACGCCCTCGCTCATGTGATCGCCGACCAGCTCGACGTCGGGATCCTCCCCACCCCCGACGGAGATCAGCAGGTCGCGCTCGGTGACGATCCCCGGCGAGGGCGAGTCGGCGTCGCTGACCAGAGCGGCGCCGGTCCCTTTCTCCACCATCTTCGCGGCAGCCTCCCGCAGCGTGTGGGAAGGGCCCACGGTCAGCGATACCTCCGACATCCCGTCCTTCACCTGCATCTGGGCCTCCTCTCGCCAGCCGACGAAGTTAGTGCGGATCGACGCAAGACTACTCCAATCACGGGGTCAGACAGCACGCTTTCAGGCGGCCCCGACATATAGACTCCGGCCCGCAGTCAGCCGTATGCACAGCCCCTCGCAACTCATCCGCCCGCTGCTCGCTCTCGTCGCCCTCGCAGGCGTCGTCGTGGCCGTGTCCGGCTGCGGCACGACCAGCGCCGACGAGACCCGCGGCCGCGTCCTCTTCGTGCAGAAATGCGGCACCTGCCACACGATGGCCCAGGCGGGGACCACCGCCCAGATCGGCCCCGACCTCGACGACGCCTTCGCCTCGGCGCGCGAAGCGGGCCAGAACAGCGACACGGTCGAAGGGATCGTCAAGGCCCAGGTCGAGTTCCCGCGACCGAGCAACGACAACCCGGCGGTCTCGATGCCGGCCGAGATCGTCACCGGTCAGGACCTCGACGACGTCGCCGCCTACGTCGGCATGTACGCCGGCGTGCCCGGCGCGGCACCGCCGAGGGTCCCCGGCGGACCGGGAGCCCAGGTCTTCGCCAACAACGGCTGCGGCGGCTGCCATACCTTCGCCGCCGCCAAATCGGGCGGCGTGACCGGCCCGAACCTCGACGAAGTCCTACCCGGCCAGAGCCTGGAGATGATCCACGAGGACATCGCCGACCCGAACAAGGACATCGCCAAGGGCTACCCGCCCAACGTGATGCCGGCGAACTACGAACAGACCCTGTCGCCGAAGGAACTCGAAGACCTCGTCCAGTACCTGTTCGAAGAAACGGGCGGCGGCAAAGGGCCCGCAAAGCCCGCCGGCTCAAGCTCCCAGGGCTGAGCCAGGCGGCGAGTGCCGCTGCCATCATCCCGACTGATGCGGCAACGCCTCCGAGACCGCCTCGAGATCTCCCCGCAGCGCTACGCGCAGGTGACCGCGATCGCGCTGGCGGCGCTGGCCCTGATCGTCCTCACCGGCGCCGCGGTGCGCCTGACCGGGTCCGGCCTCGGCTGCCCGGACTGGCCCAAATGCTACGGCGGCGCCACGCCGCCACTCGATACCCACGCTGTGATCGAGTACGGCAACCGGCTGCTGACCGGCTTCGTCGGCTTCGCCGTGATCGCCGCCAGCGTGCTGGCCTTCTTCCGCGTGCCCTATCGCTGGCACCTGGCGCTGTTCGGCGCCCTGCTGCCGCTGGGAGTCGTCGGCCAGGCGATCCTCGGCGCCCTGGTCGTCAAGTACCACCTCGCCCCGGGCCTGGTCATGTCCCACTTCATCCTCTCGATGATGCTGCTCGACGCGGCCTTCGCGCTGGCCTGGTGCTCACGCTACGAACCCTCGGAGCGGCGGCGCTCGAGCGATCGTCTCGGCGTCTGGTCGGTGCGGGCGCTGATCCCGCTCGGCCAGCTGACGATCCTCGCCGGCACCATCGCCACCGCCTCCGGCCCCCATGCCGGCGCCCACGAGGGCGAGCTGGTCCACCGCTTCACCTTCGAGGGCGCGCAGACGCTGGAATGGGTGGTCCAGCGCCACGCCGTGCTCGCCACCGCCTACGGCCTCGCCGCGATCGGCGTCTGGTTCCTGCTGAGGCGCCCTGGAGGCGACAGGCGGGCGGTCAAGGCCCTGACGGTGGTCCTGGGCCTACTCGCGCTCCAGGGCGCCATAGGCGGCCTCCAGTGGGCCCTGAAGCTGCCGAGTGAGATCGTCTGGGTCCACGTCGCGATCGCCACCCTCAACTGGCTGGCGATGCTGTGGACGGTCGCCGCGGCCGGGCGGCTGCAACCGCGGCGACGGCCCGTCCCCGCCGAGGGCGAGCCCGACGCCGGCGCGACGCCGGCGCCCGCCGGCACGCTCTAGGCTCACCGGTGCTCCAGGGCCGGCCTTAGACTCGAAGCGCCCGGCCGGCCACGATGCTCCCGTTCGCCCTCTCGATCAGCGCTCTCAGCCTCGTGCAGGCGCTGCTGGTCGCGGCCCCACGCCCCGCCGTCTCACCGCTGCTGTTCCGCCTGCGCAGCCGCTCCTGGGCCTTGGTGCTGCCGCTCTCGATCGCGGTCGTCGTCGCGGCGATCGCCCTCGAGTCGGCAGTGGCGAGCTTCCTCACCTACCTGGCCCTGGTCGCCGTCCCGCCCCTGGCGGCGCTGGCCCTGGCGGCGATCGTCCGCGGCGGCCGCCCGCCCCTGGCACTGCTGGTCGTCCCCCTCTTCGCCCTCGCCTGGGCCGCCAAGGGCACGCTGAGCGGGCAGACGGCCGCCCTGGCGCTCTCCGCCCTGGCCTGCGTCAGCCTCGGCTGGCTGCTGGTCTGTGTCGTCCCCGCCCGCTGGCTGAAGCTGGGGATATACGCGATGGCGATCATCGACGCCTGGTTGGTCGGCACCAGCCTTCTGCAGGAGCCCAACGCCATTCTCAACGCCGCCTCCCCCGGCGGCCTGCCACGCCTGCAGTTCGTCGCCTTCGGCTCAGCCGTGATGGGCTTCGGCGACATCTTTCTCGCCGCCACCCTCGGCGCCCTGCTGGCCGCGGACCGCCGCCTGCAACTGACCGGCGCCGCCCTCGTAGCGATCATCGCCCTCAGCTTCGACCTGCTCTTCTTCGCCGTCGACCAACTCCCGGCCACCGTCCCGATCGCGCTGACGCTGGCAGTGCTGGAAGTCGCTGGCAAAGCCCAGAGATCAGAGCTGGGTGGCCACCGCGACAAAGCCGGCGATCACAGATGAGGAGAATGCGATGGCGCCGAAGACCATCGCCTTCCCCAGCGAGTCAAGACGGGCATCGATCCTGCCAAAGCTCTCGTCGAGGCGGGCGTCAGTCCGACCAAAGCCCTGATCGAGTCGATCTTCAACCCGATCAAAGCGCCTCTCCATCTCATCGAAGCGCTGATCGACCCGCTCCCTGAAGTCGTCCAGCCGCTCGTCAGTCCAACTCTCTCTCATCGCCTCCATGCTGGCAGACTACCGAGAGAAACGCAACGTATTGTCTACACAGGTTAATTCTCTGAATCAACTCTCGCGCCGCTTACGCGCAACCCAGCGAATCCCATGCCAAGCGGCCACGCAGACCAGCACCAGCCCCCAGATCGCCCCAACAAGTGGCCGGGTCAGCAGAGTCAACGCGATGATCGAAGCCGCCGCCACCCCCACGATCAAGACCCAGCGAAATACGGCCTCCTCGGAAATCTTCATCTATCTGCAGTTTGTCCTACGCACGGGCGCGAAACCAGTCCCCGCAGCGCCCTGAGGCGGCGAAAATCAAGTCTGGGTAGGACGCAGGGAGGGAGACAAGGGGAGCGCACTTCAGTGCGTGACCCGCAGGGGAGCGACTGAGGACACCCCCAGACGCCGATTTGCAGCCGCCTCAGAGGATGTAGACGGTTACGTAGACGACGATCCACATGACATCTACGAAGTGCCAGTAGATACCTGGCACCTCGACGCCGAGGTGGTCCTTCGCCTTCGGGCCGAAGTGGCCGCGGAAGGCGCGGATCGTCGCGAAGCTGAGCAGCAGCAGGCCGACGAAGACGTGGGCACCGTGCAGGCCGGTGAGGCTGTAGAAGATCGAGCCGAAGGCGAGGTCGCGGGCGCTGAAGCCGATGTGGGCGTACTCGTTGACCTGGATGAAGAGGAAGGCGGCGCCCAGCGCCCAGGTGAGGACGAGACCCAGTTTGAGGCCGGCGTGGTTGCCACGGCGGATCGACTCCAGGGCGTAGTGGATCGTGAAGCTGGAAGAGACCAGGATCGCCGTGTTGATGCCGGCGACCGAGACCGGCAGCTCGTAGGGCTCGGGCGGCCAGCTATCAGGGCTGACGACGACGCGAAGGAAGAAGTAGGCGGCGAAGAAAGCGCCGAACAGCATGATCTCGGAGACGATGAAGAGCAGGATCCCGAGGGTCTGTTTGTCGATGCGCGAGCTCTGGTTGGCCTCGGGTGGGCCGTGATGCTCCTCCGCGTGCCCGTGCTCGAGAGGGATCGTCGCGCTCTCCATCAGATCCCTCCCCCCTCGGCGACGGCGGCGGCCACTGCTGACGCCGGCCTGCCCACCTCGATGTGCTCGACCTGCTTGTCGGTGATCTCGCGAACCCGACCGATCAGATCCTCCTCGAGCCAGCGCGAGCCCTCGCCGGCGAAGGTCGAGATCAGGACCTCGTCGATCCGGTAGTGCTCGATCGCGTTCTTCACCGCCTGGAAGGGCTCGGGGCTCATCGGCTGACCGGTTGCATCGATGTCAGCCCGGTAGAGCTCGGCCAGGGTGGAGGCGAGGTCGGCGACGATCCTGGCCTCGCTGACGTCATCGGCCCGGGGGCAGATGATCGTGTAGCGGTGGGCGCGATCGGCGGCGCGCTCCTTCAGGCGGTTGACCAGATCGGGGGTCGCCACGGTCTTGGTGGCGACGACGAGGGTGTGGATCAGGTCCCAGCGGATCGCGTCGTCTTCGATCCGCACCGGGATGTGGGTCAGGGTCGTCTCCGGCTCGATTCGCGCCCGGGCCCACTCGACCAGGTCTTTGCGGGTGAGGCCGAAGCGGGTGTCGTAGAGGCAGGACAGCAGCACCTCGCCGGGTTCGTGGGCACGGACGGCGTCGTCCAGCGCCAGCGAGGGCTCGGGGTCCATCACCTCGCCGACCGACTCGATGCCGAACTCGGCCAGCACCGACATCGTCACCTCGACCCGCGCCCGCGCCGCGCCGCGCAGCTCGCCGGCGTCGATCAGCTGCCCCACCGACGGCTGGTTCTGCGGCGCCGCGACGATCACCCTGGAGACCTGCTCCTGGCGTTCGCGCACCGCCTGCAGCAGCTTGCGGCCGCCGGCCACCTCGTTGAGAAAGACCAGCAGCGGCCGGCTCTCGGCGGCGCTCATGGCGAGCCCACCACGCTCGGCTCTTTCTCCGCTGCCTCGGTGCCTTCGCCGGCCATGATCGCGTGTTTGGCACCCGGCACTCCGAACTCATAGGGGCCGCCGACCACGCGGGGGATCTCGGTGAAGTTGTAGATCGGGGGCGGCGAGCTGACCTGCCACTCGATCGAGTTGGCGCGCCAGGGGTTGGCACCGGCGCGGGGGCCGAAGCGCCAGCTGACGACCATGTTGTAGAGGAAGACCAGTTGGACGGCACCGAGGATGAAGGCGAAGGTGCTGATCAGCAGGTTCCACTCGCCGAACTGGGTGGCGTAGTCGGCAACCCGTCGCGGCATCCCGTCCATCCCCACCCAGTGCATCGGGATGAAGGTGCCCCAGGTGCCGATCACGGTCCCCCAGAAATGGACCCGGCCGAGCTTCTCGTCGTACATCCGCCCGGTCATCTTCGGGAACCAGTGGTAGATCCCGGCGAAGATCGTGAAGACGGAGCCGCCGAAGAGGACGAAGTGGATGTGGGCGACGATGAAGTAGGTATCGGAGACGTGGATGTCGATCGGCACCATGCCCAGCATGACCCCGCTGATGCCGCCGATCGTGAAGGTGACGATGAAGGCAAGCGCAAATAGCATCGCCGTCGAGTAGGTGTGGATCTTGCCGAAATAGAGCGTGCCCAGCCAGGAGAAGATCTTGATCCCGGTCGGCACCGCGATCAGCAGGGTGGTCAGCATCATCGGCACCCGCAGCCAGCTGAACATGCCGGCGACGAACATGTGATGGGCCCAGACCGAGTAGCTGAGGACGACGATCCCGATCAGCGCCAGGGCCATCAGGCGGTAGCCGAAGATCGGCTTGCGGGCATGGGTCGAGATGACCTCGCTGATGATCCCGAAGCCGGGCAGCATCATGATGTAGACGGCTGGGTGCGAGTAGAACCAGAAGATGTGCTGGTAGCTGATCACGTCGCCGCCGGCCGCGAACTGGAAGAAGTTGGTGTGGAGGATGCGGTCGAAGAGGACCATGAACTGGGCGCCGGCGATGAACGGCGTCGCAGCGACGACCAGCAGCGAGGTCGAGAGATTGGCCCAGACCAGCAGCGGCATTCGCCAGAAGGTCATCCCGGGCGCACGCATGACGATGATCGTGACCAGGAAGTTGAGCGCGGTCGCGATCGAGGAGGCGCCGGCGAACTGGACGCCGAGGTTGAAGAACGACTGCCCCAACGGTGCCCCGGTCGAGAGCGGCGCGTAGCCGGTCCAGCCGGCGTCGAAGGCCCCGCCCGGCGCCAGGAAGCTGCCGATGAAGAGGATCCCGGCCAGCGGCAGCATCCAGAAGCTGAGCGCGTTGAGGCGCGGGAAGGCCATGTCGGGAGCGCCGATCATCAGCGGCAGCACGTAGTTGGCGATCCCGGCGAAGACCGGGATCACGAAGACGAAGATCATCAGCACCGCGTGGGTGGAGAAGAGGCTGTTGTAGGTGGCGGCATCGACGATCTGCGTGCCCGGCTGCGCCAGCTCGGCCCGGATCAGCATCGCCATCAGGCCGCCGATGAAGAAGAAGAAGAAGGTGGTGCAGATGTACTGGATGCCGATCACCTTGTGATCGGTGTTGAAGCGGAAGTAGTCCTTCCAGCTCTTGGCGCCGTGCTGGGAGTGGTCCTCGGGGATCGTCGGCGCTCCAGCCGCCCAGCGCAGCCAGTAGTCGAAGCAGCCGAAGCCGGCGAGGAAGCCGAGCGGAGCGAGGATCAGCGGCACGATCAGGTGCGGGTAGCCGGTCTGCTCGGTCTGGTAGAGCGGCAGGTCGGAGATAGCGCGCAGGGCGATCACCAGGCCGAAGCCAAATGCCGCGAAGACGATGGCGCCAAGCGCGCCTCGAATCCATCCCGGTCGCTTGATCGAGGCCGTCATCGGTTCTCCTCCATTATGCCCCGCCCGCGCCGACCGGCGTTGGCTCGAACTGCTCGTCGGTGACCGACTCCATCAGGGCCGGTGGCACTTTCTGGTCCAGCCCGGCGACCCATTCCCGGAACTTCGCCGGCGACTCGACGACGACCTTCGCCCGCATCGACGCGTGGCCGAAACCGCAGAGCTCGGTGCAGATCAGCTGGTAGGTGCCGACCTTGTCCGGGGTGACGATCGCCGTCGTGGTGATGCCCGGCACGTTGTCTTTCTTGATCCGCCACTCCGGAACCCAGAAGGAGTGGATCACGTCCTGGGCGTGCATCTTGAACTGGACCTGGCGGTTGACCGGGACATGGAATTCGCCTTCCGACCAGGCATAGTCCTTACCCGGGTAGGCAAAGCTCCAGGCGAACTGCTGGGAGAAGACGGAGACCGTGAGCGCGTTCTCCGCCGGCTCTTCGATGTCGTTCAGCACCGCCCAGCTGTAGCCGCCGGCGAAGAGGACGATCACGGTCGGGATCAGGGTCCAGGCGACCTCGAGCCGGGTGTTTCCATGAATCGGCTCGCCGTCGGATTCGTCGCCGGGCTTGGCTTTGAATTTCCAAAGCGCGTAGAAGAGCATCACCATGACCAGCGAGAAGACGAAGGACGAGAGGATGATCATCACCGTCAGCAGGTCGTCGATCTTCGGCGCGGCCGTCGACGCCTGTTGACCGTCCCAGTTGATCGGGACCATCACGGCGCAGGTCGCAGCGGTCAGCGCGACCGTGGCGGCGAGCATCTTCACTATCGGGAGGCGGCCGTACATGAGGCGGCGGGCATTCTATTGAAGCGGCGGCCGGAGGTTTTGCGGCCCAGGTGACGCTTGGCACTAACCCCTCCTCGCTAAGCGGGACGGGGCAGATCCTCCAGCTCTCCGGCCGAGGCGGCGAGCACTCCGCGCGCCACGCCCTCCCAGCTCCACAGCCGTCCGACCGTCGCGACGAGGGTCCGGCGAGCGGCCTCCCGCTCCGGCTCCGGAAGCGACAGCCAGCCGCCGAGCCTGTCCGCGATCGCCTCGACGGCGCCGAGCTCGACCGGGAAGGAGGTGAGGCGGCCGACCTCCGCCGGCAGCGAGCCGGCCAGCTGCCGGGACACCTCCAGCATCCCCGAGTGCCCGGCCGAGACCGGCAAGGTGCCGCAGGCGCCGGCCTCGACCGCGACCATCCCGAAGGCCTCCGGAAAGGTGCTCGGCATCACCAGCGCCTCGGCCCGCGGCAGCAGCTCGGCCACCTCGTCGTGCTCGAGGCGCCCGACGAGCTCGATCGAGTCGGCGACTCCGCGGAGCGCATCGAGATACCCATCGGGCGGGTCGTCCAGAAACGCCGAGAGGATCGGCAGCGGCCTCTCCTCCCCGCCCTCGAGCCCCCAGCCGAGTCGAGCCACCTCGCGAGCCTCGTCGAGGTCCCCACGGTCGAGCGCCGCCAGCAGTCTCCGCAACCCCCCCTCGTACTCCCCGTATCCAACGATCCGAAGCCGGGCGCGGCAGTGCGCCGCTCTGACCAGCGGCCAAGCCGCGATCAGCAGGTCGACCCCCTTGGAGACGATCAGCTTGCCGACGAAGGCGACGAGACTGTCCTCGCGAGACTCGGATGGGCGGAACTCATCGACGTCGACGCCGGGTGGGCCCAGGCGCGTCTTCTCCTTCAGCTCCGGGATCTGCGGCAGCGCCGCCCAAAGCGACTCGGCCGTGTGACCGGACCCGACGAGGACCCCCGACGCCGCTCGCATTCCCTCCTCCGCATAGGGGAGGAAGCGCGGGTGGGGCTTGACCGTGTACTCGAGGGCGGAGCCGTGGATCTTGGCGGCGAAGGGGCCGATTCCGGCCCGGGCGAGGATCGCGGGGCCCATCACCAGGTGGTTGGCGAGGGCGGCGTCGAAGCCGCCGACCTGCTCGGCGACCTCCCTGACGGCGACGACGTTGGCGTCGATGTAGCGATCGAGCTCGGCCTCGGTCAGCTCCGGGAATGCTTTGACCTCAAAGCCCTCGTAAGGGTCTTTGACGTAGACCGGCAGGAGGCCGTGGATGTCGGGATTGTGGATCTCGACCCCCTCGATCTTGACCTCGCGGTCCTGGCAGAGGAGATGGACCTCGTGGCCGAGCCGGGCCAGCGCCCGGGCCAGGTTGACGTTGTAGATATTGCTGCCGGTGCCGCGCAGCATGTAGCCGTGAAAGAGGAGGACGCGCATCGCTGCCGCCCAAGCTATTAGTCTTCCCGGCGATGAACGAGCGCCAGCTCTACAGGATGCGCGCCCCGGCCTCCGGTCGCGAGGCCCTGGCACACGCCGAGCCCGGCCAGATCTACGTCGATCGCGAGACCGGCGAGGAGATGGAGCCGGTGGCGATGGTCCTGCCCCTGGCCCCCTCCGCATCGTCACTGCCGCGCACTCCCGCGAACCTCAGGTCATGCCGCCGCTGCGACCAGCTGATCGGGCTGGACGTCAGCGACTGCCCCTACTGCCACCTGCGCCAAGAAGCTCTCTGAGAGCGTCTGACCGGCGCATTCCTGCGTCCTCGGTCGCTCGGCTCGGTTCACGCACGGAGTGCGCTCACCTCACCTCGCTTCCCTGCGTCCTTGGTCTGCTTGGTCAGACGCTCTCAGAGACTCTTCCGAGGGTTCGTGAAATCTCTGCCAGAGAATTGCGCCTGCGATGAAGCCGAAGGCGATGAGATACATGGCGCCCGCGCTAGCTTCCGTGGCGGCCACCAGCGCCACAGTCGCTATGCCCAGGACGATCCCAAGCCCTAGATCGCTGCTGACAAAACGTTTCATATCTTAGAAGCCTACCTGAACTACCAGGACGAGAAGGTAGGCGAGCACGCCGAGGCGGAACCCGATCAAGCCGCCTTTGTTGATCGCTCGATCGCGGCGCGCTGCTGAAGACTCGCTATGAACGATGCCCGCGAGCACCCCTCCGGCTTCGGCGGTGGCGAATGGAAATCCCAAGCCGATCCGGTCTGGCAGAGGGTCTTCGATCTCTGGCAAGACAGAAGCAAGCAAGAGGGCCGCAAAAGGCGCGAGGGTGGGCACGCTCCGATGCTGACGCTGAAACTCGCACGCGTGGCGCGCAAGCCGTCAAACATTCCACGCGAAAGAACGGCGTCTTACGGCTTTTTGACCAGCGTCGCGGTGTAAAGCAACCGCGCGTTGCTGTAGTAGCAGCCGTAGGTCTTGGTCTTGCCGACACCCTGCTGCGGATGCCCCCCCTGGATGTCTTCCTTGGAGGCGCAGTGCTCGGGCAGGCGGCTGCCGCGCCAGGTGTTGTCGGCCTCGACGTTGAAGGCGAACATCGGCGCCCAGGTGGGAATGGTGAGGGCGACGATCTGGCCTTTGAGCACGGTCAGCGGGTGTTCCAGGGCGAAGACCGGGGTGCTGCCGAAGTAGGGGTTGAGCACCTCCAGGGGGCTCTGGCGCACGAGCTTGTACTGGGGCGGCTTGGTGTCCTCGACTAGGCGCAGGATGCCGATCCTGGCCTGAGACGGCTTACCGAGGAATTCGTCGAAGAAGCCGACCTCGTTGGAGGTGGTCGGGGTTTCCACCGTCGAGGGCTTCGCCAAGGTGATCGACCAGGCGACGACCTTGCCTTCGAACGGGGCCTCGTAGGGACGGGCGACGCCGCCGGCAATCGCCTGGAAGCCGGTCACGTGGCCCTCCACCCGGCAGGGGGTGATCTCGACGTTGTTGACGATTTTGCCCGGGCAGGAGGCGGGCGGGGTTTCCGCAGTCTGCCCCAGCACCACGACCCGCAGCGGTGCCGAGTCGGCATCGCCGGGTGCGACGACCGCGACCAGCGCCGCGAACAGGCAGGCGGCGAGGGCAAGGGGCGCCCAGGCACGGTCGCTGCGGCTTGTCTTCTCGGTCAAGAGCATGGACTTAGGCAAACACGGGGTCGGAACCCCGGTTGCGGCCACGATTCTGCCTTTCGGGCCAGTGGAATGCCGCGGAGTGCGCCCGCTTGCACGATCCCGGCCATTCGCGCTCTGTAGGTTTCCTGCCGATGCCAGCGATCGTGGTCGAAGGACTTGAGCGCGCCTTCGACGAGGTGCTTGCGGTGCAGGGCATCGACATCGCCGTCGCGGAGGGCGAGATCTACGGCTTCCTCGGACCCAACGGCGCCGGCAAGACGACCACGGTGCGGATGCTGACGACGCTGCTGCTCCCGACCGGTGGCAGTGCCACCGTCGCCGGCCACGACGTCGTCTCCGAAGCGCGCGCCGTGCGCTCCTCGATCGGCGTCGCCCTGCAGGAAGCCGCGCTCGACCCGTTGATGACCGGCCGCGAGCTGATCCGGCTGCAGGCGACGCTGCAGGGCCTCCCCACCGCCGAGGGCCGCCGGCGCGCCGATGCCCTGCTCGAACGGGTTGACCTGGTCGCCGCGGCCGACCGTCGCATCGGCGGCTACTCCGGCGGCATGAAGCGCCGGCTCGACCTCGCCGCCGCCCTCGTCCACGAACCGCGCGTGCTCTTCCTCGACGAGCCGACCACCGGCCTCGACCCGGTCAGCCGCAAGACGATCTGGGAGGAGGTGCGGGAGCTGAACGACGACGGCACCACGGTCTTCCTCACCACCCAGTACCTGGAGGAGGCCGACCAGCTCGCCGACAACGTCGGCATCATCGACAGCGGCAGGATCGTCGCCGAGGGCACCCCGGAGTCGCTCAAGGCCGAAATCGGCAATCCCCACATCCAGCTGCAGCTGGCCGCCGGCTCGGTGGCCGAGGCGGAGCGGATCCTGGCGCCGGTCGGCAAGCTGCTGCCGCCCAAGGACGGCAAGAAGGTCCTGGTCGAGGTCGAGAACGGCGCCGCCGACATCCCCCGCGTCGTCCGCGCTCTCGACGAGGCCGGGATCGCGGTCGAGTCGCTGGAGCTGGTGCGACCGACGCTCGACGACGTCTTCGTCGAGAAGACCGGCTACCACCTCGAGGAGGAGAGCGAGGAGAACGCCGAGGAGGCTCCGGTCGGGGCATGAGCTCCCTGGCCACCAACGCACGGGTGGTGCGGGCGCTGGGGATGCGCTCGATCCGTCAGACCTTTCGCCGCCCGCAGCTGATCGCGCCGATCATCGTCTTCCCCACCCTGCTGCTGGCGATCCAGACGGGGGGCGCCGGGGGCGCGGTCGAACTGCCGGGCTTCCCGCCGGTCCAGAGCTTCCTCCAGTTCATGCTCGCCGGGGCGATGATGCAGTCGCTGATGCTGGCCGGCAACAGCGGCGGCATCGCCCTCGCCGTCGACATCGAGATGGGCTTCACCGACCGCCTCTTCTCGGCCCCGATCCCGCGTTTCGCGATCGTCCTCGGGCGGCTCGCCGGGACCGCGGCGCTGGGGCTCTTCGGGGCGATCTGGTTCCTCGCGATCGGGCTGATCTTCGGCGCCACGATCGAGAGCGGCGTCGCCGGGGCACTGCTGGCGATCGTGCTGGTCACGGCGGCGGCGATGGCGGTCGGCGGCATCGGTGCCGCGATCGCGCTGCGCACCGGCAGCGCCAGCGTCGTCCAGGGACTCTTCCCGCTGGTCCTCGTCGTGCTCTTCCTCTCCTCCGCCTTCTTCCCCCAGGAACTGATGATCGAGCCGGCGAAGACGATCGCCGAGTACAACCCGCTCAGCCTGGTCGTCGAAGGCATCCGCGAGCCGATGATCTCCGGGATCGACGCCGCCGACACGCTCTACGCGGTGCTGTCGATCCTCGGCATCGTCGCCCTCGGGCTGATCCTCAGCGCTCGCGCCCTGCGCCACCGGCTGCGGGTGGGCTGATGGAGGCGACCCTGGCGATACCGGCCTGGCGCGCCAACATGGCGACGATCGGCGCCCTGATGGCGCGGTCCAAGAACGAGCTGGTGCGGGTCCCGGGAGCGGCGATCCCCGGGGTGCTGGCGCCGACGATCTTCTTCCTCGGCCTCAACGGCGTCTTCGGCGCCCTGACCCAGCTCAACGGCTTCAGCACCGGCACCTATGAGTCCTTCATCGTCCCGGTCAGCATGCTGCAGGGGGCGGGATTCACCGGCGCCGCGGCCGGGGTAAACCTCGCCCGCGACATCGAACAGGGCTGGCTCGACCGGCTGCTCGTCTCCCCCGCCCCGCGCTGGGTGCTGCTGATGGGAACGGTGCTGGCGGCCAGCGCCCGGGCGCTGATCCCCGCCAGCTTCGTGCTGGCGATCGCCCTCGCGCTCGGCGCCGGCTGGCCCGGCGCCGACGGGTTGCTCGTCACCTTCTTCATGGTCGCGGCGATGGCCGCGGTCGCCGCCTGCTGGGGCTCGTTCCTGGCGCTGCGCTTCAAGAGCCAGTCGGCGGCGCCACTGATGCAGGCGGGGATGATGGCGCTGATCCTCACCACCACCGCCTACGCGCCGCTGGCGCTGCTGCAGGGCTGGCTGCAGGACATCGCCCGTGTCAACCCGGTGACCGAGGTGGTCGAAGCAGCGCGGCAGGGCTTCGTCGGCAGCGTCACCTGGGCCGATACCTGGCCGGGCCTGCTGGCCCTGGCCGGCCTGCTGGCCCTGCTCGGCACCCTGGCCCTGCGCGAAATGCGCCGCACCGGACGATGAACACCCCGCCGACGGGCCGTTGAGTTGACCCCGGCTCGACATTCCGGCCCATCGGGGGCGGTGGTGGTCGAGGCGGAGCGGGTGCTGCGGCAGAACTGGCGGCAAGGGGAACGCGGCGGGACGGCTTACGAATACACGCAGCCGAGTCCCGGGCGCTATCCCTGGCAGTGGTACTGGGACTCCTGCTTCGCGGCGATCGTCTGGCGCCGCACCGACCCCGCAAAAGCTCGTGCCGAGCTGGAGAGCCTGCTCGCCGCCCAGCGCCCGGACGGCTTCATCGGCCACACGATCTTCTGGAACCACCCGCTGGCACTGCCCCGGCTCGCCTTCTACAACGTCGCCACCCGGTCCTCGGCGCAGACCGCGACGATCCAGCCGCCGCTGCTCGCCTGGGCCTGGCGGATCGCCGTCGGCGACCCCGCGGACGAACCCCGGATCGGCGCCCAGATGGACTGGCTGGCCGCCAACCGCGACCTCGAGGGCGACGGCCTGCTCTGGATCCTGCAGCCGGACGAGTCCGGGCTCGACGCCTCGCCGAAGTTCGGCCCGGTCTGGGGCTGGCGCTCAAATGGGCGCATCGGCTTCCCGCTGCTGGTCCGGCGCAATCGCGTCCTCGGCTTCGACGCGCGGCGGGTCCGCGAACGCGGCCACCCGGTTCTCTGCGAGACGCTGGTCAACACGATGTGGTCGCTCTCGCTGCAGGCGCTGGGCCGGCCCTCGGCGACCCCGGCCCTGGTCGAGCGGCTCTGGGACGAGCGTCGCGGGCTCTTCATCGACGAGGTCCAGCCCGGCGGCGCCCGGCCGGGGGTCCTCACCTGGGCGGCGCTGGCGCCGCTGGCGCTGCCCGACCTGCCCGCGCGGATCGGCCGCCGCCTGGTCGATCAACACCTGCTGAACGAGCGCGAGTTCCTGACCCCGGTGGCGCCGCCGTCGGTGGCGGTCTCCGAGCCCAGCTACGAGCCGGACGGGGGCCACCACCCGATCCGCCGCTACTGGCGCGGGCCGACCTGGGTCAACTCCGCCTGGATGGTCTGGCTCGGCCTGCGCCGCCTCGGCTACGAGCAGGCGGCGCAGCGCCTCGCCGACGGCCTGATTACCACGGTCGCCCGCGAAGGCCTGCGCGAGTACTACAACCCGCACACCGGCAGGGGCATGGGCGCCAAGGACTTCGCCTGGTCAACCCTGATCGCCGAGCTGGCCGATCCGGATGAAGCCGCGAAGGCGAGCTATTTGTAGCGGTAGGTGATGCGGCCGCGATCGAGGTCATACGGCGAAAGCTCGATCTTGACGCGATCGCCGGGGAGGATGCGGATGTAGTGGCGGCGCATCTTTCCCGAGATATGGCCGAGCACGTCGTGCCCGTTGTCCAGTTTGACCCGGAACATGGTGTTGGGGAGGGCCTCGGTGATCTCCCCCTCCATTTCGATCTTTTCCTCAGCCATGCGGCGTCGAGCGTACCTGACGAGCGTGCTGCACGGCGCCGGCCCGGTCGTGGACCTCACCCGCGTACTGCGCCGCCTCCAGCTCGGACAGCAGCTCTCCCAGCTCCGGGCCCGGCTCGATCCCGAGCTCGTCCGCCAGCTCGTCGCCGCGCAGCAGCGGTGCCGGCGGGCCGTCGCGGCGCCAGTCGAGGGCGGCGGCGATCATCTGCCGGGCAAGGGCAAGGTGGGCCTCGACCATCCCGGGGCTGGCCAGCGGCCCGGAGCCGCGAGCCGAAAGCCGGTCGGCGACCGTCAGCAGGGTGACGTCGACGGCAACCGGCTCGGTCGCGCGCAGGTACTCGTGGATCCTGCGCGGCGGCAGTGGCGCTTCGGGGATGAGGAAGCCGAGCCGCAGGTGGTGAAGCGTCAGTCCTTGCAGATGCTGAGTGAGACGGCGGCTGGCGCGCAACCGGCCGCAGATCTCGGCGACGATCTCCGCCCCCACCAGGTCGTGACCGCGAAAGCCGACGAAGCCGTCGCGCTCGGCCCGGGTGGCGGGCTTGCCGATGTCGTGGAAGAGAGCGCCGAAGCGCAGCGCGGTCCCACGCGTCATCTCGTCTGCCAGCGGCTCCGCCAGCAGCGCCGCCACCTCGGCGGCGCGGTCGCCGGCGAAGCGGTCGAGGTCGTCCTCGACCTCCAGCGTGTGCTCGAGCACGGCCAGGGTGTGGCCGTAGACGTCGAGGTGGTGGTTGGGACCCTGTTCGACCTCGCGCAGGTTCTCCAGCTCCGGCAGGAGGACCGCGGTCAGCTCCAGCTCGTCGAGCAGGGCCAGGCCCCGCAGCGGATCGGGACCGCCGAGCAGCTGCCGCAGCTCGGTCAGGCGGCGCTCGCCGGCCGGGTCGGCGGCATGGGAGGCTGCCGCGCGGGCCAGGGAGACGGTGCCGGGGTCCAGCTCGAGGTCGAGCTCGGCAGCCAGGCGCGCGGCCCGCAGCAACCGCAGCGGATCCTCGCCGAAGCTCCCGTCCCCGACCGCGCGCAGCAGCCGCCGCTCGAGGTCGGCAAGCCCGTCGAAGGGGTCGATCGCCTCGCCTCCCGCGAGCGGCACGGCGACGGCACCGATCGTGAAGTCGCGCGCAGCGAGGTCCGCCTCGATCTCCTCGCCGCGCAGCGCCGTCGCATCGACCTGCCAGCCGCGATCGTGCGCGACGATCCGCCAGGTCCCGAACTCGGCCGAGAGCTCGAAGGCGTGCTCCCCCAGCTCGGTGCCGATCGCCCGCGCTGCCGCCGCCGGATCGGCGACGGCGAGATCGAGGTCAGTCACCTCGCGCCCCAGGGCGGCGTCGCGGACGGCGCCGCCGACGATCCAGGCTCGCTCCTCGCCGGCGAGCGCCCGCTGCGCGGCCTGCACCAGCGGCGACCCGAAAAGGCGGTCGGGGAGGTTGGCGCCAGTCACGCCGCTCGCCGCGGCACCCGGGCCGAGATTCCGCAGGTGATCTCGTAGTTGATCGTGTCGAGCCGGGAGGCGACTTCCTCGGCGAGGATCGCGTCGTCGCCCTGGGCACCGATCAGCACGGCCTCGTCGCCGGGCTCGACCTCGGTCTCGGGGCCGAGGTCGACCGTGATGTTGTCCATCGAGACGGTTCCCACCAGGGGACGGCGGCGGCCGCGGACGAGGACCTCGGCGTTGTTGCCGAGCCCACGCCGGACGCCGTCGCCGTAGCCGAGGGGGATGACCCCGACCCAGGTCTCGGCCGGCGCCGTCCAGCGCTGCCCGTAGCCGGCGCTGGCACCCGCCGCGAAGCGCTTGACGTCGGCGACGTAGGAGCGCAGCGAGAGCGCCGGCGCCAGCCCGCGCTCGGCCGGGTCGCCCTGGAAGGGATCGAGGCCGTAGACGGCGACGCCGCAGCGGGCCATGTCGAAATGGGAGCGCGGCTCGCGAAAGACCGCGGCGCTGTTGGCGGCGTGGGCGATCGCCGCCGGGAACTCCGCCTTGACCGCCGCGGCGACGGCCTCGAAGCGGCCGAGCTGGTCGGCGAAGAAGTCCGAATCGGGTTCGTCGGCGGTGGCGAAGTGGGTCCAGACCCCGGCCAGCTCGAGGCTGGGGTCGGCGTCGCAGGCGCGGGCCAGCGCCAGCACCTGCTCGGGGTCGGGGTTGCCGAGGCGACCCATGCCGCTGTCGTACTTGACGTGGACGCGAGCGGGCCGGCCCTGAGCGCGGGCACGGTCGGCGAGCAGGAGCCGGAAGCCCTCGCGCCAGACCGCCACCTCCGAGCCGGCCGAGAGGACGACGTCGACCTCCGCCGCGGTCAGCGCGCCCATCGTCAGCAGGGGGATGTGCTGGAGCCGGCGGCCGACCTGTTCGGCCTCGGCGGCGGTCGCCACCGCCAGCCTCGTCGCCCCACCGGCAAGGGCCGCGTTGGCGCAACCGTCGGCGCCATGCCCGTAGCCGTCCGCCTTGACCACGGCGCAGAGCTCGGCTTCGCCGCCCAGCTCCGCCTTGAGCCTGGTGCAGTTTGCTCGGATCGCCTCGAAGTCGATCCGGGCGACCGCCCGCTCCATCGGGCTACTCGTCGTCGACCAGCGCGGCGAGGGCATCGGCCCTCGTGACCATGCCCGCCAGGCGCCCGTCGGCGTCGACCACCGGAAGGTGGTTGTGGTGCTTGTCGGCGATCTTCTTGGCGACCCGATCGACCGTCTCGAAATCGTGGGCCACCACGGGGTCGGCCGTCATCAGCTCAGAGACCTTGGTGGCGAAGGCCTTGTCGAGCCGCTTCTCAAAGCCTTTCATCGAGCCGACGAAGACGATCCCGCCCATGATGTTGAGGTAGTGCGGCAGGTGCAGGTCGGACTCCTCGTCGCTGAGAATCAGATCCGACTCGCTGACGATGCCGACCACCTTGCCGTCCTCGCCGACCACCGGCACCGCACCCATGTCCGTCTTCGCCAGCAGATCGACCGCCGTGCGAGCGTCGTCGTCGGGCGAGACGCTCGGCACATCGGCGTTCATGATCTCGGCAGCCGTCTTCATCTCGGCGAGATTATTCGACCGGCTGCTCGGGACGCAGGCCCACGGGGATCGAGTCGATCACGTCGGTGGCGATCACCGACTCGGCGGCGCCGATGCGAACGGCGGCGTCGCGACCCGCTCGGGCATGGGCGAGGACCGCGGCGCAGGCGGCCGCGAACGGCTCCAGGCCGCGGGCGAGGAGTGCCGCCACGACCCCGGAGAGGACGTCGCCGCTGCCAGCCGTGGCGAGCGCCGGCGCGGAGATCGCGTTGACCGCGACCCGCTCGCCGTCGCTGACGATCGTGTCGTCGCCCTTCAGCACCACCACCGCCCCGGCTGCCATCGCGGCCTCGCGGGCGACGGCGAGCCGGTGGGCCCCGATCTCCTCGGGGTCGCGACCGAGCAGGCGCCCGAGCTCGCCGGCGTGCGGAGTCAGCACGGTCGCCGCTTCGCGGGCGGCGATCGGGCCGAGATGCCCGGCGAAGGCGTTGAGGCCGTCGGCGTCGATCACCAGCGGCGCCTCGATCGCGCCGGCGATCTCGCGCGCCAGCTCGACCGAGCCCGGATCGCGGCCCATGCCGGGACCGAGCACGCCGGCGGCGGCGCGCTCGAAAGCCCGCAACACCGCCTTCGCCGAGGCCGGCATCAGGCATCCGTCGCCGCCGGGACAGCCAACCGACATCACCTCCGGCTCAGCCGCTTCGAAGACCGGCTCGAGGTCGGCGGGCACGGCGACCGTCGCGTAGCCGGCGCCGGCCCGGATCGCCGCCAGCGAGGACATCCGCACGGCGCCGGTCAGCCCGCGGGAACCGCCGGCTATCGCCACCTGGCCGGAGCTGAACTTGGTCGAGCGCGGCCCGCGGCGCGGTGCCAGGGCCAGGACCGGCAGCTCGATCGTCCCGCCCGCCGGCTCGCCGGGAGCGCCAGGGGGGATCCCGATCGGGACCACCCGCAGCTCGCCGCTGTGCCACTTGCCAGGGGCGATCCGCTGACCCAGCTTGGCGGCGTGGAAGCTGACGCTCAGGTCGGCCTCGACGGCAGCTCCCTCGACCTCGCCGCTGGAGGCATCGACGCCGGAGGCGATATCGCAGGCCACCACCGGCGCGCCGCAGCGATTGATCGCGTCGATCGCGCTCAGCGCCGGCTCTCGCGGCGCTCCCTCGAACCCGGTGCCGAAGATCGCGTCGACGACCGCGCCGGACCCGGCCAGCCATCGATCCAGGTCCTCGGGCACGTCGCCGGACCAGAGATCGACCGCCTCGACCTCGAAGCCCATCCGCCGCAGCCGCCGGGCCGCGATCTGGCCGTCGCCGCCGTTGTTCCCCTTGCCGCAGAGGATCCGCACCGGCCCCTGCGGCGCCAGCCCGGCCACCGCCTCGGCCAGCGCCGTCCCGGCCGCCTCCATCAGCCCCGACGACGGGACCCCCTGCTCCTCGATCGCCCAGCGGTCCACCGCCCGAATCCCCTCGGCGTCGAACAGCGGGCTCAGCCAGGACTCCATCCCGACCAGCCTAACCCGCCACTCCACAGGCCAGGCAGGTGGCCGCAGAGCTCATTTCCCAACGATGATTCATTGATAGTTATTAACTATCAAAAAAGCGAGGAGGCTGATATTTTCCAAATATCATGATTTTCGAGACGCCCACCCTGGGGGACGAAGAGCTCGCGGTGCTGGAGCTGCTGTCCGAACAGCGGACCCGATTGCGAGACCGCATCGCCCAACCCCGTCGCTGGAACGGGAGCCTGCGGCGCATGGCGTTCGCGCGGGCCGTTCAGGGATCCAACAGCATCGAGGGCTACAACGCCTCGCTCGACGACGTCGTCGCCGTGGTCGAGGGGGAGCCGACGCTCGACGCCGAAGAAGAGACGCAGCTCGCACTCGGCGGCTACCGGGACGCGATGACCTATGTCCTCCAGATCGCCGACGACGCGACTCTCGATGTCGACGAGGGGCTGCTCAAGAGCCTTCACTTCATGATGCTCAAGCACGACCTCTCCAAGCATCCCGGACGGTGGCGGCCGGGAGCGATCTACATCCACCGGGAAGCAACCGACGAGATCGTCTACGAGGGCCCATCGAGCGAGCAGGTCCCCGAGCTGATCTCCGAGCTGATCGAAAGCCTCGAGCAGGACGACAGCCCCGTCGTCGTCAAAGCCGCGATGGCCCACCTCAATCTGGCCATGATCCACCCGTTCAGCGATGGAAATGGTCGCATGGCCCGCTGCCTGCAGACGCTCGTGCTGGCGCGCGACCGCGTCGTCGCCCCGGTGCTCTCGAGCATCGAGGAGTTCCTCGGCCGCAACACCGAGGCCTACTACCAGGTGCTCGAAGACGTGGGTGCCGGAGCTTGGCATCCCCAGCGAGACGCTCGCGCCTGGCTGCGTTTCTGCCTGCGTGCCCACTACTTCCAGGCCGACACCACGATGCGCCGCCGCAAGGAGATCGAGCAGGTGTGGGTCGGCTGCGTCGAGCTGGCCGAAGCTCGTGGGCTGCCGGAACGGTGCGCTGCGGGCCTGATGGATCTGACCTTTGGACTGCGCCTGCGGCGGGGCACCTACCGATCCGCGATCGAGACGGCGATCGGCGAGGAGATCAGCGACCTGATGGCTTCCAGGGATCTGAAAGCGATGGTGGACAGCGAGCTGGTCGAGGCGGTCGGGGAGCGACGGGGCCGCTACTACCTCGCCGGCGATCCGCTTGTCGATCTACGCCGGAAAGTCCGAGCCGCAAGGCCAGAGAAGGCGCACGACGATCCATTCCAGATCGTTCGGGACCGCCGTCAGCTTCGCCTCGCCTGATCCGCGGGCCCGGCTACCGCGACCGCGGCGGCGTTGTCCCGCGAGTGGGTGAGCGAGATGTCGATCCTGCGGTCCCCGGCTGCCTCGGCGGCGCGGCCGGAGAGCTGGACGGTCGGCGGCTCCCCGGCGACGACCTCGATCTCCCGCAGGCCGAAACCGCGCAGGCCGAGCGCCTTCACGACCGCCTCCTTGGCGGCGAAGCGGGCCGCCAGATGGCGCCCGGGCCGGGCCCGCGCGGCCGCGTACTCGCGCTCGGCCGGGGTGAAGACGCGCTCGGCCAAACGGGGGTGGCGCTCCAGGGCGCGCTCCAGCCGGTCTATCTCGAGCAGATCGATGCCGACGCCGGGCACGGCCCCGACGGCTACTTGCCGACGCCGGCGATCAGCTTCGCCGTGGTCTGGTCGCCGCCGATCGCCAGGTAGTCGATCTTGGCGAGGTATGGCTTCGCGTCTAGGAAGCCTTCCTTCTCGTCCACCGGGATCAGCGCCGAGGCGAGGCTCAGCGCCGCCGGCCCGTCGACGAAGCCCGTGATCGGGGTGCCGCCAAGGGCGCTGACGGCTTCCTTGTAGGTCGGGTCGTCGCCGAGGGTCTGGCCTGAGCCGGCGGCCAGGGCCCTCCTCGCCGCCGGCAGGCCGTAGCCGACGGCGATCCGCTCGCCTTCGGCGATCACGACCAGCGGCTTCGGCCCGAGGTCCTCGCTGCGGATCGAGAAGCCGCTCGCCTTGCCGGAGATCGCGGTGATGCCGGGGGTGCGGGTGGCGCGCAGGAGCAGGCCGATGTTGGAGACGGTGTTGGTCGCCTCCTTCGCGTTCGTGGTCGCCAGAACCGCGGCGCCGGCGAGGCTGCTCTCGTCGCTGCCTTCGGCGAAGACGGCGAGGTCGCTGACCGAGGCGGCGATCTGTTCGAGGTCGATGCCGGCTTCCTTGAGGCCGCTCTTGAACTGACCGGCCGGGATCTCGCCGGGAATGCCGTTGGCGTCGATCTGGTCGATCGCCTCCTCGAAGCGATCGCCGAAGTCGGGGGCGACGACGGCGACGACGGAGCCGGCGGGAAGCGAGCCGAGCAGCTGCGAGGCGTCGCCGCTTTCCAGGTCGTCGCCGAGATCGGTGGTGACGTCGATCTCGATCCGGTCGGAGCCGGGGATAAGACTGGCGAGCGCGGTCGCTTCCTCGGGATCGATGCCGGCGCTGTCGAGGAACTGCTGCGCTTCGGGGTCGATGGCGCCGCCGGACTGGTCGATCAGGCCGCCGATGTCGATGAAGATGTCGGCGAAGCTGCCACCGGGAGCCTCGCCGACGGCGCCGGCGTAGGTCTCCTCGTCGGCCAGCGATTCGCCACTGGAAGCGTCAACCATCTGCTTGAAGGTCTCGGCGTCTTCGGCGAAGACGAGGAAGTCGCCGACGACGCCGACCGTGGTGTCGTCGTCGCTGTCGACCTTGTAGTCGACGCCCTCGTAGGAGCCCTCCTCGGGCACTTCGTCGCTCTGTGCCGACTGCTTGTCGATGAAGTCCTGGGTGGCGCCGGCGTCGGTGGTCTGGATCGCGACGCCATAGCCCTGGAAGTCGTCGCCGTCGTATTCCTGGAAGGAGATGCCGCCCTTTTCCCCCAGCCAGGGCTCGATTTCCTTCGCGTAGTCGACCGGTTCGTCGTCCGCGTCGGCCGCGCTTTCGATCTCGGAGACGATCAGGCCGCCGAGGTCGTCGATACCGCCGATGCTCTTGGCCAGGGATTCGATGTTGGCCTTCAGCTCGCCTTCCGGCTGCACCGCGACCTCGATGAACAGCGGCGACTTGGGCGGCGCCAGGGTGGCCGGGTCGGAGCCGGAGCCGTCGCTGCCGCCGCAGCCGGCGAGGGCGAGGGCCGCGAGCGCCGCGGCGAGGAGGACGAGACGAGCCTTCACGGGAGCGGGCATCCTAACGAGGGCATCACTCGACCGTGACCGTCTTGGCCAAATTGCGGGGCTGGTCGACGTTGAGGCCGCGGGCGCGGGCGATGTCGTAGGCGAGCAGCTGCAGCGGCAGGATCGCCACGATCGGCTGCAGGATCCAATCGGTGCCGGCCACCGCGACGGTCTCGTCGGCCACTTCGGCGGCGCGCTCGCTGCCGGCGGTGGCGATCGCGATCGTCTGGGCACCGCGGGCGCGAACCTCCTCGACGTTGGAGAGGACCTTCTCCAGCACCGGGCTGTCGGTGGCGATGCAGACGACCGGCGTCGACTCGTCGAGCAGCGCTATCGGGCCGTGCTTCATCTCCCCCGCCGCGTAGGCGTCGGTGGGGATGTAGGAGATCTCCTTCAGCTTCAGGGCCCCCTCGAGACAGACCGGCAGGCCGATGTGACGGCCCAGGTAGAGGAAGAAGTTCTGGTCGCTATGGGCGGCGGCGACGGCGGCGACCGGTGCTTCGACCGCCGCCAACGTCTCCTCCACCTTCGACGGCAGCGCCTTCAGCTCGGCGACCAGCTCGGCGATCCGGCCGACCGGCAGCGACTCGCGCAGCTCGGCGATCCGCAGCCCCAGCAGGTACATTGCCGCGACCTGGGCGAGGAAGGTCTTGGTCGCGGCGACGCCGATCTCCAGCCCGGCCCGGGTGTAGAGCACGGCGTCGGCGTCGCGGGTCGCCTGGCTGCCCATGATGTTGGTCACCGTCAGCACCCTGGCGCCGGCCTCGCGGGCAAGCCGCATCGCCGCCAGCGTGTCGGCGGTCTCGCCGGACTGGGTGATCCCGACGACCAGGTCGCCGGGGCCGACCACGGGGTTGCGGTAGCGGTACTCGGAAGCGATGTCCATCTCGACCGGCACCCGCGCCCACTCCTCGATCGCGTAGCGACCGATCAAGCCGGCGTGGTAGGAGGTGCCGCAGGCGACGATCACGATCCGCCGCAGGCCGCGCAGGAAATCGTCGTCGAGCGCCACGTCGGAGAGGTCGACGCCGTCGTCACCGGGCAGGCGGTCGGCGATCGTCTCGGCGACGGCATCCGCCTGTTCATGGATCTCCTTCAGCATGAAGGTCTCGTAGCCGCCCTTCTCGGCGGCGTCGGCATCCCAGGTCACCTCTTCGGAGGCGCGGTCTATGGCGACACCGTCGGTGTCGGTGATCCGCACCTCGCCGGCTTCGATTTCGACGATCTCGCCGTTTTCGATCGGCACTGCGGTCCGGGTGTCGGCGAGGAAGGCGGGGATCGCCGAGGCGAGGAAGGTCTCCCCCGCGCCGATACCGGCGACCAGCGGGCACTCCTTGCGGGCGCCGACCAGGCGATCGGGCTCGTCGGCATGCATCGCGACAAAGGCGTAGTGGCCACGCAGCTCGGCGTAGGCGGCCCGCACGGCGGCGGCGAGATCGCCGTCGTAGTGGCCGGCGATCAGGTGGGCGACGACCTCGGCGTCGGTCTCCGAGGTGAACTCCTCGCCGTCGGCCTGCAGCCGCTTGCGCAGGCCCGCGTGGTTCTCGACGATGCCGTTGAGGACGATGTGGACCTTGCCGGAGCCGTCGTCGTGCGGGTGGGCATTCTCCTCGGTGACGCGGCCGTGGGTGGCCCAGCGCGTGTGGGCGATGCCGGTGTGGGAGACCGGCAGGGCGCCGGCGCCGTTGGCGGCGCGCTCGTCGACGGCGGCGCGCAGGTTGGCGAGGTTGCCGACGGCGTGGACGCTGTCGACCTCGCCGTCCTCGATCACCGAGAGGCCGGCCGAGTCATAGCCGCGGTATTCGAGTTTTTCCAGCCCTGAGAGCAAGAGCTCCTCACAGGGGCGACCGCCCACATATCCGACTATTCCGCACATAGGTGACTATCCGGAAACTCGCGCGTGCGGCTGGCGAGTGCCGGACCGAGCGGGGCTAGGACGCAGGGAGGCCTAATGGCAGCGCCATTTGGCCGACCGAGGACGACGCCCCGCGAAGTGTGTCCGGCGCCGCCAGGCGTGCGTGGGGGTTTTCGGATAGTCACCAAGGGCGAGTAAGGGTAGAGGTCCGGCCCGCTCAGGCCAGCTCTTGGCGGACGATGCCGACGAGGCGCTTGCAGACCGCGTCGGCCTCCTCAGCGCTTGGCGCCTCGACCATCACCCGCACCAGAGGCTCGGTGCCGGACGGTCGCAGCAGCACCCGGCCGCGACCCTCGAGGCTCTCGCCCTCGCGCTCCACCGCCTCCCAGACCGCGGCGGCACCGGTAATCGCCTCGCGATCGGAGACCTCGACGTTGACCAGCGTCTGCGGCAGCTTCTCCATCGGCACGGCGTCCGCAAGCGAGGCACCGGCCAGCTCGCGCATCGTCATCAGCGCCGCGGCGATGCCGTCGCCGGTGGCGACGAAGTCCGAGGCGATGATGTGGCCCGACTGCTCGCCGCCCAGCGTCCAACCGCGACGCTGCATCTCGTCGAGCACGTAGCGGTCACCGACCTGGGTGACCGCGACCTCGATCCCGGCCGCCTCCATCGCCCGGTGGAAGCCGTAGTTGGTCATCACGGTGACGACGACTCCACCCTCGAGCTCGCCACGGCCCGCCAGGCCACGGGCGGCCAGGGCGATCAGCTCGTCGCCGTCATGGACACGGCCGTTGGCGTCGACAGCCAGCATGCGGTCGGCGTCGCCGTCGAAGGCGAAGCCGATTTCGGCGTCGGAGCCGGAGACCCGTTCGGACAGCGGTTCGAGGTGGGTGGAGCCACAGCCGGCGTTGATGTTGCGCCCGTCGGGCTCGGCGCCGATCACCTCGATCTCGGCGCCGAGGCGCTCGAAGATCGCCGGCGCGGCCCGGTGGGCGGCGCCGTTGGCGCAGTCGAGGACGACGCGGCGACCGGAGAGGTCGAGCGGGAAAGCGGCCTCGAGCTCGCGCAGGTAGTCGTCGAGGCCGCCGTTGAGCTCGCGCACGCGCCCGACCTCCGTCGCAGCGGGCGCTTCGTCGAGCAACGACTCGATCCGGGCCTCGAGCTCGTCGCCGAGCTTCGTCCCCTGACCGGAGAAGAACTTGATGCCGTTGTCCCGGTAGGGGTTATGGGAGGCGGAGACAACCGCGGCGAGGTCGAGCCCCAGCCGCTTGACCAGGATCGCCGCGGCGGGGGTCGGCAGCACGCCGCCGAGCAGGGCGTCGCCGCCGGCCGCGGCCACGCCGGCGGCCAGCGCCGCCTCCAGCATCGGACCCGACTCGCGGGTGTCGCGGACGATCAGGACCTGCGGGCGCTCCGCCTCCAGCGAGGCGGTCGTGGCCCTGCCGAGGGCCGTCGCCAACTCCACACCGAGGAACGTCCCAGCCTCTCCTCGGACCCCATCGGTTCCGAAGAGCTTGCGCTCGGCGCTCACCAAGCCCCCGTCAGCGCTTGCTGAACTGAGGCTTCTTACGAGCCTTCTTGAGCCCCGCCTTGCGACGCTCCTTGACGCGCGCATCGCGGGTCAGGAAGCCGCGGCGCTTGAGCTCGCCGCGCAGCTCGGGGTCGATCTCGGTCAGTGCCCGGGCGATGCCGTGGCGGACAGCGCCGGCCTGGCCGCTGATGCCACCACCGTGGACGCGGACGCGGACGTCGACGTTGCCCTCGTAGCCGGAGACGGTCAGCGGCTGGACCGCCATCGTCTGGTGCAGGGGGCGGGGGAAGAACTCGTCGAGGCTGCGCTTGTTGATTTCGACCTTGCCGTCGCCCGGAAGCAGGGTGACGCGGGCAATCGAGCACTTGCGTTTGCCGGTGGCGAGGAAGCGAGCGTCGCTCTCCATCTTTGCGGGGGCACGGCTGGCGGCCTCTGCCTCGGGCTCGTCGACTCCGGCCAGCGCCGCCTCACGGCGCGCTTTCTCCTCTTCCTCGGCTTCGAGGCGAGCCTGCTCCTCGGCGCTCAGCTTGGCCTCGGGCTCGACCGCGATCGGCTCCAGATCGGCGCCGGGAATGACGTCCTTCTTCTTCTCGGCCTTCGGCTCCTCGACGGGAGCCTCCTCAGCCACGGGCTCCTCAGCAGGAGTCTCCTCAGCGGCCTCCTCGACGGGGGTCTCGGGCGCCTCGTCGGCTACGGGCTCCTCAGCGGTCTCGGACTCCGGCTCCTCAGACGCCTGCTCCTCGGCAGACGCCTCGGGCTCGGCCGGCTCCGCCTGAGCGTCGGGCGCATCTCCCACGGGTGGCGTGGAGGTGGCCTCCTCGCCCGCAGCTTGCGAGGACGAGGAGGTCTCCTCCGCGACAGGACCCGTGGGCTGTCCGTCCTGCCCCTCGGTCGTCTCGTCCGGAGTCTTCTCGTCGTCTGCCATCAGTTCGTCTCCATCGGTTTGGGCATCTGCGCCGCATGCGGGTGGTCGGGGCCGGCGTAGACCTTCAGCTTGGTCAGCTGCTGGCGGGCGAGGCGGTTGCGCGGCAGCATGCCCTTGACGGCCTTGCGGATGACTTCCTCCGGGCGCTGATCGAGCATCTCGGCCAGCGTCCGCGACTTGATCCCGCCCGGGTAGCCGCTGTGGCGCCAGTAGACCTTCTGCTCCAGCTTGTTGCCGGTGACGCGGATCTTCTCCGCGTTGACGACGACGATGAAATCGCCGGTATCGATGTGCGGCGTGTACTCCGGCTTGCGCTTGCCGCGCAGGGCGTCGGCGATCTGGGTCGCCAGACGACCCAAGGTCTGACCCTCGGCATCGACGACGTACCAGTCTCGCTGGCGGTCGCTGGGCTTGGCTACGTAGGTCTTCATCGTGGTCTTCATCGTCAAAAAGCCGCGCGGACTCGCCGACGCGGCCGGAGGATCATAGCCATCCCGCGGTCTATACTGCCGCGCCAGCAATGCCGAATCCCGTTCGGACATCCGAATGGGAGCGGAGGAACCGCAGAGACCGAAGCAGGTCTCGGGGGCGAATCGGACGAATCGGTCCGTAGCGCATCTCTTTCAGCGCGAGCCCGACAGCTAACTCCGTAGGCGATCGAAAGAGAGGGTTGGCGGTGCGCAACGACAAGGTCGCCGGGCGTAGCCTGGCGGGAAGGATCTCCATAGTTGCCATTGTGGCGCTGCTGAGCGTCGGCGGCAGCACGGCCCTGGCGGCGGTCACCACCGGCGGCGCCGGCACTCCCGGTGCGGCCCCAACGCCAAAGGGGAGCCCGACCGGCGCCGTCGACCCGGCGCCCAGCTCGGGGGCGGTGACCCTCCTCACCGCCCAGGCGACGCCGCGCAAGAGCTTCTTCTTCGGCTACCGCTACCCGCGCTTCGGCTTCTCGATCGGCAGCACGCAGGCCCAGAACGACCTGCAGGTGAACGTGGTCGACGCGGCCGGCGGGATCGTCCGCAGCTTCTTCCGCAACGACGTCGCGCCGGAAGCCCCGATCTCCGTGCGCTGGGACGGGACCACCGCCGAAGGCCGCCCCGCCCGCAACGGCCGCTACAGCTTCCAGGTCGTGCCGCAGGGCAGCACCACCGCGGCCCGCCGGGCGACGGCGTCAGCGGCGGTCACCGCCGGCTTCGCCCTATACGGCTACGCCTTCCCGATCCTCGGCGCGCACGACTTCGGCAGCGGCGGCAGCGGCTTCGGCGCCGGCCGCTCCGGCCACACCCATCAGGGCCAGGACGTGATGGCCGACTGCGGCGTGCCGCTCGTCGCCGCCCGCGGCGGCATCGTCCAGTACTCCGAGTACGAGGCCAACGCCGGCAACTACGTCGTCATCGACGGCAAGGGCACCGCCAACGACTTCATGTACGCGCACCTGGCCGAACCCTCACCGCTGCGGGCCGGCGACACCGTCCGCACCGGCCAGCCGATCGGCATCGTCGGCGACACCGGCGACGCCAGCGCCTGCCACCTCCATTTCGAGATCTGGGGCCCGCCCGGCTGGTATGAGGGCGGCAGTCCCTTCGATCCCCTCCCTGATCTTCAAAAATGGGACGCGTACAGCTGAGCAGGACGTAGCTGAGAATGATTCTCATTCCCTGATAGCGTGCCGGGCCTTGAACTGGTCCGCCCACGCATCCGAGCGACTCGACCAAGCGGGATACCGCAGTGGCAGCGCCCGCCGGCAGGTGGTCGACCTGCTCGCCGGCGCCGAGTGCGCGCTGACCGCCCTGGAGATCGACAACCGCATCGAGTCGGTCGGCCGCGCCAGCGTCTACCGCACCCTGGACCAGCTGGAGAAGCTGCAGCTGATCCAGCGCGTCGAGATCGGCGGCGACGCCGCCGGCTACGAGCGCGTGGACCCGGCCGCGCACCACCATCACCTCGTCTGCCAGCGCTGCGGCCGGCTCTCCCCCTTCACCAGCGAGCAGCTGGAGGAGGCGATCGAGGCGGTCGGCGGGCGCTCCGGCTTTGCCCTCGCCAGCCATGACGTCGTTCTCCGCGGAACCTGCCCCGACTGCAAGGCAGACGATGCCTGAGCTGGCCATCCCGCTGGCGGGCCTCGCGGTCCTCTCGATCTTCGCCGGCGGCGCGATCGCCCTGCGGCTGGCGCACACCCTGCCGACCGTGATCGCGCTGAGCGGCGGCATCGTCGTCGCCGTCGCGCTGCTGGACGTCCTGCCCGAGGCGATCGAGGCCGTCGGCGACGGGAGCGACGTGGGAGCGCTGGTGGCCCTCGGCTTCATCGCCTTCTTCCTGATGGAGCGCGTGCTGGTGCTGCACCACCGAGACGACCCGGAGGAGGCCCGGTCCCACGGCAAAGTCGGCGCGCTCGGCGCGCTGGGGCTCTCCCTGCACTCCTTCACCGACGGGCTCGGGATCGGCCTCGCCTTCAGCGTCAGCGTCGAGACGGGCCTGCTGGTCCTCCTGGCGGTGGTCAGCCACGGCTTCGCCGACGGGCTCAACACGGTCAGCTTCGTCCTCAGCCAGTCCGGCGACCGGCGGCGGGCGATGCGGTGGCTGCGGATCGACGCGTTCGCGCCCCTGGCCGGAGCGGTCGTCGGCTCCCTGATCACGGTCTCCGAGCTCACCCTCGGCTACTTCCTCGCCTTCTACGCCGGCTTCTTCCTCTACATGGGCGCCACCGACCTCCTCCCCACCGCTCACGCCCACGAGCACGGGGACGACGACGGGCGGTCCTGGCTGCGGGTGCTGCTCACCCTGGCGGGATTCGCCGGGATCTACGCGATCACGCTGATCGGCCACCACTGAGGCCGGGGACTCACTCCCACTCGATCGTCGCGGGGGGCTTCGAGGAGATGTCGAGGGCGACGCGGTTGACGTCGGGGATCTCGTTGATGATCCGGTTGGAGACGCGCTCCAGCAGGTCGTAGGGCAGCCGCGCCCAGTCGGCGGTCATCGCGTCGTCGGAGGTGACGGCGCGGATCACGATCGGGTAGGCGTAGGTGCGGCCGTCCCCCTGGACGCCGACCGAGCGGACGACCGGAAGGACACAGAACGACTGCCAGAGCTGACGGTAGAGCTCGGCCGCGCGGATCTCCTCCTGCAGGATCGCGTCGGCGCTGCGGAGGATGTCCAGCCGCTCTTTGTTGACCTCGCCACCGACGATGCGGATCCCCAGCCCCGGCCCCGGGAAGGGCTGGCGCCAGACCATCCGCTCCGGCATCCCGAGCTCGGCGCCGACGGCGCGGACCTCGTCCTTGAACAGCATCCGCAGCGGCTCGACCAGGTCGAAGTCGAACTCGTCGGGGAGGCCGCCGACGTTGTGGTGGGACTTGATCGTCGCCGCGTGGTCGGAGCCGCCGGACTCGATCACGTCGGAGTAGAGCGTGCCCTGGACGAGGAAGCCGACGTCCTCGAGCTTGCTCGCCTCCTCCTCGAAGACGCGGATGAACTCCTCGCCGATGATCTTGCGCTTGCGCTCGGGGTCGTCCTGCCCGGCCAATTTGGCGAGGAAGCGCTCTTCGGCGTCGACGTGGATCAGCGGGATCCCGAACTGGCGGAATGCCTCGACCACCTGCTCGGCCTCGTTCAGCCGCATCAGCCCGTGGTCGACGAAGACACAGGTCAGCCTCTCCCCGACCGCCTTGTGGACCAGCAGCGCCGCGACCGAGGAGTCGACGCCGCCGGAGAGGCCGCAGATGACCCGGCCCTCGCCGACCTGGGCCTGGATCTTCTCGACCTGCTCGGCGATCACCGACTGCGGCGACCACTGCTGCTCGCAGCCGGCGACGTCGCGCAGGAAGCGGGTCAGGATCTTGGTTCCGTAGGGGGTGTGGACGACCTCGGGGTGGAACTGGATCCCGTAGAGGCCGCGATCGGGCATCTCGCAGGCGGCGACCGGCGAGCTCGGGCTGGAGGCGAGCGCCACGAACCCTTCGGGCGCCTCGAAGACGGCGTCGCGGTGGCTCATCCAGCAGCTCTGCTCCTCGGGCAGCCCGCCCAGCAGGCGGCCGCCGCCGTCGCGCAGGACCAGGTCGGTGCGACCGAACTCCCCCGACTCGGCAGTCTCGACCCGCCCCCCGAGCGCCAGCACCATCGCCTGCATCCCGTAACAGATGCCCAGCATCGGAATCTCGAGATCGAGCAGCTGGGTCGGGAACTTGGGAGCCCCCTCCTCGTAGACGGAGGCAGGCCCGCCGGAGAGGATCAAAGCCTTCGGCTTCCGCTCCCGAATCGCCTCCACCGAAGCAGTCGCCGGGAGCAACTCGGCAAAAACGCCGCATTCGCGAATCCGCCTCGCAATCAGCTGCGAGTACTGGCCGCCGAAATCAAGGACCAGCACCTCCTCAACCGCGCTCCTGCCGGCGGGTGGCACTGTAGGGGGGCCCACCCCTGAGGAAGCTTTAGCTACCGGAAGGGGTGGGGGGTCCCCTGCAGTGACAGGACCCGCCGGCCCGGGCGCGCTTGAGCCCTCAGTCATCCGATACCGCGACCCCCGCCGAAACGGCAGCCCGTCCATTCGACCCCATCCCCACCGACTGCTCGTTCTGCAGCTTCTTGCCCTCGCTCATCAGCGCCGGCGCGACCATCACCTCAGCCCGCTGGAAGGAGCGGATGTCCTCGTAGCCACAGGTGGCCATCGAGGTTTTCAGCGCCCCCATCAGGTTGAAGGTGCCGTCGTTCTCCTGGGCCGGGCCGAGCAGGATCTCCTCCATCGTCCCGTCCTGCCGGGTCGAGACCCGGGTGCCGCGGGGCAGCGAGGAGTGGAAGGTCGCCATCCCCCAGTGGAAGCCGCGGCCGGGGGCCTCCTTGGCGCGAGCCAAGGGCGAGCCGACCATGACCGAGTCGGCACCGCAGGCGATCGCCTTGGAGATGTCGCCGCCGGTGCGCATACCGCCGTCGGCGATCACGTTGACGTACTCGCCGGTCTCCAGCATGTGCTGGGAGCGAGCCGCCGCGACGTCGGCGATCGCGGTCGCCTGCGGCACGCCGATGCCGAGCACGCCGCGGGTGGTGCAGGCGGCGCCGGGCCCGACGCCGACGAGGACGCCGACGGCGCCGGTCCGCATCAGGTGCAGGCCGGTCGAGTAGGAGGCGCAGCCGCCGACCACGGTCGGCACCGGCACCTCGGCGATGAACTCCTTCAGGTTCAGCGGCTCGACCGTGGTCGAGACGTGTTCGGCGGAGATCACCGTGCCCTGGATGACCAGGATGTCGAGACCGGCCTCGACCGCCACCTCGTAGTGCTCGCGCACCTTCTGCGGAGTCAGCGAGGCGCAGGCAACGGCGCCGCGGGCCTTGATTTCGGCGACGCGCTTGCCGATCAGCTCCGACTTGACCGGCTCGGTGTAGATCTCCTGCATCAGTTTCGTCGCCACGTGCTTGGAGGCGGAGGCGATCTGCTCCAGCCGCTCCTCGGCGTCCTCGAAACGGGCCCAGATCCCCTCCAGGTTGAGCACACCGAGCCCGCCGAGCTCGTTGACGAGGACGGCGGTGTCGGGGCTGACCACTCCGTCCATCGCCGATGCAACCAGCGGCAGTTCGAAGCGATACGGACCGAGGGTCCAGCTGATGTCGATGTCGTCGGGGTCGCGGGTGCGGCGCGAGGGGACGATCGCGACATCGTCAAACCCGTATGCGCGCCGCCCTTTCTTGCCACGGCCGATTTCGATTTCCAAGTGATTCCTCCAGGGCTGGCGTTGAACAGCCAGCCTACACTTCTGCCGGGACCTCCAAATCGTGCACGGCGACCTCGCCGAGCAGCCGCTCGACCTGATTGCGATCGACGGTGCCGGCGCCGAAGTGCTGGGTCGACTCCGCCCCGCAGGCGACGCCGTAGGCGAGGCACTCCTCCGGCGAGCGGCCGTCGTAGCGGCCGGCGACGTAACCGGCCAGGAAAGCGTCCCCGGACCCGACCGTGGAGACCGGCTCGAGCGGCTCGGTATGGATCTCCAGCAGACGCCGCTCGGCGCCCTCTCCGACCGCCGCCACGCAGCCTTCCGGCCGGGTGATCGCCGCCTCGGCGGCGCCGAGGCGAACCAGCTCGTTCAGTCCCTGGGCGAGGTCGCCGGGGTCGGCGAACTCCTGGCCGACCAGCTCCTCCGCCTCGCGCTCGTTGGGGGTGACCATCGAGGCGCCGGCCCGGACCCCGGCCAGCATCGCCTCGCCCTCGGCGTCGAGGACCACGGCGACGCCGCGACGGCCGAGGTCGGCGATCAGGCGGGCGTAGAGGTCGTCGCCGGCGCCGGGAGGCAGCGAGCCGGCCAGCACGCAGATCTTGGCGCCGCTGGCCAGGTAGCCGATCCGTTCGAAGAGCTTCTTGACCTCCTCCGGGCTGACCGCGGGCCCGCGCTCGTTGATCTCGGTCTGATCGCCGGAGGTGGGGTCGATCACGGCGAGGTTGATCCGCGTCTCCGCCGCGATCCGGGTGAAATCGGTCAGGACCGACTCTTCGCGCAGGCCTTCCAGCACCCGCGTCCCGGTCGGCCCGCCGACGAAGCCGGCGGCGATCACGGGGCGGCCGAGCAGGCTGAGGGCGCGGGCGACGTTGATTCCCTTGCCGCCGGCGACGGTGCGGCTCTCGACCGCGCGGTGCCGGCGCCCGAGGCGGAAGTTCGGCACCGCGACCGTACGGTCGATCGCGGCATTGAGAGTCACGGTGAGAATCACGGCGGGTTCACCTGGATTCGCTCCCCCAGTCGTTGCGATGGGCCAGACGGCGGTAGAGCAGTACCCCGCCAATCAGTATCACGAACACCGCAAGAGAAATAGAAATCCAGTTGTCTGCGAGAAAGGCGCGAGCGCGGTCGAAGGCGCTGGCCTCGGGGATCGCCCGGCCGGCACGCAGGGCCACCGTCGCCGCCGGACGGCCATCGACGAGGACCGTCGCCCGGCCGAGCACGGCACCGCGAGGGACGGGCCCCTCGACCTCATCCGGCGCGCGGACATCGACGTCGAGCCGCTGACCCCGGCGCAGGCCGACGGCGACACCGCGGGCGGCCCGCAGCGGCAGCGCTCCACCCGAGTAGCGGATCGCGGGATCGGCGAGGTCCTGGCCGGCCCGGATCGGCATCCGCCGGCGGTACTGCGAGAAGCCGTATTCGAGCAGTTCGAGGTTGTCGCCGTAGCGGGCTTCGTCGGTCGGCGCCCCGATCGCGACCGAGATCAGGTCCACCCCCTTGCGGCGGCCGGAGCCGACGAGGACGTAGCCGGCATCGAAGGTGTGGCCGGTCTTGACCCCGGTGGCCCAGGGAGCCATCAGCAGCAGTTCGTTGATGGTCGAGATTCGCCGCGGTGGGCGCAAGCTGCGCAGGGTGGCACTGCGCGCGTCGGCGATCTTGGCGAAGGCGGGAAGGCGCATCAGGCGCCGGCTCAGCGCCGCCAGGTCGCGGGCGCTGGAGTAGTTGCCGCGCTGGTCGAGGCCGATCGGATTGGCGTAGTGGGTGTCGGCGAGGCCGAGGGCGGCGGCCCGGCGATTCATCTCGGCGACGAAGGCGGCCTGCGAGCCGGCGGCGGCGAGCGCCAGGTCATAGGCGGCGTCGTTGCCGCTGCGCAGGATCAGCCCGTAGAGCAGGTCGCGCACGCTGACTCGCTGACCGGGGCGCAGTTCCAGCAGCGACTCGCCGTAGATCGCGTCGTAGGGCGCCGCCCGCACCACCCGGTTCAGCGGCAGCTCCTGCATCGCCACGTAGGCGGTCATCAGCTTGGTGGTGCTGGCGATCGGCAACTGCCTGGCGGCGGCGTGGGAGGCGAGAACCGCACCGGTGCGGGCATCGACCACGGTCCAGGCACGAGCCTGGGGCTGCGGCTTCGCCGCCGCCACGCCGGCGGCGGGACAGAGCACCGCCAGCAGCGCCGCCAGCAGCGCGACGCCGAGGCGGCACCGGCTCATCGCAGTTTCAGCGTCTGGCCGGCGATCAGGATCTGCGGGTCGACTTCGGGGTTCAGCGCGAGGATGTGGCCGACCGGAATCCCGGTCCGGTGGGAGATCGAGACCAGCGTGTCGCCGCCCTTGACGACATAGGTCTTCGCGGTCGTCTTCGGGTTGCTCCTGTGCGACTGACCGCCGTTGCCGTTCCGCGACTTGGTCGAGGAATCGGAATCCCCGAGCGAGCCGGCGATGACCACGATGACGACCAGAACCGCGCCCACCAGAGCGAGTGCGGCAAAGAACCGGGCGAAGGCGCTGGTGCGTTTTTCCATGGACTGAGTGAAGTTCGATTCTGGAGCCGGTGATCGTAATGGCCGCAGCGGGCGTTCTCAGGCGCTGGAAATGTCCCAGACCGCGGCCCGCAGGCGCTCCGCGGCCGCTGCCGGGTCTGGGTCGGCGGCAATCCCACGCGAGACAGCCACCAGGGCCGATGCTCGTCCGGCCGCGAATGCGGCACCGAGCAGCTCCGGCTTGCCCCCCTGGGCGCCGACGCCGGGGATGAGGAAGATCGTGCGTGGCATCAGCTCCCGCAGGCGCGCGATGTGCAGGGGCTCGGTGGCGCCGACGACGGCGCCGACGGCGCTGAGGCCGTTCTCCCCCAGCAGCCGCCCGGAGAGGCCGTCGACCAGCCGCGCCAGGCGCTCGTGCAGCGGCTGGTGGGGGGCCGGCAGGTCCTGGACGTCCCTGGCCCCCGGGTTGCTGGTGCGGACCAGGGCGAAGATGCCGGCGTCGGTGGCCTCGGCAGCGGCTACCAGCGGCTCCAGGGCGTCGAGGCCGAGCAGCGGGTTGGCGGTGAAGGCATCGGCCCCGAGGCCGGGGACGAGGCCCCACGGCGTCGGCGTCTCGCCGACCAGGGACTGGGCGTAAGCGGCAGCGGTAACCGGGACGTCACCGCGCTTGCCATCGGCGATCGTCAGCAGGCCGGCTTCGCGGGCAGTGGCACAGACAGTGGCGAGCGCCGCCCAGCCGGGAGCGCCGAGGCGCTCGAAGCAGGCGAGCTGGGGCTTGACCGCCACACAGGCGGGCCCGGCACGTTCGATCAGGGAGCGGCAGTGGGTGACCACCGCGGCAGCGGCCAGCTCGGCCGCCAGCGCCCCGGGCCCGGGGGCAGCCTCCCCCTCCCGGGCCAGCTTGGCCGGATCGGGGTCGAGACCGAGGCAGATCTGGCTGCGGCGCTCGTCTACGAGCGCCGCAAGCCGATCGGCGAACAGCGTCAGGGAATCAGCCGCCCTTGACCTTGGTCTTCAGGGCCGAGCCGGCGGAGAACCGGGGCACCTTGCCGCCAGGAATGGTGATGCGCTCGCCGGTGCGTGGGTTTACGCCCTGGCGGGGGCCACGCTCGGCGACGTGGAATTTGCCGAAGCCGGTGAAGCTCACCTCGCCGCCGGAGCTCAGCGCGTCGGTGATCGCCTCGAGCACAGCGTCGACGGCGTCGCTGGCAGCCTTCTTGCTGCCAAGCCGGTCGTCGCCAGCCAGTTGATCCAGAAATTCAGCCTTGGTCACGTCGGAAATCCTCCTCGGGGGTTGAAGACGGGCGCCAATCTAACAGCGGGCTCGGCGTAAGCGCTACGAACCGCTGACGGCCATGGCGCCGATCAGCAGCGGCGGGGTGTTGACGGAGCCCCCGAAAGGGACCCAACGAGGCGCCGTGCCGGTGGCCTGGACGGCGCCCAGCATCGAGACCAGATCGCTCGCGATCGTGAACTCGCGCAGCGGCTCAGCCAGCTCGCCGGCGCGGATCGCCCGGCCCGAAGCGCCGACGGAGAAGACACCGGTGACCGGGTTGACCCCGGAGTGCAGGCCGGCGACGTCGGTGACGAAGACCCCATCTCCCGCCTCGGCGAGCAGCTCCGCGAAGGAGAGCGAGCCGGCGGCGACGATCAGGTTCGAAGCGGAGACCGATGGCTGCGAGCGGTAGCCGTGGCGGGCGGCGTTGCCGGTGGAGGAGCCACCCTCGCGGTTGGCCGTGTAGGTGTCGTAGAGGAAGGCGCGCAGGCGGCCGCCCTCGATCAGGGCCGTGCGCCGCCGCGGCGATCCCTCGCCGTCGAAGGGGGCCGAGCCGGAGCCACCGGGGTCCCGGCCGTCGTCGTGCAGCACCAGCGCCTCGCTGGCCAGCTGCTCGCCGAGGCGGCCGACGAACGGAGAGCGCCCGCGCTGCACGGCGGCGGCGGCCAGGGCACCGCCGATCAGCCCGGCGAAGCTGGCCGCCACGGTCGGGTCGAGGACGACCGGACAGGAGCGGGAGGTGGGCTTGGAAGCGCCGATCATCGCGGTGGCGCGCTCGGCCCCCTCGGCCCCGATCGCCTCCGGGTCGAGACCGTCGGGGCCGCGGGCGAGGCCGAAGCCGAGGCCGGTCTCGCGGCCTCCGTCGCCTGCGGCCAGGGCCTGCAGGTAGGCGAAGCAATCGGAAGACTCGTACTCGCCGGCAACGCCGGCCGAGGAGGAGATGGCCACCCGCTCGGCGGCATCGGCGTAGACGACCGTCTCGACGCCGACGACGCGCGGGTCCGCCGCCAGCGCGGTCCGCTCCACCGTCAGCGCCAGCTCGGCTGCCTCAGCGGTGGTCCAGGTGGAAACCGAGGGATCACTCAGCCCCGGCAGGGCCTCGATCGGGGCCGGCTGCGGCGGCGCCGCGAACTCGTCCTCGTCGGCGACCGCCGCCGCCTCGGCGGCACGGGCCGCGATCGCGCTGACGCCGACCTCGCTGAGATCGGTGCCGTAGGCATAGCCGACCCGACCGCCGATCCAGGCGCGGACCCCGATACCGCTCTGGGTCGCCGCGGTCAGGCTCTCCACCTCACCGCCGTGGACCCGCACCTCGCGGCCGCTGTCGCGGGACGCGTAGGCCTCGGCCTCCCGGGCACCGGCGCCCAGCGCCGCCTCGACCGCGCGCCCCGCGACCGCGCTCAGCTCGCTCAAAGCTCGGTCCCCCCGACCGTCATCGCCCCCACCCGGACGTGTCCCTGACCGGTCCCGACCGGGGCTTTCTGCCCGCCCTTGCCGCAGATCCCGGTCTTCATGAAGAAGTCGTCGCCGACCGCGTCGATCGCCATCAGCGCCTCCAGGCAGTTGCCGATCAGAGTCGCGCCGCGGCAGGGACGGGTCACCTTGCCGCCCTCGATCAGGTAGCCCTCGGAGACCCCGAAGACGAAGTCGCCGGTCGCCGGATCGACCTGCCCGCCGGCGAAGGAGACGGCGTAGAAGCCCTTCTCGACCTCGGCGATCATCGCCTCCGGGGTGGCCTCGCCGGGGGCGATGTAGGTGTTGGTCATGCGCGGTATCGGCAGGTGGCGGAAGCTCTCGCGGCGGCCGTTCCCGGTCGAGGCGACGCCGTCGCGCTCGGCCGTGAGCCGGTCGTAGAGGTAGGCGGTGAGGCGGCCTCCCTCGATCACCTGCGTCTTCTGGGTCGGCGCCCCCTCGTCGTCGATCGCGTCGCTGCCCCACTCGTGCGGCAGGCGGCCGTCGTCATAGGCGTTGAGCAGGGGCTGGGCGACCTGCTCGCCGAGCTTGCCGGCGTAGACGCTGGCGCCCTTCTGGACGTGGTCGGCCTCGAGGCCGTGGCCGGTCATCTCGTGGAAGAGGACGCCGCCGAAACCGCCACCGACCACCACCGGCATCGAGCCCGACGGCGCCGGGCGGGCATCGAGCAGGGTCAGCGCCTTGCCGGCGGCCTGCTCGGCGACCAGGCCGGGATCGTCTTCGAGCAGCTCGAAGCCGCGGTGGGCGCCGAGCGTCTCGGCCCCGGTCTCGACCGCGTCGCCACGCCGGGCGACCGCCTGGGCACCGATCCGGGTGCGGGTGCGATCGTCGCCGGTCAGCAGGCCCTCGGAGTTGGCGATGGCGACCTCGCGCCGCGCCTCCGCGTAGGAGGACGTGAACTGGGCGATCTCGGCACCCTGGCCGCGGGCGCGCTCGTCGAGCTCGCGCAGCAGCGCCGCCTTGCGCTCGGCCGGGACGTCTTCTGGGCGGCGCTCGATCGAGAGCGGCGCCGGGGCCACCGCCTGCAACGGTCGCGCCTCGCGGCGCTGCCCCCGCAGAGCGGCGGCGGCCTCGTCGGCAGCGCGCTCGAGGTCGGCGGGGTCGAGCCCGTCGACGTGAGCGAAGTAGGTGGTGCCGCCGTCGACCACCCGCACTCCGGCCCCCTCCTCGGCTCCGGACTGGACCGCCTCGATCCGCGACTCGTCGATCGACATCGAGAGCCCGCGCCGGCGTTCGGCGAAGACCTCGGCGAAGCGACCGCCGTTGGCCAGCGCCCGCGCCAGCACCCGCTCGGCGATCGCGGGGTCGAGCAGCCCGCTCACGTCTTCTGCCGCTTTCCCGCGACCTCGATCAGGCGACCGGCGGCGACGAACAGCTCGGCGCCGGCAGCGGAGTCGTCGGCGTGGTCGCCACTGCGCCCGTTCGGGTAGTAGAGACGGGCGAAGGGGCGGCGGGAGACGCGGCGGCGGCGCATGTAGGCAGCGGCCTCGTCGGCGTAGCCGGAGACCCGGTCGAGCAGCACCCGGTGTGGCTTCGGCGCCATCAGCTCTGCCCGGCCGAGCTGGCAAGGTCGCGCAGGGTGGCGCGCAGGTCGAAGAAGGTCAGGGAGGCGAGGGCGAAGCGCTCGGTCACGGCGACGGCGACGAGACCCGCATGGCGCAGGGCGAAGACCTCCCCCTGCTCGGTGGCTACGTGGACCTGCTCGGCCGGCTCGCCGCCGGCCTGGTCGGCGGCCTCCAACAGCGCCGCCGCGCCCTCTCTCCAGCGCTCGGCGTCCTCGGCGGCGGCGAGCACGGCGCCGGCGGAGTCGAGGATCGCCGCTCCCCGCAGGTCCGGGGACATCTCGGTCAGGAAGGCCAGTGCGGCCTCCGCGGCGTCGCCCGGGGCGACCTCTGTGGCGGCAGCGTCGGCCATGTGAGTGAAAATACCGACCGTGTCCCTCGCCCGAGCCTCATGGATCATCGTCATCGCGGTCTGCGCGATCGCCGCGGTGCTGTTTGCATTCAGCGGCTACACGGGTTACGCCATCACTTTGATTGCCGTTGGCGGAGCCGCGGCAGTCAATCTGCTGCCTCCTCCCTGAGCGGTCGTGGAGGGGGCGGGGTGCCCTCTACCTTCGCTGGGCTATTCGCCTGGAGAGAAGAGCGGCCGTCCGACGATTGCGCTCCCGTGCGAATAGCTAGCGCCGCTCGTACGAGGGCACCCCGCCCCCTCCCACTCCGGCCGCCGAGTCGATTCAGCTGAAGAAGCGAAGCCGAGGAACGGAACCGCGACGGACCTTCCCGTGAGCTGCTGTGATCTCGGACCCTGGTCGGGAGGGTCGGGTGTCCTCCGTACGAGCGGCGTTAGCTATTCGCACCGGCGCTCGCTCTAGGACTGCTCCCCATCTCTCCTGGCGAATAGCCCAGCGAAGGTAGGAGGACACCCGACCCTCCACACCGCCCGAGGGCCACAGCATCCCTCCTCCTACCCAGATCTGTAGGGCCCCGAGTCGCTGTCGTCGGGCTCGCGAAACGAGGTCTCCGGCTCGGCGTGGATCAGCACCTCGGCCTGGGGGATCTCGGCCTCGATCGAGGCGCGCATCTGGTGGGCCAGTTCATGGGCGCGCTCGAGGCTGGTCCCAGAGCGGTACTGGACGTGGAAGTCGATGTGGCGACGGCTGCCCGCACGGCGAGCGCGGAGCTTGTGGTACCCGGCCACCTCGGGCGTGCGGGCAGCGGCGATCGCCGACCTCGATCCGGTCCATCTCGCCGGCCGGAAGCACCTCGTCGATGAGAACGGCGGAGGATCGTCTGAGGATCCTGAACCCGGCCCAGACGATCGCGATCGCGACCACCAGCGCCGTGATCGGGTCGAATGACGGCATCGCCGGTGACCTGAACCAGGGCGAGTCCGAACAGGACCCCGGCCGAGGTCATCGCATCGGTGCGAAGGTGCGCGGCATCGCCCTCGAGGGCCTGCGATTCGTGGGTCTTCGCCTGGCGGGTGAGGACCGAGGAGACGCCGAGGTTCGCCAGCACCGAGAACGCCATCACGGCGATGCCGATGCCGAGCCGGTCCACCTCGGCGCCGGCGACCAGCTGGTGAGTCGCCTCGTAGACGATCACTCCGGCGCCGACCAGGATCAGCATTCCCTCGATCGCCGCCGACAGGTTTTCGACCTTCTCGTGGCCGTAGGGATGCTCGGCATCGGCCGGCTCGTCGGCTTTGCGGACCGAGAAGTAGGCGATGACCGAGGCGACCAGGTCGATCGTCGAGTGGACCGCCTCGGTGATGATCGCGATCGAGCCGGTGATCGCACCGGCCGCCAGCTTGATCGCGATCAGGAACGCGTTGGAGGCGATCGAGAGCCCGGCCGCTCCACGTTTGGTCGTGATCACGGAAGACCGCTGACTGCCGGGCCGAGATGGGCCGCGAGCTTTCGCGTCGCCCGGCCGCGATGGCTGATCGCGTTCTTCTCGGCGGCGCTCAACTCGGCGTAGGTGCGCTCGTCCTCGGGCCCGGTGTCGTCGGGGACGAAGGCCGGGTCGTAGCCGAAGCCGCCGCTGCCGCGCCGCTCGGCAAGCAGATGGCCCTCGCAGCGCGCTTCGAAGACGTGCTCGGCCCCCGACTCGTCGATCAGGGCGATCGCGCAGACGTAGGCGGCCCGGCGCTCGCCGCCGGCGGCATCGACTTCGCGCAGCAGCTTGTCGAGGTTGACCTCGTCGCCGGCACCCTCGCCCGCGTAGCGAGCCGAGTAGATCCCCGGCGCCCCGCCGAGATCCTCGGCCGCGATCCCGGAGTCGTCGGCGATCGTCACCTCCCCGGTCGCCTCGTGGGCGGCCCGCGCCTTGATCAGCGCGTTGGCCTCGAAGCTGTCGCCGTCCTCGGGCGGCATCTCCAGCCCCGCCGGCAGCGGCTTCAACTCGACTGCCGGCAGCAGTTCTTCCATCTCCGCCAGCTTGTGACGGTTGCCGGTCGCGAGGATCAACCGACCCGCTCCTGCACCTCCCGCAGGCGGGCGATGCCACCCTCCGCGAGCGCCAGCAGCTCATCCAGCGAGGCGCGGGAGAGCGGGGTCCGCTCGGCCGTCGCCTGCACCTCGACCAGACCGCCGTCGCCGGTCATGACGACGTTGGCATCGACCTCGGCGTTGGAGTCCTCGATGTAGTCGAGGTCGCAGAGCGCCCGGCCGCCGACCATGCCGACGCTGACCGCCGCGACCGAGCCGTTCAGCGGCATCGTCTCCAGCGCTTTCTTGTCCAGCAGTTTCTGGAAGGCCTGGCGCAGCGCCACGTAGCCACCGGTGATCGCCGCGCAGCGGGTGCCGCCGTCTGCTTCGAGCACGTCGCAGTCGACGTAGACGCTGCGTTCGCCCATCGCCTTGAAGTCGACCACGACCCGCAGCGAACGCCCGATCAGCCGCTGGATCTCCACCCCGCGGCCGTCCTGCTTGCCCTTGGAGATGTCGCGCTGCTTGCGATCCCCGGTCGAGGCCGGCAGCATCGCGTACTCGGCGGTAACCCAGCCCTTGCCGCGTCCCTGCATCCAGCGCGGCACCGTTTCGTTGACCGAGGCGGTGCAGATCACCCGCGTTTTCCCGATCGAGATCAGCGCCGACCCGTCGGCGCTGGCGACGAAGCCGGGGTCGATCGTCACCGGGCGGATGTCGGCGGGGGCGCGGTCGTAGCTGCGAGAGGCTGGCATTCGCGCGAGTCTTTCACGCGGGCGGGCGGTGCGCGAGCGCCCTCAACGATCGGGATGGACCCGTAGGCCGCGCTGGCCGAAGTGGGCATCGAGAGCAAACGCCTCGCCGCCGCCGTCGCGCTCGATCAGGGCGAAGGAGGTGGCATCGACGTAGCTCCACTGCTTGTCGCCGTGAAGCTCGAGGATCTCCCAGGCGTTGGCCTCGACGTCCTCGTCGAGACGGACCAGCTCGATCGCACCGCTGGCCCGGAAGCGCCGCCCCCACTCGATCGCCTCGCCGCGGCCGACCCTGACCATCAGCGCCGTGTAGGTCTCGGCGAATACGTAGTTGGAGGTGAAGAGGGCGGCGCCCTCGGCGAGCAGCTCCGAGAGCGTCGCCCGGGCCCGCTCGTGCTCGGCCTCGGCCGAGTTGCGAAGCGCGACGAATGCGCTGGTGTCGACGAAGACCGACCTCATTGGCCGTAGAGGTCGCGATCCAGCGTGGTGACGCTGGTGCCCTCCCGCCCCCGACCCGGCGACCTCGTCCACCAGGTAGCGGAGCAGGGGATCCGCGGCCAGGTCCGGCCGCCGGGCGCGCTCGGCGTCGATCAGCTCCCGCACCACGGCGGCGATGCTGCCCGACTTGCCGGCCCGCTGCCGAAGCCAGCGGTGCTGGGCGTCATCCAGATATAGCTGCGTTCGATGTTTCATGCTGTCATACAGCATACGTCGCAGTGAGGACGGAATCGGTGCGGCTGTGGCTTGTGCAGTCGTCATCGCATCTCTCTTTCCAGGTCGTAGGCAGGGAAAGGGCGGCCAGTGGCCGCCCCGACCCCTATTTGAAGGCGACCTTGTCCACCGCCTCCTTGATCTTGTTGACGATCACGTCCGCCAGCTCGGTGCCCTGCTTGCCGTTGAACCCCTTCATCGCCGCGACCATCCCCACCATCAGCAGCGAGACCAGCAGGATCAGGCCGACGTACTCGACCGTCCCCTGTCCGGTCTCCCCCGCCGCCAGCGTGCGGATGCGCCGCAGTCGCCGCTCGACCACCGCATGCAGGTACCCCATCAACGCGTAGACCATCGAAGCCTCCTCTCTCGGTTGGAGGCCAATGCTCGGCAGGCGGGACGCACCGATCCAGACCCGAATGCCAAAAGTTCGCAACGTCATCGAGTCCAAATGCCGATCCGCCCCGCGGCGGCTGCCGCGGATACCCTGACCCGGGTGCGCGTCCTGGTCGTCACCAACTTCGAGCCCGACGACTCGGCGCCGCAGCGCGGGCGCTGGGTGCGCGACCAGATCGACGAGGTACGGCGCCGCGGGATCGACGTCGACGTCTTCAGCTTCCCTCCCGGCCGCCGCGAGTACATCCCCGCCACCCGGCGCCTGCGGGCGCTGCTGCGCCGCGAGCGCTTCGACCTCGTCCATGCCCACTACGGACTGGCGGGCTGGTGCGCGCAGCTCGCCGGGGCGAAGCCGCTGATCGTCACCTTCCACGGCACCGACGTCCGCCACGGGGTCGTCGGCCCGCTCTCGCGGCGCCTGGCCTGGCGCGTCGACCTCGTCGCTGCGGTCTCGCGGGCCCTCTACGAAGAGGAGGATGGCCGCCCCGGCCTCCCCGCTGTCCCCGGTTCGGCGGTCCTGCCCTGCGGGCCGGACCTGAGTCGCTTCGGCCCGACCTCCCGACTGCAGGCGCGCAAGGCGCTCGGCCTGGATCCCGACGGCCGCCTCCTCTTCTTCCCGGCCAATCCGGCCCGGCCCGAGAAGCGTCACGATCGCGCCGCCGAGGTAGCCGCCGCCTGCGGGGCCGAGCTGCTGACCGGCGGTTCGATCGAGCCGGAGCGGATGCCGCTCTGGCTCAATGCCGCCAACGCCGTCCTCGTCACCTCCGACTACGAGGGCTTCGGCATGGCCGCGATCGAGGCACTGGCCTGCGAGGTGCCGGTCCTCTCGACCCCGGTCGGCATCGCCCCCTACGCGCTGGGGGGTGTCCCGGGCTGCCTCTGCGCCCCCTTCGACACCGCCGTCTGGGGCGCCGCGGCACAACCCCATCTGGATTCACCCGACCCCCGCGTGAGCGGGACGGCGAGGGCAGCCTCGCTCTCGGCAGCGCGAATGGCCGAGCGCCTGATCGAGGCCTACCGCGACGTCGCCGGCACCCCGGTATTAGATTGAGCCTGCATGAGCTCTGAAACCAGTGGCCCCAGCGGCGAGAGCCTCAGTGCGCAGGTGGAGGAAGCCGAGCGCAGGCTGAGGGCGGCAGCGGACGTCGCCAGCACTGCCGAGCGCCGCGCCCGGGCCGAGATCGAGGCGCTCGAGGCGGACCTGGAGCGCGAGCGGGCGGGCGCCGAGCAGGCCCGGGAGAAACTGCGCCTCGCCCACGAGGAAGATCTGCAGCGCGAGCGCGAGGCGAAGGAGCGGGCGATCGCCGCCGCCGAGGAGCGACTCGGCGAGATCGAAGCCCAGATGGAGGCGGCGGAGAAACGGGTCGAGGAGGCCGAACGCCGCGCCGAGGCGGCAGAGGGCGGCGTCGAGGACGAGAAGGCGCGGGCACGCGAAGGCGCCGCCGGCTGGCTGCGCGAGCAGCTGGACTCGATCCGCCGAGAGGCTGAGGGGCGATAACCCCAAGCACCGAGTTCGACGTCGCCGTGGTCGGCGGCGGCGCCGCCGGCCTGTGGACCGCGCTCCGCGCCGCCGAGCAGGGCGGCAGCGTCTGCGTCGTCTCCCGCACCCCGCTCTCCCAGAGCGCCAGCTTCTGGGCCCAGGGCGGGCTGGCCGCCGCGCTCGAGCCGGGCGACTCCCCGGACAGCCACGCGGCCGACACGATCGTCGCCGGGCGTGGGCTCTGCCGGCCGGCCGCGGTCAGGGTCCTGGTCGACGAGGCGCCGAGCGCGGTCAGGGACCTGCTGGCGCGTGGGGTCGTCTTCGACCTCGATCACGAGGGCCGGCTGGCCCTGGGGCTCGAGGGAGGCCACGCCTGCCGGCGCATCGTTCACTCCGGCGGCAGCCAGACCGGCCACGAGCTGACCTCGAAGCTGGCGGCGATGGTCGCCGGCGAGGCCCGGATCGAGGTCCGCGAGAACACCTCGGCGACGGCCCTCTGGAGCGACGGCGAGCGCTGCCACGGGGTGATCGGCAACACCGGCCCGATCGGCGCCGCGGCGACGGTGCTGGCCACCGGTGGCGCCGCGGCGCTGTGGAGCCGGACCACCAACCCGCGCGGCGCGATCGGCGCCGGACCCGTCCTCGCGGCCGCAGCCGGGGCCGACCTGGCCGATCTCGAGTTCTGCCAGTTCCACCCCACCGCCCTCGCCCTCCCCGACTCGCCCTTCGACGGGGTCCTGATCACCGAGGCGATCCGCGGCGAGGGAGCAAAGCTGCTCGACGCCGCGGGCGAGCGCTTCACCGACGAGCTGGCGCCTCGCGACGCCGTCACCGCCGCGATCCTCGAGCGCATGCAGGCCGAGGGCGCGCCGGACGTGAAGCTCGACCTGCGCGAGATCGACCCGGCCCGCTTTCCCAACGTCTTCGCCTCGCTGGCCGAGGCCGGTCTAAATCCGCGCTCGGAGCCCGTGCCCGTGGCGCCCGCCGCCCATTACATGATGGGCGGGATCGCGGTGGACCTGGACGGGCGCTCCTCGCTGCCGGGCCTCTACGCCGTGGGCGAGTGCTCCTGCACGGGGCTGCACGGGGCCAACCGGCTCGCCTCCAACTCGCTCAGCGAGTGCTTCGTCTTCGGCAGCCGCGCCGCCGCGGCGGCCGTGGCGGAGGCTGGCGGCGGCGAGCGGCCGGCGCTCCCGGAGTGGTCCTTCGACCCGCCCACGCAGGAGACCAGGGACGCCGTCTGGCGCCGCGCCGGGCCCAAGCGCAACCCCGATGACCTGGCATCGCTGGTCCGCAACCCCTACCCGCTGGCGACCGCGATCGCCCGCTGCGCCCTCGACCGCCGTGAGTCCCGGGGCGGCCACCTGCGGACCGATTGCCCGAGCACCGACCCCGAGCTGGACGGAATCCACCTGGTGCTTTCCCCCGCCGGCGAGGTGCGCCGCGAGGAGTGGCGGTAGCTTCGACCGATGCTGCTCGGAGTCGACGTTGGCGGGACCTTCACCGACGCCGTCCTGATCGACGCCGGCGCCGTCCACACCGCCAAGGTGCCGACCACGCCCGGCGACGAGTCGGCCGGGGTGATGCGAGCGATCGCCGAGGTCCTGAAGCGGGCCGGCGCCGAGCCCGAGGCGATCGACACCTTCGCCCACGGGATGACGGTCGGGACCAACGCGCTGCTGGAGGAACGCGGCGCCCGCACCGCCCTGATCGCTACCCGCGGCTTCGCCGACCTGCTCGAGATCGGCCGCCAGGACCGCCCCCACCTCTACCGCCTCTGCGCGCCGAAGCCGGCACCGCTGGTCGAGCCCGAGCTTCGCTTCGAGGCCGAGGAGCGGATCGGCCCCGGCGGTGTCGTCACCGCCCTCGGGGACGAGGAGCCGGAGCGGCTGGCGCAGCTGCTGCGCGAACAGGGTGCCGAGTCGGTCGCCATCTGCCTCCTCTTCTCCTACCTCGATCCCTCCCACGAGCAGCGCATCGCCTCGCACCTGCGCGACCGCCTGCCCGCTGTCCACGTCTCCGCCTCACACGAGGTGCTGCCGCGCTTCCGCGAGTACGAGCGCTGCTCGACCACCGCGATCGACGCCTATCTGAGCCCGCTGCTCGGCCGCTACCTGGGGCGACTCGGAGAGGCGGCGAAGGAGGCGGGATTGCCGGGACCGATGGTGATGCAGTCCTCCGGCGGCATCGCCCCGGCCGAGGAGGCAGCACGGGCCGGAGCCTGGAGCGTCCTCTCCGGCCCCGCCGGCGGCGCCGTCGGGGCCGGCCTGCTCGCCCGCCTCAGCGGCGACGGCAACGCCCTCGGCTTCGACATGGGCGGGACCTCCTGCGACGTCTGCCTGGTCGAGGACGGCGCGGTCCGCCGCACCGACTCGCGCCGGATCGGCGGTCGCACGATTCAGCTGCCGATGGTCGACGTGCACACGGTCGGGGCCGGCGGCGGCTCGATCGGCTGGCGCGACTCGGGCGGGGCGCTGCGAGTCGGCCCGCGCTCGGCCGGCGCCGAGCCGGGGCCAGCCTGTTACGGCCGCGGCGGTGAGGAGCCGACGGTCACCGATGCCAACCTCCTGCTCGGCCACCTCGCCCCCGACTCGCGACTCGCCGGTGGGGTTGCCCTCGACGCCGAGGCGGCGGAGGCGGCCGTCGAGGGCCTCGCCCGCTCGCTCGGCCTCGAGTCCCTGGAGGCGGCCGCCGGGATTATCCGCGTCGCCAACCAGGAGATGGTGCGGGCTCTGCGCGTCGTCACCGTCGAGCGTGGCATCGACCCGCGTGGCTTTGCCCTGCTGCCGTTCGGCGGCGCCGGCCCGATGCACGCGGCGGCGATCGCGCGGGAGCTGGGGATCGAGACGATCCTCTGCCCGCGAGCGAGCGGCATCCTCTCGGCCCTCGGCCTCTGCGCCTCCGACCGCCGCCGCGACACCGTCCGCACGGTGATGCTGAGCGGGGACCGACTCGGCGCCGAGCGCGTCGCGGCCGAGGTCGACGACCTGATCTCCCGTACCGGCGGCGGCCTCGGCGAGGCCCGGCCCGAGGTCGTCTACGAGATGCGCTACGCCGGCCAGGCCTTCGAGCTGCCGGTCCCCGGTCCCGTCGACCCGGACCCAGCCGAGCTCATCGAGGGCTTCGAACGCGCCCACGAGGAGCGCTACGGCCATCGCGACCCCGACGGCGAGGTCGTCCTCGTCGATATCCGCCTGGCGATGGTGATCCGGGGCCCGGAGCCGCGACCAGCCGCCGCGGAGACGGGGCGGCTGGAGGAGAACAGCCGGCGGGTGCGGTTCGGGGACGAGTGGATCGAGACCCCGGTTCTGCGCGGCGAGCCCGCGGCCGGCGCCCGGGCAGAGGGACCGGTCGTCTTCGAGCTGCCGGAGGCGACCCTGGTGCTGCCGCCGGGATGGAGCGCGGAGGTCGATACCGCCGGCACCATCGTCGCGGGGTTCCAAACGCACGAGATGGGTGCGAAAGGAACCGCGCGATGAGCGGGCTCGACCCAATCGCGCTCCAGGTCCTCGTCGGCGGCCTGCGCGCCGCCTGCGACGAGATGGGGGCGACGCTGATCCGCTCCGCCTACTCGGCCAACATCAAGGAGCGCCACGACTGCTCGACCGCCCTCTTCGACCGCGGCGGCGAGCTGGTGATGCAGGCCGAGCACATCCCCGTCCACCTCGGCTCGATGCCGGACGCGGTCGCCGCCGTGCTCGGCGAGGAGCAGCGGCCGGGCTCCGCCTGGATCCTCAACGACCCCTACCGGGGCGGCACCCACCTGCCGGACGTGACCCTGATCTCGCCGGTCTTCGTCGATCGCGAGCTGCTCGGCTTCGCCGCCAGCCGCGCCCACCACGCCGACATCGGCGGGCCGACGCCGGGCGGAATGCCGGCCTTCTCGAAAACGCTCGAGGAAGAGGGAGTCGTGATCCCACCCACCAGGGCCGAGGACGCGGAGCTGGAGCGGCTCGCCGGCCAGATGCGCTCACCGCGCCAGCGCCTGGCGGATCTGCGAGCGCAGCGAGCCGCCAACCGGGTCGGTGAGCTGCGGCTGGCCGAGCTGGCATCCCAGCACGGGCCGGAGGGGCTCCGCGCCGGGATGGAGGAGATCCTCGCCTATGCCGAGCGCCGCACCCGGGCCGCCCTGGCGGAGCTGCCCGACGGCGTCTACACCGCCGAGGAGGTGCTCGAAGACGACCGCGACGACTTCCAGCGCGACGCCGTGCTGCGGGTCGAGGCGACGATCGAGGGCGAGCACCTCCGGCTCGACTTCAGCGGCACCGACCCAGAGGTCGCCGGCAACCTCAACTGCCCGCTCTCGGTGACGAAGTCGGCGGCGTTCTTCGCCGTACGCGTCTTGACCGATCCCGACGCCCCGCCCTCGGCCGGCGCCCACCGCCCGATCGAGGTCCTCGCCCCGGCCGGCTGCCTGCTCAACGCCCGCTTCCCCGCCGCTGTCGCCGCCGGCAACGTCGAGACCTCCAGCCGCGTCGCCGACCTGGTGATCGCAGCCTTTGCCGGCGCCCGGCCGGTCCCGGCCCAGGGCCAGGGCACGATGAACAACCTGACCCTCGCCAACGAGGGCTTCACCTACTACGAGACCCTCGGCGGCGGCCAGGGCGCCTGTCCAGACGCCGACGGGCCCAGCGCGATCCACGTTGCGATGTCGAACACGCTCAACACCCCGGTCGAGGCGCTGGAGACCGAGTTTCCGCTGCGCGTGCGCGAGCTCTCGGTCCGCCGCGGCAGCGGTGGCGACGGACGGCACCGGGGCGGCGACGGGATGGTGCGGGAGATCGAAGCGCTGGCGCCGATGCGATTCACCCTGCTCAGCGAGCGCCGTCGCCACCCACCCCGCGGTCGCGGCGGCGAGGACGGCAAATCGGGGCTCAATCTGCTCGACGGTGAGCCGCTGGCGAGCAAGGCCGAGGGAAATTTGAAACCCGGAAACCGCCTTAGAATCGAGACTCCCGGCGGCGGAGGCTGGAGTTAAGCATCTTTAATTTTGCGATTTCGCCCTGCTCGTCTAGAATGCGCGATCTCGGGCAGGCAGCAGGGCCTTTTTGCGGGCCCGGAGGCGCAGCTGGCCCCCCTGATTTCAACGACTCACCACCTTCGCAGGTACTGATTCCACATGCCGATCGCTTTCAAGGAATGGGCAGTAACGGTCCGCGCTCTCGCGGAGGGTGAGCAGCTGCTCACTTTGCGCAAGGGCGGCATCCGTGAGGAGAACAAGCACTTCGAACTCGAGCACGAGCGCTTCTTCCTCTACCCGACCTTCGATCACCAGCGGAACGACCTGGTGCGCGAATCCCATCACCCGGAGCTGAGCCGCGCGCTCGAGGAGGGTGTCTGGCCCGACGAGGAACCGCCGCCGAAGGCGCTGCTCCAGGACGGCGGCATCCCGCAGCCGGACCGGGTCCGCCTGCGCGCCTGGGCCGAAGTGACCGACCACGTCACGATCAACGACCGCCGCACCCTCGACAGCCTCTCGCCCTATTACATCTGGACCCCGGACTACGCCGAGAAGCGCCTGAGCTGGAAGCGCCGTCACCCACTTCACATCCTGCTGCTGCGGGTCCACCGCATCCCGCGCCCGGTCACCGTGCGCGTCCGCGACGAGTACCACGGCTGCCGCTCCTGGGTCGAGATCGATCGCGACCTGCCCTTCGAGGGCACGCCGGTGATGGCCGACGAAGAGTTCGACCGCGCCCGCCAGGAGATTCGCGAAGTTTGCGGCTCTCCTGAGCCCGCTCTCGTTTGAGCCTCAGATCCGGCCGTTAACCTCGATCCCATGTCCTGGATCGAGACTGAGTCGCTGAGTTTTACGGCGCGGCACGACACCGACGATTCGGCCTTTGCGGAGCGCACGCTGGACCGGATGGAGGATCTGCGGCTGCGGCTGGAAGACCGCTTCGAGCGGGTGCCGGGCGAGGTCACCGTGGTCATCCACACCAACCCGGCCTGGCTGACCCTGGCCCACCCGTTCCTGCCCGCGGCCCGCTGGTCGGCGGCCCCCGCCGGGCGCCGCTATCTCGCCGGCTGGGCGATGGCGACCGAGCTGCATGTCCTCAACGACCCGCACATGGAACGGCGGGCCGCCGGCGAGGACTCCCAGGAGGCGCTGCGCGGCACCGCCGAGCGCCTCTACGCGCAGCTGGTGATCGCCGCCAACAACTCGGCCCTCCCCCCCGCCTGGACCCCACGACGCTTCGCCCGTTACCTGCAGTGGGCCTGGCTGGTCGAAGGCGGTGCCCAGTACTTCGCCCGCCAGGTCGGCCTCTACCGCGCCGCGGTGATCCGCCGCCTGCGGGAGAGCGCGCGGCCGTCGTTTCCCCCCTCGCGGCGCGACGCGGTGATCCTCGGCGGCACGATCTTCGACCTGCTCGAGAACGAGCGCGGGCCCGAGGCCTGCGAGCGCCTGGTTCACGAACTCAAGCCCGGCGGCCCCGTCCCCACCCTCGAAGACGCCTTCGACGCCCGCTTCCGCGACATCGAGGGAGCCTGGCGCGACCACCTGCGCGGCATGGCCCGCCCCAGCGGCGTCAGCTGAGCTGGTAGAGAACCCAGACCAGGATCAGGGCGCCGAGGAAGGCGGCGCCGACCCAGAGCGCCAGGCGGCCCGCCGAGGTTTCGGTGCCGCCGCGGCGCAGCCTCGCTTCCTCTTCGAGCTCCACCCACTCCTGGTCTTCGCCCTCGGCGACCATCGTCTCGGCGAGGACGGTGCGCGCCTTCTCGGCGAGGTCGGAGACGACCTTCACGTCACGCGGGCCGGCGGCCAGGAATTCAGGGGTGTCGAAGCCACCGCTTCGATGCAGGATGCTGGGGATGCCGGCCTCGCTCAGCAACCCCTGGATCATCTCCGCTTCGGCCTGGTTGCGAGCGAAGGCAACTTTGACCAGCGGGCCGCCGCCACCGCCACCGCCTCCCCCGCCACCCTCGTCGTCGCCGCCGTGGCGCGAGCCACCGCCACCGTGGGCGCCACGACGGTGAGCGCTGGGGCTAGGAGACGTCGAGCGCGACATCGGCGATCTTCAGGTTCTCGAGGAGGTAAGCCTTGACCTCCGGGGCGTCTTCGTCGGCAAGGGAGACGATCACGTAGATCTGTTCGGGCCAGGCGACCGCCTGGTTGACATCGGTCTGGGACGGATAGGCCGCGCTCTTGGTGTGCGAGTGATAGATCGCCAGCAGCTCGCCACCCCCGTCTTCGATCTCCTTGAGGCCGTTGTACTGCTCCTGCGGGTCCATCTCGTAGCGCAGCGGACTGGCAGCGGAGTTGGCGACCCGGATCACCTCGGTCGCCTCACCGTCGCGGCCACCGACCATGCCACAGCACTCGTTCGGCAGGTCCTCGCGCGCGTGCGCGACCATCTCGTCGACAAGGCTCTGGGAGATGCGCATCGCGTGAGAGCCCGCTACCACCAGACGGTGGAATCCAGATTCTCAATCTCCTCGATCGGCTTCGTGTAAACGCCGGAGGAGAGGTACTTCCAGCCGTCGTCGGGGATCAGGAAGACGACGTTGCCGCCGTCGAGCTCACCGGCGATGCGGGCGGCGATGCGGGCGATGGCGCCGGCGGAGACGCCGGCGAAGACGCCCTCCTCGTCGAGCAGCTTCCGCGTCCAGACGATCGCGTCGCGGTTGGAGACCATGATCTTGCGGTCGAGCAGGGTGATGTCGATGATCGGCGGGATGAAGCCGTCGTCGAGCGAGCGCAGCCCGTCGACCAGCTCGCCCTGCATCGGCTCGGCAGCGACGATCAGCGTCTCCGGGTTCGCCTCCTTCAGCCGGCGGCCGTTGCCCATCAGGGTGCCGCCGGTGCCGAGCCCGCCGACGAAGGCGGTCACCTCGTCGAGCTCGTCGAGGATCTCCACCGCGGTGCCGTTGTAGTGGGCGAGCGGATTGGCCTCGTTGCCGTACTGGTAGGGCATGTAGAAGCCCGGGTCCTGAGCCATCTCCAGCGCCACCTCGACCGCGCCGTTGGACCCCTTGGCGCCCTCCGAGTAGACGATCTCCGCCCCGTACATGGCGAGCAGCTGGGTGCGCTCCTCGGTGACGTTGTCCGGCATCACCACCTTCAGCGGGTAGCCCTTGCGGCGGCAGATCATCGCCAGGGCGATGCCGGTGTTGCCGGAGGTCGGCTCGAGGATCGTCTGACCCGGTTCGATCGCGCCCTCGGCCTCGGCCGCCTCGATCATCGATTTGGCGACGCGGTCCTTGACCGAGCCGGTCGGGTTGTGCCCCTCGAGCTTGGCGTAGATGCGGACCTCGGGCTTGGGCGAGAGCCGCGGCAGCTCGACCAGCGGCGTATTGCCGATCGACTCGACGATGTCGCCGAAGCGTCCCCCGCAAGGTCTGTTGAGCAATTGGTCGCGCGGCATTCGGTCTCCCGTTACTTCAAAAAGTATAGCCAGGGAGCTCGGGGCATGGGAAAGCCTTGTGCCGGGTAGTCAAGGCGAGTAATTTCGGTGTGGCAATTCCCGATCGGAGGCAATCTTGAAGAGCAAGTCCCGAGTGTCCACTCTGCTCGCAGCCTTGGCGGTTTGTGCCCTTGCCACGTTGGCGGCCGGCTGTGGCAGCAGCGATGACACCACCGGCGGCGAGGGTGGTGGAGGCGAAAAGCTCACGGTCGGCTCCGACGTCCCCTATCCGCCTTTCGAGGAATTCGGCAAGAGCAAGACCGAATTCAAGGGCTTCGACGTCGAACTGGTGGAAGCGATTGCCAAGAAGATCGGGCGCACCCCGGAATTCAAAGACACCTCGTTCGACACCATCTTCCGCGACCTCGCGCAGGGCAAGTTCGACATGGTCGCCTCGGCAACGACGATCACCGACGAACGCGAGGAAGCCGTCGACTTCACCAATCCGTATTACCTGCCTTCCGCGCAATCGATCGTCGTACAAAAAGGCAACTCCGACCTGAAAACGGACAAGGACCTCGAAGGCCTCGTCGTCGGAGTCCAGCAGGGAACCACCGGTGAGGAATACGTCGAAGAAGAAATCGAGACCAAGGAACTCCGCACCTACCCCCAGGGGCCGGACACGATCCCGGCTCTGAAGGCGGGAACGATCGACGCGGTCGTGATCGACCGTCCGGTCGCCGAAAACATCATCGCCGCCGACAGCGACCTCGAAATCTCGGGCGGAATCGAAACGGAAGAACAGTACGGATTCGTGGTCCAGCAGGGCGACGAAGAACTGCTCGAAGAACTGAACGACGGCCTGAGTGAAGTCATCGACTCCGGGGAATACAAGACGATCTACACGAAGTGGTTCCACAAGCCGGTCCCCCCGGGGATCGGCACCACGACGCACGAAGCGGAATGACCCGGTCCTGACTGGATCGAGACAGGAAGCGCAAGAAGGGCGCCGGCTCGTCGCCGGCGCCCTTCTCTGTGAGGCGGGTAGAAGGAAGCCGGACCCGAGGAGGATGGGATGAACGAGATCATCGAGCAGTACTTCGACCTCTCGCAGATGTCGAAACATTTCGACGAGGTCTTGAACGGGTTCGTGATCACCCTCGAACTCGCACTTCTAGCGACGGTCCTGGCGCTGATCTGGGGCCTGCTCCTCGCCCTGCTCCGCCAGCTTCCCGGCCGGGGCTTCTTGCCGCTTCGGTTTCTCACGATCGGCTACATCGACGTCTTCCGCGGCGTTCCCCTGTTGATCCTGATTCTCCTGATCTCCGGCAGCCTCGCCTTCCTGCCGCTGCCGGAGGCGCTCACCATTCCCCAGTGGCTCGGCAAACCGGACAACTTCTGGTACGGGATCATGGCCCTGGTGCTGGTCTACGGCGCCTACTACGCCGAGGTGTACAGAGCCGGGATCGAAGCGGTGCCGGGCGGTCAGATGGAGGCGGCCCGGTCCCTGGGCATGAGCCACGGCCAGGCGATGCGAAACGTGATCGTCCCGCAGGCGGTGCGCAAGGTGATCGCTCCGATGCTGAACGAATTCACGGCGCTGCTGAAGGACACGACGCTGGTCAGCGTGATCGCCCTCAACGAGGTGGCGCTGGTCGGCAGGGACATCCAGTCGAAGACGTTCAACAGCTCGGCGCTGACCCTTGGAGCAATCTTCTTCCTGATCATCGTCCTCCCCCTGGCCCGGCTGGTCGACCGGCTGATCGCGCGCGAACGGGCGCGCACCTCGCGCGGCGGGGCGCCACCGGTCATGCACCACTAGACGCCGATGACGGAGCCAATGCTGAAGCTGGCGGGAATCCACAAGCGCTTCGGCGACCTCGAGGTGCTGCGCGGCATCGACCTCGAGGTCGGCAAGGGGGAAGTGGTCTGCATCCTCGGCCCCAGCGGCTCAGGCAAGAGCACCCTACTGCGCTGCATCAACCTGCTCGAGCCACCCGAGGACGGCCAGATCTTTCTCGAGGAAAGAGACATCTGCAGAGGACCCAAATCGGGCACGGGCGAGGAAGGCTGGGAGCTCGACTTCGTCCGCCAGCGGGTCGGGATCGTCTTTCAGCAGTTCAACCTCTTCCCCCACCGCACCGCGCTGCAGAACGTGACGATGGCACCTGAAAAGGTGCTCGACCGCCCCAGGGGAGAGGCTCAGGCCAGAGGGACCGAGCTGTTGACGCGGGTCGGCCTCGCCGACAAGCTGAACGAATACCCGGAACGGCTATCGGGCGGCCAGCAGCAGCGGGTCGCGATCGCCCGGGCGTTGGCCATGGACCCGCACGTAATGCTCTTCGACGAGGTGACCAGCGCACTCGATCCCGAGCTGGTGAAAGAGGTCCTCGACACGATGCGCGAGCTGGCCGCCGAAGGGATGACGATGCTCGTCGTCACTCACGAGATGGGGTTCGCGCGGGATGTCGGCGACAAGGTCGTCTTCATGGACGAGGGTGTGATCGTCGAGCAGGGCGCCCCCGCGGGAGTCCTCGACAACCCCAGCGAGGAGCGGACGCGGAAATTCCTCGGCCTGGTGCTGGGCGCCTAACGGCCGCCGGCCATCGCCGGCAGGATGACCACGGTGTCGCCGTCTTTGACCGCGGTGTCGAGCCCGTTCAGCACCCGCACGTCCTCGTCGTTGAGGTAGACGTTGACGTAACGGTTGAGGTCGCCCTCCTCGCCGAAGAGCTGGGACTGAGTGTCGGGGTGCTCGGCGGTCAGCGCGCGGAGCACCTCGCCGACGCTGTCACCCGCAGCTTCGACCTCGGGCTGGCCGCCGGTTTTCGGCCGCAGCACGGGTGGAATCCTCACGGTCGCCATCAGGCGGGAAACCTATCGACTAACCGGCACAGAAAGCGTCGTAGTCGGGGAACCGGCCCATCTCCGACTCGGGAATCTCCGGCGCGTTCTCGCCGCAGATCGGGCAATCGGGGTCGCGACGGACTTTGAGCTCGGTGAAGCGGGTGCCGAGCGCCTCGTAGAGGAGCAGGCGGCCGACAAGCGGGTCGCCGGCGCCGAGGACGAGCTTGATCACCTCGTTGGCCTGCAGCGTGCCCATCGTCCCGGCCATCACCCCGAGGACGCCGTTGGCGGAGCAGCTCGGCGCCAGCTCAGCCGGCGGCGGCGTCGGGTAGAGGCAGCGGTAGCAGGGCCCCTCGAAGGGGACGAAGGTCGAGATCTGGCCGTCGAAGCTGAGGATCGAGGCCGATACGACCGGCTTGCGCAGGCGCACCGAGGCGTCGTTGAGCAGGTACCGGGTCGGGAAGTTGTCGGCGCCGTCGACGACGATGTCGTAGTCCCCGATCACGTCGAGGATGTTCTCGGCATTGAGGCGGATCCGGTGCTCGACGACGTTGACGTCGGGGTTGAGGGCTTCGATGAAGAGGCGTGCGGATTCGGTCTTCGCCATCCCGATCCGTTCGGTGTTGTGGATCACCTGGCGCTGCAGGTTGGAGGCGTCGACGACGTCGTCGTCGACCAGGCCCAGGGTGCCGATCCCGGCGGCGGCGAGGTAGAGCGCCGTCGGCGCGCCGAGCCCTCCGGCCCCCAGCAACAAGACCCTGGCGTTCAGCAGCTTCAGCTGGCCGTCGACCCCGACCTCAGGCAGCAGGGTGTGGCGCGAGTAGCGATCGCGCTGCTCCGCGGTCATCCCGCTGGCGGCGACGACCGGCAGCCCCTGCTCCTGCCAGGCGAGGATCCCCCCGGCCATCGAGGCGACGTTCTCGTAGCCCAGCTTCTGCAGCTGCGCGGCGGCGATCGCCGAGCGGTTGCCGGAGCGGCAGTAGAGGATCGTCCGTGCCGACTTGTCGGGCGCGGCCTCGGCGATCTCGTCGCCGAGCAGGCCTGGCGGCACCAGCTTGCCGTTCTCCAGATGGGCCTCCTGGTACTCGTGCGGCTCGCGGGTGTCGACCAGGACGACGTTGCCGCCCTCGATCTCCTCGGCCGCCTCGAACGGTTCGATCTCCTCGATCGTCTGGATACCAGCAGGGGTTGCCATTCGCCAAATCTCCTAAATCCGGATCAGCTTTACTTCAAAAAGTATAGCGGCCACCGTGCGTCTGCATTTAGACGTGTATAGGACGCCTAAATGCAGACGCGGGGACTGCTGTGTGGCAGCGCTAGGCGAAGCTCGGGCGCATCTGGCGCAGGCGCTTGACCCGCTCCTCGATCGGGGGGTGGGTCGAGAAGAGGCCGGCGATGCCCTTGCCGGAGAACGGCTTGACGATGTAGAGCGGCTCGGCCGCCTGGTTGACCTGCATCGGCATTGCCGCCGCGCCCTGCTCGAGCCGCAGCAGAGCGCTGGCCAGCGACTCCGGGTTGCCGCAGATTTCGGCGCCGCCGGCGTCGGCCGCGTACTCGCGCTGGCGCGAGATCGAGAGCTGGATGATGCTGGCCGCGATCGGCGCCAGCAGGACCATCGCCAGCGAGGCGACCAGGCTCAGCGGCGACTCGTCGTCGTTGCCGAACCACATGAACATGTAGGCCAGGTAGGTGATCGCGGCGCCGATCGCCGAGGCGACCGACTGGATCAGGATGTCGCGGTTCCTGACATGCGCGAGCTCGTGCGCGAGCACGCCCCGCAGCTCGTCCTCGGAGAGCAGCTTGGTGATCCCGCGGGTGACCGCGACGGCGGAGTGCTTCGGGTTGCGGCCGGTGGCGAAGGCGTTGGGCTGGTCCTGGGGGATCATGTAGAGGCGCGGCATCGGCAGGCCGGCACGGGTCGTCAGTTCGCGCATGATCTGGTAGAGCCGCGGCGCCTCAGACTCCTCGATCGGCTGGGCGCGGCTCATCTTCAGCGCCATCTTGTCGCTGAAGAAGTAGGAGCCGAGGTTGATCAGCAGGGCGATCCCGAGGAAGAGCGCAGCGGTGCTGGGCCCACCAATCAGGGCACCGATCACGACCAGCAGGCCAGAAAGCGAGGCCAGCAGGATCGTCGTGCGCAGGGTGGCGCCGAGGGTGGACTGCTTGGTGGTCTTCATCGAGTCATTGCTCCTAGGTTCGCTTTACCGGACAAGTATCGCGGCGCCCGGGGCCATTGGCCATAGGTGCCAACCCCTATTCGGGCCGAGGCACCCCCCACGTGCTTCTAGGCTTGGCCGATGACCTTGACTCTGATCGTCGTCCTGGCGTTAGCGGTGGTCGCGCTCGCGACCAGCCTGCTGCGCCTCCGGCGTCGCTTCGGGCCGCTGGAGCGGTTGATCGAGGAGATGGAGAAGGTCGACCTCAGCCGCCCGGGACCGCTGCTGCCGGCCTCGATCGACGGCGTTGGCGAAACCGAGGAGGTGGAGCGGATCGAGCTCGCCTTCCTGCGGATGATGCGCCGACTGGAAGCCGAGCGACGGCGAGCGGGGTCCGCCGCCCTGCAGGCCCAGGAGCAGGAGCGGACGCGCGTCGCCCGTGACCTCCACGACGAGGTGAACCAGTCGCTGACGGGGCTGCTGCTGCGACTCGAGGCCGCTCGCGAGGCGGCGCCGCCGGAGCTGGAAGCGGAACTGTCGAAGACCAAGGAGCTCGCCAACCAGGCGATGCGGGAGCTGCTCTCCCTCGCCCGCCAGCTGCGCCCGACCGCGCTCGACGACCTCGGCCTGGCGGCGGCGACCGCAGGGCTGGTGGAGCAGCTGGCCCAGGGCGAGATCGAGGCCGAGATCGAGATCGACGGCGACTTCTCCGACTTCGGCGACGACGCCCAGCTGGTCGTCTACCGGGTCGCCCAGGAGGCCCTCTCCAACGCCGCCCGCCACAGCGGCGCCGCCCGAGTCGAGGCGCGGTTGCGGCAGCTCGGCAACGGCGACGTCGAGCTGACGATCGCCGACGACGGCCGCGGCTTCGCCTTCGACGAGTCCGAGGGCGGACTCGGGATCGCCGGCATGCGCGAGCGAGCGCTGCTGATCGGCGGCGAGCTGACGATCGAGTCCCGGCCCGGCCGCGGCACCACGGTGCGGCTGACGGTGCCGGGAGAATCGTCCCGATGAGGGTCCTGATCGCCGACGACCACGGCATCGTTCGCTCGGGGCTGCGGCTGCTGCTGGAGCGCCAGCCCGACATCGAGGTCGTAGCCGAGGCCGCCGACGGCGCGGAGGCACGGGAGCTGGCGGTGCGCGAACGGCCCGACCTGGCGATCCTCGACGTCAAGATGCCGAAGCTGACCGGCCTGCAGGCGACCCGCGAGATCAAGCGCCAGGCGCCCGAGGTCTCGGTCCTGATCCTCTCCATGCACGACGACGAGCGCTACCTGTTCGAGGCGCTGAAGGCGGGGGCCTCCGGCTACGTGCTGAAGGCTCAGGCGGACACCGACCTGCTGGCCGCGATCCGGGCGGTCGAGCGCGGCGAGCCCTTCCTCACCCCGGAGGCACAGCGGACGCTGATCAAGGACGTGCTCGAGCGCGGCTCCAGCGGCGAGGAGGAGCTGACCCCACGCGAGGAGGAGATCGTCAAGCTGGTCGCCGAGGCGCACACGACGAAGCAGATCGCCGAGCTGCTGCACCTCTCCGAGAAGACGGTCGAGAACCACCGCGCCAACGCGATGCGCAAGCTCGGCATGCGCGACCGGGTCGAGCTGGTGCGCTACGCGATCCGACGTGGTTTGATCGAGCCATGAACGACTTCCAGGAGAAGCGCTGGCTGGCCCTGGTCCTGCTCAGCGCCGCCCAGTTCGTGGTCGTCCTCGACGCCTCGATCGTCAACGTCGCCCTGCCCTCGATCGGCGACGCCCTCGACTTCTCCCAGGAGAACCTGCCCTGGGTCGTCAACGCCTACGTGCTCACCTTCGGCGGCTTCCTCCTGCTCGGCGGCCGCACCGCCGACCTGCTGGGTCGGCGTCGGGTCTTCATGGCAGGGTTGCTGCTGGTCGCGGTTGCCTCGCTGGCCGCCGGTTTCGCCGCGACCGAGGGGCAGCTGATCGCTGCCCGGGCGGCCCAGGGGCTTGGCGCCGCGATCATCTCCCCCGCCGCGCTCTCGATCGTCACCACGATCTTCAAGGACGGGGCCGAGCGCAACAGGGCGCTCGGGGTCTGGGGCGCGGTCGCCGGCTCCGGCGGTGCCGCCGGGGTGCTGCTCGGCGGTATCCTCACCGACGGGCTGGGCTGGGAGTGGGTGCTGTGGGTCAACGTGCCGGTCAGCCTCATCGCCCTTGCCCTGACGCCGCGCCTGATCGCCGAAAGCCGCGCGGTCCACGAGGTCCGCGCCTTCGACGTCGCCGGCGCCGTCACCGTCACCGCCGCCCTCTCGATCCTCGTCTACGCGGTTGTCGACGCCGAGAGCGCCGGCTGGGGCTCCAGCAAAACGATCGGCCTGCTGGCGCTGTCGGTCGTCCTGCTCGCCGCCTTCGTGGCGATCGAGCTGCGGGCGCGCAAGCCGCTGGTGCCGTTCTCGATCTTTCGCATCCGCACCCTGACCGGCGCCAACGTGGTCGGCCTGCTGGTCGGCGCCTCGCTGTTCTCGATGTTCTTCTTCATCTCCCTTTATATGCAGCAGGTGCTCGGCTACAGCGCCATCCACGCCGGCCTCTCCTACCTGCCGCTGGCGCTGACGATCATGGCCTCGGCCGGGATCGCCTCACAGCTCGTGACCAAGCTCGGCTACAAGCCGGTGCTCGCCGTCGGCCTGCTCTTCATCGTCGCCGGGCTGGTCTGGTTCAGCCGGGTCTCGGTCGGCGGCGGCTTCACCACGGACATCCTCGGCCCCTCGCTGCTGGCTGCCGCCGGGCTCGGCTTCGCCTTCGTGACGACGACGATCGCCGCCGTCTCCGGGGTGCCGGAAGAGGAATCCGGCCTGGCCAGCGGGCTGATCAACACCTCGCAGCAGATCGGCGGCGCACTCGGGCTGGCGGTGCTGTCCTCGGTGGCGACCTCGCGCACCTCCGACGTCCTGGCGGGCGGCTCGGGGCTGTCAGATGCGCTCACCGAGGGTTTCCAGACCGCCTTCCTCGGCGGCGCCGCGATCGCGGCGCTCGGCTTCGTCCTCACCCTGGTCCTGATCAAGGGCAGCGACAGCCGCGCCCATGTCGAAATCGGCAAGGCCGAAGCCGAGGGTGCCGAGGCATAACCGACCGCTTCAGTAGGATTTAGATCGATGTTGTTCTCGACCAAAGCCGAGTACGGAGTGCGCCTGATGGTCGAGCTGGGCCGCCAGCCTGGCTCGGCGCCGATCTCGCTCAACACAGTCGCCGAAGCCGAGCGGCTGCCGCTCTCCTACCTCGAGCACCTGGTCGCAAAACTGCGCAAGGCGGGCCTCGTCACCTCTACCCGTGGCGCCCACGGCGGCTACCGCCTTGCGAAACCGGCGGCGGAGATCACGATGGACGCTGTGGTCGAGGCGCTGGAAGGGCAGATCGCGCCGATGGAGTGCTTCCACGAGAGCCCCGAGGGCAAAGTGCTCTGCTCGCACGAGGACGACGGCGACCGCGCCTGTTCGACGAAGCTGCTGTGGACGCGTGTGCAGGGCGGCGTGACCAAGGCGCTGGCGGGCACCACGCTGGCCGAGCTGGTCGAGTTCTCGCGGCCCGGTGGGCGCAGCGAGGCCGCGATCGTCCGCGCCGCCTGATCCCTGACTTTTGAAATCCCAGAAACGGAGTGAAATTGGCTGAGCTGGAGATACGCAACCTGCACGTGAGCGTTGAGGACAAGCAGATCCTCCGCGGCCTCGACCTCGACGTCGAGAAGGGCAAGGTCCACGCGCTGATGGGGCCGAACGGGTCCGGCAAGTCGACGCTCGCCAACGCGATCATGGGCCACCCCGCGCTCGAGGTGACCGAGGGCTCGATCGTCTTCAAGGGCGAGGACATCACCGAGGCCGACCCGGATGTGCGCTCGCAGGCCGGTCTCTTCATGGCCTTCCAGTACCCGGTCGCGATCCCCGGGGTCTCGGTCAGCAAGTACCTGCGGATGATCATCAACGCCCAGCGCGAGGCGCGCGGCGAAGAGCAGATCAAGATCAAAGACTTCGCCAAGACCGCGCAGGAGGCGATGGCGCTGGCGAACATCCCCAAGGACTTCTCCAGCCGCTACCTCAACGACGGCTTCTCCGGCGGCGAGAAGAAGCGGATGGAGCTGCTGCAGCTGGCGCTGCTGCGTCCGGAGATCGCCGTCCTCGACGAGACCGACTCCGGCCTCGACATCGACGCCCTGCGGGTCGTCGCCGAGGGCGTCAACCAGTTCGCCGGACCGGATATGGGGGTCCTGATCATCACCCACTACCAGCGGATCCTGCACATGGTGAAGCCGGACTTCGTCCACGTCATGTTCGAGGGGCGGATCGTCAAGGAAGGCGGCCCCGAGCTGGTCGGCGTGCTGGAGGAGAAGGGCTACGGCTGGATCCGCGAGGAGGTGGAGGCGGGCGCCACTGCCTAGCCTCCGCGAGGACATGGAGCCGGTGACCGCGAAGAGCTCCTCCCCGCCCTCGGCGTTCCCGATCGAGAAGGTCCGCGCCGCCTTCCCGGCGCTGGAGCGCGAGGTGCACGGACAGCCGGTCGCCTACCTCGACAGCGGCGCCAGCGCCCAGCGGGTGCTGGCCTCGATCCAGGCGGTCGACCGCTACGAGCGCCGCCACCACTCCAACGTCCATCGCGGCTCCCACACCCTCTCGGCCGAGGCGACCGAAGCCTACGAGGGGGCGCGGGCGACGGTCGCCGACCACATCGGCGCCGCCGACCGCCGCGAGGTGCTGTTCGTCCGCAACGCGACCGAGGCGATCAACCTCGTGGCGCGAGCCTGGGGGGACGCCAACGTCAGGGCCGGCGACCGGCTCCTGCTGACCGAGATGGAGCACCACTCCAACATCGTCCCCTGGCAGCAGCTGGCGGAGCGGGTCGGAGCGGAGATCGACTGGGCCCCGATCGACGGCGAGGGCCTGCTGGACATGGATGCCTTCGCGCAGCTGCTGGAGCGGGGGCCGAAGCTGGTCGCCGTGACCCACGTCTCCAACGTGCTCGGGACCGAGAACCCGCTGGCGGAGATCTCACGGCTGGCGCACGCGGCTGGCGCGCTGGTACTCGCCGACGGCGCCCAGTCGGCGCCCAAGCTGCCCCTCGACGTCGTCGAGCTGGGCGTCGACTTCTACGCCCTGACCGGGCACAAGCTCTACGGGCCCACCGGGATCGGCGCGCTCTGGGGACGGCTGCAGCTGCTGCGCGAGATGCCGCCCTTCCTCGGCGGCGGCTCGATGATCCGCAAGGTCGGCCGTGAGGGGACGACCTACGCCGACGTTCCCGCCCGCTTCGAGGCCGGCACCCCGGCGATCGCCCAGGCGATCGGGATGGCCTCGGCGCTGCGCTGGCTCGACGGTCTCGGCATGGAGGCGGTGCTGGAGCACGAGCGGGCGATCGCCGATTACGCGCTGGAGCGGCTGGCCACGGTGCCCGGGCTGCGGGTCTTCGGCCCGTCGCGCGGCCCGGAGCGGGTCGGTCCCGTCTCCTTCGAGGTCGACGGAATCCACGCCCACGACGTCTCCGAGATCCTCGACCGCCACGGGGTCGCCGTCCGCGCCGGCCACCACTGCGCCCAGATCCTCATGGACCGCCTCGGGGTCAGCGCCACCGCCAGGGCCAGCTTCGGCGTCTACACGACTCCGGAGGAGATCGACCGCCTGGTCGACGGGCTGGAAGACGCGCGTAAGGTGTTCGGTCTCTGATGGACGAGCTCTACCGCGACCAGATCCTCGAGCACTACAAGCGGCCGCACAACTTCGGCCGGGTTGACGATCCCGATCTCGAGTTCGAGGACACCAACCCCTTCTGCGGCGACGAACAGCACGTGACGATCCGCCTCGACGGGGGCGACCGCGTGGCCGCGATCGCCTTCGAGGGCAAAGGCTGCGCGATCTCGACCGCGGCGACCTCGCTGCTGACCGACGAGCTGGTCGGCAAGTCGCGCGAGGAGCTGCTGCGGCTGCCGAAGGAGTACGTGCTGGAGCTGCTGGGGATCGAGATCTCGGCGACGCGGATGAAGTGCGCGATGCTGGGCCTGAAGATCGTCAAGAGCGCCAGCCTCGGCCAGCCGGCCGAATGGGAGGACGAGGGCGAGGCCGGCGACCCGAGCGAAGCGGTCGCCGACCTCGGCTAGCCCCTCCGGCGCTACGGCATCGCCGCCAGCGTCTCCTCGCTCGGCTGCATCACCGCGAAGGCCGCACCGAACTGGTCGGCGAGAACGGCGAAGCGGCCGATCGGCATGTCGATCGGCTCCATCCTCACGCTGCCGCCGCCGCTCTTCGCCTTCTCGACCGCGGCGTCGGTGTCCTCGACGGTGAAGTAGACGAGCCAGTGCGGAGGCACCTCGGCGGGCATGCCCACGGCGTTCATGTCGAGCATGCCGCCGACCATCGCCTCGCCCGCTTTCCAGACCGTGTAGGTCCCGGCCCGCTCCGACTCTTCCTCGTCGTAGCCCCAGCCGAAGACCTGGCCGTAGAACTCTTTGGCCGCCGCCGTATCGCGAGTGCCGAGCTCGTTCCAGCCGAAGGCGCCGTACTCGTTGACGACCTCGGCGCCGGCGAAGGTGCCGGGCTGCCAGATGCCGAAGACGGCGCCGGTCGGGTCGGTGAAGACCGCCATCGTGCCGAGCCCGACCACGTCCATCGGCTCGGCGATCGACGTGCCGCCGGACTCGGCGACCTTCGCCGCGCTCGCCGCCGCGTCCTCGACCGAGACGTAGGTGGCCCAGACGGTCGGCTGGCCCTCCTCCATGCGCGGCGAGACGCCGGCGACGTCCTTGTCGTTCTTTTTCGCCCGCCGGTAGCCGCCGAGCTCGGCCGAATTCGGCAGCTCCGGCATCTCCCAGCCGAACAGCTGGCGATAGAAGTCGGCGCTGGCCTCAACGTCCGGCGTGCCGCTCAGTTCGACCCAGCAGGGGGTGCCGGGGGTGTAGCTGGTTCTCTCGCTCATCTCTCCCGTCCTCTCTTTCGAAGTGGCTTACGTACATGAGACCACGTCAGCGGCGCGAGCTCATCGCGATCCCGTAAAGAGAGCCCGCCGACCCCGGCCGCTAAAATCCGACCGGAGAAGTAGGATTAAGTCTCGATCCGCACTAACCGCGCCCCAGGGCGCATGGAGCAACCTCTTGACCGACACCGCTGGAACCACTATCGCCGTCTGCCCTGCCGCCGAGCTTGCGCCCGGCCAGATGCGCCTGGTCGAGCACGACGGGATCAAGATCGGCGTCTTCAACTGCGATGGCGCGCTCTACGCGATCGAGGACCGCTGCTCCCATGACGACGGGCCGCTCGCCGAGGGCGACTTCGACCCGGCAGCCTGCACCGTCGAGTGCCCGCGTCACGGCTCCCTCTTCGACCTCACCACCGGCAGGCCGAAGACGCTCCCCGCTTTCCGCCCGGTGCAAACGTTCCCGATAGCCATCGAGGACGACACCATCACCCTGGAGGTCTACTGACATGGCAACGCCCGAGGTAGTCGCAGAGAAAAGAGAGCTGGCCGGCCTCAACGCCGACTACAAGGAGAAGTTCGGCTTCCACGACTCCGAGTCCGGCTACGCCTACAAGGCGCCGAAGGGGCTCTCGCGCGAGATCGTCGAATCGATCTCCGACTACAAGGACGAGCCGCAGTGGATGCGTGACTTCCGGCTCAAGGCGCTGGAGCACTTCTACTCGCGCCCGACCCCGAAATGGGGCGGCGACCTCGACCAGATCGACTGGGACGACATCCACTACTTCGTGCGCGCCTCGGAGAAGAACAGCCGCGACTGGAGCGAGGTCCCGGACGACATCAAAAACACCTTCGACCGGCTCGGCATCCCCGAGGCGGAGCGCAAATTCCTCTCCGGCGTCGGCGCCCAGTACGAGTCCGAGGTCGTCTACCACCAGGTCAACGAGAAGCTCGAGGCCCAGGGCGTGATCTTCACCGACATGGACACGGCGCTGCGCGAGCACGAGGACCTCGTCCGCGAGCACTGGGCGACGATCATCCCGCCCAACGACAACAAACTGGCGGCGCTGAACTCGGCCGTCTGGTCGGGCGGCTCCTTCGTCTACGTCCCGGCCGGGGTCAAGGTCGAGATGCCGCTGCAGGCCTACTTCCGGATCAACACCGAGAACATGGGCCAGTTCGAGCGGACGCTGATCATCTCCGAGGAGGGCGCCGACGTCCACTACATCGAGGGCTGCACGGCGCCGGTCTACTCCAGCGACTCGCTGCACTCCGCGGTGGTCGAGATCTGCGCCAAGAAGAGCTCGCGGGTCCGCTACACGACGGTCCAGAACTGGTCGCAGAACGTCTTCAACCTCGTCACCAAGCGCGCCGTCGCGCACGAGAAGGCGACGATGGAGTGGGTCGACTGCAACCTCGGCTCGAAACTGACGATGAAGTACCCGTCGATCTACCTGCTGGGCCCCGAAGCCCACGGCGAGATCCTCTCGATCGCCTTCGCCGGCGACGGCCAGCACCAGGACGCCGGCGGCAAGATCATCCACGCCGCGCCGCGCACCTCGTCCTCGATCTTCTCCAAGTCGATCTCCAAGGACGGCGGCCGGGCGACCTACCGCGGGCTGCTCGAAATCGCCGACGGGGCGACCGAATCCCGCTCCAAGGTCGTCTGCGACGCGCTGCTGCTCGACGAGGACTCGCGCTCGGACACCTACCCGACGATCCGCATCGACGAGAACGACGCCGACGTCGGCCACGAGGCGACCGTCTCCAAAATCGGCGACGAGCAGCTCTTCTACCTGCAGAGCCGCGGCCTCGACGAGGAGGAGGCCTCGAAGATGATCGTCAACGGCTTCATCGAGCCGGTCACCAAAGAGCTGCCGATGGAGTACGCGGTCGAGCTCAACCGGCTGATCGAGCTGCAGATGGAGGGCTCGATTGGCTGAGCTGGCGACCGCACCGGCCTGGCTCGAGGAGAGGCGCCGGAAGGGCGCCTCTCTCGCGCAGAGCCTCCCTCTCCCCGACCAGAAGTCGAAGGGCTGGGAATTCACCGACCTCTCCGGGCTCGAGATCGACGCCTACGAGGTGGCCGACGCCAACGCCGAAATCGCCGGTGCCGAGGGGGCGACCGTGCTGCCGCTGAACGAGGCGCTGTCCTCGCACGCGGAGCTGCTCGAGCAGCAGCTCGGCTCGCTGGTCCCGGCCGAGGACCCGTTCGTCGCCCGCAACGAGGCGGGCTGGCGCGACGGCGTCCTGATCCACGTTCCGCGCGGGGTCAAGGTCGCCGAGCCGATCCGGGTCGAGGTTCCGGTCGACCGCGACGGCGCCGCCGTCGCCTGGCGCACCCTGATCGTGCTCGAGGAGGGCGCCGAAGCGGAGGTCTGGGAGCACTGGTCCTCGCCCGACGACGAGGTCGACGGGCTGCTCAACTCGGTGGTCGAGCTGAGCGTCGGCCAGGCGGCGACGCTGCGCTACGTCAACACCCAGGACATCTCCGAGTCGGCCTGGATCTTCGCCACCCAGCGCGCCCAGGTCGAGCGCGACGGGCGCCTCGACTGGGCCGCGCTCGGCTTCGGCTCGGCCCGCGGCAAGGTGCGGATGGAGACCAAGCTGGCCGGCCCGGGCTCCGAGGCCCGCGTCACCGGCGGCTACGCCGGCGGCCCCGGGCAGCACCTCGACTTCGACACGACCCAGGAGCACGCGGCGCCGAACACCAACTCCGACCTCGCCTTCCGCGGCGTCCTCGCCGCCGGCTCGACCGCGGTCTGGCGGGGGATGATCAAGGTCGACCCCGGCGCCCAGCAGACCGACGCCTTCCAGGAGAGCCGCAACCTGCTGCTCTCGACCGACGCCCATGCCGACGCGATCCCCGGGCTGGAGATCCTCGCCGACGACGTCCGCTGCACCCACGCGGCGGCGATCGCCCAGGTCGACAAGGACCAGCTCTTCTACCTGACCTCGCGCGGCCTCGGCGAGGCGGCGGCGAAGTCGCTGATCATCGAAGGCTTCCTCGAGTCGCTGGTCGAACGGCTGGCCGAGGGCCCGGTGCGGGACGAGATCTCGGCCGCCTCGAGCAGCGCCTGGCCGAGATCCTCTAGTCGTTGCCCGAGTCCTTCCGGCGCTTTTCGGTGAGCGTCGTCCTGACGATCCCGAGAGCACGAAGATGACCGGCAGCAGATAGAAGATCCAGAGGTAATGGCCGACGTGGGCGAGCGGCAGGGTCACCCGTTGGCGACTGAGAGCAGGTAGAGGCCGAAGCAGGTGAAGGCGACCATCACCGCCAGCATCCAGTACTGGGAGCGGGCCGCCTGGCGGTAGTCGGCCCAGTAGACGAGGGCGCGGTCGTGGGCCAGGGTGAGGCCGAGCACGTGGCCGACGACGAGGGCGCCGACCTGGACGTACCAGATCGCGTTGGCGCTGAGGATGGTGAAGTCGATGCCGCCGGAGGCGGTGCCGAAGAGGTCGGTGGTGGCGGTCCCGAGCGGGTCGGAGAGCAGGTAGGTGAACTGGGCCTGCTCCTGGAAGACGAAGAGGCTGAAGTAGTGGGCGACCAGGTAGGCGAGCGCGATCGGGATCAGGGTGTGGGCGAAGCCGGCCCGCAGCGTCGCCAGCGACGGGGCGCCGCGGACCGTCCGCATTCCCCGCACCCCGAGCATGTAGACGAGGGCGACGCCGGCGAAGCAGGCCAGCATGAAGATCGTGTCGGTGAGGCGCAGCGAGGCGGTGAGGCCGATGCCGCGGTCGGCGAACCACTCGAAGGTGCTCTCGATCGCCGCCTTGAAGGCGCCCTCGCTGGCGCCGTCGAAGCTGGTCGTGGCGATCGAGGCGATCACGACGGCGGCGGAGCCGGGCAGGGTCGCCCAGTGCGCGGCCGCCGAGAGCGGGCGGCGGCATCCGAGCCGGCCGTCCTCGACCGCGAAGCAGCCGAGCTGGGAGAACATCCCGAAGTAGACCGAGAAGACCTCGCCCCGCTCGCACCACTCCTCGACCCCGAACAGGGCCATCATCGCCAGCGTGTAGGCGCTGTAGACGAGGGCGGCGACGGCGGCGGTCTCCGGGTCGAGGCCGACGGCGACGCCGCCGCTGGAGCCGTAGACGACCTCCAGCCAGACGACGGCAAGCAGCCCGATCGCCGCCGGCCAGCGGCCCAGCCACTCGGGGTAGGCGAGGTGGGCCGGGCGCTGCCCGGCGATCGCCCGGAAGCCCGCCCCCGCCGTGCGACCGACCGCCCGCCAGGGGTTGAAGGGCCGGAAGACGTCGCCGAGCAGGGCCGAGAAGAAGGGGAAGCCGAGCCAGGCGGTGACGAAGAGGAAGGTGAGGGCGAAGTTGCGATCCGGTGCTTCGGTGCCACGCAGGCCGGAGTAGACGGCGACGCCGAGCAGGAAGACGCCGAGCAGGCCGCAGAGGACCTGCGTCGGTCGGCTGCAGAGGACGCGGGAAAGCCCCGCCCCGAGGGAGCGCCAGTGCGCCTCCTCGAAGCGGGGCTTGCGCCAGCCGGCCGAGAGCGCGAAGAAGGAGACGATCAGGACGATCGACGCCCCCCAGGCGAAGAGCCAGGCCGGGACCGGCAGGTCCTGCCTGGCGGCCAGCGCGTGCGCGAACGGCAGCAGGCTCACGGGTTGACTCGCAGCTCCGCGATCTGCTCCTTGCGACCCTCGAGCTCGACCTCGAAGATGCCTTCGATCTCGGCCGGAAAGTCGAAGCTGACGGTGCCGCCGGCGGGCACCTCCTCCATCAGGTCGTAGCCGTGGACGTGGACCTCGTCGGCGACGTCGGAGCTGACCTCGAAGCGGATCTGGTCGCCGGCGTCGTATTCGAGCTCGGCGATGCCGCCGACCGGTTCACCGTTGCGGACGACCACGGTCGGGACCTTGCCGCCCATGCTGGCGCTTTCGGGGCCTTCGCTGGGCCTCGTCACGGTGGAATCGGATGCCGCGCTCGTTTCGGTGCTCTCGTCGCTGCTGCCGCCGCAGGCGGTGAGGCCGGTGGCGGCGATCAGCACGAGCAGGGTCAGAAGCAGCTTGCTTGCGTGTCTCATCTCGTTCTCCTTCGATCGTGTGTGCGCTCGTGGCGGCGCCAGCCTGCCGATGCAGGTGGCGGCCGCGAGGCGCGGGGACAGGGACCGGCCCTAGGCGGGCGGGGCGCGGCCGGAGAGCGAGAGTGCGAGCAGGAGCCCGCCGCCGGGAGCGAACGAGCCGGGCCGCAACGGCGCCTGGCGGCCCCCACCACCGACCCGCAAGGCGCCGGAGCGTGAGGCGATCCGCTCGGAGAGGCGGACGATCGCCTCGCAGCCCGGATAGCGGCCGAACAGCAGGCAGACGAGCAGCGCCAGGAGCGGCACTGCCGGCAAGAAGAAGGCGCCGAGCTCAGCCAAGGCGGCCCAGGATAACGTCCGGGAGTGCTCCCCGGACGCGACAACATCGCCGCCCCCGACCTCCCCGAGGGGATCGCCTGGGTCGGCACCGAGCCGGAGTCGATGCCGTCCCTGACCGCCGGCGGGCCGGCCCTGGTCCACTTCCTCGACTTCGCCCAGCTCAACAGCGTCCGCACCCTGCCCTACCTGAGCGAGTGGTCGCGCCGCTACCGCGAGGCCGGCCTCAGCGTGATCGGCGTCCAGTCCCCCCGCTTCCCGTTCGGGGCCGACGAGGCCGCCGTCGCCTCCGGCCTGGCGGGGCTGGGAGTCGAGTTCCCGGTCGCGATCGACGCCGAGCACGAGCTCTGGGCCGCCTACGGCTGCGAGGGCTGGCCCAGCCTCTTCCTCTGGAGCCTCGGCGGCGCCCTGGCCTGGGTCCATTTCGGCGAGGGCGAATACCTGGAAACGGAGATCGCGATCCAGGCGGAGCTGCGTGAGATCGACGCCCTGCAGCCGCTGCCCGAGCCGATGGCGCCCCTGCGCCCGACCGATGCCCCCGGCGCCCGGGTGATGGCACCAACGCCGGAGGTCTTCCCCGGCGGCTCCTGGGAGCGACCCTGGACGGCGGGCGAGGACGGCGAGGAGCTGCTGGTCGAGTACGCCGCCGGCGGCGCCTACGCGACGATCGAGGGCGCCGGCTCAGTGGCGGTCGAGCTGGATGGCCGGCCCGCCGGCACGATCGCCACTGCCGATCCCGCTCTCCACCCCCTGGCCGAGCATCCGAGCCACGGAGCGCACACCATTACCCTCCGCCCTACTCCAGGCCTGCGGATCTGGTCCGTCAGCTTCGCCGCCGGCACCCCCTAGAGAAGGAGAGGAACCATGATCAGCAAGCTCGATTTCGTCGGCATTCCCTCAACCGACGCCGACAGGTCCCGCAAGTTCTACGTCGAGACGCTCGGCCTGCGCCCGGACGAGAAGTCCGACTACGAGTTCTGGGTCGGCGACACCTGCTTCGGCATCTGGGAGCCGGCCAAAATGGGGATGGAGTTCGCGCCGCAGAAAAACGCCCATCCGGCGCTGCACGTCGATGACGTCGCCGCCACCCGCGCCGAGCTGGAAGCCAAGGGAGTCGAGTTCACCGCCGACACCTTCGACACCGGCGTCTGCCACATGGCGCTGTTCACCGACCCCGACGGCAACGACCTGATGCTGCACAACCGCTACGCGGATTGAGGCCCCTATAGGGGCCCAAACCTAGGCGCGGGCCGCGAGCTCCTGGCGAATCTCCTTCGGCAGCATGAAGCGGACGTCCTCGTGGACGGTGCGCAGCTCGGAGACGTCGTCGGCGCCGCGCTCGCGGAAGAAGCCGACGAGGCTCTCGACCAGCTCCTCGGGGGCGCTGGCGCCGGAGGTGATGCCGACGGTCTCGACCCCCTCCAGCCACTCCTCCTCGACCTGGGTGTGGTTGTCGATCAGGTGGGAGGCGGCGCCGTGTTCGCGCGCGACCTCGACCAGGCGGTTGGAGTTCGAGGAGTTGGTCGAGCCGATCACGAGGACGAGGTCGCACTCGCGGGCCAGCTGCTTGACGGCGATCTGGCGGTTGGTCGTGGCGTAACAGATGTCGTCTGACTTGGAGCTGACTATGGCCGGGGAACTTGGCCCGCAGCGCCGCGATCACCTCCGCCGTCTCGTCGACCGAGAGCGTCGTCTGGGTGATGAAGGCGACCTTGCCGGGATCGGGGACCTCGAGCGACTCGACCTCCTCGACGGTTTCGATCAGGACGATGCTGTCGGGCGCCTCGCCGGTCGTCCCTTCGACCTCCTCGTGGCCGTCGTGGCCGATCATCACGATCGTGTAGCCCTCGGCGGCGAAGCGGCGGGCGGAGACGTGGACCTTGGTCACCAGCGGGCAGGTGGCGTCGATCGTGCGCAGATCGCGGGCGGCGGCGTTGTCGTGAACCGCGGGGGCGACGCCGTGGGCGGAGAAGACGACCATCTCGCCCTCCGGCACCTCGGTCTCCTGCTCGACGAAGATCGCGCCGCGCTTGGCGAGCTCCTCGACCACGTGCTTGTTGTGGACGATCTCCTTGCGCACGTAGACGGGGGCGCCGTGCAGCTCGAGCGCGCGCTCGACCGTCTGCACGGCGCGGTCGACGCCGGCGCAGTAGCCGCGCGGGGCGGCGAGCAGGACACGCTTGGGAGCAGTGGTGGCGGTGGCTGCGATACCTGCAGGGTAGCGGTGGCGAGGTTGCGGTCGTCGCAACCGGCTGACCCCGAAGGCGCGGCGAAGCTAGCCTTGCGGAGTGAGCACCGACGGACGCCATCTCGACCGCCTGACCGCGGTCGACGCCTCGTTCCTGACCAACGAGAGCTCGAACAGCCACATGCACGTCGGCGCGATCCTGATCTTCGAGGGCCCGCCGCCCAAATACGTCGACCTGGTCGAGCACGTGCGCGGCCGCCTCGACCAGGTGCCGCGCTTCCGCCAGAAGCTGGTGGTGCCGCCGCTGGAGGCCGGGCGGCCGCTGTGGGCGGACGACGTCAACTTCAACCTGACCTACCACATCCGCCACACCGCGCTGCCCGAGCCGGGCGGCGAGGCGCAGCTGAAACGGCTGGCCGGGCGCGTCTTCTCCCAGCAGCTCGACCGCTCCAAGCCGCTCTGGGAGCTGTGGCTGGTGCAGGGCCTGGAGCGCGACCGCTTCGCGATCCTGACCAAGACCCACCACGCGATGGTCGACGGCATCTCCGGCGTCGACATCGGCACCGTCCTCTTCGACCTCGAGCCGGTGCCGGAGCCGACCCCGGTCGAGGACAACTGGGTCCCCCAGCCCGAGCCGGGGACGACCGAGCTGGTCGCCCGCGGCGTCAGCGACATCGCCGCCACGCCGGTCAGGCTCGCCGAGCGGGCCGTGGAGGCGGTGCGCAACCCGGAGACGACGGCCCGCAAGGCGGTCGAGGCGCTGGAGGGGCTGAGCGAGATCGTCAGCGCCTTCGCCGACCCGGCGCCCGACGTGCCGCTGAACCAGCCGATCGGGCCGCACCGGCGCTACGTCTGGGCGCGCTCGGAGCTGGCGACCTTCAAGCGGATCAAGGACGCGCTCGGCGGCACTGTCAACGACGTCGTCCTCGCCGTCGTCACCGGCTCCGCTGCGCAGCTGGCTGCAGGGTCGCGGCATCCGCACCGAGGGGCTGGAGCTGCGGGCCCTGGTCCCGGTCTCGATCCGCGGCGAGGACGAGCGCGGCAACCTCGGCAACCGGATCGCCGCTGATGCGGGGGCCGCTGCCCGTCTACGTCGAGGACCCGGTGCGGCGGCTGCGGGTTATCAGCGAGGAGATGGAGGGGCTGAAGCGCTCCAAACAGGCGCTCGGCGCCGAAGTGATCTCCCGCTTCAACGACTTCGCGCCGCCGACCCTGCTGGCGCAGGCCTCGCGGATCAACTTCTCCACCCGCCTCTTCAACCTGATCGTCACCAACGTGCCGGGGCCGCAGCTGCCGCTCTACGTGCTCGGGCGTGAGATGGAAGAGGTCTTCCCGGTCGCCTTCCTGCCCCAGAACCACGCCCTCGCGGTGGCGATCATGAGCTACAACGGCAAAGTCGGCTTCGGCCTCCTGGCCGACTACGACTCGATGGAGGACGTAGAAGCGATCGCCGACGGGATCGCCGAGTCGCTGGCCGAGCTGGAGCAGGCGGCCGGGGCCATCGCCGCCACTTCCTGAGCGGGCCACCGCGGGCCGGAGTCCTCGCGTGGCTAGGCTTGGCCGATGCCGCTCTTCCTGATCGTCCTCTTCATCGTCGTCCCGATCGCGGAGCTCTACGTGATCATCCAGGTCGGCCAGGCGATCGGCATCTGGCCGACCCTGGCGCTGCTGCTGGCCGACGCCGTGCTCGGCTCGCTGCTGCTGCGCCACCAGGGCCGCGGCGCCTGGCTGCGCTTCAACCAGGCGCTGGCCGAGCGGCGCTTCCCCGGCAGGGAGGTCGTCGACGGCCTGCTGATCGTGGTCGGCGGCACCCTGCTGCTGGCCCCCGGCTTCCTCACCGACATCGTCGGCCTGCTGCTGCTGATCCCCCCGACCCGGGCGATCGTGCGGAGCCTGCTGCGCCGCTTCACGATCGGCCGGTTCGTGGTCGTGGGGATGCCTGGCGGCAGGGGCCCGGGTCCTGGGCCCATGGGGCCAAAGCGCGACTACGACTACGACGCAACCGCGGAAGAGGTCCCGGCGACGACTCCGAGTGGCAGTTGCCGCCGACAGACAGGCGCTGACGGCTTTACCTCCGGTGGGAGCATAGGGCGGCGACCAACTCCGCGCGGTTGATTGCCTGGATGAAGTCGCCGTAGAAGTCCCGCGCGCTGATCGGAGCGCATGCAGTCCCGCTAGCCCGCCTATGAGTCCGGGCTGGAGCCGAAGCTGAATTTCTTGCGCACACCCACGAGGCCGAGGATCAGGGTCAGGAGGCCGCTGATCGCGGCGACGAGGCCGCAGCTGTCCTTGTTCTTCAGGAACGACGGCGAACTGGTCTTGCAGTCAACTTCGCCGACTTTCTTCACCTTGGCTTCGCCGCCGCGCAGGGCAGTGAGGCACCGTTGCGCTTCGGCCGCGCGCTGATTCGCTTCTTTGTCGTTGCCACTTTCGAGCGGTTCCGTCACCCAGGTCGAACAGCGCTTCGCCGCGTTCGGCGACGCCCGTGGAGCTGGTGACGCTTTCGCCCTCGAAGAGGAGCCATAGGCCGAACACGGCCGAGATCAGTCCAAGGACGGTCGTGAGGACGAGGATTACGCCGGACAGCGACTTGACCTTCTTCCAACCGTCTTTGCTCTGGTAAAGGCGCAGTGTGGGCTTGTCGGCTGTCTGCCCCAGACGGTCGCGATCGCTCTGGTTGACGTAGGTACCGGGAACTTCGATCTCTTTCGGCGCCGTCGCAACGGTCGTCAGTTCGGCGCTGCCGCCCTTGGCGGCAAGTACGACCTCTTTGCCGTCCTCCAACTGGGAGACGACAGCGCCACCCTCCTCCGCAGCGACATAGACCTTGCCCGGTGCCATATCGGGATCGGCGAAGACGTCCGGCATCCTCTTCGTCTTCATCGCCGAGCTCGATCATGCGAGTTGGTAAGCCGTCGAGAGAAGCCAGATCAGCGGATCCTGAAGGACGGGATGAGAGACCTCCCAAGCTGCGCGCAGGTACACCTCGGGGGCTTCCTGCCGCGATGTGGCGACAACGAGGGCGCTTTCTCGTCCGCGACCGCCGCGGCGGCCAGGAGCGCGCCGGCGCCGATCCTCGGCCCATCGGGAGCGGGCCTCAGTTCCTGATCGAACAGCCGCGACCGCACGGTGGCGGCGATTGCGTCGACCGAGAGGGCATCCGGATCCCAACCGGACTCGGTCTCCTCGCCGCGGAGCCCGCGTACCTTTCGGCATCACCAGCTCGGCCTCGTCCCTCCCGTCGGTCTGACCTCTGATCGCCCCGGAAAGGTCGGCGACGAGGTTGCCCTCGAGCTCTCCCCGGGAAAAGTCGGCATAGAGGATGCCCTCGTCCCGGGGGACCGCTCCGAGCCGCTCTTGGATCAGCCCGCACCCGCGGCAGAGCGTTACCAGCGCGCTCGACCTGCCCGCCGGACGCGGCTTCACCCAACTCGTCGGATCGTCCTCGGGGCGCCGTCGCGCGGGGCGCGCAGGCCGAGCGCGCCTTCCACCGCCCGTGCCGGCTGACAGATCGCGCACTCGAAGGCCGCGTAGCGCGTGCCGTGTTCGGCGCAGGCCCATACCCGGCAACGCCAGCAAGTCCCGAGCGGCTCGTTGCCCGCGACTTGACTATCGCCGGGGAGCGGTTTCGAGGTGTGGGGGTTTTTCTGCGACTGGTAGGCGCACAGATAACAAGCCATGCGGCCTTCTACCGGACGGCGTGTGCGGGATGGCGAGAGACATTGCCGCTTCCCCGCATATTGCGCAGGAAGATCTGATGTATACAGATTGTCTGGCCGTGACCCCTGAAGGGGCGGCGGACCGGCGCGGGCCCTAGAAGCCCAGCGCGAACTTGGCGTCGTCGGTCATCATTTCCGGTGACCAGGCGGGGTCGAAGACCATCTTCGGGTGGACGGCGCTGACGCCGGGGAGATCGCCGACGAACTCCTTCATCTGTTCGGAGACCTGGGGGCCGATCGGGCAGGCCGGGGTGGTCAGGGTGAAGGTGACGTAGACGTCTTCCTGCTCGATCTCGACGCCGTAGACAAGGCCGAGGGAGACGAAGTCGAGGCCGAGCTCGGGGTCGATGACCTCCTCGAGCGCCTCGAACACGTCCTCCTCGGTGAGGACTTCCGAATGCTGATCTGGCGTGGCTGCTTGATCTTCAGACATCGCCCAATGGTAGCCGGGCGGCCGGAGCGGGCCGCGCCGCACGACTCCTTTTCGCGCCAATAGGCTGCCGGCGGATGAGCGACTCGAGCCAGATCCTGCGGCGGTCGATTGGCATCGTCTTCTCCGATGGCGGCCTGCTGGCCGTCACCTCGGCCCTGCCCGCCGGCGCCCGCGAGCACGGCGAGGAGGAGGTCGCGGCGGTGCTCTGCGACCCCGACGCGGCGCCGGTCAGCTTCGACGAGGCGCTGCTCTCGACCGAGTACGGCGCGGACGGAGTGCAGCGCCGGGCCACCCTGGAGCTGTGGCCCGACGCCGAGGACGGGCGGCCGCTGCGCGGGGCCGGGACGCTGATCAGCTCCGCCTCGGTCCAGCGGCCGGGCCTCAACGCCGAGATCGCCTTCTTCCGCTGGTCGGTCGAGGGGCGCGAGGGCCTCGGCACCTACGAGGTGGCGCGGCCCAGTGCCTGAGATCGAGGCGGTGATCTCCGACTTCGGCGGCGTCCTGACGACGCCGCTGCTGACCTCCTTCATGGCGGTGCAGGACGAGATCGGGATCACCCCGGACGATCTCGGCAAGGCGATGAAGACGGTCACCGAGGAGGACGGCGAGAACCCGCTCTTCGCGCTGGAGCGGGGGGAGATGACCGAGGTCGACTTCCTGGAGCGGCTGGGCGACGGGCTGGAGCCGCTGCTCGGCCACCGCCCGGCGCTGCACCGCTTCCGCGAGACCTACTTCGAGGCGCTCAATCCCAACCTGCCGATGATCGAGCTGATGCGGGAGCTGAAGGCGAGCGGCAAGCGGATGGCGATGCTGACCAACAACGTGCGCGAGTGGGAGCCGGTCTGGCGCTCGATGCTGCCGGTCGACGAGATCTTCGAGACCGTGGTCGATTCCGGCTTCGTCGGCGTGCCGCAAGCCGGAAGCGCGGATCTACGAGATGACCCTGGAGCGGCTGGGGCTGCCGGCCGAGGCCTGCCTCTTCGTCGACGACCTCCCGCACAACTGCGACGGCGCCCGCGCCGCCGGCATGGCGCGCTGTCCACTTCCGCGACAACGAGCAGGCGATCGGCGAGATCCGCGCGACCCTAGGCTGAACCTCACGCCCCAGGGCTAGTTGTCGGAGCCGGCGCGGTCCCAGACGTAGAGCTCGAGCGCCTCGACGGCGAGCTGCCATCAGGCGCGGCGGCGAGAGCAGGCCGAGGACGAGCTCGAGGGCGTCCTCCTCGGTGACCCCGGCGTCGACGGCCTCCTCGCCGCGGAAGCCGGCGGCGAGCTTGAGGGCCTCGCGGCGGTTCTCGCCGAGCGAGCCGAAGGCGCCCATGAGGAAGTCGCGGTTGGGGACCGGCTGGCCGACCTCGAGCGAGCCGTGCCAGGCGGCGAGCATCGAGAGGTCGTGTTCGTCGAGCTCGGAGATCGCCTTCGCGTAGTGGACCTCGAGCTCGGTGTCGGGGATCTCGTCGACCCAGGCGCGGACCGCCTCGCCGAGCAGCTGGCGGCGAGCCTCGCGGCCGACCGAGTCGGCGATGGCGCGGACTGCATCGGCGGGGTCTACGAAACAGAGGGACATCGGCTGGTTCGCAATCTAGAGGGGCCGGTAGACGGCAAAACGGGGTCCGGAAACCCCCGCTTTGCGGCTTTGTGGCGCGGTCCGCGCCCACCCTCGGCTGCGCCGGAGGCCGACCTATGCTGGGTCGCTTGCCGCTATGCCGCTGAAGCTGATCCACGGACCCCCGAACTCTGGCCGCGCCGGCCTGATCCGGCGCCGGTTCGTCGCTGCCCTGGAGCGCGACCCGGTCCTGGTCGTGCCCACCGTCGACGACGTCTTCGCCTTCGAGCGCGAGCTCTGCCAGGCCGGCGCCGCGCTGGGCGGGGCGGCGATGACCTTCGGCGCCCTCTTCCGCACCGTCGCCACGGCAGGCGGCGTGCCGCCCGGCGCCGAGCTCTCCCCGGCGCAGCGGCTGCGGGCGATCTCGGTCGCGGTCGACGCCCGGCGCGGGCGGCTCGGCCCGCTGCGGCGCTCCGCCGCCCGGCCCGGCTTCGCCCGCGCCTTCGAGCGGCTGCTCGACGAGCTGCAGGGAGCCGGGGTCGACCCGGCCGCGGTCGAGGCCGGCGCCGCGACCCTGGAGGGCTCCGCCTACCTGAGCGACGTCGCCGACCTCTTCGCCGGCTACGCCGAGGCCCGCGAGCGGATCGGCCGGATCGACTCCCACGGGATCGCCCGCGAGGCGATCGAGCTGCTGCGCCGCGACGGCTCCTTCTGGGCGAGCGCCCGGTCTTCCTCTACGGCCTCGACGACCTCACCCCGAACCAGCTCGACCTGGTCGAGGCGCTGGCGGCGCTGACCGAGGTGACCGTGGCGCTGCCCTACGAGCGGGAGAACGCGGCGCTGGCGGCGCGCTCGCGGCTGCTCGGCGAGCTGCGCGAGCGGATCGGCGCGGTCGAGGAGACCGAGGTCGAGGCCGATCCGGCCAACACCGAGAGCGCCCTGCTCTTCCACCTCGCCCGCGGCTTCGGCGCCACCGGCGCCGCGCCGCGGGAGCCGGACGGAGACCTGCTCCTGCTGCGCTCGGCCGGCGAGCGGGGCGAGGCGGAGGCGATCGCCGCCGAGGTCTCGAAGCTGATCGCCGGCGGCGCCGACCCGGCGCAGATCGCGGTCGCCCTGCGCGACCCGGCGCGGCGCGGAGCGGCGATTGCCGCCGCCCTGGAGGCGAACGGCATCGCCACGGCGCTGGAGGCGGAGCTGCCGGTCGCCGGGACCGCGGTCGGCGGCGCCCTGGTGGCGCTGCTGGAGGCCGAGTTCGGCGGCGGGCGGGCCGGCGACCTGCTGCGCTACCTGCGCGGCCCCTCCGGCTTCTCCCCGGGCCGGGTCGACTGGCTGGAGCGGGCGCTGCGGCGCGCGCCGGGTCGAGGACGCCGAGACCGCGCTGGTGCTGTGGCAGGGAGAGGACGGCGAGCCGCCGCGGGACCTGGTGCGGCTGCGCGAGGCCGCGGAGCGCTCGGCGGCGGCGCTGGCGGCCGAGGTCGGCAGGCTGGCGGCGACGATGGCCGCGCGACCGCTGCGCGGAGCGGGCGACGGGCCGGCGCTCGGGCCCGGCGACGGGCTCGAGCTGCGGGCGGCGGGCGCGGTCGCCGACGCGCTCGGCGAGCTGGCCGAGCTCGGCCCCCTGGCGCCGGGACCGGCGGAGCTGGCGGCGACGATCGCCGAGCTCGAGTTCCGTGTCTGGAGCGGCCCGGTCGAGGGACGGGTGCGGATCGCCAGCCCCTACCGGCTGCGGGCCGGCCGCTTCGACCACGTCTTCGTCGGCTCGCTCCAGGACGGCGAGTTCCCGCGCCGCGACCGCGGCGGCGACCCCTTCCTCTCCGAAGCGCAGCGCGGCTCGCTCGGGCTCGATCCCCGGCGCGACAGCGAGGCCGAGGAGCGCTACCTGTTCGGCGTCTGCCTCTCGCTGCCGCGCCGGCGCCTCTTCCTCTCCTACCGCGACAGCGACGAGAACGGCGGCGCCGAGTCGCGCTCGCCGCTGCTCGACGACGTTCGAGCCCTGCTGGCGCCGCCGCCCGACGGCTCCTGCCCGGACCCGGTCGAGGAGGCGATCACCCGCGGCCGCGACCTGGCCCGGGTCGTCCACCCGCTCGCCGAGGCGCCCTCGGAGGACGAGCTGGCCCGCGCCCTCGCCGCACACGGCCCCGGCGCCGATGCCGGGGCGCTGCTCGCCGCGGGTTGGGATCGACGGAGAGCGGGCCGCCCGGCTCGAGCGCCGGATTGCCGCCGCGCGCGCGCGCCGAGGCCGCCTCGCGGGCGCCCGGGCCCGCTGACCAACCCGGCGGCGATCGAGTCGCTGGCGGCCGTCCCCGCCTACGGCGGCACGACCCTGGAGGGGTTCGACGTCTGCTCCTACCGCTGGTTCGTCAGCCACGAGCTCGACCCCCAGCCGCTCGACCCGCCGCCGGACCCACTGGTCCAGGGCGGGCTCATGCACGCCGCCCTCGAGCGCCTCTACAAGGAGCGCCCCGGCGGCGACCCCCTCCCCCGCCCCGGCTCCCTCGCCGCCTGGAGCGCGCGCGGGCGGGAGCTGGTCGCCGAGATCGTCGCCGAGCGCGAACTCGGCTCCCACCCCGCCGAGCGGGCGATGGCGCGGCGGGTCGAACGCCTGCTGGAGCGCTTCCTCGCCGAGGAGGCCGAGCGTGAGACCGGCGGCTTCGAGCCCTGGCTGCTGGAGGCCGCCTTCGGCGAGCACGAGGACAGCGAGCGGCCGGCGCTGGAGCTGGACGGCTGGGGCCTGCACGGCGCCATCGACCGGGTCGACCGGGCGCCCGACGGCCGCGCCCTGGTCATCGACTACAAGCTCTCGGGCTCGGTCACGCCGCGGGAGAAGTTCGAGGAGCAGGCGAAGCTGCAGCTGCCGCTCTACCTGCTGGCGGTCGCCGAGCACTGGGGGGGCGAGCCGGTCGGCGGCCTCTACCACCCGCTGCGCGGGACCTCGACGCGGCGCCCGCGCGGCGTCGTCGCCGAGGAGGCGGCGGTGGATCTCGCCGGCTACGGGCTCTACGACCGCGACCTGGTCGACGCCGAGGGGCTGGAGCGAGCTGCTGGCCGACTCCCGCCGCCGTGCCGGCGAGATCGTCGCCCGCATGCGCAGCGGCGACATCCGCCGCGACCCGGGCCCGCGCCGCGGCCTGCGCGGGCACGACACCTGCCCCAGCTTCTGCACCTTCGCCCCGATCTGCCGCCGCGACCGGGCGCCCGAGTACGAGGAGGACGCCGAGGTGGAGGAGCGATGAGCCGGCGCGCTCCAACCCCCGAGCAGGCCGCGGCGATCGAGATCGGCGGCCGCGACGTCCTGCTCGAGGCCGGCGCCGGCACCGGCAAGACGGGGGTCATGGTCGACCGCTACTGCCGCCTCGCCTGCGACAAGGGCGTCTCCCCCGACGCGATCCTCGCCTTCACCTTCACCGACAAGGCCGCGGCGGAGCTGCGGCAGCGCATCCGGGCCGAGCTGACGCGGCGGGCCGAGGCCGGATCGGAGCGCGCGGCGAAGCTGCTGACCGCGATCGGCGGCGCCTGGGTGACGACGATCCACGGCTTCTGCAACCGGCTGCTGGCCGGGCACCCGGTGGCGGCCGGGATCGACCCCGGCTTCCGCGTCCTCGACGCTCCGGAGACGACCCGCGCCGCCCGCGAGGCCTTCGACGAAGCGCTGCGCGACTTCCTCGCCCCCGAATCCGCGGGGTCGCCCGTGACGAGTCGCGGGAGGAGCTGGTGGCGGCCTTCGACATCGACGGGCTGCGGGGGATCGTGGCGGGCGTGCACGCGGAGCTGCGCAGCCGCGGCGAGGCGCGAGCCGCGGCTGCCCGAGCCGCCGCCGAGCGACCCGGTCGAGGCGATCGCCAGGCGATCGAAGCGGCCGGGGAGGCGCTGGAGGAGATGCGCGAGAGCGATCCCAAGCGCGAGCTGGTCGAGCGGGCGCTGGCGCGGCTGGGCGAGCCGGGACCGGCACCGGGCCTGGACGAGCTGCGGGCGCTGCGCACCGACAGCAAGGCGAAGGCGATCGCCCCCTACCGCGAGGCGATCGACGCGGCGATCGCCGCCGTCGCCGAGGCCGGCGAGGGCGGCGTCGCCTACCGCCACCTGGCCGAGCTGCTGGAGCTGTTCTCGACCCGCTTCGAGGCGGCCAAGGAACGCCGCGCCGGGATCGACTTCGAGGACCTGCAGATCCTCGCCGCCCGGCTGCTGGAGCGGGCCGAGATCGGCGAGGCCTACCGGACCCGCTTCAGCCACCTGCTGGTCGACGAGTTCCAGGACACCAACCGCCTGCAGCTGCGGCTGATCGAGGCGCTGCGCGGGCCGCGCAGCGAGCTGGTCGTGGTCGGCGACGAGTTCCAGTCGATCTACGGCTTCCGCCATGCCGACCTCGACGTCTTCCGCCAGCAGCGCGACGCGGTCGAGCAGCGTCCCGACGCCGAGCTGATGGCGCTGAGCGGCAACTTCCGCTCGCGGCCGGAGCTGATCGCCGCCGTCAACCTCTTCGGCGCGGCGCTGCTCGGCGACGTCCTACCGGCCGCTGCGGGTCGGGGCGCCTGCCGCCGAGGACCCGCCGCCCGGCCCGGGCCCGCCGGTCGAGCTGCTGCTGACCGCGCGCGACGGCTGGGACGAGGAGGAGATCGAGCTGGAGCCGGCGATCGACGGCCGCACCCCGCTCAACTGCCTGGCCGAGGCCGCGGCGTCGCCGAGCGCCTGCGCGAGCTGGCCGACGCCGGGATCGACCGCGGCGAGATGGTCGTGCTGCTGCGCGCCTTCACCCACCTCGACGCCTACGAGGACTCGCTGGAGCGGGCCGGCCTGCGCCCCTACGTCGTCGGCGGTCGCGGCTACTGGTCCCAGCAGCAGGTCGCCGACGTCTGCGCCCTGCTGGCGACGATCGCCAACCCGCTCGACGACCAGGCCCTGTTCGGCGCCCTCGCCTCCCCCGCCTGCGGCGCCGCCCCCGACACGCTCTGGCTGCTGCGGGCCGCGGCCGGGCAGGCGGCGCCACGTCTGGCCGGCGCTGGAGCGCGCGGTCGGCGCCGGCGAGGCGGAGCTGGACGCACCGGAGCGGCTGGAGCAGATCCCCGCCGCCGAGCTCGAGCTCCTGCGCGACTTCGCTGGCGACGATCGCGCGGCCTGCGCGAGCGCGGCCCGCGGCTCTCGCTGGCCGCCCTGATCGAGGCGGCGACGACCGAGACCGGCTACGACCTGGCGGTGCTGATGCGGCCGGCCGGCGAGGCCCGCTTCGCCAACGTCCGCAAGCTGATGCGGCTCGCCGCCGAGTTCGAGAGCGCGCGAGGGCCGCGACCTGCGCGGCCTGCTCGACTTCCTCGCCGCCCGCGCCGAGAGCGACGCCGAGGCCCAGGCGGCGACCGCGGCCGAGGGCCACGACGGGGTGCGGATCATGACCGTCCACAACGCCAAGGGGCTGGAGTTCGACGTCGTCGCCGTCCCCGACCTCTCGCGCAGCCTGCTGGCCGGCGCGCGGCCGCCGCTGCTGGCCCTGGGCCGCGAGCAGCCGCCGCGGGTGGGGATGCAGCTGCGCCGGCTCGGCAGCGGCGCGGTCAACCTCTACGACTACGCCGGGCTCTGCGAGGAGGCGAAGGCGCGCGACGCCGAGGAGGGGCTGCGGCTCTTCCACGTCGCCGCCACCCGCGCCCGCGAGCGGCTGATCCTCAGCGGCGTCGTCAAGCCCGAGCCGGGGCGCGTCACGAAGCCCTCGACGCCGGTCGTCGAGCGCCTGGTCGAGGCGCTCGGGGTCGAGCGCGACGCCGACTCCAGCGTCGTCGTGGCGCCGCCGGAGCCGCGTCCGGGACTGGATGCCGGCTTCGGCGCCTCGGAGATCGCCGTCCGCGTCAACCTCCCCTCGCCCGAGCGCGCGGCTGAGCTGCGGGCGACGCGCCGCGACGCCGCCGCCGACCGCCCAGCTCGGCGAAGGCCCGCCGCCGCTGGTCGAGCGCCGGCCGCCGATCGTCCCCAGCCGCCCCCTCTCCTACACCGCGATCTCCGCCTACGAGGAGTGCGGCTACCGCTTCTACATGGAGCGCGTGCTCGGCCTCGCCGCGGGTGGTCGAGCTTTGTCGCGGATAGCGCCACAAACCTCGACCACCCCCGGGGGAACGACGCCTCGCCATCGGCCCGCGAGGAGCGGACGGCCCAGGGTGCCGCGGTGCACGCGCTGCTGGAGTGGAGCCAGGCGAACGGGTGGCGCGAGCCCTCCGAGCAGCTGGCGCGCCGCCACGCGGGCGCCGCCGGCCTCGACCCCGAGCGGACCGACGCGGCGGCGCTCCTGGAGCCGGTGCGGGGCTGGCTCGGCTCTGCCCTGCGCGAGCGGATCGGCGCCGGCGCGGCCCGGGTGCGGGCCGAGGTGCCGATCCTGCTCGGGGTCGGCGACACCGTCCTGCGCGGCTCGATCGACCTCCTGGTCGAGCGCGAGGGCGAGCCGCCGCTGGTCGTCGACTACAAGACCGACCGCCTCGACGGCTCCGACCCCAGCGAGCGCGCCGCCGCCTACGAGACCCAGCGCACGATCTACGCCCTTGCCGTCGCCGAGTCCCTTGGCGCACCTGAAGTCGAGGTCGCCTACGTCTTCCTCGAGCGCCCCGAGGAGCCGGCCCTGACCACGCTCGGCCCGGCGGAGATGGAGGCCGGCCGCGAGCGATCTCGCCGCAGTCATCGGCCGCATCGGCCGGGGCGAGTTTCCGGTGGCGCCGCCGAGAGGCGCGACTGGGCCCTCTGCCGCGGCTGTCCAGCCCTTGGACGACTCTGTTCAGGCCCTTCTGAGGCCGACTGACGCTGCAGACGACCTCAGGACTCGACTGATGAATCTAGCTTCGCCGCCAGCTCGTCCAGCCTCAGCTCCTTCAGCCCCTCGCCCACCGCGTCCAGCTCCGCCGCGCAGTAGGTGACCAGCTCGCGGCCCTCGCGGCAGAGGTCGAGCGTCTCGCGCAGGCCGGCCTGGCCGGAGTCGAGCCGGTCGATGATCTCCTCCAGCCGCTCGACCGCGACCTCGTAGCTATCCGGTTTCTCGCTCAACGTCTCCCTCGATCTTGGCCTGCACGCGCCCGTCGGCGAACCGCAGTCTTACCTCCGCGGCGGCGACAGCGCCGTCCGCCGAGGCGATCGGCTCCCCGGCCGCGCTCTCGGCCAGCGCGTAGCCGCGCTCCAGGGTCCGCTCGGGGTCGTGGGCGCGCAGGGCCACCGCGGCCCGCCGCAGCGCCTCGCGCCGCCGCTCCAGCGCCCTCGCCGCCGAGCGCTCGATCGCCGGGCCGCGGCGGCCCTCGGCAGCGACCGCCGCCGCCGTGCGCTCCATCCCCCGTCGCCGGGCGCGGGCGAGGACGACGCCGGCGATCCGCCGCTGGAAGCCGGTGCGCTCGAGCCAAGCCACGTTCGGAGGAGGCGCGGATCTCGCGGATCTTCTGGTTGAGGCCGCTGCGCTCGCGCTGCAGGGCCCGCGCCGGCCCTCGGGCCAGCGCCGCCAGGTGGCGGGCGCGGGCGCCGATCGCGCCCTCCCCCGCTCGCCGCAGGGCCGAGGCGCAGCGCTGGAGGTCGCGCCGGGCGACGCCGCAGTCGAGCGGCACCGCCGCCTCGGCGGCGTGGGTCGGCGTCGAGCAGGCGACGGCGGCGACGTCGTCGATCAGGGTCGAGTCGCGCTCGTGGCCGATCGCGCTGACCACCGGCACCCGCAGCATCGCCACGGTGCGGCAGAGCGTCTCGTCGCAGAAGGCCCAGAGGTCGGCGAGGCTGCCGCCGCCGCGGGTGACGACGATCGCCTCGACCTCGGGCCGCGCCGCCAGGCCCTGGATCGCCGCGGCGATCGCCGGCGCCGCGTGGCGGTCCTGCACCGGCGCGAAGGCCCAGACCACCGTCCCGCCCCAGCCACGCCGTCGCAGGCCGGCGAGCAGGTCGCGGCGTGCCGCCCCCGATTCCGCCGTCACCACCCCGATCGTCTTCGGCAGCAGCGGCCGCGCCAGCTGCCTCTGCAGCTCGAACAGGCCCTCGGCCCGCAGCTGCTTGCGCAGCGCCTCCAGCCGCGCCAGCAGGTCGCCCTCGCCGGCCAGCCGCACGTGGGTGGCGCGGAAGCTGAAGCTCGGCGAGGCCTGGCCGCCGCCCGGGTAGTAGTCCGGGCCCCCCGAAGATCACCAGTTCGGCGCCGTCGCGCAGCGCCCCCTCCGGCAACCCCGCCCTCTCCAGGTCGTTGAGCCAGATCGCGCAGGGGACCGCCCCCTGGGCGTCGCGCAGCTCGAAGTAGGCCTGGACCTTGCTGCGGCCGACCCCGGTCACCTCGCCGATCAGCTGCACCCGCGCCCGCTTGCGCATCCCCTCCTGCAGGCGGTGGGCGTAGCGGCCGACCGGAAACGGGCCGGGCAGCTCGGCCCCGCCTGCGGGATCACCTCGCCGAGCTGATCTCCCCTTGCTCCACGCGACGAGGCTTACCGGCTAGGCGGCTTCTTCCATGCTTGGCCCAGGCCCCAGCTCGCCGATCGCCGGGCCGAGCTGCTCGCCGATCTCGGTCAGCGAGTAGGTCACCCGCACCGGCGTGCCGGCTTCGACCTCCCGCTCCACCAGCCCTTCCTCCTCCAGCTCGCGCAGGCGCTGGGAGAGCAGGCGGTCGGAGAGGCCCGGCACGGCCTTGCCGAGCTCGCCGAAGCGCATCGGCCGCTCGGTCAGGGCGCAGACGATCGCCCCCGTCCAGCGCTTCCCGATCAACTCGATCGCCGCATGGAAGTGCGGACAGACGGAGCCGGGCGAGGCGGCGGGGACCTGGGTCGAGCGGACCGGTTCCAAGAGGATCGAGCTTACTGAACGTAAGTGATGGGCTCTCTGCTCAGCCGGTGCAGGCACCGGTCGAGACCGAGGCCGAGACCTGGGCCAGGGCATCGCGGACCTCCTCGGCCGGGATCGCGAACCCGCCCGCCGGGCCGGAGGTCGTGGCGGCGAAGACGGTGCCGACCACGCGCCCACCGGCGTCGACCAGTGGACCGCCCGAGTTGCCGCTGCGGACCGAGCCCCGCAGCGCCACGATCGTGCGGTCGACCGGCCCGTTGCCGTAGGAGTCCTCGCTGATCGTGGGACGGGTCTCGCCGAGGCGGGCGGGCGTAACCGCGTAGGGACCGTTCTCCGGATAGCCGAGCACAGCCCCGTCGGCGCCCGACTCGCGCCGCTCGGAGACCGGCAGCGTCGGCAGGTCGGAGCCGACCCGCAGCAACGCCAGATCGTTCTCCGGCCCGTAATAGACCGGCGTCGCATCGAGCTCGATCCCGTCCTGGGTGGTCACCGTCGTGTCCTCGGAGCCGGCGATCACGTGGGCGTTGGTGACGATCAGCCCCGGCTGCACCGCCCAGCCCGAGCCCTCGACTCCGAGTCCGCAGGCGGTGCCGAGCACTCGCACGACCGAGGCCCCGGCACCCAGCACGTCGGGATCGGTGGCGATCGCATGGTCGGGCGGAGGCACCGGCGCCGCCGGGCCCGGTCACCGACGGCGCCGGGTCGACCCGGTCGAGCGCGTTGAGGACGGGGCCCGAAGCCGGCAGCACTTCGTTGAGGCTGCGAAGGATCAGCGACTCCTGGACGTCGGCCCGCAGGCGCTCGGTGCCCGGGGCGTGCAGCGCCACCGCACCGAAGACCCAGGCCATGCCCAGCGCCACCGCGGCGATCAGCGCGGCACCGCCGGCACCGTCGGCCAGGTGCAGGACGGGGCGGCGAATGATCCGCGCTCGCAGACCCAGCGCGAAGCTCTCGACCGCGACCGCGACCAGGGCCCCGGCCAGCAGCGCCCCCAGCGCCGCGCAGAGCGGCGCATAGGGGGACTCCGAGCCCTCGGAGAGCACCATCGGCCCGAGCCGGCTGCCGGCGAAGGCACCGGACGCGAAGCCGACCAGGGTCATCGCGCCGACGATCAGGCCCTGCCTGTAGCCCCACAATCCAAGCGCGATGGTGAAGGCCACGATGGCCCAGTCAAGAACGGTCACCACTGAATAGAAGCATGCGGGGGACCGCTCTATTACCTTTCACTCGGTGAGTCAGATGTCACCCGAGGTGGAGCGGCGACGTCGCCTCGTCACCCGCACGCTCCCCCTCGCGATCGTCGCGATCGTCTCCTTCGTCGTCGGTGCCTCCGCCGGCGCCCCCGGCTCGCCCGAGAAGGACGCCGCCGGCCGCTTCGCCGAGGCCTGGGCGGCGGACGAATTCGCCGCCATGTACAGGGAGCTGAACCCGGCCTCGAAAGCGGCGATCGAGCTCGACGACTTCGTGATCGCCTACCGCGAAGCCGACCAGGTCGCGACCCTGAGCTCGCTCGAACCCGGCTCGCCACACGACCCCTCCTCGCGTGAGGGCGAGACGGTGATTCCGGTGCCGGTCGCCGTCGCCACGGTCGCCTTCGGCCGCTTCGAGGAGCAGGTGGAGATCCCCTACTCCGACGGCGGCGTCGACTGGGATCCCAGCCTCGTCTTCCCCGGCCTGCGCGGCGGCGAGCACCTCGAGAGCCAGATCGAGCTGGCGCCGCGGGCGCCGATCCTCGCCGCCGACGGGACGGCGCTGGCCGAGGGCCCGGCCGAGGAACGCGAGCACCCGCTCGGCAGCGCCGCCATCGACGTCACCGGCGAAGTCGGCACCGCCGGCGAAGAAGACCTGCCGAGGCTGGCGCGCCAGGGCTTCGCCGCCGACACGCCGGTCGGCATCAGCGGCCTCGAGCGCGCCTTCAACGCGCGCCTGGCCGGCAAGCCCGGCGGCTCGCTGCTGGCCAGCGACGAGTCCGGCACCTCGCTCCGGATCCTCGCCCAGGGCAAGCCGCGGGCGGGCGCGCCGGTGAAGACGACGATCGAGCCCGAGCTGCAGGAGGCCGCGGTCTCCGCGCTGGCCGGCCGCTCCGGCGGCATCGCCGTGCTCGACACCCGCGACGGCAACGTCCGCGCCCTCGCCGGGCAGGCCTTCTCCGCCCCACGGCCGCCGGGCTCCACCTTCAAGATGATCACGACCGTCGCCGCCCTGGAGAAGGGCGTCCTCGACCTCGACGACGAATTCGAAATCGTCGACGGGGTCAACGTCGGCGGCCGCTTCATCTACAACGCCAACGGCGAGTTCTGCGGCGGCACCCTCCCCGAAGCCTTCGCCGAGTCCTGCAACGCCGACTTCGCCCCGCTCGGCCCGAAGATCGGCAACGACGAGCTGGTCGAAGCGGCGGAAAGCTTCGGCTTCAACTCGCCACCGACCCTCTACGCGCCGAAATTCGTTCGCGAAGCCGAACTGGCGGAATCGACGATCCCGACCGAGATCGGCGAGGAAATCGACCTCGGCGTCTCGGCGATAGGCCAGGGCGAGGTCCTGGCGACGCCGCTGCAGATGGCAAGCGTGGCGCAGACGATCGCCAACGGTGGGGTCCGGCAGCCGACCTCGATCGTCGCCAACGAGAAGCTGCGGCCCAGCGCCGAGCCGGAACGGGTGATGTCGGAGAAGCTGGCCGGGGAGATGACCGACCTGATGATCGGCGTCGTCACCGGAGGAACCGGCACCGCCGGCGCGATCCCCGAGGCACAGGTGGCGGGCAAGACCGGCACCGCCGAGCTGGGGCCGAAGCCCGGCCAGGAGGAAGAGGACAACCCGATCCAGATCAAGGACGCCTGGTTCGCCGCCTTCGCGCCGGCCGAGAAGCCGCGGCTGGCGATCGGGGTGCTGCTGATCGAGGCCGAAGCCGCCGGCGGCGACGTCGCCGCGCCAGCCGCCGCCCAGGTTCTCTCCGCCGGCCTCTAGCCGGCCGGAACCGCGACTACAAGTCGAGCTTGACCTCGCCGTGCTCGCCGTCGGCGCCGGGGATCTCCAGGGTCAGCGGGCGGGCGTCAGAGGCCTCGGCCGGGAGCAGGAAGATCGCGACGGCGCCCTCGATCGCGCCCAGATCGGCGGTCGAGTCCAGCACCGGGATCTGTTCCTGCGGTTCGACTTCGCCCCCGAATTCGAGCGCGTAGAGGCTTTCGCTCGGCAGCACCTCGTAGGTGTTGTGGTCGGCGTCGGTGATCGTCAGCGTCGAGGGCAGCGTCTGCGGCTCTTCGCTTTCGTTCTGGATCTGGAAGAAGACGCCGAAGTAGGTGGAGCCCTCGGGGGGCGGCTTCTGCCCGACCAGGTAGGCGGAGTCCTCGTTGTCGGCCGGGTTCAGGTAACGCGAGAAGGTGACGTTGAAGGAGAGCTCGCCCAGCTCCACCGGCTCGCCCTCGACCACCTCCGTCTCGTGGCTCTCGTAGCCGCAGGCGGAGACGCCGACCACGAGGACGGCGAAGGCCAGTGCGGCGAGCAGCGAGGGGACGAGTCTGCGGTTCTGGAACATCGGCGGCGAGAGTCTATTGAGGGATGCGGCTCAAGGGATGCCGGTCGCGTATCGGTTGCCTCCGGCGATCGCGATCCGGTCGCTCTCCAAGCTGCCGGACTCGAGTCCCTCGCGCAGCCGCTTCATCGCCTCGCGCCAGCTCCGCTCCTGCCAGACCGAGCCGGCGGAGAGGATCTCCAGGCTGCGGTCGATCGGGTTCCTCGGCTCGGTCCAGTGCGAAACCCGCACCGCCGTCAGCGAACCCGGGCCCTCGGTCAGCTCCCAGACCGTGTGGTTGGCGATGCGGTTGACGCGACCCCCCTGACCGCGCTCGACGATCCTGTACGGGGCGTCCAGCTCGACGATCGTCGTGTCCATCCAGAGCGAGCGCAGCGGCGCCTTGACCCTGAAGCGGGCGCCGGCGCCGACCCCGGTCGACTCGATCCGGGTCAGGTGGAAGCCGGTGAGGAAATGGTCGGTGAACGAAGGGCGGACGGCGAGGTCGTCGATCGTCTCGAAGACCCGCTCGCGCGGGACGTCGATCTCGGCTTCGGCGCGTATCGGGCCCATCGCGGCGCGATTCTAGTCGTCACCCCTGCGCCGACCCTTCCCTGAGGACCAGATCGACAAAATTTAGTGACGGGGCCCCGCTGCCGCGCTAGGATCGGAGGGAGACGCAGGAAGGAGGGCCACCATCTTCGACAGCGTCAGCAGCAGCCCGCTCGACGATCGCTACGGCACCGGAGCGACCCCCGGCGAGGGAACGTTCTTCTGCCTCGCCTGCGGCTCCCAGCTCTCGATGCAGGAGACCGACAAGCTCCCCGACTGCCCCCGCTGCGGCGGCTCCCAGTTCCGCCGTGACTCGATCTTCGAGTCCCGCCAGGACCACGGCCAGGCGACCAGCGAATTCCTCGCCCCCACCCCCACAACGCCGCCCAACTGGCTCCAGCAGGCGCGCGAGCGGCCGATCGGCGCCGACTACTGCCTGGCCCGCGAGGATGACGATGGCGAGGTCCAGACCTTCCCGATCGAACGTGGCTGGACCCGGATCGGACGCAGCCTCACCGCCGACCTGCGGCTGGACGACCCCAGCGTCTCCCGCCGCCACGCCCTGATCGTCGCCGAACCCGGCAAGCCGCTGCGCGTCCTCGACGACCGCAGCCTCAACGGCGTCTTCCTCAACGGCGAGACCGTCGAGTGGGGCCCGCTGCGCGACGGCGACCAGCTGGCGATCGGCCGCTTCGACCTCTACGTGCTCAAGAGCTAGCGCGATTTCCAGCCACCCCCGTCCCTAGGATGACCACAGTGAATGCCGCCCCGAACCCGGCCGATCCCTCCCTGCCCTCCGCGGCGCCCGGGGTCTCCGCCGCCGCCGACCGCGCCCGCGCCGAGCTCCACGAGGAGATCGAGCGAGTCCGCCTCGGCGTCGAAGAGATGCTCAGCGAGCAGCAGGAGCCGATCAACACCGACCTGCGCCGCGAACTCGACAGCATCCGCGAGGAAACCCGCCTCTACGTCAAGAAGCGCGTCCGCAAGACGGAGAAGAAACTGGAACGCTCCGTCCGCAAGATCGACGCCCGCACCCGCACCCTCGAGCAGCGCATCGACCAGGTCGAGGCCGACCGCCAGGCGGCCGAGTACCGCATCCACACCGCCACCGAGCGCCTGCTCGACGGGCTCCTGCAGGAGGTCCGCGCGATCGCGGATCTGCTGACGCGGCAGCATTAAGGCCTTCTTCGAGACGGTGGCTCTGGACGGCGGCCCTGCCGTCACCAGTCCGTAACAATCTCCTGCCTAAATACTTTGCAATCTTCCAGCTAAATTCTCTATAATCTCCCGCTTATCGCTTTAGAGGTCAATTAGGGAGCCAAATGGCATACGCGCCGAGAATTGCAGATTCTGAGCTGGAAAAACGACTCAGGGCCGCAGGTGCGGTCCTCGTCGAGGGTCCAAAGGCCTGCGGCAAGACCGAGACCGCGCGACAGATCGCCAACAGCGAGGTACTTCTCGACGTTGACAAAAACGCCCGAGACGCCGCGGAGCTGAATCCTGGGCTGGTTCTCGATGGCGAAACCCCCAGGCTGATCGACGAGTGGCAGCTCGAGCCAGAGATCTGGAACCACGTGCGCAGGGCGGTGGACGACCGCGTCGATCCGGGCCAATTCATCCTCGCCGGCTCCGCCCAGCCGACCGATGACGAGACCCGCCATACGGGCGCTGGCCGGATCAGTCGCCTGAAAATGCGGCCCATGTCCCTCTCTGAGCTGGGGCGCAGCAACAACGAGATTTCACTGGCGGCACTGCTCGAGGGCGAGCTTGGCGCGGCTCCTGACCCTGGCCTGGAGCTCGAAGATCTGGCCGAAGCGATCTGCCGTGGTGGATGGCCTGCCTTCCGAAGACTGGAGCTGCCTGAAGCGCTGCGACGGGTTCGCGACTACCTCAACGAGGTGCCTCGCGACGCTCAGCGGCTGGGGCAGCGCCACAGACCCGAGAGGGTAACGCGGCTGATCCGGAGCCTTGCCCGCAACGTCGCCACCCCCGTAGCAGCCAGAACCTTGGCTGCCGACGCCAGCAGGCCGGAGGATCCGATATCCGACGATGCCGTCGCGGACTACCTCAGCTCCTTGGCTCGGCTGTTCGTCGTGGAGGATCAGCCAGCCTGGCAACCTCACCTGCGTTCACGCTACAGGCTGCGCCGCGCAGCAAAGCGTCACTTTGTCGACCCTTCCCTGGCCGTTGCGGCATTGCGGGCTGACCCCGGCGCTTTGATGCGGGATCTCAACTTCACCGGCCTGCTGTTCGAGTCGATGGTCATCAGAGATCTCAGGATCTATGCCCAGGTCATCGATGGCGAGGTCGAGCACTACCAAGACAGCGGTGGCCTCGAGGTCGACGCGATCGTCAAGACGGGAGGTTCTTGGGGCGCCTTTGAGGTCAAGCTCGGCGGCGATAGGAGGATCGAGGAGGCCGCCGCCAATCTGAACAAATTCAAAGAACGGATCGACACCTCGAGATCGGGTGATCCAGCTGTCCTTGCGGTCATCGTCGGGGCGGGCTACGGATACGTCCGCAAGGACGGCGTCCAAGTCATTCCAATTGGCTGCCTGGGGCCCTGACCAGGCCGACCTACTCGGTCGAGATGCTCGGGTCCGCCTGGACCTTCTCTGGGACGATCATCAGGAAGTTGCTGGTCGCGTCGGCCGCCAGGTTGAGCACGCGGTCCGCCTCTTCGTCCTGGCCGGTGGCACGGAGTTCCTTGGCGTAGTGGCTGGTCAGGTCGTCGATGTCGATCAGGCCCTCGGCGTCGAGGTCTTTGAGCTGGACTTTGGCGCCCTCGCCGAGGCGGCGGACGATCGCGTCGCGGTCGATGCCGAAGGCGTTGTGGCGGACGTAGACGCGGCCGCCGGTCATGCCGGCGCAGGCCCAGGGGCCGAGGTCGCCGAGGACCAGGGCCCGCCCTGAGGTCATGTACTCGAAGGCGAAGCCCTTGGCGTTGGCGCGGTCGACGACGCAACCGCGGCTGTCCTCGATGTCCTGCTCCGGTTCGCCGGCGAGGACGACATCGGCGCCGGAGAGGCGGATGCAGAAGCGCGAGTCGGCCGAGCCCTGGACGTAGAGGCGGCCGCGCTGGGCGCCGTAGGCAAAGGACTTGCCGACCGAGCCGTTGAGGCGCTTGCCCTTTGCTCCCTTGCCCTTGAGGATCGCGATCGAGCCGCCCAGCATCGCCTTGCCGACGCCGTCCTGGGCGCCGCCCTCGATGCGGATCGAGACGCCGTAGGCGTTGAAGGCGCCGAGGCCCTGGCCGGCGACCGAGCCGCCGTTGAACTCGAGGCTGGCGAGGACTTCGTCGTTGGACTCGGGCCCGTCTTCGAAGATCCGCGAGCGGGCGATCGCCCCGGCCAGCTCGGTGCCGAGAACGCGGTCGTCGGCGTCGGTGGCGCGAGGGAACTCGTTGCGGATCGTGCGGCCCTGGCAGATGTCGCCGGCGAGGGCGGCGATCTGGGTCGAGGCCTGCTTCTCCCCCATCCGGATCGGCCGGGCGACGACGAGGCCGGCTTCGGCCCGCAGGTCCTCGGTCTCCGCCACCGGCAGGTCGATCGGCTCGAGGTCGAGGAACTCCTCCAGCGGCGTGATCAGCGGCGCCAGGTCGACCTTGTCCTGGTAGGCGACCTGCTCCAGCAGGTCGTAGCGGCCGACCAGGTCCTGGGCGCGTTCGTAGCCGAGCGAGGCCACCACCTGCTTGACCTCCTCCCCCATCGAGGAGAAGAAGCGGGCGCAGCTCTCGGCGGCGCTGTCGATCTCCTGCGGGGTGAACTTCTTGAGGCCGTGGGCCTCCGCTTCCTCGGTCGTCTCGATCTGGGTGGCGATGCCGACGTGGCAGGTGTCGAGCTGGCAGCCGCGGCAGATCGTGCAGCCGAGGCTGACCATCGCCAAGGTGCCGAAGCCGACCCGGTTGGCGCCGAGGCAGTGCAATTTGACGATGTCGTGGCCGGTCCGGTAGCCGCCGTCGGCCCAGATCTCGACCCGGTTGCGCAGACCGGCCTCCATCAGCGCCCGGTGCACGGCGCGGGTGCCGATGTCCGAGGGCAGGCCGACGTGGCGCAGGGCATGCTGGCGGGCGGCGCCGGTGCCGCCCTCGAAGCCGGAGAGGGTGATGATGTCCGCCCCCGCCTTGGCGATCCCGAGACCGATCGTGCCGATGTTCGGCACCACCGGCACCTTGACCGAGACGCGCACGTCCGGGTTGACCGTCTTCAGCTCGTCGATCAGCTCGGCCAGGTCCTCGATCGAGTAGAGGTCGTGGTTGTTGGAGGGGGAGATCAGGTCGGTGCCGGGCGCGGCGTTACGGGCCGCGGCGACCTTCTCGGAGACCTTCTTGCCGGGCAGGTGGCCGCCCTCGCCGGGCTTGGCGCCCTGGCCGATCTTGATCTCCGCCAGGTAGGAGGAGTTGAGCATCTCCGCCGAGACGCCGAAGCGGCCGGAGGCGACCTGCTGGCCGCGCCACTTGCGGTAATGGCCGTACATGTCGCGGATCTCGCCGCCCTCGCCGTTGACGCAGAGGATGTTGGTCGCCTTTGCCGCCTCCGCGTAGGCGCGGAAGGCCGGCTCGGACTGCGAGCCGAAGCTCATCGAGGAGATCACGATCGGGTAGTCGTGGTGGCCGATGCCGGCGTCGACCGCGGAGGCGTCGACGATCGGCTCCCGGTCGCCCTTGAGGCCCATGATGTGGCGCATCGAGATCGGGTTCTGGCGCTCGAGGTCGCGGACTTTCTCCGAGTAGTCCTCGTAGGAGCCGGTGCCGTTGGCGGTGGCGATCGCGGCCTTGTAGACCTTGGGGTAGAAGCGGAACGTCTTCGCCGGTTTGGCCGCCGCGTCGTCGCCGCCGAGGGCGCGAGCGCGGGCGTTGGTGTCCTCGTCGAGGTCGGCGAAGCCGGTGCCGCCGCTGGCCGAGGCGGCGAAGGCCTCGGTCTGGAAGATCTCGGCCAGCTCCGGCTTGACCCCGATCGAGGAGAACTGGCGGGCGTAGCCGCGGACCTCGTGGATGCCGATCGTCGAGATCACTTTCTCGATCCCCTTGGTCAGGGCGGCGCAGAGGTTGGCGACGTCGGTCTCGTAGTCCTCGACGCAGACCACCTCGACCATCGTGTACGGACAGACGCCGTTGGCGCCGAGCCCGAGGGCCAGCATCGTGTCGTGGACGTTGCGGATCGCGGCCGAGCGCAGGACGATCCCGCAGCGGCGGCGCAGGTTCTCCTCGCCGGGCTCGACCCGGAACTGCTTCAGGGCCATGTCGACCGCCGAGGTCGCCAGGTGCGGGTCGATGTAGCGGCGCTCGCCGTCGTAGACGGTGCGGTCGGTGAGGATCAGCAGCTCGGCCCCGTTGCGGACCTTCTTCACCGCTTCCTGCTTGAGGCGCTCGATCGCGCCCGTGGTGGTCTCGGACTCCAGCAGGGAGATGTCGACCGCGGCGGCGCGGCCGCGGAACTCCTCCCAGAGGTCCTCCAGCAGGTAGGTGCGGTGCTCGCGGGCGATGCGGCGGTAGGCCTCGTCGGAGAGCGGCGCCAGGCCGTGATGGCCGCCGAGGATGACCGGGAACGAGGTTTCGACCGTGCCGGTGTCCTCGCCGGCGGCGTCGATCGAGGGACGGTGGCCGAACAGCGCCCGGGTCGAGAAGTGCTCCATCTCGCGCTCGCGGTCGATCGCCGGGTTGGTGACCACGGCGACCGTCTCCTTGAAGTAGTCGGCGAGGTTCTGGCGCTCGGGAGAGAGCGCCGCCAGCGGCCCGTCGTAGCCGAGCGAGCCGACCGGCTCGGCCCCGTTGGAGGCCATCTGCTGGACCAGTTTGACGTCGTCGCGCTGCCAGCCGAAGCCGGCGAGGACGCGGTCGGCGACCTTGACCGGCTCCTCGGGGCCGGCGTCGGAGTAGCCGGGGACGTCGTCGCCCTCCAGCGGCCCGCCGGTCTCCAGGGCGCGGTCGTAACCGGCCGCCTCCTCGACGCCGTTGCGCCGCAGCCAGCTGTCGCGGACGATCCGCAGCATCTCGTCGTGGGCGTGCAGGGTCGAGCGCCGGCTGTCGCGGTCGATCAGCACCAGCGCCTTCTCCCCCGGCGCCAGCGGCTTCGGCTCCGAGACCATCGAAGCGACGGAGACGACGCCAGGCTCGGAGCTGAAGACGTAGTCGTCCTCGGTCTCCACCTGCCACAGCGGCCGCAGGCCGAGGGCATCGGCGGAGAAGACGCACTCGTCGGTATGGCGGGCGATCAGCGCCACCGGGCCCTGGGCGAACGGCCCCATCGCCTGGTGCAGGTACATGTAGAAGCGGTGCAGATCCTCGGGCAGACCGCGGATCTCCTCGACGATCGGCGGCACCACCATCTCCATCGCCTCGGCGAGGCTGAGCCCGTCGCGGCTGACCAGGGTGTCGATCGTGCGGTTGAGGTCCTGGGAGTCGGAGGAGCCCGGCTGGATCGGAACGCCCAGCATCCGCGCCTCCTGGCGCAGCTGTTCGATCGTGTTGATCTCGCCGTTGTGGCCGAGAACCGAGAAGGGCTGCACCCGTTTGAACGAGGGCCAGGTGTTGGTCGAGTAGCGGTTGTGGCCGAAGCAGCCGATCGTCTCGAAGCGCTCGTCGCGCAGGTCGGGGTAGTACTCGCCGAGCACGTTCGGCGTGCCCATCACCTTGTAGACGCAGGTGCTGGCGGAGAAGGACGGGACGTGGACGTCGAGCTGCTTCTCGAGGTCGATCAGGAGATCGAAGAGGACGCGGTCACGGTGGGTGGCGTCGGGGACGAGGCCGGCGATCTGCCAGAAGTGCGGCTCCTCCTCGCGTGCGGTCGGCCCGAGCGCGGGGGTATTGACGACGCCGATCCGCTCGGCCAGGACCCGGAAGCCGCCTTCGTTGAGCAGCTCGCGGGCGTCGTGCTGGACCTTGTCGACGTCCTGGGAGCGCTCGATGAAGATGTGGGCGACGGCGAAGGCGTCGTCGAGGGTCAGCGAGGGGTCATGGCCGCCGGAGCGGACCTCCTCGGCCCAGATCTTCCGCGGCAGGTCGAGCAGCAGCCCGCAGCCGTCGCCCTCGCCCTCGACGTTGCCGGCGCGGTGGAGCATCTTCTGCAGGGCCGGGATCGCCAGCTCGATCGGCGCGTGGCTCGGAGTCGCGTCCTTGCGGACCGAGGCATAGATCGCGCAGGCGTCCTTGTCCTCGACGCTGGGCGGCGATACCAGTGGCTTGTAGGGCAGCTCGGGCGAGTAGCGCTTGACGCTCGCGCCGGCGGACTGGGGCTTCGACATTTGTGACCTCCCGGTTTCCGCGCCTTCTTCGAGCGGGCGCGCGACGGGTTGACGGGCCGGGGGATTATAGGGCTAGTTCAGCCCCAGGACATCGCCTCGTACCCGCCCTCGGGCTGGACGCCGATCAACATCGCGGTCACCGGCGCGGCGGAGCGGTTGAGGATCGTGCGGCTGGCCGGCGGCTCGATCGAGGCGAAGGTGCCGGCCGGCGCCGGATGGTCCTCGCCGCCGAGCCGCAGCACCGCCTCGCCCTCGAGGATCACGTAGAGCTCGACCTGGCCGCTCTCGGCCTCGTCGTGCTCGGGGATCTGGCCACCGGGGCCGATCTCGACCAGGTTGAAGCCGAAGGCCGAGGTGCCGAGAGCCTTGCGGGCGAGCTTCCAGGCGCAATCGCCCGATCCCTCCATCGGCTCGAACTCGTCGCGGTGCTTGATCGCGTAGTCGCCGGCCACTAGGTTCCACCATACCTCCCCATGACCGATCCGAACAAGGACTCAGAAGAGGCGCTGCGGGACGCTATCGACCGCTACAACGAGGCCTGGAACGCCCACGACCTCGACGCGATCGTGGCCATGCATGCCCCCGACATGGTCTTCGACAACCACACCGCCGGCGAGTCGGCGACCGGCGAGGACGTGCGCGCCCACATCGGCTCGATCTTCGAGACCTGGCCCGACATCGAGTTCACGACCCGCCGCCTCTACGTGCGCGAGGGGCTCGTCGTCCAGGAATGGACCGCCACCGCAACGCACGCGAAGACGATGCGCCGCGGCGACCTCACGGCCGAGCCGACCGGCCGCCGGGTCGAGTGGGACGGCATCGACTCGATCCCCTTCGAGGACGGCCTCGTCAAGCGCAAGGACGTCTACTCCGACAGCGTCTCGATCCTGCGCCAGGTCGGCCTGCTCGACTGACGGGCCTGTCGCGCTTGTTCCGCATACCGAAGCAAACGCGACACTCGCCCTAGCGGCTCCAGTCGGGTTCGAAGGCGCTCTTGACGAGCGTTTTCGGCTTGCCGCCGCCGTAGGGGACGGTGACGACCGCGTGGTTGGGGACGGGTTCGAAGCCGCCGACGAAGCCAAGCACGGTGGTCCCGTCGCCGGAAAGCGCGGTGCCGACGAAGCCCTGCTCTCCGGACGGGCCGATCCGGCGCTGCGCCCCCGTCTTCGGATTGACGGTGACCGCGTAGCTGGTGTCCTGGCCGCCGAACTCGGCCAGCAGGCGCTGGCCGTTCGCCGACCAGGCGGTCGGGGTCAGGCCCTGCAGCAGAGCGCCTACCTTGGTACTGGTCAGGCGCTTGACCTGGCCGCCGTTCGGGTTCATCAGGAAGAGCTCGTTCTTGGGGCCGTACTTGCGCTGCTTCCCGCCCAGCAGCTTGACGAAGACGATCTGGTCGTTCGGTCCCCAGAGCGGGCTCAGCGAGACGTGGTCCTTGGTCAGCCGCACCGGCTTGCCGCCGGCGACCGGGACGCGGTAGACGTCGGTGTTGGAGGTGAAATCTTCGCTCTGCGAGACCGCGTAGACGAGTTCGGTCCCGTCCGGCGAGAAGCTGACCCCGCTGAAGTATCCGTTGGCGAGGGAGCGCAGAAAGGTGCCGCTGGTGACGTCGACGAGGACCAGCTTGCCCTTGCCGATCTCCGGGCCCCGCACCGCTGCAACCAGTTTCGAGTCGGGGGAGAACCGGATCAGGAAGCTGTCCTGCAGATTGCTCAGAACCGTCGCCGAGCCACCGCCCGCAGCGGCCGCCAGCCTCAACTCCCGCTTGCCGTTGGAGCTTTCGCGCTGGTAGGCGATCACGTCGCTGTCAGGCGAGACCCGCGGGTTCGACCCCAGCCCGACCCTGAAGGCACCACCGCCGTTGTCGTTGGCGACGAACACGGCCGGCTTCATCGGGTTCTTGACGTAGGTCAGCGTCGCCTGGGCGGCGGCGGGAAGCGCGAAGAGCGCGGTTGCGGCGACGAGCGCCCCCAGCAGTTTGAACTTCGGCAGGCTTGGCATGGTGGCGATCCTAGCCGCGGCCTCGGCCACCCGGAGCAACCACGCGTCTGCTCTGAGGCGTCTTATAGACGCCTCAGAGCAGACGCGTCGCTAGCCCGGTCCGACGATCGCCGCGGCGACGAGACCGCCGCTGACGCCGACGAAGGAGACGACCGCGAGCAGGCGGTACCAGAGGCGCCGCTCCACGTCCGGATCGAAGGCGAGCGGCACGAAGAGGAAGGGGTTGACGATCGTGCCGAAGACGAGGGCGACGGCGATCGCGGTCGGCAGGTCCGGCACGGCGAGGCCGACGCCGATCAGGATCAGCCCCATCATCAGGTAGTCGAGATGGACCTGGCGGACCCGCTGCGGGGCGACGATGCCGATCCGCTTCAGCCACTCGGGCCTCTCCTGGCGCACCACCATCGCCCAGCCCAGCAGGCCGCCCAGCGCCAGCTCGACGAGGCCGATCCGGACGACCCAGTCCATCTAGAGCTCGGGGACGTCGGCGCCGAGGGGGGTGAACGGCAGCCGGCGGACCTCGGCCCAGCCGGAGCAGCGGGTCTCCAGCGCGGCGGCGACGTTGCCGGCGTCCTGCCAGGTGGTCCAGACGAGGACGGTGGGGCCGGCGCCGGAGATCGTCGCCCCGAGCGCGCCGAGCTCGGTCGCCGCGTCGACGATCTCCATCGAGCGCGGGTAGAGGCCGCGCCGGCGCGGCTGGTGGATGGCGTCGCGCAGGCCGCGAGAGACGAGGTCGAGGTCGGCGCTGCGCAGACCGAGCACGAGCAGCGCCGCCGAGGAGACGTTGGCGACGGCGTCGGCGAGCGGCACCTCGGCCGGGATCGCCTCGCGGGCGAGCTTGGTCGAGACCTCCTCGGGCGGGATCACGACGATCCCCTCCAGCCCCTCCGGCGGATCGAAGCGGGCGGCCAGCGGCGCGCCGTCCGCGTCGGCGGCGCAGACCACGAAGCCGCCGTAGATCGCGGCGGCGACGTTGTCGGGGTGACCCTCCAGCGCGGTCGCCCGTGCCAGCATCTCCTCCTTGGACAGGGCCAGCTCGAAGAGGTGGTCGGCGGCGAAGAGGCCGGCGACGATCGCGGCGGCGCTGGAGCCGAGCCCGCGCGCCAGCGGGATCTCGCTGCGCAGCCGGAAGGCGATGCCGTCGGCCGGGTGCAGGCTCTCGAAGGCGCGGACGACGAGGTTGTCGCGCCCGGTCGAGACCTCGAGCCCGCCCGGGTCGAGGGAGAACTCCCCGGTCTCCTCCACCTCCAGCTCCAGGTGCAGCGACACCGCCGCCGCCATCGCGTCGTAGCCAGGCCCGAGATTGGCCGAGGAGGCGGGAACGCGGACGAGTCGGTGGCGGACGGTCAATCGAAGACGGCGCGCTCGACCGCGCCAGGTCGTTGTCGCAGTTGATCACCGCGGGGGCCTTGCCGAGGGCGGTGTCGGGGTCCTTGAGGCCGTGGCCGGTGAGGACGCAGACGACCGACTCGGGCGGGGGCGCGCCCTCGACGATCGGCAGGCCGTGGGCGAGCAGGCCGGCGACGGAGGAGGCCGAGGCGGGCTCGCAGAAGACGCCTTCGGTGTCGGCCAGCCAGTGGTAGGCGTTGAGGATCTGCTCGTCGGAGACGGCGGCGACGCGGCCGCGCGAGGTGGTGAAGGCGGTCATCGCCTCCTCCCAGCGGGCCGGGTTGCCGATCCGGATCGCCGAGGCGACGGTCTCGGGGTTCGCGACCGGAGCACCGGAGACCAGCGGCGCGGCGCCCTCCGCCTGGAAGCCGTAGAGGACGGGCAGGCTGGGCTCGAACCAGTTGCCTCTACCTTGTCGAAGTAGCCCTCTCCTCCCTCGCCGACCTCCTGGAACCCGCGCCAGTAGGCGGTCACGTTGCCAGCGTTGCCGACCGGGATCGCCAGCGCCCCGGGCATCCCGCCGAGATCCTCGACCACCTCGAAGGCGGCGGTCTTCTGACCTTCGATCCGGTGCGGGTTGACCGAGTTGACGAGCTCGATCGGGTGCTTCTGGGAGAGCTCGCGGACGATCGTCAGGGCGTCGTCGAAGTTCCCCTGCAGCGCCACCACCCGCGCCCCGTGCATCAGCGCCTGGGCCAGCTTGCCGATCGCGATCTTGCCCTCGGGGACGATCACGGCGCCGCGCAGGCCGGCGCGCGCCGCGTAGGCGGCGGCGCTGGCGGCGGTGTTGCCGGTCGAGGCGCAGATCACCGCCTCCGCCCCGCGCCCCTTGGCCCGCGAGACGGCCACGGTCATCCCCCGGTCCTTGAAGGACCCGGTCGGGTTGGCGCCCTCGAACTTGAGGTAGGCGCGGGCGCCGATCCGCTCCGAGAGCCGCGGCGCCTCGATCAGCGGCGTCGAGCCCTCGTTCAGGGTCACCACCGGGTCGCCCGGCTCCAGCGATAGCCGCTCCCGGTAGCGGTCGATCAGCCCGGCCGCCACCTAGAACTCCTTCTCGATGACATGGATCGAACGAGGCGCGGCGCGCATGTCGTCGAGCTCAGCGAGCGCCTCGACCGCGGCGGCGAAGCGCCGCTCCAGGCACTCGTGGACGACCATCACCAGGCGGGCGTCGTCGTCGGCGCCGCGCTGGACCACGCTCTTGACCGAGATGTCGTGGTCGCCCAGCACGGTCGCCACCGTGGCCAGCACGCCGGGGCGGTCGGCAACCTCGAGGTAGAGGTAGAAGGAGGAGGTGACGTCGGCGACGATCGGCAGCTCGGCGCGAGTCTCGTGCACCGGCGCGTCGCCGGCGAGGATCGAGACGACGTCGCCGAGCACCGCCGAAGCGGTCTGCAGCCCTCCCGCCCCTGGCCCCGACATCGTCACCTCGGTGATCGCCGGCGCCTCGACCATGACCGCGTTGAACGGGCCCTCGATCGGCGCCAGCGGGTGGCCCGGATAGAGGAAGCAGGGGAAGACGCGGACGCTGATGCCGCCGTTGCGGCGTTCGGCGACGCCGAGCAGCTTCAGCGAGAGGTCGAGCTCCTTGGCGTAGGCGAGGTCGTCGGGCTGGATCGCCTCGATCCCCTCGTAGGGGACCTCGGAGAGGTCGACCGGCGTATGGAAGGCGAGGCGGGCGAGGATCGCCATCTTCGCCGCCGCGTCGGCGCCGCTGACGTCGTCTGAGGGGTCGGCCTCGGCGTAGCCCAGCTCCTGCGCCCGCGCCAGCACCTCGTCGTAGCCGGCGCCGGTCGCCGCCATCTCGCTGAGGATGAAGTTGGTCGTGCCGTTGACGATCCCGAAGACCTTGGAGATCTCGGTCACGCCGAAGCTCTCCTGGATCGTGCGGACGATCGGGATCACGCCGGCGACGGCGGCCTCGAAGCGCAGCTGCACGCCGGCCTCGCGGGCGACGCCGAAGAGCTCGTCGCCGTGCTGGGCGAGCAGCTGCTTGTTGGCCGTGACCACCGGCCGCCCGGCCCGCATCGCGTCGATGACGAAATCGCGGGCGGGGTCGGTCCCTCCCATCAGCTCGACGACCAGGTCCGAGCGCTCGAGGATCGCCCCGAAGTCCCCCTCCGAGCGGGTCAGCACCCCGGCGATCTCCGGCCGGAGCCCGGTCGCGGCCTCGACCGCGTCCGCCCGCTCGGCCAGCAGATCGGCGAAGGCGGCCCCGACCGTGCCGCGTCCCAGCAGCCCGATGCGGACGGGTTTGGAGCCCTCGCTCATGCCGCCGCCTCAGACATCGCGCGCGGTCAGGTCCTCATAGGTCTCGCGCCGGACCACGACCCGCGCCTCGCCGTCGCGGCAGAAGACCACCGGCGGCCGCGGCACGCCGTTGTAGTTGCTCGCCATCGCGTGGCCGTAGGCGCCGGTGGCGGGCGTCACCAGGACGTCGCCGACGGCCGGCTCGGCCAGCATCGCGTCGCGGACGAGGATGTCGCCGGACTCGCAGTGCATGCCGGCGATCGTCACCAGGGCGTCGGGCTGGGCGGCGGCGCGATCGGCGACCAGCGCCTCGTAGCGCGAGCCGTAGAGCATCGGCCGCAGGTTGTCGGACATGCCGCCGTCGACGGCGACGTAGGTCCTGATGCCCGGAATCTCCTTGACGGTGCCTACCCGGTAGGCGGTGACGCCGGCGTTGGCGACCAGCGAGCGGCCCGGCTCGACCAGGATCCGCACGCCCTCGCCGAAGACCTCGGCGACGCCGCGGACCTTGACCTCGACGTAGGCGTCGATCGACGGCGGCTCGTCCTCGGCCGTGTAGGCGACGCCGAGGCCGCCGCCGACGTTGACCACCCGGCACCACTCGCCGGCCAGCTCGCCGAGGGCGCGGATCGCCAGCGTGTAGGGCTCCAGCTCGAAGATCTGCGAGCCGATGTGGGCGTGCAGCCCGACCAGCTCCAGCTTCTCGGAGGCCAGCACCCGCTCGATCGCCCGTGCCGCCAGCCCGTCCTCGAGCCCGAAGCCGAACTTGGAGTCGAGCTGGCCCGTCTGCACGTAGGTGTGGGTCGAGGGCTTGATCCCCGGCGTGACCCGGATCAGCACCTGCTGGGGCGAGTCGAGCAATCGCTCGCAGCGCTCGATCTCGTCGAAGGAGTCGAGGATCAGGTGGCGGATGCCGGAGCGGGCCGCGAGCAGGATCTCCTCGTCGGTCTTGTTGTTGCCGTGCATGTGGATGCGGTCGGGATCGAAGCCGGCGCGCAGCGCCATGTGCAGCTCGCCGCCGGAGGCGACGTCGACCGACAGCCCCTCCTCGGCGAAGAGCCGGTAGGCGGCCGTGCAGGGCAGCGACTTGCTGGCGAAGAGGACCTCGAAGTCGTCGGTGCGGCGCTCGAACGCCTCGCGGTAGGCGCGGGCGCGGGCGCGGATCTCGTCCTCGGCGTAGATGTAGGCGGGAGTGCCGAACTCTTCGGCGAGCTCGACCACGTCGCAGCCGGCCAGCTCGAGGTGGCCGCGCTCGTTGACCCGGCTTCCCGCCGGGTAGACCGCCGACCCCTCGATCGGATCGCCATTCGCGACCGACCCCGCCTGTTCTCGCTCCGCCGCCATCGGACCGGCATTCTGACGGTTAACGGGCGAGAAGCTCGGTTAGCGTTTTCCGCCCAGCAGGCCGCCGACCGTGTCGACGGCTCCGTCGACGACTTTGCCGACGGCCGATTCGGGCCCGGCGACGCCATCGACGACGCCTTCGGTCGCTTCGGTGACGCCGCTGCTGCCGAGGGTCCCGCCGAGAGCCGTTTCGTCGACTTTCGCAACCGTGTTGTTGACGGTTTCGGTGACCTGGCCCGAGGACGAAGGAGACGTGCCGCCGCCGCCGGCTGACCCGCCGCCGGAGCCGCCGCCCGCTCCGCCGGAGCTGGAGGAGCCGGTATTGCCGCTTGGCGCAGAGGAGGCGGGGGTCCGTGGGGACCCCCCGGCGGGGTCACCCCCCTGGCCGCCGGCGCCGTCGGCTCCGGCGCCGCCCTGGCTGCCGCCGGTGGTGACCAGGTCACCGCCGGCGGCGACAGAGCCGGCACCCTCGCCCGAGCCGGTCGAAGCCTGCTGCGGTTTCGCGCCGGCGGCGGACTGGCCGGCCGCTCTGGCGGCGGCGCCACTCCCCCCGGCAAGCGTCCCACCCGCGGGCTCGACCGCTGGACACCGCAGCGCCACCGCCGCCGTCGCCGAGAGCGGCGATCGGCCAGTCGCGGAACACCTGGGCGGAAACGAGCAGGACGAAGAAGACGATGGCGATGGCGATCAGCGTCGCCCCTCCCATCGCACCTACGAGGTAGGTGTGGGCCTGACGAATCACGGGGAGCTACCTAATTGCTAAAGGTAACCCATCGGGTCGGTAGGGGAGCCGTTTATACGAACCTCGAAATGCAGGTGGGGTCCGTAGCAATGGCCGGTGCAACCGGTGTAGCCGATGATGTCGCCCTGGGAGACCGACTGGCCTTCGGCGACCGCGAAGGAGCTCTGGTGGGCGTAGCAGGTGGAGAGCCCGCCGCCGTGGTCGAGGCAGGTGAAGTTGCCGTAGCCGCCGCTGCTCGCTTCCGACTGCAGGAGGACGACCGTGCCCGAGGCCGCGGCGCGGATCGGCGTCATTTCGGCGACGGCGATGTCGACTCCCTCGTGCATCGACCCCCAGCGCGGACCGAAGCCGGAGACGACCGCGCCGCTGACCGGCCAGATCAGGCCGCCGCTGCCGCCCTGGATCGGCCCCGCCGGAAGCGGCATCGAGCCGGTCGAGGAGAGCATCGCGGCGAGCTTGCCCTGGATCGCGGCGACCGAGCCGTGCAGATGCTCCTCCTGGGCACTGATCTGCTCCAGCGCCGCGACGCGCTCGGCACGGACGTCGACCAGCGCCGCCTGGCGGCTCTGCAGGGCGGCGCGGGCGCCGGCGAGCGCCTGCTCTTCGGCGGCGATCGCGTCGCGGGCGGCTTCGATCCGGTCCTTGGCGCTGCGCAGGCGGGCGACGATCCGCTTCACCTGGTCGCGCAGCTCGCGCACGCGTCCGACCACCGCCTCGTCCATCCCGTGCAGGCGGTCGATGTATTCGGCGCGGGCGGCGAGGTCGTCGACGCCGCCGGCGCCGACGATGACGCTGAGCACGTCCGGGCTGCCGGACTCGTACATCGCCACCAGCCGCTCGCGCAGGGCGACGAGCGCCCGTTTCAGCCGGGAGCGCAGCTCCACCAGCCGGTCCCTGGCGACGTCGAGCTCGGCGACCGCCCGGTCGAGCTCGGCCTGCTTGGCGAGGAGCCTGGTGCGTACCGCTTCCTCGCGATTGCGGATCGAGGCGACCTCGCCGGTGAGCCGGTCGATCTGATCGCCGTAGCGCGAGATCGTGCTCGTCAGCACGCCCTTCTTCTCGACCACGTCGTCCAGCTTCGCCTGTTTGGCTTCGAGCTTGGATTCGAGGTCCTCGGCCGCGCGCCGGGCCGGCGACGAGCAGTGAGCAGAGCGCCGCGACGGCGACAGAGAGCGCCACCGCGACGAAGCGGTTCCTAAGCATCGTTCCGAGGCTAGCCAAGCCCGATTTCGGGCCTGGCGACGCCGGCCCGTCCCTGCAACCGGCCTTGCGATCAGCCTTTTCGGGGCGCGTTCTCGACCTGCAGCAGGGCCGGGTCGGCCTCCTCCTCCATCTGCAGCGTCGTGTGCTCGATCCCGAACCGCTCGGCCAGGGTCAGCTCGAGGCGGCGGCAGACCAGGTCGCGATCGCTGCCCTTGGCGACGACGACGTGGGCGGCGATCGCGCCGAAGCCGGCGGTCACGGTCCAGACGTGGAGGTCGTGGACGGAGCGCACGCCCTGCTCGGCGCAGATCGCCGCGCCGACGCCGTCGACGTCGAGGCCCGCGGGCGCCGCCTCCATCAGCACGTCGAAGGGCTCCTTGATCAGGCGCCAGGAGGAGGCGAGGACGAGGCCGGCGATCAGCAGGCCGACGATCGGGTCGACGATGTCGGAGCCGCCGAGCAGGACGAAGGCGCCGGCGACGACCACGCCGACCGAGCCGAGGGCGTCGGCGACGCTGTGGCGCAGCACGCCCTCGAGGTTGATGTCCTCGCGCTGGCCGCGGGCCAGGACCCAGGTGGCGGCGAGGTTGCCGGCGAGGCCGAAGGCGCCCAGCACGAGGACGCCGGCGCCGTCGATCGGCGGCGGGTCGGAGAGGCGGCCGATCGCGGCCCAGGCGATGGCGAGGCTGACCGCGACCAGCAGCAGGCCGTTGACCAGCGCCGCCAGCACCTCGGAGCGCTGGTAGCCGAAGGTGCGCCGCCCCGCCGCCGGCAGCGAGGCGAGGCGGGCGGCGATCAGGGCGAGGACGATCGAGCCGGCGTCGGAGAGGACGTGGCCGGCGTCCGCCAGCAGCGCCAGCGAGCCGGTGAGGATGCCGCCGACCGCCTCGGCGAGGAGCAGGGCGACGTTGATCGCCAGCGCGATCCACATCCGCCGCCTGCTGTCCTCGCGCCGCGCCTCCAGCGCGTGCGCGCGACCGTGGCTATGTCCAGGATGGTCGTGCGAGTGCACGCCCCGAGCTTAGAACCCGTCTCAAACCCTCTTAGGCCGGGACTCGCTCCCTGGGGGCCTCCATCGCCTTGGCGGCGACTTCGGCGCCGTAGGCGAAGCGCTCGGCGTACTCGCGGGCCTGCATGCGGGAGATGACCATGCGCTGGATCTCCGCCGTGCCCTCGAACAGCTGGTAGATCTTGGCGTCGCGGAAGAACTTCTCCAGCGGGCACTCGGTGCTCCAGGCGTAGGGGCCGACGAGATCCATCAGGGTGGTCGTCGCCCACATCGTCACGTCGCCGGCCTTGAGCTTCGACATCGAGCCCTGGCCGCCGGTCATCGGGACGCCGTTGCGGCCCATCCAGGCGGCGCGCTGGACCAGCAGCCGCGCCGCTTCGATCTCGGTCGCGACGTCGGCCAGCGTCTGCTGGATGCGCTGTGTCTTCAGCAGCGGGGTGCCGCCTTCGGACTGGCCGTCGAGGTACTCCAGGGTCCACTCGTAGGCGGCCTGGGCGATGCCGAGCGCGGAGGCGCCGACCAGCGGCCGGGTCACCTCGAAGGTCGCCAGGGCGTCGGCCGAGCGGGACTTCTGCCCCGAGCGGGCGCGCTCCAGCTTCCGCGCCAGCTTCTCCTCGCCACCGAGCAGGTTCTCGGCCGGGATGCGGCATTCGTCGAGCACGATCTCGGCCGTGTGCGAGGCGCGGATCCCGATCTTCGTCTCCTTCTTGCCCTGGCTCAGCCCCGGCGTGTCCTTGGCGACGACGAAGGTCGACTGGCCGCGGGTCCCGAGCTCGGGGTCGACCGCGGCGACGACGACGTGGACGTCGGCGATGCCGCCGTTGGTGATGAAGATCTTGGTCCCGTTGAGGACCCACTCGTCACCGTCGCGCCTGGCGGTCGTCTTCAGGCTCTTGACGTCGGAGCCGGCCTGCGGCTCGGTCACGGCGTAGGCGCCGAGTTTGACTTCCTCGTCGTTGCCGAAGCACTCCGGCACCCAGCGCATGATCTGCTCCGGCGTGCCGGAGGCGGCGATTCCGGCGGCGGCGAGACCGGAGCCAGAGATGGCCAGGGCGATGCCGGCGCAGCCCCAGTGGAACTCTTCGGCCGTGATCACCTGCATCTGACCCTCGGGGTCTTCGGCGGAGCGCTGCATCCCCTCGATGCCGCCGAAGCCGTGCCTGCGGGCCTCCTTGATTACCTCCCAGGGGACGCTCTCCTCTTCGTCGTGCTTGCGCGCCGCCGGGCGGATCACGTCGCGGGCGAAAGTCCGGCACTTCTCCTTGTACTCCAGCTGCTCGTCGTTGAATGCGAAATCCATTGGTTCCTTCCTACGCCGTGGACCGATTGACTGGTCAGTCAGCCAGTCCCCAGGAACTGTATCCGACCGGCCCGCCGGCAAGCGCCTTGTAGCGTTCGGGCGGTGAGCGCCGACCGCCCGATCAACGCCGACGTGCCGGTCCCAGATTCGCCGGCGCCGGGCAAAGATCCGGCGCCGCCCAAGCGCCGCAGGCGCAAGCCGGTGCCGGGAGCGCTGAAGGCGATCGCCGCGCTCGTCGTCGTCGCCGTCGCCTTCATCGTCGCCGCCGTGATCGGCGGCAGCGGCGGGGCCAAGGACGAGAGCGTGGCCGGTCCGGCCCCGACCCCGCCGCCCGCGGCGGAGAGCGAGGCGGCAGAGGCGCCCGCGACCCAGAGCGCCGAAGAGCTCGGCTACCCCTCCTTCGCGACCGGCAACACGACCCGGGTCGGCGGCTCCGACCCCGCCACCAACGCCGCCGCCGTGGCCCTGGCCGTCTTCCCCTCGACCACGCCCGCTCAGCAACCGGCGGCGGTGACGCTGGTCGACGAGGACGACTGGGCCGGCGCGATCGCCGCCTCGGTCCTGATGGCCGCCCCGGTCCGGGCGCCGGTCCTGATCTCCGCCGCCGACGGCCTGCCCGATCCGACCGCCGAAGCGCTGGACGCCCTCGACCCGCAGGGCGAGAACTCGACCGCCGGGGCGCAGCGTCTTCGCGATCGGCGACGTCGCCACCCCGGACGGCGTCAAGGCGACGGCGGTCAAGGCGGGCGATGCCGCTGCGACTGCCGCGGCGATCGCGGCGCTGCGCGACCGCCTCTTCGGCTCCCCCCCGGCCCACATCGTCGTCGCCCCCTCCGGCCGCCCCGAGTTCGCGATGCCGGCGGCGGCCTGGGCGGCGCGCTCCGGCGACCCGGTCCTCTTCGCCGCAGGCGATCGGCTGCCGAAGCCGACCGCCGCCGCGCTCGAGCGCCACGAGGACGTCCCGGTCTACGTGCTCGGCCCCTCCTCGGCGATCTCCTCCAAGGCGATCCGGGAGATCGCCAAGATCGGCGGCGAGGTCCACCGCGTCTCCGGCGAGGACCCGGTCGCCAACGCGATCGCCTTCGCCCGCTACGCCGACGGCGGCTTCGGCTGGAACGTCAACGACCCGGGCCACGGATTCGTCCTCGCCCGCGAGGACTCGCCGCTCGACGCCGCCGCCGCGGCGCCGCTCTCGGCCTCCGGCACCTGGGGGCCGCTGCTGCTCACCGACAGCGCCACCACCCTGCCCGCGGCGCTGCGCGAGTACTTTCTAGACGTGAAGCCCGGCTACACGACCAACCCCACCCGCGCCTTCTACAACCACGTGTGGGTGATCGGCGACCAGGAGGCGATCGACGTGAACCAGCAGGCGGAGGTCAACGAGCTGGCCGAGCTGGCCAAGATCGGCGGCGACGAATGAGCGAGTCCGAGAACCCCGAGCTGCTGACCCGGGCGCACGAGGTGACGCCGGAGGACATCCGCGCCCTGGCCGGCGCCTCCACCCCCCACTTCGCGCTGCAGGTCCGCAACCGCATCCGCCGCCTGATCGAGCCGCTGCCGCCCGAGCACCCGGCCCGGCTCGAAGGCGAGCGCAAGATCGCCCGGCTGGAAGAGCTGGCCGAGCACAGCGGCGACCCGCGCGGGACCCTGGGAATAGGGCATTGAAGTACCTCGCCCCGGGTGTCTGGCGGCTGAAGGAGCTCCCCGCCCCGAGCGTCAACGTCTACCTCGCCGAGGACGTCCTGATCGACGCCGGCCGGACCTGGGACCGGCGGCGGATCTTCGCCGAGCTCGAGGGGCGGGAGATCTCGATGCTGGCGCTGACCCACGCCCACCCCGACCACCAGGGCGTGGCCAAGGACGTCTGCGAGGCGCGCGGGGTGCCGCTCGCCTGCCACGCCGACGACGTCGAGGCGATGGAAGGCAAGCGCACGATGCAGGAGGCCGCCACCGGCAATCTCGTCAACCGGGCGATCCGGGCGGTCTGGCAGGGGCCGCCCTACCGGGTCGACCGCGTCCTCGAGGAGGGCGACGAGGTCGCCGGCTTCCGCGTCGTCCACGCCCCGGGACACGCCCGCGGCGAGGTGATCTTCTTCCGCGAGCACGACCGGGTGGCGATCTGCGGCGACGTGATCCGCAACATGAGCTACGCCACCGGCCTGCCGGGCATCAAGGAGCCGCCGGCGATCTTCACCTACGACCCGGCCGAGAACCGCCGCTCGATCCGCAAGCTGGCCGAGCTCAACCCCAGCCTGATCCTCCCCGGCCATGGCCCGGCCGTGACCGACGTCGCCGCCTTCGAGCGGTTCGTCGCAGGCGCTCCCCTGCCGACGCGTAAGCGCAGCCCGAGCCGGGTAGCCGGGTTACCGAGTTTCACCTACTGGAGGAGGAGTCGAGATGCGCAAGCTCAGGAAGCTGCACCCGTCGCCGGCGATGGTCGTCGCCGTGACCGCCCTCGTGGTCGCCCTCGCCGGCACCGCCTACGCGGCGCAGACGATCAACGGCGGCGCGATCAAGAAACAGACGATCGGCGGCGGCAAGCTCAAGCAGAAGACGCTGACCGGCTACCAGATCAACACCAACAAGCTCGGCGTCGTGCCCGCCGCCAAGCGCGCCGCGCACACCTACTGGGCCGTCGTCAACAACCCGACCAGCCCCGGCAACGCGACCCTGGCCCGGGCCAGCGACGCCGGCATCAGCGCGGTTGAGGGAGGCGGCGCCGTCAGCGTCATCTTCCCGGTCAACGTCAGCGGCTGCGCCAACGTCGCCGGGCGCAACAACGCCGGCACGACCGTGCCGGGAGCGGGCACGCGCAGACCAACATCGCCGCGCCAAATCCCAACGCGATCGAAGTCCACACCCGCGACGAGAAAGGCGCGAACGCCGACGCCGACTTCCACCTGGTCGTCGTCTGCCCGTAGCGGCCTATTGCTCGAACCGCGCCGCCGCCATGTCGACGCGCTCGCCGCGGAAGGGAACTCCCTCCGCGACGAGCCGTTGGCGCTGGCGGGCGCCCTTGGCGAGCGAGCCGTCGGCGCGGACGACGCGCCACCAGGGCAGGTCGGGCTCGTCGACCTCGAACAGCACCGAACCGGCGAAGCGGGGAGCGCCCGGGGAGACGTCGCCATAGGTGCGGACGAAGCCCTCGGGGATCTCCCGCACCCGCTCGAGCACTTCCTGCAGGCGGGATTCTGGCGCGGCGGTCAGGCGCCGGGCCCGAAGGCGTCGATGATGCGGTTCTGGAACTCGCTCAGCTCCTCGGGGGAGATGAAGTAGGTCGGCGGCGTCAGGAAGAGGCCGTCGGCGCGCTCGGCGGTCGCCTCGACCCGGGCCCGGACCTTGTCGAGCGGGCCGGCGGCGCAGTAGGCCTCGACCATCTCGTCGGAGATCGCCGCCGGCACCGCCGCGAGGTCGCCGCGGCGGAAGGCCTCGCCGGCGGCGACGGCGTTGTCGGCGAAGCCGTGCAGCTCCCAGAGCGGCATGTAGGTCTTGACGGTCGCGTAGAAGGAGATCGTGCGGCGGGCCATCTCGATCGCCCGCCCCTCGTCGTCGTCGATCGCGCAGCAGACGGTCGGCAGGTAGTCGAAGTCCCTGCGCTCGCGGCCGGAGCGCGCGAGGCCGGTTTCGAAGGCGTCGACGACGACCTCGTCGATCCAGCGCAGGCTCTGGATCGGATGCCCGATCAGCCCGTCGGCGACGTCGCCCGCCATCCGCGCCATCCCCGCCTGCACGGCGGCGGTGTAGATCGGCACCGACGCGCGCGGCGCCGGGTGCGGGCGGACCCAGCCCTTGATGTCGATGTCGTAGTACTCGCCCTGGTAGCGGATCGGCTCGCCGGCGCCGGCCTGCTGCATGATCAGGCGCGTCGCCTCGATCGCCTCGCGCAGGTGCGGCGCCGGCTTGCCGTAGTCGGCGTTGTGCCAGGTCTCGTTGAGCCGCTTGACCCCCGCCCCCATCCCCAGCCGGAAGCGGCCGCCGGCCATCTCGTCGATGTCGAGCGCGGTGACGGCGTGGATGAAGGGGCTGCGGGTGAAGGCCCAGAGGATGCCGGTGGCGACGTCGATCTTCGTCGTCTTCGCCGCCAGGTAGGCGGCCTGGGTGGCGGCGCTGCGGAACAGCTCCGGCGCCCAGACGCACTCGACCCCGGCCGCCTCGGCGCGCAGGGTCTCGGCCTCGAGGTCGGCGACCGAGGTGCCGATCGCGGCGACGGAGATGCGGTCGAGGGCGCTCATCCCGATGCGTGTCAGACCGCGGCCGGCGCGGCGGCGCGCTCGAGCACCGCGTCGGCGACCCGCTCGCGGTGCCACTTGGAGTCGCCGAAGATCGCCGCGTTGGAGCGGCCGCGCTTGAGGAAGAAGTGGAGGTCGTGCTCCCAGGTGAAGCCGATGCCGCCGTGGACCTGGATCGAGGCGTTCGGCACGCGCCAGCCGGCGTCGCCGGCGTAGGCCTTCGCCATCGAGGCCGCCAGCGGCAGCGACTCCGGCTCGGCGTCGGCGGCCCAGGCGGCGCCGTAGACGGCGGAGCGGGCGTTCTCGGTCTCCAGCAGCATCTGCGCGCAGCGGTGGGAGACGGCCTGGTAGGCGCCGATCGGGCGGCCGAACTGCTGGCGGTCTTTGGCGTACTCGACGGCCATCTCCAGCGTCCGCTGCGCGATCCCGGTCGACTCGGCGGCGAGGGCGACGCAGAGGCGGAAGAAGACGGGGTAGTAGTCGGCCTCCGCCCCGGGCAGGGTGTCGGCGGCGGCGACGCGGACGCCGTCGAAGCGGACCGAGGAGAAGCGACGGGTCGGGTCGATCCCAACCTCGGGGGTGACGGTGACGCCGTCGGCCCCGCGCTCGACCAGGTGGCGCCTGCCGTCGCTGGTCGCGACGAGGAAGAAGTCGACCCCGGCCGCGTCCATGACCAGCGTCTTCTCGCCGTCGAGGACGATCCCGTCGCCGTCGGCCCTGGCCTCCATCGCGAAGCCGCCGGGCGTGGCCGGCGAGCCGGCGTCCCAGAGGGCCGGCGTGCCGCGCTTCTCACCGGTGGCGAGCGGCCGCAGGTAGCGATCGCGCTGGTCGTCGGAGCCGCAGAGGCTCAGCGCCAGGCCGGCGATCGTGTTGGAGAAGAGCGGCGAGGGAGCGAGCGCGTAGCCCATCTCCTCGAAGAGGACGGCGAGCTCGACGATCCCAAGGCCCTGCCCACCCCACTCCTCCGGCAGCGCCAGGCCGGTCCAGCCCAGCTCGGCCATCTCGGCCCAGCCGGCGTCGTCGATGCCGTCGTCGCTGGCCGCGATCTCCCGCATCCGCGCCGATTTGAAGCGCGAGGCGAGGAAGTCGTGGGCGGTCGACTTGATCGCCTGCTGCTCGTCGTTGAGATCGAAGTACACGAGCTAGCGCAGCCTCGGCAGGCCGAGCACGCGCTCGGCGATGATGTTCTTGAGGATGTCCGTCGTGCCGCCCTCGATCGAGTTGGCTCGGGAGCGCAGGAAGCCGTACTGCCAGGCGCCGTTGTCGATCGCGTTGGCGGAGCCGCGGGCCAGCGGCGCGTAGGCGCCCTCGATCTCCAGCGCCAGCTCGGTCAGATCCTGGTTGATGTCGGCCCACTGCCACTTGCCGAGCGAGCCCTCGGGCCCGGGGATGCCGGACTGCATCGTCTTGGTCAGGCCGCGGTAGGCGTTCAGCCGCATCGTCTCGGCCTCGATGTGGAGCTGGGCGATGCGCTGGCGGTAGTAGCTGTCGTCGGCGGCCGAGCCGCCGTTGTGGCGGACCTCAGTGGCCAGCTTCGCGAGCCGGCCGAGGCTGTTCTGGATCTGGGCGATGGCGCCGAAGGCGAGCCCGGCGCGCTCGTTCATCAGGGTCGTGATCGCCACCCCCCAGCCGTTGCCGACGCCGCCGACGACGTTGGCCTCGGGGATCCGCGCTTCCTCCATGAAGACCTCGTTGAACTCGCCCTCGCCGGTTATCTGGACCAGCGGTTTGGCTTCGACCCCCTCCTGCTCCATGTCCATCAGGAAGTAGGTGAGCCCCTTGTGCTTGGGCGCATCGGGGTCGGTGCGGGCGACGAGCATGCACCACTTCGCGTACTGGGCGAACGTGGTCCAGACCTTCTGCCCGGTGACCACCCATTCGTCGCCGTCCTTGACCGCGCGGGTCTTCAGCGAGGCGAGGTCGGAGCCCGACTCGGGCTCGGAGAAGCCCTGGCACCAGATCTCCTCGCCGGTCAGGATCGGCTCCAGGTAGCGCTGTTTCTGCTCGTCGCTGCCGTGGGCGATCACCACCGGCCCGCCCATCGCCAGGCCGAGGATGTTGGCCGGGCTGGGCGCCTCCTGCCGGGCCGCCTCGCCGACGAAGATCGCCTGCTCGATCATCGTCGCGCCGCGGCCGCCGTACTCCTTCGGCCAGGAGATCCCGGCCCATCCCGCCGCGTGCAGCTTCAGCTGCCACTCGCGCCGGAACGCCATCACCTCGTCGAGCCCCGCCTCCGGCTCAGGACCTGGATTGTTCTCCTGAATCCAGGTGCGAACCTCGTCGCGGAACTCCTCCTCCGATGGTGACAGCGTCAGGTCCATCGAAGGAGGAGCATATAGGCGGCTTTTGGCCGGTCAGCCGAGCTAGGCCAGAGAGCAGGCCTTGAGCCCGTACTCTTTCGCCAGTTTGCCGGCCTCGATGATCGAAGCAAAGCCTTCGAGGGTGTCGTCGGGCGCCTCTTCCGCTTCTTCGACTCCCTCCTGGAGCGTCTCGAGCATCGTCGAGATCTCCTCCTCGTCGGCACTGGGCGGCTCCAGCGATTCGAGATCCTCCAGCTTGGACTGGTAGTAGGGAATTATCACCGTTTCCCCGATCTCGTTGGCTTTTTCCTTATCGCTCTTGTCCTTCCCATTCCCCTGGAACTGTTTCATCAGGGCTTCGAAGTTGGCCTGAACTTCCTTGCTGTTTTCCTTGCAGAGCGCGTCGGCCTGTTTGGTGAATTCCGCCTTGGTCAACGGATCGCTGTCTCCGCTGCCACAGCCCGCGGCGATTGCCGCCACAACTACGACGCCGGCGATGATCGCCATGAACCGCATAGTCACTGCCTTTCTCTCGAACGATTAGTAAAAGATGACTAATCTAACCTAACCAAGCAAGGCTGCGTCAAGGTCGCTCGGAATCCGACGACGGAAAAGGCGCCAGCCGGCGCTCAGACCCTCTGGATCAGCGTCCCGGTACCGAGACCGCCGCCGCAGCACATCGTCACCAGGCCCATCTCCTTGTCGGTCCGCTCCAGCTCGTGCAGGAGGGTGGTGATCAGGCGGGCGCCGGTGGAGCCGAGCGGGTGGCCGAGGGCGATCGCGCCGCCGTTGACGTTGACCCGGTCCATGTCGGGGTCGAGCTCGCGGCGCCAGGCGCCGACGACGGAGGCGAAGGCCTCGTTGATCTCGATCAGGTCGATGTCGTCCATCGCCATCCCGTTGCGCTCCAGCAGCTTGCGGGTGGCGGGGATCGGCCCGGTCAGCATGATCACCGGGTCGACGCCGACCGTGGTCTGGTCGTAGATCCGCGCCCGCGGCACCAGCCCCAGGGCGTCGGCCTTCTCGCGCGCCATCAGCAGCACCGCGGCGGCGCCGTCGGAGACCTGGGAGGAGTTGCCGGCGGTGATCTTGCCGTCCTCCTTGAAGGCGGGCTTGAGGTTGGCCAGGCCCTCCAGCGTCGTCTCGCGCAGGCCCTGGTCGGTCGAGTAGGTGTCGCCGTTGACCTGCATCGGCACGATCTCGCGCTCGAAGCGGCCCTCCGCGGTCGCCTGGGCGGCGAGCTGCTGGGAGCGCAGGCCGAGCTCGTCGAGCTCGGAGCGCGGGATCTCCCACTGGTCGGCGATCATCTCGGCCGAGAGGCCCTGCGGGATCAGGTTGTAGCGCTCCATCAGCTCTGGTGAGAACGGGTTGCCGTGCTCTTTCATCACCTCGTAGCCGTCGGCGAAGGAGATGTGGCCCATGTGCTCAACCCCGGAGCCGATGGCGACGTCGTGGACGCCGGTGGCGATCAGCGCCGCGGCGAAGTTGACCGCCTGCTGGGCGGAGCCGCACTGGCGGTCGATCGTCGTCGCCGGCGTCTCGATCGGCAGCCCGGCCTCGAGCCAGGCGTTGCGGCCGATGTTGACCCCCTGCTCGCCGAACTGCTGGGCGCAGCCGGCGATCACGTCGCCGGTCTCGGCCGGGTCGACGCCGGAGCGCTCGAAGACCTCGCCGTAGACCTTGGCCAGCAGGTTGGAGGGATGGAGGTCCTTGTAATAGCCCTTCTCGGGGTGGCCACGGCCGATCGGAGTCCTCGCCGCCTCGACGATGACGACCTCGCGACCGCCGAACCTGCCGTTTCCGTTCTCCGCCATCCGAATCTCCCTTTCGCTCTCTGACTGACTGGTCAGTCAACCAGTCTACGCCCCACAGCGCGCCGGCCGGCGCAGTCCTGATAGGAACCCGGCCATGAGCACTAGCCATGGTTACGAGAGTCCGGGGATCGCGGGGAGCGGGGCAATCGCCACCGGCCTCGCCGCTGTCTCGACCACGACGGCGGACACGATCCTGCTCGCCCGCAGCGAGGCCTCCGCCTGGCGCGCCGAGGAGAAGATCGTCGCCGCCTGCGCCAAGATCGAGGGCGCCGAGCCCTCACGGCTGCGGGTCACGACCGACCCCAAGGACCTCTGCGACTGCGACGTCATCGTCGAGGCGATCGTCGAGGAGGTCGAGCCCAAGGGCGAGCTGCTCGCGCGGATCGCCGAGGCGTGCCCGAACTCGGACCTGGCGACCACCACCTCCTCGCTCAGCGTCGGCGCGATCGCCGCCGCGGCCGGCACCGACAAGCTCTTCGGCCTGCACGTCTTCAACCCGGTGCCGCGGATGAAGCTGATCGAGGTCTGCTTCCCCGACGGCGCCGCCGGTGCCCGCGAGAAGGCCCTCGCCTGGTGCGCGGCGCTCGGCAAGACCGCGGTCGAGGTCCCCGACCAGGCCGGCTTCGTCGTCAACCGCCTGCTCTTCCCCTACCTCTTCGAAGCCGTGCGGCTGATCGAGCGGACCGGCATGGAGGCCGGCGAGGTCGACACCTGCATGAAGCTCGGCGCCGGCCACCCGATGGGCCCCCTGGCCCTGCTCGACTTCGTCGGCCTCGACGTCTCCAAAGCGATCGGCGACGCCCTCTACGCCGACAACGGCGAGGCGGCAAGCCAGCCCCCGGGCCTGATCGTCGAGATGGTCGGCGCAGGCAAGCTCGGCCGCAAGAGCGGCGCCGGCTTCTACGACTACAGCTGACCTGGGACGCACCCACCGCTCCAAGCGCGGGAGGAGCTGCCTGATGGCCGGCTCCTCCCGCCTGGATGTCCCCGAGGCCTATTCCAGGGTGATATTTCCGCTTGGCGGCCAAGGACACAGCCCCCCGTCGGAGAGCACGGGTTCTTCGGTCCCGGTCAGAACCAGGCTCCCGGCATTCACGTATTCCAGGCAGCTGCCTTCGTTGTTCCATTGCCCCTGCAGAGTCCCGGACACTGATCGTTTTTTAGGAATGCCATAGGCTTCTGAGCAGACGTTGTCGAAGGAAACAGTGAACGCCACTTCGCTCAGGTCGACGCCGGTTTCATTAGCGGCTATCGACCATGGCAGGTTTGGAAGCACCAACGAGGTGCAGCCCGGCAGGTTCGTCGAGCACGGGTGCGTATTCAGCACGAAATTGTAGATTTCGCCTTCGGCCGCTTCTTCTCCGTTCTCGATCGTGCCTCCGAGGCTAACTTCGCATTTCGCCATGACGAAGGTGAAGGATTCAGAGAGGGGCCGTGAGAATTCCAACGTCCCATCCAGTTCGAGCTGTTCTTCGCCTTCCAGTTTTTCGCCGTTGACGTACCAGAACGGGCCTTCCGCCTGAGCCATGGCAGGAGCTGCCAGGGCACCCATCGCCGCCAGCGCGACGAGCAGGCACAACATCTTCCGTGAGCGCATTTAGTGATCCTCCTCCGCATCGCCGACCTCTCGATCCGCGATGGATTCATGGATGTGCGAACGCGAGCCGCTGTGTTCCCTCGCGGCGACTCGTCAGGCGAGTCTCTGAGAAAACAAAAAGATTCGCCTTACCAATATGGAAACCGTGGATGCAGATTGCAGGTGCGATTTGCCCCTGCCGCAAGAGCGGCGCCGGCTTCTACGACTACAGCTAAGCGAGCTCCCCACTCAAAGGGCGCTCGGCCTTGGCCGCCTGTCGCGCGGCGGCCGCGGTTCCCAGGTACGGCGTCAGCACCAGCTGCACCAGTTGCGGCTCCAGATCGGACAGGGACTCGCCGCTCAGCAATCGCCAGCTGACGGCGCTGGCCACGGCGCCCACCAGCGCCCGCTCGGTCACCTCCGGCAGATCCGCCGCCCGGGCGTGATGGTCCCTGCCGGTCCGAAGCATGGCGGCGAGCCGCTCGGCCCCGGCCAGGGCACAGCGGGCAGCTTCGGCATCGGCGGCGACCGTGTCGAGCACCAGGAGCCGCGCCTCGTGCGGGCGGCGGACGGCGAACTCGACCGCTGCCCGGATCCCGGCCGCGACCCTGTCGCGCCACGCCGTCCCATCCGAGCAGGCGGCGGAGACATCGTCGAGGAGGTGCTCGAAAATCGCTTCGTGCGCGGCCAGCAGGCACTCGCGGCGGTTGCCGAACTGCTCGTAGAAGGTGGCCCGGGAGACGCCCGCCAGCTCGATCACCCGCTCGACGCTGGTCGCCGCATAGCCCCGCGCCGCCACCGACTCCGCCATCGCCGCCAGCATGCGCCGCCGCTGGTCGGCGGCAATTTCCTCCGGAGAGTGCGGATGCCTGCCCCGGGGCAGAGGCGGAAACCCCCGCCCGTCTCCTTCACTCGATCCTGCCGTGCTACCGCTCAATCTTTGGCCCCCCTGGGCACAGACGGCCCGGGCGCCGAAGAGGTCTACAAACGCCCGGGCCTCAGCCTGCGTATTCCTGGCGGCATCTCAGGGAAGAGTGAGATGCCGACCACCTCGGCGCCGCCTATGCCGGGCGCCTCAAGCCTGTGCGCTTCCCTGCCCATCGGGCCAGCACAGGATAAACAGGACGGAATCTAAATGTCAAGTGCTGTACCGATACTGCCGACGAGCGTCTACGGCTACGACTGAGCAGCCGGGGCGCCCGCCAGGCGCTCCGCCTCAGCTCGTCCCACATAGGGCACGAGCACGAGAAATACCAGCTGCGGCTCCAAGCCGGCGATGGGTTCGCCGCTGATCAAGCGCGAAGAGATCGTCGTCGAGACCGAGCCGACCAAGGCGTGCTCGGCCATCTCCGGCAGCCACACGGCCCGGGGGTGGTGCTCCCGGCCGATGCGGAGCAGGCTGGCGAACCAGTCCATCGCCGCCAGGCCGCGGCTCGAGGCCTCACGATCGGCGGCCAGCACGTCGAGGGTCAGCAGCCGGGCCTGGTCCGGCTGCCCAGAGGCGAAGTCGATCACCGCATGAATCGCCGCCTTCGCTTTGTCCTTCCATTGCTCCTCGCCTGCGCAGGCGCCACCGACCTTGTCTGTGAGCCCCTCCAGCGCGAAGTCGTGCGCCGCCAGCAGGCACTCGCGGCGATTCGCGAACAATTCATAGAAAGCCCCGCGCGAGACGCCCGAGCCTTCGACAATCCGTGCGATGCTGGTGGCGGCGTAACCACGCTCCGCCACAGAGCCCGCCAGCGCCAATATCAAGCGGCGTCGCTGGTTCTCAGCGGCCTCCTGCGCCGCGAGGCGGTGTCGTCCTCGTGGCAACGCCTGCTGCGCCCCGTCCTCATCCGAGCGGTTCCCGCTCAAGCTGGCCTCCATCCAGATAGACGGCCCCGGTGCAGACGGGAGTCCGACACCCAGATATCGCCTGCTTGCTTAAAGCACCATCTCGGGAAAGAGAAGACGGAGCCATCTCGGCGCTGCTGGCCTCCCCCGGATCTCTTCGTCACCTGCGAAAGACGGAGCGCCTTGCCTTATACGGCAAGGCGCTCCGTGAACGCATGCTCCGACTAAGAGAGCTCAGGCCACTCGCATGTTTCTTGTGACACTTCTAGAGATGCCTCAAAGAAGACATCATCGGAGAGTCCAAAATCACCGCTGAACTCAAGGGTTGAATTCAGCGACTCGCCGAACTCAAAACTTTCAGCGACGACAGACGTTTTACCATCGCCCGACAGGATTTCCGGCGAACCATCGATATGTGCAAACAACACCGCGAGCCCCGCTTTGCCGGAAACTTTCACTACGAGGGGCTGCCGCAGCCAATAGTCGTTCCAGTCCCCGCCGACGTAGGCGCAGGCCCGCGGCTGCAGCAATTCAGGGGGTTCAGGATAAAACACAACTGGTTCTACTTTGGCGCAATCTTCATCCCCACCGGTGATTACGGCTTCCTTGAGCTTGCCGGGACTGGGCGCGTTCTCGTATTCATATTGGAGGCGAATATCACAGGTCGCTTCAACCTGTGCTCCGGACACCGAGGCCGTTATCGGTACGTCTGCAGCCTCGGCCTCCCAGGTACATTCGTTGGGATCGGGGTAGCAGTTTTCAGCGTGTTCCCATTCAGCCGACCATTCCGACGTTTGGGTGTACTCGCCGACGTATCCAAGCGCGGCGTTGGCTTCGTTCCAGTGCCCCAACTCCGCGTCTCCGTAGGGAACCGCACCAGCGGTGGGTACGGCAAACGCCATGGTGGCCAGCGCCGCACCCAGCAGGATCGTGAGCCTGCGTTTAGCAGTAGACATAGTTCGATATTCTCCTTTACCTCCAATGGGTTCACGCCCATTGGCGACATGGCGTCGGGGTTCCGTACAGCGGAATTGATGGGGCCCCGGCGCCTTTTTTTAGCTGCACCGACCCTTACACACTGATAGTCGACTGTGAAGCGTATTGATACAAATTCCTAAGGACTTAAGCCCAAGTTAAAGTATGTACGGTCCGGTTTGGGTATGAGAGTGTCAACGATAAAGTGTGCCTCAGCCCCGCACCTTGCACTGGCTCGTCAACGTCGAGCGCAGCTTCTTGCCACCGTCGAAGGCGAACTCGGTCCGCGCCAGCGGAAAGACGGCACCGGTAAAGCCCTTGGGAGCGGGGCACCCCGCCGAGAGGAAGCTGTGGGCCTCGCCCTTGTGGCTGTAGCGGCGTTGCAGGGTCATCTGCAGGCCGGTGAGCCTCCCCCAGGCGTCCATCGCCGGGGGCAAGGGGGCATTGAGCGCGATCCCGTAGGTGCCCTTGGCGACTTTCTGGACCGCGAAGACGATCACGAAGGAGGTGGCGAAGGGCTTGTCTGAGTAGATGTGGCCGTAGAGGACAGGCTTTCCCTTCTCCACGGAGTGAAAGAGGAGCATCTTGCCGCCGGTGGGGTAGGGCTCCTGGCCGGCGAGGGTGATGTCGGCGGTGAAGGAGCCCTGGCCGACCAGGGAGTCCTTACAGGCCGCGAGGGCCCTGCCGCTGGAGCCGGGCTGGATGGCGCTATAGCGACAGAGGGGGAGGCCCTCGGTGTCGAGCTTGCCGCCCCTGTTCAGCTCGATCTGGATCTTCTTCAGCTGCGGGGGCATGGACTCGTCGGTGGTGGTGATCTCACCGCCGACGGAGACCGAGATCGGGGCGGTTCCCTGGCGGGGCAGGCGCTTGGGGGTGAGCTTGCCGGAGACCGAGACGCGCAGGGTGCCTTTCTCGGCGATGACGGAGGGGCTGGCGATGGCGGGCCGGTGGGTCCCAGCGGCAGCGGCAGGACTCGAGGCCCCGCGTCCCAGTGCGGGATCCTGGAAGGCGGTGCTTTTGCCCGAGATGCCAACCGGGGGCGCGCTTTCCCCGGTCGCCGCCCCCCGTGGGTAGGCGATGATCTTTGCGCCGTAGCCATTTCCAGAAGTGACATAGACGCGCCCCTGGGTCGGTCGCAGGGAGTTGTCGACCGCCAGACCGGGTGGGGACGCATCGACGATCCCGTACTTCAGGCGCCCCAGGTATGACCCGTCGGGCGCGAACACGCGAATCACGGCTTCGGGCACCTCCGTGTACTGGGGGTAGGCGCGCGTGTCGGCGACGTAGATCTCCCCGGTGACGCGGTCCACCGCCACCGCCGAGTCGCGCAGCGAGCCGAAGCCCCCCGGTGGACCGGCGATGACCTGCACCGGGTCGTCTTTGTCGACCGCGGGGTCGTAGACCTTGAGCGTGTCGTCGGAGTGGTCGGGAACGTAGATGCGGCCGACGGTGGCGGGATAGGCGGAGACGGCGAGCCCGTAGGCGTCGCCAAGCGAGCCGATGCCAACCTTCAGCGGATCGGGTCCATCCATGACCGGCGCTCCCGTCGAGTCGTAGGCGTTCAGGTGGGTGCGCGCATTGACGTAGACGGTGCCGGCCAGCTGGTCGACGCCAACGCCCGTCGGATGGGAGGAGTCGATCAGGGTGGGCGGGCCGTAGGGGGTGTTCTTGACAAGGGGGTAGATCGCGGGGACGTAACGCTCGACCCTGCGGTGGTAGTCGTTGACGTAGAGACGACCGGAGCCGTCGAGAGCGAGCCCGCAGGGACCGTCGTCCGGGTCGACGTTCGATATCTGCGCCATCAACGGGTCCACCGGAGGCGGCGGGAAGTTGAAGATGTCGACCGTGCTCCCGTAGTACTCCGAGGCATATAGGAGGCCGGAGTCGTCGACCACCAGGCCGCAGGTTCCCTCGAAGGACATCGTCGTCTCGTCGACGACGTATTCGGGCTCCGGGGCCGCCGCCTGGGCAGCCCCCGCACCAAGCGCCAGCGCGCACGCCGCGCCGGCCAGGGTGCCCTTGAAGTTCCGCCAGCTCATCTCCTGCCTCCCTTGCCTTGCTTCGGGCTCTTGCTTTTCCGGCACTGCCCCCGCAGCTTGGTACTGAACAGCGCGCCGATGCTGTTCTGCCCCAGCGCTTTGACGCTGGCAAGCGGCGGTCGCTTGCAGACGTTCACCGAGTTGACCAGCAGCCCCCGCTTGCCGCCGAACAGGGTCATGACGAAGCGGTCGATCGGCGCGTCGGGGAGGTCGGTGAAGAAGGCTTCGATCCCGCCTTTGCGACCCGGGCCGATCCGCCCCTCGACGACGATCCGCACCTCGCCGCTGCGCAGCGAAGCGACGAGGTCGGGCAGTTTGTTGTCAGAGGAGCGCAGGTAGACGCTGCCTCGCAGCGGCTCGTCGAACAGCGGCGTGTGGGCGACGGCGGAGCCGTAGACGGAGCCGCCGGGGCACCTCTCGACCGCGAACTGCGGGCGGGTGCAGACCGTGCGGATGTGCTCCTGGGCGAGGAACATCGCGTGGGGCATCGTCACCCCGATCCGCTTCAGGCTCGAGTCCTGGGGCCGGGCGGCGAAGGTGGCCCGCAGCGACGGGTAGCTGCCGCGCCGCGATCCCCCCCTGAGCCTCAAGCCGAGCTTCGGCTCGAAGCCGAGGGTAAGGCAGTTGAAGAGCTGGAAGTGGCGGGTGACGGTGGCGCTGGAGTCGTCAACGGGATCTTCGTAGTTCGCCCCCGAGCCGGTCAGGGTGGAGGTCATCTGCGAGGGCAGGCAACTGGAGGGGTTCCGGGTGAACCGGTGGCGGTCCATGTAGACGCGGATGTCGCGCAGGTGCAGGGGGATGCCCTGGGCGATGTGGGGGATCGGGTCCGAGGAGCCGGCCTCGATCCGCAGCTGCGCGGTCTTGGGGTCGACCGAGAAGGCCGAGCGGATCACGTAGGTGCCGAGGTCGAAGGGGCCGATCGTCGCGGCGTTGACCGTGACCAGGGAGAGGGGCTGGCCCCTGTAGGGGCCGGCGAGGTAGATCCTGCCGGGGGCATAGGAGAGCGCCTGGCCGACGCCGTAGCCGGTGCTGACCGATCCGACGCGGCTTGCCTCGGGACACGAAGGGCTGGCGATCTCCGCGAAGCCGCGCTTACTTCTCGCCGCCGCGATCGCGGCGTCAGGGCAGAAGGGGATCCCCGCCAGCTTGCCGGTGATGCCCTTCGGCAGGACCAGGGAGTAGCCGGTGATCTCCTGCTCGTTGTCCTGGCGGGAGAGGCGGACGAAGTAGGGGGTGTAGGCGGCGACCTGGGCGTTGACGCCGCCGGTGACCGCGGTCGGGCTGAAGGGCGGGGTCCCCACCGGACAGGGACCGTCGTCGAAGCCGGCATTGACCTCGGACGGGATGGCGGTCGCGGAGGCCGCTCCCGTCGACCAGGAGCTGAGCTCGACGCCGCTCAGCAGCTGCCCGCAGCGCGGCGGGCTGACCAGGAAGGCGCGCTGGCCCGGACGCAGGGAGAGCTCGAGGTCGGTGTAGGGGAGCAGGGGCAAGCCGTCGAAGCTGGCGGTGAGGTCGCCGTTGACGGGATTGGCGTCGACCCTGCCGGCCAGCTTGACGATCAGGCCGCGCCTGGCCGAGCGGGTGACCAGGTAAAGGGCGAGCAGGGAGTCGAAGGGGTTCTCGGCGCGGGGAGTGGCGGTGTTCGGCTCGTCGGGCTGGGCGAGGTAGACCGAGCCCGTCAGGCCCTCGCCTTCGAACAGCGGCGTCGCCCCCTTGAACTCACCGATCTTCGAGGCGTCGGGGCAGCCCGTGCCCGGAACGGAGGAGGCGGTCTCGGCCGCGAACTGGGCCGGAGCGCAGAAGCCGAGGCCGGCGCCGACGGAGGTGTTGACGGTGGTGCCGGACGGCAGCGAGAGGACGAGGCGGCGCGAGGGCGAGGGGGCGCGTTTGAGCGGGTTGACGACCCCCTCGAGATCGGAGCGCAGGCGGAACACGTAGCCGCTGCCCGCGGTGGCACGCCTGATCGTCAGGAAAGCTTCGGATTTGGGTTTGTGCTCGACGCCAGAGCAGCCGGTGACCGGGACGGCGGCCGCGGAGGCGTCCTCGTTTAGCGCTCCCCTCGAGACCGGCCCACCGCCCTGCCAGGAGGTGACGGCAGCGGCGAAAGGGAGGGTCGCCGAGCACTGAACCGGCATCGTGATCAGGGCCTTGGGCGGGAAGGTGACGGGGTTCCCGGTCGAGCATTTCGCCCAGGGGAAGTCGGGCTCCAGCTGGTTCAGGCAGTCGCCGCGTTCGCCGTTGTGGGAGACGCTCCAGGGAGTGCCCCAGAGGACCAGGTCGAAGCCCTCGACGTCGATCGCCTGGGGGACGTCCTTGGCCTGGAGGGTGTAGGCATAGCGATTGTCGGGGTCGGGAACGAGGTGCGCGTCGAGGACGATCGGGGCGCCGTAGGGGGCGAAGCCGATCCGCATCGCCACCCCATGGGGAGCGCTGATGCTGAAGACCCCGAAGCGGCGCCCTTCGCCGCCGCCGGCGTTGGTCTTCACCTCCACGGTGCCGACCTGGGTCGTGTCGGGGCAGTTCTCGCCCGAGCGGGAGGCTTCGAACGGCGAGTCGCGCGGCGTGTTGAAGATCGCCGGCGCACAGGCCGGGACCGCCGACGGGTTGAGGAACAGGCCCGGCGGCAGCTCGATCGCGAGGTTGCGCAGGTCGCCGTCGGGGTAGCCGGCAGATTCGTTGAAACCAAGGTTGAAGGAGAGCTGGTAGGGGTGGGAGCCGGCGCTGGTGGCGGGTACCGGCACGCCGGGGGCGCCCGGGGCATCAGCGGCGAGAGCGCTGACCGCGAAACCTTCGTCGCCCGGCTTCAGGCCGAAGGCGGCGTTGGCGGCCGGGGCGCTCGCCAGTGCCGGGCAGAGCACCAGGAGCGAGACGAGAAGCGCTCGCCTCATCGCCCCCTCCCCCGCTCGGCCTTGCGCTTGCCCTTCTTGCCCACCTTCACGCACTTCTGCACCCAACGCCCCTTGCGTTTGACCGTTTTCAGCGCCCTTCCCTTCGGGCAGCGAGCCTTGGCTCCGTAGGCGCGGTAGCGCTCAGTGGGGTTGCCGGGGCCGGAAAGCACAGTGGTGAGGACCGGGTCCTCGACCGGCGGCGGCACCGCCTGGCAGGCGTCGCCGACGCAGAGCGGCGGCGCGATCGGCTCCGGGAAGCCGCCGCCAGCCCTGGCGTCGTAGAGGTCGATGGAATCGGGGTCGGTGCCGACCAGGGAGCGATCGGTGGCGAAGAAGACGTCGGCGCCGTCAAGGGATGCGTCGAGGAAGGTCGCCCAGTTGGCGAGGCCCGAGGAGATCAGGGCGACGCAGCCGCGGGGGTTCGCGCAGCCAAAGGCGCCGGGGGCGGTCCACTGGTAGACGTCCCAGTTGAGGTTTGTGTCGGAGAGCGCCAGGGCGTCCTCGGTGTCGAAGTAGACCCTCGCGCCGTTCGCGACGATCGCCCTGGGTCGGTGCGGGCCCCTGGCGTTCGGAACTCGCGAGGGCCCGACCGGGCGGGCGTTGGTCGGGTTGCAGGAAACGCAAGCCAGGGCGCTGGTCGCGAGATCCAGGAGATAGACCTGAGGCTCAGGGGCTTTGCTGTTGGCGTTGAGGTTGTCGTAGCGCTCGCCGTTCGAGGTGAGAAGGGAGGCGGTGGAGGCAAAGAGGGCCCTGCCGGAGGCGAGGATCGAGCTGCCTCCGACCACTCCCCCTTCGGGGGTGAGGTCGGTGCTGGTGTCGGTGGCGGCCTCGTAGCGGTAGAGGTGGCCGGCCTTCGAGTAGAGAGCGGTGGCACCGTCGGAAGAAGCATCCTCGAGCGTGCCCCCTCCGCCGGCGAAGACGTCAACCTGCTCGGTGATCGCGCCGGCGCGGGTGTGCAGGTTGCCGTCGTTGCCCTGGTAATAGACGCGGGAGCCGTTGGCCGAGACGGCGCCGAAGGGTGGGTCGGAGGCGACGGACGGTGCAGGGTTGAGGGGAATCACCGAACCCGAAGGCGGCGCCCAGAGGTTGAGCTGGCCGGCTTTGGCGAAGAGCAGGCGGGAGAGGTCTGCCGAGGCGGCGATCAGAGTGCCGGGATCGGCGGGAGAGGGCGTCAGCGCAGCGGTGGCGTCGTCGCGCAGCTGGTAGCCGGGCAGACAGGGGTCCCCCACCGGACAGCGGCCGGGGTTCAGGTAGAGGCCGCGGGCAAGGTCGGTGGAGAAAGCCTCGAAGGGCGACGCCTCGTAGGCGCCGGAGAGCTGAGCGGGGGTGACGTTCTCGGTGCTCCAGCCGCTCGAGCCTCGCCGAGAGACATAGGCGCTGAAGGGCGCGGCCCCCCCTCCGCCGCCGGCGAAGGAACCTCTGGAGGCGTAGGCGACGGCCCCCCCACCCGCGGCTGCGCGGGAGGGGCCCGCACCCGCCTCTCCCAGCGGCGCGATCTGGCCTCCGTTCTTCTCCACCGGGCTGACCAGCTCCCAGCCACGTCCGTCGGGCAGGGCGAAGGAGGTCGCCACGGGGTGGGTGCGGACCTCGCGGGTCGGTCCGGTGGTGGTTCCGTCGGCGTTTTTGACGACGAGCCGATAGCGGTAGGCCGCACCCGGGGAAAGACCGGTGATCAACGGAGTGATCACGGCCGGGGCGGTGCCGGGGATCGCGGTTTCACCGCTGGGGGGAACCCTGGAGGCGCCGGCGAAGGGGTCTTTTGCGCCAGCCACGTTGACTTCGTAGGCGGCGCGGGTGAGGTACTCGAAGCGGTAGGAGCTGGATTTGCCGTCGGGGTCGACCTCCGCATTGAGGCGCGTGGTGGTCGACTGGACCTGGGAGGCCCAGACCCCGGTGACAGCGGGCGCGGCGGCGGCCGGGGTGGCGACGAGCAGGCAGAGGGCGGCGGCAGCGGCGAAGCTCGCCGCGGGGCGCAGGCTCACCTCCCGCTTTCCGGCGAGCTGGCGAGCTTCCACTCCCCGTCCTCCCTGACCAGCGGAATCGAGGTCGCCGCCCCCGTGGGGCCGAAGCGGACCGTCGCGGTCGCCCTCTCGCCTTCGGCGTTGACGCCGATCACTTCGGCACGCCGGGCCTCCTTGAAGCCGCCCGCGTCCTTGGAGCGGATCGCCAGCATCTCCACCGCCGACTCGCAGTCCCACTCGCGGGCGATTCCCGACGAGACTTCGGCGTAGTGCACCGTCTGCTGCCGGGCCTGCGCGCTCATCAGCTCGCAGAAGGAGGCGGAGTCGATGGTGGTCCTGTCCGGATCCCCGGACGCCCCTTCCTGGCCGAGGATCGCGTAGAACTCAGCAGTCGTCTGCCTGGCCTCCCGCTCGTCCTCGCTCGTCGCAGCGCCCCCCTCTGGCTGCTGGCGCTCGCGCTGCGCCTCCCCGCCGGGGAGCTTGGCCTGAGCCTGGCCCCCGCTCTGCTCCGCCTGCCCGGTGGGGGTCGAAGAGGTCTCCTCCCCACCGCCCCCACAGGCGGAGGCGGTGAGGGCAAGCAGAACCGCGAGGCTGGCGGCAAGCCGCCTCATCTCAGTGCCCCTTGCTGCGCTTGGCCTTCTTGCTCTTCTTCTTCCCGCAGCCGTTCTTGACCACCGGCCGGAAGTTGTGGGTCCGTCCGTTCTGCGCCGTCATCCTCACCGTCGCCAGGTGGCGCTTGCTCTCGCAAAGGTCCTGGGAGTTGACGATCAGTCCCTTCCTGCCGCCGAACAGGTCGAGCCGGAAGCGGCTGACCGCGGCGTCGGGGACGACGTCGAAGGTGTTGCGGATGCCGCCGTGGATCGAATCGGTCCTGCCGGAGAGCTCGACCCTGATCGGCTGGCTCGCCGGGCCTCTAAGGTCAGCCACGAGATCGGGCAGCGGGTTGTCGGAGGAGCGCAGGTAGACGTTGCCCGTGAGCGGCTGGTCGAGCAACGGCGTCCAGGCGGTCGCCTTGCCGTAGATAGCGCCGGCCGGACAGGCGTCGGCGGCGAACTGCACCCGGGTGCAGATGGTGCGGATGTGCTCCTGGGCCAGGAAGGCGGAGTGAGGCAGCGTCACGGCGGTGCGGGCGATATTGGCGTCGCCCGGGCGCGGGATGACGATCGCGGTCATGCCCTGGTACTTGGCCCGCTTGGTGCCGCCCTTGAGGCGCAGGGTCAGCTTCGGCTTGAAGCCGAGGCGCGCGCACTCGGCGATCTGGAAGCGGTTGGAGACGTTGGTCTGCGCACCGCTGGCTCCGAACACCCTGCCGGTGACCGCCATCTCCGAGCAGTCGGTCGGGTTGAGGGCGAAGCCGTTGCGGTCGATGTCGACGCGGACGTCGCGCAGGCGCAGCGGCACCCCTCGGAGGATCTTCGGGATCGTGTCGGAGACTGCCGTCACCTGGGCCGTCTTCGGGTTGATCTGCAGCGCGGTCCTGACGACCTGGACGCCGAGGTCGAAGGGGCCGGCCACCGCGGGGACGATGAAGGCGAGGCTGACCGGGGCGCCCCTGTAGGGGCCGGCCAGGTAGACGTTGCCCTTGACGAAGAAGGGCTGGCTGCCGGCGCCGGCGCCGATCGTGGTGGTGCCGACCTTGCTCGCGTCGGAGCAGCTGGGGCTTGCCTGCTCCAGGGCGCCGTCGCCCGTCGCGGTCCTGCCGATCGCCTGGGCGATCGAGGCCTCCGGGCAGTAGGGAACGCCGGCCAGCTTGGCGGCGAAGCCCTCGGGGGTGGTGAGTTCCACGCGGTCGAGCTCCTGGTTGCCGTCACCGCGGGTGAAGCGAGCGGTGAAGGGGGTGTGGGAGCCGGCCACCAACTCAGTGCTGCCGGCGCTGAAGCCGAGGCTGAAGGGCCTCTGCTCGGGGGTGGCGGCGCAGCCGCCAGCGGGGGACGAAGTGACCTGCATCGGGTCGTTGACGGTAACCGGGCTGCTGGGCCGGGCATGCGAGGTGAACGAGTTGGTCGCGGTGTGGGTGCCGCAGGTCACCGGCGTCGCCAGCGGCGCCTGGGGGCCCGCCTTGAACCGGAGCCGGAAGGTGTCGAAGGGCAGCTCCGGGTTTTCGGCGAAGGTCGTGGTGAGCCGGCCGGTGACCGGGTCCGGCGCGACCTTGCCGGCGAGCTTCACCCGCAGGCCGCGGTCGGGCGACTCGAGGGCGATGTAGATCGCGAAGTCGCTCCCGAACGGATTCTCGCCCTGCTTGGCGAGGTACGCCGAGCCCTCGGGCCAGTCGGCTTCCTCGAGCAGCGGCGTCTCGACCACGACATCCGCCACCTTGGAGCTCTCGGGACAGGCGACGGGCTGGTTGTCGAAGCGGATCTTCGGCGAGGTCGGGCTATTGGTGTCGGTGACGCCGATCTGGGCCATCGTGCAGGCGCCCTGGCCGGCGGCTGCAGCCGCGTTGAGCGTCATGCCTTCGGGCAGAGTGACGGTGGTGTCGCGCAGGTGGGCGGTAGCCAGTCCGTTTTCGCTGCGCCAGTGGGCGCCGGCATCGGCGACGTACTGGTCGACGTCGACCTGGGGCGCGCCGTCGGCCGGCGGGTCGAAGGGCAGCTGGTTGTTCTGCGGGATGCTCAGCTCGACGTCGAGGCCGGTGGGGCTGTCGGCGGACTGCATCGCCGCGCCGCCCTGACCGGTTGGGTCGAGCGCGATCGTCGGGTTGAAGGGCAGCTGCTCACAGCCCGTGATCCCCGGCGAGATCGACTCGTAGGTGCGCCAGTTCGCGCCCTCGGGCAGGAGCCCCGGGTAAGGCGGCAGGTCGGGGTCGCCTTCAGTGGTGAAGGCGCCGGGGTTCTGGTAGGCGTCGGTGGCCAGGCGCACCGCCGGCGCCGGGTTGCAGTCGGTCTCGGCCGAGACGAACGGCTTGATCGGGCCCCAGGAGGGATCGTAGGGGGCCTGGCACTGGTCGGCGGGCAGCAGGCCATTCGGTGGGATGTACTCGTTGGGCCGGCCGATACCCTGGGTGGACTTGCACGCTGGCGGAGCTGCAATCACTGCCGGGAAGCGAGTTCGCCAGAGGTCGTTCTCCTCTCCCCATGGTACCCCCCAAAGGGTGATCGTCTGCATGATCGGGACTAGAGCAGCTGGAATCTGGCCGGTAAAAGCCGAGATGCCGTAGTCGTCGTTGGTGCGGACCTTGCCGACCAAGCGGACGTTGACGACGCCGGCAGCGTAGGCGAAGCCGATCTCGCCGACGTTGCCCTCGCGTGGCTCGAGGTTGTATACGGGGAAAGTCGTGTCCCACATGCCGACGTTTCCGTAATTGCAAATGGTGCCGAAGCACTCCTGGGTCAGGTTCAGGCGGATGACGCCGACCTGGCTCGAGGGCGGGCAGAGCGGCGGCTTGGCGCGGAATTGATCCGCCGTGCACTTCTCCACAGCCTCAGGGTTGGCGAGGAAGCCCGGGGGCAGATCGACGTGGACGTTGTCCACCGAGCCGTCGACGGCGTCCGGGGTGACCCCCGCCACGGTGCCCAGAGCATCACGGTTGTGGGCCCAGGCGAAAAGCGTCGAGCCGTCGGGGTGGCTGCCCGCCTGGGTGGCTGCGGGCAGGCGCCACCGCGGCGCGTAGCCGCAGGGCGCCGCTTCGGTGCAACCGGGCAGCTGGCCGCCGAAGACTCCCGATGACCAGGGGATGCTCTGCCACACCGTCGGCTGAGCGCCGTGCATCGCCGGCGCGCCGTAGTCGATGCAGTGATCGGCGATCACTGGAGCGTCGACCAGCGCCTGGGGGGCAAGGTTTTCCGCCGTCGCCGCGAGTATCTGCGCCGGCCTGGTGCCGAAGCCGCCTTCGGCGGTCATGTCAACGCCGGTACCGGGCGCGGTACCCCGGTCGCACGCCCCCGCCCAGACGGCGCGCTCGCCGGGGATCGCCGGCGCCGACTGCAGCGCTTCGGGGTGCCCGTTGATCGGCGCGGCGCCGTAGTAGTCGCCGTAGGCGGCCAAAGCGCTCGGGGCGAATGCCAGCGCCGCGAGCGTCGTCAGAGTCGCGACCGTCTTCTTCATCGGTCGGTCCTCCGGTTGTGGTTGGCTCGTCCCTTGGCGGCCTTCTTCTTGGCCTTCTTCTTGACTACGCAGCGATCGCCGCGCCGGACCTTGCCCCTGGCGCAGCGCTTGGGCTTCGGCTGCTTGACGACATTGCCGGAGCCCGAGAAGGCCGAGCTTGCCGCTCCGCTCGGGGCCGGGGGCTTGGAAGATGCGCCCTGGCAGCCACCGGCCAGCAGCTCGCAGGGGGGCGGCGAAACCGGCTCAGAGATGCCACCGCCGACCCGGGCGGTGTAGACGTCCGCCACGGCGTCGCGGTCCTGCCAGGTGAGGCGGTCGCGGGTGACGAAGTAGACGTTGCGACCGCTGCGGTCGTTGCCCTTATAGAGGGCGTGGTCCGAATCGGGGGCGCCGCTGGAGATCAGCGAGAGGTCTCCGTTGCGCCACTGGTAGACGTCGTAACCGTCGTCTTCGTCCTCGGGGACCAATTGACTGGGGGACTGGAAGAAAGCGATCCTGTCGCCGGGGTCGAGCGGGTTGGTGGCGACGCCGAGGGCGGTGTTGACCCGCCCCTGGTCGACGATCTCGGGCGTCGACTCTGCCGAGCCCGTGCCCCAGCAGAACGGCGTCGCGCTTACGGTCACGCAGGGCTCGGGCTCGCCGCCGCCGCCCTGATCGGCGGTGATCCGGATCAGCTCGTCTGCCTCGGCGTCATAGCCGTACATGTCGCCGGTGGAGGGCACCGGTGGGTCGTCGAGGGTCAATCGGCCAGTCGTCATGAAGGTCACGAAGGCGCCGTCTGAAGTTGCGTTGACGCAGTTGGCTTCCCTCCAACCGGTGAAGTTGGTGTTGGCGTCGTCGTTGTTCGACCCGAGCGCCGACTTCGGGATCGTTCCCGCACTCGCGCAGGCGTCGAAGGAGCCCGGATCCCCCACAGGGGCGTTCACAGTTTCCCTCGGCAGGCGAGCGACGAAGCGCCAGCGCTCTGCCTGGGGCAGGCCGGCGTCGTAGAGATAGAGGTTGGTCTGACCGGTGGTCGCGGTCGTGCCGCCCGGGGCCGTCAGGCGCGTGGGGTCGGTCGGGGCGGCGACGCCGGGCAGCGGCGCGGTGCAGGTGAAGTAGGCACGCGCGCCGTCGGCCGAGGCGGCGCGCAAAGCGCCGATCGTGCCGTCATCGGCTCCTGAACTAATTTTAGGCAACGGGCTGTTGCAGTCGCCCGCCCCATCGGGACCGGCGGAAATCCTGGTCAGCTCCCCCTCGCCCGGGTCGGCGTTCGGGTCATCCGGAAAGTCATAGCGGTAGAGGTCCCAGGACGAGCCTGAGGCGTTGCCGATCTTGACGCCGCCGGAGACCGGCGCGCCGGTGCCGTTGGGATCGTCAGTGGTGAGCGGCGAGTTGGTGCGAAAGAAGACCTTGTCGCCGTCGGGGGTCGCGCCCTCGAAGCGGATGGCACCGGTCAGAGTGGCGTCCTGGGTGCCGAAGAGGCCGTCCTCGGCCTTGGAGATCCAGCGCACCACGTCCCCATCCGGAGTGCGCTGGCGGACGAACAGTTGCGGTGGGCAGAGCGTGCCCGAGCAGAAGGAGCTGATGCCGTTGGGAATGCCGGTCGCAGCCGGGTCGGGAGCCATGAAGAAGACCCGCGAGCCGTCCTCGGAGACCATGCCGGCCAGCGAGCCGTTGTTCGCCGGACGGTCGCCGGCGACCCTCAGCGAGGCGCCGTGGTCGGAGACCAGCCGCGCGTCGCGTCCCGCCGACGGTGATGGGCACTCGAGAGCGGCGAGGTCACCGGACCCCCCGACCGCCGGCAGGACGGTCCTCTCCGCGCCCTCGCCGGTGCAGACGTTGACGAGATGCCGCTCGCCGGTCTCGAATTCATCCGTAAGGCCACCAGTCATATCGGCGAGGTAGACCGAGCGACCCGAGACCAGGTCGCCGAAGGAGCGCGCGGTGGGGTCGCCGGGGCCCGCTAGGCCGTGGATCAAAGGCAGTCGCGGCGTGGCTTCGCCGAGCCCGGTCAGGCCAACCGCGGTCGAGCCGTCGGCAGAGAGCTTCACGTCCCAAAGCTTCTTTACCAGAGCTGCCGCGGGCAGATCGACCAGAGAGAGATCTCCGGGCCCGAAGAGCTCCCAGCGCGTCGGGTTGGAGGGCGGGGCCCCCCAATCGCTCAGGTAACCGGCGTCGAACAGACTGGCCTCCACGCCGAGCCCATCGAAGAAGAACGGGGTGCTGTTGGATAGCCAGAAGAAGCTCGAGAGATCCTCCGAGCTCGACCCCACTTGCATGAAGCTGGCGTGCTGGGCGCGGTGGCTGGGGTGGGTTATCGGGGAGTGGCTGCGCCAGCCAACGGAGTCGCTTATCCGCTCGGCAAGAGCCCAGTCGTTGGCGAAGCCGTGGGCGGCATCATCCTGCAGGGTCGCGCCAAACGAGCCCATCGCAGCAAAGCGCTCGCCCTCCCAGGCGGCGAATCCCGAGGGTGCCATGCTGCCGACACCGGCATACCAGCGGCCCACGCCGGTGCCCGCAACCTTGTCGGAGGGCGAGACGAGCTCGTAGCCGCGTCCGAGCGGCTGTGGCGCGGTGGCGGCGGTCGTGAAGGCCTTGACCGCGCTGAGCGTCTCACCCTCGGTTTCGGAGGTGGCGACGATCCTGAACTCGTAGGTCGTCGCGGGGCTGAGCCCCGTGAGCGCCTCGGCGACGAAGACGCCCTGCGGGCCCGAGCCCGCCACGCCGTCGGGCACAGGCACCACCTGGTCGAGCGGGCCCCCCTGCTCGCCCCACTCGAAGCGGTAGGTGGTTTGGGTGCTGTGGGGGTTGATGCGGCCGGTGAGACGAGCGGAGGACTCGGTGATCGAGTCGGCCCGGACCGTGGAGACGTCGGCTTTGACCGCGTCGGTTTTGAAGGTCGCTCCGGCCGAGACGATCTCGGGGTTGGCGAGCGGCTTCTGGGTGAGGATGCGCAGCTCGTACTCGGTGTTCGGCAGCAGGTTCGTGGCCGAGGCGGAGACCGCGACCGGCGAGATGCCCGCCGCGGCGATCGATCCCTGTCCCGCCGTCTGCCAGCTGGCCCCGTCGAGGGAGAGCTGGATCTTCCAGGTGGTCGGTGCGAAGACGTTGTCGACGCTGTTGGGGTTGACGGTTCCGTTCAGCTGCGCCGAGGTGCCGGTGACGGAGGTCGCCGGCTGGATCGAGGCGATCGCCGGGGTGATCCCGTCGGCGTCGAGGACGTAGACGCGGTGGATGTTTCCGGGCGCGCCGAACCGGGAGGAGACGAAGGCCTCCCCGGTCGAGGGCCGCAGGGCGAGGCCGAAGGTGGGGGTGGAAAGGGTGAACCCGGCACAAGCGAGCGACTGGTCGTCGACCAGGACCCCCGCCGGGGTCAGCTCGAGCACCCTGCGCTCGAAGAGCGCCGATGGCGAGCCATTCGGGCAGGTCGAGGCGCCTTCGGCGAAGCCTTTGATCACGAACACCCTGTTGGTGGCCGGGTTGACGGCGACGCTATTGGGCGCCCGGCCGTCAGAAGTGTCGCTCAGCGTCGCCGCGGCGAAGACCGAGGGGGCGAGCGCCGGCGGGCCGGCCTGGGGGGTGAACTTCTGCATGCGGAAGTTGCCGCCGGCGAATTCGGCCTCGGTGGCGTAGATCGCGCCGGTCGAGTCGACGGCGACGGACTGCGGATCCTGATTGCCGAAGCGACCTGCCGGGAAGCCCGGGCCGCTGCCGGCCGGGGCGGCCTTGCATTCTGCGCTCACGGTGCAGATCTCGAAGCCGGTGCCGCCGGCCGGAGCGCTGACGTCGGCGCCGAAGGCGCGGACGAAGGCGCCGCTCGCGGTGAACTCCTGGACGCGGCGGTTGCCGGGGTCGGCGACGACGACGTTGCCGGCGTTGGGCGCCCCGACGGGGGCGACCGCCGGGTGACCGGTGAAGCTGGTGGCCGAGGGGAAGCTCGACGCGAAGGCGCCGCCGTTGGGAGCAGCCGCGCCAGCCTTGCACTGCGCGGCGACCGAGCAGACCTCGAGCGCCGGGCTGGGGCCGCCGGGCTGGGTCGTCGAGACCCCGACCGCGGTGCAGACCCCGACGCCACAGCCGTCGACCAGGGCCGAGCCGTTGCCGGTGATCGACGGCACGTCGGCGGCTCCCAGCGTCCCGGTGAAGCCGACGGTCCAGGCGCTGTTGGGCCCAGGCCCACCGCCGACGACGACGTTCCCGGCGCCGACGCTGGGCAGGGCCTCGAGTGCCGCGTCGACCGCGGCGGCGGTGGCGTCGAAGCTGAGCGCGGTGGTGGTGTTGCCGTTGAAGGTCAGGGTGAAGGTGCCGCCCGTGATCGGCGGGAGGGCGCTCTGAAGCGTCACCGTCTGCTGCTCGTCCAGGGGTGGGCCGAACTGCTCGCCGACGCCGCCGGGCTGGACCACGTCGCCGCCCCAGGCGCGGACGAAGGATCCGGTGGCGCTGAACTGCTGGACGCGCAGGTTGCGCGAGTCGGTGACGTAGACGTCGCCGCTTACCTGGTTGACGGCGATCCCGCCCTCGCAGGGGTTGGAGCCGTTGCAGGCACCGCCGCTGGAGAAGCTGAACATGCCGCCTTCGGTGCCGACGACGCCCGTCTTGCAGTGGGCGGCGACGGTACAGATCTCGAAGCCGGTGCCGGAGCCGCCGGTGGTGGCCGAGTTGGCGCCGTCGACGATGGTGGTGACTTCGGCGGTGCCGGTGAGGCCGCTGGCGTCGACCGTGATCTGCGGCTGGTTGGCGGCGGCGAGGGTGCCCTGGAAGGTGATCGTGTAGCCGGCGGCCTGGGAGCCGGCGACGGCGACGTTGGCATCTCCTCCGATCGAGGGCAGAACGTCGAGAGCGTTGTCGAGGTTGGCCGCGGTGACATTGAAGGCGATCGGGGCGGTGGTGGAGCCGTTGAAGGTGAGCGTGTAGGTGCCCGCGGTCGCGTTGACTTTCAGCGACTGCTGCTCGTTGACGGTGGTGACGATCACGTCTTTGCCCCAGGCGCGGACGAAGGCGCCGGAGGCATCGAGCTGCTGGACGCGGTTGTTGCGGGCGTCGACGACGTAGAGGGCGCCGGTCGAGTCGTTGACGGCGACGCCGCGCGGCTCGTTGAACTGTCCCCCGACCGTACCGGTGCCGGTGAGGTTGCCGAAGAAGGAATCCACGTAGAGGGTCGCGGACGCACTGGTGGCGCAGATCAGCCACAGGGCGCAGGTCATCGCGAGGGCAAGGGCGACTCGGCCGCGACGGCCTTGGGTGAACGCGGACTCGGCCTTCGGTAGGCGTCTCACGTGCTCTATCTCCTTGCTCTCTTTGGCGTTGCGACCGGTCCTCTTCCCTGCCTCCCGTCGAATCGCCTGGAAGGCTCGGGTCCCTGGCCCGGTCTGATGTCCCTGACGCCCGCATCCCATGCGGACGAACAGCATGTAAACAGACCGGAACCTATATGTCAAGAGATGTACCGAAGACGATGGTAAGTGTCTCAACACGGCGCAGGCCGAGTCGCTCCGAAAGCGGCTGATGGAGCCGATTTCGGCGAAGCTAAGAAGGCTGCCCGGCGATGCGCTCCGCCTCGGCGGCACCGAGGAACGGAGTCAGCGCCGTCGCCAGCAGCTCCGGCAGCAGCTCCGGCAGAAGCTCTGCCTGGCCAAGGACGATGCGCCTGGTGATGACGGTGGCGAGGCCGGCGGCGAGCGCCTCCTCGGTCTCCCCCGCGCGGTCGCTCCCACCGGGAGCCAGCAGCCATGCGAAGTGGGAGACCTCGCGGCGATGGTGCTGGGAGACCGGTGGGCCGGCGGCGAGCGGCTCGACCATCGCCAACCGCGCCAGGCCGGGCTGCTCGGCGAAGAAGTCGAGCATCGCGCCGAGGCCGGCCCGGACCTGCAGCGGCCACTCGTCCTCGGCCCCGAAGGCGGCGAAGACCCGCTCCCGGAGAAACCCCATCAGCAGGTCGTAGGTGGCGATGAAGCACGCCTCCTTGTCCTTGAAGTGCTCGTAGAAGGTGCGGCGGGAGACGGCGGCCGCCTTGATGATCGTGGCCACGGTGGTCTCGCCGTAGCCGTGCTCCTGGACCTGCTGGGCGCAGGCGGCGATGAGGCGGTCGCGGTGGTTGGCGGCGACGAAATCGCGCGGCAGGCCGTGCCGGCCAGGGGGAAGGCGAGCGAGCTGTGGCGGCAGCGAATCCTCCCGTCCAGGTTGATCCGCCGCCATCGAAGAACAGTATCGTCGCCGAGAAACGAAACTGTCGCCGCCGGCTCGGTACGCGTGCTGTCATTAGCGCCGTCGCAGTTCCGCGCGAGCGGCCTCGTCGCCCAGGTACGGGCGCACGACCATGTACATCAGCGGCCCCAGCAGGGTCGGCAGTTCCGGGTCGCCCTGCCGCGAGATGCGCGCGATGAGCTGCTCGTGAACCGCCCCCGCCAGCCCCTCGGCGGTCGCCCGGGTGAGCGAGTCGGGATCGTCCATCTCCTGGCGGCCGAGGTCGATCAGCTCGGTGAAGACCTCGATGTTGTGGTCCAGCAGCTCCCAGGCCCGCTCTCTCGGCATCCTGTCTTCGAGAGTGAGGACGCGGGCGTGGTGGGGATTGGCGGTCAGGTACTCCATCAGCGTCAGGCCGACCGCCCGCACCTGCTCGTTCCAGCTGTCCTTGCTCTGGAAGGCCGCGAACACATCCGGCATGTAGCTGTCGAGGAGGTACTGCCAGGCAGCGAGGAAGCACTCTTCCTTGTCGGAGAAATGAGCTCGGAAGGTGGCTTCGTCGACCCCGACCCTGGCCAGGACCGTCTCCATCGACGCCTCCTCGTAGCCACGCTCGGCGACGACCGTCACCAAACCCTCGAGGATGCGGACTCGCTCGGAGCTCGACGGCTCGGAGACCTTCACCGGCGCCCCTCCCCAAGGGCGCGGCCGAGATATCGGCAGCCGGGCCCTACTCTCCCTGCTGCCGCATCTCGCTGGCCGCCGCGCCCCCCAGGTACGGCGCGATCATGAACTCGACCAGCTTTGGCCGCAGGTCCTCGACCGAGTCCGGGTCGTTGGTAAGGCGCGTGATGATCATCCAGACCGCACCGCCGATCACGATCTCCTCGAGCGAGCCCGGCACCTCGGCGCGCCGTGGATCCGACTCCCTGCCGGCTCGGAGCATCGCCGCGAAAGCCTGGGTCGCCTGCTCGTAGCGCGCCAGAACGACGAGACCGGCGCTCTGGGTCTCGACCAGGCAGACACGGGCCAGCGACGGATCCTTGGCCAGCTCGGCCAGCACCGCACCGACGGCGGCGCTGAACCCGGCCTCCCACGACGCGGCTTCCGCCTCGATCGCCTCCCGCGCCACCCGCGTGGTCCGCTCCAGCGCCGCGTCGAAAACCGCCAGGAAGAGATCCTCCTTGTCCTTGAAGTGCTCGTAGAAGGTGTGGCGGGCGACACCCGCTTTTTTGACGATCTGGGTCAGCGAGGTGGCGGGGTAGCCCTGCTCGTCGACCAGCTCGACGATCGCCGCGAAGAGGCGCGCCCGCTGATGCTGCTGGACGAAGTCGCGGGGCAGCTTGTGCCGCCCAGGGGGCAGCGTGGTGCGGAAAAGCTCGTCCCCCGTCATGGACTCCACAGAGGAAGGGTAGCCACCGCTGTCGCCAGCACTCGCGCTCTCCTTTAGGCACCACCCTGTACCGGATAGTAGCGCTTCTGTTTAATTCTGCGCGAGTTTCAGTCCCAAGGGCCACTGGCTTCCTCCAGCGGCGCCTCCCACTCTTCCCTGCCGGGATCGTAGACCAGCGGGGCAATTATGTACAGCCTTGTCTGCTCGCTGGAGCTCTCTACTCGTCGAGCCCCGGTATCGGCTCGATCGGCAGCTCGCCGTGGATGTCGCCCAGGCCGATCAGGTCGTTCCGATCCCGCGGACGATCGGCCAGGCGCTTGAAGCCGACGATGCTGCGCAAGCCCGCCACCTTGAATTCGCCCCCCCGTACTCGGCCCGCATCGCATCCTGCTCGACGGTCTCGTAGTCAAGGGGCGGAAGCCCGCCGCGGATGATGTCGACGATGCCGGCACGAGTCTTCGCGCGAAGGTGGGTCTGGTCAATCAAATGCTCCTCCCGAAGCGGCTCGTCATCGCGGAAACGCACACCGTCGAGTGAGGCAAGTGCGACCAGCACCCTGCGGTCGTTGCCATCGTCATCGGGAGCGAGAAAGTCGATGACCTCCGTTGCGCGAACGAGACGGTTGGCGGTTACCGCGAAACCGCCGACCACGACGAAGCGCGCCTCAGCCGCGATCATCGCGGCGACGGCCACGTCGAGTTCAGGCTCGGCGGCCACCGTTGGCCCGATCGACCGCTCGCAAGAGCTTGGCGGCCTGAGCCGAGAGGTGCTGCCCCCTGCGCAGCAACTCACCAATCGGGGTGTCGGGGGGCGGGGTTAGATACGCGCGCTTTTCGGCATTCAGCCGCGCCCACTCCGCCTCGTGGCCGGGCTCGAGCAACGTGCGTGGTCGAGAAGGCATGGGCAGATCTTAGCTCGGGCCCGACTGTCACCCCGCTGCGTGGCGGCCTTTGGCGCTGAGGTCCCAGATCACGTCAGCCTCGGAGATCCCCTGCCGGCGGGCGACGATCTCAACCTCCTCCCAGGGAAGCTCTGCCTCCGGAAGCTCGTCCCAGCGGGCGAGGTCAAGCGCCTCGATCGAGCCCCTGAGCGCCGGGCCGAGATGCTCCTCGGAGCGCAGCAGCGCCCTCAGGACCTCGAGCTGCTTGTCGGTCAGGCGGACAACCCACATGCGGTGCCTCCAACTCTTGGGGGAACGCGGGTTGCTCGGAGAAACTAGGCGGCTGGACGGACGGAACCGCTGATCCGGACCGCCTCGATGCGGTTCTCGCGGACCGCCTCGACCCGGATCGTGTAGCCGTTGGACTTGATCGAGTCGCCGCGCTTGGGCAGGCGCCCGAGCTCGCCGAAGACGTAGCCGCCGACCGAGTTGTAGGCGTCGCTGTCGACCGGCAGCTCGATGCCGGCGTCGGCGAGGTCGCCGAGGGAGACGTGGCCGCGGACGAACCAGTCGCCGTTGGTGAGCCGGCGCAGGGCCGCGGCGCGGGGGTCGGTCTCGTCCTCGATCTCCCCCACCACCTCCTCGAGGATGTCCTCGACGGTGACGATCCCGACCGTGCGGCCGTACTCGTCGACGACGACCGAGAGCGAGGTGCGCTGCACCTGCAGGTCGTGCAGGAGGTCGTCGAGCGGGCGCGTCTCCGGGACGATCAGGGCGTCGCGGATGACGGTCTCGATCGTCGCCTCCGGACCGTCGCTCATATAGAGACGGGCAAGGCTGTTGTTGTGGACGAGCCCCTTGACCCGGTCGGGGTTCTCGTCCTCGATCACGACCAGGCGCGTGTGCCCCGAAGTGACGCAGCGTTTCAGCGCCGCCTCGACCGTCTCCGAGGCGTCGACCGTGACCACGGCGGGGATCGGGGTCATCACCTCGCGCGCCTCCTGCTCGTGCAGGTGGAAGACGCCGCCGAGCATCCCCGCCTCACCGGGGTCGAGGTGCCCGCCGAGCCGCGAGCTGTCGATGATCTGCTTCAGGTCCTCGGCGGTGTGGTGCTGTTCCAGATCGGAGGGGTTGACGCCGAAGATCCGCACGACCGCGTTGGAGAACCAGCTCAGCCCCATCGTCACCGGCGCCGTGGCGACGCGGAACCAGTTCAGCGGCCGCGAGACCCGGCGCGCCGTGCTCTCGGCGCTGGCGATCGCCAGCATCTTCGGCACCTGCTCGCCGATGCTGATGTGGATCGCGGTGACCAGGGTGAAGGCGATCGCCAGCGAGAGGCCGGCGGCGACCCCGTGCGAGAGGCTCCCGAAAACCGGCTCGATCAGCTCTGCCAGCGCCGGCTCGCCGAGGAAGCCGATCCCGATCGAGGCCATCGTGATCCCGATCTGGCAGGCGGAGAGGGATTCGTCGATCTTGTCGAGCTGCTCGACGACGGCCTCGGCCCCGGATTCGCCTTCGGCGGCGAGCTGTTCGATCTTGCCGCGGCGGGAGCGCACGAGCGCGAACTCGGCCGCGACGAAGAAGCCGTTGATCGCGATCAACGCCAGGAGGAGGACGAGCAGGAGAACGCTCATCAGCTATGCGGCCCGGTACTTCGGACTGGGACGTCGTCGGCCATTCGGCGAACGCAATATAGCTGGCCGCCCACGCAGGTCCTCCGATAGATGCGATATTGAGCGAACAATGCGTGTTGCGACGCTCAGCGAGATGCTCGAAGAGATCGTTCGCCTGGGCGAGGCGACGGGCATGGAAAACCACGCCCACGAGCTGCGCGGGGAACTCGAGGGCAGGCTGGCGACGGTGCGCGCCGCCCTCTCGGGAGCGTCGAGCACAAGGGTGATCGCGCTGGAGCGCCTGGACCCACCGCGAGCGGCCGGCTTCTGGATCCCGGAGATGATCTCGATCGCGGGCGGCATCGACGTCGCCGGCGACCCGGGCCTGAACCCGCCCGAGGTCGGCTGGGGGGAGCTGGAGAGCCTCAACGCCGCGGTCGTGATCGTGATGCTCGACGGCACGATCGAGGACGCCCGGGCCCAGGCGATGGAGCACTGGGAGCGGATCGCCGGGCTCGGCGCCGAGCGGGTCTTCGCGGTCGATGCCGACGCCGCCTTCTCCGAGCCCGGGCCGCGCCTGGTCGACGGCGTCGAGCTGCTCGGCCACCTCCTGCACCCGGACCTGATCGGCCCGCCCGGTAACACCGCCTTCGTGGCGCTGAAGCCGCGGATGTCGAGGCCGGCGCCGACCGACTGAGTCAGGCGACGGCGATCGCGCCGAGGACCGAGACTGCGGCGACCAGAACCATGGCGCCGATCTCGACCGGCAGCCGCCGGGTCCCGAGCATCCCGCGCTCGCCGGCGACGATCGCCAGGGCGCAGATGACGCCGGCGACGAGGCCGCCGAGGTGGCCGCCGACGCTGATCCGCGGCACGACGAAGCTGAAGATCAGGTTGAAGACGATGAGGAAGCCGATCTCCCCGGCGATCGCGTCCATCCCCCGGCCGCGGGCGATGACGAAGGTCGCTCCCGCAAGGCCGAAGACCGCCCCCGAGGCCCCGAGGGTGAAGGCGTTCGGATCCAGCAGCAGCGCCCCCATCGAGCCCGCCAGCAGCGAGGCGAAGTAGAGAGCGACGAAGCGCGGCGTACCCAGCGCCGGCTCCAGCAGGCGCCCGAGGAAGTACAGCAGCAGCATGTTGAAGCCGATGTGGAAGAGGCTGGCGTGGAGGAACCCGCTCGTCACCAGCCGGTACCACTCGCCTTCGGCGACGGCGGGCCCGAACAGGGCGAAGTCGGCGACGATCCGGCCGCTGGCGCTGCCGAGCCCGCCCGAGCCCGCCCCGATCTCGACTAGGTAGGCGATCACGTTGAGCGCGATCAGGACGTAGGTCGCCGGCGAGCGGGCGAACCCCTCGCCGCCGCTGCCCACCCCCCGCACCACCTTGGTCCGCTGCTGCATGCACTCCGGGCAGCGCATCCCGACCGGGGTCGGGGTCATGCAGTCGGGGCAGATCGGCCTGCCGCAGGAGGAGCAGGAGACGCGGGTCTCGCGGTCGGGGTGTCGGTAACAGGTCTCGGCCATCGGGATGGGCAGCCTACAATCGGCGCCGATGGAGCCCCCCAGCCCCACCCGCCTCTACGCGACCCTGGTCGGCGCCGTCCTCGTCGTCCTCGGCCTCGCCGGCTTCTTCTTCGACCTCTCCTGGCTCAACTTCCTCTACGTCGCCAGCGGCGCCCTCGGCCTGCTGGTCGCCGGCCGCGCCTCCCGTCCCTACGCGCTCGGCCTCGGCCTGCTCTACACGGCCCTGGCCATCTGGGACTTCTCCGCCGACGGCTGGCTGCACCTGGCGCTGGGCGTCCTCGGCCTCGCCGCGGTGGCGGGGACGCCGAAGCGGCTAAAGCCGCGAGCGCAGGCTGCCGCCGAGCGCCCTTAGGCCGCTGCCGCCCTGCTGCCTGCCGCGCCGGCGCAGCTCGAACAGGACCAGGGCGCCGGTGGCGACGCCGCCGGCGCCGACGGCAACCACGGGGCGGACCCAGTTGCGCGGGTCGCGCAGGGCCCGCAGCTCGCTCTCGGAGAGCTCCTCGGCCCAGTCCGAGAGCTCCTCGGCTGCGGCCTGGGTGACGGCGGCGAGGGTGTCCTCGACCCGGCCGGAGAGTCGCTGCGGCGGGTCGATCGGGCGCAGGGCGTCGGCCAGCAGCTGCTCGACGTCCCAGGTGCTGCCGCTCAGGGTCTCACTCGGCTCGCTCATCGCTCATCTCCTCCTGCAGCTGCTTGATCGCGCGATGGATCAGCACCTTCGTCGCCCCGTCGGAGCGACCGAGCGCACGGGCGATCTCGCGGTTGTCCATGCCGAGGGCGAAGCGCATGATCAGCGCCTCGCGGCGGTCGTCGGAAAGATGCTCGAGGTTGGCCATCACCTGGCGCAGCTCCTCGCGGCCCTCGGCGATCGCCACGGTGTCGTGGCGGGCGGCGATCGGGTCGGCGCTGTCCAGCGGCGTCTGCGGCCGCCGCGAGCGGTCGCGGTAGTAGTTGGAGGCGAGGTTGTGGGCGATCCGGATCACCCAGGGCCGCAGCGGCCGCCCGTCGGACTCGCGCCGGGCCCGGTCGAAGTGCCGGTAGGCCTGGAGAAACGCCTGCTCGGTCAGGTCCTCGGCGTCGTGGTGGTTGCCGATCCGGTAGTAGGCGTAGGAGTAGACGTCGCGCAGATGGTCCCGGTAGAAGTCCTCGAAGGCGCGGTCCAGCTTCGCCTTCGCCGCCGGCCCGAGATCTCCGGGCTCGACGTTCTCCTTGGCGGCGCTCACCGGCCAAGCCTAGACCCCGTGAGAGGGGGAGCATCAGGCCGCCCGCCGGGATCTCTCGACCCGCCGCAGCCCGGCGACCCAGTCCTCTGGCCCGACCTCTCCCCGGATCAGCGCGGCGAGGCCGTTCAGCGCCTCCGCCGGGCCGCCCGAGGCCGCGACCGCCTCGGCCAGCAGCGGCGTCGTGTCCAGCCCCTCGGAGGCCTGGCCGACTATGTCCTGGATCTGCTCCGCCGGGGTGCCGGTGCCGAGCAGCTCGCCGGCGCGGCGGTTGCGCCCGGTCGGGGCCATCATCGTCGCCGTCAGGTCGCCGACCCCGGCCAGTCCGGAGAAGGTCTCCAGCTCCGCCCCGCGCCCGATCCCGTACTCGATGCACTCGCGCCAGATCTCGGCGACGGCGATGCCGGCGGCGTTGAGGCCGTGCGGCTCGGCCGCGGCCGCGGCCAGCGCGGCGGCGTTCTTGGCGGCGCCCGCCATCTCCACCCCGGCGACGTCGCCGGAGCGCTCGCAGACCAGGCCGGCGCGGTCGAACACCTCGCCGAGCTGGTCCCGCAGGTCGGCGTCGGCGGAGCCGAGCACGAGCGCGGCCGAGCCGGAGACCGCCTCGCGGGCGTGGGCGGGCCCACCGAGGCAGGCGATCGCCCGGGCCCGCACCCGTTCGCCGACGTACTCGGCCGGCAGCTGCCCCTGCGGGGCGATCAGGCCCTTGGTCAGGAGCAGCACCGAGGAGCGGGCGCCGACGCGGTCGGCGATCGCCCCGACCGCCTGCGGCAGGGACTTCGAGGGAATCGCCAGGCAGATCAGGTCGAGGCCGGCGAGCTCGATCTTCGAGGCCGGGCGGACGTCGATCGCCTCCGGCAGCGGCACCCCCGGCAGGTAGCGCTCGTTCTCCCCCGCCTCGATCATCTCCGCCGCCCGCTCGGCGTTGCGGGCGCCGAGCTGGACCTCGAGGCCGCCGCGGGCGAGCAGGACCGCGACCGCGGTCCCCCAGCTGCCGGCGCCGATCACCGCGGCGCGGCGCATCGGCGGCAGGCCACCGAGGTCTTCCCACTGCAGCTGCACGTTGGGCCAGATCCGCGCCGTCACCGTCTCCGCCAGCGCCTTCGAGGGCTCCTCGGCGCGGGGGAAGGTCATCGCCCGGCCCAGCCGCACCTTGACCTTGCGCGGCCGGATGCGCCAGCCGCGGCGGACGTTTTCGGTGCCGAGCACGGCGGTCGGGATCACCGGCGCCCCGGTCTGCAGCGCCAGGCGGCCGACGCCGCAATGAGGGTTCCTCAGGGTGCCGCGGCGGGTCCGGGTGCCCTCGGGGAAGATGCAGACGGCGCCGCCGCGTTCGACGATCAGGCGCGCCGTCTCCATCGATTCCTCGTCGGACTCGCCGCGGCGGATCGGGAAGGCGCCGAGCCGGGAGAGCAGCCAGGCCTGCCAGCGGCGCTCGAACAGCTCCACCTTGGCGACGTAGTTCATCGGCCGCCGCCAGGGCAGGCAGCCGCCGATCGAGAAGGGGTCGAGGAAGCTGCGGTGATTGGAGGCGACGATCAGCCCGCCCTTGAGCCGGGCGTGCTCGCGGCCGGTCCGCGCGTAGCGGAAGTAGACGAGGAAGAACGGCGTCATGAAGATCCTCGCCAGCAGGTAGAGGACCCAGTTGACGCTGTGCTTGCGCGAGTAGGCGTGGTAGCGGGCGAGTCGCTCAGCGGTCACGCAGAGCGCTACACGGCAGCGGTCGCCGGGTTACCCCGCCTGTCCGGATGGCGACCACGGTCACAGCCCGCGGCGCTTGTACCTGCTCGCCTCGTACTCCTCGATCCAGGCCCGCGAGCTGCGCCAACTCCCGTCGGATGCCTTCCCCGCTTTGAGCCGACCCCGCACCGCGGCGACCCGGAGCGCGTTCGCCGAGAGCTTCTCCGTGGCCAGGGCCGGCAGGGGGACCAGGCGGGCGGGACCGGCGATCGCCGGCACGATGAACTTGTAGAGGTTGTCCAAAATCGCCCTGGCGATGAATTCGCCGAGCGGGCCCAGATCGCCGCCGTCGGCACGGCGCAGAGCCGCGAGGTAGCGGCGCCGGTCGCCCTTGTAGATGATCGCCGGCGGGTAGCCGAGGCGCACCAGCAGGAGGTTCAGCGCCAGGCGCCCGGTCCTGCCGTTCCCATCGAGGAAGGGGTGGATCCGCTCGAATTCGGCGTGGACGGAGGCGAGTCGCTCGGGCAGGCCAAATGCATCGACCTCTCGCAGCGCCCCTACCCCGTCCACCCAATCCTGAATGAGCACCGGGACCTCAGGCCATGCGGGGGGCCGCATCCCACCCGGAAACGGCTCGATGCCATGCTCTCGCATCGAGCCGGGGCCCTCGCGCGCGCTCGCGCGCGGGTGCGGAGCAACGTCCCAGACGGGGCCCAGGGCAAGCGTGTGGATGTGGCGGAGCTCGGTCAGCGAGAGAAGCTCGCCGGCCGACCACTCGCTTGCGTCCACCCCGCGCCCATAAACCCAATCCGCCGCGTTCGCATAGCCGCTCACCTCCACGTACTCGCGCAATTCCTTGCTGCCGACCGCGCGGCCTTCGGCCAGCAGCGCCTCGACCTGCTTGAGGACGAGGGTGTTCCCCTCGATGGCGGTCGAGTGGTGCGCCTCCTCGAGCCAGATTCCACGCCAGATCCCCTCCGCCTCCTCCGGCCTCGGCAGGCCCCCGAGGCGATCGCGCAGCTCGCCGATCTCGATTTGCAGGCGCTCGTAGACCGCCTGCCGGGAAGGACGGCCACGACGAACCGTCAGTTGTTTGTTTGGTTCAGACACAATTTAAATGTACCGAACAAACTGTAAATTGTGCGGAGACGGCTCAGAAATTTGCACCGAACAAATTTGCGATGGAGGGCGCCCGCCTCACTACCAGGCCGCCTCGACCAACTCGGCGAGATCGTCCTTGGCAAAGGGAGGGCCGGGGACGAAGGCGAGCTCAGGGCGTTGGAGCATCGCTTCGATTGCCTCATCCACCTTGGAGCCATCGGCTCCGGCGGCGGACAGGCCGGGTGGGCTGCCGCCGAGTTCGAGGATGCGGGGTTCCAGGCTCTCCACGTTGGTGCCGATAGCCTCGGCGAAGGCGGCGAGGGGCGCCGGCGCTCGAGGTGCGAGGAAGGCCATCGCTCGCGGCAGGATCGCGGCGTTGGTCTCGGCATGGGGGCTGCCGCAGACGCGGACCAGGGTCTGGCAGACGACGTGGTGGAGGCCGAACATGCCGGAGTCGATCGCGTAGCCGCAGAGGAGCGAGCCGAGGGCGAGCGGCGCCGGGTCGCGCTCGGCCGGCTCACGGTCGAGCGCGGCGGCGATCAGCTTCGAGCCGCGCAGGGCGGCCATCTCCGAGAGCGGGTTGCTGAACGGCGTGTAGAGGGAGTCGGCGCCGTGGGCGAGCGCGTTCATCGAGCTGAAGCGCAGCGGCCGCTCGGGCCTGCTCGTCATCAGGGCGGGGTCGGCGACGACCAGCCGCGGCCGGACCAGCGCCGCGACGCGCGACTCGGCCCCGGCGGGCAGGCGGTGGATGCCGGTCATCTCGGCGCCCGACATCGTCGTCGGGATCGCCGCGACCTCGGCGCCGGTGACCGAGGCGACCGCCTTGGCGACGTCGATCGGGCGGCCGCCACCGAGCGCGACAACGGCCGTACCCCCGGCGTGCGGCAGTCCTTTCGGTCGCATAGCGCCCAAAAGGTCTGCCGCACCCAGGAGACGGGCGGCCAGATCGGGTACCTGCCCGGGCCCGACCTCGTGCACGGCCGCGGCCGCGGCGGCGAGGGCCGGGGCGCCGTCCAGCGCCCGCCGGGACGCGATCAGCTCAAAAGAGGAGAAGCCGTGCTCGGCCAGGGAGTCGACGGCACCGGCAAGGCCGTCGTGGCGGAAGAGAACCGTGCGGCCGGCGTCCCGCCAGACGAAGTCCCCGCTCACTCCCCCGTGTCCAGGCGCGGATTCCTGACCGGTCGCAGGTTCGGTTCGACCTCGTCGCGCAGGTGCTCGTAGTCGGGCGGCAGCGAGAGCTTCTCGCCCAGGTGCTCCAGCGGCTCGTCGACGGTGAAGCCGGGCCCCGTCGTCGCGATCTCGAAGAGGACGCCGCTGGGCTCGCGGAAGTAGATCGAGCGGAAGTAGAAGCGGTCGATCTCCGGGGTCGGCTGGGCGCCGGCCGAGATCGCCTTCTGGCGCCACTCCATGTGCTCCTCCGGCAGCGAGGCCCAGGCCACGTGGTGGACGCTGCCGGCGCCCTGCAGGCCGGGCTCGGCCGGCGGCTGGTCGAAGAGGTAGCGACCGCCGCGCTTCTCGCCGCGCGCTTCCCAGGCGCCGTCGACCTGCTCGAACTCGAGCGCCTCGAGCAGGCCGCTGCTGGCCTCGGGGGCGCCGCTGTAGGCACGCACGGCGTGGAAGCCCTGCAGGGCCAGCTCGGCGGGGACCTCGGGGTGGTCGGCGACCAGCGGCGGGTCGGGGACGTCGACGACGAGCAGCTCGTGATCGAGCCCCTCTGGATCGGCGAAGACGAGGCCGGCACCCTCGCGCCGCGAGTCGACGCCGTTGGCGGCGAGCCGCCCGGCCCAGAAGGCGAGCGAGTCCTCGGAGGCGACCCGCCAGACGACCCGGTGGACCATCCCCGCCCCGGCACGTCCCGGCGCCACGCCGGGGTACTCGAAGAAGGTGAGATCGGAGCCCGGGTCCCCGTCCTCGTCGGCGAAGAAGAGGTGGTAGACGGTCGGGTTGTCCTGGTTGACGGTTTTCTTGACCAGCCGCAGCCCCAGCACCCCCGCGTAGAAGTCGACGTTGCGCTGAGCGTCCTCGGTGATCGCGGTTATGTGGTGGATGCCCTCCAGCTTCATGGTTCACGTATACCATCCCCTCTCGATGAGCCGCGGAAGACGACGCACGGTCAAGGGGCTTGTCATCCTCGGCTCCGTCCTTGCCTTCCTCAGCGTCTTCGCGATCTGGACCGAGCGCCAGGCCCTCAACACCGACGACTGGGTCGCAACCAGCGGCCATCTGATCCAGGACCCGACGATCCGCGCCGCCGTCGGCGATTACCTGGTCGACCAGCTCTACGAAAACGTCGACGTCGAGGCCGAACTGAAAGACATCCTCCCGGGCGACACCAAGGACCTCGCCGGCCCCGCGGCCGGCGGCCTGCGCCAGGTGGCCGGCGACGGCGCCGACAGGGTGCTGGAAACGGCGACCGCGCAGACGCTCTGGGAAGACGCCAACCGCTCCGCCCACGAACAGCTGATCTCGGTGCTGGAGAACAAGGGGGATGCGGTCTCGACCGAAGAAGGGACCGTCAGCCTCAACCTCGGCAGCCTCCTCACCAACCTCGCCGACCAGGTCGGCTTCGGCCAGGACCTGGCCGCGAAACTGCCGCCCGACGCGGGTCAGATCGAGATCCTCCGCTCCGACGAGCTGAAGACGGCGCAGAACATCGCGACCGCGATCAAGGGCCTGGCGCTGGTCCTCTCGATCCTCACCTTCGCCGCCTTCGCCGGCGCGATCTACCTCTCCCGCGACGGTCGCTGGGTGACCGTGCTCGCCAGCGGCGTCGGCCTGGTCGCCGCCGGCTTCGCGGTGATCGTCTTCCGCCAGATCGCCGGTGGCATCGTCGTCGACCAGTTGGTGGTGACCGAAAGCGCCAAGCCCGCGGGCGAAGCGGCCTGGTCGATCGCCACCTCGCTGATGACCAGCATCGCCACGACGGTGATCGTGATCGGGCTGCTGTTCGCCCTCGCCGGCTGGCTGGCCTCCCCCACCGCCTCCGCGCGAGCCACCCGGCGGGTGATCGCCCCCACCCTGCGCCTCCACGTCGCCTACGTCTACACCGGCCTGGCGATCGTCGTCTGCTTCTACTTCCTCACCGGGCCGATCCAGGGCCTGCGCTCCTTCCTCACCACCCTGATCGTCGCCGGCATGGCCGCCTTCGGGATCCACGAGTTGCGCAAGCAGACCTCTGAGGAGTACCCCGACGCCGAGTACGGCGAGGTCTTCGGCGGGACCAAGGATCGCGTCGTCAGCGCCGTCAAAGGCGCCAACATCGGCGAGCGCGTCGGCGAGCAGGCCTCCAGGCTGCGCCTGCCCGAGGTCCGTCGCCCCGGCGCCGGGGACGAGACCGCCGAGCCGCCGACCGCGGTGCCGAGCGACGAGGACGCGCGCCTGCAGCGGCTGGAGCGGCTGGCCTCGCTGCGCGACAAGGGCGTGCTCACCGAGGAGGAGTTCGCGGCCGAGAAGTCCCGCCTGCTCGGCGGCAGCGGCTCCGGCTCGTGACGGCAAGCCCGCCGCCGGGTTCGAACCGGCAACCTCCTGATTACAAATCAGGTGCTCTCCCAGGTTGAGCTAGGCGGGCGTGGTGGCGAAGGGTGAAGCAATGGATGTGACGTTCAGGTTCCTCGGGCCGGACGAAGGTGGCGTCCTCACCGAAGCCATCGAAGCAGCTTACGGGACGACCTACGACGTCCGCTGGGTTTACGACCGGACGGAGGTATCGGCCCGCCTGGCCGACGGCAGGTACGTCTCCTGCGTCGCCGAGTCGCCCGCGGGCGACCTGCTCTGCCACATGGGGATGAGCCTGGCGGCGGCGGGAGACACCGTCGCCCATTCCGGCCAGGCGGTGACGCTGGCGGCCGCGCGCGGGCAGCACCTGTTCACCCGGACCAAGCGCTTCCTGATGGAGTGGGCGCGGGGAGAGGGCCTGGCGGGCATGTTCAGCGAGGCGACCGCCGCCCACCCCTACAGCCAGCGGGCCAACATCGAGCTCGGGGCGCACGAGACCGGCTTCCTGCTGGGCTGGATCCCGGCCTCCGTCGCCAACGATGCCGCCGAGGGGGCGCCGCGGGGGCGGCAATCGGCGGCGCTCTTCTACACCAAGCTCAACGACGGTCACGAGCGCCGCGTCTACGCGCCGGAGCGCCACCACGAGATCGTCGGCCAGACGCTGGCGCTCTGCCGGCTGCGGGGAACGCTGGCGAAGCCGTCCCCGGGCGCCGAGCTGGCACCCCGGACCGAGCTGCACGTCGAGGTCGACGAGGACCACAACCTGGCCCTGCTGACGGTCCGCGTGCCCGGCGCCGACCTCGAGCAGGCGATCGCGGCCGAGCGCCGCCACCTCTTCCATCGCGCCGGCCTCGACGCGATCTACATCGACCTGCCGCTGGAGCAGCCGGCGACGGCACTGGTCGCCGACGACCTCGAGCGGCTCGGCGTCTCCTACGCGGCGATCTTCCCCAACCGCCGCGCCGACGGCGACGTGCTGCGGATGCAGTCGCTGCACCGGGTCCGAGTCAAGGCCGACGACATTGCCGTCGCCTCGGACCACGGCCGCGAACTCCTGGACTACGTGCTAGGCGACCTTCCCCAGCACTAAGCGGCGACCTCGCGGGAGGCCAGGTGGCTCCCCACCTTGCGCTTGACGCGCTGCAGGGCGTTGTCGACGGTCTTGGTGTCGCACTCGAGCTTCTCGGCGATCATCTCGTAGGAGTGGCCGTCGAGGTAGAGCGAGAGGACGCGGCTCTCGAGGTCGGAGAGGACCCCGGAGACGCCGGAAAGGCAGGCGACGAGGCTGGAGAGCTCTTCGGAGGCGATCACCTGGTTGACCGGATCGTGCACGCTCGGGCCGGGCAGGATCTCGTCCAGGGTGGTGTCGGAGTCGCCGGCGGCGGCCGGGGTCTGGCTGAAGGAGACGTACTGGTTGAGCGGCGTGTGCTTGTTGCGGGTCGCCGTCTTCACCGCGGTGATGATCTGGCGGGTGATGCAGAGCTCGGCGAAGTTGCGGAAGCTCGACTCGCGATCGGTGCGGTAGTCGCGAATCGCCTTGTAGAGGCCGAGCAGCCCCTCCTGGATCAGGTCGTCGGACTCGCCGCCGAGCAGGAAGTAGGAGGACGCCTTGAGGCGGACGAAGCCGCGATAGCGACGAATGATCGCGTCGTAGGCATCGGTTTTGCCTTCCTTGGCAAGGGCGACGAGATAGTGATCATCAAGCTCAGCTTGAGAGTTAGCTTGACTGGGGCGGACGGAATGGGGGCGCCGCACGGCAATCGGTGCTTCCACTTCCTGCACTGGGGTAGATAGAGCCACAGATCCTTCTCCTTGCTGAAGGGTCGTGGCGCCGCTTACCTCCCCCGAGGGGCGCCTTTATCGACGGGCCCACCTCACACTCAAGCTGAGGTTCACCCTTGTTGTTGCGGGCTAGTCTACGTGCGCGCAGAGTTCTGTCAACCCCTGGGGGACATAAATGCAACCGCCGTTGCATTTGTTAGAAGCTCAGGCCCGTTGCCGCAGCGCCTCGAAAAGCAGCGCCGAGGCGGCGGCGGAGACGTTCAGCGACTCGACCTGACCGCGCCGAGGCAGGGCGATCAAGCCGTCGCAGGCGGCGGCGACCCGAGGGCGGATGCCCTTGCCCTCGCCGCCGAGTACCAGCACCGTGGGTCCCTTCAGGTCGACCCCCCAGGGGGATGCCTCCGCCTCCGCGTCAGCGCCCCAGATCCAGAAGCCGGCGGCCTTGGCGTCGGCCAGCCAGTCGGCGAGGTTGCGGACGTGGGCGACCTGGAGGTGCTCGACAGCGCCGGCCGAGGCCTTGCAGGTGACCGCGGTGACAGCGGCGGAGCGGCGCTCGGGCACGACGACCCCGGCGGCGCCGGCGAACTCGGCCGAGCGGCAGACCGCGCCGAGGTTGCGCGGGTCCTGGACCTGGTCGAGCGCGACCAGCAGCACGTCCTCACCGCGCAGCATCCCCTTGGCATCCGCATAGGGGTAGGGATCGACCTCGGCAACGACGCCCTGGTGGTCTTCGGAGCCGCAGAGCCGCTCCAGTTCGACCGCCGGCGTCTCCGGCGCCCGCCAGACCTGCTGGACCCGGCGCCTCCCCCGTTCCGCCTCCTGGACCGGCTGGCGGCCATAGATGATCTGGCTTGCCATCTAGCCCTTCGGCACCAGACGCGGGCCATCGGCCGAGTCCCGAACGGTCCAGCCAAGCGCCGCAAGCTCGTCCCGGATCTCGTCGGCCCGCCCGAAATCCTTCGCCGCCCGAGCCTGCTCCCGCTCCATCATCAGCTCATGCGCCGCGGAGTCGGCCCCAGCACCCTCCTCCGGCTGCGGTGAGAGAGCCGAGCCCGACCAGCTCGAGCATCTCTCGGAGGGCTGGAACTGCCTCATCTGCCCGCACCCCGCCACGGTTCGCCTCTCCGACCAGCTCGAACACCTCGGCCATCGCCCGAGGCGTGTTGAAGTCATCTGCGAGCGCATCTCGGAAGGCCGCGACCCGGACATCGGACGGGGAGCCGGTGGAGGGGTCGCCGGAGCCTCCCCGCTGTTGCTCCGCCGACCCCTCCACCGGCTCCCCCCCGTCGCCCGAGGCGTCAGCCGTCCGGAAGAAATTCCGCAACCGCTCGACCTGCGCCTTCGCCTGCACCATCTGCTCGTCGCCAAACGCCAGCGGCTGCCTGTAGTGCCCAGAGATCAGGTAAGCGACGACCGCCTCGCGCCCGTAGCGGTCGAGCGCCTCCGATAGCTGGAAGATGTTGCCGTCCGATTTCGACATCTTCGCGGCGTCGGCCTCGATCATCCCGTTGTGCATCCAGATCTGGGCGAAGGGCCGCCCGGCCGCCTCCGACTGGGCGATCTCGTTCTCGTGATGGGGGAAGACGAGGTCGGAGCCGCCGCCGTGGATCGCGAACGAGGCGCCCAGCTCCTGCTCGGCCATCACCGAGCACTCGATGTGCCAGGCGGGCCTGCCCCGGCCCCAGGGGGAGTCCCAGCTGCTGTCCTCCTGCTCCTTATGGGCCTTCCATAGGGCGAAGTCGAGCGGGTCCTCCTTGAGCGAGGCCGATCCCGCCTCCTCGCCCTGGTCCATCTCCTCGAAGCGACGGTTGGAGAGCTTCCCGTAGCCCTCGAAGCCGCGGACGCGGAAGTAGACGTCGCCGCCGGACTCATAGGCGTGGCCGGACTCGACCAGGTCGGCGATCAGGGCGACGATGCCGGCGATCGTCTCCGTTGCCAGCGGCTCCGCATCGGGCCGGCCGAGGCCGAGCCGGTCCGTGTCCTCGATGTAGGCGCGAGTCATCCTTGCCGCGAACTCGCCCGAGGGCTCTCCCACCTCCGCAGCGGCGACGTAGATCTTGTCGTTGACGTCGGTGACGTTGACGACCAGCCGCGTCCGGTAGCCCTCGGAGCGCAGGAAGCGGGCGAAGAGGGAGAAGACGACGAAGGGCCGGGCGTTGCCGATGTGGATGCGGCTGTAGACGGTCGGGCCGCAGGCGTATATCCCCACCTCGCCGGAGGGGTCGAGAGCTCGCGGCTCACCGCTGAGCGTGTCCCTGATCCGCACCTCGCGCATCGCGAGGCCGAGACTAGATGAATCGACCGCCTAGAAGGTTCGGTAGCCGGCCGCCGAAGCGGTCGACTCGCCGCGCAGCCAGACCGGGGCCGTTTCCTCGGCCGCGGCCTGCGCCTCGCGCTTGGCCCGCTTGGCGCTGGCCTTGATCTCGTCCTCGCTGGCCTCGCGGACGCGCTCCTCGCGCTTCTCGGCCTGGATGCGGATGCGGTCGGACTCGACCCGCAGCTGGTCTTCGGCCCGCGCCCGGGCCGCTTCCTCGGCCTCCCGCTCGACCTTCTCGACCAGGTTGCGGACGCTCTCCTCCGCTTCGCGGCGAACCTCCACGGTCCCGTCCATGACCCGGCGCTCGATCTCGGTCTCCAGCCGCACCGCGGTCTCGTGGGACTCCGCGGCGGCGGCCTCGGCTTCGGCGGCGCGCTGCTCGGCAGCGGCGACGCGACGGTCGGCCTCGGCTTCGATCTCCTGGCGGGCGACACCGACCCGGCGCTCGACCTCGGCCTCGAGGTTCGCCGCCGCCTCGGCGATCGACGCCTCGGCCTCGGCCCGGACCGCGGCGGCGTGGGCGGCAACGGCTTCGCCATCGGCCCGGGAGCGCTTCTGCAACTCCTCGAAGGCCTGCTCGGCACGGTCGCGCGCGGCCTCGGCCCCAGTCACCCGGGACTCCACCTCCTGCCTCGCCTGGCGCTCGGCGGCAATCCGCTCGCGGGCCTCGTCGGCAACGCCGCGGAGCGTCCCCATCGCCCGCTTCTTCAGCTCGGCACCGACCCGGTCGGCCCGTGCCTCCGCCTTGGCGACGCGCTCCTCGCTGACCCGCACCCACTCCAGGGCCTGCTGGGCGACGCCGTGCATCGTCTCGGTCGCCTCACCGACGGCTCGCAGCTGCCTGGCTGGATCGCTCATCTCGGGGCAACCTACTATGGGCGCCGGAGGCGATCCCAGGAGGCCGCGGCCGCATTGGCCGCAAATTGCGCCAGTCCCTCCTAAGCGGACTGCTGCGCCTCGCGCGCCTGCAGCTCGCGCTTGAGAATCTTGCCGGTGGCGTTGCGCGGCAGCTCGTCGAGGAACTCGACTTCGCGCGGCGTCTTGTAGCCGGCCAGGTTGGCCTTGACGTGCGCCTTGAGGTGACTCTCCTCGACCTCGGCCCCCGCCCTGAGGACGACGAAGGCCTTCAGCCGCTGGCCGAACTCGGCGTCCTCGACCCCGATCACCGCCGCCTCGACCACCGCCTCGTGATCGGCGAGCAGATCCTCGACCTCGCGCGGGAAGACGTTCTCGCCGCCGGAGACGATCATCTCGTCGTCGCGGCCGTCGATGAAGAGGCGCCCGGCGGCGTCGATGTGACCGACGTCGCCGCTGCAGAGCATGCCGTCGATCGCCTCCTTGCCACCGCCGCCGGTATAGCCCTCGAAGGACATCTCGTTGCCGACGAAAATCCTGCCGACCTCGCCCTGGGGCACCTCGTCCCCGGCCTCGTCGAGGATCTTCACCGTGGTCCCCCGCGGTGGCCTTCCGGCGGTGCCGGGAGCGGCGCGCAGGTCCTCCGGGGTGGCGATGGTCGCATAGGCCACCTCGGTCGAGCCGTAGAGGTTGTAGGCGGAGTCGCCGAAGCGGTCCATCCAGCCGATCGCCAGCTCGCCCGGCAGAGCCGAGCCCGAGAGCGAGGTGATCCGCAGCGTGGAGAGGTCGTAGGAGGCGAGGGTCTGCTCGGGCAAGCCGAGGATCCGCTGGATCATCACCGGCACCACCGCCAGCACGTCGGCCCGGCTTTCCTCGATCGCCCGCAACGTCCCCTCCGGGTCGAAGCGGCGACGGAGCACCATCGTCGAGGCGGTCGGCAGGCTCATGACGAAGTGGAAGAAGCCCCAGGAGTGGAAGAGCGGCGCCGCGATCATCATCGTCTCGCGGCTGCGGAAGGGGATCTTGTCGAGCAGCGCCGCGACCGCCAGCAGCCCGTCGGGGCTGGAGCGCTGGGCCCCCTTCGGGGTGCCGGTGGTGCCGGAGGTGAGGATCACGAAGCGCGGCTTGTCGGGCGGCGGGCTCAGGTCCGACTCCGAGCCGGCCGCGATCAGCTGCTCCAGCGAGTGCCGGGCGCCGCTCTCCTCACCCTCCTCGACCCAGCCGGCGATCCGGGCGACCGAGTCGTCGACGCCCTCGAGCAGATCGGCGAACTCGGAGTCGTAGACGAGCGCCTTCGGCCCCTCGCGCCGGGTCACCTCGACCAGCTGCGGGCCGGCGAACATCGTGTTCAGGTAGAGCGCGCTGGCGCCGAGCTTGGCGGCGGCGAGGGTCGCCTCGAGGAAGCCGCGATGGTTGCGGCACATGATCCCGACGCCGTCGCCGTAGCCGATCCCGAGCGCCGCGAAGGAGTGGGCGAGGGCGTTGGAGCGGCGGTGCAGGCGCTCGAAGCTGAGCGCGCCGAGTTCGTCGATCACGGCGATCTCATGCGGGTGGTGGATCGCCGCGGTGGCGATCCCGGTCGCCGGCGAGGCCCCCCAACGGACGAAGGTCGAGCCGATCCTCAGCGCCTTGTCTGGGCGCATGGGGGCCAGCACGCCCGCTTCGTGCAGTACCCTCAGCTCGAAGGCCGAGTCGGCAGCCGAGGCCCGCAGCTTCGAGGCGCTGTCGCTGAGGATCCCCATCGCGCGAAGACTAATCGCCCTGCACCGAGGCGACAGCGACACAGGCGATGCCCTCGCCGCGCCCGATCCAGCCCATCCCCTCGTTGCTCGTCGCCTTGACGCTGACCCGGGCCGAGGTCGCGTCGGCGAGCGTCCGCTCCATCTGCTCCTTGTAGGGGCCGAGCCGGGGCTCCTCGCAGATCAAGGTCGCGTCGACGTTGACGATCGGGCCGGCAAGCGTGCCGACCACCGTCCGCAGCAGATCGATCGAGTCGGCGCCCTGCCACTGCTCGTCGTCGTCGGGGAACATCGTGCCGATGTCGCCACCCCCGCCGGCGCCGAGGATGGCGTCGATCACGGCATGGGTGAGGACGTCGGCGTCGGAGTGACCGGCGAGGCCGAGCGGGTGGTCGATCTCGACCCCGCCCAGCACCAGCCGCCGCCCCGTGGCAAAGCGGTGGCTGTCGTAGCCGATGCCGACCATCAGCCGACGCGGCTGGCCAGCGGGGCCAGATGCCGCCGGCGCTGCTCGAATACGCATATCTCCCCCACCCCCAGATCGTCGAGGAAGTCGACCGCGCGGTCGTAGGCGAAGCCGACCTGCTCGGGCAGGTGGGCATCGGAGGAGAGCGCGAAGGGCGCCCCCGCCTCGACGCACATCTCGGCAAAGCCACGAGCGGGATAGAGCTCCCCGACCGGCTTGCGCAGGCCGGCGGTGGAGAGCTCGACCGCGATCCCGCTCTCGGCGATCGCCGCCACCGCCGGCTCGTAGAAGAAGCGCAGATCGCGCTCGGGCAGGGGCCGGGCGCCGCCCCAGACCTTGACCAGGTCGGGGTGGGCGAGGATGTCGAAGAGGCCGGAGCGGGCGCACTCGGCCAGCGCCTCGAAGTAGCGGCGCCAGACCTCGTCCGGGTCGTTGCTGCCCTCCCAGACATCCCAGCCGGGATGGTCGACGGCGTCCTCGCCGACGAAGTGGACCGAGCCGAGGACATAGTCGAAGTCCCGCGCCTCCAGCATCGCCGCGGTGCGATCCTCGGCACCGGGCACGAAGTCGCACTCGAGGCCGAGCTTGAGCGGGGTGCCGCGGACGAACTCGCAGTAGGCGTCGAGGTCGTCGCGGCCGTTGCTCTCCCAGAGCGGATGGCGCCAGAGCTCGAGCGCCTGGTGGAAGCGGTAGACGTGCTCGGAGACGCCCAGCTCCTCGACCCCGGCCGCGGCCGCGGCCGCCAGATAGCGGTCGACGTTCTCGTTGGTGAAGAAGCGCTCGGCGGTCGTGTTCTCCTCGTCCGGGCGCAGATGCAGGTGATAGTCGGTCAGCATTTCCCAGCAGCCTAGACTGCCGCGGCAATGGCTCGTCAGCTACTGCTGCTCCTGCTCGCCTTCGCCGGCGGCACCGCGCTCGCGGGCCTGCTCGGCGCCGTCAGCCTGGGGGTGGCCCTCGGAGTCGGCCAGCTCTGCTTTGCCGCGATGCTGGTCTGGGTTCTACTCAGGGACTGAGCCGGCGCCGCGCTCGGCCAGCAGCAGCTCCGCCACCCGCAGGTCGAGCGGCGTGGTCACCTTGAAGTTCTCGGCCGACACCGAGTGGATCAGCACCGTCCCCCCCGCCGCCTCGACCAGCATCGCCTCGTCGGTTGCCGCATCGCGGGTCTCGGCGTCGACCTCGAGCGCAGCGCGCAGCGCCCCCGCACGGAAGACCTGAGGCGTCTGCGCCGCCCAGAGCAGGGAGCGATCGAGCGTGCGCTCGACCTCGACCTGGGCCTTTTTCCGCTCCTGCCGGGAAAAGGCTTGGCTCGACCTCGCCTGCTTGACCGTGTCGGTGACCGGCGCCGCCGGGATCGCCGCGGCGGCGTCGGGGTCGGCGGCCAGCCGGCCGACCAGATCGTTGACGAGCTGCGGCGTAAGCAGCGGCCTAGCCGCGTCGTGGATCGCCACCAGCTCGGTGTCGACCGCCGCGAGGGCGTTGGCGACGGACTGGGCGCGGGTGGCGCCGCCGGCGATGACGCCGAGGTCCTCACCCACGAGGTCGTCGACGCGACCGGGCGGCACGGCGACGACGATCGAGCGCACCGACTCGCAGGCCCGGAAGGCAGCGATCGACCACTCGATCATCGGCCTCCCCGCCAGCGGCACGAAAGCCTTCGGGCCGCCGGCTCCGAGACGCTCCCCGGAGCCGGCGGCCGCGATGACTGCGGTGACAGCAGGCGCTCTAGGCGGTAGCGGCGAAGCGCTCCTCCAGCAGCCCGTCGAGGTACTCCTCCGCGCCCTCCTCGTCCTTGTCGAGCGCGTACATGAACTCCGACGCGAGGATCTTCTTGGCCCGCGTGTACATCTGCTTCTCGCCGGTGGAGAGGCCCTTCTCCATCTCGCGGATCGCCAGGTTGCGGACCACCTCGGCCAGCTCGAAGACGTCACCGGTCTTGATCTTCTCGCGGTTGTACTTGAAGCGCCGGTTCCAGTTCTTCGGCATCTCCGACACCTCGTCGGTGAGAACCGCTGTGACCTTCTTGATTTCTTCCTCGTCGATGATGCGGCGCAGACCTGCCACTCCCGCGTTTTCGCAGGGCACCATCACCGTGAGCTCGTTGTGGATGATCTTGATCGTGAGGTATTCACGCTCGCTGCCCATCAGCTCGCGAGTCTCTTTCTTCAGCACCAGGCCAGCCCCGTGGTGCGGGTAGACGACCTTGTCGCCCTCCTCGAAGTCGCAGACGTATTCAACGTCCTCCTCGAAGACTGCCTCGATGGCCTCGTCTAGCTCGGGGGGAATCGGTGGCTCCTTTCGTCTTCGACGGCGTCCATCGCCGTCAGCTCTGTAAGTAACGGTCGGCCAGGTCGGCCTCCTGGAGCCGGCGCAGGCCCTCGCGGATGTCCTTGGCCCGGGTGGGGCCGACTCCGTCGACGGCGGCGAGGTCGGCATCGGAGGCCGCCAGGACCTCCTCCAACCCGCCCAGCTCGTGGATGATCTTCTGGACGACAAGCTTGGGAATACGGGGGACCCGGCCCAGCGCGCGGTAGCCGCGCGAGGCAACCGGGAAGTCGAGGGTGTTGAGCTTGCGGTCGTAGCCGAGCAGCTCGGCGAGACGGCCGAAGTCGAGCACGTCCTGGTGCGGCATGCGGCCGAGCGCCTGCAGCGTCGCGGCCAGGCTCCCCTCGGTGTCCTCGACGCTGTAGTCGCGGATCAGCGCGGTCTTGTCGGCGGCGACGCCGACCATCGTCTCCTCCAGCTGCATCTCGATCAGCCGGCCCTCGGTGCCGAGCTCGACGATGTAGCGCTCGACCTCGACCGCCATCCGCGTCACCAGCTCGGCCCGCTGGAGAACGGCGAGAGCGTCGTGCAGGAAGCTGCCCCCTTCGAACTCGAGCACGGTGAGGCGGCCGGAGACCTGGTCGAGGCGCTCGCGGTACTTCTCCAGCGTCGCCAGGCCCTGGTTGGCCTTGGCCAGCACCGCCGGGATTTCCTGCAGGATGTACTTCGTCCCCTCGACGTAGAGCGAGACGACGTCGCGGCGCTGGGAGATCGCGATCACCAGGGCGTCGGTCTGTTTGGAGACGCGCTCGGCGGTGCGGTGGCGGGTGCCGGTCTCGGAGGAGAGGATCGTCGGGTCCGGCATCAGCTGCACGTTGGCCCAGGCGATCGTCGTCGCCTCGCTGTTGAGCACGATGGCGCCGTCCATCTTCGCCACTTGGTAGAGCATCGCCGGCGTGTAGTCGACGTCGAGCTTGATCCCGCCGGAGAGCATGTGGGAGATGTCGTCGAGGTCGCCGACGACGATCAGGCCACCGGTGCGCGAGTGGACGATGTTGTCGATCCCCTCCCGCAGGGCACCGCCGGGGGCTACGACGTCGAGGGCTCTGAGAAGCCGGGGATCCTGACGTTCTGAAAGCTCGTGGAGCTCATCCCCGGACAAAGAAGGCATCGCCTATAGGATGCCAAAAAGCGCTCTGGAATGCGGTCTGCCGATATCCGTGTGGACAGCTCGGAATCGGCTTTGTCAAGGATACAGATCACTCAAGGCAGGCCGGCCGCTCGGGATCGCCGGCAGACTACGAGGCGACCAGGTCGCGCTGGGGGTCGATGCCCCAGCGGGTGCCGGCGGCGACGAGGTCGTCGCTCAGAGGCCAGCGGTCGGGTTGCTCGTCGCCCTCGAAAGCCGGGCTGGCGCCCTTGAGGGCCATGCTGCCGGTGTTGTCGCCGATCGCGCGGATCGCGGCGACGTCGTCGTCGCTCAGGCGCTGCTCGGCCGGCAGGTGGGCGAGCTCCACGCGCTTGGCCTCGATCGGGCAGGCCTCCTCGCCGGCCTCCTGGATCAGGGTCGGGGCGACGCACTCGACCGCGGGATGGGCGAGGTTCCACTGGCAGGCGAGCTGGATCGGCGTCAGCTTTGCCCGTTCTGCGAACGGCAGCAGGCGCTCGAGCTTCTCCGCGCCGGCCTCGATCCAGCCGGCGGGGCGGAAGGAGCGGTGGTCGGTCCGGCCCAGCTCCATGCCGGGACGCAGATCGCCCCAGAAGAGGCCGCCGTAGTCGACGACCCGGGTCAGGACCTTGACCCCGTGGCGGGCGGCGGCGTCGAGGCAGAGCTCCCCCGGCCAGGGCTCGAGCGGGTTGAGGATGACCATCGCCCAGTCGATGCGGTCGCCGAAGCGCTCCAGGCAGGCGATCAGGTCGAGGGTGAAGCCGTTGGCCGGGCCCGGCGCGACGCCGATCCGCGCCGTCAGGCCCGCCTCGCGCAGCGCCGCCATCCCGTCCCAGACGGCCTCGCTGGAGTAGCCGGTGCGATCGGGGTTGTGGAGCAGCAGCAGGTCGAAGGAGGAGGCGCCGATCCGCTCCAGGCTGGCCTCGGTCGCCATCCGCAGGTAGCCGGCGTACTCGCCGGGGCCGCGCAGGCTGGGATCGGTGAAGCGGGGGAACCCCTTGGGGCCGTTGCGCTCACCCTCGTAGAAGTCGTGGCCGACGGCGCCGACGAGGCTGTAGCCCTCGCGCGGCACCCCCTCGAGGGCGCGACCGAGCAGGCGGTCGGCCTCACCCTGGCCGTAGGCGTCGGCGCTGAGGACGGTCTCGATCCCGCCACCGGGCCGCAGCAGCGACTGCAGGCGCTCCTCCTCGATCTTCTCGCCGAAGTGGAGGAAGCGCCCCCCACTCCAGGTGCCGATCGCACTGCGGCCGGGCTCGCTCATGGACGCGGGGAGGCTCAGTGCTCGGGGTCGTCGTGCGGTGAGTCGCCGCCGTCGCCCGACCCGTGCTCGCCGTCGCTCTTCTTGGCGGCGCCGACGCCGACCGTCTCCGGCTCGGGCTTCTTGGCCGGCTTCTGCTTCGGCTTCTTCGGGGCGATGATCGTCAGGCTCAGCGGCTTGTCCTCCTCGTCGCCGGCGGGGTCGCGGGCGACCATCACCGTCGAACCGGGGGTCATCTCGCCCTGGCGCAGGACTTCGTCGGCGAGCGGATCCTCGATGTAGCGCTGGATCGCCCGGCGCAGCGGCCGCGCGCCCATCGACGGGTCCCAGCCCTTGTCGACCAGCAGGTCCTTGGCCTCGTCGGTCAGCTCCAGCTGCAGTTCGTGCTCGGCGACCTGGACGCGGACGCGGCTGATCATCAGGTCGACGATCTCCTTGACCTCGTCCTTGGCCAGCTTGTGGAAGACGATGATCTCGTCGATCCGGTTGAGGAACTCGGGCCGGAAGACTTTTTTGAGGTCGCCCATGATCCGGTTTTTCATGTCGCCGTAGGACATGCCGGTCTCGTCGGAGACGGTGAACCCGATCGAGGTGTTCTTCGAGATCTCCGAGGCGCCGATGTTCGAGGTCATGATCACGATCGCGTTGCGGAAGTCGACCGTGCGGCCCTGGGCATCGGTGAGGCGCCCGTCCTCGAGGATCTGCAGGAGGATGTTGAAGACGTCGGGGTGGGCCTTCTCGATCTCGTCCAGCAGCAGCACCGAGTACGGCTTGCGGCGCACGGCCTCGGTCAGCTGGCCGCCCTCGTCGTAGCCGATGTAGCCCGGAGGAGAACCGACCAGGCGGCTGACCGCGTGCTTCTCCATGTACTCGGACATGTCGATCCGGATCATCGCCTCCTCGTCGCCGAAGAGGAAGTCGGCGAGAGTGCGGGCGAGCTCGGTCTTGCCGACCCCGGAGGGGCCGAGGAAGATGAAGGAGCCGGCCGGGCGCTTGGGGTCCTTGATCCCGGCCCGGGAGCGGCGGATCGCTTTGGAGACGGCGGTGATCGCGACCTCCTGGCCGATCACGCGCTTGTGCAGTTCCTCCTCCATGCGGATCAGCTTCTTGGTCTCGGCCTCGGTCAGTTTGAAGACCGGGATGCCGGTCCACATCGAGACGATGTCGGCGATCTCCTCTTCGCCGACGACCGGGCGCTCGCCGTTCTCGCCCTCGGCCCACTCGTCTTCGAGCTGGCGCTTTTTCGTCGTCAGCTGGCGCTCGGTGTCGCGCAGGTTGGCGGCCTTTTCGAACTCCTGGGCCTCGATCGCGGCCTCCTTGTCGCGCCGCGTCGTCTCGATTTCCTCCTCGAGCTCGCGGTATACCGGCGGCGTGCTCATCGACTTGATGCGCATCCGCGAGCCGGCCTCGTCGATCAGGTCGATCGCCTTGTCGGGCAGGAAGCGGTCGGAGATGTAGCGGTCGGCGAGCTCGGCGGCGGCGGCCAGGGCCTCGTCGTTGATCGTCACCCGGTGGTGCTGTTCGTAGCGCTCGCGCAGCCCTTCGAGGATCTTCACGGTGTCCTCGGGCGACGGCTGGTCGACCTTGATCTGGGCGAAGCGGCGCTCCAGCGCCGCGTCGCGCTCGAGGTACTTGCGGTACTCGTCGAGCGTGGTGGCGCCGATCGTCTGCAGCTCGCCGCGGGCCAGGGCCGGCTTCAGGATCGAGGCGGCGTCGATCGCGCCCTCGGCGGCGCCGGCGCCGACCAGGTTGTGGAGCTCGTCGATGAAGAGGATGATGTCGCCGCGCTGGGTGATCTCTTTCATCACCTTCTTCAGCCGCTCCTCGAACTCGCCGCGGTACTTGGAGCCGGCGACCAGGGCGGCCAGGTCGAGCGTGTAGATCTGCTTGTTCTTGAGCAGCTCCGGCACCTCGCCGCTGTTGATCTTGGCCGCCAGGCCCTCGACCACGGCGGTCTTGCCGACGCCCGGGCTCGCCCAGCAGCACCGGGTTGTTCTTGGTCCGGCGGGAGAGGACCTGCATGATCCGCTCGATCTCGGTTTCGCGACCGATCACCGGGTCGAGCTTGCCCTCCTCGGCGAGGCGGGTGAGGTTGCGGCCGAACTGGTCGAGCAGTTTCGAAGACTTTTTCCCGCCCTCGCCCTGGCCGGCACCACCGCCGCCACCGCCACCCTGGCGGCGCCCACCGGGGCCGGACAGCATCCGGATCACCTCGTTGCGGATCTTGTCGGAGTCGGCGTCGAAGTCGAGCAGGATGCGGGCGGCGACGCCCTCGTTCTCACGCACGAGACCGAGCAGGATGTGCTCGGTGCCGATGTAGTTGTGTCCCAGCGAGAGCGCCTCGCGCAGCGCCAGCTCAAGCACCTTCTTGGCCCGCGGCGTGAACGGGATCTGGCCGGAGGTGACCTCCTCGCCGGAACCGACGATCCGGACCACCTGCGAGCGGACCCGTTCGACGGTGATATCGAGGGACTCGAGGACCCGTGCGGCCAGGCCCTCCTCCTCGCGCAGCAGCCCGAGCAGGATGTGCTCGGTGCCGATGTAATTGTGCTTGAGCGTGCGGGCCTCCTCCTGGGCTAGGACGACGACCTGTCGGGCTCGCTCGGTGAATCGCTCGAACAAAAGAATCCTCTTCTGGATCGAACCCGGTTAGCCCGGGTTAGTACCGGCAGACGCCCAATCGATATCGGCAGGCGTCCATGTGTCGCTTAACTCTACCGAGACCGTCAGTCCGGTCCGCGACCCCCGCGCCGCTGTTTACGACTTCATCGCCGGGAACAGCAGCACCTCACGCAGGCTGGCGACCCCGGTCAGCATCATCACCAGGCGGTCGATCCCGAGCCCGACGCCGCCGGTCGGCGGCATTCCCTGTTCCAGCGCCTCGACGAAGACCTCGTCGTAGGGCTGGGCCTCCTCGTCGCCGCGGTCGGACTCGACCGCCTGCTGCTCGAAGCGGCGGCGCTGCTCGTCGGGGTCGTTGAGCTCGCTGAAGGAGTTGGCGATCTCGACCCCGCCGACGAAGGCCTCCCAGCGCTCGACCAGGCCCGGCTCGGAGCGGTGGGCCTTGGCAAAGGGCGAGAGCTCGACCGGGTAGTCGAAGACGAAGGTGGGCTGGATCAGCCCCGGCTCGACCTCACGGGCAAGCAGGCCGTCGACCAGCTTCCCCCAACCCTCGGTGGGGTCGGGCTCGGTGCCGAGCGCCGCCGCCAGCGCCTCCCGGGTCGGGTGCTCGAGGATGTCGACCCCAGCCCGCTCGAGGATCGCCGCGCGCATCGTGATCCGCCGCCAGGGGGGCGCGAAGTCGATCTCGACCTCGCCGCGAAGGACCTTGGTCGTTCCCAGCACCCGCTCCGCCACCTCGGCGACCAGCAGCTCGAGGTCGTGGGCGGTCTTCTCGTAGTCGGCGTAGGCCTCGTACCACTCCAGCATCGTGAACTCGGGGTTGTGCTTGTGCGAGACGCCCTCGTTGCGGAAGTCCTTGCCGAGCTCGTAGACGCGGTCGATGCCGCCGACGACCAGGCGCTTGAGGTACAGCTCGGTGGCGATCCGCAGGTAGAGGTCGCGGTCGAGGGCGTTGTGGTGGGTGGTGAACGGCCGCGCCAAGGCGCCGCCGTAGAGCGGCTGCAGGACCGGGGTCTCGACCTCGACGTAGCCGTGTTCGTCGAGCCAGCGGCGGGTCTCGCTGACAGCGCGGGCCCTGACCTGGAAGATGCGGCGGCTGTCCTCGTTGGCGATCAGGTCGAGCTCGCGGCGGCGAAACCTGGTCTCGGTGTCCTCGAGCCCGTGGAACTTGTCGGGCGGCGGCCGCAGGCTCTTGGCCAGCAGGCGCCAGTGGTCGATCGCCAGCGAGAGCTCGCCGCCGCGGCGGGTCGCCATCGCCGTCCCCTCGGCCCCGACGATGTCGCCGAGGTCGAGGTTGACGAGCAGCTCGAAGGCCTCCTCGCCGAGCAGGTCCTCGCGAGCGTGGAGCTGGATCTGCCCGCTGCCGTCGCGGAGGTCGAGGAAGCAGGCCTTGCCGTGGCCGCGGCGGGCGACTACGCGCCCGGCGACGCGGTGCCGCGACTCGGTCTCCATCCCCGCCGCCAGGCCCTCGTGGGCGGCTCGCACCTCAGCGATGTCCTCGCGCCCGGAGAACTCGTGCGGAAACGGCTCGATCCCCGCGTCCCTGATCCGCCCGAGCTTCTCGCGGCGGTCGCGCAGTACGTCGGAGAGTTTGGGCTCGGCTGGCTCGCTCATCGCGGGCCGACCCTATCGAGCGTCAGGCCTTGTCGATCTTGGTGATTTTCAGTTTCTTCTTGGGGCCGCGCGGCACCTCGACCGTAACCACGTCGTTGCGCTTGCGGCCCACCAGCGCTTTGCCGATCGGCGACTCGTTGGAGAGCTTGTGCTCGACCGGGTTGGCCTCGGTGGAGCCGACGATCTGGAATTTCTGCGAGTCGCCGGTCTTCTGGTCCTTGACGTGGACGACCGAGCCGAAGCCGACCTCGTCGGTGTTGAGCGCCTTCTCGTCGATCACGGTGGCGCGGCGCAGCCGCTCTTCCAGCTGCGCGATCCGGCCCTCGAGCAGGGCCTGTTCGTTCTTGGCGTCGTCGTATTCGGCGTTCTCGGAGATGTCGCCGAATTCGCGCGCCTCCTTGATCCGCGCCGCGACCTCACGGCGTTTGGTCGTCGAGAGGTGCTCGATCTCCGCTTTCAGTTTCTCGAGACCCTCTGGGGTGATGACCGCCTGACGACTCACTTGAACTACCTCGCTTTTGGCTGTTGGGGAGAGCCGCGGAAACGACTCCCAGACCGAAAAAAACGCCCGGATGCGGCGGTTTGCATCGCCACACCTGGGCACGGAGTCGCGGGATTATAGCGAGGGCGCCTGCCCGGCAATCAGGGGCGTTCAAGCAACGGCGGCGGGCTTGGCGAAGGCGCCGATCAGCTCCCGCGCACGGGGGAGGTCGGCGCTGCGCTGGAGCTCGTCGACGATCTCCTGGGAAGCCCCCAGGCGCTCCACGTACCAGGGGTAGAACTTGCGCAGATAGCGCTCGGCCCGCTCGGTCCCCAGGTGCTCCTCGGCGCTGTCCATGACCCAGAGCAGCTCGGCGGCGACCTCTTCCGGGGCGGGCGGGCGCCGGCGCTGCCCGGTCAGTTCCTCGAACACCCAGGGGTTGCCGAGCGAGCCGCGGGCGATCATCACCGCGTCGGCCCCTGACTCCTCGTAGGCGCGGCGGGCCGCCTCGGCGCTGGAGAGGCCGCCGGAGACGATCACCGGCACCTCCACCCGCTCGACCAGCTCCCTCGTCAGCTCATAGTCCGGCGCGCCCTTATGTCCTTTGGTCGCGGCCCGCGGGTGAAAGGCGATCGCGGCGACGCCGGCCTCCTCGGCAAGCCGGACCGCGAGCTCGAAGCCGGAGCGGTCGCCGGCCTCGATTCCCGAGCGCAGCTTCACCGTCACCGGCACCCCGCCCCCACCCTCGGCGGCGCCCCGGGCCAGGGCCAGGGCCAGCTCGGGCTCGCGCAGAAGCTGAGCGCCGGCACCGGTGCGACGGACCTTGGGAACCGGGCAGCCCATGTTGATGTCGATCAGGTCAGCCCCCGCCCCGGCGGCGATCGCGGCGCCGGAGCGCATCACCTCGGCGTCGTGGCCGAAGAGCTGGACCGAGACCGGGTGCTCGTCGGGGTGGATCCTCATCAGCTCCCGCAGGGTGCGCTCGTTGCGGTAGTGCAGGGCGAAGCTGGAGACCATCTCCGAGACGGCGAGCCCGGCGCCGTGGCGTTTGGCCTGGAGGCGGACGAACCAGTTGCCGATGCCGGCCAGCGGCGCCAGCAGGACCCGGTTGGAGATCTCGACGTCGGCGATCCGGAGGGGATCAGTCAGCTGTGGGCGCGTTGCGTTCATGGATCAGTCGCAGTCCCCTGAGGGTAAGCATGTCGTCGACCTCGTCGATCGTCTCGGTGAAGGGGACGACGGTCGACGCATAGCCGCCAGTCGCGAGCAAGCGCGGATTCGGGAGTTCGTCTTCGATCCGCCTGACGATGCCGTCGATCAGCCCGGCGAAGCCGAAGATGAAGCCGGAATGGATCGCGGCGCGGGTCGAGCGCCCGATCGCCTCGCGGGGCTCTTCGAGGTCGATGCGGGTGATCCGCGCGGCGCGTTCGATCAGGGCGCTCAGCGACGGTGCCAGGCCCGGGCCGATCGCGCCACCGAGATACTCGCCATCTGCCGAGACCGCATCGACGTTGATGCCGGTGCCGAAGTCGACCACGACGCAGGCCTCGCCGAAGCGATCGTAGGCGGCGATCGCATTGACCAACCTGTCGGCCCCGACCTCGAGCGGGTTGTCGATGCGGATCGGCATCCCGGTCTTGAGCCCGGGGCCGATCGTCAGGCAGTCGGCCTCGAGATAGCGCTCGGAAAGCTGCTCGTACTGGTTGCCCAGCGGCGGCACCACCGAGGAGACGCAGACGGCGTCGATCGCTGCGAAGGCCAGATCGCAGAGCGAGAACAGCCCGGCGATCTGCTGCGCAAGCTCGTCGCCGGTCGCCCCCGATCGGGTCTGGAAGCGCCAGTGCTCGACCAGCGTCTCGCCCTCGAAGGCGCCGAGGTGGGTCTGGGTATTGCCGACGTCGACGGCGAGAAGCACGGCCACAGCATAGGATCGCCGCGTGGACGCGCGCCTCTTCGTCATACCGGCATCGCACCCGAGCATCGCCGTGGCGCTGATGCTGGACCGCAAGGGCATTGCCTTCAAGCGCACCGACCTCGTGCCCGTGGTCTCCCGGACCGTCGTGCGAGCGCTCGGCTTCCCGGGCCCGACCGTGCCGGCGCTGAAGATCGACGGGCGCAAGGTGCAGGGGTCGCGGCAGATCGCCCGCGAGCTGGAGCGCCTGCGCCCCGAGCCGCCGCTGTTCCCCGCCGATCCCGAGCTGCGGGCCGAGGTCGAAGAGGCCGAGCGCTTTGGCGACGAGCGCCTCCAGCATCCCATCCGGCAGCTCGCCTGGTGGGCGCTGAAGAAGAACCGGGCGCCGATGCGCAGCTACTCCGAGGGCGCCAAGCTCGGCATCCCGACCGGCCTCGCGGTGAAGACCGCAGCGCCGATCATCGCGCTCGACGCACGCATCCATGACGCCAACGACGACACCGTGCGCAGCGCCGTCAACGCGATGCCGGGGATGCTCGACAAGATCGACGCCTGGATCGAGGCGGGGGTCTTGAACGGCGAGCAGCCCAACGTCGCCGACTTCCAGATCGCCCCCAGCATCGGCCTGGCGCTGACCTTCGACGACCTGCGCCCGGCGATCGAGGGCCGGCCCGCCAGCGCCCTGGCGAAGAGATTCGTGCCGGACTTCCCCGGCCGCATGCCGCCGATCGTCCCAGCCGAGTGGCTGGCGCCACTGCGCGGGTCCGTTACAGCTGCGGGATAGACTGGCGACCGCACGGGAGTGTCCGTGTTTGCAGGGGAAAGAACCTCAATTCTGCGCGGGGGCCAGCGATGTGGATTGCCTATATGGACGAGACCGGGAACACCGGTCGAAACCTGAGTGATCCTGCACAGCCCATCCATCTGATTCTCACGCTGGTGATCGAGGAGTCAAAAGTCTCCGTTGTCCACGAGCACATTCGCGAAACCGCCCGGCGCTATTGCCCGAGGGAGTGCGGCGAGGACGACTTCGAGTTCCACGGTCAAGACCTCTTCTCCGGGAGGGGCTATTTCAGCGGCCTATCTCCAGCCAAACGAATTGACATCTACGACGACATTCTGCGCGGGATTGAGATGGCTGGAGCCGAGGTCATCGTCCGTGGGGTCCATAAGGGCCGTCTGCGTGAACGATACGTGGACCCCTACCACCCGCACGACATCGCACTGATGTTCACGATCGAGTCGATCGAGAGAATGGCCAGGGAGCATGACTGCCGCGCTTGCTCGTGGCTGACGAGGCCAAAGAGATCGAGGATGCGGCACTTCGAGATTTGGCCAACTACCAAGAGCTCGGCACGTCGTGGGGCTGGAACACCGAGCAGATCGACCGCATCGTCGACACGATCCACTTCGTCCCATCGCACAGGAACGCCGCCATCCAGTTGGTCGACTGCGCCACTTTCATCGCCGCGCGAGTTCGCAAGATTCGCACGGGACTGGTCGCCGAAAACTCGTCGGCTACCGCCGTGGAAGGACTCTGGGAAGAGCGAATCGAGCCGCACCTCCACCACAACGAAGTCTGGCATCCGACCCCTTAAACGACAAGAGCTCCGCCAGGAGCGGAGCTCTTTGAAGAAGTGCCGACCAAGGGGCTTGCCCTGAAGCTCGCTAGTGCGAACCTGCTCTCAGCCAGCTAGGAAAAACTAGCAAGGCAGCTGGATGGGGAGTTAGTTACGCGGCGGAAACGGGTCTCGTCCATAGCTATCGCGCTGGCGGATACGTCCGTCTCGGCCGTGCACGATGTGCTCTGAACGATTCCCTCGAGCCAGCTTGCGACCGGCCTCAATGGCTTCGTTCTGGGTCTGGAAATGTGCGGCTCTGAGATTTCCCTCAACTCTCACATTCCACCCCCCATCGCCGGGAACAACATGGACGTTCTTGCTCATCAGTCCGCCTCCTGGCATCAAACTAGGACTCTGAAATCGAGTTTGACAGGCCCGGAGGACGATCGACTCGGTCGACGCGCTGGCCTGACGGCAGCGCCGCGAGGGCGGCGGCGAGGCGGGTGCCGTCGGGCAGGGTCAGCTCCGGGTCCAGCTCCAGCAGCGGGGCGAGGACGAAGCGGCGGCTGGTCACCTCTGGGTGCGGGAGGGTGAGGCGCTCGGTGCGCAGCTCGAGGTCGCCGAGCAGGAGCAGGTCGACGTCGAGCGGGCGGGGGCTGTGGCGGGGGGCGTCGAAGGAGCGGCCGCGCTCGGCCTCGACCGCCTTGCAGACGTCGAGAAGCCGCTCGGGCTCGAGCTCGGTGCGGATGCGGACCGCGGCGTTGAGGAAGTCGGGCTGGTCGAGGATCTCGCCAACCGGCTCGGTCACGTAGGCGGAGGAAACCGCCTCGACCTCGACCCCGCGCTCCCTCAGCAACTCGATCGCCGCCCGCAAGTGGGCGGCGGAGTCGCCGACGTTGGAGCCGAGGCCGAGGTAGCCGCGCACCGGACTAGGCCCCCGGGGCTTCGGCCTCGTCCTCGTCGACCGCGCGCTCCTGGGTCACCTCGACCGCGACCTCCTGGATCGCCAGCGGCAGCGGCGGCTCGGGCTTGGCCGCCCGCACCCGCACCGATTCGCAGCCGTAGCGCTCGATCAGGCGCTGGCCGATGACCTGGGCCAGCCGCTCCAAGGTCCTGTAGCTGCGCTCGGTGGCGGCGAGGGCGACGATGTCGCAGACCTGGGCGTAGTCGACGGTGTCATCGAGCCGGTCGGTGAGGACGGCATCGCAGTCGGGAACGTCGAAGGAGATGTCGAACTCGAGCCGCTGCCCGACCTCCTGCTCGGCCTCGCTGACGCCGTGATGGGTGTAGATCGAGAGGCCGCGCAGCTCGACCTCGGCGCTCGACTCGATGCCATTGCCGTGAGACTCCATGGCTGGAAGCTACCCGAGGATCGCCATCGCCACGGCCATCGCCTGGCGGACCTCGGCGACGTCGTGGACGCGCAGGACCTCGGCCCCCTCGGCCGCGGCCAGCACCGAGGAGGAAATCGTGCCGCCGAGGCGCTCGCCGGCGTCGGAGCCGTCGAGCCTGCCGATGAAGCTCTTGCGGGAGGTCCCGATCACCAGCGGCCGGCCCAGCTCGCGCAGCTCGGCCAAGCGCCGCAGCAGCTCCAGGTTGTGCTCGGCGGTCTTGCCGAAGCCGATCCCGGGGTCGAGCCAGATCCGCTCCTCGGCGATGCCGGCGGCCATCGCGGCCTCCACCCGGCCGGAGAGGAAGGACCTGACCTCGACGACCACGTCGTCGTAGACGGGATCGCGCTGCATCGTGCGGGGGGTGCCGAGCATGTGCATCAGCACCACCGTGGCGCCGCGATCGGCACAGAGCGCCGCCATCTCGGCGTCGCCGCGGAGCGCGGTGACATCGTTGACGATCTCCGCTCCGGCGTCGAGGGCGGCTTCGGCGACCGCGGCCTTCGAGGTATCGACCGAGATCGTCGCCTCCCCCCCGGCCAGCCCGGCGATCACCGGCCCGACCCGCCGCAGCTCCTCCTCGGCCACCACTTCCTCGGCCCCCGGCCGGGTCGATTCGCCACCAATATCGAGAATCGCAGCGCCACTCTCTTCGAGCTGCCGACCGTGCTCGATCGCCAGAGCCGGATCCAGATACATCCCGCCGTCTGAAAACGAATCGGGCGTGACGTTGACGACTCCCATCAATTTCATGGCGACGCGTCCTGATCAAGCATGGCAAGGACGCAGGGAGCGAAGTGTGCTCTGCACATGAGCGACCGAGGACGCCGCCAGGCGCCGATCAGGACGCGTCGCCGCCGGCGAAGCCGGGGCGAGGGTGCGCCGCCGGACGAGCGCCTTCGCGCTGAGGCCGCTCTGGCTCGGCGGCCGGCTCGGCCGGCTTCGCCGGCTCTTCGTCGTCGGCGAAGACCTCGGCGGCGGACTTGCCGTCGAGCAGGGCGGCGAACTGGCCGGCGTCGATCGTCTCGCGCTCGAGCAGCAGCTTCGAAATCTGGTCCAGCTCCTCGCGGCGCTCGTTCAGCAGCCCGCGGGCGGCCTGGTGGGCGCTCTCGACGATGCGGCGGATCTCGTCGTCGATCTCACGGGCGATCTCGTCGGAGTAGTCGGGTTCGGCGCTGAATTCGCGGCCGAGAAAGGGCTGGCCGCGATCGTGGCCGAAGACACGCGGTCCGAGTCGCTCCGACATGCCGAAGCGCATAACCATCTGCTTCGCCGTCTCGGTCACCTTTTCGAGGTCGTTGGAGGCGCCGGTGGTGATCTCGCTGAAGACGATCTCCTCGGCGGCACGGCCACCGAGGGTCATCGCCATCGTGTCGGTCAGCTCGGCGCGGGTGGTGAGGAACTTGTCCTCGGTCGGCAGGCTGATCGTGTAGCCGAGCGCCTGGCCGCGGCTGATGATCGAGATCTTGTGGACTGGGTCGCAGTTGGGCAGAAGCTGGCCGACGATCGCGTGCCCGACCTCGTGGTAGGCGGTGATCAGGCGCTCCTTCTCGCTCATCACCCGGGTCTTCTTCTCGGGCCCGGCGATCACCCGCATGATCCCCTCCTCGAGCTCCTTCATGCTGATCTCGCGCTTGCCCGAGCGGGCGGTCAGCAGCGCCGCCTCGTTGATCAGATTGGCGAGATCGGCGCCGGTGAAGCCGGGGGTCTGGCCGGCGAGCGTGTCGAGCTCGATTTCACGCGCCAGCGGCTTGCCCCGGGTGTGGACCTCGAGGATGTGCTTGCGGCCCTTGCGGTCGGGGCGGTCGACGACGACCTGGCGGTCGAAGCGGCCTGGCCGCAGCAGCGCCGGATCGAGGATGTCGGGCCGGTTGGTGGCCGCGATCAGGATGATGTTGTCCTTCATCTCGAAGCCGTCCATCTCGACCAGGAGCTGGTTCAGCGTCTGCTCGCGCTCGTCGTGACCGCCGCCCATACCGGCCCCGCGGTGGCGCCCGACGGCGTCGATCTCGTCCATGAAGATGATGCAGGGGGAGTTCTGCTTGGCCTGCTCGAAGAGGTCGCGGACGCGGCTGGCGCCGACCCCGACGAACATCTCGACGAAGTCCGAGCCGGAGATCGAGAAGAAGGGGACGCCGGCCTCACCGGCGACGGCGCGGGCCAGCAGGGTCTTGCCGGTGCCGGGAGGTCCGTAGAGCAGGACGCCCTTGGGGATGCGGGCGCCGAGCGCCTGGAATTTCTTCGGGTTCTCGAGGAATTCCTTGATCTCCTCCAGCTCCTGCACGGCCTCGTCGACGCCGGCGACGTCGCGGAAGGTGATTTTCGGCGCGTCGACGGACATCCGCTTCGCTTTCGATTTGCCGAAGTTCATCACCCGCGAGCCGCCGCCCTGCATCTGGTTCATGAGGAAGATCCAGAAGCCGAGGAAGAGGACGAAGGGCAGGATGAAGGTCAGCAGCGAGAGCAGGCCGTTGCTGCCGGAGCCGTGGACGATCGTGTTGGTGGTCCCGCTTTTCTCCAGCAGGTTGAGCAGGCTCTGCTCGGTCTGGGGCGGGTAGCCGGTGGAGAAGCTTTCGCCGTTCGTCCGCTTGACGTCGAGCGTGTTGTCCTTGGTGTTGATCGAAAGCTCTTCGATCTTCCCTTCGGCGATCAGGCCCGACTGCGGGTTGACCAGCTGGTTGTACGGCGGCGCTTTGCTGCCGTCATCGCTGGTGATCACTTTCTGGGCGACGAACGCCAGGATGACCACCAGAAGGATCGGGAACGCCGCGCTTTTGAAGAAACGCCTCAAGGGTGAAATCAGCGTACCAGGGCGGTTTTCCCTGCTCAGTCCGTAAGTGCCGCGACGTAATCGAGATTGCGGTAGCGCTGAGCGTGGTCGAGGCCGTAGCCGATCGCGAACCGGTTCGGAATCTCAAAGCCGACGTAGCGAGGCGAGAGGTCGACGCGCAGGCGCTCCGGCTTGGTCAGGAGGGCGCAGACCTCGAGCGAGGCGGGGTTGCGCGCGTTCAGGTTCCGCATCAGGTAGTGCAGGGTGAGGCCGGAGTCGATGATGTCCTCGACGATCAGGACGTGGCGGCCTTCGATCGGCGCATCGAGGTCCTTGAGGATGCGCACCACGCCTGAGGAGTCGGTCTGGGAGCCGTAGCTGGAGACGGCCATGAAGTCGATCTCGCAGGGGACGTCGATATTCCGCATCAGGTCGGCGAGGAAGAGCACCGCGCCCTTCAGCACCCCGACCATGACCAGCTCCCGCCCGGCGTAGTCGCGACTGACCTCAGCTCCCAGCTCCGCGACCCGGCGCTGCAGATCCTCCTGGGCGACGAGGGTCTCGCCGATTGCGGGGTCGCTCACGCGCAGCAGTCTAGATAGATAGCCATCGGCCCTCTCAGTCGCGCTCGGCGCGGAGGACGCCCGCTTCGACCACGGCGCGGACGCCGCCGCCGAGGTCGAGCCTGGCGCTGCCGGTGCGGCGCAGGCCGGCGACCTGCTCGGCGAAACGGGCGGCGCCGGGGACCGGGCGGCCGGCGGCGCCGTCGGCGAGCCGCTGCAGGACGAGCCGGCGCAGCGCCGGCGGCAGCTCCACCAGCCGCTCCAGCGCGATCGTGCCGCGAGCCGAGCCACCGGAACCGTCGACCTCGGCGTCGACGAGGCCGTCGAGGACCTCGGCCTCGTCGCGCAGCAGCGCCGCCGTCTTGAGGACGTTCGCGGCTGCGGCCGGATGGATCTTGGCCAGCTCCGGCAGCAGGCCGTGGCGGAGGCGGTTGCGGGCATAGGTCGGCTCGGCGTTGCTGCTGTCCTCGCGCCAGGCCAGCTTCCGCCGCTCGCAGTAGGCGGTCGTCTCGGCCCGGGTGAAGCCGAGCAGGGGGCGCGCCAGGCGGCCGTCCTGGGGACGCATCCCCAGCAGGGCGCGGCGGCTGGGCGAAGAGGCGAGGCGGTAGAGGATGGTCTCGACCTGGTCGTCGGCGGTATGGCCGGTGACGATCGTCGCTCCGCGCGCCAGCGCCAGCTCGGTCGCGGCGGCGTAGCGCCTGTCGCGGGCCCAGGCCTGGAGGTTGCCGGGCCCCTCCGGTCGCTGCGGGCGCTCGATCTCCAGCTCGACCCCGAGCGACTCGCAGAGGTCGGAGCAGTGCCGCTCGTCCTCGTCGGAGTCGTCGCGCAGGCCGTAGTTGACGTGCAGTGCCGTCACCTGCTCGGGACCGACCGCGCGCACGGCGAGGTCGAGCATGCAGACCGAGTCGCGCCCGCCGGAGAGCAGCGCCACGACCGGCATCCCCGGGGCGAGGAGCCCGTCGGCGAGCACCCGCTCGAGCATCGGATCGGCGTCCACGGTTCGAGTGTAAGAGCGCGAGCTCAGCCGGCGGCGCGGACGACGAAGAGGTCGGTGGGCACCGGGAAGCCCTTGAGCTTGACCTGGCCGATCGGCTCCAGGCCGAGGTTCTCGCGCCGGGCGATCGCCTCGGCGACGCGATCGGTCACCAGCACCTCGCCGGCGAGGGCGCGGTTGACCACGCGGTGGGCGAGGTTGACCTGGCCGCCGAAGTAGTCGCCGTCGCGGTAGACCGCCTCGCCGCAGTGGATGCCGACCCGCGGCTGCGGGCGCTGGGGGAAGCGCTCGAGGAACCCGACCGCCCACTCGGTCAGCGAGGCGGCGTCGGGCGAGACGACCATCACCTCGTCGCCGATCGTCTTCACGATCGTCGCCTCCCGCGGCAGCGTCGACTCGACCGCATCGACGAAGTTCTCGACCACGTCGAGCGCCTCCATGTCCCCCTCTTCCTCGGTGTAGCGGGTGAAGCCGGTGAGGTCGATGAAGCAGAGGGTGACCGTGATCTGGCCGAGCTCGATTTCCGCCGTGTCCATGCCCAGCCCGGACTCCATGTGACCGACCACGTCCTGCTCGATGAAGAAGCGCAGGTAGCGGTTGTGGAGGTACTCGGTCAGCGGCGCCGCCAGCGGCAGGATGTCGGCCGCCAGGTCCCCCATCTCCGCTGCCATCTCCAGCTCCGGCACCGCGTCGCGGATCAGCGGCTCATGGACGTAGAGGTGGAAGAGGCGAACCTCGGCGTCGGCGATCCGCCGCATCGACTGCACGTAGACGCGGACCAGCTGCAGGAAGGCGACGAGCGGGAAGCCGGCGGCGAGGACGCGGGCGCAATGGCGCAGGGCCGCGGCGTCTTCCGGGGTGAGGTTTCGCTGCCGCCCTTTCGGCGTGCCGAGGATGATCAGGATCCGTTCGATCAGCTCCGGCTCCAGGCCGGTCTCCCGGGCGACCTCGCCGATCGGGACCGTCTCGCCCGCTTCGGAGAACAGCTCCTCGGCGAAGCCGAAGGCAAGCCGCCCCTCCCGTCCCGCCTCCCGCAGATCCTCCAGCGAGTAGCCCCGCTCGCGCATCCGCGCCACAACCCGAGCCTGCGCAGCCGCAGTGGCGGTCCACCGCCCCCGCCGCACCGGCACGATCTTCTCCTCAGCCCAGCGTTTAAGCGTGCTCGCCGGAACCCCCGACCTACGCGCCGCCTCACTAAGACTTATCCGCTCGTCAGCCATCGCCGAGCGAGGCTAACCGCTGGAGAGGCCGTTACCGGTTGCGAAGGAGGGAGCGGATACCCCTCCCCGGAGGCTCAAGGACAGACGTTCGAGCCCAAGCAGGCGACCAGCTGCGCGACGGCCTCCGGGGAGGGGTATCCGCTCCCTCCCCGGAGGCGCATCGCCACTACTAGCTAGGGATCTCCGACTCCTCGTGCAGCTGCAACACCGGCTCTCCGCCCTCACCGGTGCGGATGCGAATCGCTTCCTCCACCGGGATCACGAAGATCTTGCCGTCGCCGACCTCGCCCGTGCGGGCGTGTTTGAGGATCGTCTCGACGACAATCGGTTTGTCTTTGTCCTCGACGACGATCTCCAGCTTCACCTTCGGCCGGACATTGACGGTGAGGGTCGAGCCGCGATAGCGCTCGACAATGCCTTTCTGACGGCCCGAGCCCTTGGCCTCGATGATCGACAGGGACGGAAATCCCTTGTCGAGCAACTCGGCCCGGATCGGCTCGAACGCCTCGTGGCGGATGAACGCCTCTATCTTTTTCATGCGTCCAAGCCTCCTATGACTCGGTAGTGGTCATCGGGCTGACAGTCGCCGGCGTGGGCGCCCCGACCGGGGGCGGTCCCTCACCGAACTCCAGGCCGGTCGAGTACTCCGGCTGTGGGATGAAGACCTCCGGATATCCGTACATCCCGTGCTCGGAGATGTCGATTCCGGCGTCCTCTTCCTCGGGACTGACCCTGAGGCCGATGGTCGCCTTGATCAACGCGAACGTGGCTATCGAGATCACGAAGACGACCACGAACGTGAACGCCACCGCCAGACCCTGGACCCCCAACTGGCCGAGCGCCGAGCTGAAGGAGGCGTCGCCGAAGATCCCGTACCAGATACCTGGTCCGGCGCCTTCGACGATCAGCCGCGGCGAGGCGAAGATGCCGACCGCGAGGGTGCCCCAGATGCCGGCCAGGCCGTGCGCCGAGAGGGCGCCGACCGGGTCGTCGAGGAGCTTGTCGATCGCCAGCACCGCGTAGACGACGATCAGGCCGGCGACGAGGCCGATGATCGGCGCTGCCCAGTACTCGACGAAGCCCGACGGAGCGGTGATGCCGACCAGGCCGGCGATCGCGCCGTTGCCGGCCATGCCGACGTCGAGCGTCCTGCTTTTCAGCCAAACCGCCAGAGAGGCGCCGATCACACCCGCGGCCGCGGCCAGCTGCGTATTCAGCATGACCTCGCCGAAGAACGAGCTCGCCGTTTCGAACGTCGAACCGCCGTTGAACCCGAACCAGCCGATCCAGAGGATGATCACGCCGAGCCCGACCAGGGGCATCGAGTGGCCGGGAATCGCCCGCGGCTTGCCGTTGGCGTCGTACTTGCCGATACGCGGGCCGAGCAGCAACAGCGCCGCCAGCGCCCCGACCGCACCGGTGAGGTGCACCACTGAGGAGCCGGCGAAGTCCATCACCGGCTTGCCGCCGATGTCGGAAAGCACGCCACCGCCCCAGACCGCGTGCGCGATCAGCGGATAGATCACGGCGCCGAACACGGCCGCGTAGATCACGTAGGCGCCGAACTTGATCCGCTCCAGGGTGGTCCCCCAGACGATCGCCAGCGAGACCGCGCAGAAGGCCAGCCCGTAGAGCATCAGCATCGCCGATTCCCCGGTTACCGCTTCGCCCGCGACCACCTGGTCGAAGTGGAAGAAGAAACCGCTGCCACCAAAGAATTCGGTGCCTGGCAGACCTTCGGTGCCGTTGCCGCCTTCGGCGATGCCGTAGCCGAGCGCCCACCAGGCGATCGTCACGATCGCGAAGTTGACGAGGATCTTGGCGACACCCGTGCCGACGTTCTTCTGCCTCGAGAAGCCGATCTCCAGGAACATGAAGCCGGCCTGCATCAGGAACACCAGGACACAGGCGACGGCGACCCAGACCATGTTCAGCTCGCTCGTCTTCGCGGCCAGGGTTTCAGCCACGGTTTCCGCCGACGCCGCCGATGGCAGCACCAACGCGGCAAACGCCGTTAATGCCACGGCGATCCCGATCTTCTTTCTCATCAAAATCCTCCTATGCCCACCGGAGCACGCTCCGGCGGTCGCGGGTTTGGCGATTCGCAAGCACCGTAATTTCGGCTCGGCAGGATCCGTTTAGACGCCTGGAGGAAATAAGCCCGGCGCCGTTCTCACGAGTGGCAAAGCCGTGCCCAGGGAGCGGGGGTTCGATATCCGACCGCATCGCTCGGATTCGGTTAGGGTTCCCGAAGACCAGCATTTAGGGACCCCTAAGTAGGCTCCCCTTATCCAGGAGGCACGATTGAAGAAGTCCAGGGCACGTTTCGCGCTCACCCTCACCGCGCTGGCGCTGGCCGCGCCGATCGCCGGTTGTGGCGACAGCGACAGCAGCGACGAGAGCACCAGCGCCGGGGCGAGCGCGGCCGAGCTGGCGCCGGTCAAGAGCTACCTCACCGACCACTCCGCCGACCTGGTCGAGCAGGTGGGGCTGCTGAAGGCCAACGCCGACGAGTACTACGACCTGGCCAAGTCGGTCGACTTCGACTACGAGCGCCTGCTGGCCGAGCACGGTGACGAGGTCGAGCAGATCCTCGAGGACTCCAAGGACGTCTTCGTCGTCGCCAACCCCGCCTACGAGCAGATGGAGGGAATCGTCGCCGGAGTTCCGCGGCTGGCCCACTACGACGTCGACATCGACGCCGGCTCGGACGCCTCGACGCCCGAAGACGCCGTCTCCTTCAGCCTCACGACCCCCGACGGCAAGCAGCTGAAGCAGCCCGGCAACCTCTTCTTCCTGACCGAGACCGCGCTCTACGGCACCAACCCGGACCTCGAGGCGAAGGGCGTCAAGGCCGACGTCAACGGCGACGGCAAGGTCGAGTTCGGCGAGGGCCTGCCGGACGCGAACATCTATAAGGCGACGCTGGACGAATTCGACAAGCAGGCGAAGAGCCTGAACGAAGACGCCGCGGAGTTCGAACCGACGCCGTCCGACGCGCTGACCTCGATCGTGATCATGACCCCGACCATGAGCGAGTACTTCGAAGCGTGGAAAAACTCGCGCTTCATCGCCGGCGAAGGCGCCGAGGAACTCGGCTTCGTCGCCACCTCGCGCCTCTCGGACATCGCCGACATCCTCGGCGGCATCCTCGTCACCTACGACGGGATGGAACCGATGATCGCCGGCGAGAACGCCCAGCAGGCCAAGCAGACGCGCAAGGAGCTGGAGAGCCTGGTCGCCTTCGCCTCCGACCTCCGCGACCGCGAGGCCGACGGTGAGAAATTCACCGCCAAGCAGGCCGACGCGCTCGGCGCCCAGGCCCAGTCCCAGGCCGAGGCGATCGCCGGCCAGGTGACCCAGGCGGCCAAACAGCTCGAAATCGAACTGCAGGAAGGCTGAGGAGGGGGCGGTCCAGACGAAGGCACGACTGCACCACTCCCCCGGCTCCAAGGCCACCGCCGCGATCTTCTTCGCGGCGGTGGCCTTGACCATCTTCAGCGCCCCGGCAGCTGCCGCCGACCCCCCCTGGCAGGCAGCCGACGAGATCCGCGCCGAGCTCTTCGAAGCTCAGACCCAGCTGCTCTTCGGCGAACGTGACGACGGTGCCGTCGACCGCGCCGAAGCCCATTTAAGTGGTGCCCTGCGGCGCGGCCTCGCCGCCAGTGCCCCGGCGGAGCTGCGCGAAGTCGAAACCGCGCTGGGCGGCGCCAGGCGCGCCACCAGGCAGCTCGACGAAACCGGTCTTGCCGCCGCGCGGGGGACGATCGTCGCCGCCCTCCGGCGCGGCGCCCTGGCCGTCGCCGTCGCTGCCGCCCGCGCCGGCGACGCGGCGCAGGCGCGGACCTGGATGCAGATCCGCGACTTCCGCAAGACCACCCGCTTCACCCGTCCCGGGGTCGACGGGACCACCGCCCTGCAACAGCTGGCCGCCCGCGAAATCAGGCCGCACGAAGCCGTGGTCCAGATCGAAAAGGATCTGCTCGACACCTTTCAGGCGCGGCTGCTGACCAACCTCGACGAAGCCGCCGAGGCCGCCGAGCGCGGCTTCGACGGGCGCTTCGCCGAAGCCGCCGCGATCGTGCTCGGATACTGGCGGGCGATCGCCCCCGAGTACGACGAGCAGCGTGGCCCGGGCGAGCGCCGCGCGACCGACCGCGACTTCGAACGGCTGGCGGCGGCCGGGGCCCGAGCCGACGCGGCGAGCTTCGAGGCGGCCCGCGAGCGGGTCGAAGCCGACCTCGAGGGCTTCACCGCGGCGCCGCTGACCCCCGACGAGCAGATCAACCGCGCGAGCCAGCTCGACCGCTTCATCGACCTGGTGCCGAAGGAGTACGACAAGGGCACCGCCGACGGCCAGGTGACGATCCCCTTCGAGGTGCAGGAGGGCGTCGCCTTCATGGACGGGGTCGAAGCGGCCTTCTCGGACCTGGAGCCGATCCTGCTCGAACGCGACGCCGCCGCGGTGGAGCGGATCAAGGCGGACTTCGCCGAGCTGCGCGAAGACGTCGACAACGCCCAGCAGGGCAAATCGGTCGCCCCCCAGGAGGACCTCGACGCCGCCGGCGAACAGGCCAGTGAGGAAATCGAACGGATTTCCCCCGAGGAGTGGAGCGAAGGCGGCGACGAAGCCGACTACGAACTGGTCGACATCTCACTCGACCAGCTCGAAGCCGCGGCCGGCGCCGGCCGCTACCAGGAGGCCGAGCAGGCGCGGCTCGCCGCCTACGGCTTCTTCGAGTTCGGCCCGGAGCTGAAGCTGCGCGCCTTCGACACCCAGCTGGCGCTCGAAATAGAGGGGTTGATCTGGTACGGCGCCAACGGCGACGAGGGTCTCGCCAACCTGGTCGCCGACAACGCCCCGGTGGGCGACATCCGCGACACCCGGATCGATCTCGACGAGAAGCTGGCCGATGCCCGCGCGATCACCGGCGACGGCGCCAGCGCCTTCACGACGATCACCAACTCGGCCCTGATCGTCTTCCGCGAGGGGTTGGAGGCGATCCTGATCCTGGCCGCGATCACCGCCAGCATGATCGGCCCGCGAGCGCAGCTGCGGCGGCCGATCTACCGCGGCGCCCTGCTGGCGATCCCGGCCAGCATGCTGATGTTCGTGCTGGCGATCCTGCTGCTCGACTCGCTCTCCAAATACGGCGAGAAGCTGGAGGCGGTGGTCGGCGTGGTCGCGATCGGGGTGCTCTTACTCGTGATGAACTGGTTCTTCCACCGCGTCTACTGGACCGAGTGGATCAAGGGCCACCGCGACCGCGGCAAGGTCCTGACCGGGGCGGCGCTGGCGACCGGCGCCGGGGCGGCGACCGTCGCCGGGCTCTACACGCTCGGGTTCACCAGCGTCTTCCGCGAGGGCTTCGAGACGGTCCTCTTCCTGCAGGCGCTGCAGCTCAGCTCCGGCACCGGCGTCGTCGTCGCCGGGGTCACGCTGGGCCTGATCCTGACCGGGATCGTCGGCGCCATCACCTTCGCCCTCGAGCGCAAGCTTCCCTACAAGAAGATGCTGATCGCGACCGGCGTCCTGATCGCCCTGGTCCTCGTGGTCCTGGTCGGCAACACGGCGCGGACGATGCAGGGCGTCGGCTGGCTCTCGATCCACCCGATCGACATCGAATTCCCGCTCTGGATGGGAACCTGGCTCGGCATCTATCCCACCGTGGAGACGCTCAGCGCCCAGCTGCTCGCCTTCGTCTTCGTCGTCGGCAGCTACTTCGCCGCCGAGTGGATGCGCAAGCGCGAACTGCGTCGCACGATCGCCGCCCACGAGGAATCGCTGCGGGAGACCGCGCCGGCGCCCCTGCCGGTCGGCGCCCCTGCCGGCACCGGGAACGGCAATGGCAGCGAGGGCGAGCCGGGCGCAATAAGGTCGGCCGACGATGCCGTCCCGACTTCGCCCGACCGCCTCAGTCGCCGCTGACGCGATCCTCGTCGGTGACCCGGGGCGGGCGCTGGTGCTCGCCCAGGAGCTGCTGGAGCAGCCGAAGATGTGCAACCACGCGCGGGGCCTGTGGGGCTATACGGGAAAGACGCCCGCCGGCGGCGAGCTGACCGTGCAGTCGACCGGCATGGGTGGCCCAAGCGCAGCCCTCGTCCTCGCCGACCTGGCGAAACTGGGGGTGCGGCGGGCGATCCGGATCGGCACCTGCGTTGCGATCGAGCCGGAGCCGGCCCCCGGAGACCTGCTCGTCGTTCTCGAGGCGCACGCCTGGGGCGGTGGCGGGGCCGGCGAGGCGGTGCTGCCGGACGTGGGTCTGACCGCACGGCTGCGCGAGGAGCTGGGCCGCGGGCCCCGCTCCGCGATCGTCGCCAGCCTCGACGTCCTGCACCGGAGCGGATCCGCGAGCGCGGCGAGCTACGCCGAACACGTGGATGCCGCCGACATGCAGACCGCGGCGCTTTTCGCCACCGCCGAGACCCTCGGGATCGCGATCTCCGCCACCCTGATCGTCGCCGAAAGCGCAGCCGGAGCGGAGGCCGACGAGGAGGTGCTCACCGCGGGGGCCAAACGCGCCGGCGCGGCGGCATCGGCCGTACTCTCAGCCTAAGGTCGAGAGTTAGTCTTTGGCTTTTTTGGCGGGTTTCTTGGCCGCCTGCCGGCGCATCGCACCGAGTTCGCGGCTGAGGTCGTCGACCTGCTCCTCGACGTCCTCCAAACGCTGCGAAAGCGACCGCAGCCGGCGCTCGATGCGCTCGAGATCGGTGGCGGAGGAGAGATTGAGCGCGCTCATCGCCGCCTGCTGGGCCTCGATCGCCTTCTCCCGGGCGCCAAAGGCGGCGCCGATCGCGTTGTGCAGGGTGGGGTTGTCGATCAGCGCCTGCGCCAGCTCCCCGATCGCCTGCTCGCTGCGTGCCCGCAGACCATCCTGCTCGTCCTGCTCGTAGGTCACGTCCCTCGCCTTTCGCAGTTCATTTACAGCAGCTTAACGAGCCTGTCCGCCTGGGTTGAAACTCTGCTGACTGCAGGGATGCTGCTAATCTTGATTAAGTTGATTAAGAATCATGACAATATTGATTAAGGGCTTGTTGGGGGCGGCTGAGGCCGTTGCACCCCTCCGGGCGAACAAGTAGCGTGGGCTCTCCTGTCGTGCGGGGGAGAAGTGCGGTTGCCGCACGCCGCAGCAACGGGACCGAGGGCATTGGGATGAGAGCCAAGATCGCACTTATCGTCGTACTCGCCAGCTTCCTGGTGCTGTCCGCCCTTGGCGTGGCCGGAGCGGAACCGCTGGCCGAAAACGCACCGGCCGAACCTGCCGCCACGACGACCACGACCGCCGTCCCCTCGCTGCAGGCACCGGCTTGCGCCAACGGCCTCGACGACGACGGCGACGGCCTGCTCGACCTGGCCGACCCCGACTGCCTCGATCCCACCGGCACCAGCGAGGCGCCCGCCGCCCCGGCGCCGAGCGGGGCCGGGGCGGCGACCCCGGTTCCCGCTCCCGAGACGCCCGATCAGACGCAGCCGAACGGCGGCGTCAAGAGGGGCAGCACGATCGGCGGCGGCGAAGACGTCCGCGGCGGCGTTACCCGCAACCAGAGCCTCGGCGACAGCAGCGGTGGTGGTGGCACCGATGGCGGCGTCAGCGCCCCGAGCGCCACGGGCAACGGCGACCAGCCGCTGGCCGGGGAGGCCGACGGCGGCTCCCAGTTCTCCGCCGGCGGCACTCCGACCGCCGCCAACCCGACGACGACGATCGCACCGTTCGGACCGGCTCCGATCGGCGTCCCCAACTTCATCATCGACTCCTTCGAGATCCCGCCCTTCCTGCTGCCGATCTACCAGGCCTGCGGAACCGAATACGGAATCCCCTGGGAGGTGCTGGCCTCGATCAACAAAATCGAGTCCGGGTTCGGCACCAACCTCAACGTCTCCAGTGCCGGCGCCGTCGGCTGGATGCAGTTCCTCCCCTCCAGCTGGGAAGCGTATGGCGTCGATGCCAACGGCGACGGGCGCAAAGACCCCTACAACCCGGTCGACGCGATCTGCGCCGCGGCCAACTACCTCGAGATCGCCGGCGGCAGCAAAGACCTCTACAACGCGATCTTCGCCTACAACCACGCCGACTGGTACGTGCAGGAGGTGCTGCTCTATGCCCGCGCCTACGGCAAACTGCCGTCCGACCTGGTCGGCTCGCTGACCGGCCTGACCGAGGGGGCCCACTTCCCGGTCGCCGCCGACGCCCGCTACGCCGACGACATCTCCGCCCGGGCGGCCCTGAAGAGCTCCAACGGCGACGGCTCCTACGGCGGCGCCGGGGAGATCGTCGCCTCCTCGCCGACCCGGCGCGGGATCAACATCTTCTCCAGCGAGGGAGCGGCCGTCGTTGCGGTCAACGACGGCGTGATCCGCAAGTTCGGCAGCTCGCCGAAACTCGGCAAGTTCGTCGTCCTCGAAGACACCTACGGCAATCGCTACACCTACGCCGAGCTGGGTGAGATCGTCCGTGAGCATCGCCTGGTGGTGATGCCGACCGGCAAAGAGCAGCGGATCCCGGTCGAAAGCCAGGATCTGCGGCCACGCCTGCGGGCTCTGCCGAGCCGAGCCGAGGGCGAGCAGAGCGATGCTGCCGCCACCGACAGCGCCCAGCCGGCCCCCACCGACGGCACCCTGCGGGTCGGCTCGAAAGTGATCGCCGGCACCGTGCTCGCCCGCGTTGGCGGCGGCAGCGACAGCGTCGACCCCCACATCAACTTCTCGATCCGGCCGGCCGGTCGCGGCGCCCCCCGCATCGACCCGAAGCCGATCCTCGACGGCTGGAAGCTGCTGGAGGCGACGGCGATCTACCGGGCCAAGGGGAAGAACCCGTTCACCTCCCGCCTCAGCGGCGCCGGGGTCCTGCTGCTCTCCAAGGAGGCGCTGCAGAAGCGGGTGCTGGCCGACACCGGCCTCTCGATCTACACCTGCGGTCGCGAAGACATCGCCAGCGGGCAGATCGACCGCCGCATCCTGGCGATGCTCGCCTACCTGCGCTCCAAGGGCTTCGAACTGACTGTCACCTCGCTCAAATGCGGCCATGGCTTCCTCACCGCCTCCGGCAACGTCTCCGAGCACAGCAGCGGCGACGCGATCGACATCCCCGTCATCAACGGCGTGCCGGTGACCGGCAATCAGGGGCCGGGCACGGTGACCGACGAGCTGATCCGCACCATCCTCCAGCTGCAGGGCACGATGCACCCCCACCAGGTGATCTCGCTCGAGGATCTGCCGGGCGAAACCAGCATCGCGATGGCCGACCACTACGACCACGTCCACGTCGGCTACCACGCTGCCGAAGGCGCGCTCGAAAAGCAGTTCTCGGCCTTGCTGAAGCCCGACCAGTGGCAGCGCCTGATCGACCGCCTCGGCCAGATCGAGAACCCCGAGGTCCCGATCAAGCCCTCGCAATACTCGCTGCCGGACGAGAAGAACACCGGCGGCACGGCTGCTGCCGGCAACGGCGAAGACTGAGCCTCGTTCACTGGGGCGGTGCGGGAGGGGTGGTGATGCCCTCTCCGTGAATTCAGTCGCGCACCCTTCGGGTGCGGCTCCAAGTGTTGGTGCCCGCCTATGGCGGGCAGGAATCGGATTGCATTTCCGCCGCTTCGCGACATTCCCGGAGAGGGCATCACCACCCCTCCAACAAACGCCTCAAGCAGCTCCTCTCAACAGAGAAGGAGAACCGGAAGCTCCTCTCCAGTCCAATGTCACTGCTGCTGCCCTTCCAGCTCCCGTTCCTCGACCGCTGCTGGTGCGCGTGTTGAGGGAGCCCCAGCACTGCCCCCAGGCGCTCCGCACGTGAACTGCCCGAACGGGAGAATCCGGCGCCTGAGCAAGCTATTCGGATTCGCCCAACTCGATTTTGCCGGCACCCTGCCGCTGGCCGACGGTCGCTATCTCGCCCGCGAGGACGGGACCGAGAGCGTGCTCGTGCTGCTGACGCTGGGAGCGCCGGCGCCTCCGGGCAGGCGCCGGCGGCGCCCGCGCAATGCCGAGCCGGAGGCCGAGCCCTCTCCCCTGCCGCTGACCCGCGCTACCGCGGTCCGGGCATTCGCACCCTTCGCGAGCGAGGAGGAGGGCATCGCCTGGCTCGACGAGGCGACCGAGGTCGAGGACACCGCCGACGCGATCGTGGCCGACGGCATCGCCCTGCTCAACCGCGCCCTGCACGTGAACGCCGTTGCCGGCGCCGACCCCCGCGGTATCGAGCTGACGGCGGAGCGGGCGGTCGCCGTTCGCATCGGCTACGGCAACGGCGAGGAGATCGCCGAGAGCCAGTTCACCGCCGCCCGAGAGGTCGACGTCTGGGCCCGGGGAGCCTCACGCCGCCGCCAGCGCCAGGAGGATCTGCGCCCGCAGGAACGAGTCGCCGCCGTGCTCGGCGGTCGCGAGCGGGTCAAGGCCTGCGAGACCCTGCTTCTGCGTGCTCGCGCCGACCTCGATGCCGGCCGCGAGCGCGAGGCTGCCCTGCAGCTGCGGGTCGGGCTCGAGGCATTGCTTGCCGAGCTGAAAGCAGGCGACGGGGATCCGGGCCATGGCGAGGACATGGCAAGCCTGGCCAGTCGTCGCTCGGAGGCCGGCGCGGCGGCCAACGCAGCGCTGAAGGGCGAGCTGGGGCCGGAGCGCGCAGGACAGGTCCGGGAGCTGCTCGAGATCTGTGAGCGAATACTCCGCCGGCGCCGGATCCTGAGCGAATAAAGGACCGTATCTAAGCCTGTACTTGAGGGTTAGATCGATCCTACAAAGCCAATTTCTGGCCGACCACCTCGTCGAGCAGCGACTCCGCCAGGTGATGGGCCTCCTCGAGGGCGACATCGTCGATCGACGGAATCCCGATCACGGTCAGCCCCGCCGCCCGTGCCGCGGCGACACCGGTCGGCGAGTCCTCGAGGGCAATCACCGCGGGGCCGGGCTCCACCCCGAGCCGGCGACAGGCCTCCAGGTAGGGGTCCGGCGCCGGCTTCGGCGCCGCCACTTCATGGGCGCTGAGGACGACGTCGAAGTGATCGTCGAAGCCGACCAGCTCGAGCGAGCGGGTGACGAAGACGAGCGGCGAGTTGGAGACGAGGCCGATCGGCGTCCCCCGCCGGCGCAGCGACTGCAGCAGCTCGCGGGCGCCGATCATCGCCTCCACCCCGTGCTCGAGCTCGGCGACCACCAGCACGTTGAGCTCTTCGATCAGCTCCCTTGCCCGCCCGGGCTCCTCCAGCCGCCGTTCCAGCACGCTGCCGGCGATCTCGGCCGACGTCCCGACCAGCTCGCGCTTGTCGGCGGGCGTGAAGGCGGTGCCACGGCGCTCGAACAGATCTTCCTCCGCCCTGGTCCAGACCGACTCGGTGTCGAGCAGCAGGCCGTCGTTGTCGAAGACGACGGCGTCGGGCAGGGAGGCGATCTCCATGCGCGCATCATCCCGGACCGGGTGGCCGGGAGCGTTCGAGACATGCTCTAGTTCTCGGCATGGCCTTTCACGTCGAGATCAGCTCACCAGAGGATCGCGTGCGCAGGATTGACGTCGGCGAGGGAGATCTGCAGGCGAAGGTCCTCGAGCCGTGGGCCTGCGGGCTGCCGGTCGAGTTCGAGGGGCGCAGCTGGGAGCCACGGGACTGCCGGCTGACCGTCCTCGAAGGCCCCGCCCTGGCGGCGCTGGGCGATGGCCCCGAGGAGCAGTGGGCCGCGGTCCTGGGGGCTGCCGCCGACGTAACCCGGCCTCTGCTCGAAGCCGCCCAGGCGAGCGCCCCCGCTCAGACCGCGGTGATCGTCGAGGCGGCCTCGGTCGAGGCGGCCCAGCGGGAGCTGCGGACCGGGCGCTCGCCGCGGCGGATCCCGTGGGCGAGCGCGGTCGAGCGGATCGAGGCCCGCGACCCGGAGGTCGCCGCCGTGATCCTGGTGGTCAAAGGGTCCGGGCCGGCCTGGCCGGCATTTTGAGTCGCCCTACCCGGCGAGAGCGGTGAGCAGGGCGCCGAGCTCGTCGACCACCTCGCCGTCCAGCTTCAGCTCTGCATCGCCGTCGTAAGGCGTATCGCCCTTGGTGACGATCGCCAGGCGGCCACCGCGTTCAAGGGTCAGCTGCGGCAACCCGGCGACCGGGTGGACGGCGAGCGAGGAACCGACGCAGATCATCAGCTCGGCCCGCTCGGCCAGGGAGTGAGCGAGGGCCATCGCGCCCTCCGGCAGCAGCTCGCCGAAGAGGACGACGTCGGGTTTGACCGCGCCGCCGCAGGCGGAGCAGACGGCGACTCCGTCGGCGTCGAACAACTCCTCGACCTCGTCGATCTCAAAGGCGGTGGCGCAGGAGATGCAGGACGAGGTCTCGATCGAGCCGTGCACCTCGACTACGTTGCGCGAGCCCCCGGCCCGGTGCAGGCGGTCGATGTTCTGGGTGATAACGCCCTCGATCAGGCCCCGCTCCTCCAGCTCCGCCAGCGCCCGGTGGGCCGGATTGGGCTGTTTGTCGCCAAGCGACTGGAAGCGCGGCCGGTAGTAGGACCAGAAGCGGGCCGGATCGCGCTCGAAGACGTCGATGTGAGCGACCTCCATCGGGTCGACGTTGGCCCAGAGCCCGGTCTCCGGCGTGCGGAAGTCCGGGATCCCGGAGGGGACCGAGATCCCGGCCCCGGTCAGGGCAACGGTGCAGCGCGACTCGCGGATCAGCTCCGCCAGCCGCGCTGCCCCGGTCCGGCTCGCTACTTGCCGCTCCATTTGGGAGTGCGCTTGGCGAGGAAGGCGCCGATGCCCTCCTTGGCGTCATCGCTGCCGAAGGCGGCGGCGAAGCCCTGCTTCTCGGCCTCGATGCCCTCGTCGATGTCGCCCTTGTGGGAGACCGTCTTGACCTGCTCGACCGCCAGCGGCGCCTGGGCGGCCAGCTTGCGGCCCCACATCAGCGCCGTCTCGAACAGCTCGTGGTCGGGGACGACACGGTTGACCAGGCCCAGTTCGAGCGCCTCCTCGGAGAGGATCGCGTCGCCGACCAGGTTCATCTCCAGGGCTTTGTTGGAACCGACCAGGCGCGGCAGGCGCTGGGTGCCGCCGAAGCCGGGGATGATCCCCAGCTTGATCTCCGGCTGGCCGAAGACGGCCGCCTCGGCGGCGATCCGCACGTCGCAGGACATCGCCAGCTCGCAGCCACCGCCGAAGGCGATCGAGTTGACGGCGGCGATCGTCGCCACCCGGGAGGTGCCGAACTCGCGCAGCAGCGCGTGGCCGGCGTCGATCAGCTCCTTGCCGGAGCCTTCGTCCATCTGGGTGAACGCCTTGATGTCGGCACCGGCCGAGAAGACGACCGGGACCGCGGAGGCGATCACCATCGCGCCGATCCCCTCGTCGGCCTTGACCCGCTCCCAGACCTTGCCGAGGTCGCGGATCACGTCGGGAGAGACGGCGTTCATCGGCAGGTTGGCGAGCCAGGCGATCGCGACCCCGTCGCGGGTCTCCAGCTTCACCGTCTCGGCCTGCTCGCCCTGGTCGGGCTGCGGGTAGGGGTAGAAGCCCTGGCCGCTGCCGAGGCCGAGCCGGCCCTGGGCGACCAGCCGCTTCAGGGTGACCGGCGGCGCGAAGCGCTCGCCGTACTTCTCCTGCAGCTGCTCGATCCGCTCCAGCACCTTGTCGAGGCCCTCGACGTCGGCTTTCCAGAACGGCGGCAGCAGGCCGCGGCGGGGGTCGAGGCCGGCCCCGGCCATCATCCCGAGGTCGACGTCGCGGACCGAGCAGATGCCCTCCTCGACCAGCAGGATCGCCTCGATCAGCGCCCGGCTGGTGAACAGCGCCACCAGCTCCTCGGCGTCCGGAGCGGCATCGCCCGGAATCGTCTGCTCGCCGTCCTTGAAGAAGCCCTCGCCGCCGCTCTTGGCGCCGAGCTTGCCGTCGGCGACCAGCTGCTTCAGGCCCTTGTGGACGTAGAAGCTCTCGCCGTAGGAATCTTCGAGGTGCTCGGCGACGTGGAGCACGGTGTCGAGGCCGAGCAGATCGGTGAGGAAGAACGGGCCCATCGGCGCCGCTTTCGCCTCGGCGATCGCCTGGTCGATCTGCGCCAGGGAGAGCCCGTGCTCCTCCTGGGCGCGCCAGACCTCGCCGATCGTCGCCATCAGCACCCGGTTGACGACGAAGCCGGGGACCTCGCCGCAGACGATCGGCTGCTTCTTGATCGCCTGGGCGAAGTTGTAGGCGGCGGTGGCCGTCTCCTGCGAGGTCTCCTCGCCGACGATGACCTCGACCAGCGGCATCACCGAGGCCGGGTAGAAGAAGTGGAAGCCGACGACCTTGTCGGCGCGCAGCGTCGTTTCCGCCATCTCGGTGATCGAGAGCGAGGAGGTGTTGGAGGAGAGGATCGCGTGGCCGGGGGTGGCGGCGTCGATCTCACGGAAGACCGCCTGCTTGATCGCCATCTTCTCCGGCACCGCCTCGATCACGAAGTCGACGTCGCCGAACTCCTCGTAGGTGGTGGTGCCGGTGATCAGGCCCATCACCTCGGCCAGACGGGCGTCGGCCTGCTCCTGGGTCAGCTTCTCCTTCTTGACCAGGCGGACGAGCTGGCCCTCGGTGACCGAGCGCGCCTTCTCGACGGCGGCATCGACGAACTTCTGGTCGATGTCCTTGACGACGACGGGGATGTCTGCGGCGGCGATCGCCTGGGCGATCTCGCCGCCCATGGTGCCGCCACCGACGACGGCGGCCTTGGAAACGAACATTCGGGTGAGTCCTCCGGTTTTGGCTTGGCAGGGCGGCGGGCGCCGCGGGACGGGGAGGCTATCCGGTCACGAGCGACGGCCCGGTCCCGGTCGACGGCCGGCGCTCTCGCCGACATGGGGGACAACCCGTGACGGTCAAAGACTGTACGCCGGTACAAAGGCGCGCGGAGCGCGCGCCCATTAGGCTCTTTTGGCTCTTCATAAGGGAGTGAGACCGGTAATCGATCGCGCCCCGGACCGGGCGCGCGCCAAGTGAGGGACAAAGCCAAGCGATGACTCGTATCCGCCAGCAGAACGTGACCGCAGCGCAGTGGAGCTCCAACGGAGAGGCCCTCGGCGCGCCCGACCTGACCCTGCCCGAGAACGAAGCCTTCGGCGCCAACGTCTTCTCCGTCCAGGTGCAGCGCGAAAGGCTGCCCGGCGACGCCTTCGAGAAGCTGCAGGCAACCCTGGCCGGCGGCGAGGCGCTCGACCCCGGCCTCGCCGACGCCGTCGCCGTCGCGATGAAGGACTGGGCGCTGGAGAACGGCGCCACCCACTACACCCACATGTTCCAGCCGCTGACCGGCTCGACCGCGGAGAAGCACGACTCCTTCTTCGAGCCCTCCGGCGACGGCAAGATGCTCGCCGGCTTCTCCGGCAAGGAGCTGATCCAGGGCGAGCCCGACGCCTCCTCCTTCCCCACCGGCGGCCTGCGCGCCACCTTCGAGGCCCGCGGCTACACCGCCTGGGACCCCACCAGCCCCGCCTTCATCCTCGAGAACCCGAACGGGACCCTGCTCTGCATCCCGACCGCGTTCGCCTCCTGGACCGGCGAGGCGCTCGACGCCAAGATCCCGCTGCTGCGCTCGATGGACGCGCTCTCGCGCTCGGCGCTGAAAGCGCTGCGCCTGCTCGGCGACGAGGAGAGCCAGCGCGTCTTCACCACGGTCGGGCCCGAGCAGGAGTACTTCCTGATCGACGAGCAGTACTTCTTCGAGCGTCCCGACCTGATCAGCACCGGCCGCACCCTGTTCGGCGCCAAGCCGCCGAAGGGCCACGAGCTCGACGACCACTACTTCGGCTCGATCCCGGAGCGGGTGCTGGCCTTCATGATGGAGTCCGAACTGGAGATGAAGAAGCTCGGCATCCCGGTCAAGACCCGTCACAACGAGGTCGCGCCGGCGCAGTACGAGATCGCGCCGATGTTCGAGAACTCCAACGTCGGCTCCGACCACCAGCAGCTGCTGATGCAGACGCTGGAGAACGTCGCCCGCCGCTACGGGCTGGTCTGCCTCCTGCACGAGAAGCCGTTCGCCGGCGTCAACGGCTCCGGCAAGCACAACAACTGGTCGATGGGTACCGACACCGGCTCCAACCTGCTCAACCCGGGCGACACGCCGGAGGACAACATCCACTTCCTGTTCTTCTGCACGGCGGTGATCCAGGCGGTGAACAAACACCAGGGCCTGCTGCGGGCCTCGGTCGCCAACATCGGCCAGGACCACCGGCTCGGGGCCAACGAGGCGCCGCCGGCGATCATCTCGATCTTCCTCGGCGCCGAACTCGACAAGGTCTTCGAGGCGATCTCCAGCGGCGAGGGCGACCCCAACACCCCCGCCTCCTTCCTCGACCTGGGCACGACCGTGCTGCCGCCATTGCCGCTCGACGGCGGCGACCGCAACCGGACCTCGCCGTTCGCCTTCACCGGCAACAAATTCGAGTTCCGGGCGCTGGGCTCGAGCATGTCGCTGGCCTTCCCCAACACCGTCCTCAACACGATTGCCGCCGAGGCGATCGACGAGCTGGCCGGCGAGCTGGAGGAGAAGATCTCCGCCGGCGAGGGCATGCCGGAGGCGGTGATGGCGATCGTCAAAGACTCCTACCTCGCGAACAAAGCGGTTTGCTTCAGCGGCGACAACTACTCCGACGAGTGGCACGCCGAGGCGGATCGCCGGGGCCTGAAGAACCTCCGCACCACGCCGGACGCGCTGCCCGAGGTGGTCGCCGACAGCACCGTCGAGGCCTTCGAGAAGTACAGCGTGCTGAACAAGCGCGAGCTCGAATCCCGCTACGAGGTCTGGCTCGAGCAGTACTCGATCCGGGCCAACATCGAGGCCGAGGAGAGCTTCTCGATCGCCCAGACGATGCTGCTGCCGGCGGGCCTGCGCCAGCTGGCGCTGATCGCCGAGGCCGGTGTCTCCTCGCTCGAGGGCGAGGTCCGCGAGCTGGTCGACGAGCTGGTCGCCGCACTCGGCGAGCTGAAATCGGCCAACGCCTACCCGGACCACCTCGAGGGCCTGGAGCTGGCCACCTACGCCCGCGACAAGCAGCTGGCGGCGATGGCGAGCGTGCGCGAGGCGGCCGACAAGCTGGAGCGGGTCGTCGCCGACGACTTCTGGCCGCTGCCGAAGTACGAGGAGATGCTCTTCATCAAGTAGCTGGAAGCGGCCGCCCGGTGGCGAAGAACTCGGCGAGGAGCTCGCCGATCTGCTCTCCCGCCTCCTCCTGGAGGAAGTGGCCGCACTCGGACAGGGCGGTCAGCTGGGCCTGCGGCACGTCCCCGGCGAGGCGCTCCATCGTCGTCGCGATTTCGGGCAGGATCCCGTCCCGCTCGCCATAGACGACGCGGACCGGCACCTCGATCGAGGGCAGCCAGCTGGCGATCGGCTCGAACCCCGCCGGGTCCAGGCCCTTGCCGGCGTCGGCCAGCGCGGTCCGGGCGCCCTGGTCGACGAACGGAGCCCGCACCGCCGCCAGCGCCTCATCGCTGAGGCTGGCGGGATCGGCGAGACCGAGCCGCATCGCCGCCTCCAGGCCCTCGGGGCTGGTCAGCACCTTCCTCGTCTCGGGTTTTGCGCAGGCATCGACGAAGGCCAGCACCGCCTCGGAGAACCCCGGGTAGACGAGGGTGTTGAGCAGGGCCAGCCCGGTCACCCGGTCGGGGTTGCGCCGGGCCCAGTCGAGTCCGATCGGGCCGCCGAGGTCGTGGACGCCGATCGCGACCTCCTCCACCCCGAGCCCGGCGAGCGCGCCGTCGAGGACACCGGTGTGGAAGTCGAAGCCGTAATCGGCGCCGAGCGGCTTGTCGGAGCCACCGAAGCCCGGCAGGTCGATCGCGATCACCCGGTTGGCGCGGGAGATCGGCGCCATCACGTCGCGCCAAAGATAGGAGGAGGTGGGCCAGCCGTGCAGGAGCAGGACGGGCGGTCCCTGCCCGAGCTCGCGATAGGCGATGCGCAGGCCGTCGACCTCGATCGTCCTCAGCTCCGGCGCCCCCATCCGTCGATCATCGCGGATCGGCCGGCAATCGCGCTGCAGAGCGCTCGCTGAGCCGCATCCGCAGCCCGCCCCTGGGCGAGAGCGTCGGCATCTGGCGGATCGTCATCGTGCGGCCGGGCAGGGTGTCGAGGCGCAGCCGCGCCAGCAGCATCGTCGCCACCAGCTTCACCTCGGTCTGGCCGAAGCGCTTGCCGATGCAGATGCGGGAACCGCCGCCGAAGGGGACGTAGGCCCCGCGCGGGAGCTGTGCCTTGCGCTCGCGGGTGAAGCGCTCGGGGATGAAGGCCTCCGGGTCCGGGAAGACCTCGGGAATCCGGTGGCTGGCCCAGGAGCAGTAGTTGACGTAGGCGTCCCTGGGCACGGTGCAGCCGCCGAACTCGAACTCGCGCACGGCGCGGCGGGGGCCGATCCAGGCCGGTGGATAGAGGCGCAGCACCTCGTCCAGGACCATGTCCAGGTAGGGCATCTCGCGCTCGAGCTGATCGACGCTCGGAGTCGCCCCGCCCAGCACCCGGTCCTGCTCCTCGTGCAGCCGCGCCAGCGCCTCCGGGTGGCGCGAGAGCTCGCGCAGCATGAAGGTCAGGGTCGAGGTCGAGGTGTCGTGGCCGGCGAACATCAGGGTCATCACCTGGTCGCGGATCTCACGGTCGCTGAACGCCTCCCCGCCCTCGCCACGGGCACCGACGAGCAGGCTGAGGATGTCCTGGCGGCCGGGGTCGGGGACGGCGCGGCGGCGGGCGACCTCGTCGTAGACGATCTCGTCGAGGACCCGCCGCGAGGCGACCATCCTGCTCCAGGGCGAGCCGGGGCCACGCACCAGGCGCCACTGGAAGTCGATCCCGTAGTAGCCGAGCGCGCGCTCGAAATGCTCGGCCGCGGTGGCGCCCTTGCCGGCCTCGTCGGGATCGAGCCCGAGCAGGGCCCGCATCGCGATCCGCATCGCCAGGTTGCGCATCCAGGCGTAGATGTCGACCGTCTCGTCCCTCGGCAGAGCTGCGATCGCCCGCTCGGCCTCCGCCGCCATCGCCGCCACCGAGGCGACGACCTGCTCGCGGTGGAAGGCGGGCATCATGATCGCCCGGGCGCGGTCGTGGTAGTCGTCGTCGATCGTCAGCAGGCCGTCGCCGAGCAGCGGGATCAGGTCGCCGAAGCTGGACTCGCGCCAGTGGAAGTTCTCGGGCTGGCCGACGGTGACGAAGTGGTTGGCCTCGGGGCCGAGCATGAAGATGACCCGCGAGTGCAGCAGCCGCATGCTGAAGATCGGCCCGTGCTCTTCGTAGGCGCCGAGCAGCAGCGGCAGCGGGTCGTGGGCGATCTGGTGGGTGCGGGCGAGGCTGAAGTCGGTCGGCCCGGGCGGGAACTTGCCGCGCTCCCGCCACTCGTCGGCAATGTCCGTGGCGACCCTGCGCAGCGGGTTGGCGGACACCTGCGGGGGCTTGGATGCAGGCGCGTACGTGTCGACCGATGCCATCGGACGATCTTAGTTGGCTGGGCAGCCAGTCAGCGCGGGCCGGCGCTCAGCTGCGGTGGCTGAACAGCTCGAGCACGCGGTCGCCGTCGCGCAGCTCGTCCGCCCGCTCGTCGTCGAAGCGGATCACCTCGCCGTCGCGGACGATCGCCAGCATGATCGCCTCCTGGGCGCGGGGCGGAACCGGGCCCGCCTGGTCGGGGCCGATCCGCCGCTCGGCGATGTCCAGGCCCTCGCCGACCGTCAGCAGATCCTCCATCACCTCGGTCACCTGGGGCGTCTCGGTCGAGAGTCCGAGCAGTCGCCCGGCCGCCCCGGAGGAGGTGATCACCGCGTTGGCCCCGCTCTGGTGGAGCAGGTGGACGTTCTCCTCCTCGCGCACCGCGGCGACGATCGTCAGCTCGGAGTTCAGCTCCCGCGCGGTCAGGGTCACCAGCACCGCGGTGTCGTCGCGGTCGGGGGCGACGATCAGCGCGCTCGCCTCCCCCACCCCCGCCTCGAGCAGCACGTCCTGCTTGGCGGCGCTGCCGGAGATCGCCACGATGCCGTCCGCGGTCGCCAGCGCCCGCGCCTCGGCGTCGAGCTCGATCGCGACGATCTGGCTCGGCTCCGTGCCCTTGTCGATCAGGGTCCGCACGGCGCTGCGGCCCTTGACCCCGTAACCGCAAACGATCGTGTGGTCCTTCAAGCGTTTCCTCCAACGGGCGAGCCGGTAGGCCTCCCGGCTGCGTTCGGCCAGTATCTCCAAGGTGGTGCCGACGAGCAGTATGAGGAAGAGCACGCGGGCGGGCGTGACGACGACGGTGGTCATCCACCGCGCCTCCTCGGAAACCGGCCGGATGTCCCCGTAGCCGGTGGTGGTGATCGAGACCGTCGAGTAGTAGAAGGCGTCGAGCAGGGTCATCTCGCTGTGCTCGGGATCGGTGTAGCCGTCGCGGCCGAGGTAGGCGACCATCGCGACCAGCGCGATCAGGGCCAGCGCGATCGCCAGCCGGCCGAGGATCTTGCGCAGCGGGCTCGCCTCGCCGCCCGGAAGGTCGACGTGATGGCGGGGGCGCGTCGATGGTGGCGCCACGGGCGTCAGCCGGCCGCGGCCGCGCCGGCGGCGAGCTGACCGCAGGCGGCGTCGATGTCGCGGCCGCGGGTGAGGCGGACAGTGGCGGTGAGGCGGTGCTCGGCGAGGATCGCCCGGAAGCGCTCGATCCGCTCCGGCGAGGAGCCGTCGTAGCTCCCGGTCGGGTTGTAGGGGATCAGGTTGACCTTGTAGACGCGGGGGTCGAGCAGCGCCGCCAGTTCGCGGGCGTGCTCGGGCAGGTCGTTGACGCCGTCGAGCATCACGTACTCGACGAAGACCTTGCGCCGGCGGCGGGCCCGGTAACGGTCGCAGGCCGCCAGCACCTCGGCCAGCGGATAGCGGTCGTTGACCGGCATCAGCTGGGAGCGCAGGGCGTCGTTGGGCGCGTGCAGGGAGAGGGCCAGGGCGATCGGCAACTCGCACTCGGCGAGGCGGTCGATCCCCGGCACCCAGCCGACGGTGGAGATCGCGGTGCGGCGGTGGGTGACGCCGAGGTCGGGCAGCCGCTCGCAGGCGGCGAGCACGTTGTCGATGTTCATCGTCGGCTCCCCCATCCCCATGAAGACGACGTGGTCGACCGCCTCGAGGCGGCGGAAGTGCAGCGCCTGGTCGAGGATCTCGTCGGCGCTGAGGTTGCGGCCGAACTTCATCTGCCCGGTGGCGCAGAAGGTGCAGGTCAGCGGGCAGCCCGACTGCGAGGAGACGCAGACCGAGCGGCGCCCGTCGCGGTAGCGCATCAGCACCGCCTCGATCGGCCGCCCGTCGGCGGTGTGGAAGAGCGACTTGACGGTGCCGTCGTCGGAGCGGGCCTCGGCCTGGAGGGAGAGCGTCGAGAGCGGCACCGCGTCCTCGAGCCGGTCGCGCAGCGTCCCCGGCAGGTTGGTCATCTCCTCATAGGAGCCGACACCGCGCGCGACCCACTCCCACACCTGGCCGGCGCGGTAGGCGGGCTCGCCAGCGCCGGCGAGGGTCTGCTCGAGCAGGGCGCGATCCACCCCGCGAGTGTACGGACGCCTTAGGTAGGGCGCCGGTGGTCCCGCGTTATCCATAGCGGGAGAATTTGAAGCTGCAGTAGTCGAAGCCGAAGGCGAGGACGACGCTGTTGGCGAGGTTGCCGTTGTGGATGAAGCGGGCGGTCAGGCGCTGGGCCTTGATCGCGTGGCCGGCCCGCAGCTCAGCGGTTATCTGCCGCAGGTAGGACTCCTGCCGGCCCAGGTAGACGAACCACTTGCTCAGCTTGGTCACATCGCCCGTCGGGCGGGGGATGGCCGCGATCTCCTTCACGGTGCCGCCGAAGATCGAGGCCGCCCGGGCGAACTTGCCGGCGGCCACCCCCAGCCGCTCCTCCCTGAGGTCCTTTCGCGCGCCCTTCATCGTGCGCCGCGTCGCTTCCGCGTCGGGCTTGCAGGCGGTCTCGAGCACGCCCACATAGTCGTCGCGGGTCGGCGCCTGCGCCGCGCTGGCGGTACCGGCGCTCAGCAACGCCGCGGCCCACAGGGCGAACACGATCCAGCACCGCCGGTTCATCCCTCGGGCTGCTTCCATCCCTGCTGAAGAACACTCTGGCGCGGAAGGATGCGGTCGAGCAGTGGCGGCACCCGCCAGACGCGGTCGCCGAGCAGCAGCATCAACGCCGGCAGCAGGACGATGCGGACGATCGTCGCGTCGAGCAGGATCGCCACCGTCAGGCCGACGCCCATCTGGCTCACGGTCGCTATCGGGGCCAGCGCGAAGGAGAGGAAGACCGCGGCCATGATCGCGGCGGCGCCGGTGATCACGCCGGCGGTCTTCTCGAGGCCGTAGGCGATCGCGGCGCGGTTGTCGCCGTCGACCTCGTAGCGCTCCCGCATCCGCGCGATCAGGAAAACCGCATAGTCGATCGAAAGCCCGAAGGTCACGCCGAAGATCGCCCCCGCGCCGACCGTGTCGACGTAGGGGTGGCCGCCCAGCGGGTAGCCCTCGGGGATCTGGCAGACCAGCGTCATCACCCCGATCGCCGCGGCTACCGAGGCGAGGTTGAGGACGACGGCGAGCAGGGCCAGCAGCGGCGCCCGCAGGATGAAGATCAGCGCCAGCAGGGTGAAGAGCACGAAGGCGCCGATCACGAAGGGCAGGCGCTCTTTGGTCGCCTCGCCGTAGGTGTTGAGGGTCGCGGCTCCGCCGGTCAGGCCGGTCCGCAGCTCACCTTCGGCGGCGATCCGCTCCGCCGCGGCGAGCAGGCGGTCGCCGGTCGCGCGCGAACCCTCGCTGTTGAATGGATGGGTGGAGACGATCAGCATCCGCGCCGCCTGTCCGCCTCCGTCGACGCTGACCGCCTCGCTCGCCGCGGCTCGCTGCACGGCCGGCGCCCCGTCGAGCGCCGAGAGGACGAAGTAGCCGGAGTCGAAGAGGCGGGGCGAGTCCTCGCGGAGCCGGCGGGCACCGAGCTGCAGCGGCGCGGCCACCGCCGAGACGCGCACCCCGGCACGTCGCAGGCTCGCCTGCAGCGGGTACGAGCGCTGGAAGCCCTCGGCGAGGCCGCTCTGCAGCGCGCCGGCGCCACCCTGGAGCTCGATCAGGCCGCCGGCCAGCCGTTCGGCACCGGCGCCGAGGCGCTGCAGGCCGCCGCTGAGCCCGCCGGCCGCCTCGGACAGCTCCCCCACCCCGTCTTCAAGTCGCCGCCCACCGGGCACGAGCCGGTTGAGGCCGCCGTTGACGACCTGGGCGACGTCGCGCAGCCGCCGTACTTCGTCGCGGTTGAGGGCGATAGTCCGGGCCAGCACCCGGGCCTGGTCGGCGGCCTGCCGCAGCGAGGGGTCGGCGGCCGCGGCGCGTTCGAGCCGGCGGGCGAGCTTGCGCGCCCGGACCAGCTCGCCGTCGCGCAGGCGCGGCAGCAGCGAGCGCAGGCCGAGGGTCAGGGTCAGCGTGCCGACCGCGGTCTCGCGCTGCCCGTCGGCGAGGCGTTCGCTGCCGTCCCGCAGGCGCTCGATCGCGCTCGTCGCCGCTTCGCCGCGGACCGCGGCGCGACCCAGTTCCTTCGCGATCAGGCCGGCGCCGGCGGCGGCGCGTTCGGAGCCCTCGGCGAGCAGGCCGCTGCCCTCGGCCCCTTCCGCGATGCCGCCGCGCAGCTGCTCGACCGCCCGCGCGGCGCGGCGCAGGCCGGGACCGAGGCGGCCCAGCTCGGCCGGGCCCTCCGGGCCCTGGGAAGCGAGCCGCGCCCCGAGCGAGCGCAGCGGCAGCGTGCGGCGAGCGATCGGTGCCGGCCCGATCACGGCCCGCACGCCGGGCTCGGCGGCGATCCGTCGCTGCCAGCGCGCCAGCAGTCCCAGGTCCTGCTGGGTGGTGATCGGCCCCCGCTCGGTCGCCGCGACGAGGACGAAGGGGGCCTCCCAGCCGGGCCCGACGGCGCGATCGATCGCCTCGGCGCTCTCCCGGGCGGGGTTGGAGGGCGACAGCTCGTCGATGCCGGGGGCGCCGGTGGTGAAGGCGAGGGTCGGCAGGATCAACAGCAGCAGCGGGACCGCCACCAGGCAGGCGGCGAGCGCGGGGTTGCGGAGAGCGCCCGTGACGGCGCCGGCGACGGCGGGCCGGGAGCGGCGCCGGCCGATCCGCCCCGCGTTGATCCGCCCTCCGAGCAGCGCCAGCAGCGGCGGCACCGCGAGGACGGAGACGACGACGCTGATCGCGGTGACGATGCCGACCGTCGTCGCCAGCGAGAGCAGCAGCGAGCCGGGCTGCAGGAAGGCCGAGCCGACCACGGCGACGATCAGGGTGGTGCCGGCGAACAGGGTGGTGCGACCGGCGCTGGCGCGGGCCGCGGCGGCCGCCTCCCAGGGCCCCCTTCCGCCCTCCAGCTCCTCGCGGAAGCGGGAGACGATCAGCAGCGAGTAGTCGACCCCCAGCGCCAGCCCCATCATCGTGCAGACGACGAGCGAGAGCGCGTCGATCGTCATCGCCGAGCTGAGCAGGGCGAGCACGCCGCGGCTGGCGAGGACGGTGAGGGCGCCGAACAGCAGCGGCACCGCCGCCGCGACGACGGAGCGGAAGACGAGCAGGAGGACGAGCAGGAGCAGCGGTGCCGCCAGCAGCTCTGCCCGCTCGGTCGCGGTCAGCGATTCCTCCTGCAGCGCCCGGGAGACGGAGGCGTAGCCCGACTGGGTCACCGTCACCGGCGGGCCGACCCGCGCCTGGAGCGTGCGTTCGAGCGCGGGGACCGTCTCCCTCATCGCCTGCTCCAGCGGTACGTGATAGTCGACTAAAACGAGGGCCTTGCGCGGGCTGGGCCGCAGGCCGGCGACGGAGCCGCGGTCCCAGGGGGAGATCACGGTCGCGGCGGGATCCCGGCGCAGCGCCCTGACCAGGCCGATCCCCTGCCTGTCGAGATCCCCGGCCGGGCCTCGCAAGAGGACGACGAACGGCGACGAATCCCCGAAGTGGCTTTCCGCCAGAGTTTCCCCCGCCGCCGCTGAGGTTCCGGGCACCTGCAGCGAGAGCGGATCCAGCTCGTCCTCGACCCCGAGGCCGATCGCCCCGAGCACCAGGCAGGCGAGCAGCACGGCGAGGAAGCCCACGAGGGGCCGACGGTGCTTCACCGACCGAAAGTCCCTCCCATCAGGGGAAAGTCTACGTCAGACGTCTTGGTACGTGACTGTTTCCAAGCTCAGCAAGCTCCTCGCAGGCCCCATGTCAGCCGCCACTCGAAGGCTTGGCGTTAACAAAATGTCTTCGGAAGCCTCTCAGAGCTGGGTGGCGAGGACGCCGATCAGCGCGGCGATCACGATGCCGGCGGAGCGAATCATCGTCTGGTGCATCGCGTCGAAGCGAGCGTTCATCTCCGAGCCGAGCGCATCGAAGCTTGCTTTCATCTCCCTGCGCAGCGCGATCGAGTCTTCCCTCATCTCTCTGCGCAGCGCGATCGACTCGGCGCGCTGTGCGCCCAGGTCCGCGTCGATCCGGCTGAAGCCCGCGCCGATGCGACCGTTGAGGTCGTCGAGGCGCTCGTCGGTCCAGCTCTCTCGCATCTGCTGCATTCTGGCACCGTAATTTTTTGTCTGCAACAAGACAAGACCTGATCGTGTCAGCTGTGTGAAGCCTGGCTCCCGACTTAGCAACAGGTCGATCGACTGTCTCAGCTCACCCCGCCCGGCAGCTGCGCACCGACTCGACGCTCACCTGGCGCTCGTCGGGACGCTCGGTGGCGAAGCTGTAGGTGGCGCGGGCAAAGGTGAGAAAGCCAGCGGTGAAGGGCCTCGGCACCGGACAGGAGGCGCTGATGTAGCTGCGGCGCTTGCCGCGGGAGGTGAAGGTACGGCCGAGAGTCAGCTGGAAGTTGGCCAGGTGGGGTAGGTAGCCGGCGGCCTCCGGCAGGCTGGCGACCAGCACGGTCGGAAAGGAGCCGTGACCGGCGCGGATGACGAAGGGCAGCATCAGCGAGACCGGGGGGTTCTCGGAATGGGCGTGCGCCCAGACCGCCTGCCGCCCGCCAGCGGTGCGCCCGTTGAAGGCGACCATCTGAGCCTTGATCGCGAACGGCGCCTGCTCGGGGACGAAGATCTCGGCCTCCAGCCTGCCGCCGCCGACGCGTGCGGAGCCGCAGCGCTGCAGGGCCTGCTGGGTCGTCGCGTTTCGCAGCCGCCCCCGCGGGCAGACGGCGAGCCCGCGCGTGAACAGCAGATCGCGACCCGCCAGCTCCAATTCGAGCCGCGCCACTCGCGGCAACGGCGAGCCGTCCGCGGTTCGCACCCGTCCCTCCAGATGGACCGCCACCGGCGCCGACCGGTTGCGGGGAAGCTCGAGGGGGCTGATCCGCCCGTTGAGGGAGACGATCACGTTGCCGCTCTGGGCGCGTTCGCCATGGGCAGGGCCGGGCGCCAGCGCCAGCGCCGCCCCGATCGCCGCGACCGCGGCTCCCCGTCCCAGCCGGCCCATCTAGGAGTCCCGTCCGCCGCAATGGCTGCGCACCACAGGGCGGCGGTCGGCCCGCCTGTCGTTGTGGCCGGTCAGCCGAGCCGCTGCCCGGACGCGCCTGGCGCAAAGGTCGCGGGAGTTGGCGAGCAGCCCCCTCCTCCCCCCGCGCATCTTCAGGACGAGCCGGGTGATCGGGGCATCGGGAAGCGCGGCGAAGGTATTGCGGATCCGGCCGTCGACCGAGTCGATGCGGGCGACGAGGTCGATCTCGACCGGCTGGGAGGCCGGGCCGCGCAGCGCCAGCACGAGGTCCGGCAGCTTGTGGTCGGAGGCGCGCAGGTAGACGGGGCCGCGCAGCGGCCGGTCGGTGAGCGGGGTCTCGACCTCGGCGCTCCCATAAACCGAGCGAGCGGGGCAAGCCTCGGCGGCGAACTGCGCCCGCGTGCAGACGTCGCGTATGTGGCTCTGGGCCAGCAGCTCCGTGCGGGGCAGGGTCAGGGACAGGGAAGCGGTGTTCGCCTGGCCGGCGGCCTGGGTCAGCTTCGCGGTCATCGCCGGGTGGCCGTTGCGCCCGGTCGCGCCGGTGAGGGCGAGCCTCACCTTCGGCCGGAAGGGGAGCTGCTCGCAGCCGGCAACCTGGAATGGCCTGGAGAGGGCTGCGGTCGCCGCCAGCTCGCCCCTGACGTCGGCTGAGAACGAGAGCGGCTCGCAGCTGGTCGGATTGTGCGTCAGGCCCGGGCGGTCGATGCCGATGCGGATCTCCCGGATGTTCAGGAGGATCCCGTGGAGGATCCTCGGGAGCGGGTCGGACTCGAGCGTGATCTGAGCGGTGTCCGGATCGACCCGAAGGGCGCTCCTGAGCACGACGTTGCCGAGGTCGAGCGGGCCGATCACTGCGGGGATCACGACTGCGACGGAGACCGGGGCACCCTTGTAAGGACCGGCGAGGTAGGCCCGCCCGGTGTCGACGAAGAGCGGGGCTGGGCCCGCACCTATCGAAAGGGACGCGCTGCCGATCCGGCTGGCCGCCGGGCAGGCCGGGTCGTCGATCTCAGCCGCGCCGGTCTTCTCGGCGGAGGGGATCGATGCCAGCGCTGAGTCGGGGCAGTAGGGGATTCCTGCCAGGTGGGCGGTGAGACCGGGGGGAGCCGTCAGATCCAGGGCCGAAAGGCGTTGGCTGCCGTCCTCGCGACTGATCTGCAACCGCAGCGGGGAGGCGCTGCCGGCAGCCGCGTTGTCGGTCTCGGCCCCCAACTTCGGCTCCAGCGCGCCGCTTGGGCAGGGGCCGCCGTTCGGCCCCTCGGCGACACGGTGGCCGGAGGCTTGGGTCACCGTCTCCGCGGGCGTCGGCTGGGCCGGATCCGCCGCCGTCCAGGGGGTCAGCTCGGTCTCGATCTCATAATTCCCGCATCCCCGCGGACTGGCCAGCACCGCCCGTGAACCGCCGCCAAGATGCACCCTCAGGGCCGAGAACGGGATCTCGGGGATCTCCTCGACGCCAAGGACCAGCTGCCCGGCTCCCGGGTTCGGGCTGACCCTGGCCGGCACCTTGACCAGCACGCCGCGCTCTCTCGATTCGAGGACCAGGTAGAGACCGATGGTCGAGCCGTCCACGTCGCCCTGCTCGGCGAGGTAAACCGGCCCGGTCAGCACGTCCTCAAACAGTGGCGTCTCGATCTCGGCGGTGCCGATCTTGGCGGAGTCGGGGCACGTAGCGGCCGCGTCGGACCGCAGCTTGATCTGGCCCTCTCCACAGGCGCCGAGGCCGTCCCCGACGGACGGGTTGAAGGACATCCCTTGCGGCAGGGCGACGGTGGCGGTGTGGAGGTTGGCCTGGGCGATGCCCTGCCGGGACTCGAGGCCGTCCACCGGCATCGTCAACTCGACGTCCAGCCCAGATGGGCTGTCGGCGCGCCGGCTGGTCAGCGTGATCTGCGCGCGGGGTTCGAAGGGGACCAGATCGCAGGCGGTCAGCGGGGGCATGACGATGGGGCTTTCCGCGAAGAGACCGGGGCGCTCCCAGGAGTTGAGGCGGATCGCCACTCTCGGCGGATTCGTCGCCTCGCAGCGGGTCGGGTTCGTGAGCAGTGGTTTCGCGTTTGCCTCGGGGTCCGTGCTCTCCTTGCAGCCGACTACCATGCCCCCCGCCAACACCGCCCCGAAATCGCAGAGGGTAATTCTCAGGTCGAGCAGGCCGACCCTGGGGACCGGTGCCAGCACGAGGGAGGTCGCATACCCGTCCTCCGGTCGGAGCCCGGCCGCGAGGGTGTAGAGATTGTTGCCCGCCTTAAAGGCAAACTGTGCCGGCGCTCCGACTTCGGGCTCGATGGCGAAGATCGGCAGGTTCCGCGAGGAAAAGGCGTCCACATCCACCGAGATCGCGCCGACAGCGCTGGCAGCCGGGCAGGCGTCGAGGTTGGAGCAGCGCACCGGCGTGGCCAGGGGGTTGGTCGCCTGGCCACGGGGCAGATCGAGGATTACCTGCTTCAGGTCCTCGGTCGGGGCGAACAACCCGAGCGGGCCGAGATTGATCTCTTGACGCCTCCGTTTGCTGGTGAGGAGCACACTCGCCGCCGCCAGAAACGGATGGCCGCCAGCCTGCGTGTAGGGCTCGCCGGAGGGGGGTGACCCTGTCGCTTTGAAGAACCCGCCCTGGGAGCTCTGTATTCCGAAGGGAGAAACCGGAGAGAAGATGAATTCGTCGCTGGCGCTGTCCGGCGCCGGTGCGCAGAGACAGGATACGGTCGCTGTCGCTACGGCACGATCGGGGGCGTCGGCGCCGAGCGCGACAGCGAGGTGCACTGACGGATATGAGGTGCCGGAGACAAGGGGATCAGAGCTTCTGCAGACCGCCTTCGCCGGCTGCATGGCCGAGGCGGGTGAGGCCGCACAGCTCCAGCCGCCGCCGCCCGCGGCGAGGACCGAGGTCTGCTGACCGCCTGGGAGCTCGACTTCGAGAGTGACCTCGCCGCTGGTCGGGTCAGGGCCGGCGTTCGTCACCCTCGCCTCGTAGCCGATCTGCCGGTCGCCGCGATTGACGCCGACCGGGTCGATGGTCTGGATCAGGATCTTCGAGCCGAGACCGCTACCAAGGGGCGTGGTCCCGTTGCCGGCAGCCAGCAGCGGCACGTCGGTGTGCGCCAGCGGGCCGGCGTCGAAGGCAACGATGTAGGTGCCGTTGGCGCTCGCACCACGGACGCTGACAGAACCACCTCCGGCGGAGATGTTGGCGAGGCCGTTGAGGGCGCTTTCGATCTGCGCCGAGGTCGCCATGACCGGGATGTCGCCGGTTTCCGAGATCCCGGGCCCGCCAGCGCCGAAGGAGAGCCTGAACTGACCTTTAGTTGCATCGACCTGAACCCACTGAAGCTCGTTCGCGTCGCCCTCCAGCTCGACGTGGAAAGACGGAGCAGCAGAGGCTGGCCCCGCCGCCAGCAGGAAGGATATGGACACGATCCCGGCGAGGATGACCTTCCCCATCCGGCGAACAAGGGGGCAGCACGGAATAAATCTCGCCGACGGGGCCATCGCAGGCGCATCACCTATCTTTCTCTTCTCGTCCCCTGCTTCGAACCACCCCGCCTCCCCGCGGGATCGATGCTTCTCTCGAAGCCGCACGGATGGCAGCACAGACCGGCGTAGATGTCAATGCCGCGGCTGGTACCTCAGACGTCGCCGCGAGAGGTCTTCGGCGGCCGGGGGGCGATACGACCGCCTGGGGCGACTCCGTAGAGTCGCCCCAGGCACCCAAATCGTTAGAGCCTACTATTCAATGTATTTCAGTTCGGGGAAGCTCACTTTGAGTTCCCAACTCATGTTCGCGGGCGACTGCGAAACGCCTTTGTAAGTCCTTTTGGTGAGCAGGATCTTCGTATCGGTCATCGGATTAACCGAGAACAGCCGCTGTGATCCCGATTTTTCCAGGTAAGTCGGTGCCAAATTGAACGGCGTTGGCCCGTGGAAGACTTCAGCCTGTTCGTTTAGCCCGGAACACCCTTCACCCCCTGGAATTAGGCCTGCCATGTTAGTGTCGAATATGAAGTATCCAACTTTCCAACGGGGGTCTGGGTATTCCGCGCTTGGCGGCACCAAGGTGAGGCTCAGGGGCAGTCCTTGAACAGTTGGAACACCCGCGCATTCTTTGGTCGGGTTGTAACATACGCTGTCCGGCCATGGACCTTCTTTGAAGCTGTACGGGGTGGTTACTTCGATGTTGTTGATCTGGGCCTGCGATCCTCCACCCGACACAGTGGCCGTCCCGTGGAATTCGCAGATCACACCGGCAGGGTTATTGACAATGCCGGCTGCGTTGCGAAAGACGGCGGTGTAGGGGACTTCTACTTCCCCTGCGAAAGGTTTTCCGTTTTTGAGCCATTCTCCGCTCGCCGAAGCTGCAGCCGGCGACACGGCGGCAATTGCCAGCGCTGCGGAAATGGCCAGTAGGATCAGCCTCTTGGGCTTTCTCATCTTTACTCCCTTGGCATGAAGTAGCAAGCTGAACGCTTGCATACGCCCGACGGGCATACAAGACGAGCCTCTCAGGGTCGCCGAGTAGATCCTCGTGGCATGTGCCCAGTTCGGCATACACTTGTCACCCTAGTCGGGGAAAGCATGAGTTAGCGTGGGGTCAGGTTCAGCAATCCCAACGCGGTTTCCAACTCCGCGGCGCAGCCGTCCACCGTCCTGCCGATTCGCTCCTCGATAGTCCGCAGCCGAACGCTGACCGTGTTGCGACTCACCCCCAGTGCCGCCGCGGCCGACGAGGCATTGCGACTGGCGCCGAAGTATGCGCTCAATGTCTCGCGCATAACGACCCCACCGTCTCGCTCCTCCTCGAGCGGCGCGAGGTAGATATCGAGCAACGACTTCGCGAGAACTTTGTCGCGCAGTGCCGAGGAGAGCAGGGCGACGTCCGCATAATGGACAAGTCGTTGCGGACCGCGGATCGCGACCGGAAGGGCTGCCATCGCCTGCTGATGGCTCAACCGCCATCCCGAGCATCCCCTGGCCGGCTCACCGACGGCAAGCGTGATCTCGCCGGGAAGCCTCGATGCTGCCAGCTCCAGCACCCGCTGGATCTCGATGCGCCGACGTCCGCCGAACCAGGCCCAGACGGAATCGCCGGAGCGAACCAGGAGGAGCCTGCGATCGAGGCTGACGCCGAGCGCCCGCAGGGCCCCGATCGCGCCGGGCCCGGTAGCCACCGTCGCCAGGTGCCAAGCATCCAGCTCGTAAGCGAGCTCCGGTGCATCGAGGAGTTCCCCGGCCAACAGCCTCCTGACTCGCTCGGCCCGGACATTTTCGACGCTCTGTTCGCCCTCCAACTCCTTCGAATAAGCACAGGTGACCGCAACTATCAGCCTGTCAAAGATGGTCGCCTGCGACCGGGACAGCCCGGAAACCGCGTCGGGAGAGAAGCAAGGGTCGGCCTTGGCCTCCTGCATGATGAATTCGGTAAGGACACTGTGGCCGGCGAAGTAGCGGCGCAGAACTGTGTCGAGGCTAACACCGGTGCCCGCCGCGCGAGCAGCCTGCGCAAGGAGAGCGGCGGGCGGGCGACCATTCGGGTCCTCGGAGCCTGGAACCGCGCTGAATCCGTAGGCGACTGCCTCGGTGACCGCCTCCCGCAAGCTCGCCACATACTCCGGATCGCCAGTCGCCGTCGGATCGGAAACCGCGTAAATGCGCGCCAGGATCGTTTCTTCGATTTCCCCCTCCCGCTCCCGCAGCCGCAGGAGTAGAGAGCCAAGATCAAGTCTTGGCTCTCGCTGGGTTGTCTGGCCATCGTGCGTCACGTGTCCGGGTCCCTTTGATGAATCTCAGCGGTAGAAGACGATGAAGAAAGGCTCCTTCTGGCGGCCGCCGTTGTTGTAGGTCTGAACCTCCACCCGCGGGAACGGGCACGCTTCGGTGCCGGTCACGTCCACGTAGACCGAGACGTCGGTGTGGGCGGAGAATTCCGGCGTGGCCTGGGCACCGCGCGGCACGAAGCCGGGCACGTTGATGCAGTAGATCCCAGGCAGCGCCCCCTGTTTGACGTCGGCGACGCCGATCCCCTTCGAGTAGGCGGGAAAGAGCGTGCCTTCGCCGTCGATCTTGGCGAATGCCTCGGGGTTGGCGGTGTCGGCCCTTGCCGCGAAGCCGGCGCTGGCGGCGCTCGGCACCTGGCTCAGCGTCGCCTCGTCGACCTTGGTCCCGGTCAGCGAGTTGTCGGGGATCTTCTCGGGGGTGATCGCGCCGTTGGCGATCTTCGAGGAGTCCACAGTCCCGGCGGCGATCTTGGCGGCGACGATCGCCCCGTTGGCGATCTTGCCCTGCTTGATCGCTTCGGCCTTGATCTTCGGGGCCGTCACCGCGTTCTTTCTGATCTTGTCGGCGGTGACGGCGCCGGGGCGCAGCTGGCGCTCGCCGACTGACTTGGGGGCGAGCTGGCTGGCGGCGTAGGCGGAGCCCATGCCGAGGGCGATGCAGAGCGCCAGGGTGGAGATCACGTTGGCGTAGGTGAGGTGGGCTCTTAGTGTCTTCATCGGACCTTGCAGCTGCGGTTCAGGGTGGACTTCAGCTGCAGGCCGCCGCCGAAGCCAAAGCTGGTCCGCATCAGCGGGAAGCTCGCGCCGGGGAAGCCTTTGGGTGCGGGGCAGGCAGCCGAGGCAAAGCGGGGCTGCAGCTCGAGGGAGACCCCGGTGACGTAGCCCCACTCGCCGGTCACGTTGGGCAGCGAGGCCTCCAGGAGCGTGCCGTAGGTGCCCTTGGTCGCCTTGATCAAGAAGGGCAGGACGTAGGAGGTGGGGACGGGCTCGGTGCCGTAGATGTGGGCGAAGATCGCCGGCTGGCCGCGCAGGCGCCCGTTGAAGGCCAAGACCTTGCCCTCAGAGGGGAAGGGCGATTGCTCGGGGATCTTCACGTTGGCCGAGAAGCGCCCTTCGCCGATCAGCGAGGAGCGACAGGCGGCCAGTGCCTCAGAGGTGGTCGAGGGGTTGATGTGACCGAGCCGGCAAAGCGGCACGGCGTTGGTGTTGAGCTTGCCGTGGGAGTTCAGCGCCACCGAGATCGCCTCCAGCTTGGGCAGGGCGCCGGGGACGGTCGGGGTGATGTGGCCGGCGATCGAGACGGCGATCGGGGCGCCGCCGGAGCGCGGCAGCTTGGTCGGGCTCATCTTGCCCGAGACCGAGACCCGCACGCCGTCCTTCTGGGCGACCTCGGCGCCGGCCAGGGAGGCCAGCGCCGCCACCGCGAAGAGCACCGCCACCGCGATCAGGACCGCGGCGGCGGGGCGCTTTCGGCTGTGGGCAGGCATCAACGGCCGCTACGGCGCTTTTGGCCTTTGGACTTCTTGGTGGCCTTCTTCTTGCAGGCATTCTGGAGCTTCGGCCGCGAGGTCGACTGGCGGCCGTTCTGGGCGGTGAACTTCACGGTCGCCTTGCTGGTCGATTTGCAGATGTCGCGGCTGTTGACCAAGAGGCCCTTTTTGCCGCCCTGCATGTTCAAGACGAACTTGGAAACCGGCTGGTCGGGGACGACGTCGAAGGTGTTGCGGATGCCGCCGTTGACCGAGTCGATGCGACCGGCGAGGGTGACCTCGATCGGCTGGTGGTCGGGCCCGCGCAGCGCCACCACCAGGTCGGGCAGCGGGTTGTCGGAGCTGCGCAGATAGACCGGGCCACTGAGCGGGTTGTCAAGCAGCGGCGTGGTCGCCGTCGCGGTGCCGTAGATCGCTCCCTGCGGACAGGCCTTGGCGGCGAACTGCACCCGGGTGCAGATCGTGCGGATGTGGGCCTGGTCGAGGAAGGCCGAGTGCGGCAGGGCGACCGAGGCGCCGGCGATGTTGGCATCGCCCTCCCTTGCCGTCAGGGTCGCCTTCAGGCGCGGATGGGCTCCCCGTTTGGTGCCGCCGAAGAGACGCAGGGCGAGCTTGGGCTTGAAGGCCAGGGCGGCGCAGTTGCCGGCCTGGAAGCGGTTGGAGACGTTGGCATTGGCGCCCTCCTCGCCGCTCACCCGCACGTCCACCGACATCGGTTCGCAGTTGGTCGGCGCCGCGGTGAAGTTCGGCCGGTCCAGTGAGAGGTGGATCTTGCGCAGGTCGACCATGATCCCGTGCAGGATCGTCGGGATCGGGTCGGATTTGGCCGTCACCTGCGAGGTCACCGGGTCGATGTAGAGGCCGTTGCGGATGACCACGTTGCCGAGATCGAACGGCCCGGCTACGGCCGGGGTCGACCGCGACCAGGCTGACCGGGGCTCCCTTATAAGGACCGGCGAGGTAGACCTTGCCGGGGGTGTGGAAGGGGAAGGCTCCCGCTCCGGCTCCCGCGGTCACCGTGCCGACCTGGCTCGCCGCCGGGCAGGCTGGGTTGGCCAGCTCGCCTCTGCCCGCTTCTTCGGCGCCCGAGATCCCGGCCAGGGTCGCGTCGGGGCAATAGGGGATGCCCTTCAGGTAGGCGGTCAGGCCCTTCGGGGTCATCACCTCGAGGCCGTTGAAGCGCTGCGTGCCGTCATCGCGAGTCAGGTTCAGGTCGAACGGGCTTTTGGCCCCGGCCTGCGCGTTCTGCAGGCCCGAGCTCAGCTTCGGCTCCAGGGCCCCGCTCGGGCAGGGCCCGCCGTTGGGGCCCGAGGTGACCTCATAGACGGAGTCTTTGGCGACGATCTCCTCCGCCGTCGGGTTGGCGGGGTTGACCGCCGACCAGGGCGAGAGCTCAGAGCGGATCGCGTAGGTGCCGCACTTGGGCGGGTTGACCAGCGCCGCCCGCGGGCCGGAGTTGAAGTGCAGTTTCAAACTCGAGAACGGCCACTCCGGGTTTTCGGTGAAGCTCGAGACCAGCTGCCCGGTGACCGGGTCGGGGACGAGCTTGCCGGCGACCTTGACCCGCACGCCGTCCCTCGCCGAGGAGAAGGACATGTAGAGGCCGAAGGCGCTGTTGAACGGGTTGTTGTTCTGTTTGGCCAGGTAGACCGAGCCCTCGAGGGTTTCGCGGATCAGCGGCGTCTCGATCTCGACCGTGCCGATCCGTGAGGATTGCGGGCACTCCTCCGGCTCGTTGGACTTCATCTTGATCTGCGCCAGCGAGCAGCCGCTGAGGCCGTCCGCGGCGGCCGGGTTGACCGACATCCCCTTCGGGAAGGTCACCACCGCGTTGTTGAGGTTCGCCTGGGCGATGCCGTCCTTTTTGAGCAAACCGTCGGTCGGCATCGTGAATTCGACGTCGAGGCCGGTTGGGCTGTCGGCCTGCCGGTTGGTCGGGGTCAGCGTCGCCTCCGGTTCGAAGGACACGTTCTCGCACCCCGTCTGTGCCGGCCCGACGTCCGGGTAGGTCTTCGGTTCGCCCTGGCGCTGCCAGCTGAGGACTTCGCCTCCCCCCGTCGGCGGCGCCCCCGCGCAGCGGGTCGGGTTGGTGATCAACGGATTCTCATTCGCCCGAGGGTCGTTTTCTTCCAGGCATTGGGCTTTGCCGCCGCTGACAATGCCGCCGAAGCCGCAGAAGCTGAATTTCGCTTTCAGCACGTCTGCTCCGGCCGCAACCGTCGAGTTCTGGAATTCGAGCGCATAGCCTTCGTCAGCGCGGAGACGGGGAACGACGGTATAGGTGTTTTTGATCGGATCCTTATAGGCAAATTGCGCCGGAGCTCCGAATTCCGGCACTATCGAATAAACGGGATTGTGGACATTGATGATCGGGACTTCCACTTCGATCACCCCGACGATGCTGTCCTCGGGGCATTTGTCCAGATCCTCCGCCGAAGGGCAGAGCACCGGTGCGACCAGGGCGTTGCCGACGAGGCCGCGCGGGCTGTCGACGTTGGCCTGCTTGAGGTTGTCGATTGGCCCGTAGAAGGTGAAGAGTTGCTCATTTTCGGCTCCCACTTGGAGGTTTTTCCTCTTGTTGAAGGTGAGAGCAGCGCCGGCCGAGAAGGGGTGTCCGCCTGCCTGGGTGTGGTCGTCGTTGGCCGCGTCGAGGACCGGAAGATCGAACCCCCTCAGCCCGAAAAGCCTGTTGAGGAAGTCGAACTCATCGGTCACCTGGGCCGTCGCCGAGCCGCCGCCGGAGACTTTTGCCGTCGCAACGGCATGGTCGGGCGAGTCCAGCCCCGGCACCGCGATAACCGTGATCAGCGTGGAGGCCCCGGGGGCCAGCGGCGTTGCCCTTTCGCATTTTGCCTTCGCCGGAACCAGCCCCGCTGGCGCCTCTTTCACGCAGGACCACCCATTTCCCGGAAAGGGGGTTTCCAATACTTTCGTACTCAATCCACCTGGCAGCTCCAGCTCTGCGGTGATCGTGCCGGAGGTCGCGTCGATGAGAGATTTGTTTTCGATTTCCATCCGATATTTGAGCCGTTTGTCGGCGTGGCTGACCCCGCTGGGCGTGCCCTCTTCCACCCGCACGATTGCCTGAGGCACTCCGCCCACTGGCGTCGTGCCATCGCTGGCCCGCATCTCAGGAACGTTCGTGTTGGCGAGTGGACCGCCGTTGAAGAAGACGTAGTACATCGCCTGTTCCGACTGATATTGCACAGTGACCGAGCCGCCGTCTTTAGCGATGTCGGTGAGGGCTTTGAGCTCGTTTTCGACCACCGCGGCGCTCGCACCGACGGGGATGTCGCCGGTTTCCGTGTCCTTGCCGGGACCCGGCTCGCCGAAGCTGAGCCTGAACTGACCGCTGGTGGCCTTCACGAGGACCCACTGGACCTCGCTAGCTTCGTGGCTCAGCTGCACGTCGAGTTCAGGCGCTGCCGCGGCCGGGACGGCCGTGAGGCCGAGCAGGATTGCGGCCAAGCCCAACGAGCGTCTGGCGCGGCGGAGCTTGCGGTTGGCGATGGGACGAAGCGGGCTCACGTTGGCGCTCTCCTTGTTCTCGGTCGAAGGCTCGCTGCGGTCTCGGCGCCGGCTCATCGCCCAGCCCCCCCGTTGGCCTGCCTACACCGTTTGGCGTTGCGATTGAGCTCGTTGGCGCGTTTGCTCAGGCGCCTGGCCTGACTTCGTAGGCGCTTGACCTGGGCGGGGGCTTTGGCCTGTTTCGCCTGCTTGCGCAATTGTTTGGCCCGCTGGGAGAGGTTGCGGGCGCGTTTGGCCGCGGCGCCGCAGTCGGGGCTGGGCGGCAGGTTGCCCGCGCCCGGCGTTTGACTTGGCGCCGCCGACCCGGCCGGCTGGGAGCGGAACGGTTCCTGGCAGGCTTCTTCGACGCACGGGGGTATGACGGCCGGGATCGGGAAGCCTCCGCCCGCGCGGAGCACGTAGAGGTCGGCCACGGTGTCGCCGTCCTGGGGCAGCATCTGCTCGTTCCTGCGGAGGGACACCGAGGAGCCGTCGGCGGAGATCGTCGGGGGGTCGGGGATATCCTTCCCGGGCAGGCGATAGAACTGGCCCTCGCGCCAGAGGTACTCGTCCCGGATGCCGTTGGCGTCTTCGGGCAGCAGGGGCGCGGCGGTCTCGAAGACGACGGAGTCGCCGTCCTCGCTGACCCAGCGGGAGAGTGAGGCAAATGCGGGCCCTTGCGGGTTGCCATTGAATTGGCCTGCCCCATTTCCTGGACCGGTGACATCCGCGGCAGCGCTGTCGCCCCCGGGCAGGCAGGAGACGCACTGCAGCGAGCCGGTCTCCGAGTCATAGCGGTAGACGTCCCGCCTCAGGCCGTCGGTGTCGGCCGGGGTCAGCTGCGCTTTGGTCTTGAAGAGCAGGATGTGGCCGTCGCCGCCGATCTCCTCGCCGCCGGCATCCATTGCCGGCACCGGATAGACGGAGCTCTCCCCGAAGGCGTCGAGTTTTTCTCTCCCCCAGAGCTCGCCGGCATCCCCCGAGACGAGTTTGCCGATGAAGGCCGTTCGCCCGTTCGGGTTCGCCGCGTCCCGTTGGTAGAGATAGAGGTTCGGCTGGCCTGCCACGGCGACGGCTCCGAGCGCGTTGGGCGCGGTCGTCAGCACGCCCTGGGCGACGAAGTAGACGTGGGAGCCGTCGGTGGAGATACCAGCGATGTTGTTGAGAACCCTGGCGTTGGCGCCCGGCGTCGGGTTGGTCGCATCGCCGGCCGAAACCTGGACGAGTTTGTGATTGCCGCCAGGCAGCTTTTCGTAGAGGTAGAGGTCACAGCCAGCCGCCTGATCGAGGTTGAGTCCGCAGGAGGCGCCGGGCGTCGAGATCGGAAGTGGCGAGCTGGCGGGGGGTGGTGAAATAGAGCTTGGTGCCATCGGCCGAGGCGGCCTGGAAGTTGTCCTCGCCGTCATTTGCCCTCAGCGAAGCACCCACTGCGGTCTGGGTTGCGTTCGCGCTCAGTTCCAGTTCGGTCGGCGAGAGGATCTGCGCGATCGTGGTGCCGACCGGGATGCCGCCGGTGCCGTCGATCCTGATGAAGCTCATTCCTACGGCAAAGGTCCCGGCGGGAGAAGCGGGATTGAGGTTGGTGACGATTTTGGAGCCGGCGGTGATGTTGCCGGTCGCGATACCCGGGCAGGCGCGAGGAACCGAGGCGCACTCAGAGGCGACCGGCTCGTGGATGACCGGGCCGGCAGACGTCTCGATGCGCTCGAGGATGCGCATTTTGTGGGCGCGAGTGCAGGCGGCGCCATCCGGCTGCGATGGACGCGTCGAGAAGTACACGTGCGAGCCGTCCTCGGAGATCGCGCCCTGGATGTTCACGCGCTGTTCCGTGTATCCCTGTGCGACATCGGGGTTCCCGTCGCCTCCGATTCTTGCCCCGCAGTTGGCGCCCCACTCTTTCCCGACCAGGTCGCGGGCGAGCAGCTGCAGGGGGTCGGGTTGGCCGTCCTCGCCAAGCGAGGCGACGTAAGTGTTGTTGCGGGCGACTTCGCCAACCGGGCCTTCGCCAGGCGTGGGGGTCGGATCATCGACGGAGTAGCGCCGCGAGGAGGCGGTCCCCTGGCCTCCCACCTTGATGTAGAGGTGGGAGAGGTCCGCGGAGGCCCCCGCGAAGCTCCCGCCTATCCTCGGTTCCTCGGTGGTCACCAGTAATGGCGAGAAGGGCTTGACCGTTCTGTCGAGGCTGGATAGGAAGGCCCTGTTGATGTTTTCCTGAGTCCGTTCATTGTCTTCAAAACTAATCTGGAACCAACTGCTGAGGTCGGGGGCAAACGCGACTGGCTCGGCGATCGACCCGAACTGGCGCAGAATCGTGGGAGTCGTGGTCCAGCCGTTCTCGTCGCGGCTGGCGAGGTATACGTCGCCCTGGTTGATGTTGAAGACCCCTTCGGTTCCCGCAAAAGCAGCGTTGGAGCGGAAGAGGACGTGCTCTCCATCGAAGGAGAGCGAGGTCTTCTGGAAGGCGCCTTGGTCCCTTATTGGCTGCTGACCCTTGACGATCGGCGAGACCATCTCCAGCGCCATGCAGGCGGGGAGGAGCCTGACCTGGATCCCCTGGGTAGCACGGATGTCGGCGTTGGCGCAGCCGTCCGCGGACGCCGCCGAGCCGGTGGTGAAGGTGAGGTCGTCGCCCTCACCGGTTCCGCCGAGGGCGGTGGCGCGCAGGCGGTAGTGATAGGTGGTGTCCGGGTCCAACGGCTCAGTGACAGCCGTGACAGGGACGTAGTTCGACCCTTCGCCGATCGCCGCCGAGCTCTGTTGGCATGGGACGCTGTTGCCATAGTCGGTCGTGGGTCCATACACGAAGTGGCAGTCGGTGATTTTGAAGCCGCCCGGGTTGACTTCGCCCTGCAGGGTCCGGTTGTAATCCACCGTGCCCGGCCCGGCAGGACCGGTGATGACCAGCGGCGGGTCGGGCAGTGGCGCGAAGTTGGCCGTCACTTTGGCTTCGACTTTAGGGTCGCCGGCGGTGCCCCCCGCGCCGGCAAGCCAGACTTCACAAGTGCTGGAGCCCGGTCCGCAGCCGAAAGTACTCGACGCGCCTACGACATTCCATCCGGCCAGGTAACGACCAGGGCCCGGGGTGCCTTTGAGGGTGACTATTACTTCCTCAAAGCCGAAGACGTTGTTGCCGTTGAAGAACGAGGTGCAGATCGGTCCGCCACTTTGGTCGCAATTGATCTGACCCGGGTTGACTTCTTCGACGAAGCCGCCGAAGAAGTCGACTGCATGACGCGCATCACTGGTCACCGTGCCGGTCCCGGCGGCCGTGACCTCGACCTCGCCGTCAGCGAGAGCGGCGGCGGCGGGGACGAGCAGGAAGGCTGCGACGCAGACGCTGAGCAGGGCGAGACGGAGGGTCGATGGCGCACCACTCCCTTTGGAGCCGCGGGAGGCGCCACGGGTCTCGAAGGCTCCACGGAAGCTGCGGCCGAGGCCGGATGCCTGACGCGTGCTTGGTGCCGCCGACGATGCCTTCGGGTGGCGTCTCACGTAACTCTCTCCTTCGTCCCGTGGCCGCCTTCCCGATGCCCTGACCCGGCCATTGTGGCACGGGCTCCCTGGCTTGGCCGGGCGGCCGTTTCTCTTCTCCTGTCTCGAAGCAACCCATTGCTCCTCGACCGCTGAAATGAGAACACAGACGGACCGGTTTGTCAATTCTCTCTGTCCACCGCCTCCACCTGAAAGGCATGGATTTGGCCTTTATTCTGCTCTAGAATGCCGTTTTAGAGCCAGAGGAGGGAAACAAGTCGACGTTCACCCGAAAGTCGCTTGCATACCGCTTAAAGGTTCTTGACGGTCGGCACGGGTGGCTTGGGAGGGCCGGCCTGCGCCGTTGAGGGGGCGAGATGAGAAACCTCTGGACTTAGAGCTATATGTCAGGCGGGAGAGAGATGGCTATGTCTAGTGTCCATGGTAATTTCATGCACATGAAGGTCATCGTCGCGGGGAAGTTCAAGCAGACCTGCCTGCGACTGCTCGACGAGGTCGGGGAGTCGGGAGAGCCGATCCTGATCACGAAGCGGGGCAAGGCCGTCGCTCAGCTGGTACCCGTCGAGTCGGCGCGGCTGGAGGACTGGCGTGGGGCGATGCGGGATAGGGGCGAGGTCCGGGGCGACCTCGTTGCCCCCGCTGCCGGCCCCCGATGAGTGGGACGCGCTGAGGGGGTGAGGCTGCTGCTCGACACCCACGCCTGGCTTTGGCGCCTCCTCGATCCCGGCCGAATCCCGGAGAAGGCCGAGGCGGCGATCGCCGACCGTCAGAGCGAGCTGTTCCTCGGCGACCAAAGCCCTGCCTTTCAGCCATGGGATCGCGCTTCGCAGCGAGACCCTCGGCGGGTTCGGGTCTGAAGATCCTGCCGACCGGTTCCTCGTCGCCACCGCGCTCGAGCATGACCTGACCCTGGTCACCGCAGATCGCGCGATGCACGAGTTCGAGCCGGTCGCAACGCTCTGGTGAGAAGCACAGAGCATTCCCGCCGATCGAGCCTGTTTAGTGTGAATGCGAATGGTTCCCGCGCTCCGCAGCCCTCTCGCCGTCCACCACCCGATCGGAGCCTCCACGGGATATTTCGGCCAGCTGCGCGGCCAGTGGCCCGACCTGCTCGGCGCCGCCAAGTCCACCTCCACGTTCGCGGCGGAGCTTGCCGCCCTTTCCGAGCCGGAGTTCGGGGCTCTCCGCAGGTTCCTCAGGGACGTTGGCCCGCTGCCCTTCCACTACCTCAGCGTTCATGCTCCCGTCAAGGAGAGGACGGCGAAAGAGGCCGACCTGGTCGCCTGGCTCGATGCCCTTCCGCTGGCCGTCAACTCGATCGTCACCCATCCCGACACGATCGAGGATGCCGGGCCGTACCGTCTGCTCGGCAGGCGCCTCGTCATCGAGAACATGGACAACCGCAAGCGCGACGGCCGCACCGTCGAGGAGATGGCTCGTTATTTCGAGCGCCTTCCGGAAGCCGGCTTCTGCTTCGACATCGCCCATGCGTGGTCGATCGATCCCAGCATGCGTCTCGCGCACGGTCTCCTCGACCGCTTCGGCCCACGACTTCGGCAGGTGCACCTGAGCTCGCTGCACGACGGCAGGCACGTTCCAGTCCTGCCCGCGCATGAATCCCTGTTCGAGCCGGTTCTCGACCGCTGTAGGGACGTCCCGTGGATCCTCGAGGCAGAGAGACCGAAGCACTGGGCGCCGCGGGTTCGCTAGCTCGGCTCACGGAGGCCACCGGGGCTGAGTTCCCGGCCCTTCTGGCGGCCCGCCGGCGGACGGAAGAGCAGCTGCTCGAAAGGCGCCAGGCACTCGCCACCCTGCCGATCGACCCCGATGCGGCGATCGTCCTCATGGGCTCGTGGGGTCGACTCGAGGTCACGGCCGGCAGCGACGACGACTTCATGTGCCTGGTCGACGGCGCACCCTGCGGGAGCGACGACGTACGGCCTGGCATCGAGGAGACCTGGGAGGCCCTTGGAGGGACCGGCAGGCGCCCCGGCAAGGAGGACATCTTCGGCGTGCCGGTGTTCTCGCAGGAGCTCCGCACCATCGGCCTCGAGGACGACGGCAATCTCAATCTCACCCGCCGGCTCCTGCTCCTCCTGGAGTCCAGGGCGGTCGCGGGAGAGAGCGTCTCAGCGAGGGTGAAGGCTGAGGTTTTAGAGGCCTACCTCCACGAGCTGGCAAAGGACTACCGGCCTCCCCGCTTCCTCCTCAACGACGTGATCCGCTACTGGCGCACGATCGCGGTGGACTTCGAGGCGAAGCACCGAAAGCGTGACGGCAAGGAATGGGGGCTGCGGAACGCGAAGCTGCGCACGTCGCGGCCGCTCCTCTTCGCCAGCGGCCTGCTGCCGATCCTCGAATGTCATCGGCTGCCGGCCGCTGCAATAGGCCCGTTCCTCACTGAGCAGTTCGAGGCGACGCCAACCGACCGCGTTTCCTCGTGCTTTCTGAATCAGGGCAGACCGGACTCGGGGGCTAGGGCGATGGCCGCCTACGACGCCTTCATCTCGATGCTGGACGACGAGAATGCCCGCTACGAGCTGGAAACACTTCCTTACGAGGATCGCGATTCATCGAAGGCCTTCCAGGAAGCAAAACGGCTGGGCGCAGAAATCCACGGCTCGCTGCTCTCCCTTCTATTCGAGACCCAGTCCCTATTCCCACTCACCCGGGAATACGCCATCTTCTGAGTTCATCGAGGGGCGGCGAGCCGGCAGCCTAGGATGCCGGCGCAAACCCGGTTGGGGACCAATTCGAGGAGGAGAGCCAGAGTGAGCAGTCAGGTGAAGAAGATTGACGAGATGGAGGCGATCTACCGCGGTGCCTTCAAGCGCGCCCGCGCCGAGCTCGGAGTCGAGTCGTTCGGCATGCAGATCATCGACATGCCGCCCAGCTACGAGAACTACCCCGAGCACGACCACACGCACGACAACCAGGAGGAGGTCTTCCTGGTCATGCGCGGCGGCGGCGAGATCGAGATCGACGGCGAGCGCTTCCCGCTCGACCCCGACCACATCGCCCGGGTCGGCCCGGAGACGAAGCGGAAGCTCTGGCCCGGCCCCGAGGGCATCCGCGTCGTCGTGCTGGGTGGCGTCCCAGGCGAGGCCTACCAGGCGCCGGACATCACCAAGCTGGGCGAGCCCGACCCGACGGTCAAGAGTTAGCCCTTAGGCTGGGCGTGTGCTTCGACGCCCCTGGCTTCTAGCGGCGCTCCTCCTGGCGACCGCGCTCGCCGCGCCGACGGCGGCGAGCGCCGGAGCCGGGGTCGGCGGCCAATCCGAAGACGCGATCGTCGTCGTCTCCGGCGCGGTCACGGTTGAGCGGGGGGAGACCGTCGACGGCGTCTTCGTCGCCAGCGGCGACACCAGGATCGCCGGCGAAGTCGACGGCGACGTCGTCGTCCTCGACGGCGACGTACTCGTCTCCGGCCGGATCGACGGCGATCTCTTCACCGCCGCCGGCACCGCCCGGCTGCTCCCCAGTGCCGAGGTCACCGGCGACGTCGAGTACGGGGACGAGCACCCGCTGGTCGCGGCCGACGCCCGCGTCCACGGCGACGTCACCAAGCAGGACTGGCCCGACGTCGGCGGCCTCGTCTCCTGGGTCGGCGGCTTCCTCGTCTGGCTCGCGATCAGCCTCTCCATGCTCGTCCTCGGCGCCCTGCTCCTGCTGATCGCCCCCCGCGCCGCCGACGCGCTCGAGGCCCGCTCGCGGGAGAAGGCCGGCCCGACGATCGCGATCGGCATCGCGATCCTGATCGTGCTGCCGCTGGCCGCCGTCCTCGCCGCGATCACCCTGCTCGGCCTGCCGCTGGCGTTCGGCATCGGCCTGGCGCTGCTGCCGCTGGGCGCGGTCGCCTACCTCGCCTCCGCCTACGCGCTCGGGCGCCGGATCCTGGAGCCGCCGCGCCAGCGCCTGCTCGCCCTCCTCGTGGGCCTGGCGATCCTGCGCCTGGCCGCCCTGGTCCCGATCCTCGGCCTGCTGGTCGGCCTCGCCGCCCTGGTCTTCGGCCTCGGCCTGATCGGAGCCGCTATCGGGGCGGCCCGGGAGCCTGCGGATCCGGACCCGGCTCGAAGCCCGGGCATCTGAGCACCGGCAGCCGCGGGTAGCGCGGGTAGGCCGGCTCCTCGCGCGAGCGCTCGCAGAGCGAGAAGACCGAGCCGCGGGTGTTGGGGACGAGCCGCTGGTGGCGGCAGCTGTCGCAGAGGCCGCGGCCGCCTGCGCGGGGCTTTCGCTCCGACGATCCGTCCATCTCTCGATGCTACGACTGCCGAGCCGCGATGTGCCGCCTCGAATGTGGCTAGCTTTGGAGCGTGAGCGACGGCGACACGCTTTTCGAGACCGACGGCGGCAATCACTCCACCACGGTCGAGGTGCTGCGCGTCATCTACAAGGCCGAGGACGACGGCTACGCGGTGCTGGAAGTGCGCGACACGGAGTCGCGCGACAAGCACCCGCTGGTCGGCCCGATCGCCCACCTCAACCCGGGCGACCGGGCCGAAGTCAGCGGCGACTGGCAGACCCACTCCACCTACGGCCGCCAGCTGCGGGCAGAGCGGGCGATGCCGATGGACCCCGAAGACCGCGAGGGACGGATCGCCTACCTCACCTCGCTGCGTCACATCGGACCGGCGCGGGCGAAGCGGCTGGTCGACGAGCACGGCGAGGAGGTGATGCAGAAGATCGCGGCCAATCCGAGTGGCGTCTTCGGCTCGCTGGGCGGGATGAGCGTGGGAAAAGTCGACGCCGCGGTCGAGTCCTGGCACGCCAGCCGGGCGATCCGCGACCTCCACGTCCAGCTGGCGCCGCACAGCCTCGCCCACCTGGCGGCGCCGATCCACGCCCGCTTCGGCGACCGGGCGATGGCGGTCCTGCACGAGGACCCCTACCGGCTGACCGAGGTCGCCGGGGTCGGCTTCGCCCGCGCCGACAAGATCGCCCTCGCCGGCGACGTGCCGGCGGAGTCCTCGCGTCGCGCCCAGGCGGCCGCCTACTTCGCCCTCGCCGAGGCCGAGCAGGGTGGCAGCACCTTCCTGCCCCTGCCGGAGCTGGCCCAGCGGGCCGCGCGGCTGCTCGGGGTGGTGCCGGACCCGGAGGTCCTAGTCGACGCCCCCGGCCTCGTCGTCGAGGAGGACAACGCCTACCGCGAGAGCACGCTGGCCTCCGAGGTCGCGGTCGCGGCGACGCTGCAGGCCCGCCTCGCCGCTCCCCCCCACCTCGAGCACGACCCCGGCGACTCTCCCCCGGCCCAGCAGGAAGAGGAGGAGGGCAGCCTGACCGAGGAGCAGTGGGCGGCCGTGCGCGGGACCTTCCTCTCGCGCATCTCGGTCCTCACCGGCGGGCCCGGCGTCGGCAAGACGATCTGCACGAAGGCGATCGTCGACGAGGCGCTGCGGGCGGGCTACCGGGTGGCCCTCTGCGCCCCCACCGGCCGCGCCGCGCGCCGGCTCGAGGAGGCCACCGGCGGCCACGAGGCGCAGACGATCCACCGCATGCTCGAGTGGGCGCCGGGCAGCGAGCCGACCTTCAAGCCCGGCCACCCCCTCCCCACCGACCTCGTCGTCGTCGACGAGTCCTCGATGCTGAACCTGCGGACGATGGAGGTGCTGCTGGGCGGGCTGGCCGAGTCCACCCACATCGTCTTCGTCGGCGACGCCGACCAGCTGCCGCCGATCGGCGCCGGCAAGCCCTTCGGCGACCTGATCGCCTCGGCGGCGGCCCCGGTCGTGCGGTTGACCCTGGTCTGGCGGCAGGCGGCCAGGTCGATGATCATCACCGCCGCCCACGAGATCAACCAGGGCCGCCCGCCCCACCTCGAGCCGGAAGCCGACCAGGAGCGCGACTTCTTCTTCATCGACCGGGCCAACCCCGAGCGGGCGCGGGACACGGTCGTCGAGGTGGTCGCCGAGCGCGCCCCCGGTCGCTACGGCGTCGACCCGATCCGCGGCGTCCAGGTGCTGGCGCCGATGTACCGGGGGGCGGTCGGGATCGATGCCCTCAACGAGCGCCTGCAGGAGCGGCTCAACCCGGACGGCAAACCGGCCCTGGGCGAGCGCTTCCGCCTCGGCGACCGCCTGATCCAGACCCGCAACGCCCATGACCTGGGACTGATGAACGGCTCGATCGTCTTCCTCCGCGAGGACGATCCCGACCGGGAAGTGCTCGCGGTCGACGTCGACGAAGGCGGCGCCCTGGACATCCCCTACGACGACGCCGCCGACCTTCGCCTTGCCTACGCGATCTCGGTCCACAAGGCGCAGGGATGCGAGGTGCCGGTGGTGGTCACGGTCTGCCACCGCTCCCACGCGCGGATGCTGACCAGGCCGCTCGTCTACACGGCGATCACCCGGGCGCGCCGGGCCTGCGTCGTGATCGGCGAGCAGGCGGCGCTGGCGCTGGCGGTCGGCCGCGACGACAGCGGCGAGCGCCACTCCGGCCTGGCGGACCGCCTGCGCCAGGCCTGATGGACGGCGACAGAGCGAAGCCCCGGCTGCCGCTGCTGGAGATCGGGGTCACCCTGGCGGGCGTGGCCCTGCTGGCCGCCCTGGTGCTGGCGGTGCCGGCGCTTCGGGACGCCTGCAGCGCCGCCATCCAGGGCGACCACGCCGAGGTCCGCGAAGAGATCGACGGTCTCGGCGCCTGGGGGCCGCTGCTGATCCTCGGCCTGGCGCTGATCCACGCCGTCGTCTTCTTCCCGGCTGAGATCGTCGACGCCGCCGCCGGCTACGCCTACGGGTTCTTTCCCGCCCTGGCGCTGACGATGACCGGCTGGCTGCTCTCGGGGCTGCTCTGCTTCGCGATCGGCGGCTCGGTGGCGCGGCCGCTGCTCGACCGCTGGCTCGGCGAGGAGCGCTTCGAGCGGATCGAGGTGATGATCGAGCGCGGCGGCCCGACCCTGCTGCTGGCGATGCGGCTGATCCCGATCCTGCCCTTCAGCATCGTCTCCTACGCCGCCGGCGCCGCCCGGGTGCCGACCTGGCGCTTCCTCTGGACGACCGCCGTCGGCTACCTGCCGATCACCGCCATCTCGGTCTACTTCGGGACCCGGCTCGAGGGCCTCTCGCTGACCGACCCGCTGGTCTTCGGCAGCGCCGCGGCGCTGCTGGCGCTGCTGGCGGTCGGCCACTGGGCGATGCGGCGCCAGGCGGCGCGCGGCGCCTCCCGGAGCTGAGAACCTGACTCAGCCGACCCGCTCGACGCGGAAGCGGAAGACCGCCGGGGTGCGGTCGACGTTGCCGGCGCGGTCCCGCGCCCGGACCTGAACGAGGTGCCTGCCGGCTGCGAACCGGCGGGAGATCCTGCGGCCACACGGCCCCGACGGGCCGCGGTCGACCCTGCAGACGAAGGTGGCTTCCGGCTCGTCGGAGGCGAAGCGAAATGAGGCCCGCACGCCGGGCCGCCTGACCAGGAGGACCTTCCGCGGATGCCGGGCGATGAAGGTCTGGGGACGGCGGGTGTCGATCGCCAAGGAAGCCGTCCCGCGGCCGGCGTTGCCCGCGGCATCGGTGGCGACGACTTCGAGGACATGGGGCCCGTCGCCGAGCGGGCCCGGCGACGCAAAGGGGGAGGCACAGGGCCGCGAAGCGCTCGTGTCGATCACGCAAGCAAACGTGGCGGGCTCGCTGGAGACGAAGCCGAAGCTGGGATTCGGGTTGGAGCTCGGTTCGGCTGGCAGCTCGGTGAAGGTCAGCTTGGGAGCGACCGTGTCGACCGTGAAGTCGACCGCGACGTGGCCGGCGTTCCCAACCTGGTCGCTTGCCGTCAGCTCGAACTTATGGGGACCGTCGGAAAGTCCGGGGGCAGCGTAGGGCGAGCCGCACGGCTGCGCCGCGGCACCGTCGACGGAGCAGGCGAACGAGGCCGGCTCATCGGAGACGAAGCCGAAGCTGGGATTCGGGTTGGCCGAGATCGGCGCGGGCTGTTTGGTGAGGGCGATCGCCGGAGGCGAGGTATCGACCGTGAACGAGAAGGAGGCAGTGTCGATGACGGTGCTGGGCGCTTCGATCGCGTTGACCTCGAAGACGTGCGGGCCGTCCCCAAGCGGGCCGGGCGGCGTGAAAGGCGACGTGCAGGGCTGCGGCGCGGCGCCGTCGATGGAACAGGTGAAAGACGACGGCGGCGGGTCGGCGAGGAAGCCGAAGCTGGGCGTGGTGTCGGCGGTCCGGCTCGAGGGGAACGTGGTGATCGTGACGACGGCCGGCGGCAGCAGGCTGGCGACCGCCGCGTCGGCGTCGAGCAGGCCGGCGCCGACGGCGTTGGCGCCGAACCCCGCGATCGGGCTGGCGGTCCCGGTCTGGGCGCCGCGGACCTCCGCCACCGTTGCCCCCGGTTTGGCCTCGATCTGCAGAGCCGCGACCCCGGCGGCGTGCGGCGCCGCCGCCGAGGTGCCGCAGAAGCGCCATTCCCCTCCTTCCAGCCGGGCGAAGAAGGTGGTGGCCCCGCAGTCGGTGGCGACGAGGTCGGGCTTGGAGAAGGATTCCGCCGCGGGCAGGGCGGCCGCGGGCGTCGTCCCGTTGACCGGGGCGAAATAGTGGGTAACCGGGCCGCGCGAGGAGTACCGCTCTGGCTGGACGGTGGTCTGGAAATTGATCGCGCCCAAGCTGACCGCGCTGGCGGCGCCGCTGTGGCCGAAGACGGTCGGCCCGACGACGTCTCCGCCCGGGCCACCAGATGAGGACGGGTACTCGGTTTCCGTCACTCCGGCGCCGTTCTGGAGCAATGCCACCTTGAGCCGGGGATCGTCGCCGACGAAGCGGTTGATCGCCAGGCGGACCACCTGGGAAGACGGCCCGGCGTTTTTCCACTGCAGCAACTCGACCGGTTTCTGAGTTGCCCCGTCCTCCGGTTCTCCAGCGTTGTCTTCATAGGAGGCGGCGACGATGTCGCCGCTCGGGTCGAGCAGGAAGGCATCGAGGTCGGTGGTGACGCCGTACCACGGCTCCGCCCACTGGAGGTCGAGGTTCAGCGTGGCCCCGGCGCTGACTGTGATCCCGAAGGTCGTGTCCGCCCCAGCGCCCGGGTTGAAGTCCAGGCAGTGGCTGGCGTCGAATTTCGGCAGCGAGGCGACTGCCGCGGGGCAAGTCCCGGAGTCTCGGAACTGCGGCGCCTCCCAGGAGGCGATCTCCTGCCCCATCGAGTCGATCAAGTTGTTGTTGCCGGCCGCGGAGAAGTAGACGACCCCTTCAGCGGTGACTTTGTTGACGGCCGCTGCGATCGGGCCGTCCTGGAAGAACGGCTCTTCGAACCAGGAGACGTCGTCGACGATCACGTCCGCCGCGGCGCCGCTTTCGCCCAGCGGCTTCGCCAGCCGTTCGATGTTCTCGGCAAAAGAGGTTTCGCTCTCGAACGCGGTGGCGAAGGCGAGCGAGGCGTTGGGGGCGACGTCGTGGACGATCTGGAGCATCGCCCGCCCCTCGTCGGTGGGCTCGTCTCCGGGAGCGCCCGGGAAATCGTCGAGCACGTCGACCGCGGCTTCCTGGCCAATACAGGGGTTGGCGGGGCCGGCGAGGTCGCCGCTGACGACGTCGTCGGCGGCGTGGGTCGCCAGCGGGCCGCCGCCGGCCGCGTGGGTCGCCTGGTCGAAGGAGTCCGAGAGGACGCCGACGGTTATCCCGCTGCCGCTCACGTCATATTTGCTGCGGGCCGCGGCCGCGTGCAGCTGGGCGATCCCCTCGGAGAGGATCGACCCCCCTTCGCACTCCGCCCCGACCTGCGCGGTCGACGCCGCCCCGGCCCCGTAGACGAGCGGCGCCCGGTTCTCGCTGACCAGCTCCACCCCAGCGACCGCGGCCAGCTGCCGCAGGGAGCCGGGGGCGACCGCCACGGTCACGGTCTGGTGACGGCGGCTGACGGAAACGATGCGAGCCCCGGCGCCGCGCAGGTCGTCGACCCGCGCGGCGGCGGCGCGGCCGAAGCGGACGTCGGCGAGCACGCGGTTGCCTTCGCGAAGCAGGCTGCCCGCGCCGCTTGCCGCGAGGTCGAGCCGTGCCGCCTGCCGCGCCGGGGGCAGCGAGCGCACCGCGGGGCTGGCCAGCTCGGCAAGGCGGGGCGAGAGCGCCGGGACGGTCGAGGGGTTCGATCTCGCCAGAGCCAGGCTCGGCACCAGCGCCAGCGCGCAGACCGCCAGCGAGGCGACGAGCGAAGACCGCCGCGCCAGGTGACTGCGGAAAGGTTGCCCTGGGTTCATCTGGAACGAAGTATCGACACGGCTGGGTAGCTCTTGAAACACGGACGGACGCTCTTCCGAGCGGTAGGCACGCCACGACGCTACCGGTGTCCGGATGGCGCGGGGACCAAATCGGGGCGACGGCAGCGCAGATCCTGCTACGGTCCCCTGCGTTAGGGCCGGTAAAGACCGGCAAAGTTTGTGTCTAGCGCTCGCGTCGTTGCTTCACCGCATGCTCCGCGTTCGCAGCACACTATGTGGAGGCAAGCATGCCTACTGGAACTGTCAAGTGGTTCAGCGACGACAAGGGCTACGGGTTCATTACGCCCGACGACGGCTCGAAGGACGTCTTCGTTCATCACAGCGCCATCCTCGGCGAGGGCTTCAAGTCCCTGACCGAGGGCGCCAAAGTGAGTTACGAGTCCGAAGAAGGCCCCAAGGGCCCGGCCGCCGCGAGCGTCCAGCAGACTTCGTAGCACCGCACCACGTTTAAGCAGCAAAACGGGACCCGCTACGGTGGGTCCCGTTTTTTATTGGGGGCTGCTCGGCGGTTCATGGCCGAGCAGTCCAAGGACGCAGGGAGCGAAATGTGCTCTGCACATGAGCGACCGAGGACACAGGAATGCGAAGTGCCATGAGCCGCCGAGACGATCTCCGGAACATCGCGATCATTGCCCATGTCGACCATGGCAAGACGACGCTGGTCGACGCGATGCTGTGGCAGACCGGGACCTTCCGCAAGGGCCAGGACGTCGCCGAGCGGGTGATGGACTCGATGGACCTCGAGAAGGAGAAGGGGATCACGATCCTCGCCAAGAACACCGCGGTCAACCACGGCGAGGTCAAGTTCAACATCGTCGACACGCCCGGCCACGCCGACTTCGGCGGCGAGGTCGAGCGGGCGCTGACGATGGTCGACGGGGTCCTGCTCCTGGTCGACGCCTCCGAGGGGCCGCTGCCCCAGACCCGCTTCGTGCTGCGCAAGGCGCTGGAGTCGAAGCTGCCGGTGATCCTCGTCGTCAACAAGGTCGACCGGCCCGACGCCCGCATCGCCGAGGTCGTCGACGAGGTCTACGAGCTCTTCATGGACCTCGACGCCGACTCCGACCAGATCGAGTTCCCGATCGTCTACACCAATGCCAAGGCCGGCTGGGCGGCGCTGGAGGAAGGGGTCGAGGGAACCGACCTCTCCCCCCTGCTCGACCTGATGCTGGAGCGGATCCCCGCCCCCGTCTACGAGCCCGACCAGCCGCTGCAGGCCCACGTCACCAACCTCGACGCCTCTCCTTACCTCGGCCGCCTGGCGCTCTGCCGGGTCCGCAACGGGACGATCCGCGCCGGCCAGCCGATCGCCTGGTGCAAGGCCGACGGCAGCGTCGCCCGGGCGACGGTCTCCGAGCTCTTCGTGACCGAGGCGCTGGAGCGGGTCGCGGCCAAAGAGGCGGGCCCGGGCGAACTGATCGCCGTCGCCGGGATGGAAGAGGTGACGATCGGCGAGACCCTGGCCGACCCCGAGGATCCGCGGCCGCTGCCGGTGATCACCGTCGACGAGCCTTCGCTCTCGATCGTGCTCGGGATCAACACCTCGCCGCTGGCAGGCAAAGAGGGCAGCAAGCTGACCGCGCGCCAGGTCCGCGACCGCCTCGACGCCGAGCTGATCGGCAACGTCTCGATCCGCGTCCTCGACACCGACCGGCCGGACGCCTGGGAGGTCCAGGGGCGCGGCGAGCTGCAGCTGGTCGTGCTGCTGGAGCTGATGCGCCGCGAAGGCTTCGAGCTGACCGCCGGCCAGCCCCGCGTCCTCACCCGCGAGGTCGACGGCAAGGTCCACGAGCCGGTCGAGCGGCTGGCGATCGACGTCCCCGAGGAGCACGTCGGCGCGGTCACCCAGCTGCTGGCCGGGCGCAAGGGCCGGCTGGAGCAGATGGTCAACCACTCGACCGGGTGGGTGCGGATGGAGTACCTGGTCCCGGCCCGCGGCCTGATCGGCTTCCGCACCGAGTTCCTCACCGAGACCCGCGGCACCGGCATCCTCCACCACGTCTTCGACCGCTGGGAGCCCTGGGCCGGGGAGCTGCGCACCCGCCAGACCGGGGCTCTCGTCGCCGACCGCCAGGGCAAGACCGCCAGCTTCGCGCTCTTCAGCCTGCAGGACCGCGGCACCCTCTTCATCGGCCCCGGCGAGGAGGTCTACGAGGGGATGATCGTCGGCGAGAACGCCCGCTCGGAGGATCTCGACGTCAACGCCGTCAAGGAAAAGCACCAGACCAACGTCCGCGCCGCCAGCGCCGACCTGCTGGTCCGCCTGACCCCCGCGACCCGGCTCTCGCTGGAGAACTCGCTGGAGTTCCTGCGCGACGACGAGTGCGTCGAAGTGACCCCCGAGTCGGTGCGCCTGCGCAAGCTGGTGCTGGACAAGAACGCCAGGCAGAAGGCGGCGCGCCAGCGCAGCCGCGCCGGCGTCGCCAGTTAGCTGCAGTTCCTAGCGCGGCGCCCCGCGCTAGGCCTGGCCACACTGGGCGAGCAGCCGGGCCATCCGTCCGAGCACGGCGGCGGGTTCGCGATGGAAACGCACATCGGTGACACGCGTCATCTCGATTCCCGCCAGCTTCAGGTCCTCCTGGCGCAGGCGGTCGCGCTCGAAGGAGGCCTGCGTACCGTGGGTGCCGTAGGTGTCGAGTTCGACCGCGAAACGATGCTCGGGCCAGTAGACGTCGAGCTCGAAGCCCGCCTCCACGTAGTTGGTCGCCGGACGAGGCAGGCCATCCGCCAGCAGCGCCGCCAGGAATAGTCGCTCGAATCCGGAACGCGTGAACGGCACCGGCTGGTAGAGGACGATCGCCCGGCGCAGCCGTCCCCAGCCGTGATGACCCCTGGTGCGATCGAGAAGGGACTCGACCGGGCCCAGGTCGAAGAGCTTCAGCTCCTCGCTGCGCTCGAGAGCCCTTTGCAGGCGGTCGAACCTCCCCGTGGCGGCGAGGTCGAGCAGCGTCCGTGGGAGCGCCGTGACCGGTATCCCCTGCTCCATGGCCCGGTCCTCCGCGGTGAGACACCGCGAGTGATGGAGGACGACCGGCGGACGTGGGGATCTGCGAACCGGACCGGTCACGTGAATCGGGAAGGGCGAGTGCCTCGAAACGCCCAGCAGCCAGGCCGCCGAGCGGTGGCTGAGCAAGGCATGTGGACCGGAGGCGAGAACGCCCGCCAGGCACCATCCCTCCCATGAGAGCCCGGGTATAGCCGACCGCATAGACGCCTCGGTGCACCCGGTGAAGCCTGCCCGCCCTGACTTCCCGCGAGACCGAGTCCCCAGAAAAGCCCAGCGGCCCAGTCAGCTGACGGATGGAGACGACCCCGTGCTGGCGCCGGGCGAGCTCCGGCAACCCCTCCCTCCCCGGTGGTCGAGCTTTGTCTCGCATACCGCCATAAAGCTCGACCACCCAGGTGGTTCTCCCCCCCTGGGGGGTGATTTGGCTGGGGAGGGAGGGGTTAGGACGTGGCGGGCTCGGGGGCTGCGGCCGGCTGCCGGGTCGGGATGCGCCCGGTGAAGAAGAGGCCGACCAGGGCAAGGAGGGCGAGGACCGCGAGGGCGGTGCGCAGTCCGACCAGGCGCGCTTCTTCGTTCTCTTCGACGATGCCGTCGGTTGCCCGGGGCGAGACCCGGGCTTCGTCGAGAGCGGCTTCCAGTTCGGTCATCGGAGAGGAAGGGGATGCCGCCGGAGAGCTCGGTCGATGCCCTCGCCTTCACCGTCGCCGGCACGGCCGGGTTTTCCTCGACCCCGGTCAGGAAGGAGGAGCTGAGGGCGGCGATGACGATCGCGCCGGTCAGCGCCGTGCCGACCGAGATGCCGAGATTGGTGATCGTGTTCTGCAGGCCGCCGACCTCGCCGCTCTGCTCGTCCGGGACCGAGGAGACGGTGACGCTGCCAAGCTGCGAGGCGAGCGCACCGATCCCGAGCCCGGCCAGGATCAGCGGCCAGGTGACGATCTCCGGCCCCGCCCCGGCCTCGAGCGCGCCGACCATCACCACCAGCCCGGCGAACATGGCGAGGAAGCCGAGGCGGACGACCCGCCGCGGCGAGACGTCGGGGAAGCAGCTTCGGGATCCCGGCCGCGGCGATGATCAGCGTGAAGGAGAGCGGCAGCAGGCGCACGCCGGTTTCGATCGCCGAGAGCCCGAGGGCGATCGAGAGGAAGAGCGGCATCGCGAAGAACATCCCGCCCTGGAGGAAGTACTGGAAGAAGAAGGAGGTGAGCCCGGCGCGCAGGACCGAGACGCGCAGGATCGCGGGGTCGACCAGCGGCTCGCCTTCACGCTCGACCAGGCGGTTCTCCCACCAGAGGAAGAGCGCGAGCACCGCGGCGCCGCCGAGCATCAGCCAGACCACCGGCGAGAGCCCGATCCATTCGGGCGCGTCCGGCCTGGCCTTGACCAGGCCCCAGGTCCCCGAGCGCAGGATGCCGAACACGATCAGGCCCAGGCCGAGGGCCGAGAGCGCGGTCCCGACCAGGTCCAGCTGCACCTTCCGCTCCGGCTCGCCGGCCTCGATGCGGCGGGCGAGGACGAGGATCGCGACCACGAGCACCACCTCGCCGGCGAACACGTAGCGCCAGGAGAGGTAGGTGGTGAAGAGCCCGCCGACGATCGGGCCGACCGCCACCGCGATCGCCGCGGCCGCGGTGACCAGGCCGTAGGCGCGGGGTCTTTCGGCGCGGTCGAAATTGGAGGCGACGAGGGCGACGATGGCAGGCAGGATCAGCGCCGCGCCGAGGCCCTCCAGGCACGACCATCCGATCAGCAGCACGGTCAGGTTCGGCGCCAGCGCAGTGGTCAGCGAGCCGCAGCCGTAGATCACGCAGCCGATCGCGAAGGCGCGCTTGCGGCCGATGATCTGGCCGATCTTGCCGCCGGTGATCATGAACGCGGCCATCACCAGCGTGTAGAGGGTGATCGCGGTCTGGATCCCGGTGACCGTGGTGCCGACGTCCTTGGCGACGGTGGCGATCGAGACGTTCATCACGGAGCTGTCCAGCATCATCAGGAACTGCCCCGCGCAGAGGGTCATGAGAATCAGTCCGGCAGCGCCGGCGCTCGCCTTGTGGGCCACGCTCAGAGCTCTTCGCCCTCGAGGCGACCGGACTCGATCGCCGCGACCAGCGCCGCGTGGTCGCGCTCGCTCTGGTCGGCGTAGTCCTCGGAGAAGGCGGCGATCGCCTGGTCGAAGGCGTCGCCGCCGCCGAGGTAGGCGGCGATCGCGATGCGGTCGCCGGAGCGGGCGTGGGCGCGGGCCAGGGTCCAGCCACACATGCGGGCGTAGATCTCGAGCCCGCGCGGGGTCAGGCGCTCGACCTCGGCCGAGCGCTTCCAGTCCCAGAGCTGGCGCACGTAGAAGTCGCGCTGGCGGCCGTCGATCCCCAGCGCCGGGCACCAGCCGAGAAAGATGTCGCTGGCCGCCTGCATCAGCCGCTGGCCCTCGACCACACGCCGGCCATGGTTCTTGTAGCGGCTGGCGCCGGCGTAGGGCTCGAGCACCGAGGCCTCGGCCTCCTTCGCCTGCAGGAAGAGCGGATCGGAATCGTCGGCCCCGGTGAGCAGGATCACCCAGGCGCGGGTGCCGACGCTCCCCACCCCGACCACCTTGCGGGCGACGTGGCGCAGGCGGTAGCCGTCGAGCAGGTGCTGGCGATCGGCCGGCAGGCTGGCGCGATAGGACTCGAGCACACCGGCCAGCAGCTCTCCCAGGTCGTGGCCTTCGCTGTCGGCCAGCAGCTCCTCGGCCGGGACCAGCAGCGGCGGTTCGCTGCGGATCCGCGGCTCGCCGTCGACGACCTCGGTCAGCTTCGCCAGCGCCCTGAGGCTGTCCTTGGAGCGCGCCTTGGCGACGCCCTTGCGGACCCTGCTCACCTCGGTCGGGTTCTCGTCCTCGACCGTCTGCAGCGCCTCCTCGACGTCGAAACGGGCGTACCAGACCTCGAGGTTGCTGCGGCCGGCGAACTCCCGCATCGTCTCGCGGTAGGCCCGCGCCGCGGTCAGCACCGCCGCCGCCCGCTGCTTGCGTTTGAAGCCACTTTCGCGGGCGGCGATCGCGAAGCTGGCGGCGAGCCGCTTGACGTCCCACTCCCAGGGCCCGGGCAGCGACTCGTCGAAGTCGTTGAGGTCGAAGAGGAGACGGCGGTCCGGCGCCGCGAAGGCGCCGAAGTTGGAGAGGTGGGCGTCGCCGCAGACCTGGACCCGCAGCCCCGACACCGGCGTCCGGGCGAGGTCGGCGGCCATCACCGCGGCGGCACCGCGATAGAAGGCGAAGGGGGACGCGGCCATCCGCCCGTAGCGGATCGGCACCAGCTCCGGGACCCGGGTCTCGGCCTGGCGCTCGAGGATCGCGACCGGGTCCTCCCGGCCGGCGGTGGGCTCCCAGCCCGCGTGCGAGGAGCGACGCACCTCCGAACGCGCCGCTCGTCCTGCCGCGGCGCGTTCGGGGGCGTCCATTGGCTAGACCGTAGCGGCTGCCTGCTCGGTCTGGCTCTGCTCGGAGGCCTGCGCCTTGGCGTCCGGCGCCGGAGCGTCGTCGACCTGGCGCGGCAGCAGCACTTCTTTGGCGATGACCAGGCGCTGGATCTGGCTGGTCCCCTCGTAGAGCTGCATGATCTTCGCGTCGCGCATCAGTTTCTCGACCGGGTACTCCTTGATGAAGCCGTAGCCGCCGTAGACCTGGACGGCGTCGACGGTGATCTCCATCGCCGAGTCGGCGGCGAAGCGCTTGGCCATCGAGGAGACCTTGCTGTTGCGCACGCCCTGGTCGAGCAGGAACGCCGAGTTCCAGACCAGCAGGCGGCCCGCCTCGACCTTGGTCGCCATGTCGGCGATCATGAACTGGATCGCCTGGTGCATCGCGATCGGGACCCCGAACTGGACCCTTTCCTTGGAGTAGTCGGTCGCGTACTCGAGCGCCGCGCGGCCGATGCCGACGGCCATCGCCGAGACGCCGGGACGGGTCCGGTCGAGGGTCATCATCGCCAGCTTGAAGCCCTTGTTTTCCTCGCCGAGCAGGTTCTCGGCCGGGATCTCGACTTCGTCGAAGGAGATGGTCGCGGTGTTGGACGCCCGCTGGCCCATCTTGTCCTCCTTCTTGTCGACGGAGACCCCGGGGAGGTCGGCGTCGACGACGAAGGCGCTGATCCCACGGTGACCGGCCTCAGGGTCGGTCTTGGCGAAGACCGTGAAGTAGTCGGCGTAGGTGCCGTTGGTGATGAAGCACTTGGAGCCGCTGATGACGTACTTGTCGCCCTTCTTCACGGCCTTGGTCTTCATGCCGCTGACGTCGGAGCCGGCGTCCGGCTCGGTCAGGCAGAAGGAGGCCAGCTTGGGGCTTTCGGTCAGCATCCCGAGGTACTTCTTCTTCGTCTCCTCGGAGCCGCCGAGGCTGATCGGAGCCGAGGCGAGGCCGTTGGCCGCCAGCGAGGTGCCGATGCCGGAGCAGCCCCAGCCGAACTCCTCCTCGATCAGGCAGCCAGAGAGGTAGTCGAGGCCGGCGCCGCCGTAGGCCTCGTCGACGTGGGTGTTCAGCAACCCGACCTCCCAGGCCTTGTCGATGACGTCCTGCGGCCAGCTGCCGTCCTTGTCGTACTCCGCGGCGACGCTGCGCATGTCTTTCTCAGCGAAGCTGTGAGCCAGCTCCTGCAGGTCCTTCTGCTCGTCGGTCAGGGTGAAGTCAACCACCGGTCGGTGCTCCTTTTCGTCAGTGCGTTAAGCCTTGTCTGGAGCGCTGCCGCCGGGGCGAGCGTTCCGCCGATTGACTGGTCAGTCAACCAGGGCAAAGGTTAGCGAATCATCTCGCCCTCATGGGCCGTTTACCCTTGTAGCCATGCGCCGGCTCGCCGATTTCATAGGATCGCGCTGAATGGCGGGCGCCGAGGACAATCTCTACGAGGTCGAGCAGCTGCTGGTCCAGCCCGGCACCTACTTCAACCCCCAGACCGAGGTCGTGGTCGTGGTCGACGACTCGGCCTCGATCGACCAGGAGGTCTTCAACATGGAGGCCTACGAGGGAGCCGACTGGGTGCGGATCTCCGACGAGGTCCCGATCGACGAAGACGGCCGCGACCGGGTCCTCGAGGCCTTCCAGACCCACTACCACCCCGGCTTGGCCGGGTCGGTCTCCGAAACCGCGCTCGAACAGGGCGACGAGGAGCTCGACGAGGGCGAGGACGGCCAGGACCCTGGCCGCGAGGACTGATGGCGCCGGCCGAGGGGGACGTGGCGCCCGACTTCACCCTGCCCGACCAGGACGGCAACGAGGTGAAGCTGTCGGACCTGCGCGGCGAGACGGTGGTTCTCTACTTCTACCCGCGGGCCGACACGCCAGGCTGCACCACCCAGGCCTGCGGCATCCGCGACCGCGGCGACGAGTACGCCCAGGCCGGCGCCCGCGTGATCGGGGTCTCACCGGACGAGCCGGCGGCGCTGAAGAAGTTCGACGTCAAACATGGCCTCGGCTTCACCCTGCTCGGCGATGCCGACCATGCGGTCGCCGACGCCTACGGCGCCTGGGGCGAGAAGTCGATGTACGGCAAGAAGTACATGGGCATGCTGCGCTCGACCTTCATCGTCGACGCCGAGGGCAAGATCGCCCGGGTCTTTCCCAAGGTTCAGCCGAAAAAGCACGACGGGCTGATCCTCAAGGCTCTCGGCGAGCTCTGAGCGTTCCTGGCAAGGACGCAGGGAGCGTGGCGTGCTCGGCACGCGAGCGACCGAGGACGCCGCCAGGGGCGCTCAGGCGCCGAAGGCCACTACCGCGATGAAGCAGGCGTAGAGAACGAACCAGCCGATCACGGCGGGCAGCTTGAAGCGGCGGGAGAGGTGCAGGCTCTCGTAGGCGAGCACGCCGCCGGCGAGGCCGAGGCCGATCGAGAGCACCGCGTTGGCGCTCAGGTCCCAGTCGGTGAAGATCATCCCGATCCCGACCGGGATCATCGACTGGAAGACCATCGCGCCGGTGATGTTGCCGAGGGCGAGGGCGTCCTTGCCTTCCCGCACCCAGAAGAAGCTGTTGACCTTCTCCGGCAGCTCGGTCGCCAGCGGCGCCAGGATCAGCGCCAGCACCAGCGCCTCGACCCCGACGCTGTCGGCGATGTGGAGCAGCTCCTCGACGAAGAGGTGGGCGCCGCCGACCATCGCCCCGAGGCCGACCAGGAGCTGGATCACGCAGAGCGCGAGCGCGGGATCTTCGCGGCGCTCGCTGCGGCGCTCGAAGATCAGCGGGTTGAGCGTCTCCTCTCCCTGGACCTCGCCGCCGCCCCGCAGGGTCAGGCGTATGTAGAGCACGTAGGCGATCAGGAAGCCGATCCCGACCGTGATCCGGACCGGCGCCGGCGGGCCCCAGGCGAGCAGCCCCCCGAGCGCGAAGAGGACGAGGAAGAAGATCAGGTCGCGCTCCAGCGTCGGCCTGTGCACCTCCAGCTCGACCCCCTGCTTGCGTTTGTCGCGGTAGAGGTAGGCGAAGAGCCCGACCAGCCCCATCGCCAGGGTGGCGAGCAGGAAGGGTGCGCCGACGATCGCCCCGATCGCGACGTCTTCGGACCCCTCGTTGACGCTGATCAGGGCGACGATCGCGATCAGCGTCTCCGGCATCGCCGTCCCGACCGCGGCGAGGATGCTGCCCACCGCCCCCTCGCCGATGTTCAGACGATGGCCGATCCACTCGACCGCGTTGGTGAACAGCAACGCCCCGGCCAGCACCACGGCAAAGCTGAAAAGCAGAAGGAGGGCTTCTTCCATCGGCGCAGGCTATCCGTCCCCGAGGGGAGCCCGGGTTCCCCTACGCGAAATAGAAGGCCAGCCCGAAGACGAAGTAGACCGCCAGCAGCTGCACGCCCTCGAACCAGGTCGACTCGCCGTCCTGGGTGACGTGGTTGGCGATCAGGATCGCCAGCAGGATCGCCCCCAGCTCGAAGCCGTTGAAGACCAGGGCCAGCGGATAGGGACCGATGAAGAACGAGGCGAGCACCAGCACCGGGGCGACGAAGAGGGCGATCTGGGCGCTGGAGCCGATCGCGATGTTGACCGCCAGGTCCATCTTGTTCTTCATCGCGACCAGGACCGCGACCCAGTGCTCGGCGGCGTTGCCGACGATCGCGACGACGATCACGCCGACGAAGAACTCGGAGAGGCCGATCGAGTGCGAGGCCTCGCTGATCGAGCCGACCAGGACCTCGGACATCAGCCCGACCAGCACCCCGGCGACCGCCAGGGCGATGACCGAGGTGCGGGTCGACCAGCCCCAGGTGTCCTCCTCCTCGTACTCGGGGTTGAAGATGGCGCGATGGGTCTTCAGCGAGAAGAAGAGGCCGATCACGTAGGTGGCGATGAGGACGATCGCGACGGCCAGCGAGAGGTGCTCGACCGTCGAGTCGTAGTTGATCGACTCGGCACCGGGGCTCGGCAGCCCCTGGCCCTCGACCAGCTCGAAGATCGCCGGCATCAACAGCGCCGCGGCCGCCAGCATCAGCATCGTGCTCTGGACGCTGGCGCTGGTGCGGCTGAAGGTCTGCTTCTCGCGGCCGATCCCACCGGCCAGCATCGCCGCGCCCAGCACCAGCAGGATGTTGCCGAGGATCGAGCCGACGATCGAGGCCTTGACCACCTCCTGCAGGCCCTGGTTGAGGGCGAAGAGGGCGATGATCAGCTCCGGCGCGTTGCCGAAGGTGACGTTGAGCAGGCCGCCGATGCCGGGGCCCGAGCGCGCCGCCAGCTCCTCGGTGGCCCGGCCCATCAGCGCCGCCGTGGGAATGATGCCCAGCGCCGAGCAGGCGAAGATCGCGGTCGCGGGGGCGCCGCCGATCTCGAGCGCAACCGCGATCGGGATCAGCGGCACCAGCAGGTAGGGCCAGCCGAGCGGGCTGAGGAAAAACGATGCGTCGAGCCGCGGCCGCTCGGCCACTACTGGATCATGCTCGCGCACTGCTGCAGGTCAGCGGGCGTCTGCGCGCCTTTGAGGCATTCGAGGTAGGCCTCCTGGCTGGCGCCGCCGCCGGAGGAGGAGCCGCTCGAGCCGCCGGAGGACGAACCGCCGCCGGAGGAGTCGTCCCCGATGATTCCTTCCAGCAGGCCGCCGAGGCCTTCGCCGCTGCTGCCCGCTTCAAGCAGTTCGATCGGGTTGACGCCGAGCTTCAGGAACAGGCTCTTGGAGCGGCTTTGCGCCCGCGGGAGCGGAGATGTCCTGTTCCTCGTTGACGCCGCTGAGCGTGAGGTCGAGGTCGATTTCGACCTTTTCGTTGCCGTGTCCTGCGGTTCGATCGTCAGTTCGGCCGCGAGCTTGCGGACGATGTCGTCATCGCCGACGTAGACGTCGACGTGGGCTTTCTTGACGGCGCTCGTGATTTCGCCCTTCGCCTCTTCCAGTTCCCCGATCGGCAGTGGGCCGGCCGCTTCCAGCTGGGTGCTGCAGGCCGGGTCTTCGGTCAGCTTGACGATCGCGTCGATCGCACCGCCGACGTCGAGTTCGCCGCTGACTTTGGTCGTGCTGGTGCCGCCGACGTCGGCGCTGCCGTCGCTGGTCAGGTTGTCGATGAAGTCCCGGACCTCGAGGCCGGTGGCCGCTTCCTGGCAGGCGGTGACGTCGGCGGGGTTGCCTTCGGAGCCGCCCTGCTGCTGAGCCTCTTCGAAGCCCGACTTGACGAAGCCGAAGGTGGTCGGGTCGACTTCGTACTCGGTTCCTTCGTAGTTGACGAAGGCGCGGTCGGAGAGCAGCGTCAGGCCGCCTTCGAAGTCGACGTCGTCGTCTTCCACCGTGCCCTTGGCGCTGGCGGTCATCGCCAGTTCGGGCAGGTCCTTGCTGCCTCTGGCCTGGAACGGGCCGGAGAGGCTGACGTCGATGTCGCCGCCTTCCTTGCCCTCCGAGTTGATCTTCAGCGAGAGGTCGACGTCGCCGCTTTCCACCCCTTCGAGGGTGGCGCTGTCGATGACCTGCTGCGGATCGTCGCTGCTGCTGTCGCTGCTGCCGCAGGCGGCAAAGACGGTGGCGAGCGCGGTCAGTGCCGAGAGCAGCACGAAAAGGCGGAAACGGCTCAAGAGATTGGGCTCCTCGTAATCGACGACGGAATCGGCCTTTGATTCTAGGGCGACGGCGGCGGCTCCTGCCCCCAGCGCCGCATCCCGGCTTCGATTTCCTCGTTGACCGTGCGCAGCACCTGGACCCTGGCGTAGCGCTTGGACTCGGCCGGGATCAGCCGCCAGCGGGCACGGCGGCGGTCGGTGCGGTCGAGCATCTCCTCGACCGCCTGCTCGTACTCCTTGCGCTTGGCCCGGTTCTCCCAGTCGTCGGGGGTCAGCTTCCAGGCCTTGAGCGGGTCGGCGGCGCGGCTTTCGAAGCGCTTCAGCTGCTCCTTCGGGGAGACGTGGAGCCAGAGCTTGACGACGATCGCGCCCTCGTCCGCCAGTCCCTGCTCGAAGGAGACGATCTCCTCGTAGGCACGTTGCCACTCCTCCTCGCCGGCGTACCCCTCGACCCGCTCGACCAGCACCCGGCCGTACCAGGAGCGGTCGAAGACGGTCATCCCGCCCCAGCCCGGCAGCGCCGGCCAGAAGCGGTGGAGGAAGTGATGGCGCAGCTCGTCGGGGCTCGGCGCCGCGAACTGGGCGACGCGGACGTGGCGCGGGTCCAGCGGCGCGGTCAGTCGCTTGATCGCGCCCCCCTTGCCGGAGGCGTCCCAGCCCTCGAAGACGACGCACAGCGGCGGGCCCAGCTCTTTCCTCCCGATCAGCCCGCCGAGGGTCAGCCGCAGCTGCGAGAGCCGCTTCCAGGCGGCCCTCAGCTCCCGCTCCTCCTCTTTGCGGCCGAGGGAAAGGCTCAGGTCGACCTCGTCGAGGTGCCCCATCGGGCGATGGTAGTCCTAGGCGCCGGAATCGCCGCGGGATTCCTCGATCGGCGGTGGCCGGTTATCGGTCGTCAGGTTGGCCGCCAGCGGGAAGAGCAGGGCGCCGAGGAAGATCAGGATGATGCCGGAGGCGACCAGCCATTTGACCTGGAGCACGTGGCCGACGATGCCGATCGCGAAGCCCGCGAGCATCAGTGCGATGTAGGGGCCCGGGCTGTGCGGGAAGAGGTCGGCGAGGGGCAGAGCGAGGTCGAGCACGGAGGCGGATTATCATCGCCCGCATGGCCAACGGCTCTGTGGCAGAGGTGAAGGAAGCGCTGGCGCGGGTCGGCTACCTCGCCGACGAGCCCGCGGCGCTGGTCTCCTTCCTCGCCCAGAAGCTCGGCAAGCCGGTCCTGGTCGAGGGCCCGGCGGGGGTCGGCAAGACCGAGCTGGCGAAGGCGCTGTCACGCGCCACCGGCCGCGAGCTGGTGCGGCTGCAGTGCTACGAGGGGCTCGACGAGGCCAAGGCGATGTACGAGTGGAACTACCGCAAGCAGCTGCTGCGGATCCAGGCCGGCGGCGAGGCTGGCTGGGACGACGTTCAGGAGGACATCTTCAGCAACGAGTTCCTGCTGACGCGGCCGCTGATGCAGGCGATCTCCAGCCCCGAGCCGGTGGTCCTGCTGATCGACGAGATCGACAAGACCGACCAGGAGTTCGAGGCGATGCTGCTGGAGCTGCTCTCCGACTTCCAGATCACGATCCCCGAGCTGGGCCAGGTCTCGGCGACGACGATGCCGATCGTCGTCCTCACCTCGAACGACTCGCGCGAGCTGACCGAGGCGCTGAAGCGGCGCTGCCTCTACCTCTGGCTCGACTACCCGGGGGTCGAGCGCGAGATGGAGATCGTCCGCCTGCACGTGCCGGAGCTCTCGGAGACGCTGACCCGGCGGCTGGTCGAGGTGATCGAGATGGTGCGGGCGCTGGACCTGAAGAAGCCGCCCTCGATCGCCGAGTCGATCGACTGGGCACGGACGCTGCTGCTGATGGGCGCCGAGGACATCGACCGCGAGACCTTCGTCCAGTCGATGTCGATCATCGTCAAGCACCGGACCGACATCGACCTGGTCGCCGAGCGGGTCGGGGTGAAACTTGCCGACCCCCTACGGTCCCAAGGCTGACGCCGGGCCGCCGGGGCTGGCGGCGAAGCTGCTCGGCTTCTGCGAGGAGCTGCGCAGCGAGGGCGTTGCGGTCGGGACCTCGGAGATCCTCGATGCCTTTGCCGCGCTGGAACAGGTGGAGTGGACCTCACAGGCCGATTTTCGCGAGGCACTGGCGACGACGATCGCCAAGTCCCAGGACGACCGCCGGGTCTTCGAGCTGCTGTTCGAGCGCTACTTCTTCCGCGCCGCCGAGGCCGAGGCGATCCAGCGCGAGATAACCGAGCGTGGCGAGAGCGGCGGCGATGCCGGCGAAGGCGGCGAAGGCGGCGAGCGGCTCGACATGGACGAGCTGCGGGCGCAGATCCGCGAGGCGATCGCGGCCGCCGACGAGGACCGCATGCGGGACCTGGCGCGGCTGGCGATCGCCGCTTTCGGCCGCGGCGAGGGCTCGGGCGTGGTCGGGGTCGACGTGCAGCGGATCCGCCGCACCCTGGGACTTACGACGGGCCCCCAGCCGCCCGGCGAGAACGGCGAGGAGCTGCCGCCGATCGACCGCGCCCAGCTGACCGGGTTCGAGCGCCACCTGCGGCGCGAGCTCGAGCGCGACCTGATCGAGCGCACCGAGACCCTTCCCCCCTCCCGCCCCCTGGCCGAGCTCGACCGCGCCCTGCCGACCAACCCGACCCAGGACCTCGCCGCGGTCCACCGCGCCGTCTCGCAGATGAAGCGGCGGCTGGCGACGCTCGGACACGAGCAGCGCGGCCACCGCAAGGCCGCCATGGTCGACGTGCGGCGGACGATGCGGGCCTCGCTGGAGACCGGCGGCGTGCCGCTGCGGCTCAAATACAAACCGAAGCGCCCGCGGCGGCCGGAGATCTACGTCCTCTGCGACGTCTCCACCTCGGTCACCTCCGCCAGCGTCTTCTTCCTCTCCGTCCTCCACGCCCTCCACGACTCGTTCCGGAAACTGCGCAGCTTCGTCTTCATCGAGCGGATCTCGGAGGTGACCGACGTCTTCGAGCACGAGCGCGACTTCGCCGTCGTCGCCCAGCGGATCTCCAGCGAGGGCGGCGTCGCCGACGTCTCCGGCTACACCGACTACGGCCGCGTCTGGCTCGAGTTCCTGACCGAGATCTCCGACGAGCTCGACCCGCGCTCGACCGTGATCGTGCTCGGCGACGCCCGCACCAACGGCCGTGAGCCCCACGCCGAGATCTTCGCCCAGGTCTCCGAGCGCGCCGGCCGCCTCTTCTGGCTCAACCCCGAGCCGAGGCTCTACTGGAATTACGGCGACTCGGTGATGGCCGCCTACGAGCGCTACTGCGACGGCACCTTCGAGTGCTGGACCACCCGCCACCTGGAGAACTTCGTCAACGTCGTCGCCGGCGGCGTCCCTGCCGCCGACTAGCCAGTCAGCGCCGGGAGCAGGTCACTGGACGAGGCTTGAAACCGTCCCGGAATCGTGATCGTAATTTGACCATCACGCTCGACCAGCCATTTTAAGTTGACGACCGTGATTCCAATCACCTCACCCACATCGTCGAAGCTGACGGCATGGCCATCCGACGTGGGGACCGTTTCCGCCGCAGGAACCGGATCCCCCTTATGGAGGTAGAGAACATCTCCATCTGCGTCGTAGACAACGCTGTCGAACTCCTGATTTCCCAGCTTGACAGTCATCAGCTACGCCCTGGCCTTGGATCGGTGACCTGCGAAAAGGCGGTGATGACCTGGTCAAAGTCCCCCGAGATCTCCAGCACAACCCGGATCCAGCCCTGTGGTCCACCTCGCTTAAACAAGCGTTCCCGTCCGGGCTTTACGTCCGGCTCACGATAGGTGGGGTTTTCGATTGTCAGCACCACGTCCAACAGCGAATCCAACATGTGGGGATGCCGCTTTCGGACATGATTCCAGGCGTGCCAACTGAGTTCAACCGGGCGACCATCCGGACCAGGGATCAAGAGATACACAGCCCATGACGCTAAGGATCATCGGTTCACCGGTTGCGCGCCAATCGCAAGATGTTCGACACGGGGGTGTGACATGCCTGGACTACTTGGCGGAGAGGTCCGCCGTCACCGCGCGCGGAGGGTCGTCCGGTGAGATCTGCCACTGCTCGTTGACGAGCGCCCCGGGTGGGGGCGCCACCGGCCCGTCCAGGAGGGGGTCCTCGGTTTCGCGCATCCAGGCGTCGAGGCGGCCGCGCAGCTCCTCGAGCACCTCGGCGTGGGCCGGGTCGGCGGCGAGGTTGGCGCCCTCGGCGGGGTCGAGAACGAGGTCGTAGAGCTGCTCCGGGGCCACCACCCGCTCGCCCCAGCCGGCCTCGACGAGCAGGCGCTTGCTCTCGCTGTCGTCGCAGTTGGCCAGCACCGGATGCTCGTAGTCGTCGAACCTGCGGATGTACTTCCAGCGCTCGGTGCGGACCGCCCGCTGGGGCTGGTAGGCGGCGTGGTAGGTCGTCTCGGCGAAGATCGCCTCGTGCAGGCGCTCGGTCTCGCCCCGCACCAGCGGCATCAGCGAGGAGCCCTGCAGCCACGCCGGCGCCGGCACGCCGGCGAGCTCGCAGAGGGTCGGGTAGACGTCGAGGTGGCTGACCGGCGCGTCGACCACCTTGCCGCCCGTGAACCCGCCGGGGCCGCGCATCAGCATCATCACCCCGATGCCGCGGTCATAGAGGGTCGCCTTCGCGCCGGGGAAGGCGATGCCATGGTCGGTCGTGCAGAGCACCAGCGTGTTCTCGACCAGGCCGAAGTCGTGCAGGGCGTGGAGGACGGCACCGATCCCCTGGTCGAGCGAGCGGGCGCTGGCCTTGAACGCGGCCATGTCCTTGCGGGTCGCGACGACGTCGGGCAGGTTGGCCGGCGGCAGCGAGTAGAGGGTGTCGCGGACCGAGGTCGGGGCGAAGAAGTCGCGGTGGGTCTCGAAGAAGCCGACCGACATGAACCAGGGCTGCGCCGGCGCCTCCCGCAGGGCCTCGATCGTCAGCGGGGCGACGTACTCGGCGTGGTTGGAGTCGACCGGGACGATCTCGTCGTAGCCGATCACGGCGGGGTCGACGGAGATGTGCTGCTCGCCGATCAGGGTCGAGCGGTAGCCGGCCTGGCGCAGGGCGTGGACCCAGTGCTGACGGTAGTCGTTGAGCGCCCAGCCGCGGTGGGCGAGCCCGAGCATGCCGTTGTTGTGGCAGTGGAGGCCGGTCAGCAGGCTGGCCCGGCTGCCGGAGCAGGTCGGCGCCGCGCAGAACGCCTCCCGGAACAGGACCCCCTGGTCGGCCAGCAGCTGGATGTTGGGGGTCGGGACCTGGAACCCGTAGGGCTGGACGCAGCGACCGGTGTCGTGGGAGTGGATGTAGAGGATGTTCGGCGCCGCGTCCACTGGTGAGTTTTCTCCTCGTCCGGGTAGTCCTGGATATGCAACCAGATCGCTCCTACCTGGTCTGCGCCACGCCCCGCAGCGGCAGCACCCTGGTCTGCCACGCGCTCGAGGAAACCGGCGTCGCCGGGCGGCCCGAGGAGTACTTCGAGGCACTCCGCCGCAGCGGCCGGCCGCGGCGGCCGGAGGAGTACTTCGTCGGCGCCGAAGACCCCTCCATCCGCGATCACCTCGGCGAGCGCGCCGCCGGCAGCGAGCCGCCCCCGCGCTCGCCGCTGTGGAGTCGCGCCGCTTACGACCGCTACCTCGATTGGGCCTTCGAGGCCGGCACCACGCCCAACGGCACCTTCGGCGCCAAGCTGATGTGGGGCTATCTCGGGGATTTCGTCAGCCTGCTCCGCAACGTGCCCGCCTACCGCGAGGTGCCGCTCGCCGAGCTGCTGCCTACCGTCTTCCCCGACCTCACCTTCGTCCGGGTGGTGCGCGCCAACAAGGTGCGGCAGGCGGTCTCCCTGTGGAAGGCAGTGCAGACCGCGACCTGGCGCGAGGACCAGGCCAGCGCCAAGGCGGCCTCGCTCGACGACGGCGACTCCCCTCCCTACCGCAGCTTCATCGAGGAGCACCGTCCGCAGCTGCGCTTCCACTACCGGGCGATCGAGCACCTGCTCGAGCAGATCCTGATCGAGGAGTCGCGCTGGGACGCCTTCTTCGAGCACTCCGGGATCAAACCGGTGCTCGTCCTCTACGAGAACTTCGCCGCCGACTACGAGACCAGCACCCTGCGCCTGCTCGAGCGGCTCGGCCTCTCCCCACCCGACGACTTCGAGTTCGAGCCGCGGATGAAGCGCCAGTCCGACAACGTCAACGACGACTGGGTGAGGCGCTACAGCGAGCTCAGGCTGGGGACCGACTTCGACCTGGTCCCGACCAAGGCCTAGTCGCCCTTGGTGACCATTTCCTTGGTCCCGGTGCTGGCGACCCAGGCGTCGGGATTGGCGGTGAGCTCCTCGACTATCGGGGGCAGGTCGCCGGAGACGAGGTCGGCGAGGGTGACGTTCTCGAGCACCGTGCGGAGGCTGGCGCGAACGGCGATCCAGACCTTCTGCAGGGACTCGGCGTTGCCGTGGTACTCGATCGACTCCGGCGGGGTCGACTGCACGTGGGCGATCGGCCCCTCGACGGCGCGGACGATGTCGGCGACGGTCACCTCGTCGGCCGGCTTGGCCAGCCAGTAGCCGCCCTTGGCGCCGCGGCGGGCGCGGACGATGCCCTGGTGCTTGAGCTCGAGCAGGATGTGCTCGAGGAATTGCAGCGGGATGTCCTGGGCCTCCGCCAGGCGCCCACCCTTGATCGGGCCCTCCTCGGCGGCGGCCAGCTCCGCGGCCGCCCGCACCGCGTAGTCGGCCTTGGCTGAAACGCGCATGCGATCAGTAAAGCAATCAGCCGATCACGTCGGGCGTGAGATCGTCGGAGCGGTCGCTCAGTTGCTTGGCTTCGCGCTCGAGCCGGCGCCGGTTCCACCAGCGCGGGAACCAGATCAGCAGGCCGAGGCCGATGCCGGCGACGACCGCCGCGATCGGCCAGACGACGGGGTCGCCCTTCTGCACGGTGACGATCCCGGAGGCGATCAGGACGACGCCGAGCGCGGTCCGCAGGAACGAGGTCGGCGCCCGCGCGGCGTAGTGGGAGCCGACGATCACTCCCGGTATCGAGCCCAGCAGGATGTTCCCGGCCAGCATGAAGTCGACGTTGCCGCCGACCCAGTGGGCGATGCCGGCGGCCCAGAGCAGGATCGCGGCATGGAAGACGTCGGTCCCGACCACCCTGCGCGGGGTCAGGCGGTAGACGGAGATCAGCAGGATCGCGATCACCGTGCCCGAGCCGGCCGAGGTGATGCCGATCACGAAGCCGGTGGTGGCGCCGATCGCCACCGCCGCGACTTTGTGCCGGCGCTTCAGCTCGAAGTCGTCGCGCTCTTCGATCAGCTCGCTGAGGATCAGCGCCCGCGCCAGGGTGATGATCCCGACCATCAGCAGGGTGCCGCCGAGCAATGCGTAGACGATCGAGTCGAGGCGCTCTTCGCCGACCTTGCTCTGCAGGACGGAGATCGCCCAGACCCCCGTGACCGCCGCGGGCACGCTGCCGGCCGCCAGCCAGAGCGCCAGGCTCATGTTGACGGTGCCCATCCGCAGGTGGCGCCAGCCGCCGACGGTCTTGGTCACCGCCGCGTAGAAGATGTCGGTGCCGATCGCGGTCACCGGCTTGATCCCGAAGAAGAAGATCAGCAGCGGCGTCATCAGGGTGCCGCCACCCATGCCGGTCATGCCGACCATTGCTCCGATGCCGAAGCCGAAGATGACTATTGCCGGGTCCATTGCCGCCTTTGAGTCCGCGCGGGGGTGCTTATCGACTTTCCTGACCTTCTTGGTCAGGAGCGCGGAGTGCGCCAGGATACCAGCATGAGCGCGGAGATCGCCCAGATTGCGGCCCCCGGAGGGTCGCCGGGAACGGCGCCCAGGCCTGCGGCCGGCGTCTCGATCGCCGCCCTCGAGCACGCCTACGGCGAGCTGCGAACGATCGAGCGGCTCGATCTCGAGCTCGAGCCGGGCGGCGTGGTCGGCCTGGTCGGGCCGTCGGGCTGCGGCAAGTCGACGCTGCTGGAGCTGGTCTGCGGGCTGCGCGAGCCGAGCGGCGGCAGGATCGCCGTCGGCGGCGCCGAGCGAGCGGACGAGCGCCTCTCCCGCTGCGCCTACATGCCCCAGCGGGACCTGCTGCTGCCCTGGTACTCGGCGATCGACAACGCGGCGCTGGCCCTGCGCAACCGCGGTCTTGGCCGCGCCGAGGCGAGGCGGCAGACGGCCGCGCTGTTCGAGCGCTTCGGCCTCGCCGGCTTCGAGCGGACGCCCCCGGGCGAGCTCTCGGGGGGGATGCGCCAGCGGGTCGCCTTCCTGCGCACGCTGGTCGCCGGCAAGCCGCTGCTGGCGCTCGACGAGCCCTTCGCCGCGCTCGACGCGATCACCCGGGCGGAGATGCAGGAGTGGCTGGCGGCGGCGCTGAACGCCGCTCCGCGCACCGCGATCCTGGTCAGCCACGACGTCGAGGAGGCGCTCTACCTCTCCGACCGGGTGGCGGTCCTCTCCGCCCGCCCGGCCCGGGTCGTCGCCGAGCTGCGGGCACCGCACCCACGCGCGCCCGACCGCGACGCCGCGGTCACCGACCCCGCCTTCGTCGCCGTCCGCGAGGAAGCGATGCGAGCGCTGCACGCGGGCATGCGATGAAGGCCTGGCTGCTCCCCAGCCTGGTCGTCGCCGCCCTGATCGGCGCCTGGCAGGTCGCGGCCTCCAGCGGCGTCATCGCCGACGCGCTCAGCCTCGAACCCTTCCTAGTCCCATCCCCCGCGGAAATCGCCGACTCCCTCTGGGAAAACCGCTCCCTGCTTGCCGAAAACGCCTGGGTGACCCTGCGCGAGGTCGTGTTCGGCATCGGCTGTGCGCTCGTCGCCGGATTGGGCTGCGCCGTGCTGCTGCATCTCTCGGAGACCCTGCGCCGCGCCACCTACCCGCTGCTGGTCGGCACCCAGGCGATCCCGACCATCATCATCGCCCCGATCCTGATCGTCTGGTTCGGCTACGGGATCGGCCCGAAGCTGGCGATCGTGGCGCTGATCTGCTTCTTCCCGATCACCGTCAACGCCCTCGACGGGCTGCGCTCGGTGGACCCCGACGCGATCAAGCTGATGCGCACCCTCGACGCCTCTCGCTGGCAGATCTTCCACCGGGTCGAGGCGCCCACCGCCCTGCCCTATGCGTTCAGCGGCGTCAAGGTCGCCGTCGCCGTCGCCGTCATCGCCGCCGTCTTCGGCGAGTGGATCGCGGCCGACTCCGGGCTCGGTTGGCTGATCCGCCTGGACACCTCGCAGCTGGAGACCGCGCGAGCGTTTGCCGCAAGCACCGTTCTGGCGGCGATCTCGGTCTCTCTCTTCGGCCTCCTGGCCCTCGCAGAGCGCCGCGTCGTCACTTGGCGATAGAACACCGGGCATGAAGCCACCCCGCATTCCGGCATTCGCCGTCGCCATCGCGCTGCTCGCCCTCGCCCTCGGGCTCGCCGCCTGCGGCGAGAAGTCGGAGGACGAAGGGGCCGCAGCCCAGCCCTTCGGGCTGACGCTCGACTTCTACCCCAACCCCGATCACGCCGGGATCTACATGGCGGAGAAGCTGGGCTACTTCGACGAAGCGGGCCTCGACGTCAGCGTCCAGACGCCATCCGATCCGGCGGCGCCGATCAAGCTGGTCGCCGCCGGGCGCTCAGACCTGGCGATCTCCTACGAGCCCGAGGTGGCGCTCGCCCACGAGAACGGCCTCGACGTGGTCGCGATCGCGGCGCTGGTGAACCAGCCGCTGACCTCGATGATCTGGTTGAAGAAATCCGGGATCGAGGGGGTCGCCGACCTGCGCGGCAAGACCGTTGCCACCGCCGGCATCCCCTACCAGGACGCCTTCCTGGCGACGATCCTCGAACGCGCCAAGCTCACCCCCGCCGACGTCAAGACCGTCAACGTCGGCTTCGGCCTGCTGCCGGCCCTGCTCGGCGGCAGCGCCGAGGCGATGCTCGGCGGCTTCCGCAACGTCGAGGGCGTCGATCTGCGCCAGCGCGGCAAAGACCCCGTGGTCACCCCGGTCGACCAGCTCGGCGTTCCCACCTACGACGAGCTGGTCCTGGTCGCCAACCGCGAGGCCCTGGCCGAGGATCCGGAAAGGTTCCGCCTCTTCATCGCCGCCCTGGAGCGCGGCACCGACGCCGCGGTGGAACGGCCCAACGCCGCCACCGATGCCGTCCTCGAGGCCAACAACGGCCTCGACCGCAAACTGACCGAAGCCGAGGTCGAGGCGACCCTGCCGCTGCTGGCGGCGCGCACCCCGGGGCAGCCCTATGGCTACATGGATCCAGAGGCGTGGCGCAACTTCACCGGCTGGATGCGCGACAACGACCTGATCGCCTCGCTGCCGGAGCCCGGCGAACTGCTCAGCAACGCTTATCTCTCGGGCGAGATACCCGAGTAGTCGAGCGCGCCTTCGCCCAGCAGCCGGCTGACGTCGGCCGCCGGCATCGCGGCGTGGAAGAGGTGGCCCTGGGCGTAATCGCAGCCCAGCCGGCTCAGCTCCGCCAGCTGGACCTCGTTCTCGACGCCCTCGGCGATCACCTCCAGCGACAGCGCCCGGGCCATGCCGATGATCGCCTCGACGATCGCCGTGCGCTCCTGTTCGATCCCGAGCGCGTCGACGAAGGAGCGGTCGATCTTCAGCGCGTGGAAGGGGAAGCGGTTGAGGTAGGCGAGCGAGGAATAGCCGGTGCCGAAGTCGTCGAGGACCAGCCGCACGCCGATCTCGTTCAGCTCTTCCAGCGAGGCGATCGCCGTCGCCGACTCCTCGACCAGGACGCTCTCGGTGATCTCCAGCCGCAGGTGGATCGGGTCGATGCCGGTGCGGGCGATGATCTCGGCCACGGTGCTGGGCAGGTCGCGGTGGGCGACCTGACGAGCGGAGAGGTTGACGGCGACGTCGAAGGGACGGTCGTCGGGACGCTGCTGATGCCAGTCGAGGATCTGGCGGCAGGCGCGCTCCTGGACCCAGCGACCGATCGGCTCGATCAGGCCGCTGTCCTCGGCGATCGGGACGAACTCGGCCGGGTCCAGCAGGCCGCGGGTCGGGTGCTGCCAGCGGACCAGGGCCTCGAGGCCGCTGATCTCGCCCGAGCGCAGGCTGACGACCGGCTGGTAGTGCAGGGCCAGCTCTTCGCGCTCGAGCGCGTGGCGCAGCTCCCGTTCGACCTCGAGCCGGCGCACCGCGCTGGCCCGCATTGCCGCGTCGAACAGGACGCAGCGGGCGCGGCCGCCCTCCTTGGCCCGGTACATCGCCGCGTCGGCGTTGCGGATCAGCATCTCGGCGCTGGCGCCGCGCTGGTCGGCCGGGCGGGCGATCGCGACGCCGATGCTGGCGGTGACGAAGTGCTCGACGCCGTCGATCGAGAAGGGCTGGGCGAAGGCAGCTGCGACGCGGTCGGCGATCGCCACCGCCTCCTCTTCGTCGGCGAGGCGGTCGATCAGGATGCCGAACTCGTCGCCGCCGAAGCGGGCGACGATGTCTCCCGGCCGCAGGTGGGCGCGCAGTCGCGGCGCCACCGCCCGCAGCAGGGCGTCGCCGGCGTGATGGCCGAGGCTGTCGTTGATCAGCTTGAAATGGTCGAGGTCGAGGAAGAGGATCCCGATCGGCGAGCCCGAGACTGTCGCTCGCTTCAGCGCCTCGTTGAGCGCGTCGACGAAGCTGAGGCGGTTGGGCAGCCCGGTCAGGGAGTCGTGCAGGACCCGGTGGCGCAGGGCCTGGTCGGCGGCGTGGCGCTCGATCGCGTCGGCAAGGACGTTGGCCGCCGCCTGGACGAAGGGAACGTCCTTGGTGGTGAGTCCAAATGGCTCGGTGGCGTGGACGTCGAGCACCCCGAACGGATGGTCCTTGCCGTCGATCATCACCGCCAGGCTGCTGGCGGCGCCGAAGACGCGCAGCACCGGCGGCATCGTGAAGCGCTGCTCGCTCGCCCAGTCGGAGACGATCGCGTGGGTGCCGGAGTCGAGCGCGGCGCCGGCGTGGGAATCGCGGGCGGCCGAGACACGGCGGCCGGCACCGACCACCTCGCCCTCCAAGCCGGCAAGAAGGTTGAGGCGGCGGCCGTCGCGGCCCAGCTCCCAGATGCAGGCGCTGTGAATGCCGTCGACTTCACCGATCAGCGAGGTGGCGGCGCGCATCAGCGCCTCGGGGTCGCCGTCCTGCAGCGCCCGCTCCCCCAGCTTGGCGACGACGGCCTGCTGCGCGAGCGCCCGCTGCAGCTCCTGCTCGGCCTGCTTGCGCTCGGTGATGTCGTAGAGGACGCCGTGCCAGACCGGGATCCCTTTCTCGTCGGCCTCCAGCACCGCCTCGTCGAGCATCCAGACGATGCCGCCCTGGCGGGTGCACATCCGGTACTCGACCGGGCGCGTGTTGCGGTCGCCGAGGGAGTCCTCGGTTTCGAGCTCGAGTGCCCGCTCGCGATCGTCGGGGTGCAGCAGCCGGGCCCAGAGCCCGGGGTCGGACTTGAACTGCTCGGCGGTGTAGCCGAGGATCTCCTCGACCTGGGGGCTGACGTAATGCCACTCCCCCTGCTCGCCGATATCCGAGGTGTAGACGATGACCGGAAGTCGCTCGATCAGCCGCCGGTAGTCCTGCCCGACCGCCGATATCTGGTCGAGAAATTCGTTGACCTCATGGTCGGGCCAATTCCTATCCCCTTTGCCCGGCATCGCGTCGTTATCGACAGATGGTCCAGCCGCTTGACCGCACGTCCGTCCAGGCACGAACTCCTGCACGCCTGCACCGGGTCTTCTCAGGCGGCGAAGCGCAGCGGCCGGCCCTGGGCCACCGTCCGCTGCAGGGCCGCGAGGGTCAGCGTCGCGGCCAGGCCGCGGTAGGGCTCGAACGGCGCGTAGAACTCCTCCACCTCGGCGACGGTGGCACGGCGGCCGAGGCCGGCGAGGCGGCCGACCAGCTTGATGTAGCCAAGGTCGCCGGCCGGCAGCGAGTCCATGTCCCCGCGGCCGAACAACCGCAGGCACTGGACCGTCCAGGGCCCGACCTGCGGCATCGCCAGCAACCGCCGGTCGGCATCCGGGGAGTCGAGCCGGCAGCGACCGCCGGCGACGAGGGCGGCGACCCGCCGCAGCGCCGCCGCCCGGGTCGGAGCGAGGTCCATCGAGGCCAGTTCGGCCGGGGCGCGGCCGGCGATGGTCGCCGCTCCGGGGACGTCGCGCAGGGCCTCCCGCCCCTCCCCCAGCCGCGGGCCCCAGCGGCCGACGACGCGCCGCTCGATGCGGACGGCGCGATCGGCCTCGATCAGCTGCCCGATCATCGCCGCGGCCAGGGCCTCCCAGGCCCAGACCCGGCGCCGGGGGCGGAAGCTGGGCAGCCGCCGGATCAGCGGCCCGAGCACGGGGTCGCGCCGAAAGCGGCGGTGGAAGTCGCCGAGGTCGTAGTCGACTCCGAGCACGAAGCGCATCCGCTCGATCGCCAGCTCGAGCTGAGCCGGACTCGCCGGCGCCCGGTCGCCGCCGGCGCCGGCGATCGGCAACGTCACCGCTCCCGGCTCGATCGCCTGCGCCCGCAGGACCACCCGCTCCGCGGCCGGCTGCCAGGCCCGCACCAGCACCGGCCGGCCCTCGGCATGGAGCAGCCGCGCCGCCACCCCGCCCTCGATCCGCAGGGTCCGGTCATCGCTCCCCCGCGGCAGCCGGTATGGCGACGCGGGCCGAACTTCCCGCTCGACGGGCCGAGATGTCGCGCTCTGGGCGACTTTCAGGCCCATCGGCCGGTGGCTAGCGGCCGAGCAGGTGGACGTCGACCAGGAAGGAGCGGCTGGCGACGACGTTGGAGCGGTCGCGGCGGCGCGAGAGCCGGCGCTGGGAGCGAGGCTTCGAGCCGGCGGCGCTGACCGCGCGCACGGCGGCGACGGTGGCGGCACCGGCCAGGACGCCGCCGGCGGCGGCGATCGCGGCGCTGCGAACCTCGGTGCGCAGGACCGGCGTCGCCGGCTCCGCATAGGGCAGCGGCAGCGCCCGCACCGGTTCCGCGTCGCGTGGCTCGGCGTCTTCCTCAGCCACGATCTCACCATCCAATTCGAGCTCGCTCACCGAACCGACTCTAGCGAGACCCCAGGTCGCCTCCCCCCTGCTCACCGCAAACTGCGGACGTTGGCGAGGACACCGGGTGGGACCCGCCAAGCCTCCCCGCAGTTCGCGCAGGTGGGTCCCACCCGGTGTCCTACAGCGAGCGTGCGTAGAGCCGGTACCGCTTGACGATGTCCCCCCCCATCGCTTCCAGCCCCCGGTTCATCGCCTCATTGGTCTCCAGGATCCAGCCCGCCTCGCCACCTTTCTGCCGGGCCCTTGCGGCGACGTCGAAGTGCTCCACATACAGGGCCGCGGCGACGCCGGTGTGCTGGAACTCCGGCTTGACCCCGAGGAAGCCGACGCGGACGCGGTCGCAGATCCGGCCGCGGTTGAGGAAATGCCACCAGCCGAGCGGCAGCAGCCTGCCGCCCATCTTCTTCAGCACCTGGTTGAGATCGAGGAAGGTGAGCGCGATCGCGATCGTCTCGCCGTCCTTCTCGGCGACCATGAACCATTCGCGCGAGAAGGCCAGCTGCATGTCGATCGCGTAGGTGTCGAGGTCCTCCTTGCCGTAGGGGACGAAGCCCCAGTTGTCGGCCCAGGCGGCGTTGTAGATCTCGGCGAAGCGGTCCATCTCCCTGCGCAGGTGCAGCCGCGACATCTTGCGGATCCTCACCCCGTGCTCTTCCCGCGCCCGCTCGTCGAGCTCGAACATGACCGGCAGCATGTCCTCGCGATCGCCGATCTCGAGGTCCCATGAGTAGAGGTCCATCGCCTTCTCCAGCCCCGCCGCCTCGCAGAGGCGCTGGTAATAAGGCGGGTGCCAGGGCTGGCGGACCATCGGGGCGAGCTCGAATCCCTCGATCAGGACCCCGCTCTCCTCGTTGACCGAGAAGTCCATCGGCCCGACCATGCGCTCGCAGCCGCGCTCCCGCAACCAGGTGGCGGCCGCGCCGAGCAGCGCCTCCATGACCTCGGCGTCCTCCTCGAGCTCGAGGAAGCCGAACATCCCCCAGCGATTGTCGTGGTGCTGGTTGAACGCGTGGTCGATCTGCGCCGTGACCCGGCCGACGACGCGGCCGTCGCGCCAGGCGAGGAAGTACTCGGCTTCGCCGTGCTTGAAGTAGGGATTGAGCCGGCGGCTGAGAAAGGCGCGCCGCTCCAGTTTCAGCGGCGGGATCCAGGGCGTCCCGGCGTGCAGCCGGTAGGGAAGATCGACGAACCGCTTCAGCGCTCGGCCACCGCGGACGGCTCGGATCGACACGCTCGCCATTGCGGCCGCAACCTACACTCTGGTCGATGAGCGAGACCGCGAAGGCCCCGGTCGACGTCTTCGAGAAGGCCCGCAGCCACGATCGGCTCGAGCAGCTCGAAGCGGCCAAGGAGCACGACCTCCTCCCCTACTTCCGCCTCTTGACCTCCCAGGCCGGCCCCGTGGTCGAGATGGAGGGGCGCGAGACGATCATGCTCGGCTCCAACAACTACCTCGGGCTGACCGGGGACGAGCGCGTCAAACAGGCCGCCCGCGAGGCGCTGGAGACCTACGGCACCGGGGTCACCGGCTCGCGCCTGCTCAACGGCACCACCCCCCTGCACGTCGACCTCGAGCGCGAGCTGGCGGAGTGGATGCGGACCGAGGACGCAATCGTCTTCACCACCGGCTACCAGGCGAACGTCGGCTGCATCGGCACGATCCTCGGCCCGGGCGACACCGTCGTCTGCGACTCCGGCGACCACGCCTCGATCCTCGACGGCTGCCGCCTCTCCGGCGCCAAGCTGCGCCCCTTCCGCCACAACCGCATGGACAAGCTGGAGAAGATGCTGCAGCGCGCCACCGGAGACGGCGGCGGCGTCCTCGTCATCGTCGACGGCGTCTTCTCGATGGAGGGCGACGTCTGCGACCTGCCGCGCATCGTCGAGCTCTGCAAGGCCTACGGGGCGCGGCTGATGGTCGACGAGGCGCACGGGGCGGGCGTCCTCGGCGCCCGCGGCGCCGGCGCCTGCGAGCTCTTCGGGCTCGAGGACCAGGTCGACCTGCGGATGGGCACCTTCTCCAAGAGCCTCGCCTCCTGCGGCGGCTTCATCGCCGGCCCGGCTGAGGTGATCGAGTACCTGCGGGTCTCCTCGCGCTCCTTCATCTTCAGCGCCTCGGCGGTCCCGGCGGCGGTCGGCGCGGCGCTGGCGGCGCTGCGGGTGATCCGCGAGGACGGGCCACGGCTGTTCGAGGCCCTGCTCGCCAACGCCGAGTACCTGCGCGAAGGGCTCAGGCACCTCGGCCTGCAGGTGATCGAGCCGGGAAAGCTGCCCGACGGCACCGTCGCCACCACCCCGGTCGTGCCGGTCGTGGTCGGCGACGACTGGCAGGCGGTACTGCTCTGGAAGGCCCTCTTCGACGCCGGCGTCTACACCAACGTCGCGATCCACCCGGCGGTGCCGCCCGGCGGCGCCCTGCTGCGGACGAGCCTGATGGCGACCCACGAGCGCGAGCATCTCGACGGCGCCCTCGGGACCATCGCCCGGGTGATCCAGGACTTCCCGGAGCTTCCGCGGGCCTGACCCCCCGGTAACGACTTCTTGACATCCCCCGTCGTGGGTAGTTTCAGGCTTGTCCAGTTGGGAACAAGGTTTCGACTGGGCTGAAATTGTTGCTCTTAGCGGGCGGCCCGCAGACCGTATCCGTCAGCTCTGTTGACGGCTGCTACCGCACGGCATAGCTTGGCCTTCTCGCCGAAAGCCCCGGGCGGGGTGGACGAATTTGAGAACTCGTTCCGACCCGGGTCACGGTCCCCAAGCCCGTGGCCCTCGGTCGCAGCGAGATACCCAGTTAACCCGATTCCTTGAAGGGAGGAGTCCCAGTGGACGCTGCCTCTACGGCACCCGCAACGACGATCGCATCTCCGGTGGAGGCACCGCAACACATGCGGGCACTCGAACGAGCCAACCTGGTGCGGCTCGCCCGCGCCGAGTTGAAGCGCGCGATAGCCCGGGGGGACGCGGACCCGTCAGAGGTCGTCCGCGAGTGCCCTTGGGAGACCGAGAGCATGACCATCGCCGAGCTGCTGACCAGCCAGCGCCGCTGGGGCCGCACCCGGGCTCGCAAATTCCTCCTGCCGCTCTCGCTGAACGAGAACAAGCAGCTGGGCACGCTGACCTCGCGCCAGCGCCGGCTGCTCTCGACCGAGCTCGCCTCCCGCTCCGCCGGGCCCGAGGCGGTTACAGCCTAGGACCGCCCTCAGCCGCGCATTCCGCCGACCCGGAAGCTGAGGCCTCCGGAGGCGCGCTGGAATGCGCGGCGCGCGAGGTAGAAGGCGATCGCGAAAGTGACCGCGCCGGCGCCGAGCGCCACGGCCAGAATCTGATCGGCGAGGTAGAAGACGGCGCCGACCGTGAGCACGAAGACCGCGCCCGCCAGCAGAGTCGTGTGCGAGCGGTAGCCGGCGAAGTGCTCGCGGGCGGCGACCTCGAGCCCGCCGAGGCCGGCCATGGCGACCCCGACCCCGATCGCGGTCGGATTCGGGCCGACGACGCCGACGATCAGGGAGACGATGCCGCCGAGGATCACCAGCTCCGCCAGCGGGAACGAGCCCCAGGGCGCCGGCGGCCGGTCCTCGGGGGCGGCGACGCGACGCGACGGCGCCGGGGCAGACGCCTTCTCAGCCGGTGCCGCTCGCTTCGTTCGCTTGCCCTTGCGCTTCTTGCTCAACGGCCGCAAGCCGCCCGGCTAACGGGCATCCGGATGAGACCTTGACCCGCCACCAGCCCATCAGCATCCCGATCGGGCCAAGGCGGGGGCGGGAGTGCCAGTGGCCGCAACCGTGCAGACCGAGGTCCTCGCGACTCACCCGCACCCACTTGAAATTCGCCGGCGAGGCCAGCATCTGGCGCAGCAGCTCATGGTTGCCGGTCTCGACCTGGGCGCGCTCACGCAGGGTCAGCCGCGCCTCGGCGACCCGCTCCGCCAGGTCGTCACGCAGCTGCTCCAGCTCGCCGAGATCGAGCACGCGCGGTTCGGCCGAGACCGCGGCGACGCGATAGTCGATCTCGACCCGGCCAAAGCCCTCGGCGATCAGGCCCGCGAGCTCGCGCTCGAGATGCCCGACCTGGCGCCGCAGCTCGACCCGCGCCAGGCGCTCGTCGACATCGACGTGGAGCGCCACCGGGCGGTCTCTTGCGAGCAGATCCAACATCGGCCTGGACCGAGTGTAGATCACCGCAGCGTCGCCGCGGCCATCCAGAGCGCCTCGGAGACGGCAATCTGCGGCACCCCGTTGACCTGGACCGCGACGATCGCCAGCCGGCTGCTGTCCCGCCCCATCGCGTAGTCCTCTCCCGTGGGCCCGAACAGGAGCCCGATCGGGCGCTTGCCGTCGGCGATCGCCAGGGTTCCCCGCGACAGCTCTCCGGGCCGGCCGGCCAGCGACTCGCCCGGCGCCGAGTCGCGGATGCAGAGATCGCCCTCGAGCCGGTCGGCGTCGAAGCCCCGCAGGGCGACCCCGGTCTCGGCGATCGCCACGGTCAGCGCGTCGTCGGGCAGGCCCTGGCTCTTGAAGGCGCCGTCGTGGATTCGATCGAAGGCCAGCTGCTCGATCGGGGTCCGGGTGCGGTCGGGGTCGAGCCCGATCTGGCGGTAGAAGACGCGGTAGGACCAGGGGATCGGCCGTTCCCGCATCTGGATCGCGTGGGCGCCGTAGAAGCGGTCGGAGAGATCGCGCAGGCGGCGCCGGACCGGCTCGGGGCTGCGGCCCGAGCGGGCGTCGACCTCGATCCAGGCGATCCCCAGGCCGGGGAACTCACCGGCGAGATGGGGAGCTACCCAGCCCTGCTTCGGGGTCGGGTCGGGGCCTGCCGGCGATCCGTTCGGGCCGGAGCTCATCGGTCCCGTTCCGCCGCCTGGCTGGCGTCCAGCAGCTGCTCGACCCGGGCCGTGAGCTGGCCGGCGGTGAGGTCGCCGATGCTGGCGCTCTGCAGCGTGCCGCCGGGGTAGGCGTAGGCGAAGGTGGGGCAGCCGCCGACCTTGTAGAGGCTGGCGACCGCTCCGTCGCGGTCGTAGCCGACCGGCAGCCGCCAGCCGCGCTGGCGGGCCAGCTCGCGAACGCTGTCGCGGTCGTCGCGCACGTCCACCGAGAGGAAGTTCACCCGTCCACGGTAACGCCCGTAGACGGCATCGACGATGTCCTGCTGATCGGCGCAGTTCCCCCCCTTGGTGAACCAGAACGAGATCACCAGCGGGCGGTCGAAGAGGTCGCAGACGCGGATCGCGCCGGCGCCGCGAATCCGGCACGCCGGGACACGGCGAGCGTCCTCGGGGCAGGGGACGGCGGAGCTTTCGCAGTCGTCCTGGGCGACGTTGGCGTCGCCTTCGAGCTCACCCGCGAGGGCCGGTACCGCGAACTCCGGCAGCGGCCAGTGCGACGGCTGGCGATCGAGCCCGAGCGTTCCCTCGCCGCCGCCGCCACCGCCCAGGGTCTGGACCGTGACGACGACGATCAGGGCGAGGAAGATCAGCCCGACGGCGACCGAGTAGCGGTCCCTCATCGCCGCTCGATCCAGGTCAGGGCGGCGGGCAGCACGACCATCACCCCGGCCAGGGCGACGGCGAGGTCGATCACGGTGACGAAGCCGAAGTCCCGCAGCATCTGGATGTCGCTGGCGATGAGGACGGCAAAGCCCGCGATCGCGGTCGCCCCGGAGGCGAGCACGGCGGTGCCGGTGCGCCCGTAGGCTCGCCGCAGCGCCTCCTCCGCCCCGCTCCCGCCGGCGCGCTCCTCGTGGAAGCGACCGGCGAGGATCACCCCGAACTCGGTCGCGATCGCGATCGTCAGCGCGCCCAGGGCGGCGGACATCGGGTTGAGTGGGATCCCGGTCAGCCAGAGGACCAGCGAGGCCCAGCCGCTGGCCAGCACCGTCGGCACCAGCGGCACCAGGGCCCGGCCCAGCGAGCGGTAGACCGCCAGCAGCACCAGGGCGACCGCCAGCAGGCCGGCGAGGGTCAGCCAGTAGCGGCTGGCGGAGAGGTCGGTGGCGGATTCGGCGGCGATCACCGGCAGCCCGGCGAGCTGCACCTCGACCCCGGCCGGCGGCCCGTCCGCGGTGCCGGGCTCGCCGATCTCGGCCCGCACGCGGTCGATCAGCGCCTGCTGGTCCTCCAGCGACTGGGCGCGGATGCCGAACGAGAGCAGCGCCTGGTTGCCGAGCGTGCCCTTGTCCGGATCCACCGGGGCGACCTGCCGCAGGGCGTACGGGGACAGCGCCGCCAGCGTTTCCGCGATGCCGGCGCGGGTCAGCTCCCCACCGCCGCGGGTGACGAAGTCCGAGAGCGCCGGCCCCGGGCAGACGTCGGCGTCGAGGCAGCTCGGGTTTTCGCCGCTGAACCCGTTGGCGCGCAGCACCCGCTGCTTGAAGGCGGCCATCCATTCGAGCGTCGCCGGGTCGGTCAGGTCGGGAGCCTCGACGCTCACGTCCAGCTGGCCGGACACGCCCGTGGCGTCCTGGAGCTCGTTCAGGTCCTCGACCGCGGCCAGGTTCTGGGGCGCCAGCGAACGGATATCGGACACGGTCTCGATCTGCGTCCCCACTCCCCAGCCGACCACGGCAAACGCCAGCCCCACCCCGAGCACGCGAGCCGGATGCTCGAGCGCGGCCCACAACGCCCAGTCCCTCACCCACGCCACCGCCGCCGACGGGCCTGAAGCGTCCGTCATGCGGGCGTTTGCGGCCCGCCGGCCCAGGGTGAGGGCGGCGAAGCCGGCGGTCAGGGCGAGGAGGAAGGAGATCGCGACGCCGGCGACCAGGAGCAGGCCGAAGCCGCGGACCATCGGGGTCGGAGAAAGCAGGAGGGCGAGGAAGCCGGCGGCGGTCGCCAGGCAGGCGGTCGCGATCGTCGGGCCGGCGGCCGTGGCCGCCGCTCGGGCCGCCTCGATGCCCTCCGCCCCGCCCGCAACGGCCTCGTCGTAGCGGGCCTGAAACTGGATCGCGTAGTCGACGGCGAGGCCGATCAGGATCGGCAACACCGCGATCGAGGCCATCGTCAGGGCCTCGCCGCTGAGCCCGAGCAGGCCGAAGACGACCGCGGCGGCGGCCAGGGCGAGCGCCAGCGGCAGCAGCCGCAGGCGGGAGCGGAAGACGGCGAGCAGGGTCAGCGCCATCACCGCCAGGGCCACCGCGAAGAGGACGAGCAGGGCGTCCTTCAGCGCCCCCGCCAGCCCGTCGACCACCACCGGGGCACCGGAGACGACATAGCTCCCGCCTTTCAGCTGGAAGCAGGGCGCCGGCTCGTTGCGCTCCGCGCAGGCCTGGCGCGGCGTCGTGTCGTTGACGGCGGCGTCGATCAGCTCCAGCGCCCGGCTTCGTTCGGCGTCGCTCAGGTCCGGCTTCAACCGCACCACGATCTGGGCCGAGCGGCTGTTGGGAAAGAGGTAGGCGAGGCGGGCCTTCGGCGTGCTGCGAGCGCGCGCCAGGTCGAAGACCACGGTGGCGACGAATTCCTCGTTGTCGATGCTGGGGGCGCTGGTGATCCCGTAGCGGGTCGCGACGGAGAGCAGGAATTCACGGAACCGCTGCGGCGAGACCCGCTGCGACAGGCGCTGCAGCTGGCCCTCGATCTGGACCACCGCCTCGTTGAGGAAGGTGGCCGGCCCGGAGAGGAACTCGACCGGGTCGAGCTCGGCCAGTTCGGCGCACGGCCCCGGGATCGGCGTCGCCCCTTTCGGCACGTTCCCGGCGAGACAGCCCTCCAGCCGCAGCAGGCGGAAGATGTTCTCGGTCAGGATCAGCTGCTGCAGGTCGCCGCGGGCCAGAACCACGACCGGTTCTTCGCCAAAGTCGTCGCGCACCTGCTGGGTCGCCCGGTAGGTCGCGGTGTCGGCGTCGACCAGCGTCCCGACCCCGGCGTCGGTGGGGATCCGGGTCGTTCCGACCGCCGCCGCCAGCGCCAGCACGAGGCTGACCGCAAGCACCGTCCGGGCGTGCCCCGCGGCCCACGCCGCGACGCGGCCGAACCACCTACCCGGGCCCAACTCAGTCCATCGAGAGCGGGCCGGTGACATCGGCCCGGAGGAACTGGGACACGAACTGGTTTTCGGAGTCGAACAGCTCTTCTTTCGGCCCCGACTCGACGATCTTGCCGTTCCAGAGCACGGCCAGGAAGTCGGCGATCCGGCGCGCGGTGTTGAGGTCGTGGCTGATCACCAGGTAGCAGCCGCCGTTCTCGGCGTGGACCTCGCGGATCAGCTCGCAGAGCAGCGCCGTCCGCACCGGGTCGAGGCCGGAGTCGGGCTCGTCGAACATCACGATCGCCGGTTCCAGCACCAGCGCCCGGGCGAAGCCGGCGCGCTTGCGCATGCCGCCGGAGAGCTCGTTCGGCATCTTGTAGGTGGCCTCGGTCAGGCCCACCTCGCGGAGCCGGCGGTTGACGATCTCGCCGATCTCCTCCTCGCTTTTGTCGGTGTGCTGACGCAGCGGGAAGCAGGTGTTGTCGTAGATGTTCATCGAGCCGAACAGGGCGCCGTCCTGGAACAGCAGGCCGAACTTTTTGCGCACCTCGAAGAGTTCGTCGTCGGTCATGTTCGGGATCGATTCGCCGTGGACGAGGACGTCGCCGGAATCCGGGTAGAGCAGGCCGACGATGTGCTTGATCAGCACGCTCTTGCCGGTCCCCGAGGGGCCGAGGACCATCGAGACCTGATCTTCCGGCAGGCCGAGATTGAGGCCGTTGAGGATGCGGGCGCGACCGAACTGTTTGACCAGGTCGATGATCTCGATCGCGTCCTCGCCGCCATGGTCGAGTTTCTGGCCGGTGTGGAACCGGTAGGGATCGTGCTCGCTGGGGTCGACACCGGGGATGACGAAGTCACGGCCCATCACCGCGCCGTCCTCGCTCACGTAGGGACCGGAATCCTCGGTCATGCGGTTCTCCTCGTCGATCGACACGGTCAGCCTCCTATCGGTGCTCTCGGGTTGGCCCCCCAGAAGACAAGGGTCCCAAGCATCCCGATGATGTGGACTAAGACGATGTTGAGGACCATCGACTTCGCCGTCGCGGTCCCCACCCCAACCGGCCCTCCGGAGGCCGTGTAGCCGTAGTAACAGCCGACCAGCACGATCGCCGTGGCCATCACCATTCCCTTGGTCAAGCTGAAGATCAGGTCGGGGGGGTTCTGGAACATCCAGAAGATCAGGAAGTAGCCGCCCGAGGAGACGTCGCCGATCTGCTCGACCACCGCCACGTAGCTGGCCAGGTACATGATCCCGATCCCGACCAGGTACATGAACGGGAAGGAGATCCAGGCGGCGAGCAGCCGGGTGGCGCAGAGGAAGGTCACCGGCGGCACCCCCATCACCTCGAGCGCGTCGATCTCGTCGGAGATCCGCATCGCCCCGAGCTCGGCGACGATCCCGGTCCCGACCTTGGCCGCGAGCATGTAGCCGAAGGCGTAGGGCATGATCTCGCGCAGGTCGCACCAGGCGGAGAAGACGCCGGCGTAGGCGGGGGCGCCCTGGGCGCGCAGCAGGTAGGCACCCTCGATCCCGCACTGGAGGCCGAGGGTGAAGACCAGGCCCCAGATGATCAGGGCGGAGCCGAGGATCAGGATGCCGGCCTGGCGCAGGCTCTCGCCGAAGAAGCGGAAGACGCGGCCGGAGTAGACGAGGCCGGAGACGCGGGAGCCGAAGCGGGCGATCTCCCCGAGGGAGTCGAGCCAGCCGCGGGGGACTGCGAGCCAGGCATTCATCGGATCGTCTGCAGCTCCGGGTTGGTGGCCAGCATCGTCTGGGTGAAGACGTAGTTGAACGCGAAGACGCCCATGAAGGAGATCACCACGGCCTCGTTGACGGCGCGGCCGACGCCGGCCGCGCCACCGGACGCGGTCATCCCTTTGTACGAGCAGACGACGGCGATCAGGGCCCCGAACAGCGTGCACTTGATCACCGAGCCGGCCAGATCGGTGATCGAGGCGTTGGAGAAGAGGGTGGCGAAGAAGCCGCCGAGGGGCTGGTTGTAGAGCATCTCGGTGAGGATGCCGCCGCTGATCCCGAAGACCAGGGCGTAGATGTCGAGCAGGCCGGTGATCAGCATCAGCGCCAAGAAGCGCGGCACGACCAGGTTCTTGATCGGGTCGACGCCGAGCACCTGCAGGGCGTCGAGCTCCTCGCGGATCTTGCGGGCTCCCAGGTCGGCGGTGATCGCGGTGCCGGCGACGCCGGCGACGACGACGGCGGTGACGAAGGGCGCGAACTCGCGGATCGAGGCGAGGACGAAGAAGCCGCCGAGGCGATCCAGCGCCCCGAACAGCGAGAGGAAGTTGGCGGCCTGCAGGCCGGGGGCGCCGAAGCCGAAGGCGACGGTCGAGACCAGCAGCGGGAACCAGCAGAGCTGGAGGGCGAAGAGGAACTGCCCGATGAACTCCTCGCCGTACGGGTACGGCGGTTTCACGGCAGAGGCGATCGTCCTCGCGGTGAGGATCATCATGTCCCCCACCACTTCGAACAGCGACTTGGCGGGCAAGAATGCCCTGTTGACAGCGGATCCGACCATCTGCTCCTCCGGCGAGCTGCGCCGCACTTGCGCGACGCCCCACTCGTGGTCGGAGTCTATGGGATGGGTCAGCCTCAACCGTTAGCCGAGTGTTGAGATCCGGCTAACCCGCCCGGAGCCCCCGCAAAGCGCCTGGATACCGGGAAACCCCGTGCTATGTTGCGGCCGCTTTGCGGGGGACCGGAAGATATGCCCGGCACACCCGCCTCCAAGCCATGGCGACCGGGGTTGCCGCCATGGCCGTGGCGGCGCTGCTGGCCGCCTGCGGTGGGGAATCCTCCTCGGGCGCAAACGAGCGGGCCGGCACCTACGACGTGCGGGTGACCGAGGCCGCCTTCCCGGCCGAACAGCGCCTGGGGCAGACCTCGCTGATGCAGATCGGCGTCCGCAACACCGGCGAGAAGACGGTGCCCGCCCTTACCGTGACCGTCTCGATCGCGGGCGAGGAGGGCAAGAGCTCCTCGCTGCCCTTCGGCATCCGCGACCCCCAGCCGGGCCTCGCCCAGCCCTACCGCCCGGTCTGGGTGCTGGCGCAGACCTACCCGCGCCTGGCCGGATCCTCCGAGCCCGGCGGTGCATCGACCGCCAACGCCAAGACCTTCTCCTTCGGCCCGCTGAAGCCCGGCAAGACCACGGAAGCCGTCTGGAAGCTGAGCGCGGTCAGGGTCGGTCGCTACACCGTTCTCTACGACATCGGTGCGGGCCTCGGCGCCGGCGCCAAGGCCCGCACCGCCGGGGGCGTCTCCCCGGGCGGCTCGTTCGTGGCCGAGATCACCGCCGCCCTGCCCGACGTCGAAGTCACCGACAGCGGCGAGGTGCTCGAAAAGCAGCACCAGCGCCAGCGCCCCGAGCCCGGCGAATAGCAAGGCCCGCCCGCGGGTAGCGTGAGTCCATGAACCGGGCGCCCGCGGTTTCCGTCCCGATCGCCGCCGCCCTGTTGGCGCTGGCGCTTCCCGCCTGCGGCTCGGCCAGCCCGCCCGAGCGCAGCGAGAGGCCCGGCGGAGCCCGGGCTGTCGCGCTGAAGAAGGTCGGCCAGTTCGAGGCGCCCGTCTACGTCACCGGCGCGCCGGGGTTCCCGAAGCTGCTGTTCGTGGTCGAGCAGCCCGGCCGAGTCGTCGTGCTGAGCGGCGGCCGGCGACTCTCGCGCCCCTTCCTCGACCTCAGCGGCGAGATCGCCTACGGCGGCGAGCAGGGCCTGCTCTCGATCGCCTTCCCGCCCGACTACCGCCGCAGCAAGAGCTTCTACGTCTATTACAACGACAGCGCCGGCAACATCCGCGTCGACGAATTCAAGCGGCGCAGCCCGACCCGGGCCGCGCCCGGATCCCAGCGCCGGGTGATCGGGATACCGCACCCGGTGAACAGCAACCACAATGGCGGCCAGCTGCAGTTCTTCGACGACCTCCTCTACTTCGGCACCGGCGACGGCGGTGCCGGCGGCGACCCGCCGAACAACGCTCAGAACAGGGAGTCCCTGCTCGGCAAGCTGCTGCGGATCGATCCCCGCCCAGCCGCGGGGCGGCCCTACTCGGTGCCCCCCTCGAATCCCTTCGTCGGGCGCGCCGGCCGCGACGAGATCTACAGCTACGGCCTGCGCAACCCGTTCCGCTTCTCCTTCGACGCCGTCAGCGCAGGGCGGCCGCGGATCGCGATCGCCGACGTCGGCCAGAGCCAGTTCGAGGAGCTCGACTACACGACGGTCGCGGCGGCGAACGGCGCCAACTTCGGCTGGGACGCGCTCGAGGGCTTCGCCCCCTATGCGGACGAGAACGGCAGCACCCCCGACCCGGGCGGCACCGTCAAGCCGATTCTCGCCTACCCCCACAGCCGCGGCGCCAGCTGCTCGATCATCGGCGGCTACGTCGTCCGCGACCGCAGCCTGCCCGCTCTATATAAGCGCTACGTCTACGCCGACCTCTGCGAGGGCCAGCTGCGCAGCCTCGCCCCGCACCTCGAGCGCGCCGGCGAAGATCGGCGGATCGGCCTCGCGGTCGCAAGCCCGACGTCCTTCGGCGAAGACAGCGCCCACCGCCTCTACGTCGCCTCGGGTTCCGGGCCCGTCTTCCGCCTCGTCCAAAAATGACACTTTTGTGGCAGTTTGCTAACACGAAACTGCGATGTTTTGTCTACAGTGCCAACATGGAGGCGATGAGGAGCAGATGGACCGACGACCGCATGGATGACCTCGTTCAGCGCGTGGACGCCGGGTTCGCCCAGGTGGATGCTCGCTTCGCCCAGGTGGATGCTCGCTTCGCCCAGGTGGATGCTCGCTTCACCGAGGTCCACGAAGACATCGCCGCGCTGCGCGTCGACAACAAAGAACTCCGGGGCGAGATGAGCCACCTCGCCACCCGCAAGGAACTGCAGGCCGAGATCAAGACCGTGCGCTCGGAGATGCGCGAAGGCTTCGACAAAGTTGACAAGGCCATTGCGGCGATCAATCGCCGGTTCGACACGCTCATCCTGACCTTGATCGCGGCGATGATCACCGTCGTCGTCACCTGATTGGCAGCTGAGGGCCCGTCCGCGCCGCGGACCCGCGACGATTCTTGCTCGCGCGAGCCTGAGCCGGGTACAGTTGGCTGACCAGCCAAGGGTCGACGAAGGGAGTACCCAGTGGAGAGCGGCACCGCCGAGACGAGCACCGAGGCAACCGGGGTAGAGAACGGCGCCGGGACGCCATCCGCGGAGCGGATCGAGGTCCACAACCCCGCGACCGGGGAGCCGATCGCGACGATCGACGTCGACTCGCCCCAGGCCGTCGCCGAGACCGTCGCCCGGGTCCGCGCCAACCAGGCCGAGTGGGAGGCGATGGGGATCGAGGGGCGCTACCACTGGCTGGGCAAGCTGCGTGACTGGCTGCTCGACAACTCCGAGCGAGTCGCCGACACGATGCAGGCCGAGACCGGCAAGGTCCGCGGCGACACGGCGGCCGAGAGCATCTACCTGACCGACCTGATCAACTTCTACGGGAAGAAGGCGGCGAAGTTCATCGGCGAGGAAAGCGTCCGCCCCCACTCGCCGCTGATGGCGGCCAAGAAGCTCAGCGTCCTCTACCGGCCGTATCCGGTGGTCGGCGTCATCAGCCCCTGGAACTTCCCGCTGGCGCTGGCGCTCGGCGATGCGATCCCGGCGCTCCAGGCCGGCGCCGCCGTGGTCGTCAAGCCTTCCGAGTTCACGCCGCTGGGAATCTCCGAGGTGATCGAGGCCTGGAAGCAGGAGATCGGTGGGCCCGACGTCTTCGACTGCGTGCACGGGACCGGCGAGGCCGGCGGCGCCCTGATCGACAACGTCGACTTCATCCAGTTCACCGGCTCCGACCGGACCGGCCGCAAGGTGATGGCGCGAGCGGCCGACACCCTGACCCCGGTCAGTCTCGAGCTCGGCGGCAAGGACCCGATGATCGTCCTCTCCGACGCCGACATCGACCGCGCCGCCAACGCCGCCACCTGGGGAGGGATGTACAACTCCGGCCAGGTCTGCCTCTCGGTCGAGCGGATCTACGTCGAGGAGCCGGCTTACGACGAGTTCGTCGCCAAGCTGACGGCGGAGGTGGGCAAGCTGAGCCAGGGGCCCGACGGGCGCAATTTCGGCAAAGACGTCGGCGCGATGACCTCGCCGAACCAGATCGCGGTGGTCGAGGACCACGTCAACGACGCCCTCGCCAACGGCGCCCGGGCGCTGGTCGGCGGCAAGGTCGTCGATGGGCCCGGCGACTACTTCGAGCCGACCGTCCTGGTCGACGTCGATCACTCGATGAAGGTGATGCGCGACGAGACCTTCGGCCCCGTAGTCGGGGTGATGAAGGTGCGCGACTCCGAGGAGGCCCTGCGCCTCGCCAACGACACCCGCTACGGGCTCGCCGGCTCGGTCTTCGGCGAGAAGGAGCGGGCGGAACAGGTCGCTCGGCGGATCGAGGCGGGTGCCGTCAACGTCAACGACGTGATCGTCAACTACCTGGCGATGGACGTGCCGATGGGCGGCTGGAAGGAGTCCGGAATCGGCTTCCGGCACGGCGAGTACGGGATCAAGAAGTACTGCCGGCCCGCGTCGATCGTGGCGACCCGCGTCGGCGGCAAGCGCGAACCGACGTGGTACCCCTACACCAAGGGCCGTCGCGGTCTGGTCGAGCGGATCGCGCAGGCCGTCAACGCCCGTGACCTCAAGCGCCGCCTCGGTCTGCGCCGGTAGGCACCGGTACCCGCAAAATATCGAGAAGTTCCTTGATAAATACGCGCACTTCTCATAAGGTCGGAATCTCGAACTAGAGATTCGCAACCTTTGGGAGATGGGAGCGCGATGAAGTACGACACGGCGACGCTGGAGCTCACAGTGAAGACATGTCGGGCCGACATGTGGCGGACTGTGTGCGAGGACGCGATCATCGAGTGCGGGATCGAGGAAGAATGCTTCGGGCCGATTCAGGCGACCGTGTTCGAGGCCCTGCCCGACGCTCAGATTCTCAACCTCGTGCTCGGGGCGGCCGAGCCGGGGGCCGTCGAGGACGGCCACCTCGCCGCCGCGATCGCCTGGATGGACAGGTTCGGCGTCGACTACCGGGTACCGGTGGCGCGCGGCCGGCCGGGCACGGCCCTGGCCGAGGGCTTCCTCAACCACGAGGGGTTCGAGCAGGGTCGGGGCCTGCTGAAGTACGTCCGCGACGCCTCACCCGCCGAACCGGACGGGTGACCCGGCGATCAAAGTCTGGGATATCGGCCAGGAGGAGGCCGCCGGCGAGACGATGGCCCTCGACGCCGCGGACGCGCTGGGCCTGCCCTCGCCGGCTGGGAGCCTGCTCTTCTCGCTGCCGATCCAGGAGCACTGGCGCACCTACACGGTCGAGCTGGAAGGCAATATCGTCTCCTTCGGCTCGATGCTGCTGAACGACGGCATCGCCTGGCTCGGCCTCGATGCGACCGTCGAGGACGCTCGCGGAAGCGCGGCTGCAACCAGATCCTGCTGCGTGAGCGGATCCTCGCCGCCGCCGAGGCCGGCTGCGGCACGATCTTCACCGAGCTCGAGGAAGACGGCTCCGAGAGCTCGGCGGCCGCCAGGCGCAACCTCCTGCGGGCCGGCTTCGTCCCCGGCTACGGGAGCATGAACTGGCGCCGCCCCCGCTTCGGTCCGCGCTGAACCGGCGCCGGGCAGGGGGTGACCACCTACCCCCGGTAGCCTCTTGAGGTCCATGTCCGAGCGGGATTTCATAGCCGCTACCAAGGAGCGCGTCGTCGTCTTCGACGGCGGCATGGGCGCGACCCTGGAGCAGTTCGAGCTGACCCAGGAGGACTACGGCGGGCTGCAGGGCAAATGCCACGAGGCGCTGGTGCTGAATCGCCCCGACGTGATCGAGGGCGTCCACAGCTCGATGCTGGAGGCCGGCGCCGAGGTGGTCGAGACCGACACCTTCCAGGGCTCGCGGCTGAAGCTCGAAGAGTGGGGCCTGGGCGAGCACACGCTGGAGATCAACGTCAAGGCGGCCGAAATCGCCCGCAAGGCGGCGGGCGAGGAGCGCTTCGTCGCCGGCTCGATCGGGCCGACCGGGTTCCTGCCGGCCTCGACCGACCCGACCCTGGGCGACATCTCCTTCGCCACCCTGGCCGAGGTCTTCGCCGAACAGGCGCGGGGCCTGGTCGAAGGCGGCGCCGACCTGATCATCGTCGAGACCGCGCAGGACATCCTCGAGGTCAAGGCGGCGATCTTCGGCGCCCGCGAGGCCTTCGCCCAGACCGGCCGCACGCTGCCGATCCAGTGCAGCGTCTCGCTTCTCCCCAACGGCGGCAAGATGCTGCTCGGGACCGACATCCAGGCGGTGCTGACGACGCTGCGGGCGCTCGACGTCGACGTGATCGGGCTCAACTGCTCGACCGGCCCCGAGGACATGCGCGAGGCGATCCGCTTCCTCGGCGAGACCAGCCCGCTGCCGGTCCACTGCATCCCCAACGCCGGCCTGCCCCTGCAGGGGCCCGACGGCGAGACGATCTTCCCCGAAAAGCCCGAGCCCCTGGCGGCGACGCTGGGCGAGTTCGTCGAGCGCTACGGCGTCGGCATCGTCGGCGGCTGCTGCGGCACGACCCCGGAGCACATCGCCGCGATCCGCGAGCGGGTCGGCGGGCACAGGCCCGGCGAGCGCCCGGCGCCGGGTCCGATCGAGGTCTCCTCGATGATGACCTCCACCCCACTCGTGCAGGAGCCGCGCCCGACCCTGGTCGGCGAGCGGGTCAACTCGCAGGGCTCGCGCAAGGCCAAGGAGCTGCTGCTCGCCGACGACTACGACGGCCTCGTCCAGGTCGCCGAAGACCAGGTCGAAGGCGGCGCCCACGTGCTCGACGTCTGCGTGGCGCTGACCGAGCGCTCCGACGAGGACGAGCAGATGGCGGCGGTCGTGAAGCGCGTCTCCCTGACCCAGCCGGCGCCGGTCCAGGTCGACTCGACCGAACCGGAGGTGCTGAAGGCGGCGCTGGAGTCGATCCCCGGCCGGGCGATCGTCAACTCGATCAACCTCGAGGCCGGCCGCGACAAGGCCGACACGGTGATCCCGCTGGCAAAGGCGCACGGAGCGGCGCTGATCGCGCTGACGATCGACGAGGTCGGGATGGCGAAGACGGCACAGCGCAAGGTCGAGATCGCCGAACGGCTGCGCGACATCGCCTGCGGCGAGCACGGCCTCGATCCCGAGGCGCTGATCTTCGACGCCCTCACCTTCACCCTGACCACCGGCGACGAGGAGTGGAAGCCCTCGGCGGTGGAGACGATCGAGGGGATCCGCCGGATCAAGGCCGAGATCCCCGGGGTCAAGACCTCGCTCGGCGTCTCCAACGTCTCCTTCGGCATCTCGCCGCGGCCGCGCGCCGTCCTCAACTCGGTCTTCCTGCACCACTGCGTCGAGGCCGGGCTCGACCTGGCGATGGTCAACCCGAACCACATCACCCCCTACAGCGAGATCTCCGACGAAGAGCGCGAGCTGACCGACGACCTCGTCTTCAACCGCCGCGAGGACGCGCTGGAGCGCTTCATCGCCCACTTCGAGTCCCAGGGCGAGGAGGCCGAGGCGGAGGTCGCCGACCCGACCGCGGGGATGGAGCCCGAGGAGGCCCTGCACTGGCACATCCTGCGCCGCAAGAAGGACGGGGTCGAGGACTGGATCGAGCGCTCGGTCGAGAAGATCGGCGCCGTCCCGACCCTGAACGAGGTGCTGCTGCCGGCGATGAAGGAGGTCGGCGACAAATTCGGCGCCGGCGAACTGATCCTGCCCTTCGTCCTGCAGTCGGCCGAAGTGATGAAGCGCGCAGTCGCCCAGCTGGAGAACCACCTGGACCGGATCGACGGCCACACCAAGGGCAAGGTCGTGATCGCGACCGTCTTCGGCGACGTCCACGACATCGGCAAGTCGCTCGTCAACACGATCCTCACCAACAACGGCTACACCGTGATCGACCTCGGCAAGCAGGTCCCGGTGGAGACGATCATCGAGGCCGCGGTGGAGAACGAGGCCGACGCGATCGGCCTCTCCGCCCTGCTGGTCTCGACCTCGAAGCAGATGCCGACCTGCATCCAGGAGCTGCACCAGCGCGGGCTCGAGTTCCCGGTGCTGATCGGCGGCGCCGCGATCAACCGCGACTTCGGCCGCCGCACGCTCTACCCCAAGGGGAGGGAATCCGACGAGGTCTACGAGCCCGGTGTCTTCTACTGCAAGGACGCCTTCCAGGGCCTGGACACGATGGACGCGCTGGTCGACGAGGAGGCGCGGGCGGCGCTGGTCGAGCGGATCCGCGCCGAGGCCAAGCAGCTGCGCGAGAAGCCGGTAGTAGTTGACGACTCGCCGCCCGTGACCGACGACAGCGTCCGCTCCGGCGCCCGCACCGACGCGCCGATCCCCAAGCCGCCCTTCTGGGGCGTGCGCGAGGTCCCGATCGACCTCGACGACGTCTACCCCCACCTCGACCGCCACGTCCTCTTCAAGCTGCACTGGGGCGGTCGCGGCGTCAAGGGCGAGGCCTGGCGCGAACTGGTCGAGGGGACCGACGAGGAGGAGGGCTTCGCGCCGCGGCTGGAGCGGATGTGGCGCGAGCAGGACTACCTGCGGCCGCGGGCGCGGCTCGGCTACTTCCCCTGCAACGCCGACGGCAACGAGCTGGTCGTCTTCGACCCCGAGGACCCGGAGCGGGAGCTGGAGCGCCTGGTCTTCCCGCGCCAGCCCAAGCACGACCGCATCTGCCTGGCCGACTTCTACCGTCCGCTGGACTCGGGCGAACGCGACGTGGTCGCGCTGCAGGGCGTCACCGTCGGCCCCGAGGTGACCGAGCTGATCGAACGGCTCGAGCGCGAAGGGGAGTTCGCCGAACAGCTCTACGTCCACGGGCTCGGGGTGCAGTCGGCCGAGGGCCTGGCCGAGTGGCTGCACGCCGACGTCCGCCGCGGCCTCGGCATCGGCGCCGGCCAGGGCCGCCGCTACTCCTGGGGCTATCCGGCCTGCCCCGACCAGTCCGAGCACGAGAAGGTCTGGCGCCTGCTCGATCTCGAACAGATCGGCATGACCCTCTCCGGCGGCTACGCGGTGATGCCCGAGCAGTCGACGGTGGCGATCGTCGCCCACCACCCCCAGGCCGTCTACTTCGGCATGAAGTCCGGCTTCATCCCCGCCGACTCGGCGCCGGACGAGCTGATCGCCGGCACCGACCGCGGCGGTGAGCTGCCGCCCGAGTCCGATCCCGACGAGGACGACGCCGAGGCTGCGGCGGCGCCCGTCGGCAACTGAGGTAAGGCTCCTCCCCTACGCAGCGGCTATGTCAAGCATCACAGCCCGGTCGGGCACCGACACGGCGGCGTGTGCGGCGGCGATCAGGGCCTCGGCGTCAAGCTTGTAACGCTCCGCGACTGCCAGCAGAGCGTCCTCGATGCCAAGCTCGGGATACAGCAGTTGCACCTCGATCGGCTTGCCGTGGCGAAGGGCAACAATGGCCCGTGGGTGAACCTGGTCCGCGCTTTGGGCTGTACCGGTGCTGCCCAGGGAGAGCGACACCGCGTTGGCATTGCTGTCGTAATCGGCGTGCATTTCAGTCATCGGGGAAGGTGGTTATCACGAAGGTCGCGTCATCGCGAGCCACCACCACAATGATCGCACGGCCCTTGCCGTCAAGTCCAGATAGGCGCACATTGCCAGATTCATCCCTTTGCACTCGGACGGGAATCGCCGCAACCACTTCGACATCGGAGGTGGTGATTCCGTATAGCCGCATCTCATTCCTCGCGTGTCGGCTCAAGCGCACATGGGACTAAGGGCTGAGCTAAGCCAAGCTCTCCCCCCTGCCCTCCCACGGGACGGCGCCGCCTAGTGGACCCCCGCCGCCGGATGCAGCGCCGGTCGCTGCCAGGTGTGGCTCTCGTAGGCTCCCTGGAAGCCTGCCCGGTAGAGGTTGCGACAGGCAGCCTGGAGCTGATCCGCGTCGCATTCGCCGAGCTCGACGAAGACCGTGTGGCAGCCCGCCTCGGAGGCGTCGAGCAGGAGGCGGCGCAGCAACGCCGTGTTGCAACCGTGCCCGCGAGCGTGCTCACGCGTGGTGCCGGGCCCCAGCTGGGCAACGCCGTCGCAGATCATCATCGTGCCGGTCGCAACGATCCCCTCCTCCGGGTCCCGAGCGGCGGTGTAGCAGCGCCAGTGCTCCAGGTGAGGCAGCGAGAAGAGCAGGGTCTCGGCGAGCAACGGCAGCTCGAGCACTTCGGCGGCGATCATGCTCAGCCCTTCGCCGTCGATGTCCGACTCGCCGAGCTCGTAGATCCAGACGCTGGGATCCTCGGGCATATCGGGCGGCGACCCGTCACGTACGAGCTTGAGCAAGTCGCCGCCGCGCTCGTAGCCGCGGGCACCCAGCCAGGCTTTCGCCTCGGCTGCCCCGGGCCGGCAGGCCGCGACCGGCACCCGGTAGTCGACTTCCATCGACCGCATCCATTCGATCGCCTGAGCCAGGGAGCCATCCTCGATCGCTCCGGGCTCAGCCGCGCCCTGGATGTGATTGAGGCTGTGCGCTTCAGGCAGGTCGCCGAAAGCGGTTGCCTGGACCGCGCCGAACTCCCGCACCTCCACACCGGATTCCGTTACCGCGTCCGGCACCACCGACTCCCACATCTCCCGCCGAAACCGCCGCGCAATCCTCTCCATCAGCGCCGCGTCGTAGTCCATCTAAACACCTCCCAAGAATCGAGTAAGCCCTGTCCCCGATTACTCAACTCTATGCGTACGACGGTGTATTCGTCAAGAAACTCTCTCCTAAGATTCGCGATTCGGTGCCTACATCCCCCCGCCGCCGCGCGCAGCCGCTCCGAGCGTTCCCGCAGCAGGGCCAGGATCGCGTCGATCACGCCGGCCTCGCCGAACCTGGCCGGCAGCTGCGCCCGTGCGGCATCGGTGCTTCCGAGCGTCGCCTCGATGACCGCCAGGGCCCGCTGTCGCACCAGCGAGCTGCGCACCGCCAGCTGGGCCGCCAGGCGCTCGAGATGGCGGCCGCGCAGGTAGCGCGGCCGGTACTCGCCGCCGTAGCGCATCGCCAGCTTGCGGCTGAGGCCTTGGTAGACGGCGGTGGCGAGCACGTCATAGAGCGGCGCCAGCCGCACGGCGCCCGGACCCTCCAAGAGCAGGGAGTGGTTCTTCGCGTGGGCGTCGTGGTTGCCGACCAGGAAATTGAAGAGAAGCGTGTCGAGGAAGGCGATCACGTCTCGCGCGGGAGCGCTCGAGGCGCGGCGCAGAAGCTCCGCACAGCGCTCGACCCCCGGCCCTCCCTCGGCCTCGTACTTCAGCGCCGGCACGTAACCGAGCGCCTGGCAGAGGTCCTCCTGGTGCAGCCGCCCGTCGGAGGTCAGATCCGGGTCGCGGTCATAGCGGCGGACCAGCAGGTACTCGCGCTGGCCGATGCTCCGTGGCTCCACCGGCGCCGTTTCGAAGCCGGCGGCCATCGCCAGGGTCATGCAGAAGGCCTCGTTGGCGATGATTTCCGGCACGCCCGGAACCGGGACCTTCAGTATGTGGCTGGTTGGCGGTGCGCCGTGGCTGATCGCGATCCGCTCGCCCTCCATCAAGACGCCGAGCTTGTCGTTGGTGCCGGCGAGCGAAAGGCGGATGCCCCCATCCTCCTCGACGTCGTCAGGGCCGCCCAGGCCGAGCTCTTCGTCAGCCGCGATCAGCAGGGGCCGCCGCGGCAGCGAGTCGAGGAGCGCCGCCAGCTCGGGCTCGCCGAGCCAGCGGGGAGCCGGCGTCCTCAGGAGAGCGGCGGCCCTTCTGCCTCCAGGATCTCGGGCGTGTACCGGAACTCCAGCCGCGCCTGCCCGCGGCGCTCCAGGGTGCCGGCCCGCCGCTCGTGCATGAAGACGTGGAGGACGTTCATCGCGAACGCGCCACCAGATCCAGGCCGAGCGCACCGAGGACCCGCATCACGCCATCGAGCTGCGCGGTCTTCTTGCCCCGCTCGAGTTCGCTCAGGAAGCGCAGGGTGGTTCCCGCCACTCCCGCCAGCTGGGTCTGGGTCAGTCCCAACTCTCGACGACGAGAGCGGACCAGGGCACCGAGGGCTTTGGGGTCATTGATCCTTTGTTCCATTATCCCGCTCGGGATAACAGTAGGCTATGCGGCGGTTAAACCCAAGAATTGCCCCGTACGGGAAATCTCTGCACCATGCTCATTTGCGGACATCGCAGCTGCGATTCAGGGTCAGGCTCTCGTCGACGCCTCCGATGAAGGCAAAGCTGGTTCGGGCCAGGGGGAAGCCGACCTGGGTGAAGCCGTCGGGGGCAGGGCAGCTGGCCGAGAGAAAGCTGCGCTTCTCGCCTTCGTAGCCAAAGCGACGGGAAAGCCGCATCTGGATCTCGGTCAGGCGGCCCCATTCCCTGAGCGAGACGGGAGTGGTGGCGGTGAGGACGCTCCCGTAGCGGCCCTTGCCGGTCTCCGAAAGGGCAAAGGGGATGACGAAGGAATTGGCGAAGGGGCGGGGCGAGTAGATCTGCGCCCAGAGGACCGGCTTTTTGCCCCGCCGGCCGTTGAAGACGAGCATTTCGCCCCTGGCGACGTAGCTTTCCTGTTCGCCGAGGGAGACCAGGGCGGAGAAGCTTCCCCTTCCGACCAGGGCCGGGCGGCAGTTGGCCAGAGCCCGCGAGGTGGTGGCGGGCTGGATCTTCGGGTAGGGGCAGATGGGCAGGCCGTCGAGGTCGAAGTGCCCGGCCCGGTTGATCTCGATCTTCAGCGTCTTCAGCTGCGCCGGCGGGGCGCCGTCGAGGGCGGTGAGCTTCCAGCCGACCGAGACCGAGATCGGCGCGGCGCCCTTGCGTGGCAGGCTCTTCGGCGAGAAATTGGCGTCGACGTCCAGCTGGAGGCTGCCGTGGCGGCGCACCTCCCAGTTGCCGCTGCGATCGACGAAACCCTCGCCTCCCCCGGCGACAGCTTGGCCGGCCTGGGCACCGGCCGCGCCTGCCCCACTCGAGACGGGCAGGGGCGGCGAGGGGGCGGCGAAGGTCGCGGCGCCGGGGGGGTACGCGTAGACGCTGGCACCCGAGGCGTTGCCCGAGGTGACGTAGACCCGCCCCTGGTTGCTGTTGATGGTGTTGTCGACCGCGAGGCCGACCGGGGCGCCGTCGACCACGTTGTGTTTGAGGTGGCCTTTGTAGGCGCCGGCGGAGTCGAACACCTGGATGGTGGATTCGGGGCGGTCGGTGAACGGGGGGCCGATGTGGTCGGCGACGTAGATCTGGCCGCTGACGTTGTCCACCGCGATGGCGGAATCGAGCAGGGAGTGAAAGCCGCCGGGCGGGCCGGTGATGATCGCCGCCGGCACCGTCGTGCTGATCGCCGGGTCGAAGGCCTTGACGGTGTCGGTCTCGGCGTCCGGCACGTAGACGCGCCCGTTGGTCAGGGAGTACCGCGAGACCGCCACCCCGTACCCGTCGACCAGGGCGCCGCCGACGCCGATGCTCTGGACCAGCGCGCCGCTGGAGTCGTAGACGGCGACATGGTCGCGGTCGTTGACATAGACCGCGTCGGTGACCGTGTTCACCGCCACCCCGGTCGCGTCGCCCGGGTCGATCGGCGCTTCGGAGCCGTATTTGGTGGCGACGGTCGGTGGGTAGACCGACGGGGTGAAGCGCACCACGCTCCCGTGGTAATGGTTGACGTAGAGGCGCCCGGTGGAGTCCACGGCGAGGCCGCAGGGGCCGTTGACGGGGTCGACGCCGGCGAGCTGGGTCCTATAGATGGGCGACGGGCTGAAGACGTCGACGGCGTGGTGGTAGTAGTCGGAGACGTAGAGGTTGCTGACAAGGTCCACAGCGAGGCCGCAGGGGCTGCTGAAGCCACCGGCCGGCGGCACGCCGCTGGAAGGGGTAAAGACGAAGAGGGGGTCGTCGAAGGCCGCCTGGGCCGCCGGCGCGCCGGCCCCCAGCACCGCCGCGGCGGTGCAGAGCACTCCGGCCAGACCCCGCCTCAACCGCATCGACATCCTCATCGCCTCCTCCGTTTGTCGGGTCCTTGGCTCTTCTGCCCCTGCTTGGCCTTGCCCGAGCACTGGCCCCGCAGCACCGTCTTGAAGACCGAGCCGAGGTTGTTCTGCCCCAGCGCTTTCACCGTCGCTTCCGGCGGGTTCGCGCAGATGTTGGTCGAGTTCTGCAGCAGCCCCCGTTTGCCGCCGGCGAGCGTCATCGTGAACCTGCTCAGCGGCTGGTCGGGAAGCTCGGCGAACAGCGCCTTGATGCCGCCCCGCCCGCTCGGGCCGATTTCCCCCTCGAGGACGATGCGGATCGCGCCGGAGTGCAGCTCCGCGACGAGGTCGGGGAATTTGTGGGAGGAGGAGCGCAGGTAGACGTCGCCCCGCAGCGGCGTGTCGAAGAGCGGCGTGTGGGCGACGGCGGAGCCGTAGACGGAGTCGGCGGGACAGCGACTGGCGCTGAACTGCACCCGCGTGCAGATCCCCCTGATGTGGTTGTGGGCGACGAACAGCGAATGCGGCAGGGAGACGGCGATTTCCTTCAGGTTCGAATCCTGGGGACCGCGGGCGGCGAAGGTGGCGCGCAGTTCGGGGTAGGCACCGCGGCGCGAGGGGCCGCGCAGGCGCACGCCAAGCTTGGGCTTGAAGCCCAGGGTGAGGCAGTTGAGCAGCTGGAAGTGGCGCGAGGACGTGAAGCTGGTGTCGTCGGAGGGATCGCCGAAGCGCGCACCGGAGCCGCCGAGGGTGGAGATCAGCGCCGAGGGGGCGCAGCTGGAGGGGTTGTGGGTGAACTCGGGGCGGTCCATGTAGATGCGCAGGTCACGCAGGTGGATCGGGATGCCGCCGAGGATGTGGGGGATCGGATCGGAGGCCTTGGAGTCGATCTCCAGCTGGGCGGTGAGGGGATCGACCGAGAAGGCCGAGCGGACGACGATCGTGCCGAGGTCGAAGGGCCCGACCGTGGCGGGGTTGATCGCGACCAGGGAGAGCGGGCGGCCGTTGTAGGGGCCGGCGAGGTAGACGCGACCGCCGGCATAGGTGAGGCTGTTGCCGACGCCATATCCCGATGACGTGTGGCCGACCTCCGAGGCAGCCGGGCAGGAGGGGCCGGCGGCCTCGGCGAAGCCACGGTTTGCCCGCGCGGCGGCGATCGCTGCCTCCGGGCAGAAGGGGATGCCGGCGAGCTTGCCGGTGATCCCCTCCGGCAGCTTCAGCGAGTAGGAGGTGATCTCGGCTTCGTTGTCCTGGCGGGCGATGTGGACGAAGTAGGGGGTGTAGGAGTTGACGTTGGAGTTGACGCCGCCGGCCACAACGCTGGGGGCGAACGGCGGGGCGCCGGCCGGGCAGGGCCCGCCGCCGACCCCGGCGTTGATCTGAGTGGCACTGGTGGCGTGTACGGCGCCGCTGCCCGCCCAGGGCAGGAGGTCCGTCGTCGTGCTCGCCGCCCCGCAGGCCGGCGGGGTGACGAGGAGGGCGCGCTGGCCGGTCCGGAAGGTCAGGTTCAGCTCCGAGTAGGGGAGCTGGGGCAGGCCGTCGAAGGTCGCGACGAGGTTGCCGTTGACGGGGTTGGGATCGATCCGGCCGGGAAGCTTGACCAGGATGCCGCGGGATGGCAGCTTCGCGACGAGGTAGACGGCGAGCAGGGAGCCGAAGGGGTTGTCGTTGGGCGTGGCGAGGTAGATCGCGCCGTTGAGCAGGTCCGGGAAGAGCGAGGAGCGGACCATGAAGTCGCCCAGCTTCGAGGCGTTGGGGCAGCCGGCGCCCTGGAGCGAGAAGGCACTCTCGGCGGCGTACTGCCCTGGCGCGCAGCCGACCAGGCCGGCTCCCACCGAGGGGTTGATCGTCACCCCGTCGGGAAGCCTCACCGTCGCCGTCTTGATCGGGGCCGGGGCCCGCTGGGCGGTATCGGTGAGGTTGGCGTTGTCGACGTTCAGCTGGAAGTTGTAGCCGGAGGGCGAGGAGGCCTTGCTGTCGGTCAGCTGGCCGAAGGGTTTGGGGTTGAAGGGGAAGCCGGAGCAGGGGCCCATCTGCACCGCGGTGCCGCCGGAGTCGCGGCCGAGCGCGCCGGCGCCGGCCTGGCCCGCCTGCTGCCAGGAGGTGGCGGTCGCGGCGAAGGAGAGCGTGCCCGAGCAGCGGTGCGGCATGGTCAGGTAGGCGAGGGGTTTGACCTGCGGCGGTTCCCCGACCGAGCATTTGGCCCAGGGGAAGTCGGGCTCGGCCTGGTTCAGGCAGTTGCCCCGTTCGCCGTTGTGGGAGACGGCCCACGGCGTCCCCCAGAGGACGAGGGAGAGCCGGTGGAAGTCCAGGGCCTGGCTGACGTTCCTCGCCTCCAGGGTCAGCACGTAGGAGCCGTCGGGGTTCGGGCGCAGCTGCTCGTCGAGCACGATCGGAACCCCAAAGGGCGAGAAGCCGAGCTGGGCGGGCACGCCGGGGCCGGGCTCGAGGTTGAAGAGGCCGAAGCGGCGCGGCTGGCCGCCCTCGAGGCTGCTCTGGACCTCGACCGTGCCCACCTGGGCCCGGTCCGGGCAGCTCTCCCCTGAGCGGCTCGCTTCGAAGGGCGAGGAGCGGGGGGTGTGGAACTGGACCAGGCCGCAGGTGGGCGTGACGGTCGGGTTGACGATCAGCCCCGCCGGCGCTTCGATCCGCAGGTCGCGCAGGTCGCCGTCGGGGAAGGCCGCCCCCGGCTGGCCCTCGAACTCACCGCCCTGGTTCAGCCCGATCGCGAAGGAGAGCTGGAAGGGGTGGGAGCCCGGAGCCCCCGCTCCCCCACCGCCATCGGCGAACGCGCCGACGGCGAAGCCGGCGCTCCCGGCCAGGAAGCCGAACCCTTTGGTCGTGGTGAAGCTGGCGGGGGTGCCGACGGCGGTGCCTGAGGAGTTGGTCGCCCGCAACCGGTAGTGGTAGGTCGTGCTGGGAGCCAGGCCCGAGATCGCGGCGCGGGCCGGGCGCGGGTCCGTGCCCTGGCCCGCCGGCGCCGAGGCCGTTTTGACCGCGCCGGCGAAGCTCGGCTGGGTGGAGTATTCGAACTGGTAGCTGGTCGCCAGGCCTTCGGGATCGACGCTTCCCTTCAGCAGAGCCGAGACCCCCTGGATGTCCGTCGCCGAGGGCGGGCCGAGGGCGGGCACGGCGGCCTGCGCGGAGCCGCCGGCGAGCAGCAGCGCTGCGGCCGCGGCCAGCAGGACCGCGATCGCCCGCCGCCTCATCGCCGCGCCTTTTTCTGGGATTGCCGGGCTTTGCTGTGTTTTTTCACGCATTTGCCCTTGCGCTTGACGAAGCCCTTCTTGCACCGCTTGGGGGAGCTCGGGTAGCGCACCGGCGGGTTGCCGGGACCGGGGACGAGGGTGGTTAGAGTCGGATTGACCGGCGCCGAGGGCAGCGGCTGGCAGGCGTCGCCAAGGCAGACGATCGGCGGCGAGGGAACCGGGAAGCCGCCGCCGACCCGGGCGTCGTAGAGGTCGACGCCACCGGGGTCGGAGGGGACCAGGGAGCCGTTGGTGAGGAAGAAGGCGTCGGCGCCGTCGGCGGAGGCGTCGACGAAGGAGCCGTCGCCGACCGCCCTGCCGGAGGAGATCAGCTCCACGCAGCCGCCGGCGCGGGTGCAGCTGCCCGTCCCCTGCGCCTCCCACTGGTAGACGTCGCGCTTTTCGTTGCTGTCGAGCGGGGCGAGCGCATCGCGCGACTCGAAGAAGACCCGGCGTCCGCCGGCGCTGAGCGCGCGCGGCTTGTAGGAGTGGATGGAGCCGGAGGCGCTGCCGTTGGCGACCGCGCCGGGGATGCCCGAGGGGCCGATCGGGCGCCCGAAGGTGGGGTTGCAGGAGACGCAGGTCAGCCCCGCTCCGGTGGCGTCGTAGAGGTAGACCTGGGAATCGGGGGCGCCGGTGTTGAGGTCCTCGTTGTCGTAGCCGGTCAGCGGCGCGGTGGCGACGAAGAGCAGGCGGGTGCCGTCGGCGCTGACGCGGGCGGTCCCGGTGGCCGGCGGGTAGTTGGAGGCATCGGCGCCGTCGGCGACTTTGGTCGGGGTGCCGGAGTGCCAGCGGAAGAGGCCCGCGGCGGTGAGGTAATAGACGCTGGTGCCGTCCTCGGAGGCGCCCAGCACGCCCTGGACCCCGCCCGCGGGGGTGAGGTCGCCGGCCGAGCCGGCGCCCGCGGCCTGGTAGCGCCAGAGGTGCCCGCCCTTCGTGAAGAAGGCCGTCTGCCCGTCGACCGAGGCGGTCTCGAAGCTCCCCCCTCCCCCGGCCGCGGTATCGACCTGCTTGGTGGCGGCACCCTCGCGCAGGTAGAGATTGCGCGCCGAGGGTGAAGTAGACGCGCGATCCGTCGGCGGAGACCGCCCCCGCCTGGGCGGCGAGGGCGGCGCCGGGGGTGCCGCTGCTCTGGGCGGGGAGGATGTTGACCAGGGAGAGCCCCGCCCCCGGTGCGTACACGTAGAGGTTGGACTCGGCTGGGTCGCAGCCATCCCCCAGTGGCACTTCGGTGGCGTTGGCGGTGAGCGCCGCGCAGGTGGAGAGGACCGGGTGGCGCAGGTCCGCCGAGGACCCGGCCAGGCGCAGCTCGAAGTCGGCCGGCTCGAGGGCGAGGAAGCCCGCGTTGGCGGCGGCGAGCAGCGCGGTGTAGGCGGGGCCTTCCCGCAGGTAGTAGTTCTGGTAGCCGGCGGGAGCGTCGGTGCCGGGCAGCGGCGGGTTGGGGACCGGGCAGTCCGTGCCTTCGCCGCGGCAGCGGTGCCCGCTCAGGAGCAGCGCCCGGGCCAGGTCAGCGGAGAAGAGCTGGTAGGGAGCGCCTTCGTCGGCGCTGTCGTAGGAGCCGGAGTTCTGGGGGGCGGTGACGTTCTCGTTGACCCAGCCGCCGGCGGTCCGGGTGGCGAGGTACTGGGAGGCGATGGCGGCCCCTTTGGCCTCGGGGCCGAAGGAGGTCGAGGAGCCGTAGGTGACGGCGCCGCCCGCGGCGGCGGCCTGGAGCACGCCGCCGTCGGCGATCGTCTCGGGCGCGGCGACCTCGCCGCCGTTCTTGTCGACCGGCGAGACCATCTCCCAGCCGCGGGAATCGGGCAGGACGCCGCCGCCGAATGGCTGGGTGGCAAGGAGGAGGGTGGCGCTGGTGGTGGTACCGAGGGAGTTTTTGGCGACGAACCGGTAGCGATAGGCCGTGTCGACGGCAAGGGAGGGCTGCTGGAAGGCGGTTATCGCGATGCTGCCCGCGCCGATGTTGGTATCGGAGACGAGTGGAGTGCGCTGGGTCCCGGCGAAGGGGTCTTTGGCGGCGACGACGTTGGCGTCATAGAGCGCCTTCGGGATGTAGTCGATGTGGTAGCCGGTGCTGGCGCCGTTGGGGTTGATCTCGGCCGAGAGGCGAGCGTTGCCGGCGGTAACCCCCGAGGCCCAGATCTCGCCGAACAGCGGCGCCCCGGCGGCGGCTGCCAACCCTGAGCCGGGGCCCAGCAGCGCGAAGACGCAGAGCAGGATCGCACCGCCGCCAAGACGGCGGCGGTGCCTTCGGCCGAGGGGCATCCTGGACCTGCCTCGCGCCTAGCCGCCGCGGCGCTTCTGCTTCGCTGCCTTCTTCGGGCAGCTGGCCCGAAGGACTGGGCGTGCTTCGAAGACGTCCCCGTTATGGGCGCCCATCTTCACCGTCGCACGGTTCTTGTGCTGGCAGATGTTGCGGGAGTTGACCAGCAGGCCCTTCTTGCCCCCCTGCATCTGCAGGACGAGTTTGGTGAAGGCGGCGTCGGGAACGAAGTCGAACGTGTTGCGGATGCCGCCGTTGATCGAATCCGTGCGACCCGCGGACTCCAATTTGATCGGCTGCCATGCCGGTCCGCGTAGGTCGGGGACGAGGTCGGGCAGCGGGTTGTTGGAGGAGCGCAGGTAGACCGGCCCGGTGAGCGGGTAGTCCAGCAGCGGCGTCGTCACCGTCGCGGTGCCGTAGATCGCCGCGGGCGGGCATTGGTCAGCGGCGAACTGGACCCTGGTGCAGACGGTGCGGATGTGCTCCTGGGCTAGGAACTCCGAGTGCGGCAGAGCGACCGAGATGTCGGCCAGGTTGGCGTCGCCGGGGCGCGGCTCGAGGACGGCGGTCAGCGCCGGGTACCTGCCGCGTTTGGTGGCGCCCTTGAGGCGCAGGCTCAGCTTCGGCTTGAAGCCGAGGCGGCCGCAATCGCTCACCTGGAAGCGGCTCTGCAGCGCCGCCGAGTTGCCCAGGGTCGAGAGCAGCTGGCCGCCGAAGGTCATCGGGTCGCAGCTGGTCGGGTTGAGGATGAAGTCCGGCCGGTCCATCTTCACATGGACCGAGCGCACGTCGAGCGGGATCCCCTGCAGGATCGAGGGGATCGGATCGGAGACCGCGGTTATCTGGGCGGTCTTGGGGTCGACGTAGAGCGCGGTCTTGACCACGATCGTGCCGAGGTCGAAGGGCCCTGCCGTGGCCGGGGTGACGATCGCCAGGGAGAGCGGGGCGCCTTTGTAGGGCCCGGCGAGGTAGGCCTTGCCGGGGGCGTGGTATGGCGCCGGGCCGGCCCCCGCCGCGGCATCGACGCTGCCCACGTAGGAGGCCAGCGGACAGCTGGGGCTCGCCTCCTCCGCCCTGCCGCTCTTCGCCGCGGCCGCGGCCAGGACGGAGTCGGGACAGGCGGGGATGCCGGCGAGCTTGCCGACCAGCCCCTGCGGCGGCGTCACGGTCAGGCTCCTGAACTGCTGGGAGCCGTCATTGCGGCGCAGGTTGACGACCAGCGGCGTGCTTGCCGCGGCGATCGGCGCGACCGTGCCGGCGTCGAAGGAGGGAGCGTTCGGCAGGGCACCCGGCGAGCCGGCGCAGGCACCGCCGCCCGGGGCCTGCTCGATCGCCCAGGTGTCGGACGGGGTATCGGGGGGGCCGGATTCCGGCGCCGACCACGGCGTCATCGACGAGGTCGTCTCGTAGGTGCCGCAGGTGGCGGGGGTGCGCAGCGAGCCGCCGGCGCCGCCGAAGAAGTGCAGCCTGAAGTCCTCGAAGGGCACCTGCGGGTTGTCGCGGAAGCTCGTGGTCAGCTGGCCGGTCGCCGGATCCGCTTTGACCTCGCCGGCGAGCTTCACCACCACACCGGTCTCGGGGTCGTCGAGGACGACGTAGAGGGCAAGCAGCGAGTTAAAGGGATTGTCGAAGGGATCGGCGATGTAGACCGCCCCCGGAACCGGATGGGGGCCGATGGGTTCGCCGTTCTCGTCGTGGTCGGCAAGCAGCGGCGTCAGAACTTCGACGATGCCGAGCTTCGACGCGTTGGGACACCGGGCGGGTGCCTCACTTCCGAGGCCGATCTCAGCCGGCGAGCAGCCGTCGAGGCCGTTGGCGCCGGAGGGGTTGACCGTCAGGTCCTCGGGGAGGGTGACTATGGCCTCTTTTAGGTGAGCGCTGACCGTCCCGTTCGGGTCCGTGAAGGTGTCCTGAGGGATGTGCAGGTCGACGTCGAGCCCGCTCGGCGAGTCGGCGACGTTGGTCGTCGGCCGGGCTTCGAGCGTCGGGTCGAGTTCCAGCGCGTTGCAGGCCGTGTTGCCGATCGGGTTGGGGGTCGGCAGGGTGTTGTCGTGAGAGAGGAAGCTGGCGCTGTCGGAGCTGTCCAGCCACGAGGTCGCGTCGAGGTCGGTCCTCACCGGGCCGATGCACGACGTCGGCAGGGTGAAGAAGGCTTTCGGGTTGGCCGCGTCCGCACTCGGGCAGTCTTTGAAGCCTGCACATTGACGATCGGGATCGTGAGACGGGTCGGCGGGTACCCCCCAGATGGTGAAGGTGACGCCGGAGAAGGGGACCGTGACCGGGGCGTTGAGCGAGGTCGCCCTCACCGTGTAGTCGTCACCCTCTGGGACCAGCGTGGCGCCGACGGTGATCAGAGCGCCGGCGACGTTGATGCCGAGGACCGCCGCCGTTCCTTCCGGCGGCACCATGTTGTAGACCGGGAAGTCGACCGGGACCGGTTCTCCCGGCGTCGGCGTCGGGTCGGCGCTAAAGCCATTCTCCCACAGCGTCAGCACGCCGACCTGGGTCTCGCCCGGGCATTTCGAGGGCCTCAGCGGTCCCCGTTCGCCCAGCAGATCGGCCATCGTGCACTGTTTCACCGCCTGGGGGTTGCCGAGCAACCCGGGCGGCAGGTCGACGATCGCGTCCTTCAGAGCCTCGGTCGAGAACTCGTCTCCTTCTGGCCGCAGGACCGTGCTGAGGAAGAAGTCGGTCGAGGCCAGATGGGGATGGGAGCCGGCCCGCGTCTCGGGTTCGCCGAGATCGTCGAAGACGCCGCCGTCGAAGCTGGTCAGGTGGAAGTCGGGCGGAGGCCCGCCCGACTGGGTCGGGTCGGAGGCGTTGGCGCAAGCCGCCGCGCCGCCCCCGCAGACTTCCACGCTGGGCGTCAGGGTCGTCGGCGCCAGGCCGGCTTCCGCTTTGACGACGACGAGGATGCGGCAGGTGGGAGTCGCTTTACCCGCTTCGGTGCATGCCTCCTTCCCGGCTTCGATTGGTTCTGGAAATCCGAAGGAAGTGGGACCGGTGCAACTGCCGGACTGAGAGTCGGGGGCGAGGGAGCAGGTCCAGCGCGTGGACGAAAAACCGAAGGAGGCGACCGGTTCGGAGCTCACCTGGGTTGCTTTGAGGCCTGCTGGAATCGCTGGAATCGTGAAGTTGACCGTGACCGGCGCCGTGGTGGCGACGTCGCCGGAGTTGGAGACGGCGATGTCATACCGTCCGTAGCCGTCGGCGGGAACGGTGAGGCCGTGATGGTCCATGCTGACGCCGAGCACCGGCGCCGCGAGCGCCGAGGCGGGGGCCGCGAACGCGAACACTGCGACCAGGCCGAGCAGCAAACTCAAAGATTTAATCCTCATCTTGGAAAGCTCCCTCTTCATCGGCCCGCCCTCCGCTGGTTGTGCCTAGCTCGCTTCTTGGCGGGCTTCTTGACGCATTTGCCGTTGCGGCGCACCTTGCCCTTGGCGCACGGCTTCTTCTTCAGCGGATCGCCGGGGCCCTCGAAGACCGCGGTGCCGGCCCCAGTGATCGGGGGAGCAGAGCTGCCAGCGCCCCTGCAGGCTTCGCCTTCGCAGATTTCGGGCCTGGGTGGAGGTTCGGGGAAGCCGCCGCCGACGCGGGCGTCGTAGACGTCGGTGTTGGCATCGGTGTCCCAGCCGACCAGCTTCTCGAAGGTGATGAAGAAGACATCGCGGCCAGAGCTGCCGGCGCCCATCAGGATTGCGTCTTGTGAATCGCGTCCGCTCGAGATCATGCTGACAGCGCCGTCGTTCCACTCGTAGACGTCTTCGACTGCACCGTTGGAATCGGCGGGGACGAGCGCGTTCTTAGCAGTGAAGAAGACATGGCTGCCGTCGTCGCTCATGACGATGCGGAGCTCCTGGTTCCCAAGGCCGTTCCCGGCCGACAGTCCCGAGTCGAACAGGTCGGTGCCGTCGATTTTTGCGTTGCCGGCCGAGGCGGTCCCTGGTTTCTGACAGGACACGCAGACCCAACCGCCGGCTGCCCCCCAGCGATAGACATCGCGAGAGGAATCTTGGTCGATGACCGGATCAAGCTGAGCGAACGTCTCAACCAAGAGGTATTTGCCGTCCGGGGTGACCAGCTGGATCAAGGGACGTTCTCCGTCCCCGTACCAGAGGTGTTCATCGCCACCCACGCCCCCCGGGCGCAGCGTGGCGAGGTAGTCGGTCGTCGGGCTGCCGCCGTTCCAGCGCCAGCGGTAGACCTTGGGGCCACCGGCGGTGGGCTCCCCCGCGAGGATCTGCCCATTGGCGACGTAATAGACGGTGTCGCCGTCGTCGCTGACCCCGAGCACCGACTGTACGTCGGCGACGTTTCCGTCGGCGGGCTCGTTGTCCTTGCTGACCAGGGTCAGGTTTTTGTCGGTCGCAGGGTTAGGGCTGTTGGCATATCTGTAGAGATCAAAGCCGCCTTGGCCGTCGCCGTCGACCAGCTTGGCCTGGCTGCGGAAGAAAGCCTTTGACCCGTCGAGGTTAGCCTTCAGGAATAGGTCACGGGCGCTGGTATTGGGACAAGCGATCGTGCACTCCTGCTCGGAAACCCAGCGGGTGATAGTTGCGTTTTCTCGCATGTAGATCTCGCAGGTTTGATCGAGGCATTTGCCGCTGGAGATCCCTGGCTCGGCCGGGTTCTGGAAGAAGATCCGGTCGCCGGTGGCAGACATCCCGTTCATGGCACCGACGGGTACGGCAGAGCTGGTGGTGAACGGCTGGTTGGCGGTGTCCTTGGAGACCAAGCTGAGGTCCCCTTCGTGCCAGTCGAACACCTTCATGGCGCCGCCCGCCGGGGCGTCGGCGGTCTGCTGGGCTTCGCTCGGGTAGACGACGTGACTGGCGTCATCACTGGTGCTGGGATTATTGCCCCCCACCACCACCTTTACATCGGTTGCCAGCGGCGCTAGAAGATCGATGCTGAACGGGTCGGCAACGAGCTTCTCGCGGTAGAGAGCGAAGCCTTTGCCGGTGGTCGGCGCCCCTGGAACGAGCGCCGGAACCGAACAGAAGTCTCCCTGTAGGGGGGCGCCGATCAGCGCGTAGTCGAGATTGAGGGTCGGCGTCGACGGGGTTCCCAAGAAGCTGAAAACGCTACAGGCGTATGGATTCATGTTCCTGGTTCCCCAGCCATCTGCCGCGCGCCTGCTGATGTAGTTGGTGCACGCGCCGGTGGCCTGCCCTGGCGGATCGGTGGGAAGGCCGGAAGCGGTGCAGAAGTTTGCCGCTTCTCCGTCCGGGGCGGTCGCCGCCGTGAACAGGGGGGTGAAGTCGACCCCGCCAAAGTTCTTGTCCGGCGGGCTCACCAGCTCGTAGGCACGGTTTAAGGGTGGCGGCGGTCCGACGCGGGTGGTGAAGCTCTGTCCGGGACTGGACGTGGAGCCGACCAGGTTCGTCGCCACCAGCTTGAAGTAGTAAAGGGTGTCCGGCTGGAGGCCATTGACGACCTGGGAGACCAGTACCGGCGTGGTGCCACCGCCGATGTTGACCGGGGCGGTCGAGGAGCCGAGCGACGGCGTAGTGCCGTACTGGAAAACGTATCCGGTAGCCGAGTTGCGGGGATCGATCATGCCGAGCAGCCGAACCGAGGTGTCGCCGATGTCGGTGACCCCGACCTTGCTCACGGCCGGCGCCGCGCCATCGGTTTCGAAGGCTTTCGCAAGGCTCGATTTCGTCGAGTTGGGAGCTAGCGGCCGCGAGACCGAGAGGCGGACGAAGTAGTGGCTGCCCGGCGTTAGGCCGGTGACGCCCTGGCTGACGGCCTGCGTACCCCCGTTGGCTGCAAGCGAGTCGCAATCGGGCTCGGCGACGGATTTCCAAACGACCTGGTCCGTGGAGTACTCGAAGGCACAACTGACCCAACCGCCCTTGGGATCGACGCTCCCGCTGAAGGTGGCGGTGGTGTCGGTCTTAGCAGTTACCGGATCCATCGCGGGCACCGGGTCGGGCACTGGCGTCGAGCTGAGGACCAGCACCTTGCGCGGGCTGTTGGCGGAGGAGGTGGTAGCCAGCAGGTTTCCGCTGGCTGCCTGCTCGGCAAGCCCGCCGACGTTGTTCAGGCCGGCGCCGACCAGGCTAGTGTCTTTGACGCTGGCATCGGCTGGATCTAATTGGAGTAGTTGAACCTCGCCGCCGGCAGCGACGGTGTTGGCGATCGCGAAGACGAGACGAGTGCCGCTCTGCGTAGAGGTCACCTGGGTGGGCGGACTGGTGCTGTTGAAGGCCTGAAAAGTCGTGGCGCCGAACGGAACCACGGAGGTGAAGGCCGGATCGAATTTCTGCACCCGGTTGTTCCCGGCGTCGATCGCGTAAACGTTGCCGGAAGAATCGATTGCCAGCTTGGTCGGGTTTACGCTGGAGAACTGGCCCGGCAGTGCCCCCGAAGTACCGGCCTGGCAGGCTCCCGCCGCCGTGCTGACACAGGTCTCCAGCGCACCCCCGCCCCCGAGTTGGTCGACGTTGTAGCCGTAGGCGGCGATGAAGTTGCCGCTGGAATCGAACTTCTGGATGCGGCGGCTGGTTGCGTCGGGAACCCAGACGTTGTTGCTTTCGTCGGTAACTGGATAGCCGATCGATCCGCCGAAGCGACCCCCAGCCGCAGCCGCAGCCGCAGGCGCCGTCGCAGCCTGCTTGCAGCTGGCGGCGACTTCGCAGATCTCGAAGGTGGTGACACCACCGATCAGGACATCCGCACCCCAGGTCCGGACGAAATTGCCGGCCGCGTCGAACTCACTGACCCGGCGGTTGCCGTTCTCGGTCACGTAAACGTGACCATTGGCCTGATTGACAGCAACACCTTGGGGATTGTTGAGCTGGCCGCCGTTGAAGGAGGTGCCGGGGTTGGAGACGGTGCCGGGATTGGCGGGGACGGGGGTCAGGCCGTCCTTGCATTCGGAGGCAACGGTGCAGATCTCGAAGCCGGCAAAGGTGCCGCCGGTGCCGTCCTCGACCGTAGAGATCGAAGCCTGCAGGGGGGGAGTCCCGGTCAGCTGGGAGGCGTCGAGGGTCAGCTGCGGCACGTTGGTGCCGCCGAGCGCGCCGGTGAACCTGACCAGGAAAGCGCCGCCGCCGGTGTTCCCCGCGCCACTGCCGGTCGAAAGGTTGCCCGTGACGACGACGTTGCCCGACCCGATCGAGGGCAGCGCTTGCAGCGCGCTTTGGACAGTGGCATTGGTCGGCACGATTTCGGTGCCGCAAAGGCAGGGGCGCGACACATTGAGAATGGCAGCTTCCCCGCCGAAGCCAAGCGTGATGCTACCGCCGAGACCGCCTTCCTGTCCGCTGTCGATCCTGATCAGCTGGCGCTCGTCGCGGCCGGAGACGTTCTGGCCCCAGGCCCGTTCGAAAGCACCGGTGGGTGCGAAGCGCTGCACCCGGTTCCTTCCGCTATCCACTACGTAAGAGGTACCGGGCGAGACCCCTCCCGAGCCGCTGTTGTTGACAGCGATCGCAAAATTAAAAGTGGTTTCCGCCGAGGTACTGAACTGACCGCCTAACCCTGGAGTGGCGCCGCCCGCCAGACTAGGCGGAATGGGCGTTCCAAATCCGTTGATTATGGCCCTGGCCTGCGACGAGGGAGCCAGAGCAAGCAAACCGAACACCGCAAGGACGAGGACGAGGACGGCGACGGCGGTGCGACCCGCTGCCGAATGCGCCCCGTACGTTGCCGTCCCATGTCCCCGGCCCCACACGAATCGCGCTGACGCTGCAGTCATCCGCTGTCCCACGTAGCTCACCCCAATCCTCGTCGTGGTTTCCCTGTATCCCCAGTGCCGCCGCGAGCGTCATCTGAGGGGCCTTGCCGTCCTTCGAGGAGCCCTGCCTCCTCCTGCCAATACCAAACCGTTCCCAAATGGTTCCGTCAGCGTATCTCACCGAAGGCTGCAGCGCAAGTCCGCTTGTCGAGACCCAAGCCGCGAGCGGGGCCGCACAGTCCTGTGCGGCCCCGCATGCCGTCCTCGAACGACCGGCGCATGCTCGCGCTCGCTGGCATCCTACCTTCGGCCTAGTTGACTGTCACCAGACCGAGTGTGTTGGCTCCCTCGGGTTTGACCGAGCCCGACGCCGCCGCTGAGGTGGTTGTAGCGGTGCCGCTGATGTGGATTTCTTCGATTGTTCCTTCGCTATCCAGTGTGGGCGTCGCTGTAATCGACGGGAACAGCAGATCTGAATTTGGAAGTGCCCCACCAGCACAGCTCTCATATTTGTTGAAGACTGTGATGTCTCCGCCAGGCTTGGTGATGTCCAGATCGGCATCTGTGTTGGCGATGCTAAACGGCACGTTTGAAACATCTTCTTCCAGCTGGCAGCCGGTGAAGACGCCCGTTCCTAGGCATTCTGTTGTTGTCGGTCGGAATTCAGTTATCTGAGCCGCTGTCGGACCGGTCACGTTGACTTTGATTGTCACTTGGCAGCCGAACGTGGAGTGGACCGGGACGAACGGGGGCGCAACTGTAAATTTGAGGAACCCCTCGAACGGAGCGGTGATGTTGGCTGGGGAGCTGACAACCTCGTGATCGTCCGTCCAGTGTGTCGATGCCGCCGAGGCTGAGGCCGGGACGGCGAATGCGATCGCCGCGAGCGCCATGCCGGCGAGCAGCATCATCTTTCTGAGCGTCATGCTTGTACCCTCCTGAGTGCGTCCCGCCCGAGTCTTGGCTTGAACTGACAGGCCCAGACGGGTGTTTGTCGGGGTTCTCGGCGAGCAGCCGGGGCCCCGTATCTGTCGTTGGCATACATACCTGACCGGGCTCTTATCAGTCAAGAAAGTCAGTTCAAAGTCCCGTTCGGATCTCCGAGTTGTGCGACGCCCCCGGCTTTACCCCTGCAAATCGTGGGATGCTGGAATGGCGTGTACGCCAAACGGCCTAGTCATCGAATGATGCCGTCGAGCCTCCCACCGTCTCGATGGAAGGGGCCGCGCCCTTGCAGCGCGGCCCCTTCACTACCTCAGGCTGTTTATTGAGGTCCGCAGCGCCTAATTGACTGTTTCCAGGCCGAGTGTCTTGGCTCCCTCGGGTTTGACCGAGCCCGACGCCGCCGCTGAGGTGGTTGTAGCGGTGCCGCTGATTGATATTTCTTCAATTGTTCCGGCGCCATCCAATACCGGCGTAGCTGTGATCGCCGGGAATAGCAGGTCTGAGTTAGGAAGCACCCCGGCATTGCAGCTGTGGTATTTGTTGAAAACTGTGATGTCCGGTTCTATGCCGCCCCCTTTGGTGATGTCCAAATCGGCGTGTGTGTTGGTGATGTTCCAGGGCAGGTTGGATTTATCTTCTTCTAGCTGGCAGCCGGAGAAGATGCCCGTTCCTTCGCATACTGTTGTTGTCGGCCTGAATTCGGTTATCTGAGCTGCTGTCGGACCGGTCACGTTGACTTTGATTGTCACTTGGCAGCCGAACGTGGAGTGGACCGGGACGAACGGGGGCGCAACTGTAAATTTGAGGAACCCCTCGAACGGAGCGGTGATGTTGACTCCGGGGTCGACAACGACGTCGTCGTCCGTCCAGTGTGTCGATGCCGCCGAGGCTGAGGCCGGGACGGCGAATGCGATCGCCGCGAGCGCCATGCCGGCGAGCAGCATCATCTTTCTGAGCTTCATGCTTGTTCCTCCGTGTTTTGGTTGGGCCTTGGTGGTTCGCCAGGGCTCCTGAACTGTCTCGGGTATCCACGCATGTGCGGTCAGGATGGTCAAGGAATTTCTGAGCGTCGCGTGCGCGGATCGGCGCATCTCATCCGGCATGCGGGGCCGGCAATCCTGCGCGGACCCGCATCCGTAGCCGTCCAAGGCACGCTCTCTCAATCGATTACTTCGATTGTTTTCACACCGATTTTTTCGCCAGGCTCGGTGCCCATCGGTGGCCCTGTTGTTACAAAACCGCTTGTGTCTTTGCCGCTGATCGCCAAGCCCGTGACTGTCCCGTTTTCGTCGAGCGTGGGCGTCAGTGTGAGCGAGATGAATGTCAAATCTATCGAGGGAACTGCTCCCGCAGAACATTTTTCGAATTCATACTTGACTGTGATATCACCGCTATTCCTGCTGATCTCGAAATCAGAGGCGGTCGGTGGTACCGCTGATGTATTGCCTTTTTTGTTGATGACGTTCCATGGGGCATTGTTCATATCGGCTTTCAATAGGCAGCCAGCGAAGATACCCGTTCCAAGGCAAGTCCCATTTGTCGGCCTGTATTCGGTTACATCGGCAACTGTCGGCCCTTTCACCGCGACTGTCATTGTCACTTCGCAGCCGAAGGTGGAGTGAATCGGAAAGGGCGGCATCGGGGCTGTGAAGTCGATGAACCCCTCGAAGGGCGCTTTGATTTCCACTTCATCGTTGACCACTGGATGTTCGTCCCCATTCGTCCAGTGTGTCCCGTCTGTTTTCGGCAGTGCCGAGGCCGTGGCCGGCACGGCGAACGCGATTGCCGCCAGCGCCATGCCGGTAAGCAGCATCATCCTCTTGAGCGCCATGGTCAGTGCACCTCCTGAGTCCGCTCGGGCTCCCGAATGGACCTCGAGCTGTCCCGGAGATTCACCCATCCTCGGGCTGGATGGTCAAGAAGTTTCTTAGTCGAGCGTGCGCGGATGCGCGGTCATGGACCAGAGAGCGCGAGGTGGAGGGTGTCGACGAGGTCGACGGCCGGCTGGGGGTCCCCCTCGGAGAAGCGGATGGCGGTTTCAAGGTGACCGTCAATCAGCACGTCGAGCCAGGCCTCGGCGGTGCCCAGCGCCCAGCTGGCGCAGGCCTCACTGGTCTGGGCGACGCAGGAATCGACTCTGCCCGCCACAACGCCAACGGTGACGCCTCGGCCCCCCACCCCGAGGGCACAGGTTCCGTCGGCGCTGCCCGGCAGCGAGGCCAGGGGCACCGCCAGCAGGAGGGCGGCCTCGATCTCGGCGGCACCGATCGGCTCGGTCGTCTCCGCCATGTGCCGGCGCTCGCAGCGGGCGGCGAGGCCGAGCGGGGCGATCGAGCGGCGCAGCCACTCGGTCACCGCGAAATGCTTGGAAGCATTGCCGTTGCCGGCCGCCACGAGCTCGACCTGACGGCTCAGCCGCATCTCCGCGAGACGCCGCTTCAGCAGGGGATAGCTGACCCCAGGGGTGGCCCTGTCCAGCTCTGCAAGCGAGTGGGGCCCGGTCGCCAGAACCTGGATCACGGACGAGCTCCAGCCTCCGACGAGCGACTTGATCGCCACCTTCGCGGCATCGCCGTCGGGCGGGAGCGGGCCCTCCGGCGCCCGCGCCAGCCATGCCTCGACCGCCTCGGCGACCAGGAGCATCTCCTCCCCGGCCGCCGTCAGCTCGTTCTCGACCGCATAGGGGGAGCCGCCGATCCGGTGCTTGACCAGGGCGCCGGCCTCCCGCAGGCCGGCGACACAGCCGCGCACCGTGGTCTGGGCCGACCAGCCCAGCTCCCGGTAGAGCGCCGAGGGCCGGATCGGGCCGCCGGCGTGGGCGCGCAAGACCCTGGCGCTGAGCGGGTTGGCGAAGAGGCGAAGCACGCGGCCGCCGGCACCTGCACGCTCGTCGCTCACTGGCTGGATGGCGCCTCGTGCCTGTCCCTCTGGCCGAAGAGGGCGTTGTGGATGCCCGTGATCAGGTCCAGGGCGAGCTGGGGCCTGGCGCCGCCGAGGCGCAGATCCTCGATCCGCCCGTCGATGACGACGTCGAGCCAGGTCTCGGGGGCGCCGACCGCCCAGGTCGTCGGCTTCTCGCTGACCTTCGGCGCGCAGGAGACGACCCTGCCCCGCTCCACCTCGACGGTCACGCCCGCCAGCCCGGGGTTCTGTTCGTCCGGCTCGACCGGATCGGTCTGCACCGCCAGCATGCAGACGCCGCGGGCGTAGGGAGGCAGCTGGGCGAGCGGGATCGCCAGCATGAAGGAGGCCTCGACCTCGATCTCCGTGATCGGTCCGCCCTCGGCCCCCAGGTGGCGGCGCTCGCAGCGACCGGCGGCGCAGAGCGGGGCGATCGCCTGCCGCAGCCAGTCGGTGACGACGTATGGCGTGCCCCTTCCCTCCTTCTCGACAGGTTCGATCTGGCCGGTCGCCCGCATCCGGGAGATCCGGCGCTCGAGGGCCGGATAGCTGACGCCGGGGATCAGGCTGTCCAGCTCGGTCAGGGTGAAGGGACGGTTGGCCAGCGCTCGCATCAGGGTCGAGCTCCAGCCGCCCGTGAGGGCTTTGACGGCGCCCTTCGCCGCATCGCTGTCGGGTGGGATCGGGCCGTCCGGGCAGAGCGCCAGCCAGGCGTCGACCTCGTCGGCGACGAAGAGCATCTCTTCCCCGGCCGGGGTCAGAGCCGTGGCGACGGCATAGGGAGAGCTGCCGACCGTCTCTTTTGTGAGCGCGCCGAGCTGACGGAGGTTGGAGACGGCAGCGCGCAGGGTCGTCTGCGCCGACCAGCCGACCCGCTCCTGCAGCTCGGCGAGCCGTTGGGGCCCACTGGCGTGGGCACGGAGGATCCGCGCGTTCAGAGGGTTCTCGAATATCGACAGAACCCGGCTGCCGGCACGCATATCCCCGTCGGTTGATGCAGCTGCATCGAACGTTTCCATGCCTTGCTCAGAGTCACCCCTTGGGTCGACTTTTGCGCCTCGGGGACATCCTAGATGAATACACGGGGGTTTTTTACAACTAAGTTTTTATGACTCAAATAGTGCCCTCGCGGCGCCCCCCTGAGCGCTCGCGGGGCTTCGGCTCGAGGCGGACCGGAGCGGTCGAGAGGGCCTGCACCCGCAGGTCGCTCCAGGTGAGCCCCTCGCGCACCAGAGCCGGCAGCCCGAGCGCGACCGCGGTGGCGATCTCGACCGCCTGCAGGATGACTCCGTAGGCGAGGGCGTCGGCGGTGCCGACGTCGAAGCCGGTGTGGAGGACGCTGATCACGGCCAGCTGGAAGACGCCGATGTTGGACGGCGTGGCCGGCACGACCGCGGTGACGTTGACCGCGAAGAGGACCGCGGCGGCAGCGCCGATCCCGGCCTGGCCGTCGAGACCCAGCGCGTAGAGAAGCGCCCAGCAGGCGGCGAGCTGGATCGCCCAGGCCCCGAGCTGGGCGATCGCGGCGGCGACACCGCGACGCGGGTCGCGGAAGACCGCGAGACCGGCGCGCACCTGGATCAGGGCGTGGTGCAGGGTGTCCCCCGCCCGGGCCAGGCGGCCGTTGCCGTTGCGGCGCATCAGCACCGGCGCGACGAGGACGACCACGAGCAGCAGCAGCGGCACCAGGCTGAACACGAACAGCTTCTGGGTGCCGGAGTGGAAGAGCGGCGTCGAGGAGACGATGATGACGCCGAGCAGCGCCAGCGCCACCAGGTTGAGCATCGTCTGCGAAACCAGGGTCCCGAGCAGGACCGGGAAGGTTTCCCGCATGCGGCCGGTGCGGCGAGCGAGAGCGAGGGCACGGGCCGGCTCGCCGAGCCGGGCCGGCAGCGTCGCCGACATCAGCACCCCGATCATCGTCGCCGAGGTGACGTCGCGGCGGCGGACCGGACGGTTGGGCAGGGCGGCGCGGGCGATCCAGTACCAGGATGCGGCGCGGAAGAAGAGCGAGGAGGCCATCAGGGCGCAGGCGATGAGGACCCAGGTGAGGTTCGAGCGGACGATGCTCTCGACCACGTTGTCGACGCCGATCTTCTGCGCCGCGAGGACGGTGAGGCCGACTCCGAGAGCACCGGCGACGACGAGCCCGAGGCGCCGCGCGACGGCGCGGCCGCGGCTGCCGGCCTGGGCCGGGACCGGGTCCAGGGAGGGCAGGCGCTGGGCGGCGCGCCGGGGGCCGCCGTCGGCGGGCCGCAACCCCGCCCAGTGGGCCGCACGCTCCCTCGCGCCCGCCGGCCGTGGCGCCTCGATCGCCCGCTCGTAGACCTCCGTCACCCGGTCGGCGACCCGCGGCCAGGCGTAGCGCTGAGCGCTGCGGCGGGCGGCCTCCCCCATCTCCCGCAGGCGCTCGGGCTCGTGGTGGGCCCGCTGCAGCTCCTCGGCCAGTCGCTGGGGATCCCCCGGCGGCACCAGCAGCCCGTCGACGCCGTCGGTGACGACGTCGCTGTAACCGGCGATGTTGGAGGCGATCACCGGCGTGCCGGCGGCGAAGGCCTCGGTCAGGACCATGCCGAAGCTCTCACCCGAGAGCGAGGGCGCGCAGAGGACGTCGGCCCCGTGCAGCTCCTCCCAGAGCCTCTCGCCGGAGACCCGGCCGTGGAGGTCGATCGAGCGCAGCAGCTCGGGGTCGGCGACGTAGCGCAACACGTCCTCGCGGTCGGCGCCGATCACGGTGAGGCGGCAGGGGACGTGCTCGACCAGGGCGCCGAAGGCGGTCAGCAGGATCGGCAGCCCCTTGCGCTCCTCCGGGCGGCCGACGAAGAGGATGCGCAGCTCCCCCTCCGGGGACGGCGGCACGCTCGGCGCTGTCTCGACGTCGACCCCGTTGGGAATGATCGTGTAGTCGCCGCCGTACCAGCGCCGCCCGGTCCAGGCGGCCGCCTCGGAGACCGCGATCCGGGCCGCGAGGCGGTTGAACATGCGGCGGGCGCCGACCGCGTTGGCGATGTAGTTGGGGACCGGCTTGGTCGAGTAGGCATGGAAGGTGCCGACGACCGGCGTCCGCGCCCCCAGGGTCGCGTTCCAGCCGACCAGCGGCACCAGCGGCTCGTGGACGTGGATGACGTCGAACTCGCCACGGCGGACCGCGCGGCGCGGCGCCACCACCCCGCCGGCCGGGAAGGCGGCGAGGTTGGAGACGGAGCCGTTGGCGCCGAACCCGACCGTGCGGCCGAGCGGCGTCAGGTAGTCGGGCATCTGGCGCGTTTCGGCCGCCGCCCGGTGCAGGGCGCGGCTGACCCGGCCAGGCGGGTCGTAGGGGGCAAGCACGCGGACGTCATGGTCGCGGCTGAGGAACTCCTCGGCCAGCGCCTCCACGTGCCGGTTCACGCCCCCCTGGTAGGACCAGGAATATGGCGAGACGAGAGCTATGCGCACGAACGATTAAGGGTAGGGCATCGACCGGCCCCGTCGCGAGGCAGAGACCCGCTCGGGGACCGCGTTCAGAGCTGGGTGACAATCAGGCCGAGCATGGCTGCGATCAGCGCGACGAACGCCACTACCAATGCGCCACCCACCTGGATGATCATCTGCTGAAGAGAGTCGATACGACCGGACAGGTCGCTGACGCGACCGTTGAGGTCATCTAGGCGCGAATCGGTCCAGGTGGATCGCATCGACTTCATGTCCTCCAGGCTAAGGAAAAAGTCATCACGTGTGGTGAGCAGAAGTGTAACTTTTTGTCTGCGGCGATGACTTCGCGCTCGCCTCGGCCCAGGCGAAGCCGGTGAAGACGAGCAGGTAGGCGGCGCCGATCTCCAGCAGCAGGGCGCCGGAGTCGTTGGCGAGGGTGCCGACGGCGGTGGCGGCGACGGCGCCGATCAGCCCGGCCCGCATCGCCGGCCGGCCCTCGAGCCAGCCGCGCAGGCGCTCGCGGCGGAGCACCGCGAGCGCGGCGAGGGCCGCGATCAGCGGCAGGAAGACGAGCACGACCGGGCGTGTGAAGCTGTGGGCGGAGAGCTGGAGGCGGCGCTGGGCGACGTCTCCGAGCCCGCCGAGCCCGCCGGCATCCAGGACCGAGCGGGTGAGGTGGGCGTTGGCGCCGGAGAGCAGGTCGGCGAGGGCGAGCAGCGCCAGCACCGCCAACGGCAGCGCCACGATCAGGAGTGCCGAGCGCCGGCGCCGCGCCGCGATCGCGGCGGCCGCCACGGCGGCTCCCATGGGGAAGACGATCGCCGCCCCGACGTCGGCGCCGAAGCGACCGGCGGCGAAGACGAGGGCGGCGGCGATCCCGATCGCCAGGAAGGCGGCGGCGCAGCCCCGTGGCGACGCGCGCGGGGCGAACCCGGCCAGCCCCGCTCCCGTCCCGGCCACGATCAGCACCGCCAGCAGCGCCTCGAGCTCGTTGCCGATCCCGTAGAAGCGGACCCCCAGGCCCGGGTTGGGCCCGAGCAGCGACAGCGCCGTCAGCGGCGAGCCGGCGACGACGTCGGCGGCATAGGCGAGCACCGTCAGCGCCGACGCCGCGGCGAGCGCCCGGTAGCCACCGAGGAGCGCCAGGGTCAGGGCGGCGAGCACGGGCGCCCCGAACATCGCCAGGAGCATTTCCACCGTTTGCCCCGGCTCAAGCGCCGCGCCAGCGAGGAGCACCAACGGCAGGTAGACGACGGCCAACCCCGCCAGCCGCACCCCGGTGCGAGCGGCTACCCCCCTGGTGACGGCAATCGCCAGCCCCAATACAAGGACCCAGGCCAGCAGGCTCAGCCCGATAACCGGCCCGCGCCGCTCGGAGATCACCGCCATCCGCTCGCCGAGCGCCGCCACGGCTGCCGGATCGACCTCCCCCTCCGCCCGGATCGCCTGGCCCGACATCTGTGACGGGACCGCGATGCCGTGGTGCTCGAGGATCGTCGGCGCCAGGTCGGTCGACAGGACGTACCCGTCCAGCCGGGTGCTGTCCGAGGTCAGGTTGCCGTCGAACCCCTCCCCCGCGATCCCGATCGCCAGAGCCCGGTTCTTCTCCGGCGGCGGCCGCTCGATCGCGATCAGCAGCTCGCCATCGCCCAACCCGGCGACAAGACGTCGAGCCTGAGCCAGGGAGGCGTCACGAACCTCCAGCCCCTCCCCCGCTCCCGCGAGCGTCGTCGCCAGCAACCCCGGCACGACGTCCGCCGGCGCCGATTCCGCCCGCCGGACCACCGCCGCGTTCTCCAGCGGCCGGTCCAGCGGCACTCGCACCCGTGGAAGCTCCGACTCATATAGAGAGTCGAAGACCCGGTTCCCCTGCCCGATGTCCAGATAAGTCTGCGCCGCCGGCACCGACCCGAGCCCGGCGCTCATCAACCCGGGCGACATCCCGATCCTTGCCAGCTGCTCGACCGAAGTCCCCGGTGGCACCCACGCCAGGGTCGCCTTCGAATCGGCGCTGCGGGCCTCGGGCAGGGGCCCGGCCAGCACCACAACGAGCGCTATCGTGACCCCGATGGCCGATCGCACTTTCGCCAAGTTCAGCTTTTTCAAGGTTGATCCAGCCTGGCGCCGTCGAGATCCGGAGCTCCGAGCCGCCGACAAGCGGGAGTTCCTCGCCGCCTGCGAGGACTTCGGCGTCGACCGCTCGCTGCGCGCCTACTCAACCATAGGCACGCGCGGCGACGTCGACCTGGTCCTGCTCAGCCAGAGCCCCAACCTCGAGGACATCCACACCTTCCACGTCGTCCTCGGCCAGAGCGGCCTGGCGAAATGGACGCATACGCCCCACTCCTTCCTCTCGATGACGAAACGCTCTCCGTATTCCGAGGAGCAGGCGCGGCCGCAGATCTGCAACTCCGAGCGCAAGTACCTCTTCCTCTACCCGATGGTCAAGCAGCGCCGCTGGTACGGCCTGCCGCCGGAGGAGCGCGGGCGGATCATGAAGAGCCACATCGAGGTCGGCCGCCGCTACCCGGAGATAACGATCAACACGACCTACTCCTACGGCCTCGACGACCAGGAGTTCGTCGTCTGCTTCGAGGGCGATGACCCGGGGATGTTCCTCGACCTGGTCAACGAGCTGCGCCCGACCGAGTCGAGCGAGTACACCGAGCGCGAGACCCCGATCTTCACCTGCGTCGCGATGTCGACCGGCAAGGCGCTCGATGCCCTCGACGGTGCGTCGAGCGCGGTGCCCGCCGACGCGACCGCGCTCGGCTGAGCGCTCTAGCCTTGGCTGATCGCTCAGGCGACTCTCAGCTACGCGATTGACGACCACGACCGCCTGGTCAAGGTCAACGACGGCTACTACGCCTTCGCCGCGGAGAACGGCTGGCCCGAGGCCGGCAGCAGCCTCGGGCCGACGTCCGCCGGGAAATGGACATCCACATCGCCTCCCAGTCCGCCGGTCGCTTCGTCCTCTTCTCGGCCCGGCTGCGGGCGGAGGAGCGGCGCGAGCAGTCCCAGCCGCTGCTCGCCGCCAACGCCCCGCGCAGCGAGGAGACGCTGACGATGTGCGGCTGGTGCGACCGCTTCCTGGTCGGCGGCGAGTGGGTCGAGGTCGAGGAGGCCGCGGCGCGGCTGGAGCTGTTCGCCTCGCCGCGGCTGCCGGCGATCAGCCACGGCGTCTGCCCGAACTGCACCGAGATGCTGATGGCGGCCTGACCGCCCCGCTCGCCGGATTCCCTATTCTTCCGCGTCCAATGAGCAAGATCGGCACCCCCGAGAACCCCCTGCGCGTCGCCATCGTCGGTGCCGGCCCGTCCGGCTTCTACGCCGCCGAGCACATCCTCAAGGGCGAGGATCTGCACGCCCAGGTCGACCTCTTCGACCGCCTCCCGACCCCGTTCGGCCTGGTCCGCGGCGGCGTCGCCCCGGACCATCCGAAGATCAAGTCGGTGACCCGGGTCTATGAAAAAACCGCGGCGCGGGAGGGATTCCGCTTCTTCGGCAACGTCAAGATCGGCCAGGACGTCGAGGTCGAGGACTTGGAGCGGCTCTACCACGCGATCGTCTTCACGGTCGGCTGCGAGACCGACCGCCAGCTCGGCGTCCCCGGCGAGGACCTGCCCGGCAGCGCCGCCGCCACCGCCTTCGTCGGCTGGTACAACGCCCACCCCGACTACGCCGACCACGACTTCGACCTCTCCAGCGAGCGGGCGGTGGTGATCGGCAACGGCAACGTGGCGATGGACGTCGCCCGGATGCTGGCCCTGACCGACCACGAGCTGCGCCAGACCGACACCGCCGACCACGCGATCGAGCTGCTCGACGCGAAGAAGATCCGCGAGATCGTCGTGCTCGGCCGCCGCGGCCCGGTCCAGGCCGCCTTCACCAACCCGGAGATCAAGGAGCTGGGGGTGATGGAGGACGCCGACGTGATCGTCGACCCGGCCGACGTCGAGCTCGACCCGGCCAGCGCCGCCTTCCTCGAGTCCGACGAGGTCGACAAGACCACCCGCGTCAACGTCGAGACCCTGCGCGAGTTCTCCCAGCGCACGCCCGAGGGCAAGCGCCAGCGAATCGTCCTCCGCTTCCTCGCCTCGCCGATCGAGATCAAGGGCGACGGCAAGGTCGAGAGCATCGTCGTCGGCCGCAACGAGCTGGTCGAGGAAGGTGGCGCCCTGCGCGCCAAGGACACCGGCGAGCGCGAAGAGCTGGAGTGCGGCCTGATCCTGCGCTCGGTCGGCTACACCGGGATCCCGATCGAGGGCGTGCCCTTCGACGAGAAGCGCGGGCTGATCCTCAACGAGGGCGGCCGTGTGCTCGACTCCCACGACGCCGGCCACAAGGTCGGCCACTACACGGCCGGCTGGATCAAGCGCGGCCCCTCCGGCGTCATCGGCACCAACAAGAAAGACGCCCTGGAGACGGTCACCCACCTGCTCGCCGACGTCGAGTCGCAGACCCTGCTGGAGCCGGAGAATCCGGACCCCGCCGCGGTCGAGGCGCTGCTGGCCGAGCGCGGCACCCGCTATGTCAGCTTCGAGGACTGGCAGGCGATCGACCAGGCCGAGGTCGGCCGCGGCGAGCCCCACGGCCGCCCCCGCGTCAAGTTCGTCAGGGTCGAGGAGATGCTCGACACCCTCGGCGAGAAGATCTCCGGCTAGCGCCGCCGCGCTGTCGCAGACAAAAAGTTACAATTTGCGTGCCACACGCGCGACTTGTTTCCCTAGCCTTCGGAGCATGGAGTCGATGAGAGCCACCTGGACCGATTCACGCCTGGACGACTTCGCCGCTCATACGGACAAGCGCTTCGACGAGCTCGAGCGGCGGATGGAGAACGGCTTCGATCGGGTCGATGGCGACATCCGAGAGGTGCGAAGCGAGCTTGGGTCCCTGCACCGCACGATCATCCAGTTCGGCGCGGCGATGCTCGCCGCCTTCGTCGGCCTGGTGGCCGCGGTTCTCGGCCTAGTTGCGACCCAGCTCTAGGTGCGGTCGCCCCCATACAATCGGCCCCATGGCCGACTTGGCGGAGCTGAAGGGGATGATCGAGGCGGCGCTGCCTGGCGCCAGCGTCGAGGTCAGCGACGAAACCGGCAATGGCGACCACCTGCGCGCGACCGTCAGCGCCGCCCAGTTCGAGGGCCTCTCCCGGATCGATCAGCACCGGCTGGTCAAGGCCGCGGTCAAAGAGCGCTTCGACGACGGGACGATTCACGCGCTGTCGGTGAAGACTTCGGTTCTAGCTTAATCGCGTTTACGTAGACAAAAAGTTACAATCTGCGCACCACAAGTGCGGATGCGATCTCTAGCCTGAGGAGCATGGAGTCGATGCGATCTACCTGGACCGATTCACGCCTCGACGATCTTAAGGATCGAGTCGATTCCCGCCTCGACGATCTCAACGATCGGTTCGCGGAACTGAGCGCCAGGGTCGACGGCTTGAGCAACCGGGTCGACGGACTGCAGCACGGGATGATCCAAGGCTTTATCGCGATGATGGTCGTCATGGTCACCGGGTTCATGGGTCTCGCGGGTCTGATCGTCACGAAACTCTGAGCCCCCGCTCGGGTAGCGCGGGATCCCCCCTCCCTACAATGGCCCCATGGCCGACCCAGAGCTGAAGTCCAAAGTCCAGGAGCTGATCGCCGCCAACCCGGTGCTGCTCTTCATGAAAGGGACGCCGGAGATGCCGCGCTGCGGCTTCTCGATGCGGGTCGTGCAGGTGCTCGACTCCGTCGACGTCGAGTACGGCGCGATCGACGTCCTGCCGGCCCTGCAGCCGCTGCGCGAAGTCACCGCCGAGATCTCCGACTGGCAGACCTTCCCTCAGCTGTACGTCAACGGCGAGCTGCTCGGCGGCGCCGACATCGTCGAGGAGATGTTCGAGTCCGGCGAGCTGGCCGAAGCGCTCGGCGTCGAGCAGCCCGAGGTTGTCGCGGCGCCCGCAGACGGCCCGCCCGCACAGTCGCCGCCTCTGCAGATCGAATAGCCGCGGTCTAGGGCCGGCGCACTAAACGGCGGCTTGCTCGGCCGCGTCCTCTTTCACCTGGAAGGAGGAACCGCAACCGCATGCCGCAACGACGTTCGGGTTGTTGACCTGGAAGCCGGCGCCCTGCAGGCCTTCCACGTAGTCGACCTCAGAGCCGAAGACGAACTGCATGCTGACCTTGTCGACGACGACGGCGACGCCGTCGACCTCGAAGACGTTGTCGTCGTCCTTGGGCTTGTCGAAGGCGAGCGCGTACTGGAAGCCGGAGCAGCCACCGCCGCGGACGGCGACGCGGAGCGCCTGCTCGGCGCCCTCGCCCTGCCCCCCAGCAGCTCACCGATCTTCTCGGCGGCCTTGTCGGTGAGGGTGATCGCGGCTTGAGGCGTGTCGGTCACTTCACAAAGTGTAGCTAGCGGGTCGACGACCTATTGGCCAGCGTCGTTGAGGAAGCGTCTTAGGTCCTTCATGAGCAGTATGCGGTGAAGGGGGTCGGTGGGGGACGCTTCGAACCCGAACCGATCGTAAAAGTCGCTGGCATGCTCATTCGCGTGGGCCACGACGGCTCGGACGCCAACGGCCTCAGCGACTGCACCGCAGCGCAGCAACGCATCCTGGAGGAGCGAGGTGCCGATGCCCCTCCCTTGAAGCTCGACATCGACTGCGAGTCTGGCAACGAGAAGGACCGGGACAGGGCGTTTTCCAGGCTGCCCCTTTAGCAGCCGCTCGGTGGCGTCATTGGGCTCTACCTGCCCGATGGCCAAGGCGTAATAGCCAACCACCCGCTTTCCATCCGTCGTGACGAACGTTCTGGCGGAACCCCCAGCCCCTGCTTGGCGCGCATGGTGACGGAGCCATCCATCCAGTGACTCTTCGCCACAGCAAAATCCTTCTAGCTCGTGCTTCCCGCGCAATGGCTCGGGCCGCGAATAGACCATGAGCTAGAAACGGCCTACTCGAAAACGCTTGGCTTCGAATAGAGCTTGCGCAGGCCCTCGGGAATGCGCGGTGGTCTATCCAGCAACTCGTTGAACTCTTGCCACTGGTTTGGATCGAGCCGGAACTGGGTGCGATCCGCAAGAATGCGCCGGGCCTCGGAAACCGCGGCCCCCCGAACGAAGCTGCTGTAGCTGGTTTCAGCCGCATCGCTTGCAGCACGGACGATCTCGTCCTCAGAATCCTCGACGCGTAGATTCCAGCGGCGCTCTCGGGTCCCCCCGGTCTTGGTGGCCATGCGTCTGGTCATTGTACATGCATTGTGCCCCGCGATATGGCGGCGTATGGCGCCGCCCTCGGCGGACGCTGCGCCCCCAGGCGTCTGCGAGAATTGCGGGGTTGAACGCGAGCCCCGAGACCGTCGTCGTCTGCGACACCACGGCCTATCTTCCCGCTGACCTGATTGCCAAGCGGGGCATCGAGACGATCAGCCTCTACGTCTCGGTCGGCGATCGCCAGGAGCGCGAGTCCGAAATCTCCGACTACGCCGACTTCTACGAGCGTCTGCGCGCCTCCGAGGGCGGTGCCACCACCTCCCAGCCCTCGGTCGGCGACTTCACCTCCGTCTACCAGCCGCTGCTCGATGCCGGCAGGGAGATCGTCTCGATCCACATCTCCGCTGGGATCTCCGGCACCTTCGAAGCCGCCGAACAGGCCCGCCAGCGGCTGATCGACGAAGGGCGAGGGGGAGAGCGCATCCACGTCATGGACTCGCGCTCGGCGGCCGGCGGGATGGGGCTCTGCGCCCTGGGCGCCTCGGCCGCAGCGGCGGTTGGCGCCGACAGCACCGCCGTCCTCGCCCGCGCCGAGCAGACCCGTGAGGCGCTGAAGATGTGGTTCGCGATCGACACCCTCGAGTACCTGCGCCGCGGCGGCCGCATCGGCGGCGCCCGCGCCTGGATCGGCAGCGCCTTGAAGATCAAGCCGATCCTCACCCTGGAGGAGGAGATCACCCCGGTCGAGCGGGTCCGCACCCGCGCCCGCTCCCTGGAGCGCCTGCGCGGCTACGCCCGCCAGCGCCACGAGCAGGGCGCCGACGGCTGGGTCGTCCAGTACATCCAGGACGAGGAGACGGCCTCGACCCTGATCGACGACGGCCGCGAGATCTTCGGCTGCGAGCCCGTCTTCGTCTCCGAGATCGGCGCCGTCCTCGGGGCCCACGTGGGCCCCGGCCTGCTCGGCATCGGCAGCGTGCCGACCGAGCTGGTCGCGTTGAACTAGCGCCTGCGCTTGAGCATCGCGCGCACGCCGATCGCAAAGCCGACGGCGGCGGCGGCGGCGATCAGCTGGGTGCGGTGCTCGTTGACCTGGCGGCGCCAGTCGGTCAGCTCGGTGACGCGGCCGCGCAGCTGCTCTACCGAGGTGCCGAGCTGCTCGCGCTGGACGTCGATGTCGCGGCGGATCTCAGCTGCGGTGCGTTCCTGCATCCCCGTCCTCCTCGCCTTCGAACATGGCTTTGGTCAGTTTCGCCTCTTCGATCGCCTGTTCGGGCAGCGGCGGGGCCCCGGCCTTGACCGCGCGGTAGGCGATGTAGCCCGCGGCGGCGGCGATCAGCAGGAAGACGGCGGCCTCGATGAAGAATCCCGGCCAGGCCTTGCCGTCGAAGACCTCTTCGTTGAGCAGCCAGGCAATGCCCTCCATGACCAGGATCAGGGCGAGGAAGGCGAAGACGCCGGCGGCAATCCCGACCACCGAGCCGCGCAGGAGCTTGCCGACTTTCTCGGTGACCTCGGCCTTGGCCAGCTCGAACTCCTCGCGGACCAGCGACGAAGTTCCCTGGGAGACGTCGAAGACGAGGTCGGCGACCGATTTCTTCTCCGGCTCTGGCTCGGGCGCGGGCGCCGGCACCGGAGGCGGGGACGGGGGCGACGAAGGCGGGATCGGCGGCGGGGTCTGGCTCTGGTCGGGCATCGGTCTCCCTACTCGGGTGGATCTTCGTCGAAGACTCGGCGCCAGAGGATCGCGGCAAGGCGCGTCGCCGCGATGCTGGCGAGAGCGCTGCTTGCGGCGAGCACTCCGCTCCAGAGCAATCTTCTGACCATCTCGTTGTCCATACCCGTTCGCGACCTTACCTATCGCGGCTCGAGGCCGTCGCAAATGGTCATGACGACAAGTTCCTTGGCCTGGTCGAAGTCTGTTTCGGAGGCGGGGATGACGTCGAAGATCCAGCCCGAGAGCAGCTGCTCGATGGCGCCGTAGAAGGACATCGAGGCGAACAGCGGCGCGACGTCGTCGCGGAAGGCGCCGGCCTTCTGGCCGTCCTCGACGATCTTGGCGATCGACTGGTAGGCGCGGCGGATCTCCGGCAGGTGGGTGCGGCCGAAGGAGTTGGCTGCACGGGTGACCTCGACGATGATCACCTTCATCAGCTCCGGGTCGTGGCGGTAGGAGTCGACGATGAAGCCGGCGACCGCGGCGAGTTTGGCGCGCGGCGTCCCCCCCGTGCGGTCGGTCTCCTCGATCGCGGCCAGCAGCAGCGACCAGCGCTCGACGAAGAGCTCGTTCAGCACCTCGTCCTTCGATTTGAAGTAGTGGTAGACGAGCCCGTAGGCGACGCCCGCCTCGTCGGCGATGTCGGAGACGCGGGTCGCGTGGAAGCCCTGGCGGGCGAAGACGCGGATCGCCGCGTCGAGGATCTGGCGGCGCTTGTCGACCGGCGGGGCTTTGGAGGCCATCAGGCTCGGGCCTCCGTCAGCTGCGGCCAGGCGTAGGCATGAGGACGGCGGTTGGCCAGCGAGGGCAGCTCCTCGCGGACGCGGTCCTGGGCCGCCAGGTCGAGGTCGGCGGCGACGAAGCACTCCCCGGCGGGCGCCATCGCCAGGACCGTGCCCCAGGGATCGACGATCGCCGAGTGGCCGAAGGAGTCGAAGTGCGGCGGCGCCTGGCCGACCTGGTTGGGGGCGAGGACGAAGGCCTGGTTCTCGATCGCCCGCGCCCGCAGCAGCACCTCCCAGTGGTCGCGACCGGTCGCCGCGGTGAAGGCCGAGGGCACGGTGAGGAGGCGGGCGCCGCGCAGGGCGAGGATGCGGAACAGCTCCGGGAAGCGCAGGTCGTAACAGACGCTGAGCCCGGCGACCAGCTCGCCGAGCGGGGCCGTGACCAGCTCCGAGCCGGGCTGCTCGTGCTCGGACTCGCGGTAGGAGACACCGCCGGCGTCGACGTCGAACATGTGGACCTTGCGGTAGACGGCGAGGTCCTCGCCTTCGGGCCCGATCAGCACCGAGGTGTTCGACGCCTTCTCGCCCTCGCCGCGCTCGGCGATGCTGCCGGCGAGCAGGTGGATGCCCAGGTCCTGCGCCCAGGCGCGGGCGGCGCCGAGGCTGGGGCCGTCGAGCGGCTCCGCGCCGGCCAGCAGCTCCTCCCCCCCGGCCAGCAGGTTCCACTTCTCCGGCAGGGCGACGAGCTCGGCCCCGTCGGCGGCCGCGGCACGCACCAGCCGCTCGGCGGCAGCGAGGTTCCGCGCCTTGTCGCTAGTCGAGTTGAGCTGTACCGCGGCTGCTCGCAACGCCCTCAAGTCCTCCGTGTGGTTCGACGGCCCCGCCGCCTGACTGACCAGTCAATCGGCCAGTTCAGTATAGGAGCAGCAGGCGCGAGCTCTCGACCCTGCCGTGGCTAGAGATTCATCGCCCGAGCGATGATCCGATCGATGACCGGCGTCGGGAGCAGGAGCTTCAGCCGCGCCTGCACCTTGGCGTCGAGGCCGACCAGGTAACGGCTGCGGGGACGGCGGGCGTCGAGCGCGTGCTCGATCGCCTTCGCCACCTTCTCTGGCGGGATCCCGCGCTCGGCCGTGTCCTTGACCACCTTGCGGTACCTCTCCACCGCTCTGCCGTAGAGCGCTTCGCGTTGCGGCGAGCGCTCGCCGATCTCGTCGGAGGTGCGCTCCCCCCGCTCCCAGATCGGGGTGTCGATCGAGCCGGGCTCGACGATCGAGACCGAGATGCCCCAGGGCCGCAGCTCCTGGCGGAAGATGTCGCCGACCGCCTCGACCCCGAACTTGGCGGCGTGGTAGGCGCCGGTCATCGGGAAGGCGATGCGGCCGCCGATCGAGCTGATGAAGACGATGCGGCCGCGAGCAGCTCGAATCGCCGGCAGCAGCGCCTGGGTGACGGCAACCTGGCCGGTCAGGTTGATCTCGACCTGGCGGCGGAAGTCATCGATCGGCAGCGTCTCCAGCGGGCCGGGGATGGCGACGCCGGCGTTGTTGACCAAACCGTCGAGGCAGCCGTCCGTCGCGGCGCCGATCTGCTCCGCCGCGGCCGCGATCTGCTCGGCGTCGGTGACGTCGAGGATCAGCGCCACGAGACGGTTGCCGGCGGCGGCCCGCAGCGCCTCGCCGTCCTCCTCACGGCGAACGCCCGCGAAGACCTTCCAGCCGGCGGCGTCCAGCCGCAGCGCAGTGGCCCGGCCGATCCCGGTCGATGCTCCCGTGATGAGAACCGAGCGCATGCCATCAAGCTACCGCGGCAGTCCTTTTGGTCGCATAGCGACAGAAAGGACTGCCGCACCCCGAAATGGCACCGGCGTAACCTTCGAGGACGTGATCGGACCACACCCTGACGACGCCGAGCGCAAGCAGGTGACGGTGCTCTTCGCTGACGTGAGCGGGTCGATGGACCTGGCCGAGCGGCAGGACCCGGAGGAGTGGCGCAAGATCATGCAGCGCTTCTTCTCGATCCTGGCCGATGCCGTGACCAAGTTCGAGGGCACCGTCGACAAGTTCACCGGCGACGGGATCATGGCCGTCTTCGGGGCGCCCGTCGCCCACGAGGACCACGCGCGGCGCGCCTGCTACGCCGCCCTGCAGATGCTGGACGACGTCGCCGAGTACGCCGCCGAGCTGCGCCGGGGGCCAGGGCTCAACTTCTCCACCCGGATCGGGATCAACTCCGGCGAGGTGGTGGTCGGGGCGATCGGCGAGGGGCGCGACGGCGACTACACCGCGATCGGGCACACGGTCGGGCTGGCGCAGCGGATGGAGGCGCTGGCCGAGCCCGGCAAGGCGTACGTGACCGAGCACACGGCCGAGCTCGCCACCGGCTTCCTCGAGCTCGACGATCTCGGCGAGTTCGAGATCAAGGGGGCGAGCCGGCCGGTCCGGGTCTTCGAGCTGGCGGGAGTCGGCGCGGCGCGCTCGCGGATGGACCTCTCGCGGGAGCGCGGCTTCTCCAGCTTCGTCGGCCGCGACCGGGAGATGAGCGTGCTGGAGGCGGGGCTGGAGAGCGCCAGGGAGGGCGGCGGCGGGGTCATCGGCCTGGTCGCCGAACCCGGCGTCGGCAAGAGCCGGCTCTGCCACGAGTTCGCCCAGCGCTGCCGCGGCGAAGGGCTGGAGGTCTTCGAGGCCCAGGCTCAGGCGCACGGCGCCTCGACCCCGTTCATGCCGGTGCTGCAGATGCTGCGCGCCTTCTTCGGGATCGGCGAGCGCGAGCCCGAGCAGCTCGCCCGTGAGAAGATCGCCGGCCGGGCGCTGCTGCTGGAACCGGCCTTCGCCGAGGACCTGCCGCTGATGTTCGACTTCCTCGGCGTGCCCGACCCCGACCGCCCGGTCGGGCCGATGAGCCCCGAGGCGCGCCAGCGGGCGCTGGGCCGGATCGTCTGCCGCCTGGTCAGCGCTCCCAGCCGCCGCAAGGCGCTGGTCCTGGTGATCGAGGACCTGCACTGGATCGACGAGGGCAGCAACGCGATGCTGGCCGAGCTCGTCGCCTCGATCGAGGGCACGAGCACGCTCGCGGTCGTCAACTACCGGCCCGAGTACACCCCGCCCTGGCAGCGCTCGCCCTCCTACCGCGACGTCCTGCTCGAGCCGCTGGCGCGCGAGGACACCCGCGAGCTGCTGCGCGACCTGGCCGGCGAGGACCCCTCCCTGGACGGCCTCGACGAGCCGATCCACGAGCGCACCCAGGGCAACCCGTTCTTCATCGAGGAGATCGTCCGCGAGCTGGCCGAGGCCGGGCACCTGGAGGGCGAGCGCGGCGCCTACCGGCTGGCCCGCCCGATCGAGGGCACCGGCGTGCCGGTCACGGTGCAGGCGGTGCTCGCCGCCAGGATCGACCGTCTCGACCCGGCCGCGAAGCAGCTCCTGCAGGTGGCGTCGGTGGTCGGCAAGGAGGTCAGCGGGCGGGCGCTGGGGATGACCGCCGGGCTCGACCGCGACCGGATCGACTCGGTGCTCTGCGACCTGATCGAGGCGGGCTTCCTCTACGAAGCGGAGCTGTACCCGGAGCGGGTGCTCGCCTTCCGCCACCCGCTGACCCGCGAGGTCGCCTACGGCACCCAGCTCGCCGAGGGCCGGGCGACCACCCACGCCGCCGCGGCACGGGCGACGATCGAGCTGGAGCCGGACCGGCTCGACGAGCTGGCGGCGCTGATCGCCGACCACATGGCGGCCGGCGGGGAAACGCTGGAGGCGGCGCGCTGGTCCGCTCGCGCCGCCCACCGGGCCGGCCACAGCCGCCCCCAGGACGCGCTGCGGCTGTGGCGCAACGTCACCGAGCTCGCGGGGGACCTCGACGAGAGCGAGGAGACGCTGGGCCTCGGGGTGCTCTCGCGGATGATGCAGCTCGACTACGCCTGGCGGCTGGGGATGGAGCGGGACGAAGCGGAAGCGCTGGCGGCGGAGGCGACGGAGATCGCCACCCGGGTCGGCGACCTGCGCTCGCTGGCGCTGCTGAAGCTGCTGACCTCGGCCCGTCCCGGAGTCGCCTACAAGGCGTCCGAATGGATCCTCGCGGCCGAGGAGGCGGTGCGGCTGGCGGACGAGTCGGGCGATCTCGACCTGCGGGTCGCGATCCGCGGCGCCGGTTGCTACGCGCAGATGTGCGCCGGGGACCTCGACCTGGTCGAGAGGGCCGCCGGGGAGATCCTCGACCTGGGCGGGGGCGACCCCGACATCGGTGCCGGGATCGTGATCGGCTGCCCACCGGCCTGGGCGCTGATGGCACGGAGCATCGCCCTCAAAGAGCGCGACCGGCTGGAGGAGGCCGAGCGGATGGCGGACGAGTCGCTGCGGATGGCGGCGGAGTTCGGCGACCCGGAGACCGAGAGCTGGAGCCGGGGCAACAAAGCGACCCTGATGGCCGAGCGCGGCGAGCTCGAGGGGGCGCTGGCCCTGGCCGGGCGCAACTGCGAGCTGACCGACCAGCTCGGCGACGTCTTCTCCCGCACCCTGGCGCTGACCAGCCTCGCCTACGTCCAGATCGCGATCGGCGACCACGCCGAGGCAGTGGAGACGATCGAGCTCTCCGACCGCACCTACCGCGAGGCGATGAAGGCCGGCGGCGAGGGCGAGGCATGGCGGGGGACCCTGAGGGCCCGCGCGCTGCTCGGCGCCGGTCGTGCCGGCGAGGCGCTCGAGCAGGCCGTCGTCGCCGCCGACACCTCGCGCGAGCGGGAAATGCACTGGCAGCTGCCGGGCGCGCTCTTGGTCCTCGCCCAGGCCCGCGCCGCCACCGGCACGGCGGGAGTCGAGGATGCGCTCGAGGAGGCGACCGCCCTCTGCGAGCGGCTCGACCACCGCCTGACCCTGCGCAAGATCGACGCCGATCGCAGTGCCCTCTCCGCCGCTTAGTATCCGGGCCCATGACTGACGCATTCGTGACCGGCGGTTCGGGCTTCATCGGTGGCAGGCTGATCGAGCGGCTGGTCGGCGAAGGGCGCAAGGTGCGGGCGCTGGCGCGTTCCGATGCGGCGGCGGCGAAGGTCGAGGGTCTCGGGGCCGAGGCGGTGCGGGGCGAGCTCGGCGACCGCGCCTCGCTCGCCGCGGGCGCGGCCGGCACCGGGGTCGCCTTCCACCTTGCCGCCCACCTCGGCGAGTGGGGTCCGTGGGAGGAGTTCGAACGGGGGAACGTCGACGGAACCCGCAACGCGCTGGACGCCTGCGCCGAGGTCGGGGTGAAGCGCTTCGTCCACTGCGGCACCGAGGCGGCGCTGATGGCGGGCGAGCCGCTGGTCGGGGTCGACGAGACGGCGCCGCTGCGGCCGGACTCTCGCGCGCCCTACCCGGCGACCAAGGCGAGGGCCGAGCTGGCCGTGCGGGAAGCCAGCCGCAAGGGCTTCGAGACGGTGGCGCTGCGGCCGCGCTTCGTCTGGGGCAAGGGCGACACGACGCTGCTGCCGGAGATGGTGGAGACGGTCGAGAAGGGCCAGTGGGCCTGGGTCGGCGGCGGCCGCAACGTCACCGACACCGCCCACGTCGACAACGTCGTCGAGGGCCTGGTCCTGGCGGCCGAGAAGGGCCGCCCCGGCGAGTCCTACTTCGTCACCGACGGCGAGCCGGTCGTCTTCCGCGAGTTCGTCACCGCGATGCTGCAGACCCAGGGAGTCGAGCCGCCGAGCCGCAGCCTCCCCGCCTGGACCGCGGCGCCGCTGGCCCGCGTCGCCGAGGCCGCCTGGAAGTTCCTCCCCCTCCCCGGCGAACCGCCGATGACCACCTTCCGCTCCTGGCTGCTGACCCAGGAGTGCACGATCGACATCGCCAAGGCCCGCGAGGAGCTCGGCTACTCACCGCTCGTCTCCCACGAGCAGGGCCTCGCCGCGATGCGCGAGTCAGCCGCTGCGACGCTCTAGCTCGGCGACCATCAGCTTGGTGTGGAGGGCGGCGATCAGGTCTTTGAGGGGCTGAGCGCCGGCTTCGAGCATCTCGACCACGCGCTCGGGCGGGACCTCGCCGGCGAGACGGGTCATCACCATCTCGACCTCCTGGTGGACCAGCTGCTCGAGCGCCTCCTTGTAGCGCAGGGTGTCGTAGACGGTGAAGCCGATCTGCTCGTCGTAGCCGCCGGCGCGGAAGCGGCCGATCGCCTCGACGATCTTGATGTCGGAGGGCGAGTAGCCGCGGCTGTTGGGGGTGAGGATCTCCAGCTCGGCGAGTCGGTCGAGCACCTCCCCGGGGACGCCGTAGCGCTCGCGGACCTCGGCGGCGCTGGTCCGGGACCGCTCGCCGGCCAGGGCCCGGTCGAGGATCCGGTCCTCCAGCTCGAGCAGGGCGCCGGCCCGCTCGGGGTCCTCGTCGAGGACCGCCTTGATCGCCTTCAGCGGCATGAACCGCTCCTCCTGCAGGCGCTTGATCAGCTTGATCCGGTCGACGAACTCGGGCGCGTAGTAGGCCATGTTGCGGCTGGTCTTGACCGGCTCCGGCAGCAGGCCCTCGCGCAGGTAGTGCTTGATCGTCGGCGCCGGGACCCCCGACGCCTCTGCCAGCTCGCCCATCCGCAGCAGCTCGGCGCCCTTGGCGCTCATGCGCGGAACTCCGTCGGCTTGGCCTCCGCGCCGGCCGCGGCGGCGGCGCCGGACTCGAGCATCGCCGCCACCTCCTCGGCCGAGTAGCCGGCCTCGCGCAGGACCTCCTCGGTGTGCTCGCCGAAGGCCGGCGCCGGGCGGGTCGGGTCGCCGGGGGTGCGGCTCATCTTCACCGGCAGGCCGAGCTGGCGGACGGTGCCGAGCTCGGGCTGCTCGACCTCGACCACCATCTCACGGGCGCGCACCAGCTCGGAGTCGAGTGCCTCGTCGAGGTCGAGAATCGGCTCGATGCAGCAGTCGTGCTCGTCGTTGAAGGCGAGCCACTCGGCACGGGTGCGGGAGCGGAAGACGGCGGCGACCTCGGCCCAGGCGTCGGAGCCGGGCGCCTCGAACTGCTTCTCGATCAGGTTCGGCCTGCCCACTCCGTTGCAGAGCGCGGCCCAGAACTTCGGCTCCAGAGCGCCGCAGCTGACCCAACCGTCGGCGGCCTCGTAGGGGAGGTAGCAGAGGAGGCCGCCGGCCAGCTGCTGCTCGCCGCGGCGCGGCACCTCGCCGTCGCAGAAGTAACGGCCGGCGACCATCGCCAGCCAGGAGAGGGCGCCGTCGGCCATCGAGATGTCGACCATCTGCCCCTCGCCGGAGCGGCGGCGCTCGTGCAGCGCCGCCATCACCCCGAAGGCGGCCATCAGGGCGCCGCCGCCGAGGTCGGCGATCTGGCCCCCGGACTGCACCGGCGGACCGTCCTTGGCGCCGGTCAGGCCGAGCAGCCCGACCAGGCCGAGGTAGTTCATGTCGTGGCCGGCGCGCTGCGCGTAGGGGCCGTCCTGGCCGTAGCCGGTGATCGCGCAGAAGACCAGCGCCGGGTTGGCCTCGCGCATGCGCTCGTAGCCGACGCCGAGCCGGTCGAGCACGCCGGGGCGGAAGCCGTCGAGGACGACGTCGTAGCGCTCGACCAGGCGCAGCAGCGCCTCGCGGCCGGCCTTGCTCTTGAGGTCGAGCCGGACCGAGCGCTTGCCGCGGTTGAGCGAGAGGTACAGCGAGGAGCGGGTGCCGAGCGCCTGCTGCTCGTCGCTCCCGTAATACGGCGGCGCCCAGCGGATGTAGTCGCCCATGCCGGTGTCCTCGACCTTCAGCACCTCGGCGCCGAGGTCGGCCAGCAGCAGCGAGCAGAAGCCCCCCGGCAGCAGCCGGGTCAGGTCGAGGACCTTGACGTCGCTAAGCGGGAGAGCGCTCACGCTTGGGTATCCCCAGCAGCTCGCGAGCCTCGGCCACGGTGGCGGCGCGGCGGCCGACGTCCTCGGCCATCTGGCGCGCCTTGGCGATCAGGTCGCCGTTGGAGCGGCACATCTCGCCGTCCGGCAGGTAGAGGTTGTCCTCGACCCCGGCGCGGACGTTGCCGCCCAGCACCAGCGCCGAGGCGAGCAGCTTCCACTGGTCGCGGGAGATGCCGATCGTCTGCCACTGGTTCGGGCCCTCGGGGCCGCCGGGGATCTGGTCCGACATCAGGGTGACGTTGCGCGGCGTCGGCCGGATGCCGCCGGTCACCCCCATCACCAATGAGATCTGCAGCGGCGGCTCCAGCAACCCCATGTCTATGAGCGGGTCGAGGTTGGCGACGTGGCCGGCGTCGAAGCACTCGTGCTCGGGCTTGATCCCCAGCTCGCGCATCTCGGTGAGGAACTCGACGATCGTGTCGAAGCTGTTCTCGAAGACCGCCTTGAAGACGAAGTCCTTGCGCCGCTTGGAGTACTTGGCGTAGTTCATCGAGCTCATGTTCAGCGCCGCCACGTCGGGCTTGCAGGCGCGCAGGTACTCGAGCCGCTTCTCGATCGGGACCCCGATCGCCCCGGTCGAGTAGTTGACGATGACGTCGCCGACCTCGGTCAGGATCGCCGCGGTGATCGCCTGGAAGTCCTCGACCTCGTAAGAGGGCGTGCCATCGGGGGTGCGGGCGTGGATGTGGATCTGCGAGGCGCCCTCGTCGACCGCGCGGCGGGCCTCCGCCGCGTACTCCTCCGGCGTGTAGGGGATCGCCGGGCACTGATCGCGGTTGGCGATAACGCCGCTGATCGAGCAGCTGATCACGACCGGGTCCTCGAAGCGGCTCATACCGGCATCACCCCGTGGCGTTTGCGCGGCTTCTCGACGTGCTTGTCGCGGGCCATCCGCAGCGCCCTGACGATCGTCGGGCGGGTCTCGCGGGGGTCGATGATGTCGTCGATGACCGCGTTGCCGGCGGCGATGTAGGGGTCGATCGTCTCGCGGACGGCGTTCAGCATCGCCTCGCGGGTGGCCTCGGGGTCCTCGGAGGCCTCGATCGCCGAGCGGCCGATGATTTCGACCGCGCCCTCGGCGCCCATGACCGAGATCTCGGCCCCCGGCCAGGCGACGATCAGGTCCGGCTCGTAGGCCTTGCCGCACATCACGTAGTAGCCGGCGCCGTAGGCCTTGCGGATCACCACCGTCACCTTGGGCACGGTGGCGCGGCTGACCGCGTAGAGCATCTTGGCGCCGTGGCGGATTATGCCGCCGTGCTCGACCTTCGAGCCGACCATGAAGCCGGGCACGTCCTGGAGGAAGACCAGGGGGATGTTGAAGGCGTCGCAGAGGTTGATGAAGCGGGCCGCCTTGTCGGCGGAGTCGTTGTCGAGGATTCCGGCCAGCTGCTTGGGCTGGTTGGCGACGATCCCGACCGGCTGGCCGCCAAAGCGGGCGAAGCACGTAATAAGGGTCTTGGCGAACTTCGGCTTCAGGTCGAACCACTCGCCGTCGTCGACGATCTCGCGGATCACGTCGTACATGTCGTAGGGCTGACGTGAGGAGTCGGGGACGATCTCCATCAGCTTCTCCGACATGCGGTCGTCGAGGTCGCCGGTCTCCAAAACCGGCGGCTTCTGCTCGCAGTTGGCCGGGAAGTAGGAGAGGTACTGCTTGATCGCGGCGATGCAGGCCTCGTCGTCGGGCACCTCGAGGTCCCCCACCCCCGACTTGCGGCAATGCACCTTGGCGCCGCCGAGGTCCTCCATCGAGATCTCCTCGCCGGTCACGGCTTTGACCAGGTGCGGGCCGGCCAGCGCCATCGCCCCCTGGCCGGAGACCATCGGCACGAAGTCGGCGAGCGCCGGGATGTAGGCGGTGCCGGCCGCGCAGGGGCCCATCATCGCCGCCACCATCGGGATCACGCCCGACATTTCGACCTCCTCGCGGAAGAGGAAGCCGGAGCCGGCGAAGAGCGAGCCGGTCGCCTCCTGGATGCGGGCGCCGGCGGAGTCGAGCAGCCAGACGAAGGGCATCCGCTTGGAGAGCGCCATCTCGCGCAGGCGGGTGACCTTGAGCTCGCCGGTCATCCCCATCGAGCCGGCCATCACGGTGAAGTCGTAGGCGGCGATGCAGGTCGGGCGGCCGTCGACGTCGCCCCAGCCGGTGATGACGCCGTCGGCCGGCGCCTCGACCCCGTCCATCGCCCGCTGGGCGAAGTGCGGGCGGCCGTGGATGCCGAGCTCGACGAAGGTGCCCTCGTCGACCAGCAGGTCGAGCCGCTCGCGGGCGGTCAGCTTGCCGCGGTCGTGCTGCTTGGCGATCTTCTCTTCGCCGCCGCCAAGCTTCGCCTTGGCCCGGCGCTCGTGCAGCTGCTCGTTCAGCTCCGCCAGCGGCGCGGTGCCGGGAAGGAGGTTCTTCTCAGCCTGCTCGGCGCCGGTCATCCCTACCGTCCCTTCCACTGCGGGTCGCGCTTCTCGAAGAAGGCGGTGACGCCCTCGACGATGTCCTCGGTGCTGAAGGTCAGCGAGAGCTGGGAGCGGAGGAACTCCAGCGCGTCGTCGATCGCCATGTCCTGCTGGCGGTACATCGCGTCGTGGCCCAGGCGCATCAGGACCGGGCTCTTCGCAGCCAGCTTGGTCGCCCACTCCCCCACCGCGGCGTCGAACTCGCCCGCCGGGACGACCTTGTTGGCGAGCCCGTACTCGACCGCCTGCTCGGCGCTGAGCCGCTCGCCCAGAAGCATCATCTCGTTGACCTTCTTGCGGGGGACGTTGCGGTAGATGATCGACATGATCATGTAGGGGAAGGCGCCGACGTTGATCTCCGGAGTACCGAAGGTGGCGCCCTCTTTGGCGATCACCAGGTCGCAGGAGAGCGCCAGCCCCATCCCCCCCGCCAGCACGTGTCCGTTGGCGGCGCAGAGCGAGGGCTTGCCGAGCCGCGGCATCAGCCGGAAGAACTCGAGGAAGAGGTCGGAGGAGAAGTGTTTGGCGACCAGCGGCACGTCGGCCGCGAAGCCGCCGAGGTCGGCGCCGGCGCAGAAGACCTTGTCGCCGGCCCCGGTGAGGACGACGGCGCGGACCTCGTCGGAGGCTTTCGCCTGCTTCATCGCCGCGACCAGCTCGGCCAGCATCTGGCCGGAGAGCATGTTGCGCTTCTCCGGGTTGTTCAGGGTCACCGTGGCGACGCCGTCGGCGACCGCGTAGGCGACCAGCTCGTAGTTCCCCTCGCTCATCGGCGGCAACCATAGCCGAACTGCGCTGAAAGTAAGAAGTGCTACTGTCCACCACCGCAGGACGACTGAACCGCGAGCGAGGAGAGAGACCAGTGGCGACCGCGACGACCGACGGCTCCAGCGTCATCAAGCCCGACCACGCTGCCGAGCGCAAGCACATGATCTTCACGCAGGAGCACGAAGACCTGCGCGAGTCGATGCAGTCGTGGGTGGAAAAGGAGCTGTGGCCGCATCGCAACGAGTGGGAGGAGACGACCTGGCCGAACGAGGTGCTGAAGCGGGCCGGCGAGCTCGGCTTCATCGGCCTCTGCTTCCCGGAGAAGTACGGCGGGCAGGGCGGCGACTACTACTACTCGCTGGTGCGCGCCGAGTGTCTCAGCTACACGGGGTCGGGCGGACTCAACATGGGCTTCGTCGTCCACACCGACATGGTGCTGCCGCCGATCGAGCTGCTCGGCAGCGAGGAGCTGAAGCAGCGCTACATGCCGGCGGCGATCCGCGGCGAGAAGATCGGCGCGCTCGGGATCACCGAGCCGGAGGCCGGATCCGACGTCGCCGCGATCCGCACCACCGCGATCCGCGACGGCGACGAATTCGTCGTCAACGGCTCGAAGACGTTCATCACCAACGGCGCCCGCGCCGACTTCATCGTCCTCGTCGTCAAGACCGACCCCTCGAAAGCACACGAGGGAGTCAGCCTGCTCGTCGTCGACCTGCGCGACGAGAACGGCGAGACGGTGCCCGGGTTCAGCGTCTCCCGCAAGCTCGAGAAGATGGGCATGCACGCCTCCGACACGGCCGAACTCAGCTTCGAGGACGTGCGCGTCCCGGTCTCGAACCTGCTCGGCGAGGAAGGCAAAGGCTTCTACCACATCTCCTGGGAGCTGCAGAGCGAGCGGATGGTCGCCTGCGCCGGCGCGGTCGCCGGGGCGCAGCGGATGTTCGAGAAGACGCTCGAGTACGCCAAGGAGCGCAAGGCCTTCGGCCGCCCGATCGGCAACTTCCAGGTGATCCGCCACAAGTTCGCCGAGATGGCGACCAAGATCGAGGCGGCCCGGCAGTTCACCTACGCGACCGCCTGGCGCTACGCCAACGGCGAGTACCCGGTGCGCGAGATCTCCCAGGCCAAGCTCTACACCTCCCGCATCGCCTGCGAGGTCGCCGACGAGTGCATCCAGATCCACGGCGGCTACGGCTACATGAAGGAGTACGAGATCGAGCGCGCCTACCGCGACGTCCGCCTCAACCGGATCGGCGCCGGCACCGACGAGATCATGCTCGAGGTGATCGGCCGCAGCTACGGGGTGTAGGCGCGCGGACTACTGGCTGCTGATCAGGATCGAGGCAATCACGCCCGCCATGCCGATCATCAGCCCCACACCGACCTGCATGATCACCGATCGCAAGGAGCCGATATCGCTGCGCAATTCGCGGATGTCGCTGTCCACCCGGTCGAATCCGGCATCGACCCGGTTGGACAGGTCGTCAAGTCGCTCGTCGGTCCACATCGTTCGCTCCATGCCTCCACGCTACGGGAAAAGTACGCACGCGAAACGCGTTGTCTGCAACGTTAGCGCAACTCTTTCCTGACATGACTGTCGTCAAGGACAGCGGAGCCCGCGCCACCCTCCCGCCCTTCGGCCCAGAGCACGAGGAGCTGCGGGAGAGCGTCGGCCGCTTCGTCACCAAGGAGATCGCGCCCAATGTCGACGAGTGGGAGGCGGCGCGGGAATTCCCCCGCGAGCTGTACTCCTGCTGCGCCGAGCTCGGCTTCCTCGGGCTGAAGTTCCCGGAGGAGTACGGCGGCCAGGGCGGGACCCACCTGCACGATGCGATCTGGGTCGAGGAGCTGGCCCGCTCCGGCGGCTCCGGCGGCGTCGCCGCCGGGCTCAACGCCCACGCCTCGATCGCGATGCCGCCGATCTTCAACTTCGGCACCGAGGAGCAGAAGCAGCGCTGGCTGGTGCCGGGCATCGCCGGCGAGAAGATCGGCGCCCTCGGCATCACCGAGCCCGGCGCCGGCTCCGACGTCGCCGGGATCACGACCAGGGCCGAGCGGGTCGACGGCGGCTACGTCGTCAACGGCGCCAAGACCTTCATCACCAACGGCGTCCGCGCCGACTTCCTCGTCTGCGCCTGCAAGACCACGCAGGAGGGCGGCCACGGCGGCATCTCCTTCCTCGTCCTCGAGCGCGAGATGCCCGGCTACGAGGTCGCCCAGAAGCTGGAGAAGCTGGGCTGGCACTCCTCCGACACGGCCGAGCTGTCCTTCACCGACATCGAGGTGCCGGCCGAGAACCTGCTCGGCGGGGAGAACGAGGGCTTCAAGCTGATCATGGCCAACTTCGCCTGGGAGCGGCTGCTGATGGCGATCGGCGCCGTCGGCGCGATGCAGCGCCTGCTCGAGACCACGATCGCCTATGCCCTCGAGCGCAGGGCCTTCGGCCGCCCGATCGGCAACTTCCAGGCGATCCGCCACAAGATCGCGGAGATGGGGACGCAGGCCGAAGCCGCCAAAGCCATCACCTACAACGCCCTGCGCCTCTTCCACGAGGGCCACAACTGCATCCAGGAGGTGACGATGGCCAAGCTCGTCACCCAGCGCGCCGTGCTCGAGATCGCCGACGAGTCACTGCAGATCCACGGCGGCTACGGCTACATGCGCGAGTACGGCATCGAGCGCGCCGTCCGCGACGCCCGCCTCGGCCCGATCGGCGGCGGCACCGACGAGGTGATGAAGGAGATCCTCGGCAAGCAGATGGGGCTGTAGTCGACCCCGATCAGGGTGCGCCGACGGTTACATTCACCGCGCTGCCGGCCGTGACCACAGTTCCTGCTCGATGGCTCTGGCTGACGATCCGCCCGTACATCCGTTTGCGCGCCGGCCTGTGATTCACCCTGCTTAGCGAGCAGTTCGCGCGGATAAGTACCCCCCTGGCCGCTCGAACGGTCTTGCTTCTCAGCCGAGGCACGATGCAGGCGGCGAGCTTCTGACCGAGATCGAAGGACAGCAGCTTGGCCTGGTGACCAGCATCGGACTGATCGCCAGGAAGCACCTCGGCTGAATCCTCCGATAGCCAGTAATGGACTATCGCGTAGCCCTTTCCTGGGTCGGATTCGCTGCTGCCGCCCTCCCAAAATTCTTCCGCCGGGGAGGACATCCGGGGAAGATAGTTGGGCCGTTCGGTGTCGCCACCCGCCGCGACACCGACGTCGAACGAGTGGGCGCGCACAAGAGTCGTGTCATCCCCCTCTCCTCCAACCTGGATGTTGAAAGCTTCGCCGGGGTCTACTTCGAGGCCGGCAAGGATGTGCCCTCGGGGTTCGCCCGATTCACCCTCCCCTCCAAACAACTCAAAGAGGGCAAAATCGACACCCTCGGGAGCTTTCCAGTTCTGAACCGTGCCGATGTGTGAGAAGCCGACCTTCTCGCTGCCGAAGACGTCGACGATGACATAGCCGAGCGAGTGAGTCAGTTCAAAGGGATCACGAGCGTCATACCATTCGATGAAGACCGAGCCATTGCCTGCGCCCGAACCAGCCGGAAGACCGGGTGCCTCAACCTCGAGCGGTTCCGCTTCCGGATCGAGGTAGTTCGCCTCGATCCCGTCACCACCACCCGCGACAAGGAGCGGTACGCCGCCGCGACCGACCGAAGTCGCCGCCCCATCGCCTCCCATTTTGAGATTGAGAACCTGCCCTGCTTCGACCGGCAGCTTGGCGCTGATGAAGCCACCCTTCCCGCCGATCTCGTCTTCAGCACCACGAACGCTGAACATAGGCTTGGTGATGCCGGCGGGGACGGCCCAGGCCTCTTCGGGGCCGGAGCCGTAACTGCAGTTGATGGCGTGCAGCCCCGGAGTGAAGTCGAAGATCACCGAGCTGCAGGCAGCCGACGCCGGCGATGCGAAATACAAGGCGCTCAGCATGACACCCGCCACGGCTAGCGTAGAAATCACTCCCCGATTCCCTTCCCTTGGCACCCCCTAGGCTCCTCCCACTTGGGAACGCTATTAGTCTTAACAGGGTACATCGTCGCGCGCGGGCCCTCCGCTGTAGCGCGGCTCTCAGTCCGGATTGGTGCGGGCCACGCGGACCTCTAAGTGGTTCGCCTGGGTTCCGTGCCTCGTCAGCTTCATGTGGACCGTTTTGGTCGCCTGGGGGGCGGTGGCGACGAGGCGTGAGTGGATCCGCTTGCCGCCTGCGGTTCGCAGGATCAGCCTGCCGTGGCAGCGCTCGCCGCTCAGGCAGCGGACGGTGATGCCGACGGTTCCGCTGTGGCGCCGCATGCTGCGGACGACGGGGCGGGGAGGCCAGCTGATGCCGGTCTCGATGCGTCGCGACGGGTCGACGTCCGCCCAGTCTTCGAAGTCGCGCCAATGTCCGTAGACGCTCGCCAGGTTCTGCTGGACCTCGCTGCCGGCCGGTGCCCTGTCCATGACGAACCAGGGGATGGCCAGGACGACGACGACGGCCAGGCAGGGGATCCACGGCACCCGCTTCCACTCGATCGGCTCGCGCCGGTGCCGTTCGTAGAACGAGCCCGCCCCGTCAAGGGCTCGGTCGGCGAACTCGCCGATCACCAGGACCGCTTCCGCGGGCGCTTCGCCGCGCTTGTGGCGCGACGTCGTCAGCAGGTAGTCCGGCAGCAGCGCCACGCCGACGACGAGGTCGACCAAGCGCGCCGCCCCGCGGCAACAGGCGTGCCACAGGCTGGGGAGGCCGCGCTGGACAAAGGCAAACCACACTGCCAGCACGATCAGGGCCAGGAACACCCCCGGCCGCAGCGCGTCAGGCAGCCAGGCGACCAGCTGGACCAGCCATTTCAGCGGTGCGGTCAGCATCCGCTAGCCGTCGTCGCCCGCTGCCGCCGGTCCATCGGTGTCGTCAGCGTCGTCCGCAGTGTCGTCCCCCGCGCCTCCGTCGCTCCCGCCGGCGCCGATCTCTTTCGCCGGGGCTCCCATTCCGAGCGACGAGCGGGCCTCGGAGAACGACTCGCCCCTGATCACCTTGGCGGCGACGTCGACGATCGCCATGTAGATCGGGTCCTCTTTGTCGAGGTAGTCCTTCTCGATCAGTTCCTGGAGCAGGGCTATCGTCGCGCTCTGCTGCTCCGCCTCGACGCTGTTGAGCGAGACGACCAGCGCGTCGATGTTCTCCGGGCTGGGATCGGAGGCGACAACCTCGATCGCCCGCGTCGCGGGGTTCGCCAGATGCGGCGTCAGGCTGTTGCGCACGATCTCGCGGATTTCCATCGAGGTCGTCGTCTCGATCTTCTTGTTCGCACCGTCGGCGACGATCAGCTGCCCGTCGCGCGAGCGCTTGACCAGCTCGTCGCGATGGCCGGCGGTGGCGGCGTCGAAATCGACCGAGATGGCGGTGATCTCCGCGCTCAGCCAGGCCGGGATTCCGGACACCTCGCCGACCACCTCTTCCGCTGCCCGCTCGGCGTGGGCCCGCATCGTGCTGAGCGCCGCCACCGGGTCGTCGTCGCCGGCCGCGGAGCCGGCGCCGCTCGCCCGCTTGATCGCCCCCCTGAGCGCCGGGACGAGGACGTCCTTGACGCTGTCCGCGGCCTCGACGGCAGCGGCTTTGGGGTCCTTCACCGAGCAGGCGACGGTTATCGTCGCGACGAATCCCGCCCGCCCGCTCGGATCCGAGAACTTGATTTCGTACTCCAGGGTGTGCCGCCGCACGTCCACCTTCATCCAGCTGCGGGCGCGCGACCAGTACCGCTGGCCGGCGGATATCCGCTCACCGGCCAGGACCGGCGCCCCCTGTTCGTCGAGCAGGACCCGGGCGTAGCCGCCCGAGAGAGGCTCGAGGTCGTTCCGGCGCCGGAGCCGACCCAGCAGTCCGGTCTCCGCTTTGAACCTGCCTTCCTCGGCTACTGGCGAGAAATCGTCAGTGACTGACAAACGTGCCTCCTTGATCGTGTCTGTCGAACGTGTCCCGAACCGAGCGCGCGACCTCGCTCAGCTGGCCTTTTCCACGGCTCTTCGCACCCAGCACCCGCCCCAGCTGCGATTCCAGCTGGGGGAGGCGCCCGCGCTCGCGGCCCGCGATCCGCACCTCCGCCAGCAGCAGGTCCACCGCCTCGCTCCCGATCCGGCTCTGCGCCAGCGCCTCGAGCGCCACCTCCACCGCGAGCCTGGCGCCGGCGTAGCCGCCCGGCGTGTCGAGGGCCTGGGCCAGCAGGGCGGCAAGCCCGCGCAGCGACTCGTGCTCGGCCTCCCCCAGCAGGCTCTCGAGCGACTCCCGCGCCATCGCGCTGCCTCCGGTCAGGCGGCTGAGCAGAAGGGGAAGGAGCGCGTAGACGCGGGCCTGCGCCTGGCGGTCCTCGGCCTGGCGCAGCAGCAGGGCGATCACGGTCGCCCGCGCCCTGCCGGCCTCCGCGCCCCCCGCGGCCAGCGCGGCCATGGAGCGATCCGCCAGCCTGCCCAGCTGGGGCGAGCCGAAGGGGATATCCCAGAGGTGGCCGGCCGCCGCCGCGCCGGGGTCCCAGACCCCCAGTGGCCCGCCGTAGGCGAGCACGGCGACCTGCCGTAGGGCGAGGCTGCTCCCGGTCGCCCAGGTTCTCGCCAGCAGCCGCGCGGCCGTCGGGTCGGCGCCAGTCGCGACGGGCACGCCGAGGCTGAGAGCGGCGCAGTCACGCCCCCTGGCGCTCTCGGCGAGCCCCCACGGGCGCAGCAGCTCGCGCTCGGCCATGATCGGATCCTCGGCGAAGAGCGCGCCGGCCGAGATCGCGGCCGCCTGGGCGACGCGCCAGCTGCTCCCCGCCGGCAGGTCGCGCAGCCAGGCGAGGAACGGCTGGCGGAAGTCGGAGCCGAGCCTGCGCCAGAGGAAGGTGAGGACGAGCTCCCGCCGGTACGGCGCCTGGATCTCCACGACCTCGGCTTCCTGGCGGCCGAAGTGGGTGGGAATCGAGCGACGCGCCCGCCCGACGACGCCGGGCGGCAGGCCGCTGTCGGGAGGACCGAAGCGCCTTTCCTCGGGCTCTGGCTCGACCTCTCCCTCGAGAGCCCGGGCGAGCTCCTTCTCCGCGGCCTCGCAGTCGGCGTAGGGGAGGCCCTCCAGCGCGGCGGCGGCAGCGAGCGCGGCGACGCTCCGGGCCGCTGGCCGCTCGTTGAGCCACTCGTCGAGCAGCGGCGATTGCCCGGCCACCATCGCCGCGAGCTCCTCGCCGCCGGCGACGGATCCGCCAGCCAGGCCGAGAAGCTCGACAGTCATCGCAGGGGAAACCGGCGGCTCCATGCACTCGAGGGCCGCGAGAGCGCGAGCGCGAGCGGCCTCCGGCAGGCCCCGCGCCGCGGCCGCCGTCTTCACCATCTCGACGGGGTCGGGAGGCGCCCCCGCCACGGTCGCGATCTCGCCCGACCCCTCGGCCCGCTCGGCCTGCGCGGTGAGCGCGACCGCCGCCCCGGCCGGCAGCGCGCCGCGCAGCCGCCGCAGCTCGAAGCCCGCCAGCTTGCCCAGCACGTCGGCGTCGAGCGAGTAGACGAGGATCCCCGCCCTCGGATTCGCCTTGCAGGCGCGCTCGGTCGCGTCGACCAGCGTCTTCGCCGGCACCCCAGCCGGCAGTTCGAGGATCGGGTCGTGCTCGGTGGCTCTGAGCGCCGCCGCGGCGGCGACCCGGTTCCCGCAGCTGCGCCCGGTCACCAGCACCACCCGGTGCGAGCCGATCGCCTTCACGATCCCCGCGAAGGAGGGCGGCTCGACGAAGGTCGCCTCGGCATCCGCGGCCGCGGCCGTGATGTCCGCCACCGAGACGACGGTCCCCCGCTTGCCATCGCTGACGAGAAAGTCGCCGGCGACGTTGAACGTGTTGCCCCCGAATGCCGTGCGGGCGGCGGCGAGCGGACTGATCGGCAGCTCGTACTCCAGCGCCCCCTGCTCATCCTCGTTCTTCGCTCCCCGGTCGCGCTCGGGACTCGCGTCCTCTGGGGGCTGCGACGGCTGGTCGGGTTCCGGGCCGGCTCCCTCAGTCTCCGCCGACATCGAAGTTCCCCGACACGTTGAACGTGTTGCCGCTGAAGATCGTCTTGGCGCGGTTGTTCACGATGTCGCGACCTGCCTGCTGCGATTCCGCGATCAGGGTGACTTCGTTGCCGCTGATGGCACCGCTCGCGAGGCCTGACTCCAGGGCGCGCTCGACCTCCCCTCGGCTCGGGTTCGCGCCGGGCAGGTACTTGCTGATCTTTTCGATCACCCGGGTCGCCGGCTTGGAGATCGCCGAGCCGGCCTGGCTCGCCAGCTCACGCAGCGCCGCGTCCGCCCCAACCGAGAGAAGCGGGGTCAGTACCTCGGCGGCCTCTTGTACGGGAACGCTCATGGCGAGCCGGCATACTAGCCATCCGTTCCCTAATTTGTCAGGAAGACTCGATTATTGAAGAACCAGGCTGTTTTTGGTCAGCGCCGCGGGCCGGCGTCACAGCTTTGGGACTTGCCCCAGCCGGGCCCACCGTCGCAGTAGTCGTGTCCGGGGCCGCCGTAGAGGCGGTCGGGCTGGGCGCCCCCGTAGAGGCGGTCGTTGCCGCCTTCGCCGTGGCAACCGTCCTGGCCGGGCCCCATCACGCAGACGTCGTCGCCGGGGCCTCCCCAGCAGCCGTCGCTGCCGGTGCCGTGCCGGCAGTAGTCCTCACCGGGCCCGCCGACGCAGTCGCTGTTGCGTGAGCCGGTGATGCAGACGTCGTCGCCACCTTCGCCGATGCAGCGGTTCCGCCTCGTCCCCTCGGGGTAGCAGATGTCCTTCTCGTCGTTGCCGATGAACTTGTCCTCGCCGGAGCCGAGGTGGACGGTGAGCGGGAAGGGCAGCGGATCGAGCACTTCCACGAAGTCGCCGCTGGGGCCCATGTTCACTTCGATCGCCTTGGCGCCGTCGAGCGGGCAGACGGCGACCCGGCGACCGCGCTTGAAGTGGCACCCCTGCGGCTGCGCCCTTGCCATCACGCCGTCGACGACGAGTGCCGACCCGTTGGTGCTGATCTTCAGATGGGAGCCCGACGCGGCGCCGTGGATCACGATCCGCTCGCCAGGGGAAGCTGCGCCGGGGAGGGCCAAGAGACCGATCGCCACCAGCGCCACGATTAGCAAGCCGTGAGTTTTGTGAGCTCGAAGCAAATCAGCGGCGCATGCTAAAGACCTTGGGCGACGACCACATAAAGACCGGGTAAAAATCTCGATCCAAAGGCGCTATGTCCGTCGGCCGCCATCGACGGATCGGCACCCTGGAGGAGAGTAGGGCTACGCCAGCAGCGTGATGACGCCGCGCAGGACCAGCAGGGCGCCGATCGCGGCGGCCAGGATCACGCCCGCCCGGCGGCCGTTGCGGCCGAGCCAGGCCCGGAAGCGGGTCACCCGGTCCTGAGTCTTCTCCGGGGCGAAGGCGTAGCCCAGCAGCGGCACCTCCAGCAGCAGCTGCTGGATCACGCAGAAGGCGAGGACGAGCAGCACGGTCTCCGGCACGCCGGCATCGAGCTTGGCCATGCGGTCGAGCGCGGTCAGGTAGGAGACGCCGGGGAAGGTGAGGAGGATCCCGACCACGAAGGTGATCCGCGCCGAGCCGCGGCCGATCATCCTTTCCGGCCAGGATTCCTTCGGCTCCCGGCTCGCCTGCTTCGCTTCCTGGCGCCGCCGGCGCCGTTCCCGCAGCCGGGCGTCGCGGTCGGTGCCGAGGACGAAGGCGACCACCAGCGCCAGCAGGCCGATGACGATGTCCTCGCCCGGTCCCAGGGTGTGCTTGGCGGTGCTGACGCTGTCCGAGCCGTGCAGGGAGAAGACGATCAGCAGGCCGAGACTGATGCTGGTCAGGTAGGCGCCCAGCAGGTAGCCGAGCATCAGCTTCTTCGGGCTCGGCAGCAGCATCATCACCGTCACCGCGGCCAGCAGCGTCGGCGTGAACATCGCCAGCAACGAGAGCAGGAAAATGCTGCCGAGGTCGCTCACGCGGCCATTCTTACGGGAGCGGCGGCGCTAGACGGGATGGTCGTCCGGCAGCAGCCGGAACGGGCGGCCACCGGGCCCACGCATGGCGCGGAAGTGGCGATGGTCGAAGCTGAGGAGATCGGTCGTCTGGTGCTTCCCGGCCAGGACGACCAGCGAGGCATCGGCCAGGCCGACCCGGAGGTCGGCGTACTTCTCCATCACTTCGCGGGCCGCCTCGACGTCGGCCCTGCCGAACTCGGCCAGCTCATAGGCGCCTTCGACCACCTGCAGGAGCAGGGCGAGCTGCTTCGCCTGGCCGTGACGTTCGCTCAGCATGTAGTCGAGCTCGGCGAGGACGAACGGCGAGAGCAGGAAGGGGCCATCCAGCTCCCCGACCACGCGCAGCACGTCCTCGTGCCGCTGCCCGGTCGAGCTGGCCAACTGCAACGCGGCGCTGGTGTCGACCAGGATCAATCCTCGCCAAACCCTTCGAGCGCCTGCTCCGCTCGATCGGGATCGTCGAGGACGGGGTCCGAGAGCGCGAAGAGAGCACCGGGCTTGCGCCGCGTCAACCGATGAGTGTCGAGCACCTGGTCGAGACCCTCGCGGATCAGGTCGGACTCGGTGCGGGTGGTCCGCTCCGAGAGCATCTCCAGCTCCTGCTTCTGGGCATCGGTGAGATAGATGGTCGTTCGCTTCACGCCATATATCGTGCCATACGCGACGGACATCGCCTCCATTCCCGCTCTAAGGGTCGGGCCAGGGCAAACTCTCCCCCCTCCCGGAAAACTGGCCGACTGACCAGGATTGCGCCGATCCCTGTAGCCTCCGGCGCCGACTTCACGAACTAAGGAGACGCAGACTGATGGGACTTCTCGATGGGAAAGCGGCGATCGTCACCGGGTCGGCGCGAGGCATTGGACGGGCGACCGCCGAGCTGTTCGCGGCCGAGGGCGCCAAGGTCCTGATCAACGACCTCGACGCCGACGTCGCCCAGCAGACGGCCGGCGAAATCGATGGCGAGACCGCGGTCTTTGCCGGGGACCTGACCAAGACCGGCGCCGCCGACGAGCTCGTCGCCGCCGCCGTCGAGGCCTTCGGCTCGGTCGACATCTGCGTCAACAACGCCGGCTACACCTGGGACGGCGTCGCCCACAAGATGACCGACGAGCAGTTCCAGGCGATGCTGGACATCCACACCGTCGTCCCCTTCCGCGTCGCCCGGGCGCTCGCCCCACAATGGCGCGAGGCGGCCAAGGCGGAGCGCGGGGAAGACAAGGAGGTCTTCCGCAAGCTGATCAACATCTCCTCGACCTCGGGGACGATGGGCAACGCCGGCCAGGTCAACTACTCGGCGGCGAAGATGGGCGTGGTCGGAGTGACCAAAACCCTCGCCAAGGAGTGGGGCCAGTTCAAGATCAACGTCAACGCGGTCGCCTTCGGCTTCGTCGACACCCGCCTCACCGCGGCCAAGGAGGAGGGCGGCGAGATGACCGCTCCCGGTGGCGAGAAGATCGAGCTCGGCATCCCCGAGCAGATGCGGGCGATGGCCTCGGCGATCATCCCGGTCGGCCGCCCGGCCTCGCCCGAGGAGGCCTCGGGCCCGGTCCTCTTCCTCGCCTCGCCGCTGGCCAACTACGTGCACGGCCAGGTGCTCAACGTGACCGGCGGCATGTTCGGCGGCATGTACACCTGAGATGAGCGACGCGGCGCAGGGCAGGCGGATCCCCAGCTACCTCGACGTGGCCGACCGGGTCTGGCCTGCCACCCGCCGCTTCATGGGCATCCACACCTTCCTCTACCAGCGGACGGGTGGGCGCCTCGGCCACACGATCCCCGGGGTGCCGGGGAAGATGCTGCTGCTCGACCACGTCGGGGCGAAGAGCGGCACCAAGCGCACCTCCCCCCTGCTCTACGTGCGCGACGGCGAGGACGTCGTCATCGTCGCCTCCAAAGGCGGCTTCCCGAAGCACCCCGCCTGGTACCACAACCTGATGGCGAATCCCGACACCACCGTGCAGATCGAGTCCAGGCGGATGCCGGTCCACGCCCGGGTGGCGAAGCCGGAGGAGCGCGAGCGGCTCTGGAAGATGGCGGTCTCCGCCTACCGCGGCTACGAAGAGTACGCGGCCCGCAGCAAGGGTCGCGAGATCCCGCTGGTCGTGCTCGAGCCGCGTTAGCTCTTCGGGCGGCGTTCCTCCGCGACCGGGTCGCCGGCATCGGTGGCGATCGCCTCGGGGGGCCAGGGGCCGGCCCAGTTGTCGCGGGCACCGTCGATCGTGATCGTCGTGCCGGAGAAGAAGTCGCCGGCGGGCGAGGCGAGGTAGGCGACCAGCCAGGCCAGCTCCTCCGGGCGGCCGGCGCGGCCGATCGGGATCGAGCGCTCGAGGTTGTCGACGACCACCTGCGGATACTTGGTCAGCAGCGTCTCGGTCGCGAACTGGCCGGCGGCGAGGGCGCAGGTCTTGATCCCGAAGCGGGCCCACTCGATCGCCAGCGTCCGCATCATGTTCTCGACCGCGGCACGGGCGGCGCCGGAGTGGACCATCCCCGGCATCCCGTTGTGGGGCGAGAGGGTGACGCTCAGCACCTTGCCGGCGCCCTGCGGGATGAAGGCCTTGGTGGCGGCGGCGTGGGTCATCAGCCAGGTGCCCTGGACGTTGAGGTCGATGACGGTGCGGAAGCCCTTCGGGGTGATCGCCTCGGCCGGGGAGAGGAACTGACCGCCGGCGTTGTTGACGAGGACGTCGAGGCGCCCGTGGCGCTCGAGCAGCCGGTCGAAGAAGCGGCCGACCGGCTCCTCCTCGCGGATGTCGAGGGTCTCGTGCTCGAAGGACCCCGGCATCCCGGCGGCCAGCCCCGCGGTCTCCGCCAGCGGCTCCTCGCGGCGGCCGCAGGCGACCACGACAGCCCCAAGGCGGACCAGCTCCAGTGCCGTCTCCCGGCCCAGCCCGCTGCCGGCGCCAGAGACGACGCAGACCTGACCGGCGAGCAAATCGTCGCGGAACACCTGCGAATGCGAGCTTTCAGCCATCGGCGCGCAAGCCTATAGGCGACCCCTTCGGCGGTAATGTCAGTGGCGATGAAGGTTCAGGTGGAGGCGCACCCCCTGCACGAGCCGCTCGCCGGGGGGACGCCGGGAGCGACGGTCGCCGTCGAACCGATGGTCGCCGGCCACTCCGACTTCCCGGTGCCGATGATGGAGAGCCCGGGCGGTCGCTTCCTCACCCTGAAGCTGCTGCGGGCCCTGCTCAGCGGCAAGCCGGCGCGGACGATCCCGATCCCCGCCTTCCTGATCCGCCATCCCAGCGCCGGCGCGATCCTGGTCGACACCGGCCTGCACCCCTCGATCGCCACCGACGGCCAGGAGAACTTCGGCAAGCTCGGAAACTTCATCGGCAAACCGCGGCTGGAGGCGGGCGAAGACGTACCGGCGCAACTGCGCGGGCGCGGCCTCAACCCGAACGAGGTGCCGGTCGTGGTGATGACCCACCTTCACAGCGACCACGCCTCGGCGGTCTCCGAGTTCCCCAACTCGACCTTCGTCGTCAGCGAGAGCGAGTGGGAGGCGGCCGCGACCGGGCCCCGGCCCACCCTCAACGGCTACCGGCGTTCCCAGCTCGACTACGCCTTCGACTACCGCACGATCGACTTCGACCGTGCCAACATCGACTCCTACGCCAGCTTCGGCCGCACCTTCGACCTCTTCGGCGACGGCTCGATTCACCTCGCCTTCACGCCCGGCCACACGGCCGGCCACATGTCGGTGATCTGCCGCCTCAAGAAGGAGGACTTCGTGATCGGCGGCGACGCGATGTACGTACTGGCCCAGCTCAGCGGCGAGGCACCGCTGCCGCCGCGCCCCGGCGACGCCCACAACTTCCGCCGCTCGCTGCAGGAGCTGCGACTGTTCCACGGTCAGTTCCCGAACGCGGTCATCACGCCGGGGCACGATCCGGAGTTCTACGCCGGGCTCAACCAGAGCTACGAGTAGCGGCGCCGGGGCGCTCGAGCGCCTCGTACATCTCCCGCACCCGGTCGAAGACCTGGTCGGAGACCTGCTGGTGGCGCTCGCGACTGAAATTCTCCTCGACCGGGAAGGTCAGGGGCTCCCCGAACTGGACCGTGACCTTGGGGAAGCGCAGCCGTTTCCAGCGCCGTACCCCGGCCGAGCCGTGGATCGCGACCGGGACCACCGGGACCCCGGTTTCGAGGGCGAGGCGGCCGACGCCCGGCTTCGGCTCCCCCAGCTCGCGGCTGCGTGAGCGGCCGCCCTCGATGTAGATCAGGACCAGGCCGCCCTTGCCGAGGATCGTTTTGGCGGTGATGAACGCCTCCTGGTCGCGGGCGCCGCGGCGGACCGGGAAGACGCCGCCGTGGAAGAAGATGAACTCGACCACCGGATGCTTGAAGAGCTGCGATTTGGCCATGAAGCGGATATGGCGGCGCAGGTAGACGCCGGCGAAGAAGTGGTCCCAGGCGCTGAAGTGGTTGGGGGCGAGGATCACCGGGCCCTGCTTGGGGACGTTGCGAATGTCGATCCCGCGGGTGCGGAAGAGGACGATCGTCGGCAGGGTGAGGACGAGGCGGGCGAGTCCGTAGATCCAGTCGGGCTCGCGCGAGCGGGCGCGCTCGTGGAAGCGCGTGAAGTACTCGGGGGGGCGGGGGTCTCTGTAGACCTGTGGCTTGATGTCCGACATGAGGTGCGCCGGCGCGGCCGGCGCAGTTGCCTACTCCGGCCGGGACGAGCGGTTACGCAGAGGCGCTCGACCCATCTGGGCGCGCCCAGTCGCGTGAGCGCTCCAACGCCCGGCGCCAGCCGCTGAGCAGCGCCTCACGCCGGTCCTCGCCCATCCGCGGCTCATAGCGGGCGGCCTGGCGCCACATCTCCCCCACCTGCTCGACGTCCCAGCGCCCGGTCGCGATCCCGGCCAGATAGGCCGCGCCGAGCGCGGTCGTCTCGGCGATCTCCGGCACCACCACGGGCGCGCCCAGCACGTCGGCCTGGAACTGCATCAGCCAGCGGTTGGCGACGGCGCCACCGTCCGCCTTCAGCACCTCCAGCCGCTCCCCGGCCGCCGCTTCCTGGGCGCGCACCGCGTCGACGGTCTCGTAGGCGATCGCCTCCAGCGCGGCGCGCGCCAGGTGCGCACGTCCGCTGCCGCGGGTGAGGCCGACGATCGTGCCACGGGCGTAGGGATCCCAGTGGGGGGAGCCGAGCCCGGTCAGAGCGGGGACGAAGTAGACGCCGTCGTTGGAGTCGAGCGACGCCGCCAGCGCCTCCGTCTCCCCCGCCTCGTCGATGATCCCGAGCCCGTCGCGCAGCCACTGCACGGCGGCGCCGGTGACGAAGATCGAGGCCTCCAGCGCGTAGGCGACCTCCTCCCCCAGCCCCCAGGCGACGGTCGCCAGCAGGCCCTCGGGAGGGCGGGGCGCGATCGCGCCGGTGTTGAGGAGGACGAAGCTGCCGGTGCCGTAGGTGTTCTTCGCCATCCCCGGGCGGTGGCAGGCCTGGCCGAAGAGGGCCGCCTGCTGGTCGCCGGCGATCCCGGCCACCGGCACCTCGCCGCCGAACTCCGAGGTCGCTCCATATATATGGGAGGAGGGCAGCGGCTCCGGCAGCCGCGCCGGGTCGATGCCGAGCAGCTCGCACAGCTCTGCGTCCCAGGTCAGCTCACGGATGTCGAACAGCATCGTCCGCGAGGCGTTGGAGTAGTCGGTGACGTGGCGGCCGGTGAGCTTGAAGAGCAGCCAGGAGTCGACGGTGCCGAAGACCGCCCGCTCCGCCCCCTCGGCATTGCGCAGCAGCCACTCGATCTTGGTCGCGGAGAAGTAGGGGTCGAGGGCGAGCCCGGTGCGCTCGCGGACCAGCGCCTCGTGCCCGGCCGCGCGCAGCTCGTCGCAGCGCTCGGCGGTGCGACGGTCCTGCCAGACGATCGCGCGATGGACCGGCTCTCCCGTCGATGGATCCCAGGCGACGACGGTCTCGCGCTGGTTGGTGATCCCGATCCCGTCGAGCTCACGCCCCTCGATCCCAGCAGCGGCGATCGCCTCGGCGGCGACCCGCCGCGTCACCTCCCAGATCTCGTTCGCGTCGTGCTCGACCCAGCCGGGCCGCGGGAAGTGCTGCTCGAACTCCGAATAGGCGCGGCCGGCGATCCGCCCCTCACCGTCGAAGACGAGGCAGGTGGTTCCCGTGGTGCCCTGGTCGATCGCGAGGATCACGGAGCGACAGGCGGGTCAGCCCCGCACCTTGCAGCTGCGGGTGAGGGTCGACGACAGCGTGCGGCCGTCGTCGAAGGTCATCGAGGCGTGGGCGAAAGGAAAGGTGGCGCCGGGAAAGCCGGCGGGGGCGGCGCAGGCGGCGCTGAGGTAGCTGCGCGCCCGGCCGCGGTAGGTGAAGTTGCGATGTAGGCTGAGGCTGATCCGCTTGACGTATCCGTAGCGGTTCAGCGAGACCGGCAGGGAGCCGGTGAGCACGGTGCCGTAGGTGCCGCCGCTGTCGCGGATATGGAAGACGATGATCCGCGTGATCGGGACCGGCTCGGTGCCGTAGATGTGCGCGAGGATCGCGCGTTGGCCGCCGACGACCGCGTTGAAGGCGAGGATCTGGCCCTGGGAGGGGAAATCCGTCTGTTCCGGGAAAGCGACCTGAGCGGCATAGCTGCCGCCGCCGACCAGCGCGGGGCCACAGGTCGCAAGCGCTTCCTGGCTCGTAGAGGGTTCGATCTGGCTCCGGCGGCAGACCGGCAGACCAAGAGTGTCGAGACGGCCGCCACGGTTGATCTCGATCACTATCCGCCGCAGCGCCGGCGGCCGCTCGCCCGAAAGGGTCCTCACCGTGCCGGCGATGCTGACCGCGATCGGCGCCCGCACCTCGCGCGGCAGCGCGTTGGGGGCGATGCCGCCGCTGAACCTGACGAACAGCCCGCCGCGCTCGATCAGCTCGGCGTGGGCGAGCGAGGCGGCCAGGGCAAAGACCACGGCCACAACGGCTACCGGCCCGATCTTCTTTGTCCCACCCCTCATCCCGGGTTGAGGCTAGCGGAGGGGGCGAGTCCAGCTGCTACGCGACGGTCCCCGCCACCCGGCGCGCCTCCTCGGTGCCCACGTACGGCATCAGCATCAGCTGGATCAGTTCCGGCTCGAGCGCCGGCAACTCGTCGACTCGGCCCGCCAGCAGGCGGGAAGCGATCACCGAGCTCGCGGCCCCGATCAGCGCCCGCTCGGTCAGTTCCGGCAAAACAGCGGCTTCCTGGCACAGTTCACGGCCGTTGCGCAAGAGGCCGACCATGTAGTCATTGGAGGAGAGCACTCGCTCCGCCAGCGTCGGCTCGGCGGCGACCGCGTCGACGACCAGCAGCCGGGCTTCCGCCGGCCTGTCGACACAGAAGGCGATGGCCGCTTTCACCGCCGCCGCCACCTTCGTGCTCCACTCGGACTCGCCCGCGCAGGCCCGAAACAAGTCAGCGGCCAGGCAGTCGAACGACTCCTCCTGGGCGGCGAGCACGCACTCGCGCTTGTTTTCGAAGTACTCGTAGAAGGTCGTGCGCGAGATACCGGCCTCGGAGAGGATGTGCGCCACGGCCATCCCGGCGTAACCGTGGTCCGTCAGCGCCCGCGCGGCGCCCGCCATCAGCCGCTGGCGCTGGTTTCCCGCCACCACCTCCCTCGGCAGCTCGTGCGGACCCCGCCTCACGGTGCTCCTTTCCCGGCCATCTGTGATGTAAAGAATGGTATACAGCTCCGCAACGGGACAGCGTCGGCATGTACAGGTCATTTTGTCAATATCAGTACATGTTCCCAACTCCGGCTCGGACTATCGTGAGCGCAAGGATGGCGTCAACGGACCCCGCCGCACCGGCAAGTAAGCCCATTTTTCCGCGCCTCAGCGGCGGGCCGCGGGGGCTGGCGCCGGACCGGGTGGCACGCCACCAGAAAGCACGGCTGCAGGGGGCGATGGTGGAGGCGGTCGCCCGGCATGGCTACGCGGGGACGACGCTGCGCGAGCTGGTGACCCTGGCCGGTGTCTCCAAGAGCACCTTCTACGATCACTTCGAGAGCAAGGAGGAGTGCTTCCTCGCGACCTTCGACGAGATCGTCCTCCAGCTCGGCCACCGGGTCGCGGACGCCTACCAGTCGGGAGGGGACTTCCGCGAGCGGCTGACCGCCGGCCTTGCCGCGTTCATGAGCCTGGCCGTCGAAGAGCCCGCGGCCGCCTCGCTGGCCGCGGTGGAGTCGCTGACGCTGGGCGCCGCGGGAGTCGAGCATCGTGAACGCGCCTCGGGGACCTTCGAAGAACTGATCCAGCAAAGCTTCGACCACTCGCCCAGCCCGATCGAGGTCTCCCCGATCACGGTGCGGGCGATCGTGGGTGGCATTCGCGGGGTCGCCTACCGGCGGCTACGCGCAAATCGACGCGAGGAGCTGCCCCCACTGGTCGAGCAGCTGGCCGACTGGGCGCTGCGCTACCAGCAGCCCGACCGCGAGGTGACCTCGCGGGCGATCGCCGCCGCGCAGCGCCCCCCGAGCCGCGTTCAGAGCAGCGAGGGGCCGCCGGACGCCCTGCCCGGGTGGGACGAGCCCCCCGACAGCAACACGAGCCGCCGGCAGCTGACTCAGCGCGAACGGATCCACCGCGCCGCCGCCAGGGTCGTTGTCGAGAAAGGCTATGCGGCGCTCAGCATCCCCGCCATCTCCGGCGCTGCCGGAGTCTCCAACCAGACCTTCTACGAACATTTCGACAGCAAGCGGGACGCTTTCATCGGCGCCTTCGAGATCCTCGTCAGGCAGGCTCTCGCCGATGCGGCCGCGGCCTTTGCGCAGGAGGGCGACCGCGCGGAGGCAGTGGGTGCGGGCCTGCGGGCGCTGCTCGAGCACATCGCCGGCAACGAGCTGTTCGCGCGCCTCGCGTTCTTCGAGCTGCCCACGGCGGGGCCGGTCGCGCTCGACCGCGCCGACGCGACGATGGACAACCTCAGCGCCTTCCTCGAACCGGGAACGATGCCGACCGAGCTCGGCGAACCGCTGCCCCGGGCGATGCTGGAGGCAATTCCAACCGGAGCCTGGGCCGTGATCCAGCACGAGATCGCCCACGGGCGCAGCGCTGACCTGCCGGAGCTGGCACCGGAATTGACCCGGATCGCGCTGGCGCCGTTCGAGGCGAGCTGAGGCGGCGTGGCCTCAGACCAGGACCCGAGGGGTCTCGCCCGCGGCGGCGTAGGGGAGCAGCAGCACCTCGACCAGCTGCGGCTCCAGCAGCGATAGGCGGGCCGGGTCCTCGGCGAGAAGTGCAGAGGTGACCAGGGAGACCGCCCCGGCGGCCAGCATTGCCTCGGTCAGCTGCGGCAGCGCCGCGGCCTCTGGCGAGCGTTCGCGACCGTGGCGCAAGAGGCCGGCGATGCGCTGGATCGAAGTCTGGTAGCGATCGAGGGCCGGTGGGCCTACGGTCAGCGCTTCGACGGCGAAGAGCCTGGCCGCGTCGACCTGCTCGAAGACGAACGCGAGCGCGACCGCGACACCGGTCTCGACCTGTTCGGCCCAGGGCAAGTGAGGGTCCATCGCCTCCTCGATCTCCTCGATGAGACGAGCGAGGAAGCGATCGCAGGCTGCGAGCAGGCACTGGCGCTTGTCGCCGAACTGCGCGTAGAAGGCGCTGCCGGGGAGACCCGCGGCGGCGGCAACGTCGGGGACCGTCGCCCTGACATAACCGTGCTCGGCGGCGACCTTGGTGAAAGCATCGACCAGCAGCTCGCGCTCTCGCTCGAAATCACGCCGGACAAAGCCCCTGCCTTGTGGGCCCCAAGGCTCTGTTCTCACCCGAGACAGGTTAGTTAGACAAGACTGTTTGTCAAGATTGCGCTAGCTGGCCGCGGTGCGCCGAGCCTCATGCTCCCCCAGGTATGGGATGAGAACCAATTCCACCAGTTGCGTCTCCAGGGCCGGGATCGCTTGGGGGTCCTCCATCAGCAGGTGACTGCAGACGATCGAAGCGATGCCGCCCACCAGGGCGCGCTCGGTGGCCGCGGGAAGCGATTCGGCTCGCGGATAGTGGCGGCGGCCGTCGCGTAGCAAGACGGCGAACTGATCGAGCGCGGCAAACTGCCGCTCCGCGGCAGCCAAGCTCGCCCCAGTTGCTTCGATGGCGAATACCCGGGCGAGGCCGCTGACTTCAACCAGCGTGGTGAGGAGCGCCCGGAGCGCCATCCGCACCTTCAAAGGCCACTCGACGGGCTGCTCACAGGCGCTGACGACGTCGAGCCAAAGGCGATCGAGAAACGCGTCCTGGGCGGCTACCAGGCCATGCTCCTTGCTCTCGAAGTGGGCATCGAAGATATCCCGGGGAACGTCCGCATAGTGGATCACCTGCTCGACGGTCAACGCCGCGTAGCCATGCTCACCTGCCGCTTTCCCGACCGCGGCGACCAGCCGCTCGCGATCCCGGGCGTACCGCGAAGCCGCTTCCGAACGTCCCTGAGATTCCCCACCTGCCACGTCGCGCGGCACACTAGGGGGACAGAATCGTTTCTGTCAAGAGGAGTACACGTTATTCGGGCTCGGATGGCGAACTGCTCACGGGGACCGGTGGACGCGTGACCCATAGACACGCGCGAAATCCCGCAGTTGGATCCCGCGGTGGAGAAAGCCGCTTACGGATCGCCCGGTCGCCCGGTGCTCGAGGTCCAGCTCGTACTCGCGGAGGCGGTAGCCGGCGCGGACGGCGTCGACCGTCATCCCGATCTCCATGCCGAAGCCGGCCGCGAAGGGAAGCGTCGCGCGCAGGGTCTCCACCCGCAGCGCCCGCTGCCCGGAGATCGGCGCCTTCGTCTCCGCGCCGCAGAGCCGCCGGATCGCCCAGCGGGCGAAGCCGAGGGCGAGGCCGAAGCCGCCACCGACCCGGCGCGAGAAGGCGGCGACCGCGAGGTCGCACTCGCCCCGCTCGACCGCCGCGACCAGCGGCGCCAGGCGGCCGGCCGAGGCGCCGAGGTCGCCGTCGCAGAGCAGGACCAGGTCCGGCGCCTCCCCGGCGCTCAGCGCCGCTTCCGCGGCTGCGGTCATGTTCGCGCCCTTGCCATGCGGTCGACCGCGGCTGACCACCTGAGCCCCCGCCGCCATCGCCACCTCCGCGGTGCCGTCGCTGGAGGCGTCGTCGGCGACCCAGATCGCCGCCGCCGGGAACGCCTCCCGCAGCGCCGCCACCGTCTCCCCCACCCGGTCCGCCTCGTCGCGGGCGGCGACAATCGCCGCCAAGCCCCCCCTCGCCTCTGCTTCGAGTCCCATCGCGCGGCTATTGTCCCCGCCCATGCCAGACATCGAGGCTCACATCACCGGCAACGTGTGGAAAATCGAGGTCGCGGTCGGCGACACCGTCTCCGACGGCGACACCGTGGCGATCCTCGAGTCGATGAAGATGGAGATCCCGGTCGAGTCCGAAGAGGACGGCACCGTGAAGGAGATTCGCTGCGAGGAGGGCCAGTCCGTCAGCGAAGGCGACGTCCTCGTGGTACTGGAGTAAGGGCACCGTGGAGGAGCGGCTCGCCGGCGGCAAGCTCGTCCTCGATCGTCCCGCCGAGGCGGTCGCCCGGCTCACCATCGACAACCCCGAGCGCCGCAACGCGCTCGACCACGAGATCCTCGACGGGCTGGCCGAGGCGCTGCCGCGGCTCAACCGTGGGATCGAGACACGCTGCGTGCTGATCACCGGGGCGCCGCCGCTGTTCTCCGCCGGCTACGACATCGCGACCATCCCCGAGGAGACATTCGAGCGCGACGCCGAGGCCCTGGTCGCCCACCCGTTCCACGGGGCGATAGAGGCGATCGCGAAGCATCCCTGGCCGACCCTGGCGGCAATCAACGGGCACTGCCTCGGCGGCGGGCTCGAGCTGGCGATCACCTGTGACCTGCGGATCTGCGCCGCCGGCGCCAAGCTGGGGATGCCGCCGGCGAAGCTGGGGCTGATCTACGGGCACACCGGCCTGCGGAAGTTCCTCGACACGGTCGGCCTGGCGCGGACCAAGGAGCTGTTCCTGACCGGGCGCAACTACGAGGCGATGCGAGCGGAGCGGCTGGGGCTCGTCAACGAGGTGGTCAGCGACGACCGGCTCGAGTCCGAGTCGGTGGCCCTGGCCGCCGCGATCGCCGCCAACGCGCCGCTCTCGATGCACGGCAACAAGCAGGCGATCGAACTGCTCAACTCCAGCCCGGTGCTGACCGAGCAGCAGGAGGCGGGCCTGGTCGCCCTGCGCGAGTCCTGCTTCTCCTCCGAGGACTTCCGCGAGGGGATCCGCGCCTTCGCCGAGAAGCGCCGGCCGGAGTGGAGGGGCCGGTGAGCACCAGGGCCCGCACCGCGCTCGCCAAGTCCGACCCGGCGATGGCGGCGCTGATCGAGCGGGTCGGCAAGATCGACCTGGCGACGCGGTTGCGGCGCCGCAGCGAGGAGCGGCCCGCCGACGCCTACGGGGCGCTGCTGCGGGCGATCGTCGGCCAGCAGCTCTCGACCAAAGCGGCGCGGACGATCTACCTGCGCGTGGTCGACATCTTCGACGGCGCCACCCCCTCGCCCGAGCAGCTGCTGGAGGCGAGCACCGAGGATCTGCGCGGGGCGGGCCTCTCCGGTCGCAAGGTCGAGTACATCCGCGACCTCGCCGCGCACGTGCTCAGCGGCGAGCTTGAGCTGGACCGGCTCGACGAGCTCGGCGACGAGAAGGTGATCGAGGAGCTGGTCGCCGTGCGCGGACTCGGCCAGTGGACCGCCGAGATGTTCCTGATCTTCCACCTGGAGCGGCCCGACGTCCTCTCCGGCGGCGACCTCGGCATCCGCAAAGCGGTGCAGATCGAGTATGGGCTGGAGGAGATGCCGACGCCGCAGCGGGTGCTGGAGATCGGCGAGCCCTGGCGCCCTCACCGCAGCCTCGCCTCGCTCTACCTCTGGGAGTCACTGGCTGCCGTGCCGGGTGCCTGAGGCAGTGCCCCGGCGCACGACGCCTCCCAGTCTCAACGCTGGGCCGCCGCCGGCCGACAACTATCGAATGCGACTTCGTTTCTGGATCGGCCTCGCCGCGGTTCTCCTGCTTGGGGCCGGCTCGGTTGCCACGGCGCTGATCGTCAGCGCCGACGACGCCGCCGACTTCCACGAGAGCCAGCGCGACGCGGCAGCGCGGGCGGCCAACCAGGCGGAGTCCGTGGCCGGCCTCTCGATCGGCCAGCTGGCCAGCGCCGCCGCCTTCTTCCAGGCCACCGGCAGCTTCACCGAGCACGAGTTCGACGTCATCGCCGAACCGCTCCTGGCGGCGGGGGCGCTGAGCGGAACCGCTTTCGTCCAGCGTGTGCCCAACTCTGAGCGCGCGGCCTTCGAACGCCGCCACGGCGTGCCGATCTTCGAACCGACCCCCGACGGTCTGCGGCGGGCCGCCACGCGGCCCGTCTACTTCCCGATCGTCTACGCGGTCAGCGAACTCGGCCAGATCTCCCCGGTCGGCTACGACCTCGGCGCCGACCCCAAGCGCTCGCCCTTCCTGCGCCGCGCCCGCGATCGCGGCGAGCCGGTGGCGACGGCGCCGGTCGAGCTGCTGATCGGCGGCGTCGGCATCAACGTCTTCCGCCCCGTCTACCGCGACTGGGCGCCGACCGCGACCCGGGCCCAGCGCCGCGCGGCGCTGATCGGCTTCGCCGCCGGCGCCTTCCGGGTCAACGACCTCGCGGCAGCGGCGATCTCGACCGTGCCCGACTCGGTCGACGTGCAGCTGCGGATCGACCGCGGGCACGTGGTCGGCCAGCCGGGCGAGCTCGACGATGCCGCCAGCGCCCCGATCCAGATCGCCGATCGCACCTGGCGGCTGGTCGTCCGCGATCCCAACCGACCAGACATCAGCCTGCCATTGCTGCTGGCGGTGGTCGGGATCTCCCTGGCGATCCTGCTGGGAGCGCTGATCCTCGTCTGGAGCCGGAACGAGCGGATGCAGGAACTGCGGCGCGAAGCGAGCCTGGACCCGCTGACCGGGCTGAAGAATCGCCGCCGCTTCGAGGAGGACCTGCAGATGGCGATGGCGCGAAGCCGTCGCGAGCGGACGACAGGGGCGGTGCTGATGCTCGACCTCGATCACTTCAAGCAGGTCAACGACTCGCACGGGCATCCGGCCGGCGACCGGATGATCGAGGAGATCGCCGGCGTGCTGCGCCAGCGGACCCGCGAGAGCGACGTGCTCGCCCGCCTCGGCGGCGACGAGTTCGCGATCGTCCTGCCGCGCTGCAGCCCGGCGGAGGCGCGGGTGGTCGCCGACTCGATCGTGGCCGCGATCCGCGAGCACCGGGCGACGTCCGAGGAGCTCGAGCCGATCACCGCCAGCCTCGGCGTCGCGATCTTCGGCGACGACCCGCGGACCAGCATCGAGTCGGTCGTCTCCGAAGCCGACACGGCGATGTACGCGGCCAAGGACGGCGGCCGCGACGGCGTCCGCGTCTTCGACCCGGTCGCGATCCGCGACGACACTTCCTGGGACGACCTGGGTTTCTAGCGCTCCGCCAGCTCGCGGCGCAGGTCCAGCACCCGCTGGGCCGCGGCCTCGAACTCCTCGCGGTCGAGGGCGCCGCTGCGGAGCTTCGCCACCAGCGCCCGCCACGCCTGTTCCGCCGGCGCCGGCGCGGTGAAGAGCAGAAGGTCGGAGCCGGCCCGGGCCGCTGCCAGGCCGGACTTCGCTGGCCCACCGAAGGCCCGCACCGCGACGGTGTCGAGCGCATCGGTGATCGAGACCCCCGCGTAGCCGAGCCGGGTGCGCAGCTCAGCGGTCGCGATCGCTCGTGAGAAGGCGGCGGGATCGGGTGAGAAAGCGGGGTAGATCGCGGTGCCGAGCATGACCAGGTCGCCGCCGATCGCCGCGAAGGCGCGGTACGGAGCCTCGTCGACTCGCCTCAGCGCCTGTTTCGAGAGGCCGATCCGCTGCACCGCGAAGTCGGTGTTCTCCGGCGCCGCCCCGAGGCCCGGGAAGTGCTTGGCGGTGGCCGCCACCCCGCCCTCCTGCAGGCCGGCGGCGAAGGGGACCGCGGTCGCGGCGACCTCCTCGGCGGTGGAGCCGAAGCCGCGCGCGGCGCCGGCGATCGTGCCGCCGGGCCGGGCGACGTCGAGGACCGGGGCGAGGTCGACGTTGACCCCGAGCCGGCGCAGGTTCGCCGCCGTGCGGCGCCCCTGCTCACGGCTGAAGCCGGCGCCGCGCGCGCCCATCTCCCGCGCCGAGGCGGTGGGGGCGCCGCTGACCCGCTTCACCAGCCCGCCCTCCTGGTCGACCATGACCAGCAGCGGGTCGCGCAGGGCCGGCGGGCGGCGAATCGCCTGCAGGCGGGCGATCAGGCGGCGGCCGGCGGCGCGGCTCGGGAGGTTGTCGGCGAAGAGGATCACCCCGGCGACCCGGCCCTCGGCGATCACCCGCTCCAACCCCGGTGAGACGGTCGTGCCGCCGAAGCCGACGACGATCCGCTCGCCGGCCAGCTGCGGGATCGAGAGCGTGCTCGCCGCCAGCGGCCGCGGCGCCGAACCGTCCCCGAGCGTGGCGCCGAGGGCGAAGGCGCCGATCGCAAGGCCGGCCAGGGTGCCCAGCGCCAGCCGCCGCCGGCGCGCTTTCGCTCGCTCCATGGGCCGATGCTACGACTCCGAGCGTCCGGGCGGATACCTAGCCTTTGCCGCCAATCCACCCCCCGGACCACACCTGGAAATGAGTCAGGCATGCCCTCTCTGATCACCTTTGACGAAGCCCTCGACTACGGGCGGCTGACCGACCACGACGAGATCGGGGCCCTGGTCGAGCGCGCCTGGGAGGTGCGCCGCGAGAACTTCGGCGACTCGACCGACATGTGCTCGCTGGTCAACGCCAAGTCCGGCGGCTGCGCCGAGGACTGCGGCTTCTGCGCCCAGTCGCGCTACGCCGAGGCGGACACGCCGATGCACGCGATGCTGGAGCCGGAGCAGATCCTCGAACACGCCAAGGCCGCCGAAGCCGCCGGCGCCCACCGCTTCTGCATGGTCACCCAGGGCCAGGGGCTGTCCAAACGCGACTTCGCGAAAATCCTCGAGGGGACGCGGCTGGTCGCCGAGCAGACCAACCTCAAGCGCTGCGCCTCGATCGGCCACATGTCGGCCGAGCGCGCCAAGTCGCTGCGCGAGGCGGGCGTGCAGCGGGTCCATCACAACGTCGAGTCCTCGCGCTCCTACTACCCGGAGGTCTCCTCCACGGTCCGCTACGAGGGCCGGCTGCGGACGATCCAGGCGGTCAAGGAGGCCGGGCTGGAGACCTGCGTCGGCGGCATCCTCAACCTCGGCGAGACGCTCGAGCAGCGGGTCGAGATGGCCTTCGAGCTGACCGAGATCAACCCCACCTCGGTCCCGATCAACCTGCTCAACCCGCGCGAGGGAACCAAGTTCGGCGACCGCGAGCCGATGGACCCCTGGGAGGTCGTGCAGTGGGTGGCGATCTTCCGCCTGATCATCCCCGGCGCCCTCTTCCGTCTTTGCGGAGGACGCGTGGAGAATCTCGGCGACCTGCAACCCCTCGCGGTCAAGGCGGGTCTGAACGGGGTGATGATGGGCAACTTCCTCACCACCCTCGGCGCCGAGCCCGAGGACGACCGGGCGATGTTCGAGGGGCTGGGGCTGAACGTCGCCCGCCAGCCCGACAACGGCGCCAACCCCCGCCCCGACAACCGCTCCGGCTGGCTCGACGGCGAGACGCCGGCGACGCCGATGGACGAGCTCGTCGATCATCAGGACGAAGCGAACTTCTGGGATCCCTCGACCCAGCTGCGGGTGGTCAAGAAGGCGAAGAAGCCGCCGCCTTACCCGCGCGCCGCGGCGTGACCGACGTCGCGGAGCGGCTGGAGGAGCTCCGCGACCGGGGGCTGTACCGGCGCCTGCGCCTGATCGAGGGGCCGCAGGGGCCACAGGTGCTGCTGAACGGGCGACCGGTCCTGCTGCTCTGCTCGAACAACTACCTGGGACTCGCCGAGCACCCCCTGGTCCGCGAGGCGGCGGCCGAGGCGGCGATTCATTGGGGGGCGGGGACGGGGGCCGCGCGCCTGATCTCCGGCAACATGGAGCCGCACCGGCAGCTCGAGGCGAGCCTGGCGGAGTTCAAGCGCTACGAGTCGGCGCTCCTCTTCGGCTCCGGCTACCTCGCCAACACCGGCACGATCGCCACCCTGGCCGGGACGGGAGAGGTCGTCTTCTCCGACGAGCTCAACCACGCCAGCATCGTCGACGGCTGCCGACTCTCCCGCGCCGAGACCTTCGTCTACCGCCACAACGACCTCGACCACCTCAGCTGGGGATTGGAGAAGGCGGCGGGACGCGGTTCGCTGATCGTCACCGATGGCGTCTTCTCCATGGACGGCGACATCGCGCCCCTGCCCGGGCTGGTGGAGCTGGCCCGGCGCCACGGCTGCCGGCTGCTAGTCGACGAGGCCCACGCCACCGGCGCGATCGGACCGGCCGGCCGCGGCTCGGTCGCCGCCGCCGGCCTCAGCGACGAGGTCGACGTCGTCGTCGGCACCCTCGGCAAGGCGCTCGGCTCCTACGGGGCCTACGTCTGCGCCAACAACGGCACGATCGACTTCCTCGTCAACACCGCCCGGCCCTTCGTCTTCTCGACCGCCCCGCCGCCGCCCTCCGTCGCCGCCGCCGCGGCGGCCCTGGAGCTGCTCCAGGCCCAGCCCATGCGGGTCGAGCGGCTGCAGGACAACAGCGCGATCCTGCGCTCGGCGCTGGTCGCGGAGGGGCTGGCGGTGGGGGGCTCGCGGACTCAGATCGTGCCGCTCGAGGTCGGCGACGCAGCGCAGACGATGAGGCTCTGCGAGCGCATCCTCGAGGCCGGCGTCTTCGCCCAGGGCATCCGCCCACCGACCGTCCCCGAGGGATCCTCGCGCCTGCGCTTCACGGCGATGGCGACCCACAGCACCAAGGAGCTGCAGCACGCCGCGAAGCTGGTCGGCGACGCTGCCCGTGAGCTCGGCCTGCTCGCGCCCCAAGCCCTCGCCGCCTAGCCGACGCGAGTGACCGCCGCCGGCATCTTCGTCACCGGGACCGGGACCGAGGTCGGCAAGACCGTCGTTGCCGCCTCTATCGCCCACACCCTGGCACGCGAGGGCAAGCGCGTCGCCGTCTTCAAGCCGGCAGTCACCGGCCTCGACGAACCGGGCGAGAGCGACCATGCGCTGCTGCGGCTGGCGGCCGGGTCCCGGCAGAGGGACGAGGAGATCGCGCCCTACCGCTACGGGCCGCCGGCTTCGCCGCACCTGGCGGCGGCGATGGCGGGCGAGGAGATCGAGCCGGAGCGTTTGCTCGCCGCGGCGCGGACCGCGGCGGCCGATGGGGACGCGCTGGTCTGCGAGGGCGTCGGCGGCCTGCTCGTCCCGCTCGCGCCCGGCTACCTCGTGCGCGACCTCGCGGTCGACCTCGGCTACCCGCTCGCGATCGCCGCCTCCCCCGGCCTCGGCACGATCAACCACACCCTGCTGACGATCGAGGCGGCCCGCGCCGCCGGGCTGGAGGTCGCCACCGTCGTCCTCACCCCCTGGCCGCAGGAACCGAGCGAGATCGAGCGCTCCAACCTCGAGACGATCGCCGCCCTCGGCGACCTCCCCGTCCAGACCCTTCCCCCGCTTGACCTCTCCGACCCCTCAACCTGGCCGGATCTCAGCCCGCCACGATGACATCGAGGTTGGAGCCAGTGAGCTCGACCTCGAAGCCGGCCTCGCGAGCGACGGCCGCAGCACCCTTGGCATCGACCGGCGCCTTCCTGGCGAGCAGCAGCGCCCGGGCGACATCGCCCCGCACCGCCTTCGCCATGTGGGAGACCGGCTTGCGCTTCCCGTTCGCTTCGCTGAACGCCCGCACCGCCAGCAGCGTCGCCTGCCGCGGCTTCCAGGCGGCGGCGTAGGCGGCGGAGCGCATGTCGACGATCAGCTCGCCCGGCTCGTCGGGGAGCGCCGCCGCCAACGGCTCCCGCCACCAGGTGGCCAGTGGGCCGATCCGGGCCAGCCGCGCTTTGGCCGAGAAGCGGTAGTAGGGAATGCGGTCCTCGGGCCGCACCACGCCCCAGAGCGCGCTGGCGATCAATACCCGCCGTCGCGCTCTCGCCGGCAACTCCGATAGCCGTAGGTGGTCGTAGAGGACGCCGGTGTAGACCTCGCTCGCAGCAGCCGCCGGAGCCGCTCGCAGCGCCGCATCGACCGCGATGTCCCCAACCTGCCCCTTGGAGATCGCCAGTTGCTTCAGCGCCCGCGCCGTCGCCACGGTGCCCAGCCGCTCGAGCCCGTCGAGGAGGGCCGAGCGGCGCTCGCCCAGCTCCGCCGCAAAGGCGAGGGAGTCGAGATCGACGGGATCGCCCTGGGGCGGCTTCGCCTTGCCCTCGGAGGGCGGCAGCAGGATCAGCATCGCCGGGATTCTGTCTCAGACGGCTGTCTCGGAGCGCGGGCTCAGGACACGGGCTCGCCGGCAACTGCCTCGCGGGCCGCGACCGCCGAGCCCCCGGGATTGACAGCCGCCTCGGCCGCCTCGATCGTGCTCGGCTTTTCCCGGGCCTTGGCGCGGATCGTCAGCGCCGCGAGCAGGGCGCCGGCCAGGGCGACGGCGGCGGAGACCGACATCGCCAGCCCCAGCCCGTCGACGAAGTCCTGCGGCGTCGCGGTCTCGAAGCTGGAACCGGCGGCGCCCTGGAAGATCGCGCCGGTGACGGCGACCCCGAGGCTGCCGCCGACCATGCGGAACATCGAGAGCACGCCGGAGGCGATCCCGGCCTTCTCGACCGGGACAGCGTTCATCGCGGCGCTGGTCATCGGCGACATCGTCATCGCGATGCCGATGCCGAGCAGCATGAACCCGGGCAGCAGGTCGAGGTAGGTCGAGTCGACCGCGAGGCCGCTGAAGCTGAACAGCGAGGCGGCGACGATCGTCAGGCCGCCGGCAATCAGCCAGCGCGGTCCGAAGCGGTCGGAGAGACGGCCGGCAACCGGGGCGACGGTGACGATCATCAGGGTCGAGGGCAGGAACCTCACGCCCGCCTCCAGCGGCGAGTAGTGGAGGATGTTCTGCAGGTAGAGGGCGAGGAAGAAGAAGACACCGAGCATCGCGAAGGAGACGATCAGCGCCACCACCACGGCGCCGAGGAAGTTGCGGTCGGAGAAGAAGCGGAATTCGACCATCGGCACCTTGACCCGCAGCTCGATCGCGACGAAGGCAAGGGCGCCGGCGATTGCACCGACCAGCAGCGCCACGATCTCCGGTGAGCCCCAGCCCCAGGCGTTGCCCTCGACCAGCGCCAGCACCAGCGCCGTCAGGGTCCCCGTCAGCACCACGACCCCGGCGTAGTCGACCTCGCGGCCGACGGTGGTGTCGCGCGACTCGCGGACCGCGAACAGCGCCGCGGTGACGGCCCCGATCGCGACCGGGATGTTGAGGTAGAAGATCGCCCGCCAGCTGACGTGCTCGGTGAGGAAGCCGCCCAGCACCGGGCCGACCGCCAGGGCCAGGGCCGAGACGCCCGCCCACATCCCCATCGCCTTGCCGCGCTCATGGGCCGGGAAGGCGTCGGTGATGATCGAGAGCGTCGCCGGCATCATCAGCGCCGCGCCGACGCCCTGGACGACGCGGCTGAGGACCAGCGCGGTCGCGTCCGGCGCCAGGCCGGCGGTGGCCGAGGAGAGGGCGAAGATGACGACGCCGAAGAGGAACATGCGGCGGCGGCCGAAGATGTCGCCGAGCCGTCCCCCGGTCGCCAGCAGCACCGCGAAGGACAGGGTGTAGCCGTTGATCGTCCACTCGAGGCCGGAGATCGAGGCGTCGAGGTCTTTCTGGATCGACGGCAGCGCCACGTTGACGACGGTGTTGTCGAGCATGATCATGAACAGCGCGAAGCACATCGCTCCGAGCGTCCACCACTTGCGGTTGTCGTCGGTGATCAGGTGGCGGTAGCGGGTCAAGACGGTCCAGCTCCCTTCAGGTGCTCATAGGTCTGAGCGATGTCGTCGCGGTCCATCAGCGCATCGACGGCGGCGTCGAGCTTGCGGCGCTGGGCGGCGCTGAGAGTGGAGGCGAAGGCCTCGATCCCGGACTGGCGCATCGCGACCAGGGTCTCGACCAGATCCTTGCCCCTGGCGGTGATCCGCACTTGTCGCACACGGCGGTCATTGGGATCCTCGATCCGCGTCGCCAGCCTGTCCTTGACCAGCGCGTCGACCGCCCTGCTCATCGAGGGCACGGAGACGCCGAAGGACTCGGCGAGGTCGCCGACCTGCCAGGTCTCGGCGGTCTGCCCCAGCCCCCCCAGCTCCAGCAGAACCTTGCACTGGGTGATCGACAGCCCCGACTCCTCGATCACCCGCAGCTGGTTGCCGCGGTCGTAGAGGAAGACGTGGCGCAGCAGCGCGGTCAGCCGTGCCGCGGTTTCCTGGGCCTCCGGCCCGGCTTCGGCGGCGACAGTCTCGGCGATCGCCTTTACATCGCTCGCTTGCATGCGAATAATAGTTGCAGAGAAACAACTATTCCTCAACTGCAATAGTTGTTCCTGTGACCTATATCACAGAGACATAGCCGGCTCCGCCTGGTAGGGCCCGGGCTTGGGACGCTGCTCCCCTCCGGGCAGCGCCAGGCGCAGGATCGTCCGCTGCACCATCCCCAGCTGCTGCAGGAAGGGGCCGCTGTTGTAGGGGAGGCCGTAGCGCTCGCAGATGTCCTTCACCTGCGGCGCGATCTCGGCGTAGCGGGTGCTGGGCAGGTCGGGGAAGAGGTGGTGCTCGACCTGGAAGCCGAGGTTGCCGCTGGCGACGTGGAAGAACGGGCCACCCTCGATGTTGGCCGAGCCGGAGAGCTGGCGCACGTACCAGCCGCCGGGGCTCTCGTCCTCCACCTCCGCCTGGCTGAAGGTGTAGGTCTGGTCCGGGAAGTGGCCGCAGAAGATGATCGCGTAGGCCCAGACGTTGCGGGCGACGTTGGCGGTCGCGTTGGCCCTGGCGGTCGCCCTGTAGGCCTTCGCACCTTTGCGGAGCGCACAGCGCAGGTCGCGCTTCAGGCCGAAGTCGACCCCGGCGGTGGCCAGTCCGCTCAGCAGCGGCCAGGCGACGTAGTCCTTGACGACCTGGCTCTTCGCCTTGCCGGCGATGCCCCTGAGCTGGCGCTTCACCTCCGCCTTGGACTTCTCGCCCCTGCGGATCGCCTCGAAGTCCATGTCGTGCAGGGCGACGCCCCACTCGAAGAAGGCCATCAGCAGCAGGTTGTAGAGCGGCTGCAGGAGATAGACCGGGTGCCACTTCTGCTCCGGGTCGATCCGCATGATCTCGTAGCCGAGGTCCCTGTCCTTGCCGCGGATGTTGGTGAAGGTGTGGTGGACGTAGTTGTGGGAGTGCTTCCAGGCCTCGGCGGTCGAGGCGGTGTCCCAGTCCCAGGTCGTGGAGTGGATGCGTGGATCGTTCATCCAGTCCCACTGGCCGTGCAGGACGTTGTGGCCGATCTCCATGTTCTCGAGGATCTTCGCCGCCGACAGGGCGACGGTCCCGCCCACTCGGGAGGGCAGGTTGTTGGAGGCGAGCAGCAGCGCCCGGGAGATCACCCCGAGCCGGCGGTGCAGCGCGATCATGCTCTCGATGTAGCGACGGTCCCGTTCGCCGAGGTCGGCGCGGACGCGGTCGCGGATCGCGTCGAGCTCGCGTCCCAGCGCGTCGAGCTGCTCGGCGGAGAGCCGCTGCAGCGGGCTCTCGATCTTGGTCGGTGACTCAGTGGTGGCAGTGGTCATCGGTTTCCTCTCGGTTGTCTCAAAGTGCGATCTCGATCGGCCCCTCGGGGGCGTTTACGCAAGTTCGGACCATCTCTCCCTTGCCGCCGTGAACCTCGCCCGTGCGCAGGTCCCGCACCTGGCCGGCGCGCAGCTCGCCGACGCAGGTGTGGCAGATCCCCATCCGGCAGCCGTAGGGCAGCGTCGCCCCAGCGCTCTCGCCGCCGGCGAGGATCGGCGTCGAGCCGTCGCAAACGGCCTCCACCCGGCTCTTGGCGAAGCGGACCGTGCCGCCCTCGCCGCCACCCGCCTCGCCGCCGATCGTCGGCTGGAAGCGCTCCATCTCCAGCAACTCCGGATCGCCCTCCAGCGCCCAGTGGGCGGACAGGTCGTCGAGCATCTCCCCTGGCCCCGAGGCAAAGGCGTGGCGCCGGCGCCAGTCGGGACAGACGGAGTCGAGGTCGGGGGGAGCGAGGCGGCCCTGCTCGCCGGTCAGGCGCAGCCGCAGGTCGAAGCCGTGGTGGGCGGCGGCGAGCTCACGCAGCCGCTCGGCGAAGATCACGCTCTCGGCCGTCCGCGCCGAGTGGATGTGGACGACATCGCCAATCGCGTCGCGGCGGTGGAGGCTGGCGAGCATGCTCATGATCGGGGTGACGCCGCTGCCGGCGCTGAGGAAGAGCAGCTTGCGCGGCGGCGGGTCCGGCAGGACGAAGGTGCCTTCGACGCCGCCGAGGCGGACGATCTCTCCGGGCCCGGCGGCGCGCACCAGGTAGGGCGAGACCCTGCCCGTCTCGACCAGTTTCGGGGTGATCGCGAGGCAGCCGTCGGCGCGGCCGGGATCGGAGGTGAGCGAGTAGGCGCGCCAGTGGTGGACGCCGTCGACGACGACGCCGATCCGCAGGTACTGGCCGGGAACATGGCCTCCCCAGTCGTGGCCGGGGCGGATCCAGACGGTCGCCGCCTCGCCGGTCTCCGGCTCGATCCGCTCGATCCGGCCGCGCAGTTCGCGGGTCGACAGGAGCGGGTCGATCAGCTCCAGGTAGTCGTCGGGCAACAGCGGGCTGAACAGGGACCGGACCGCTCGCAGGGCACGGCGGCGGGCTTTCGGCACCTGCGGTATCGCTCCTTGCTCAGCCATCTCGGTTTAGAATGACATAGATCGATGTAACATCTGTGGGTGTAGTCACAGAGAGGCCTCTACCCGAATTCCAGCCGGGCTCACGTCTAACGTCGATCGCGATGCCGGCGGATCCCGCTCAGCTCGACCACGACCACCTCTGGCACCCGTTCACCCAGCAGCAGGGCTGGTCGGCGGAAGCGCCGCTGCTGATCGAGCGCGGCGAGGGCTCCCACCTGATCGACGTCGAGGGCCGCCGCTACATCGACGGCACCTCCTCCCTCTGGTGCAACGTCCACGGCCACTGCCATCCCGCGATCGACGCGGCCGTCCGCGACCAGCTCGGCCGGGTCGCCCACTCGACCATGCTCGGCCTCTCCCATCCCGGCGCCGCCGAGCTGGCCGGGCGCCTGGTCGGGATCGCCCCGCCCGGCCTCTCTCGCGTCTTCTACTCGGACTCCGGCTCGACTGCCGCCGAGATCGCCCTCAAGATGGCCTTCCAGTACCAGCGCCAGCGCGGCGGCGAGCACGCCCGCCGGACCTCCTTCGTCAAGCTCCGCCACGCTTACCACGGCGACACGATCGGCTCCGTCTCGGTCGGCGGCATCGACCTCTTCCACGCCGCCTACGGGCCACTGCTGTTCGAGACCCACGCTGCCGAGCCCGGCGACGCCGCCGACCTCGAGCGCGTCCTCAGTGCCCACGGCGAGGATGTCGCCGCGGTGATCGTCGAGCCGCTGGTCCAGGGCGCGGCCGGGATCCTCGTCCACCCCCGCGGCTACCTGGCCGCGGTCCGCGAGCTCTGCGACCGGCACGGGGTGCTGCTGATCTGCGACGAGGTCGCGACCGGCTTCGGCCGCACCGGCACCATGTTTGCCTGCGAGCAGGAGGACGTTGCGCCGGACCTTCTCTGCCTCGCCAAGGGGATCAGCGGCGGCTACCTGCCGCTGGCGGCGACCCTGACCAGCGAGCGCGTCTACGAGGGATTCCTCGGCACCCCCGAGGAGCAGCGCACCTTCTTCCACGGCCACACCTACACCGGCAACCCGCTGGCCTGCGCGGCGGCGCTGGCCAGCCTCGACGTCTTCGAGTCCGAGCGGACGATCGAGCGCCTGCAGCCGAAGATCCGCCTGCTGGAAGAGCGCCTGGAGGAGGTCGCGGCGATGCGCGAGGTGTCCGAGGTGCGCCAGCGCGGCTTCATGGTCGGGATCGATCTCGGCGAGCACGATCCGGCGCTGCGGATGGGCCACCGGGTGACCCTCGAGGCCCGCGAGCGCGGCGCCCTCGTCCGCCCGCTCGGCGACACCGTCGTCCTCGTCCCCCCGCTCTCGATCTCCGAGGCCGATCTGGGCCGGCTGCTCGACATCACCGTGGACTCGATCGAGGCCGCCTGCCGAACCGCCGCGCCGGCCGACCTGGCCAAAGCCGCCTGACACCCCTTATAAGGTGATTCGATGAGCGAGCGAGAGCGGGGGCCGGCGGAGGCGCCCAACCTGGGGACGCCGTCGGAGCCCCGGCCGGCAGCCTCGGTCGTGCTGCTGCGACGCGGCGGCAAGCACGGCGACCGCGAGCTCGAGGTGCTGCTGCTGAAGCGCAGCGGCGGGGCCAAGTTCATGCCCAACGTCTGGGTCTTCCCCGGCGGCGCGGTCGACGCGGCCGACGGCGAGGGCGAGGGCGGCTACCGTGCCTGCGCGGTGCGAGAGCTTGCGGAGGAGGCGGCGATCACCCTGCCCGCCGAGGAGGAGCTGGTGCCGTTCTCGCGCTGGATCACCCCTGAGGTGATCTCGACCCGCTTCGACGCCTGGTTCTTCCTCGCCCTGGCCCCGGCCCACACGCCACCGAAACCGGACGGGGTCGAGACCACCGAGGCAACATGGTTCAAACCGGCGGCTGCGCTCGAGGCCCACTCCGAGGGTGAGATCGCCCTCGCCTTCCCCACCGTCAGCCAGCTGCGCTCGCTGCTGCCCTTCCAGACCTCCGACGAGGCGCTCGCCCACTACCGGGACCGCCCGCTGGAGCCGATCCTGCCTGTGGTCGTCGGCGACCGCGAGAACCACCGGGTCGTCCTTCCCGGCGATCCCGACTACCCCGCCTGAGGCCGCTCAGAACTGGCGCGCGTTGTCGCCGCTGACGATCGCCGTCGAGCAGGCGTTGCCGGCGACGTCGTAGTTGGACGCCGAGGGCGTCCAGACCGGTTTGTTTTTGCTGCTTTCGCTCCTGGCGTTGCCGGCGGAGTCGGTGCCGAGCGCGATCGTCACGGTCGAGCCGCTCAGCGTCAGGCTCGAACCGGTGAAGGTCGTCGTTTTGCCCGAGCTCGTGTAGTCGCCCTGCAAGCCGACGCCGCCGATCGTGGCGCCGCTGACGCTGAGCGCGTCGCTGGAGGAGCTGTCGGCAATCGAGACGGTGACCGTCTTGGCGTCGCTGCCATCCCAGCCGGCGACGATCGAGGCGGGGTCGGGGGCCTTGTTGAAGACGAAGCTGATCGTGTCGCCTTTCTCGGCCTTGCCGGAGGTGCCGCCGGAGGCGTTGGCGGTTTCGAAGTCGCTGCCCGCGAAGGGCCCGTTGTCGACCGTCACCGCAAAGGTCTGGGTGCGCGAGTTGCCGGCCGCGTCGGCCAGGGTCAGCGAGTAGGACTTCGAGCCGGCGCTGAGACTGCCGCCCGCGGTCAGCTGGGCGCTGCGGTAGTTGAAGGAGTCGTCGCCCACCGCGTAGGAGCCGGCGACCAGGCTGACGGCGGTCTGCCCGGAGGTGAGCGCCGAGACGTCGGCCTTGACCGAGGCGATGCCGCTGGCCGGGTTGCCCGACTCGGTGACGTCGGCGTAGACGTAGTAGGTCCCGCCCTTCTTGACGTAGCCGGCGACACCACCCTGGGACTTGGCGATCGTGCTCGCCCCGGCGCTGGGAGCGAGGAAGTCGGCGACGGCACTGACCGTCTGCGGGTTCTGACTGGAGTCGGTGAAGCTGGCCGCGGAGAGGCCCACGGTCAGCGCACAGGCGGCCAGGGCCGCCAGCGAGAGGGCGAGGCGGACTCCGGCCCTCATGAGCTGCCGCTCCACTGGAACGTGAGCGAGGTCGATGCGCCCTGCAGCGAGGCCTCATTCAGAGCAGCCGGCCAGCTCAGGGTGATCCGGTAGGTGCGCGTCGATTCGGCGGCGAAGGAGCCCAGGCCGACGCTGGTGAAGGAGTCGAGCTTGCCGCTCCACTTCTGGGTCGAGCCCCCTCCCGTCGTGTCCTCCACCCTGAGGTCGATCGCGGCGGCGAGAGCGGTCCCGGTGAGCCCGATCGCGCGCAGCGTCACGGTGCCGGCCGCGGTCCCTTTGCTGCCGATCGAGATCGTCCCCTGGCGGCTGTCGCCGGGACGCATCCCGGTGGCGGCGACGATCGCCTGGTTCGGCGCCGAGGAGGTGAGCTGGATGCTGGCGGCGGCCAGCGAAGCGGAGTTGGCGCTCTTGGATGTGAAGGTGGCGCCGCTGAAGATCGCCGAGCCCAGCGCCAGCGAGACCAGCGCCAGGGCCGCCAGCAGCAGCCAGCGGCGCGAGCGGACCAGCAGCCTCAGCCGGTCCATTGCGGTCCGGCCTTTCTCGCCTCGGCCTCGGCCTCGCGCCGGCGCGCCTCCTTGCCGGCATCGCGCCAGATCCCGCCCAGGATCAGCAGCGCCAGCAGCACCGCCGGCAGGCCGATCGCCAGCATCCGCACAGCCGGGATCGAGAGCGCCGCCAGCAGATAGCCGACGTAGGGAACCGAGAACTCGACCCTGGCCTGGTCGGGCTTGTCGAGGCTGAAGGTCCAGGGATCGGCGCTGGGGTTGGCATCGCCCTTGGTGCGGAAGCTGGGCTCGCCCTCCCGGTCGCGGCCGATCCAGGCGATGCGGTGGGTGAGCAGATCGTCCGAGGCGGTCCCCGGCGGCGGCTGGTAGGTGATGACATCGCCCACCCGCAGCTCACCCACCGGCACCGCCTCGTCGAAGACGATCGCGCCCCTGTCGTAGGTGCCGCCCATCGAGCCGCTGACGATCACGTAGCGCTGGTAGCCGAGGGCTGCCGGCAGCAGCAACACCGCCGCCAGCGCCAGGCAGAGGGCCGTCGCGACGGCGCCGAGCCAGCGAGCTGCCGGGACCGACGTCATCCGCCGGCCCCGGCGCCTCGCCTGCGGAACGCCGCTAGGAAACGGCATCCCATTGAAAGCCGACGCTCATCGCCGACCCCTTGTAGGCGTTGTCCCCGGTCGTCGAAGACGCCGGAGTGCCGCCGTCGGGGAACGTGACGACGAATTTGTAGGTGCGGGCCTCGCCTGCGGCGAATTTGCCGAGCGACTGGGCACCCATTGCGCCGACCTTGCCCGAGTACACGCTGACCGGCGACGACGCGTTGGTCACGTCCTGAATCGAGAGGTCCAGCACTCCCGACAGCTGGCCGCCATTGGCGCCCGGCGTGTCGGTGAGGTTGGCTTTCGACAGGCTGAACGTGCCTTCCACGTTGCCGCTGTTGGTGATCGTCACCGTGCCGTTGGTCGAGGTTCCCGGCAGCAGGTTTGCAGCGGTCAGCACCGCCGCGCCTTCCTTGGAATTGGAATGCGCGAGGTTGCCTGCGCTGAACGTGTTGCTGGGGTTCGCGGACTTCGAGGTGAAGCTCGCGCCTGATCCAACGACCGCGCCGACTGCCAGCAGCGCAACAAGAAGCGCTCCAAGCAGATGGCGGGGACTCGAGAGGATCACGGAAATGCGAGACATAAATGCCTCCTTCGGGGCTCGGGAATAGGGCTCCGAAAGCGGCAGCCGAGCTATCTCGACCTAAATCGAGACCTCCAGCTTTGCGTCCCCACCTCACGGCAGGTTTGCCTTGAATCGCTTCCATGCCCAATCCGCATCGGCAGGAGAGCGCTGGAGATTGAGCGGCCCCGGGGGCCGCGGGAGCGGCCTAGAAGAACTGGCTCGGGTCGACGCCGCCGTTCCAGGCGCCGCCGCCGAAGGCGACTGGCAGGGCAACGGCGAGAATGGCGATGGCGAGCGCCAGGGAGAGGGTGGAGCGCAGCCACCAGGCGGGCGAGTGGGGGATCGCGTTCACCCTCACCCATCGACAACTTCCCACTGGTCTGCATCGCTGCTGGACCGATGTATGAGCCGCGCCGGTCGCCCTAGCCGTCGGGGAACGGCTCCAGGCCGGCGTGCCAGGGCCCGGGCGGGTAGGTGTGGATGCCGCTCTCGTCCATCTCGCCCTGCAGCCGCTTGAAGAGCTCGCCGGCGTTCTTCAGGGCCAGCTTCAGCTCTGACTCGCTGCGCTCGTGCAGGCGCCAGAGGAACCAGAGCTGGCGGTCGTTGACACCGAAGTCGATCTCACCGGTCATCGTCGTCACCCAGGAGAGGAAGCCGGGGCCGAACAGCTCGCGCAGGGCGACCGGGTCGTACTCCTTCGGCACCGTCGCCCAGAAGCGCTTGTTGAAGTCGATCGACTCGAACTCGACCTTGCGCGAGAAGCGCTGCGCCACCGCCTCGTGGCCCTCGATCGACTCGACGTTGAAGGCCGGGACGACCTGGGCCAGATCCGGCATGTGGGCCTTGGCCAGCAGCGCCGTCGGCAGCACCGCCTTGCCGAAGAGGCCACCGACCTCCTTTTCGTCGGCATCGCAGCAGGAGCCCCAGAACCCCTCGCTGAGCTGGCCGGTGAGGCGATTGACGCCGCCGACGCAGAGCGCGACCGGGCCGTCTTTGGGATTGATGCCCCCCACCTCCTCATAGGTCAGCCCGTTGCGCTCCCCGTAGGCACGCACCGCCGCGGCCCAGTCCTGTGCTTCCTGCTTGGCCCCCATCGCCCGATCCTATGCGGCTAGGATGGCCTCAAGCCCGGTCGACCACAGGAGCCTTCATGACCATCGCCATCATCGTCATCGTCGCGATCCTCGTCCTCGCGGCCCTCTACTTCGTCGTCAAGCGCAACTCGATCATCGCCGCGCGCAACCGGGTCGACGAGTCCTGGAGCGGCATCGACGTCCAGCTCAAACGGCGCCACGACCTCGTCCCCAACCTGGTCGAGACGGTCAAGGGCTACGCCGAGCACGAGAGCCAGACGTTCGAGAAAACGACCAAAGCGCGGGCCGAGGCGATGGCGGCCCAGAGCGTCGGAGACACCGCTCAGGCCGAGCAGAAACTGACCCAGGCGCTGGCCGACCTGCGCGCCGTCGCCGAGAACTACCCGACCCTGCGGGCGACCGAGAACTTCCAGCAGCTCAGCCGCAACCTCTCCGAGCTCGAGGACGAGATCCAGGCCTCGCGCCGGATCTACAACTCCAACGTCCAGTCCTACAACACGGACATCGAACAGTTCCCCGGATCGATCGTCGCCAACGCCGGCAACTTCAGCGCCCGCGAGTTCTTCGAGATCGCCGACGCCGAGCGCGAGCCGGTCTCGGTCAGCTTCGACAAATAGAGCGCTCTAGAATTCAGTCATGACCGCGACCAAAGAAGCCACGCTTTGGATCTGCGACAGCTGCGGCTTCATCTACGACCCCGAGATCGGCGATCCCGACGGCGGCATCCCCCCGGGAACGGAGTTCGAGGACATCCCCAAGGACTGGTTCTGCCCCGTCTGCGGCGCCCGCACCTCTGACTTCCGCCCGCTCGAGCCGGGCGAGGCCTAAGCCGCAAACCGCTGGGTGCCTGTCGTGACCTACGACTACGACTGGCTGGTCGTGGGGTCTGGATTCGGGGGCGCCGTGTCGGCGCTTCGGCTGGCGGAGAAGGGCTACAGCGTCGCCGTGCTGGAGTGCGGCAGTCGCTTCCGCGACGAGGACTTCGCGGAGTCGACGCTGCGGCAGCCCCGCCGTTACTTCTGGGCGCCCAAACTCGGCTTCAGGGGAGTTCTGCGGCTGTCCTTCTTCAAGGACGTATTCGTCGTCTCCGGCAGCGGCGTCGGCGGCGGCAGCCTCGGCTACGCGAACACGCTCTACCGGGCGAGGCCGGCGTTCTTCGAGGACCCGCAGTGGGCCGATCTCGGCGACTGGGAATCGGTGCTGGCCCCTCACTACGACACGGCCGAGCGGATGCTGGGGGTCGTCGAGTACGAGGGGATCGGCCCCGCCGACCAGCTGCTGAAGGAATACGCCGAGGACATCGGCGTCGGCGAGACCTTCACGAACACCCGGGTCGGCGTCTTCTTCGACGAGCCGGGACGCGAGGTCCCCGATCCCTTCTTCGGCGGCGAGGGGCCGGCGCGGACCGGCTGCATGCGCTGCGGGAGCTGCATGGTCGGCTGCCGGCACGGCGCCAAGAACACGCTGACGAAGAACTACCTCTGGTTCGCCGAGAAGCTCGGCGTCGGGATCGAGGCCGAACGCCAGGTGACCGAGATCCGGCCGCTCGGAGCCGCGGACGGCTCCGACGGCTACGAGGTGACGAGCGAGCGCTCCGGCTCCTGGCTGCGCAAGGACCGGCGCCGGTCGACCGCCAGAGGGGTGATCGTGGCCGCCGGCGCCCTCGGCACCAACAACCTGCTCGCCAACTGCAGGCACAGCGGCGCCCTGCCCCGCCTCTCCCGCAGGCTCGGCGACGTCATCCGCACCAACTCGGAGTCGATCCAGTCGGTCACCGCGATGGACGACGAGCGGGACTTCAGCCGCTCGGTGGCGATCACCTCCAGCATCTACCCCAACCCCGACACCCACATCGAGGTCGTCACCTACGGCGGCGCCGGCGATGCGATGAGCGGCACCTTCACCGCGATGACGGGACCGGGCACGCGGCTGACGAGGCCCCTGAAGTGGATCGTCGCGATGCTGCGCCACCCGCTGCAGACGCTGCGGATGCGAGTCCCCCACAGATGGTCGCGGCGGACCGTGATCCTGCTGGTGATGCAGACCGTCGACGCCGCGATGCACCTGCGGCCGAAGCGCAAGCTGTTCGGACGCGGGGTGCGGCTGCAAACCGAGCAGGACCCCGAGCGGCCGAACCCGATCTACCTGCCGGCGGCGGCCCAGGCGGCGCGATGGTTCGCGAAGCGAACCGGCGGCATCGCCCAGAGCGCGCTTACCGAGTCGATCCAGAACGTCCCCACCACGGCCCACATCCTCGGCGGCGCGGTGATCGGCGCCGGCCCCGAGCAGGGCGTGGTCGACGCCGCCAACCGCGCCTACGGCTACGAGAACCTGCTGGTCTGCGACGGCGCCGCGATCCCGGCCAACCCCGGGGTCAACCCGAGCCTGACGATCACCGCCAAGGCCGAGCACGCGATGAGCCTGGTCCCGCCGAAAGACGGGGCCGCGCCGCGCCACCTCCCCGAGGCGGCGCGACCCGCGGCCCTGTAGCTCCCCAGTGCTCAGCCGGCGTCGGCGAGGCGCTGGGCGACGTAGTCCCAGTTGACGGCGTTCCAGAAGGCCTCGATGTAGTCGGGCCGTTTGTTCTGGTACTTGAGGTAGTAGGCGTGCTCCCAGACGTCGCAGCCCAGCAGCGCCGTGCTGCCGTCGGAGATCGGCGAGTCCTGGTTCGGAGTCGAGACCACGGCGAGGCCGGAGGAATCCTTGACCAGCCAGGCCCAGCCGGAGCCGAAGCGGGCGATGCCGGCGTTTTTGTACTCTTCCTTGAAGGCGTCGAAGGAGCCGAAGGCATCGCCGATCGCGGCGCCCAGCTCGCCCTGCGGCTCGCCGCCGCCGTCGGGGCTCAGCATCTTCCAGAAGAGCGAGTGGTTGTAGTGGCCACCGGCGTTGTTGCGGACCGGGCCCTGCTTGTCGCCGGGCAGGCTGGAGAGGTTCTTGAGCACGTCCTCGACGTCGCGGTCGGCCCACTCGGTGCCCTCGAGCGCGGCGTTGGCTTTGTCGACGTAGGCCTGGTGGTGCTTGTCGTGATGGACGCGCATCGTCGCCTCGTCGATGTGCGGCTCGAGCGCGTCGTAGGCGTACGGAAGATCGGGAACGGAGAAAGGCATCTGGTGACTCCTATGTTCGATTTCGAAGGAGGTACGGAGCCTAGCGGCGGCGATCCGCCGGGGCCGCCGCGGGTGGTTCGGCGACGATCTCGGGTTCTTCCTCGACTTCGAGCTCCTCACCGGCCGGGCCGAAGAGCGCCTTTGGGACGGTGTCCGGATCGCCCCCGGTCCAGGCGTTGAAGCGGTACCAGGCGGGCTTTGCCCGGCGCTTCTCGGTCAGCAGCCCGGCCGAGCGGCAGAAGACGCAGCCGCCGCCTTCGTCGGTCCAGGTGAACCACCAGACCCCACCCAGTCGCCAGCGCAGCCGCTGAGCCGAGAGCATCGAGAAGGCCTGCGAGAGCTGGTTCGCCTGCCCTTGCAGGCCGCGCTCCCAGCGGGTCGGGCCGCTGTTCGAGCCCCATCCCAGCTCGGTCACGTAGAGGCGCGTCGCGTTGTCGTCGTGAGCCCGCATGATCCGGCGCAGGTTCTCGATCTGCGCCCCCATCGCCCGGGCGCGGGCGACGTACGGGTGCAACGCCACCCCGTCGAAGTAGGGCTTGACGTTGCCGGCCCGGTAGAGGCGGGAGAGGAAGTCGCCCGAGGCGACGTTCGGCGGCACCTGCAGCGGCCGGCCGAAGAAACCGCCGACGAGAACCCTCGATTCTGGGTCGATGCGGTGCAGGACGCGCCCGGAGATCCGGATCAGCTTCGCGAACTCCTCCGGGTCGACCGGGTCGGCAAAGGTGACGATGTTCTGCTCGTTCCAGATCTCCCAGCGATGAACCGGCAGGAACGGCAGTTCCGGATTCTCTTCCCAGAACTCGCCGTCGGGCCCGTAGCGCCGCGCCGCTTCGCGCAGCAGCTTCATCCACCCCCAGCGCTGCCACGAGCTCCTCACCGGCAGGTCGATCACCTGCGGCGCCGCCCATTCCGGCGAGCCCCAGACGAAGGGCATGATCCTGATTTCGGCTTCCGCGGCCAGGCGGACCTCGCGATCGAACCCGGACCAGTCGGCGTCGGCTTCGGTCGGCGGCTTCGGCTGGACCTGAGACCAGTAGAGAGGCAGGCGCACGCTGTCGACCCCCGCTTCCCGCATCAGCTTGAAGTCAGCGCTGCTGGCCGGGCTCTGCGGCGAGACCCCGATGAAGCCTTCCGGCAGATAGGCATGCGCCGCCGACGGCACGACCGCCGCCACCATCAGCGCCAGAATCAGGGTGATCTTCCGCGTCATCGACTTACTTGAACAGACCCCTCACGCAAAGTAGCGGCCACGCCGGGCGGGGGCGGAACGGTGTTCGCGCCCCGCTCTGGGATAATCGCCGCTCTCGGGGCGTGGCGCAGCCTGGTAGCGCGCACCGTTCGGGTCGGTGAGGTCCCCGGTTCAAATCCGGGCGCCCCGATGAGGAGTTCAGCAACTTGAAATCACAATTTGTGATGTCAAGTGGCGGGCACGGCGGTCGCCGCAAGCGTCCTCTGGTCTTCACCGAGCAAGGGGTGGCGATGCTCTCGGGCGTTCTTCGCAGTGATCGAGCTGTCGCCGTGAACATCGAGGCCCAGCACGAAGCGCCCCATCGGGTTCAGGGTTCGCGAGGGCGACGAGTAGTCGGGTTGTCGGCCAGCGCCTTGACGCGGTTCAAATATCGTCCAGCGAAGGCGATTACCGCACTTCTTCGATGGCCCGTTCGATCTGACCCAATGACGGGCCGTCTTGGAGCGTCTCGGTGCCGCCGGGGCCGGTGACGATCGCCGCCTGGCGGATGCGGATGCCGAGCTCGTTGCCGAGCTGCTCGTAGCCTTCGAGTCGCTTGGAGATGGCGCCGCCGGGAGTTCCGTTGCGTTCCAGGTCGGCTTCCCATTCGGGGCCGTCGAGTTTTTCGACGCCGGCGGCAACCGACGCCAGATAGTCCTGGTCGACCCCGAAGCGCTCGGCTTCGTCCTGGTTGCGGAAGAAGAGGTAGATGTAGGGCCAGCCATAGCCCTGGTCGGAGGCGGCCTCGGCCCCGTAGAAGCCCAGCTGCTGGGTGTTGATGCTGTTCGAGTAGTGGCGGTAGAGCAGCTGCGCGTCTCCGGGGCGGGCATAGCGTTCGGTCAGAGCGGGGATCGTGCTGAGGAAGTCCTCGCGGCAACCGGCGCACTGGAGGTCGTTGAAGATCTGGATCGTCACCGGCGCGTTGGAGGAGCCGAGCCGGTCGTCTTCCTGGGGAATGCCGCCGAAGATCCGCTGGGCGTCGGAGACGCCGGAGATCTCGACCACCTCCCGTCCCGGCTTCTGGGTTGCGACCTCGACGACCATGTAGCCGAGGGCGAGCAGGCCCAGGGCGAAGATCGCGATGACCCAGACCCGGCCACGGCGGGGCAGCGCTTTGACGGCGACTTCGGACACGCCGCCCATTATCGCGACCGGAGCGCCGGAGGTGATCGGGGCGGCGGAGGTCGCGGCGAGCCTCCACGAGCCGAGCCTGACTACACTTCCCCCGGCAATGGGCCGGGGAACCAAGTCGAAGACGCTCGCAGATCTGCTGCCGCTCGCGGCGCAGGTCTATGGCGAGGCGCCCGCGGTTCGGTACAAGGATGGCTCGGATTGGGTGAGCCGCAGCTTCACCGAAGTGCTGGAGATCGTCCGTCCGCTGGCCCTCGGCTTGGCCGAGCTCGGGGTCGAGAAGGGCGACCGCGTCTCGATCCTCGGCAACACCCGACCGGAGTGGACCTACTTCGATTTCGCCGCGCTCTCGATAGGCGCCACCGTGGTCCCGATCTACCAGACGAACTCCCCCGAGGAGTGCCGTTACGTGCTGGAGAACTCCGACGCGAAGGTCGTCGTCGTCGAGGACGACGAGCAGATGGAGAAGATCCGCAAGGTTCGCGACCAGCTGCCGCAGCTGGAGCAGGTGGTGCGGATGACCGGCTCCAGCGAGGACGCGGTCTCCTCTGAGGACCTGGCGGCCAAGGGCGCCGGCGGCGACCAAGCCCGTTGGGAGGCGCTCTACTCGGCGGTCACCCCGGCCGACATCTGCACCTTCATCTACACCTCCGGCACCACCGGCCCGCCGAAGGGCTGCGTCATCAGCCACGGCAACTACCGGGCGATGCTCAACATGGTCGAAGAGACCAGCGTCATCGAGAACGAAGACGTCAGCTACCTCTACCTGCCGCTGGCCCACTCCTTCGCCCTGCTGATCCAGCTCGGCAGCTTCGACCTCGGCGCCACCATCGCCTACTGGGAGCGCGACCCGCTGAAGATCCTGCCCAACCTGGCGGAACTGAAACCGACCTACTTCCCTTCGGTCCCCCGCATCTTCGAGAAGATCTACACCGCCGCCAACAGCGGCATCGAAAAAGAGGGGGGGCTCAAAGAGAAGATCTTCCACTGGGCGATCGGCGTTGGCACCAAGATGCGGGAAGCCGAACGGAACGGCCGCAAGCCCGGCTTCCTGCTCGCCCGCCAGTACGCCTTCGCCGACGACAAGGTCCTCTCGAAAATACGCGGCCTGTTCGGCGGCCGACTGCGCCTCGCCGTCTCCGGCGCCGCCCCGATCAACCCCGAGATCCTGCGCTTCTTCGACGCCGCCGGGGTGCTGGTGCTCGAGGGCTGGGGGATGACCGAGACCTCGACCGCGGCGACGATCTCCTCCCCCGACGACTTCAAGATCGGCACGATCGGCAAACCCTTCCCGGGCTGTGAGATCAAGATCGCCGACGACGGCGAGATCCTCGTCAAGGGGCCCAACGTCTTCCAGGGGTACCACAAGAACGAGGAGGCGACCCGGGAGACGATCGTCGACGGCTGGCTGCACACCGGCGACATCGGTGAGATCGACTCCGATGGCTTCATCAAGATCACCGGCCGCAAAAAGGACATCATCATCACCGCGGGCGGCAAGAACATCACCCCCGCCAACCTCGAGGCCGACATCAAGCAGCACCCGCTGGTCTCCCAGTGCGTGGTGGTCGGCGACCGCCGTCCCTACCTGGTCGCCCTGGTCACCCTCGATCCCGAAGAGGCCGTCGCCTACGCCAAGGAGCACGGCCTGCCCGAGGACCCCGCCCAGCTCGCGGCCAACGCCGACGTCAAGGGCTCAATCGAGGCCCACGTCGAGGAGATCAACAAGAACTACGCCCGGGTCGAGCAGGTCAAGAAGATCTCAATCCTGCCCCACGACCTATCCCAGGAAAGCGGCGAGCTGACGCCGACCCTGAAGGTGAAAAGAGCGGTCGTGACGAGCAAGCACGAGACCGAGATCGAGGCGCTCTACGCCGGTTAGTACGTGCGAGGAGGCCTGCCGGCCCTCCCGCTTGAGGTTCTTTCAGGAAGCCTCGCCGCTCTGGCGCAGCAGCACAGAGGTCGTCTGCTCCAGGACCCGCCGCCAGGCCGAGGTCTGCTCGGGCTCCTCCTCGCCGGCGCGCTCGACGACGCGGCGGACGCGGCGCTCGGAGATCTCGAGGCCGTGGCGGGCGGCGATCTCCTGGTAGCGGTCGTAGTCCTGCGCAAGGGCGGCGGTGACGGATTCGAAACCGTGGCGAGCGATTTTCAGCCGCCGCGAGTAGTCCATGATCGGCGTGCCGAACATCAGCTCGTCGTTCGGCTCGGGCTCGATCAGGACGATGTCCACGCCCGGATACTTCTCCTGCCACATCTCGACCGCCTGGTGCAGGCGCTGATGGGCGATCAGGCGGAAGGTCTGGTTGGCGATCGCCGGCAGGCCCATGTCGGAGACGCGGCGCACGCGGTTGCCGAAGACGGTCGGAATCGTCTTCTCGAAATCGTTGACGTAGGGGACCAGCGGGTTGACGACGACGATGAACTTGGCGCCCTTTTCGACCGCGATGTCGACGTTGGTGGTCGAGCGGATGCCCCCGTCGACCAGCTGACGCCCCTTCAGATCGACCGGCTTGTAGACGATCGGCAGGCAGGTAGAGCACTCGACCGCTTTGGAGATCGGCACGTCGGACCAGCCGTCCTCGCCAAAGACGATCCGCTCGCAGGTGTCGAGGTCGGTCGCGGTCAGGTACAGCTCGCGATCGAGCAAGCGGAAGTCGTTGACGCGGCCGCCGTCGGCGAGGGCCCCCTCGACGTAGTCGGCGAGCCCGGAGCCCGAGTAGAGCCCGGACGGCAGCGCTTCGGCCAGGCCGACGCCGATGTCGATGGCCGAGAGCTCGCCGAGGCGAGCCAGCGAGCGCAGCAGCTCGACGCTGCGCAGCGGCAGCACCGCCGCCTTGGAGAGGAACCCGAGGTAGTTGGGCTTGAGGACCTTCTCGAGGTCGAGATCCTCCATCTCGGAGGGGACCCGCGAGTTCAGCACCTGCATCATCTCGTCCGGGGTGACGCCGTTGGCGAGCATCGCGGCGACGAAGGACCCGGCGCTGGTGCCGACATAGACGTCGAAGTTGTTGACGGCGCTGTTGACCGCGAGCAGATCGAGGGCACGCAGGGCGCCGATCTCATAGACCCCGCCGGTGAAGCCGCCGCCGCCGAGCACCAGAGCCGTCTTCGAGGGCTTTTTGCGGCCGCGCGCTTTACGGCGCGGCTTGGACTCGATGTCGACGACTTTGCCCATGTAAAACATGATTATCTCAGTCGCCCCGGCCGGTGGAACCTGCCACCGGGGTAGAGGGCCGCTACCCTGCCCGGCACTCGTGTTGGAAAGAGCAATGAGACGAGCTTCAAGCCTGCTCATCGCCGCCTGCGCGGGCTTATTCCTGCTGGCGGGAACTGCGCACGCGAGTAAGGCTTGCGACCAGATGCGGGGGCTGCTTGCGGCTGGAGGCGGGGCAGCCAGCGGGTTGCTGGTGGTCGAGGCCGAAAGCGGGGACGTGGTCTGTGCGCGGGCACCCGGTCGCCAGCGGCCGCTGGCCTCGAACATGAAGCTGTTCACGACCGCGACGGCGCTCTCGCGGCTGGACCCCGACAGCCGCATCCCGACCAAGGTCTTCGCGGACGGGACGCTCGATTCCGGCGGCATCCTCCACGGCAGCCTCTATCTGCAGGGAGGCGGCGACCCGGCCCTCGGCACCCCCGCCTTCTACAACGGCTACCTCGCCGGCCTCGGCACCAACCTCTTCTCCCTGGTGCCGCAGATCCGCGCCGCCGGCATCCGCGCGATCAGCGGCCGCCTCTACGCCGACGAGACGATCTTCGACCGCCGCCGCGGCGTCGCCGACTCCGGCTACGCCACCAGCCCCTACATCGGCCCGCTCTCCGGCCTCGCCTTCAACTCCGGCTTCAGCGGCTCGACCAGCAGCAGCGGCTTCTCGTCGGACTCGGCCAAGCTGGCGGCCTCGAAGCTGGCACGGGCGCTGCGTGCGGCCGGCGTCGCCGTCCCGCCCGAGGTCGCGCTCGCCCCCACCCCGGCCAACGCCGAGCGGGTCGCACTGATCCGCTCCCCCGCCCTGTCGCGGATCGTCGACGTCACCAACGTCTACTCCGACAACTTCTTCGCCGAGATGCTGATCAAGCTGCTCGGCGCCCGCCTCGGCGCCGCCGGGACGACGGCCGCCGGCGCCGCGGTGGTCGAGGACTTCGCCCGCGCGCTCGGCTCCGGCCTCAACGCCGTCGACGGCTCCGGCCTGACCCGCTCCAACCGTGCCTCGCCGCGACAGGTGGTGGACCTGCTCCTGGCGATGCGCGAGGACCCCGCCGGCGACGACTTCATCCAGGACCTGGCGCTGACCGGCAAGGAGGGCACGGTCGACGACCGCATGGCCGGCACCGCCGCCTACGGCCGCTGCCGGACCAAGACCGGGACCCTGACCGGCGTCAGCAACCTCTCCGGCTACTGCTTCAACCAGAGCGGCCGGATCATGGCCTTCTCGATCCTGATGGGCAGCGTCGCCGACACCGGGTACGCCCACCTAGAGCAGGACCGAATCGCCGGACTCATCGCCGGCTACTAAGGGTTGCGAAAGGGGTTGTGTCCCCTCTCCCAGAAGCCGTCGCGCAGCTGGGTCGAGCCCACAGGGCTCAAACGCTCGCCCTTGAGCTTCCGGGAGAGGGGACACAACCCCTCCACACAGAGCTGGCACGGCTCGAGGTCCAGCCCTCTCGGAAGCTAACCAGGGACCAGCGCGCGAGCTGGAGCCTGCTCCGCGGGCTAGTTGGGGCGAGTCTCGTAGCCTCAGCCTTTCAACAACCCCAGCAAACCCTCTTCGTCGAGCACCTCGGTACCCAGTGACTCGGCTTTGGCCAACTTCGACCCAGGGCTGTCCCCAGCGAGGACGTAGTCGGTTTTCTTCGAGACCGAGTTGGTCACCTTGCCGCCGGCCGCCTTGACCAGGGCCGCCGCCTCCTCGCGGGTCAGCTCCGGCAGGGTCCCGGTGAGGACCACCGTCTTGCCTTCCAGCGGGCCGCCGGTGGCGCGCCTTTCCGACTCGTCGGCCTCCAGGCGCAGCCCCTTCTGCTTCAGCTTCTCGATCAGGGCCCAGGTGAGATCGTCGGCCAGCGACTCGGCGATCTGCACGGCCATGATCGGCCCCACGCCCTCGACCTCCTCGATCGCCTCGGGATCCGCCTCGTGCAGAGCGTCGATCGAGCCGAAGTGGTCGGCCAGCGCCTCCGCCGTGACATAGCCGACGCCCGGCAGCCCAAGCGCGTATAGGACGCGTTTAAAGGGGCGGCGGCGGGAGCCGTCGATCGCCGCCACCAGGTTGCGGGCGGAGGTCTCGGCGAACCTGTCCATTTCCAGCAACCGCCCCTCGGTCAGCTCATAGATGTCGGCGACGTCGGCGATCAGGCCCTCTTCGAGGAAGCGCATCGCCTGCTTCTCCCCCAGCCCGTCGATGTCCATCGCCCCCTTGCTGACGAAGTGCTTGACGTGCTGGAAGGACTGGCCCGGACAGCCGGCACGGTTGGGGCAGATCGTGAAGACGGCACCCTCCGGCTTCACCGTCTCGGTGCCGCAGGCGGGGCATTTCTTCGGCGGCTTCGGCTTGCGAGCGCGTTTGTTCTTGCGGCGCTGGATCAACGGCGAAACCACCTGCGGGATCACGTCCCCGGCCCGCATCACCACCACCTCGTCGTCGACCCGCACGTCCTTGCGGGCCAGGTCCTCCTCGTTGTGGAGGGTGGCGGTGCTGACGGTGACGCCGCCGACGTGGACCGGCTCCAGCATCGCGAAGGGGACCAGGTGACCCGTTCGACCGACGTTCCAGACCACGTCGAGCATCTTCGTCGTCGCCGTCGTCGGTGGGAACTTCCAGGCGATCGCCCAGCGCGGCTCGCGCCCGACCACACCCAGCTCCCGCCACAGCGCCCGCTCGTCGACCTTGACGACGACGCCGTCGATCTCGTAGTCGAGGGCCTCGCGCCGCTCCTCCCACCAGTGACAGCGCTCGACGACACCCTCGACGCCCTGGTGATGGCCGGTGCCGGGATTGACCTTGAAGCCGCGCTCGCTGAGCCATTCGACCTCGTCCATGTGGGTGGCGAGGTCGAGGCCGCGAACGGCGCCGATCCCGTAGATCCAGTTCGAGAGCGGCCGTTCCGCGGCCAGGGCCGGGTCGAGCTGGCGGATCGAGCCGGCGGCCGAGTTGCGCGGGTTGGCAAAGGTCGGTTCTTCGGCTTCGGCACGGCGCTCGTTGAGAGCTTTGAAGGCGGCGATCGGGAGGTAGATCTCGCCCCGCACTTCGACCAGCTCGGGGGCGTCCTCGATCCGCAGGGGGATCGAGCCGATCGTGCGCAGGTTCTGGGTCACGTCCTCCCCCACCCGCCCGTCGCCGCGGGTGGCGCCGCGCGCCAGCACCCCGTCCTCGTAGGTGAGGGAGATCGCCAGGCCGTCGATCTTCGGCTCGGTCGTGTAGCTGAACTCCGAGGCGGCGATATCGAGCCGCTTCAGGTAGTTCGCCAGTCGCGTCTCCCAGGCCCGCAGCTCCTCCTCGTTGCGGGCGTTGCCGAGCGAGAGCATCTGCTCGACGTGCTCGACCTGCTCGAAGCGCTCCAGCGGCGCCGCCCCGACCCGCTGGGTGGGTGAGTCGGGCGTCCGCAGCCCGGGGTTCTCGGCCTCCAGGTCCCGCAGCTCGTCCAGCAGGGCGTCGTACTCGTCGTCGCCGATCTCGGGATCGTCGTGGAGGTAGTAGAGCTTGTTGTGATGCTCGAGCTGGCGACGCAGCTCGGCGGCCCGCTGCTGCGCCGAGTCGCTCACGCCGCCGGAGCGCTCGCCGCCAGCATCTCCTCGAAGCCCCAGCCACGCAGCCGCTCCAAGCCGCCGTGATCGGTGAGGTCGAAGTGGATCGGGGTGACCGAGATCCGGCCCTGGGCGACGGCAAAGAGGTCGGTTCCCTCGATCTCCTCATAGCCCGGCTGCCAGCCGTAGATCTCATAGCGCTTGCGGGCGCCCTCGGGCTCCTCGTCGACCAGCTTCAGCTCGTCGTTGTAGATCCGTTTGCCGAGTTTCGTCACCTCGATCCCCCGCGGCTCGCCGGCGGGGCAGTTGACGTTGATCAGCGTCGCCTCCGGCATCGACTCGGTGGCGAGGCGAGCGACCATCTGCGCCGTGAAGGCGGCGGCGACGGCGAAGTCGAAGCGACCGCTGACGTAGCCCATCCCGCCCGCCGAGGACTGCTGGGAGAGCGCCACCGCGGGAATGCCGAGGACGATCCCCTCCAGCGCCGCCGCGACGGTGCCCGAGTAGGTGATGTCGTCGCCGAGGTTGGCGCCGTGGTTGATGCCGGAGACGATCAGGTCCGGGCGACCCCCGACCAGCCCCAGCTCGGCGAAGCGCACGCAGTCGACCGGGGTGCCGTCGGTCGCGTAGCCGCGGTGGCCGTCGCCGAACTCGACCTCCTCGATGCTCAGCGGCGAACGAGTGGTGATGCTGCGGGCGGTGGCGCTGCGGTTGGAGTCGGGGGCGATCACGTCGACCTCGACCCCCTCGAGGCCGACCAGCGCCCGCCGCGCCGCCTGCAGACCGGGGGCGGAGATGCCGTCGTCGTTGGTGAGGAGGATGCGCACGCGGTCGATTCTAGGAGTAGCTGACGGATTCCAGGTAAAGGCCGTGTGGAGGCGCCGTGTCTCCGGCCTCGGCCCGTGGCGCTCCCGCCAGCAGGTCGGTGAAGCCCTGGAGGGTGCGGCGGCCCGAGGAGACCTCGAGCATGGTGCCGACCAGGACCCTGACCATGCTGCGCATGAAGGCGTCGGCGGTGACTCCGAAGGCGAGGACGTCGCCCGGCTCCGGCTCCCAGGCGGCGGCGAAGACCTCGCGCTCGAAGTGAACATGGTCGGTCTGGGTCGGGGTGAAGGCGGTGAAGTCATGGCGGCCGGGAAGGGCCGCGGCGCAGGCGTCGAGCGCATCCCGATCGACCCGGTGCGGCCACCAGAGCGCCCGTCCGCGCTCGAACGGACTCGACGGGCGCCGCACCAGCAAGCGGTAGCGGTAGCTGCGAGAGGTTGCGTCGCCGCGAGCGTCGAAGCCGTCCGCAACCGCGGTGGCGGCGGTGATCGCGATGTCGCCGGCCGTGAGCCCATTCAGCCGCCGCAGCAGATCGCCGGGGACCTCGACCGCGGTCTGGAAGCTCGCCACCTGCCCGCGAGCGTGGACACCGGCGTCGGTGCGGCCGGCGACCGTCAGCTCGACGCGCTCGCGCAGGACCGTCTCCAGCGCCTCCTCCAACTCAGCCTGGACCGTGCGCAAACCTGGCTGCCTGGCCCAGCCGGAGAAGCGGGCACCGTCATATTCGATATCGAGGCGGAAGGAGCCGGTGCTCAAACCAGCTCGAGGTACACCATCTCGGTGCTATCCGAGCGGCGCGGGCCGAGCTTGACGATGCGGGTGTAGCCGCCGGGGCGAGTCGCGTAGCGAGGCGCCACCTCGTCGAACAGCTTGTGGACGATGAACTTGTCGTTGTGCAGCGTCGAGAGTGCCTGCCGGCGGGCGTGCAGGTCGCCGCGTTTGGCCAGCGTGATCAGTTTCTCGACCTCGGGCTTGACCGCCTTGGCCTTGGCCTGGCTGGTCTGGATCCGCTCGTGCTCGATCAGCTGCTTCGAGAGGTTCGAGAGCAGCGCCTCGCGGTGCGCGGCATCGCGGCTGAGCTTGTTCCGCTTCTTACGATGGCGCACAGGGTTCTCCGCTCCGCTCGCCGTTGCCTCAGTCTTGCTGGAGATCGAGGCCGCGGGCGTGCAGGGTCTCGATCACTTCCTCGATCGACTTCGATCCGAAGTTGGGGATCGCGTTCAGTTCGCCGCGGGACTTGCGAACCAGGTCGCCGACGGTCTGGACACCGGCGCGCTTGAGGCAGTTGTAGGAGCGGACGCCGAGTTCGAGCTCCTCGATCAGGATCTCGTCGAGGCCGTTGTTGCCGGCAACGCCTTCGCCGGCGGGGCCGGAGAGCGGGTCGACCGACATCGCCGGGATCGGTTCACGCGCGGTCAGCTCTTCCACCCGATCGGCGTCGGTGAAGATCGCCAGGCTCTTGATCAGGATCTCGGAGGCCTCGCGCAGCGCCGCTCCGGGCTCGATCGAGCCATCGGTCTCGAGGTCGAGGGTGAGTTTGTCGAAATCGGTGCGCTGCCCGACGCGGGCGGCGGCGACATCGTAGGAGGCGCGGCGGATCGGCGAGAAGATCGAATCGATCGGGATCACGCCGATCGGCTGCTCGTCGGACTTGTTCTCTTCCGCCGGCGAGTAGCCGCGGCCCCGACCGATGGTCAGGTAGACCTCGAGTTTGGTTTTCTTCTCCAGCGTCGCGATCGGCGCGTTGGGATTGAGGATCTCGACGCCGGAGGGCAGGTCGATGTCCTTGGCCTTGATCTCACCGGGACCGGTGGCGACCAGCGGGGCCTCGACCTCGTCGGCATCGGTGTGCATGCGGACGACGAGGTCCTTGAGGTTGAGGATGATGTCGGTGACGTCCTCTTTGACTCCCGGCACGGTCGAGAACTCGTGCGCGACGCCCTCGATGCGGACGCTGGTGATCGCGGCGCCGCCCAGCGAGGACAGCAGCACGCGCCTGAGGCTGTTGCCGAAGGTGTAACCGAAGCCCTTGTCCAGCGGCTCGATGGTGAAAGTGCCGCGACGGTCGTCGACCTTCTCGGAGGTGATGCGGGGGACCTGGAAATCAGTGGTCATGAGTTCCTTGCGTATGCGTGTTCAGAAATTTCGTGTTCCGGGCTACTTGGAGTACAGCTCGACGATCAGCTGCTCCTGTACCGGCGCCGAGATCTCGGAGCGCTCGGGATAGCGCAGGATCTTGGCGGTGAGAGCATCGTGATCGGCCTGAAGCCAGGCCGGCACGGTGGAGACGAGTTCCGTCGCCCGCCGGATCGTGTCGGCAGCGGACGACCCGGCCTTGATCGAGATGATGTCCTCGGGGCGAACTTGGTAAGAGGGAATGTCGACGCGGCGGCCGTTGATCATCCAGTGGCCGTGGCTGATCAGCTGCCGGGCCTGACGCCGTGAGGCGGCGAAGCCGAGGCGGACCAGAACGTTGTCGAACCGCGACTCGAGCAGGCGCAGCAGGTTCTCACCGGTGACGCCGTCCTGGCGCGAGGCCTTGTCGTAGTAGGCGCGGAACTGTTTCTCCAGCACCTGGTAGTAGCGGCGCGTCTTCTGCTTCTCGCGCAGCTGCACGCGGTACTCGGACTGCCTCATCCGGCCGCGACCGTGCTCGCCGGGCGGGTAGGAACGCCGCTCGACGCCGCACTTGTCGGTGAAGCAGCGCTCGCCCTTGAGGAAGAGCTTCTGCCCCTCGCGCCGGCACTGCTTGCACTGGGGAGAGGTATCGCGAGCCACTAGACGCGCCTCCGCTTCTTCGGCCGGCAGCCGTTGTGGGCCTGCGGGGAGACGTCCTTGACCGTGGTCACGTCGAGGCCGGCAGCCTGCAGAGACCGGATTGCCGTCTCACGGCCCGAGCCGGCGCCCTTGGCGAAGACTTCGACCTTCTCGAGGCCGTGTTCCATGCCCTTCTTGGCGGCGGCGTCGGCGGTCACCTGAGCGGCGAACGGCGTCGACTTGCGCGAGCCTTTGAAACCGGCGGAACCGGCCGACTCCCAGGCGATCACGTTGCCGTCGGTGTCGGTCAGGGTGACGATCGTGTTGTTGAAGGAAGTCTTGATGTGCGCCTGGCCGTAGGTGACGTTCTTTTTGACGCGGCGGCGGGCACGCCCCTTGGCGGGTTTTTTCTCAGCCATCTCTGCTCCTAGACCTTGCGCTTACCGGCGACGCTGAGGCGGCGCGGGCCCTTGCGGCCGCGAGCGTTGGTCTTCGTGCGCTGACCGCGGACCGGCAGGCCGCGGCGGTGACGCAGGCCGCGGTAGGAGCCGATCTCCATCAGGCGTTTGACGTTCTGTGAGCGTTCGCGCCGCAGGTCGCCCTCGACCTCGCGGTTCTCGACCGCCTCACGCAGTTTGATGACCTCTTCCTCGGTCAGGTCCTTGCCCTGGGTGCCGGGGTCGATCTTGGTCTCCTCGAGGATCTTCGCGGCGGTCGAGTGACCGATCCCGAAGATGTAGGTGAGACCGACCTCGATCCGTTTATTGACGGGGATGTTGACCCCAGCGATACGTGCCATTGCGCGTCTAGCCCTGCCTCTGCTTGTGGCGGGGGTTCTGACAGATCACCAAAACAGCGCCATTGCGGCGGATGATCTTGCACTTCTCGCACATCGGCTTTACGGAAGCTCGAACCTTCATTGCTCCGGTCTCGTATCGAAAACAGGATTCCCGCACGCCCCATGAGTCGGACGGCAGGCGTGAACACCAGGCCACTGGGCCGACCGGGAAAGATAGCAGGGGCGTGTGGGTGGGCGCAGGGAGGGGAGGGGTATCGGCACCCTCTCCCGCGGGACGGTTAGTCCGCTTCGTGCCAGGGCGTGAGAATCCGCGGCCCGTCGGCGGTGACGGCGACGGTGAACTCGAAGTGCGCCGCCAGCGAGTCGTCCTCGGAGAAGACCGACCAGCCGTCCTCGTCCATCCGCACCAGCGGACCGCCGACGTTGACCATCGGCTCGATCGCCAGCACCATCCCCTCCTCCAGCTCCGGGCCCTTGCCGGGCTCGCCGAAGTTGGGGACCTGCGGCTCCTCGTGCATCTCGCGGCCGATGCCGTGACCGACCAGGGTGCGGATGATCGAGAGCCCCTCGGCCTCGACCGTGCGCTGGATCGCCGACGAGACATCGCCGAGATGGTTGCCGGGCCGCATCTGCTCGACGCCGGTGAAGAGGGACGCCTTGGTGACGTCGAGGAGCTTGCTCGCCTCCGGGACGACCTCGCCGACCGGGACGGTGATTGCCGCGTCGGCGACCCATCCGTCCTTGACCACCCCGACGTCGATCGAGAGGACGTCGCCACGGGCCAGCTCATAGGGGCCCGGAATGCCGTGGACGACCATCGAGTTGGGTGACGCGCAGATCGACCCGGGAAAGCCCCGGTAGCCCTTGAAGGCCGGCGTTGCGCCCTGGGAGCGGATGAACTTCTCGGCCGCGGCGTCGAGCTCCCCGGTGGTGACGCCGGCCCGGGACTTCGACTCCAGCATTTTCAGGCAGCGAACGAGGATGTCGCCGGCCAGCGCCATCTTCTCGATCTGCTCCGGAGTCTTCCTGACGATCATCCGGTACACGCTAGCCACTGCCGCAAAGCGCTAGACCGCCTCGTCCTGCTCCAGGCGCATCGTCGCCAGGGTCCTGCGGATCTCCTCGGCGACCTCGTCCGGAGGGGCGATGCCATCGATCCGGCGCAGCACGCTGCGCTGGTCGTAGTAGTCGACCAGCGGCTCGGTCTTGGCGTGGTACTGCTCGAGCCGGTTGCGGATCACCTCGGGCTTGTCGTCGTCGCGGACGAGCAGCTCGCTGCCATCGAGGTCACAGGCACCCTCCTGCTTGGGAGGGTTGAACTCGACGTGGAAGACGTGGCCGTTCTCGACGCAGGTGCGGCGGCCGCCGAGGCGCCGCACGACCTCGTCGTCTGAGACGTCGATCAGCAGCACCGCGGTCACGGCCCGGCCCAGCTGATCCAGCTTGGTGTCGAGCGCCTCCGCCTGCGGCATCGTCCGCGGGAAGCCGTCGAGCAGGAAGCCGTCGCGTGCCTCGGCGGAATCGATCCGCTCGGCGATCACACCGACGATCACCTCGTCGGGGACGAGGTCGCCGCGATCCATGTACTCCTTCGCGGTCCGGCCCAGCTCGGTCTCGTCGCGCACCGCGGCACGAAGGATGTCGCCGGTCGCGTAGTAGGGAAGCCGCAGGTCTTCCTGCAGCCGCTCACCCTGCGTGCCCTTGCCTGACCCGGGGGGCCCTAGAAGTACGAGGTTTAGCTCAGCCACGAGATTGAGATTGGGAATCCGAAAACCAGGCGGGACGGGGGCTGCTTATTTGAGGAAGCCCTCGTAGTTGCGCATCATCAGCTGCGCCTCGAGCTGCTTGACCGTATCCAGGGCCACGCCGACGACGATCAGGATCGAGGTGCCGCCGAAGAAGAAGTTGGCCGAGGTCTGGCTGATCAGGATCGTCGGCAGGGCGGCGACGGCGCCCAGGTAGAGCGCCCCGGGGAAGGTCAGGCGCGAGAGAATCCGGTCCAGGTACTCGGCGGTCGGCCGGCCGGGCCGGACGCCGGGGATGAAGCCGCCGTATTTCTTCAGGTTGTCGGCCTGGTCGACCGGGTTGAAGGTGACGGCCGTATAGAAGTAGGTGAAGACGATGATGAAGAAGACCTCGCCGACGACATAGGCCCAGCTGTTGGGGCTGAAGAAGGCGGCGAAGTCGAGCGCGGCGGGGGTGTTGAGGAGCTGCCCGATGGTCGGCGGGAAGGCCATGATCGAGGCGGCGAAGATGACCGGGATGACCCCGGCCATGTTGACCCGCAGCGGCAGGTAAGTGGAGCCGCCCGAGGTCATTTTGCGCCCGACCACGCGTTTCGCGTACTGGACCGGGATCCGGCGCTGACCCTCCTGGACGAAGACGATCGCGACGATCACCGCCAGGGCGACGAAGGGCATCATCACGACGAAGACCTGGTCGGGGCTGTCCCACCACTTGGTGATGCCGCTGGGCAGCGAAGCGACGATCGAGGCGAAGATCATCAGGGAGATCCCGTTGCCGATCCCGCGCTGGGTGATCAACTCGCCCATCCACATCAAGAGGGTGCAGCCGGCGGTGAGGCAGATCACGATCAAGAAGGTCTTGGTGAAGGTGAGGTTGCCGACGACGCTGGTCCCCGCTTCGTTGCCGAAGGAGCGGAAGAGGAAGACGTAGCCGAGCGACTGGGCGAAGGCGAGGCCGACGGTGAGGTAGCGCGTGTACTGGGTGATCTTCTGCTGGCCGACCTCTCCCTCTTTCTGCAGACGCTCGAGCGAAGGCACGACCACGGTCAGCAACTGCAGGATGATCGAGGCGGTGATGTAGGGCATGATTCCCAGCGCGAAGAGGCTGAGGCGCGAGAGGCTGCCGCCCGAGAAGAGGTCGAGGAAGCCGAGGATGCTGGAGCCGCCGAAGTTGTCCTGAATTTCCTTGACGGCCTGCACGTCGACGCCCGGCGTCGGGATGTAGGCGCCGAGGCGGTACAGAGCCAGCATCGCCGCCGTGAACGCGAGCTTCTTGCGGATGTCGGCGACGCTGAAAGCGTTCGCAATAGTTTTGAGCATTACGGCTCCAGAGTGTGACAGGAACCGCCGGCAGCCTCGATCTTCTCTTTGGCCGCGGCACTGAACGCGTGCGCGTGAACGTCAAGCTTCTTCTTGATCTCGCCGCGGGCGAGGATCTTCACCGGGTCCGAGCGCTTGCCCAGGCCCTTCTCCTTCAACGTCGCCGGAGTGACTTCGGCGCCGGCGTCGAAACGCTCCTCGAGGTCGGCGAGGTTGATCGGCTGCGTCTTGGTGCGGAAGTTCTCGAAGGGCATGGACTTCTTCATGTGCGGGCCTCGCAGCTTTCGCATCCGCATGTGAATCGGGTTCTGACCGCCCTCGTAGCCGGCCTTCTGCTTGGCCCCCGCGCGCGAGCCGGCGCCCTTGTGGCCGCGTCCGGAAGTCTTGCCCAGGCCGCTTCCCTCGCCGCGTCCAATCCGCTTGCGCGGCCGTTTGGAGCCCGGCTTCGGCTTCAGGTTGTGGAGGCCGATCTCCTCCGAGCGGGGCGTCTCAGCCATCAGGACACCTCGACCAGGTGGGAGACGACGCGAAGCTGGCCCTGCAGCTGCGGCGAGTCCTTGCGCTCGACGGACTTGCCGATTCCGCCCAGGCCCAGCGCCTTCAAAGTCGCTTTCTGATTCGGATTGGTCCCATTGGCCGACCGAACCTGCTGAATCTTGACCCCACTCACGACTTCGCCTCCTCAACAGGCGGCGAAGTCTCCTCTACGGCCGGGGTCTCATCAGCTACGGAAGTGTCCGCCTCCGCGGCCGGAGCGCTCTCCTCAGCGGCGGGAGCCTCGGCCTCTGGAGCTGCTGCCTCAGCGGCCGAACCCTCGGCGTCAGCTGCCTTCGCCTCTGACGCGGGTGGCGCCGTAGGGGGTACCGCCCCCGAGGAAGCTTTAGCTACCGGAGGGGGCGGTGGGTCCCCTGCGGCGACAGGCCCCGCGTCCAGGCGCTCGCCGTTGCTGGCCGAAGTTCCGTTCAGATCGAGCCCGAGCACCTGCTTGACGGTCAGTCCCCGCAGCTCAGCAACCTCCTCCGGCCGCCGCAGCCGGATCAGCCCGTCCATCGTCGCCTTGACCAGGTTGATCGGGTTCTGGGTGCCGATGCTCTTGGTCAGCACGTCGCGAACGCCGCCGAGCTCGAGCACGGCGCGGACGCCGCCGCCGGCGATGACGCCGGTACCGGGGCTGGCCGGGCGCAGGACGACGTGCCCGGCGCCGAAGCGGCCGATGATCCTGTGGGTGATCGTCTGCCCGTATTTGGGCACGCGAATCAAGTTCTTGCGAGCGTCCTCGACGCCCTTCTGGATCGCCAGCGGGACCTCGCGGGCCTTGCCGTAACCGATCCCGACGACACCCTCCTCGTCGCCGACGGCGACGAGCGCGGTGAAGGAGAAGCGCCGGCCGCCCTTGACCACCTTGGCGACGCGGTTGATCTCGATCACACGCTCCTGGAGGTCGAGCCCGCGCGGGCTCACCGTCTCGACGTTGTTGGCATCCATTCCCTTCATCTCAAGCGGCCCACCGTAGCGAAACGGGTCATCAGAAGGCCAACCCTCCCTCGCGCGCTCCGTCGGCCAGGGCCTTGACGCGGCCGTGGTACTGGTAGCCGCCGCGGTCGAAGACACAGGTCTCCACCCCGGCCGCCTTGGCTCGCTCGGCGAGCAGTTCGCCCGCCTTCTTCGCCTGGTCGGATGCCGTGAGCTTGCGCAGCTCTGGCTCGATCCAGTTGACCGCGGCCAGAGTGTGGCCTTTGGTGTCGTCGATGAGCTGCGCGAAGACACCGCGGTTGGAGCGGAAAACGGAAAGGCGCGGACGCTCGGCCGTGCCGCTGATGCGGGCACGGACCCGGCGGCGGCGGCGCAGGCGCTGCTGGCCCTTGGTGATAACCGTCATGCGCGCTTACCCACCTTTCGAAGTACCTGCTCGCCCTTGTAGCGAACGCCCTTGCCCTTGTAGGGCTCCGGCTTGCGACGCTTGCGGATATCTGCGGCAACCTGGCCGACGAGCTGCTTGTCGATTCCCCGCACGATGACCTCGGTCGGCTGCGGGACCTCGAACTCGATCCCCTCCGGGGCCTCGATCGAGATCGGGTGGGAATAGCCGAGCGCCAGCTCCAGGTTCTTGCCCTTGAGCGCCGCGCGATAGCCGACGCCCTGGATTTCAAGTCGCTTCTCGAAGCCCTCGGTGACGCCCTCGACCATGTTGGCGATCAGGCTGCGAGTGAGGCCGTGCAGGGCACGGTGCTCGCCGCGGTCGGTCGGGCGGGCGACGGTGACGACGCCGTCTCCCTGCTCGACCGACATGTCCTGCGAGTAGATCTGCGTCAGCTCGCCCTTGGGGCCCTTGACGGCGATGTTGCCAGGGGCGATCTCGACCGTGACGGCCTCGGGGACGGGGACGGGTTTTCTTCCAATTCGACTCATGAGATCACCAGACGTAGGCGACGACCTCGCCGCCGACGCCCTTGGCGCGGGCTTCGTGGCCGGTCATCACGCCGACCGAGGTGCTGACGATCGCGGTCCCGGTTCCACCCTGGACCCGCGGCACGCTCTTGTGATCGACGTAGCGGCGGCGACCCGGGCGGGAGACGCGTTCGATGCCCAGGATGACAGGACGCCGGTCCTCCGTGTACTTGAGGCTGACGTTGATCGCCTCGCCGACAGTCGCCGGCTTGCGGTGGAAGTCCTTGATGTAGCCCTGCTCCTTGAGGATCCGCGACATCTCCATCTTCAGGCCCGAGAGGGGGATCTCCACCTCGTCGTGGCCGGCGCGGATGGCGTTGCGCAGGCGGGTCAGGTAGTCGGCTATGGGATCGGTCTGCATCTCGTCCTACCAGCTCGACTTGGTCATGCCGGGGATGTACCCCTCGTGTGCGGCGTTGCGCAGGCAGATCCGGCAAAGGCCGAACTTCCGGTAGTAGGCACGGGGGCGCCCACAGCGACGGCAGCGGTTGTAGCTGCGCGATTTGAACTTTGCTTTGCGGCCCTGACGGACCTTCTGTGAAGTCTTAGCCATCTTTTGAAGTCTCCTCGTCGGCCGAGCCCTCGGCCTCGTCGTTTCCACCCTCGGCGGCCTCCTCGCCCTCACCCTCGTCCTCGCTCTCGGGCTTGGCGTAGGCCTCCGGGTTCTCCTCTTTCAGCTTCTCCAGCGCTTCCTGCTCGACTTCGGCCTTGAGCCGAGCCTCCTCTTTGCGCTTTTCCTCCTCGGCTTCGGCTTCGGCGGCTTCGCGCGCCTCCTGGCCGGGACGGCCCTCCTGGGCGAAGGGCATGCCCAGCCCCAGCAGCAGCTCGAAGGCCTCGACGTCGGTCTCGGCCGAGGTCGTGATCGTGATGTCGAGACCGCGCACCACGTCGACCGAGTCGTAGTCGATTTCGGGGAAGATCAGTTGCTCCTTGACGCCCATCGAGTAGTTGCCGCGGCCGTCGAAGGAGCGCGGGTTGAGCCCGCGGAAGTCGCGGATCCGCGGCACCGCGATCGAGGTGAGGCGGTCGAGGAACTCCCACATCTTTGCCCGTCGCAGGGTTGCCGAGACGCCGACGGGCATTCCCTCGCGCAGCTTGAAGGAAGCGATCGACTTGCGGGCCCGGCGCACGTTCGGGTGCTGGCCGGCGATCAGCGCCAGCTGTTCCTGAGCCGATTCGAAGGACTTCTTGTCCTGTTTCTCGGTGCCAAGGCCCATATTGAGGGTGATCTTGATCAGGTGCGGCGCCTGCATCGGCGTCGAGTAACCGAATTTCTTGGTCAGCTCGGGCAGGATCTCCTGCTCGTAGCGCTCGCGCAAGCGCGGCGGCGGAGCTGCCTGCTGGGTGGCGGTCGCCTCCATCAGTCGATCGCCGTCCCACTGCTCTTGGCGAAGCGGACGCGCTTGCCGCCCTCGTCGCGACGGACGCCGACCCGGGTCGGCTTGTTGTCCTTGGGATCGAGCAGCATCACGTTGGAGACGTGGACCGGCCCCTCCTTTTCCACGATGCCGCCGACCTGAGCGTTTTTCAGGTCGCCCTGGGAGCGCGGCCGTTCGTGGCGCTTGATCATGTTCAGGCCCTCGACGTAGACGCGACGGCGCTGGGGGTCGGTCCGCACGACGCGACCGCTCTTGCCGGCGTCCTTGCCGCTGATCAAGACCACCTGGTCGTCGGTCCGGATGCGCATCGACTTCGCCATCAGAGGACCTCTGGTGCCAGCGAGATGATTTTCATGAAGTTGCGATCGCGAAGTTCGCGGGCGACGGGGCCGAAGATGCGGGTCCCACGCGGGTTGTTGTTCGCCGGGTCGATCAGCACCGCGGCGTTCTCGTCGAAGGAGATGTAGGTGCCGTCGGGACGTCCGAGCGGCTTGCGCGTGCGCACGACGACGGCCTGCACGACCTCGCCCTTGCGGACGCCGCCCTGCGGGCTCGCCTGTTTGACCGTGGCGGTGATGACGTCGCCGACGCTGGCATAGCGACGGTGCGAGCCGCCCTTGACCCTGATGCAGAGGATCTCGCGAGCGCCCGAGTTGTCGGCGACCTTCAATCTCGACTCCTGCTGGATCACTTCGCCCTACCTCGCCTTCTCGACCACGTCGACCAGGCGCCAGCGCTTGGTCTTGGACAGCGGACGGGTCTCGACGACGCGGACGACGTCGCCCTCGCCTGCCTCGTTGCGCTCGTCGTGCGCGTGCAGCGTGCGCGAGCGGCGGACGATCTTCTCGTAAGTCGGGTGACGGCGGGCGAAATCGATCCTGACCGTGATCGATTTATTTCCTTTGTTGGAGACGACGATGCCCTGGCGGGTCTTGGCCGCATTGGAATCGCGCTCGGCGGGCGGGGTGCCGATACCCGGCTCGCCTTTCTTGGCCTTCGCTTTCGCACGCTCCCGACTCCGTTCCGCGGCCTTGGCCTTGCGAGCCTCGACCCGGGCGGCAGCCCGCTCCTCGGGAGTGGCCTTCGCCTTCGCCTCGCTGGGCCGGCGCGAGCGCTGCAGGCGGCGGCGCTCCTTCCAAGGAAGATCGCCCTCCGGATCCGGCTCTTTGGCAGGGGCTGCCTCGGCGGCAGGCGCCGGCGCCTCCTCCTCGACGGCAGGAGCGTCGTCAGATGGGGCCTCCTCGACGGCCGGACTCTCCTCAGCCGCGGGGGTCTCCTCGATCTGGGGCTCCTCAGTCGTCTCGTCTTTTTTCTGCTCGTCGTCGCTCATATCCGCTTCGTCTCTTTCTCGACATCAATGCCTCGGGCCTTGGCCACGGTCAGCAGGCGCGCGATGTCGCGCTTCGCCATTCCCAACCGCGCCGTGTTCTCGAGCTCGCCGGTCGCGTGCCGGAAGCGCAGGTTGAATGCCTCCTGCTTGGCATCGATCAGTTTCGCCACCAGCTCGTCGTCTTTCAGATTATGGGCCTCGGCCGCTTTCATCAGTCTTCGGCCCCCTCGCGCTTGACGAATTTGGTCCTGACCGGAAGCTTGTGTCCCGCCAGGCGCAGGGCGTCGCGGGCGAGATCCTCGGGGACCCCGGCCAGCTCGAACATCACCTTGCCCGGCTTGACCACCGCGACCCAGCCCTCGGGGTTGCCCTTGCCGGACCCCATCCGGGTCTCGGCCGGCTTCTTCGTGTAGGGCTTGTCCGGGAAGACGTTGATCCAGACCTTGCCGCCACGTTTGATCTTGCGGGTCATCGCGACACGAGCTGCCTCGATCTGGCGGTTGGTGATCCAGCCACGGTCGATCGACTTCAGCCCGTACTCGCCGAAGGCGACGGTGCTGCCGCCCTTGGTGTTGCCGCGCATCCGGCCGCGGAAGACTTTGCGGTGCTTGACTCGTTTCGGGCTCAGCATCAGCGACCGCCTCCCCCACGCTGGCCGCCGCGGTCGCCGCCGCGTCCACCGCCGGGACCGCGTCCACCGCCGGAGCGACCGCCGCCGGGACCGCGATCGCCGCCGCCGGGACGACCCGGGCGGCCGCCACGCTGTCCGCCCTGCGGCTCCTCGTCGGTCGAAGCAAGATCAGAGCGGAAGCCCTCGGGCATGACTTCGCCCTTGTTGATCCAGCATTTGACGCCGATCCGGCCCGTCGTCGTCCGCGCCTCGAAGAAGCCGTAGTCGATGTCGGCGCGCAGAGTGTGCAGCGGCACGCGACCGTCGGAATAGCTTTCGGTCCGTGCCATCTCGGCACCGCCGAGGCGGCCGGAAACCTGGACCTTGACGCCCTTGGCGCCGGAGCGCATGGCCGAAGTCAGGGCGCGTTTCATCGCGCGGCGAAAGGCGACCCGGTTCTGCAGCTGCTCGGCGATCGACTGGGCGACCAGCTTGGCGTCGAGCTCGGGGCGCTTGACCTCGCGGATGTTCACTTTCACCGGGCTGCCGGTCAGCTTGTGCAGCTCCTTGCGGAGCGCATCGACTTCGCTGCCCGACTTGCCGATGACGATGCCCGGGCGGGCGGTGTGAATGTCGACGGCGACCTCGCCGCGGCGCTCGATCGTGATGTTCGAAAGCCCGGCATGGGAGAGCTTGCCGACGATGTGATCGCGGATCTGCAGGTCTTCCTGAAGGACGTCGGCGAAGTTCTTGTCCTCGAACCAGGTCGACTTCCAGTCGTGGATGTAGCCGACGCGGAACCCCTCGGGGTGGATCTTCTGTCCCATGACCTAGTCCTCCACCGGGGTTAGCGCCACGGCGATGTGGCTGGTTCGCTTGTGAATTGGAGTCGCCCGCCCCTGAGCCCGTGGCCGGTACCGCTTCAGCGTCGGGCCCTCGTCGACGGTGATCGAGGAGACCTTCATCTCATCGCCGATCAGATCGTGGTTGTTCTCCGCGTTGGCGGCGGCGGAATCGATCAGCTTGTGGATGTCCTCGGCGGCCCCACGGGGGGAGAACTGCAGCAGCGCCCGTGCTTTCTCGATGTGGAGGCCGCGGACCTGATCGGCGATCAGTCGCGCCTTGCGAGGGGCGATGCGCACGTAGCGGGCGCTGGCGCGGACGACAGCGGGGGCAGCAGGAGCCGGCGCGGCTTTTTTCGCGGGAGCCTTGGTTTTGCTCTCGGCCTTGGGGGCCTCTTTGGCGGCTTTTTTCGGGCTCGCTTTTTTGGCCGCCGCTTTGGGTGCTTTTTTCGCAGCCGGTTTCGAATCTTTTTTCGCGGTTTTTTTGGGCGCCGCTTTTTTCGCGGGCGCTTTTTTCGCAGCGTCTTTTTTCTCAGCCATCGCTAGTCACCCCTGCCGGTACCGGTATGGGAGCGGAAGGTCCGGGTGGGAGCGAACTCGCCGAGCTTGTGCCCGACCATCGACTCGGAGATGAAGACCGGGACGTGTTTTTTGCCGTCGTGGACGGCGATCGTGTGCCCGACCATCTCCGGGAACACGGTCGAAGTGCGGGACCAGGTTTTGACCATCTGTTTTTTCCCGGCCTCGTTCATAGCGCCGATCCGGGCCATCAGCCTCTCTTCGACCCACGGCCCCTTTTTCGTCGAACGCCCCATCAGCGGCCACCCTTCTTCTTGCCGCGGCGCCTGCCGCGCACGATGTAACGATCGGACTGCTTGCCCTTCTTGCGGGTCCGGTAGCCAAGCGTCGGCTTGCCCCAGGGGGTCACCGGATGGCCGCCGGGAGTGTGATGGGCCTCGCCACCGCCATGCGGATGGTCGACGGGGTTCATCGCCACGCCGCGGCTCTGCGGGCGCTTGCCCTTGTGCCGGTTGCGGCCGGCCTTGCCGATCTTCATGTTCTGGTGCTCGGCGTTGGAGAGGTTGCCGACGGTCGCCCGGCACTCGGCCCGGACCATCCGCATCTCCGAGGACGGCAACCGCAGGGTGACCATCTCACCCTCCTTGGCGACCAGCTGAATCGCGGTACCGGCGGCGCGGCCGAGCTTGCCGCCCTGGCCGGCGATCAGCTCGACGTTATGGACGATCGTGCCGGTCGGCATCTCGCCCAGCGCCATCGTGTGACCCGGTTTGACGTCGGCGCCGGCGCCGGACTTGACCTCTTGGCCGACCGCCAGCTGCGCCGGGGCGAGGATGTAGTCCTTGTGGCCGTCGGCGTAGTGCAGGAGGGCGATGTAGCAGCTGCGATTGGGGTCGTACTCGATCGTCGCGACCTTCGCGGGCACGCCGTCCTTGAGGCGCTTGAAGTCGATCTTGCGGTAGCGCCGCTTGGCGCCGCCGCCACGATGGCGCGCGGTGATGCGCCCGTTGGCGTTGCGGCCGCCGGACTTGCGCAGTCCCTCGGTCAGCTTCTTTTCCGGCTCGGAAGCGGTCAGCTGCTCGCGCAGCGGATAGGTCGCGAAGCGGCGGCCGGGGCTGGTGGGTTTGGTCTTTCGGTTCGGCATGTCTGGTGACTCCCTACGCGGTCTCCGCGCCCTCGAACAGCTCTATCCGCTCACCCGGGGCGAGCTGGACGATCGCCTTCTTCCAGGCCCGCGAGCGTCCCTGCGAGAGGCCGCGGCGCTTCGGCTTGGAGCGCACCTTCGAGGTCCGCACCTGCGCCACCTGGACCCCGAAGACCTCGTGCACGGCCTGGGCGATCTGCGTCTTGTGGGCGCGATCGTCGACCCGGAAGGTGTACTTGCCTTCGGCGATCAGGGCGTAGCTCTTCTCGGAGATCACCGGGCGGATCAGGATGCTGCGCGCGTCCATCAGCCCAGCCTCTCCTGCAGCGAGGACAGCGCCGCTTCGGAAACGACCATCGCGGCGGCGCCGATCACGTCGGCAACCCCGGTCGCGCCGACCTCGAGCACGTGGGTGCGAGGGATGTTGCGAAAGCTCTTCATCGCCCCGGTCTCCTCGGCGGTGAGCACGACCAGGGTCGGGCTCTTGGCACCCCATTTGGCCAGGGCGGCCGCGGCCCCCTTGGTCGACGGAGTCTCGAAGGCGGAGGCGTCGAGGACGGCGACACTGCCGCGCTCGGCGTGGACCGAGAGAGCCGAGCGCATCGCCCGCCGGCGCGCTTTGCGGTTGACCTTGACCGTGTAGTGGCGCGGCTTCGGGCCGAAGGTGACGCCACCGCCGAAGCGGCTGGAGACGCCGAGGGCGCCGACGCGAGCGCGGCCGGTGCCCTTCTGGCGCCAGGCCTTGGCGGTGGTGAAGGAGACCTCGCCGCGGGTCAGGGTCGAGGCGGTGCCGCGGCGGCGCGACGCGAGGTCGGCGCGGGCGGCCTCGTGGACCAGCGACTGGTGGAAGGGCTCGGCGAAGAGCTCTTTGGGCAGGTCGGCTTTGGTCGTCTTGCCGAGGACGGTGGCTTTAGACATCGGTCCTCACCTCGACGATCGCGTTGCGGGAGCCGGGGACCGAGCCCTTGATCAAGAGCAGGTTGCGCTCGGCGTCGATGTCGGCGATCTCCAGGCCCTTCTGGGTGATCCGCTTGTTGCCCATCTGACCTGGCATCCGCATCCCTTTGAAGACGCGGGCGGGGAAGGTGCTGGCGCCGATCGAGCCCGGGGCGCGGACGTTGTGGGAGCCGTGGCTGACCGGTCCGCGGCTGAAGTTGTGGCGCTTGATGCCGCCCTGGAAGCCCTTGCCGATCGAGACCCCGGAGACCTTCACCTTCTGACCTGCCTCGAACCCGGAGACGGTGACGTCGTCGCCGATCTTCGGGCCGTCCTCGGCACCGAGATCCTCGTCGCGGAACTCGACCAGGTGGCGCATCGGCGGGGCGCTGGCCTTCTTCAGGTGGCCTTCCTCGGCCTTGCTCAGCTTGCCCTGCTTGACCTCGCCGAAAGCCAGCTGCACAGCGGCATAGCCGTCGCGCTCGCCCTCGCGCACCGCGGTGACCTTGCAGGGGCCGGCCTCGATTACCGTGACCGGCACGACACTGCCGTCCTCGCGGAAGACCTGGGTCATGCCCAACTTCTTGCCGAGGATCGCCG